>CAVWIK010000003.1:0-1080552 GCA_963755115.1 uncultured Chloroflexia bacterium
GGCGGCCCCAGCGAGGGTGGGCACTGGAGCTAGCAGCGGCCACGGATCGGACAACGGTCGTCGGGACGAGCGTGGCCGGGGCGACGCGGAGCGCCTTCGGGTCGACGGGCAGTGGCGCGGTGGCGCTGCGGCGCTCGCGGGAGGAGCATGGCCGCGGTGGCGGCTACTGGGCCGTGACCGCCGGCCAGATCCGGGTCGGCGACCGGGACGTCATCGACGGCCGCGGGGGCCGCAGCGACGGCCGGTGCGGCGGGGGTCGTCGGGCAGCGCCGGCGACCGAGGCGAGCAGGGTGCCGCGGGACGCGCCGGACGGGGCACGTACGGACAGTACTCCGGGATGGGTGCGCCTTTTCGTGCGGGTGGTCGGACGTGGGTCACCTCATGTGCCACCCGGCGCGTGACGGGCAGGCTGCGAGCGTGCCAGACGTCTCGGCGACAGGCCGATACCCCGGTCGGCCGTTGACAGGACCCCCCGAACGTCCCCTCCCGGCCGGACCCGGCGACCGTGCGGCCACCTGGGTCATCGCAGACGACGCCGGCGAGGGCGGGGCCGCCAGCCCCAGAGGGCGACGAAGACGAACAGCGCGAGGGCCACGACGAGCGGGTTCGAGGGCGGCGCCGGGGCCGTTCGGGAGCCCCGTCCAGGCGACAGTAGCGGCGACGGCGCCGGCGCGGATCGAGGACCAGCAGCAGCGCGATCGACAGGAACAGGTAGAGCCCGGCGGTCTCGATCGGGCGGCGGATGGCGTCATGCACGCCGCCGGCGAGCGCACCGGCGATCGACGGGCTGCCGAGCGCGACCCCGGGCGCGTAGCGCCCGCACCACGACGACCTCGCCGGCGATCAGGGCGATGCCAACAACGAGGATGGCGTCCGGGACGGATGCGAGACGCGCCAGGCGATCGAGATCGTCACGTCGCTGGGGAGCGTCAGCTCCGCGTACGTGACGGCGATGATCCGGGCGGCCCCGAACAGGAGTGCCGCGATCAACGGGGCGAGCGCCGCGAGCCGGACCGCCAGCACGCGCAGGGTCCGTCCCTGGGCCCCGTCGGCCAGGCCCGTGGCGGCGATGTCGGTCGGCAGCGGAACGGATGCCTGGGCGCCGGTCACCTCCTCGTCGGCGGCCACGACGGGATCAGCTCCACTTCGATCGCGGCCGCCGCGAGGCGCCCCCGACGACCAGCGCCACGATCGCGGCGACGCCCGCGAACATCGCAATGAACAGCCCGAGGGTCGGCCCGCCGAAGACGAACTCCACGAGCGTGGGACCGAACAGGTTGGCGAGCCCGACGGGCGACGGCAGGACGACGATCGGGACGAGGAACAGGACGATCCCGCCGCGGACCAGGAAGCCGACGAGCGCCACGGGCCAGAGACCGGTGGGCGAGGGTCGCCAGGAGCGACGAGACGAGGATCGCCCCGAGCTTCATGGAGCGGGGCTGGCGAGGCCCCGGGCGACGGGCGAGCCCGGGGGCCAGGCGTCGAGCCGCCCGAGGGCCGCCTTGACGCGCGCGATCTCGCGCCGTAGGTCGCGAAGTCGCCGGCGCGGAGCGCCGCCTGGGCCAGCGGCGAAGTGGGTGTTCGCGTACTCGATGAGGCCGGGGATGTCGGACGGCAGCGGCGCGTCGGGTCGCGGTCGGGGTCGGCGTGCCGCTCGGTCCGGGCGTCGGCGACGGCCCCGGGCTCGGCGGACGGCTCGGGGCGGTGCCGCCCGGATTGGCCGCGGCGCCACGAGCAGGTCGACGGCGTCGCCGAGGGTCGGCGCCCAGACGACGTTGCGCGGCGACGCGACGACGATCCGCTGGAACTCGGGGAACGACGACGCTCGTGGACTGCAGGTAGACCGGCTGGAGGTAGATGAGCGAGTCGCCCAGCGGGACCACGATGAGGTTGCCCCGGATGACCGTGCTGCCGGACTGGTTCCAGAGCGTGATCTGCTGGCTGATGATCGGGTCCTGGTCGATGCGGGCCTCGATCTGGGCCGGCCCGAAGACGGTGGTCTCGGCCGGGAACCGGTAGACGCGCGTGTTGCCGTAGTTCGGGCCGTCGTTGCGGGCGGCGACCCAGGCGATCATGTTCGGGCGGCCGGTCGGGACCATCGGCTGGAGCAGCAGGAACTCCGAGTCGTCCTCGCCGGGCATCCGCATGATCGACGTAGTACGCCTCGGACGGCAGGGTCTGCTCGCTCGTCGGCCCGGTCGGGCACGGTCCACAGGTCGTCGGTCCGGAAGAACTGTGCGGGTCGGTCACGTGATACCGCCCGAAGACGCGCGTCTGGACGTTGAACAGCTCCTCGGGCACGCGCAGGTGGGCGCGCAGGTCGGCCGGCATCGCGACGAGCGGCTCGAACAGCGTCGGGAAGACGCCGGCATAGGCGCGGACGATCGGGTCGTCGGATCGGCGACGTAGAAGTGCATCGTGCCGTCGTAGGCGTCGATCGTGATCTTGACGCTGTTGCGGATGTAGTTGAACGGCGTCGCCGCCCAGGCCCGTGCCGGGCGAGCGCGTCGGGATCGAACGGCTGGGCGTTCGGGAACGCGGTCGGAGACGGTGTAGGCGTCCTGGACGTAGACGAGCCGGCCGCTGCCGTCGATGACGAGGTATGGGTCCTTGTCGAACTGGAGGAACGGGGCGACACGCGTGGAGCCGGTCGGCCAGCGATGCGGTGGAACAGCAGCTGGCTGTCGGCTGGTGAGCTGGTCGCTGATGAGCAGGTCCAGGTCCTTGAAGCGGAGCGCGAACAGCAGGCGCGTTGAGGGTCGTGTCCAGCGTGATCCCGGTCGTGCCCGTCCAGCGCGTCTCGGTGCCGACCGCGCCGCCGGCGTCGCCCTCGCCGGTCGGGTAGTCGAACTCGTTCTGCTGGGCGCCGGTGACGACGTAGCCGCTGGCGCGCTCGCCGAAGTAGATCCGCGGCTCGGTGATGGTCGGGGCGCCCGCCGGTGGACACCGGCGGCAGGTTGCCGATGAAGAGGTGCGGCTGGCCCTCGTTGGCGACCTCGTTGACCGGGACCATCGCCGCGCCGATGCCGTGGGTGTAGATGATCCGCTGGTTGGTGAAGCCGATCGCGCTCGGGTTCTGCTCGAGGGCGAGCTCGCGACCGGAGAGCATGACCTGGCGCTCGCGTGTCGTCGATCTGGTAGCGGTCCGCGTCGACGTCGGTGAAGTCGTAGTACTGGCGCACCGTCTGGAGCTGGTCGAGGCGTGTCCTGCAGCGGGCGGTAGTCCCACAGGCGGGCGTTGGCGAACGTGTCCGCCTCGCCGTCGACGAGCGGCCTGGGTCACCGGCGCGTCGCCCGTTGAACGGCTGGTCCGTCCCAGCCGCTCGAGGTCGAAGGCGAGCCGGGTCATCGCGATGTTGTTGGCGATGTACGGCTGCTCCTGGGCGAACTGGTTCGGGGCGACGCGTGAAGCGCTGGATCGCCTCCGGGTACAGCCGGCCGATGACGAGCGAGGCGAGGAGCCAGACCCCGATGGTCAGCCCCAGCGGCCACAGCGTCCGGGTCAGCGCACCGCCGACGAGGAAGGCGGCGGCGAGCCCGGAGATGATCGTCAGCGCGTCGAAGGCGAAGAACTGGGCGTGATAGTCCGTGTAGCTGACGCCCGGTCGCGACGCCCGCGCGTGCTGTAGACGAGCTCGAGCTTGTCGAGCTGGTAGCCGAACGCGACCGACAGGAGGAGCAGGCCGCCGAGGACCGCGAGGTGGAGTCGGACCGGCGTCGAGAAGACCAGTCCGCCCCGCGACGCGCTCACGAGGTACCGCGCCGAGCGACCAGGATCAGGGTCGCGATGACCAGCGCCGTTGAAGAGGCCCTGGACGAGGCGCAGGAACGGCAGCTCGAAGAGGAAGTAGCCGATGTCGCTTGTTGAAGACCGGGTCCGTCGTCACGACCGACGCATCGGGCGAGAACGGGACGCGATGGATGCCACAGCAGCACCGTCTCCCAGGCGCCGCCGACGGACGCCGCCGATGAGCGAGGGCGACGAAGCACCGCGATGACCGCCGAGGACCGCCGCCGCCGAGCGGGCGTCAGGTCCGGGATCGAGTCCTCGGCCTCGAAGACGATGGCCGGCGCCGCACCGCGTCCGCCGACCGTACGGGCGCGCCGACCGCGGCCGCGCGGCCGGTCGCGGCCTCGGCGGCGTCGTTCAGGCGATCGACGAACGACCGGATGCGCCGCCGCCCGCCCGCCGCTCGGCGGCGGGCCGAGCCGGCCGGCCAGCCAGAGGTTGCCGAGCAGCACGATGAGCGCGACGACGAGGCCGCCGAGGAAGAGGCCGGCCTGTGCCCCGATCGCGGGTCCAGAAGACGCCGATCGAAGCCGACCGCTGTCGAACCACAGGGCGTCGGTCCAGAGGTCGAGCCGACGCGTGAGGACAGGAGGAAGAGCGACGATGACCGCGACGACGATCGCGAGGACGACCAGGCGCCGGCCGGCACGGCCGCCCTCGGCCCGCCGTCGCCGGTCCGCCCGGCCGTCGCCGCGGGGCGGACCGCCGCGCGCGGCGCGCGCTCGCGCGGTCGGCTCGCGGCCGGCCCGTCGTCGGCCGTCGTCGTCGGCGTCCGTCGTCGGGCTCGTCGTCGCAGCGTCGTCGTCGGGGTCGCCCGTCGTCGTCCGGTGGGCGTCGTCATCGGCCGACGAGACCTGTCGTCGGCGCGGCTGGTCGGATCCTCGCCGCGCGCCATCGCCTCGCGGCGTGCGCAGCTCTTCCAGGAATTCGTCGAACAGGTCGCGCATCCGGCGAGTCTAGCGCCGCCGGACGGTCATGGCCGATGGAGCCCTTCGACGGCCCGGCGGAAGCCGGCGAGGACGGTGTCGGCGAGCTCGTCGGCGCGCATCGTCGCCGCCCGAGCGGGCTCGAACCGGAACGCGGCCCGGATCGCCAGCGGCGCGCGCCACGGGCGGTCGGGATCGTCGGGCGGCGACGGCCGCCCCGAGCCGCAACTGGAGCCGGCCGGCATCCTCGAGGATCAGCCCGGACAGGGCGCCGGCGACGGCCGGACCGAGCCGGGCCAGCGGTGGGTCGGCGGGCGGGCCGCTGTCCGGCGCCACGTCGCGGAAGCGCGATGACGCCGTCGGCGTCGGCGACCCACAGGATGGCCAGCCACCAGCCGTCGGGCGCCTCGGACGGGCGGCCCATCCCCGCGGGGTAGCGTGCGATCGCCGATGCGCACCTCGTGCTCGCGGATGAACGACGGGCCGGGCGACGGGAGGCGGTCGGGCACCGCGGCAGGATAGCGGCGCGGGCGTCGGCGCGGCGGCGGCCTCGGGCCCGGGCGTGCCGGCCTCGGGTCGGCGGGCGGGGCGTCCCCGGCTCGGCGCGTCGTCGGTCGCCGGGGCGGCGGTGTCGGCGGCGGCTCGTCGGCGACGTCGGCCGTGGGCTCGGCCGGCCGGCGGACGCTCGGGAGCCTCCGCGGCGGCGGCATCGCCGCGGCTTCCTCGCGTGCGGCGAGCCTCGGCGGCGGCGATGCCGGCCTCGGACAGGGCGTCGATGGCGGGCAGTTCGACGACCCGGCCTTCGGCGGCGGCCTCGGCCACCAGGGCGTCGGCCTCGGCCTTCAGGTTGGCGACCTCGCCCTCGAGCTCGAGGCGAAGCATCTCGCGCCTGACCGCGGCGATCGGGCGGTTCGAGCGCCTTCGCGTCGGCCGCGGTCGGGCGTCCTCCGGGTAGTCGCCGCTGATCCAGGACAGGAGCCGGTTGCGCGGCCGGCGTCGCCGTCGGCGTCGCCGCGGACAGCGCGCGGCATCCACCGCGGTGATGCCGGGCAGTGGCTCGCGCGAGATCGCCGACCAGGATCGCGCCGCAGGACGGGCACGGTCACGGCTCGGCTGTCGGAGGGGGGCGGAGCACCATGGGCAGACCACGGGCGCAGCGGCGGTTCGGTTGGTCGTCATCGGCCATGGCCGAATGCTACCGCGCGCGACACACCGCGGAATACCCCATTCGTCAGGGGACCCGCGGCCGGTCGCTACTCCCACTCGATCGTGGCCGGCGGCTTGGAGCTGATGTCGTAGACGACCCGGTTGACGCCGGGGACCTCGTTGACGATCCGCGAGCTGATCTTGCCCAGGACGTCGTACGGGAGCTTGGCCCAGTCCGCGGTCATGCCGTCCTCGCTGGTGACGGCTCGGATCGCGACGACGTTGGCGTAGGTCCGGCCGTCGCCCATCACGCCGACGGAGCGGACCGGGGTGAGGATCGCGAAGCTCTGCCACAGGGTCCGGTACAGGCCGGCGCGCCTTGATCTCGTCGATGACGATCCAGTCCGCGTCGCGCAGCGTGTCCAGCCGCTCGCGCGGTCACCTCGCCGATGATCCGGATGGCGAGGCCCGGCCCGGGGAACGGCTGGCGCAGGACCATCGCCTCGGGCAGGCCCAGCTCGAGGCCGACCCGCGGACCTCGTCCTTGAACAGGTAGCGCAGCGGCTCGATGAGCTGGAAGCGGAGGTCCGCCGGCAGGCCGCCGACGTTGTGGTGGGTCTTGATCTTCTGGGCCGCCTTGGTCTCCGACGTGGCCGACTCGATGACGTCCGGGTAGAGCGTGCCCTGGGTCAGGAAGTCGATCCGGCCGAGCTTGCGCCGCCTCCTCCTCGAAGACCCGGATGAACTCGTCGCCGATGATCCTGCGCTTCTGCTCGGGGTCCTCGACGCCGGCCAGCCGGGCCAGGAACCGCTCGCGCGCATCGACCATCACGAGGTTCATCCCGAGGTCCCGCTCGAACGTGACGCGGAGCAGCTCCGATTCCTTCTTGCGCATCAGGCCGTGGTCGACGTAGATGCAGGTCAGCCGGTCGCCGACCGCCCGATGGACGAGCGCGGCCGCCACGGCCGAGTCGACGCCGCCGGACAGCGCGCAGATGACGAGGCCGTCCGAGCCGGTCGCGCGCGGCGTGGGCGTCGACCCGCTCGCGGATGCCGGCGACCGTCGAGTCGATGAAGTTGCCGGCGGTCCACGTCGGCGAGACGCCGGCGATGCCGATGACGAAGTTCCGCAGGACGTCGCGGCCGCGCGGCGTGTGGACGACCTCCGGGTGGAACTGGATGCCGTACAGGTTGCGGTCCGGCGTCGACGAGCCCGGCGTACGGCGTCGAGTCGGTCTGGGCGGTCGGGCTGAAACCCTCCGGCAGCCGCGTGATCGAATCGCCGTGGCTCATCCAGACCGGCTGCTCGCGATCGAGGCCGGTGAACAGCCCGTCGTCGGCGGTGATCGTCACGTTCGCCGGCCCGTACTCGCGGTGGTCGACGGCCAGGACGTCGCCGCCGAGCTCGTGGGCCATCAGCTGGGCGCCGTAGCAGATGCCCAGGACGGGGATGCGGCCGCTCCAGATCGCCGGGTCCGGACGCGGCGCGTCCGCGTCGTAGACCGAGTTCGGGCCGCCGGACAGGATGATCGCGCGCGTGCCGCGGCGCTCGAGCTCCTCGAGGGTCGTGTCGTGCGGCAGCGAGCTCCGAGTAGACGTCCAGCTCGCGCACGCGTCGCGCGATGAGCTGGGCGAACTGGCTGCCGAAGTCGAGGACCGACGACCGTGCTCCGGCCACGGTCCACGGCGGCGCTCGGTCGATCCTCGTCGGACCGCGGCGGGGCCGGCGCCTTGAGGGCGGCCTCGAGGTAGGCCTCGACCTCGGCGTCGTCGGGGGCGAGGATCCGATGGCCGGCGTTGGCCGGCTCCCCGTGGACCGTCTTGCCCCGCTTCTTCGGCTCGTCGGCCGCCCGCCCGGCCGCCGGACTCGCCGTGTCGTCGGTTGCCTCCGCCATCTCGATGCCACCTCCGCTCCCGTGGCCGCCGCCCAGCCCGCCGTCGCCAGTGTACCCGGTGCTCCCCACGGCGCCGCGGCGCGACACCGCCGGGACCGGGTTCAGCCCCGGTTCCGCATCGCCTCCGCGGCCATCGTGAAATACCGATCCAGCTCGGCCGCGACATCCGGGGCCGGCGCCATCGCCGAGACCGCGGCGCCCATGTGGACGAGCCACCGGTCGCGGGCCTCGGCATCGATGGCGAACGGGGCGTGTCGCATGCCGGAGTCGCGGGTGGCCCCGCTCGCTGTCGTAGGTCGTCGGGACCGCCCCAGTACTGGGCGAGGAAGAGGGTCAGGCGATGCCGGGCGCCGGCCAGGTCGGGTTCCGGGTAGATGGCCGAGCAGGACCGGGTCGCTCGCGACGCCGTCATAGAAATGGGCGACCAGCGCCTCGAAGAACGGCATGCCGCCGGCGCGGTCATAGAGGCTGACGGCCCGGGCCGAGTCGGTCACGCCCGGAGTCTAGCGTCGGCGGCGGACCGTCCGGGGAGCCCGCTCCTCGCCGGCCAGCTTCGGCGCGACGAGATCGAGCAGGAGCAAGGGCACTCAACGTGATGGCGACGAGGCCGATGGGATCCATGGCGTGACGATGGGGTCCCGGGCCCCGGCGTCAGTGTGCGAACGTCGCCTCCGCGACAGGACGGACGACGTCGGCGGGTCGGCCCGGGAAGCCCCGCAGCGCGTAGCGAAGGGCGACGAGCCAGACGCCGATCATCCAGATCGAGAGGCCGAGGCCCTCGGCCCGGGCCTGGCCGGCCGGCAGGGCGCTGGTGGCGCCGAACGGGTCGAGGCCGGTCAGCGTGACGAGCAGGGCGTACGACGCAACGCCGACGCCGATGGCCGCGAGGTACCCGACGAGCCGGGCGGCCCACCGGCGCGCCCGGATCAGCCCGACGACCGCGAAGGCATGGGCGATCGCGAACGAGACGGCGAGGATGACGACCCAGGAGCGGGTCGTGGCGTCGATCGAGGGGGAGGAGGCCACGACCAGGCCGGCGGCCAGCGACACGAAGCCGGCCAGCGCGGTCACGACGGCGGCGAACCCGCGCGTCCCGCGTCGACGGGTGATCGGATCGTAGGAACGGATGCTCGAGGTCACGACGGTCTCCTTGCTGTGTCCGGCCGGATCAGGCGCCGGCGGCGGCGCTCGGCCGCTCAGGCGCGCCCGAGAACGAGAGGGCGACGATGACGGTGACGTAGATGGCGGTGAAGGCGGCGAGGATCCCGAGACCGTCAGCGACGGCTGTGATGCTGTCGCCCGTGGTGAACGGGTCATGGCCGAGGACGACGAGGACGATGGCGAAGACGCCGATCGAGGTGGCGATCGTGGCGATGGCCGTCGCGAGGCGGTCGGCCCAGTCGCGGCCCGACAGCAACGCGAGCGCGGCGGTCAGGCTGGCGGCGGCGAACACGGCCGCGAACGGCGCGAGCGCGACGAGGTCATCGAGGAGGGCGGCGTCCGCGGCTCGGACGTGGAAGCCGTTGGCCAGCGCCACCTTGGCGGCGACCACGCCGAGCGCCGACACGGCGACGAGGGAGCCACCGATGGCGAGGACCGCGGCGGCGGCGAGGCGGGGCAGTGAGCGAGTCATGGGAGCAGGGTCCTTCCGGATCAGGCGTAGGTCGGATCCGCGGGGTCGGCCGCGACGAACGGCAGCAGCCAGGCGGGATCCGGGGAGATGATGCGATCGGCCGTCTCGCCGTTCCGGCGAGCGATGGCCGCGAAGAAGGCGGCGCGTCGGTGGGAGACGATGCGCGCGTCCTTGCACGGGCAGCCGGTGACGAGGCAGGCGCCCGTCCGGCTCGGCTCGATGATCGCGACAGCCTCGGCGGAGATGACCTGGTCCGGGTGGTACACGGCGTCTGACTCCTTTCCGTCGGCTCCCTCGTGGATCGAGGTTCCCGATGCAAGGAGGATGTCCCTCGCCGGCGCCCGCCGGCATGGTCGAGCGCCGCCAACCCGGATGGACGGATGTCAGCGACCGCCCTCGGCATCAGCCCGCGGCGTCAGCCCTCGGCGGCGGCATCGAGGCGCTGCCGGAAGGCCTCGAGGTCCAGGGCCGCCGCGCGCTGGACCTGCGGCTTGGCCATCGACTCGAGGAACCGGAACCGGAGCGGGAGGCCGATCCGGAGTCGCCAGCGCAGGCGCGTGCCGGCGTCCGTCGGCGTGAGCTGCGCATCGATCTCGACGGTCACGCCGTCGGCGTCCCGGCCGGTCACGTTCAGGTGCGTCGGCGAGTCGAGGGCCGTGACCCGCGCCTCGAGCGTCGCCGACCGGCCGGCGACCCGCTGGTCGATGACGAAGGTCGAGCCCGTTGCGAGCGGGCCGGCGTCGGCCGGCCGCTGGACCCGGATGACGCCGCTCGCGATGAGCCACTCCGGCCACTGCTCCACGGCCGCGAGGCGCGCGAAGACCGCCTCGGGCGGGGCGGCGATCGGGACCTCGGTCTCGAGCTCGATCGCCATCAGGCGTGGACCACGCGTCGGAGGCGGAACGACGGTCCCCGGCCGAGGTCCTCGGACGGCGTCCCGTACCGGAGGATGAGGGCACGGATGGCACGCACGTGGTCGTCGCGCGGGAGCGGCTCCGCGACGGCATCGAACCCGCGCTCGCCGATGACGACGCGGCAGGCCGGTTCGGCGAGGAGGTTGCGCGCCCAGGCGGTCGACGCGGACCGGGCCGCCACCAGGAGGCTCCCGTCCGGCTCGGTCACGAACCCGACGCTGACCGGGCGCGCCTCGCCGCTGATGCGGCCACGCGTCTCGATCCTGGCGATCCGCCCGCCGGCGACGAGGTCGTCGTCCATGCGCACCGGATCGATCAAGCCTCGGCCTTGAGGTTGACCTTCTTGCCCTTGTAGGTGCCCGTCACCTTGGTCGAGCCGTCCCCGGCGCGCTCGTAGCTGAGGTGATCCGGACCGATCGTGACGTCGAGCTTGAAGGTGCCCGCCTCGTCGTTGGTCTCGCCGGTCCCGGTGAGCGCGAGCCCCGGCGTGAACTGGCAGGCGTTGAGCGCCATGTTGGTCCCGCTGTCGGTCGGGGTGTACGTGATCGATCCCCCGAAGTCGCAGCCGCCGGTGATCTCCTTGTCCTCGAGGCGATACGCGTAGTCGTCGCCGTTGATGATCTGGTCGTCGACCGAGCGCATGAGGGCGAGCGCGTTCTTGTAGCTCGCCGGATCGAGCGCGGCATTCGGGACGTAGGCGTCGGCGACCTCGCCCGGGCACGTCGTGACCCGCGTCGCCGGCGGGGTCCCGTCCGCGATGAGCGCCGTCATCTGATCGTCGGGACACGCGTCGCCCCAGGCGTAGATGACGTGCGGTCCGCCGACCGCCTGGAAGAAGTAGGCGTCGTCGAGCCGCGAGTAGATGCGCATGCCGTTGGCGATGGGCGTCGCCGGGTCGGTCGTGGACGTCAGCACGACGACCGGGTACGGGGTGTGGAGGAGCGGCGCCGGCCGGTCGTTCGTGGCCGGCGTCTTCGGCCAGTACAGGCACGGCAGGTCGCCGTAGTACGAGGTCGCCAGACGCAGGTCGTTGACACCGGCAGCGGTCGCGCCATCCACCCACGCCTTGAGCCGCGCGTCCGGATCGCCGGCCGTCGGGTAGAACGCGTAGTCCTGGCATTCGACGGCGTAGTAGACCGCGTCGGACCAGGTCGGGTCCTCGATCGCCGCCATCGTGTCCGGGTCGACGCTGAGGCTGTCGTAGTAGAGCTTCGCGAGCGGGACGAAGTCGTCATGCGAGGCCGCCGCGATCGCGCGCTGGAGGAGCTGGCGGGCCCCGCGGCTGTAGATGTAATAGAACGCGCCGTACTCGAGGGCGCTCTGGGTCAGCTCGCGCTGGGTGGTCGAGCCGTTGGCGAGCGGGTAGTCGAACAGGATCGGACCGCTCGCGAGGCGAGACGACAACGCGTCGTAGACGGCGAGCGCATCACCGCCGCGGACATCCTTCTTGCAGGCGGGATCGGCCGTGCAGGCGTCCAGCACCGTGACGAGCGTGTCGGCGGCGCTCCGTGCCGCCTCGACGTAGTACGCCGGTCCATCGACGGTGAGATCGACGGGGCCGTCGAGGTAGAGCTCCTGGATCCGGTCCGGGTGCGCGGCCGCGTAGGTCTGGACGTACTGCGTGCCGTAGCTCTCGCCGTACAGCTCCAGCTTGTCCGCGCCGAGGTAGTCGCGGACGGCCTCGAGATCCTCGACGGCCTGCCGGGTCCCGTAGAGCGGCAGGTCCGCCTCGTCGATGCCGGCCTCAGTGATGCAGTCGTTGGCGAAGGTCTGCGCATCGGTGGCGGCCTGCTCGCGTTCGGCCGCGACCTGCGGGCGAGCCGATGACTGGTAGTAGGTCGCGGCGGCCTTCACGCACTGGATCGGCTCGGACTGGCCGGTGCCGCGCTGGTCCATGAAGACGATGTCGTACGAGTCGGTGATCGCCGACGCGTAGTAGTCGGTGTAGCTGTCCGCCGACGCGATGCCGCTGTAGCCGGGCCCGCCCGTGATGACGACGAACGTGCCCTTCTTCTCGTTCTTGGCGCGCTGGATCGCGAAGGTCACGTCCCACGTGTCGCCGCCGGGCGGCGCGAAGTGGTCCTTCGGCACCGCCAGCGTGATGCACTCGAACCGGCTCTCGGGGCACGGCTTCGTCCCGACGAACGTGTACGCCGCATTCGACGTGCCGGGCGAGGACGCCGGCACCTCGCCCGATGCCGCGGGCGAGGACGACGGCCCGGCCGAGGCCGGCGGGCCGGAGGCATCGGCCGCGGGCGAGCCCGATGGTGCGCCCGACGCGTCGGCCGAGGCCGCAGCGGACGGCGCGGCCGAGGCGGACGGGGCCGCCATGCCCGGGCCGTAGTTCCAGACCGGCGGGGCCGCCGACGAGCACGCGACGACCAGCACGATGAGCACCGCGAGCGCGGCGAGGGGAAGGTGGTGACGAGACGCCATCGGTGTCCTGACCTCGTGTGTCCGGCTCAGCGGGCCCGCTGCCAGGACTTGCCTTCGGTCTGGACCGACGGGGCATAGACCATCTCGACGCGCTGCATGTCGCGGATCGTCCGCGCCCCCAGCGCGGCCATCGACTGGCGGAGGGCACCGACCAGGTTCTCGCTCCCGTCCGTGACGTGCGCCGGGCCGAACAGGATCCGCTCGAGCGGTCCGACGGTGCCGACGCGGATCCGCGTGCCGCGCGGGAGGGTGGGCGACGGCGCAGCCATGCCCCAATTGGTGCCGCGTCCCGGCGCTTCCGCCGCGCGGGCCAACGGCGAGCCGATCATCAGGGCGTCGGCGCCGGCCGCGATGGCCTTGGCGAGCTCACCGCCGCGGCGCATCCCGCCGTCCGCCACGACCGGCACGTACCGGCCGGACTCGTGCAGGTAGGCGTCGCGCGCGGCCGCGACGTCGCTGATGGCGGTCACCTGCGGGACGCCGATGCCGAGGACCTCGCGGGTCGTGCAGGCGGCCCCGGGCCCGACCCCGACGAACACGGCCGCGGCACCCTGCTCCATGAGCGCGAAGGCGGCCTCCGCGTTCGTCGTGTTCCCGACGGCGACCGGGATGGGCATGTAGCGGGTGAACTCGGCGAGCGAGAGCGGGTCGTACTCCGTCGCGAGGTGGCGCGCGCTGGAGACCTGGCTCTGGACGAGGAAGAGGTCCGCCCCGTGCTCGGCGCAGAACGGCCCGAACCGGCGTGCCGCGGCCGGGGTCGCGGCCACGGCCGCCTTCGAGCCGGTCGCGTGGATGGCCTCCAACCGGGCGGCGATGAGGTCCTCGCGGATCGGCAGGCCGTAGGCCTCGGCGAGGAGGTCGTGGACCTCGTCATCGGGCGCCGCGGCGATGCGCGCCAGGATCGCGTCGGGGTCGTCGTATCGAGCCTGGACGCCCTCGAGGTTGAGGATCGCGAGGCCGCCGAGCCGGGCGAGCTCCCCGGCCATCCGCGTGTCGACGACCGCGTCCATCGCCGAGGCGAGGATCGGGATCGCGAGCTCGATGCCCGCGAACGTCTGCGCCAGCACGACGTCGGACGGTTCGATCGTGTCGGTCCCGGGCGCCAGCGAGACGTCCTCGAAGCCGTAGGTCGGACGGATCGTGTCGACCTTCGAACGGAAGACGCGTCGCGATGCCGCCGCCGAGCGGCTCCGATGTCGGACTCGCCTGGGTTCGGTCGATCACGTGGCCCTCCTGTGCCGCCTCACGCTTGGGCTGCCTGTGGGCGGGAGTCTACCAGCGGTCGCGTATCCGACGGTCCTCAGCGCTTCGAGCGGTCGCCGTCGAGCGTGAGCTCGAACCAGATCGCCCGCTCAGGGTCGGCCAGGTCGTCGCGGATCCGCTCGATCGCGGTGCGGTACCCGGGCCACACCACCTCGCGATGGGCCTCGTCGATCGGCAGCCAGCGGGCGTCATCGTGCTCGTGGGAGAGGCGCGGTCGGGCGTCCGAAGCGACGCGAATGGCGAAGACCGCGGCCGTCATGACCGCATCGACCGACGACTCGTGGAACTGGTTGACGAGGTCGAGATCGAAGAAGGCGAGGATCGCCGGCCCTTCGAACCCGGTCTCCTCCGCCACCTCGCGCAGGGCGCCGGCCGCGACCCGCTCGCCGTCCTCGAGCGAGCCGGAGACGCACTGCCACAGATCCGGGGAGGATGCGCCCGGGCGAGCGCCGCAGGAGGAGGACCTCGGTCCCCCGGGTGCCGTCGCGGACGATCCAGCAATCGACGAGGTCGGGGCGGAACGGGCTCATCCGGAAGCGCCCTCCGCGGCCATCGTCGCGGCCAGGTCGTGCGCCTGCTCGAGGTGCAGCAGGTCGTGGATCCCGGCGAAGACGAACCACTCGCCGCAGCGCAACCGGCCGATCTCGGGATGCTCGAGCGGGCAGGGCACGTCCTCGTGGCCGGCGACCGCACGGGCGGCGCGCTCCACGATCCGCTGGCTCTGGGCGATCTTCCGGCGGAGCATCGCCCGGTCGGCGGCGGCGGGTCCCGGGATGCCCGGCACGACCGGCTTCGCGTCGGCCGGCCACCGACCCGTCGCGCCGAGCTGCGCCGCCAGGCACAGGCCGGCGCGCGACTCCGCGACATGGCCGATCGCCTCCGCGACGGTCCAATCCCCTTCCCCGCCCGGCCGGGCGAGCGCGCCCTCGGGCAGCGCGTCGACGATGGCCGTGAGCGCGTCGGCGAGGCTCGCGAGCTGTCGGGCGATGCCGTCGGCGCTCCCACGCCCGCCGCGGCGGCGCACCTCCCGGCGGACCTCGCCCAGCCGGCCGGCCTCGATGCCGCGCCATGCCGCGACGATGTCCGGCGAACCTGGCTCGAGCGCATCGACCCACGCCAAGGCGGTCACGCCGCGAGGTTCTCCGCGATCAGGACCATGGCCGGCCCGAAGAGGATGATGACGAGCGATGGGAATGTGAACACGAGCATGCCCAGCGCGACGCCGAGCGCCGACGGGAAGGCGCGCATCACGAGGATGCCGCCGGCCATGAAGAGCACCGCGATCCCGAGCAGGAGCCATCCGAGCGGGAGGTTGGCCGTCGTCGTGACCGACGTGTCGAACAAGGGAGCGAGGAACGACGGAGCGGCGACGGCAAGGAAGACGAGGAGGACCAGGGGAGCGAACCCGATGAGATAGAGGCGGCTCCCATGGGACGAGGTGGTCTTGTCCGGCGCGGTCCAGCCGCCGGGTGGCGCTGGTGGCGACGCGTCGGCGTCGTCTCGTGGCAGGTCCCCGGAAGCCGGACGCGTGTCGCTCATCGCTTCCGATGCGTCACTACAGCCGCTCGAAGCGCTCCACGGGGAGGACGAAGACCGTGGCGCCGCCGACCTCCACCTCGAGCGGATACGGCATGAAGAACTCGCCCGGCTCCATGATCGGCGGCATCGGGTTGACGACCTGCGTCCGCGACGTGCAGTTCTCGCGCACGAGGCCCAGGACCTCGTCGACCTCCGCATCCTCCACCCCGAGGATGATCGTGGCGTTCGACTGCTTGAGGAAGCCGCCCGAGCTCTGGAGCCGCGTCGCGCGGAACTCCTTGTCGAGGAGGGCGTCGACGAGGGTCCCGGCATCCTCGTGATGGACGATGGCGACGACGAGCTTCATCGCGCGGAGTATCGACGGCGCGAGTGACGGCGGTCAACGCGCAGTTCACCGGGTGTACGATGCCGGCTCCGACCCGGCATCTCCTGCAGGAGTCCCACCGTGGCCAGCGACGCACAGCCCAGCGATCCCCGCGCGTCCCTCCCGGCGGCCACGGCCGCGGTCCGAAGCGCCAGCGATCTCGACGGAGCCCTGACCGCGTTGCTCGGGATCGCGAGCGAGGTCCTCGGACCGACGATGGGGGCCGTCTTCATCGCCGATCCGGATCGGGTCGGCATGGTGCTCGCCGCGACGACCGGCATGGACGAGGCCGCGAATGCGCACCTCGCCGCCGAGGCCACCGACCCCGCCCATCCCTTCACGGCCGCGTCCCGCGACCGCGTCGCGACCTTCGACCGGCAGGCCGTCACGCCGTCGGGCGAGGCCTTCGTGGGTGCCTACCTCCCGCTGCTCGTGACGAGCGCCGGCGTCGAGGTCTCGCTCGGCTCGATCGGGTTCGACTGGCCCGCCCCGCACGACCTGACCGCTGCGGACCGCGAGACGCTGACCGCCCTCGCCGACCTCGCGGCAGTCGCTGTCGACCGGGCCCGCCTCGCCTCGACCGCCGCCGAGCGTGGCGATTGGTTCGAGCGGATGGCGCACAGCGACCCCCTGACAGGGCTCGCGAACGAGCGGACCGTCGCCCGCGTCCTCGAGCTGGAGCTGGCACGGGCCGCCCGGCAGGGCGGCGAGGTCTCGCTTGCGATGTTCGATGTCGACGGCTTTCAGGCGACGAACCGCGATGGCGGCCACGCCGCCGGTGACGACGTCCTCCGGCGGGTCGCCTCGGTGCTCGCGGAGTCGGTCCGCCTGGTCGACACGGTCGGCCGGGTCGGCGGTGACGAGTTCGCGCTCATCGCCCCCGGGTCCGCCGGGATGGTCGTCATCGACCGGGTCATGGCCGGGATCGCGGCCCTGCCCGCGGTCGCGGGCAAGGACGTCTCGGTGTCGGCGGGGCTCGCCCGGTTCCCGGCTGACGGCGCCGATGCGCAGGCCCTCATCGCGGCGGCGACGGCGGCCCTCGACCGGGCGCGTGCCGACGGCGCGGGCAGCGTCGCGGGATCCGAGGCCGTCGCCGAGGGCTGATCCGGGCCGTCTCGGGCCGGACGATCGACGTCAGCCGGCTCGGCTCGCCGTCCCCGAGGCGACCATCGGGAGCGTGGGCGTCGTCGCGCCGGGCCCCGGTTCGAGCGTGAGTCCCAGCACGATCCCGTCCTGCGCGGGCAGGCCCCCGGCCTGGAAGGCGGCCGTGCCGGCATCGCCGACCGGGAAGCTGCCGAGCGGCACGGGCGTCCCGTCCGCCCCGATGACCCACGCCTCGTAGACCTGCGTGCCGCTGGTCGGCGTGAGGGCGCGCACCGCGAGCGAGAGGTCGCCCGCGGCACTGACCGCCGCGAGTCCGGCCGGGCCGTGCCCGCCCTCGGACGTCAGGACCGCCGTCAGCGATCCCGGCTGACCGGCGACGTCCAGGACCGCGGCGACGTCCTGCCGGTACTGGTCTGCCTCGTTGAGCTGGCCCTGGAGCAGGAGATTCCAGCCCGCAAGGATGCCGATCACGAGGACGGCCGCGATGCGCAACACCCAGGTGGCCGTCGAGGTCCGCCGACGCGCGACGACCGGCAGCGGGATCGGCGCCGGCCGATCGTCGGCCGGCGGTGTCGCGGTCGCGGGCTCGTCGGTCCGAGCAGGCGGACGGCCGTCGACGGCGACCGGAGCCGGGGTGGAAGCCGTCGTCGCCGTCGCCGTGCCGGCCGTGCGACGCGCCTCGAGGTCGGCCGCGGCTGCCGCCATCACGCGCGTCTTCAGCGCCGCCGGGGGTTCGACCTGTGGGACCGAGGCATCCAGCACGGGCAGCACCGAGCCGGCCTCGGCGATCTCGAGGTGCGCGTCCGTGCAGGTCGCGAGGTGGTCGCGGACGGCCGCCTCGTCGGCCGGCTCGAGGGCGCCGAGGACGAAGGCGCCCGCCAGCTCGCGGACGTCGTCGCAGGTGAGGGGCGCCGGCTGCGGTCGATCGGTCACGTGACCGCCTCCTCGCTCGTGAGCGCCCGCCGCATCGCGAGCAGGCCGAGTCGGATCCGGCTCTTGACGGTGCCCAGCGGGGCCCCGAGGCGGGTGGCGACCTCCTGCTGGGTGAGCCCCCCGAAGTAGGCGAGCTCGATGGCCTCGCGCTGCACGTCGGAGAGCGCCGCGAGCGCGACCTGGATCGCCTCGGCGTCCAGCACCGCCGCGACCTCTCCCCAGACGTCGGGCAGCTGGAAGGCGGGCGGCGGGACGTCCTCGCGTTCGGGCAGCGCGGTGGTGGGACGGCGACGGCGCACCGCGTCGATCGCCCGGTGGTGGACGATCGAGAGGAGCCAGGTCTTCACGCTGCCGCGACCTTCGGCGTACCGCGCGGCATTGCGCCAGGCGCCCAGGAACGCGTCCTGGACGACGTCCTCGGCGAGGGTCGCGTCGTTCGTGATCCGATAGGCGATGGAATAGGCCATGGTCTTGTACCGGTCATACAGTTCTTCGAGCGCATCGAGTTCTCCGTCGGCGATCCTGACGAGGACGGCACGATCCGCGTCGTCCGCCGGCGTGGCGGTACGCAGTCGCAGCGAGCCCCGTTCGTCGCTCATGGACTGGTGCGCAGCGCGTGGTCGATCGGTTCAACGGCGCGGAGCATCCGGTCAACGGCCGCTGCCGCGTCGGCGGCCACGGCATCGGGCGACCGGGTCCCATCGAGCACCACGATCCGCTCCGGCGATGCGGCCGCGAGGGCAAGGAAGCCGGCGCGGACACGGCGGTGGAAGGCCAGGTCGAATTCGGCCTCGAACCGCGTGACATCGGCGGGCGCCTTCCGCGCGAGCCCCGCCTCGACGGGCAGGTCGAGCAGGATCGTCAGATCCGGGACCAGCCCGTCGGTCGAGGCCGACTGGAGGTCGCGCAACGCGTCCATCGACACCCCGGCGCCGTAGCCCTGATAGGCGAGCGTCGAGTCCGCGTAGCGCGCGCAGATGATGGTCCGGCCGGCATCGAGCTCCGGCCGAAGGACCTCCACGACCAGCTGCCGCCGCGCCGCGTTGAACAGGAGGGCGTCGGTCATCGGGTCGGCGCGCGATGGCGAACCCGTGCGCGCCAGCAACAGCTCGCGCAGGCGCTCGCCGAGCCAGGTGCCACCCGGCTCGCGCGTGAGGTGGACATCCTGGCCCTGCGCTTCGAGGTATGCCGCCAGCCGCTGGGCCTGGGTCGTCTTGCCGGCACCCTCGGGGCCCTCGATGGTGATGAACCGGCCACGATGGACCGGCAGCCCGGGTCGAGTCACGGCCGGAGTGTAGCCGACGATCACCGCCGGCCCGGCCCGTCATCCGATGCCGCCCGGCATGCGTACCCACGCCACGATGGGACGACGCCACCGCCTCCAACCGCACCCCCGGACGATCCTCGCCGCCGTCGCGGCGGTCGTCGCCGTGCTCCTCGTCCCGGGTCTCGTCCTGGCCCATCCGCTCGGCAATTTCACGATCAACCACTACGCGGGGATCACCGTCGATGAGCGGCGGATCACGCTGGACGTCGTCATCGACCAGGCGGAGATCCCGGCGTTCCAGGCTCGCCAGGACATGGACACGGACCGGGACGGCGAGCTCACCGCCACGGAGCTGGACACTGGTCGGACGCGGGCATGCTCGGACCTCGCGATGGCGCTCGACCTGCGCGTCGGCGGGGCCGCCCAGTCGCTCGTGTCCACCGGGTCCCGGCTGTCGTTTCCGGCAGGAGCCGGCGGCCTCTCGACGATGCGCCTCGAATGCGGCTTCGCGACCGACCTCGCGGCGCCGCTCGCCGGCCGGACAACGATGTCCTTCGCCGACGGATCTTTCGCCGAGCGGATCGGCTGGCGGGAGATCGTCGTCCAGGGGGAGGGCGTCGAGCTGGCGTCCGCCGATGGCCAGCCCCTGCGGACGGCCGGCGTGTCCGCGCGGTTGACCAGCTACCCGGCCGACCTGCTGACGCGGCCGCTGGCGGACCGATCCGTGTCGCTGGTCGCGTCGCCCGCCGTCGGCGCGGCCGCCACGGCCCCGACGACCACGACGACCACGACGACCACGACGACGACCGTGGCTCCGGGCCCGATCGGTCCGTCCGTCCCGGTCCCCGCGGCGGCGGTGCCGGGCGGCGTCATCCCCGGGGAGCTGCCCTCGATCTTCCGGTCGGCCGACCTGACGCCGTTCGTCCTCCTTGTGTCGCTCATGACGGCAGGCGTCCTGGGCGCCGGCCATGCCCTGACCCCGGGGCACGGCAAGACCCTGATGGCCGCCTACCTCGTCGGCACGCGCGGGACCCCGCTCCACGCGATCGCGCTGGGCCTCTCGGTGACGGTCTCGCACACGCTCGGGATCCTGATCCTCGCCGCGGTGGTGGTCGGGGCACAGGGGATCCTCGCCCCCGACCTCGTCGTCCGGGGCGCCCCGGTCGTCGCCGCCGTATCGATCGTCGCCATCGGCGGCTGGATGCTGATCGGGGAGGTGCGGCGAAGGCGCGCCGCGGCGGCCCACCAGTCCGCTCACGAGGACGCGCACGCGCACGACCACGAGCACGCACACGACCACGAGCACGACCACGCGCACGCGGGCACGGATGCCGGCGAGCACCGCCATGGCGGCGTCAGCCACCGCCATCTCCCGGCGGCGGGCGCGACCATCACCTGGCGCGGCCTCTTCGCGCTCGGCCTGGCCGGCGGGCTCATCCCGTCCACGAGCGCCCTGCTGATCCTGCTCGGCTCGATCGCCGCGGGACGGCCGGCCTTCGGCTTCGTCCTCGTGGTCGCATTCGGGCTCGGGATGGCGGTCGTCATGGGCGGTATCGGTCTCGCGCTGGTCGTCGCGCGCCGGCGCCTCGACGGCTTCGACACCCGGTCGCCGCTCGGGCGCGCCGGCGCATTCGTCCCGTTGGCCGCCGCGGTGCTGGTCCTCGGGCTCGGCTGCTACCTCACGTTCCAGGCGGTCGCGGGCTCGCCGGTCCTGTAGCACGCGGGGTGACGAGCCTCTGCTAGGCTCCGCGGCGCATGCGAGACCTGACCGACCGCGCCCTGGACACGGCCTCCGCCCTCGGCGCCGGGTACGCCGACACGCGGGTCGTCCGGCGCCTCGACGAGAGCATCGCCATCAAGACCGGGCGGGTCGAGGGTGTCGCCTCGGGCGAGAGCGAGGGCTTCGGCGTGCGCGTCCTCGTCGACGGTGCGTGGGGGTTCGCGGCCTCGCACATCCTCTCCACCACGGAAGCCGACCGGGTCGCCGGCGAGGCCGTGCGGATCGCCAGGGCGTCGGCCACCGCGCTGCGGGATCCGGTCATGCTGGCCGACCGACCGCCCGCGAACGGCACCTACGAGACCCCCGTCGGCGAGGACCCTTTCGCCGTCCCGCTGGAGCGGAAGATCGCGGACCTGCTCGCGGCCGACACGGCGGCGGCTCGGACGAAGGGCATCGTCTTCACCGAATTGATGTATGCCGCGCAGCGTGAATGGAAGACCTTCGCGGCCACCGACGGCAGCTACACCGAGCAGACCATCACGCATGTCGGCTCGGCCATCGAGGCCAACGCGGTCGACGGCGACGAGCACCAGCGCCGGAGCTATCCGGACAGCGGCGGCGGCTGGAATGCGGCCGGGTACGAGTACATCCGCGGGCTGGACCTCGCGGCGAGGGCCGAGCCGCTCGCCGCGGAGGCGGTCGCGCTCCTGACAGCACCGCAATGCCCGTCCGGGCGGTTCACGATCGTCCTCGACCCCTCGCAGCTCTATCTCCAGCTCCACGAATCGTGCGGCCATCCGACCGAGCTGGACCGGGTGTTCGGGACCGAGGCGTCGTACGCCGGCACGAGCTTCCTGACGACCGACAAGCTCGCCGACGGCTTCCGCTACGGCTCGGACCTCATCGACATCGTCGCCGACGCCACGGCGCCCGGGGGGATGGGCACGTTCGGCTGGGACGACGAGGGCGTCGCCGCGCAGGCGGTGCCGCTCGTCCAGGCGGGCATCTTCGTGGGCTACCTCACGAGTCGCGAGACCGCGCCCCGGATCGGCCGGACGAGCGGCGGTGCCATGCGAGCCGACGGGTGGAACCGGATCCCGCTCATCCGGATGACCAACGTCAACCTCCTGCCGAAGCCCGGGATGAGCCTCGACCAGATCGTCGCCGACACGGAGGACGGGCTGTACCTGGCCTCGAACCGGTCGTGGTCGATCGACGACCGGCGTCTCAACTTCCAGTTCGCGACCGAGGTCGCCTACGAGATCAAGGGCGGCAAGAAGGGGCGCCTGTTCAAGAACCCGACCTACACGGGGATCACCTACGAGTTCTGGCGGTCGTGCGATGCCGTCGGCGACGCCAGCAGCTACGTGATGCTGGGCACGCCGAACTGCGGCAAGGGCGAGCCGGGACAGACGGGTCACGTCGGCCATGCGGTGCCCGGTGCCCGCTTCCGCGACGTGCAGGTCGGCGTGGGCAAGTGGTAGGCGCGGTGGACCGATGAACGACGAGCGGGCGAGCGAGGCCCGACGGCTCGCCGAGGCCGCGCTGGCCCATGCCGAGGGCGCGGGTGCGACCGAGGCCGAGGCCCTGGTCATGGCCGACGATGCCGCCCTGACCCGCTTCGCGAACAGCCAGATCCACCAGAACGTCGCCGAGACCAACGTCGTGGTCAACCTCCGGTTCGTGCTCGGGAAACGGGTGGGCGTGGCCTCGTCGGGCCGGACGGACGACGAGGGGCTGCGCCGTCTCGCGGCGAACGCGGCGGCCATCGCCGGCGTCGTCGAGGAGCTCGACGACTGGGGCGGCCTGCCGGAGCCATCGACCGCCGAGGATGTCGCCGCGGCCTACAGCGCGGCGACCGCCGACGCGAGCCCCGAGTCTCGCGCCGACGGGGTCCGCCAGGTCATCGCCGCGGCCGATGCCGCCGGTGTCACGGCCTATGGCTCGTTCTCGACCGGGACGGAGACGTTCGCGGTCGCCAACTCCAAGGGCGTCCGGCAGAGCGGGACGCGAACCGTTTCGCAGCTGCTCACGGTCTCGATGGGCCCCAACGGTGGGACCGGCTACGCGGAGATGGCCGCGGTGGACAGCACGACCATCGATGCCGCCGCGATCGGCCGCGAGGCGGCAGCCAAGGCGCGCGCGACCGCGAACGCGGTCGCCATCGATGCCGGCGACTATCCCGTGGTCCTCGAGGAGTACGCGGTCGTCGACATCCTCGACATGCTCGGGTACCTCGGGTTCAGCGCCCTCGCCGTCCAGGAGGAGCGCAGCTTCGCCGAGCTGGGCAAGCGGGTCGGATCGGACCTGGTGACGATCACCGACGATGGCCGGGACCCGCACGGCCTCCCGCTCTGGTTCGACTTCGAGGGCGTCGCGAAACAGCGGGTGCCGCTCATCGAGGCCGGCGTGTGCCGGGGGGTCGTGTACGACGCGCAGACCGCGGCCCGCGACGGCGTCCGGTCGACCGGGCACGGCCTCCCCGCCCCCAACTCGTACGGTCCGTTCCCGCTGAACATGGTCATGGACGCGGGGGCCTCGTCGCGCGACGACCTCATCGCCGGTCTGGACCGTGGGCTCCTCGTCACGCGCTTCCACTACACGAACCCCGTCCACCCCAAGCTCGCGATCGTCACCGGGATGACGCGCGACGGGACGTTCCTCGTCGAGGACGGGAAGATCGTCGCCCCGGTGCGGAACCTGCGGTACACGCAGAGCTACCTCGACGCGCTCGCCGGCACGGTGGCGGTGGCCAGCGACCGGAAGACCCTCAAGGGCTTCCTCGGCGGGGTGGTCGTGCCCGCGGTGCGCATCGACGGCTGGTCGTTCACCGGTACGACCGAACACTGATGCATCGGACCTCGGACCCGGCGAGTGGCGCCGCGGGTCCTGCCTGACCGGTACTACCGAGCCACGAGCGACGATGCCGATGGCGACGTAGCCTCGCCCGATGACCGACATCTGGGTCTGTTCGACCTGCCACTCGGTGAACCGGCAGCGGAACGACAAGTGCTACAAGTGCGGCGCGCGGCAGGCCGACGCCGCCCCGGGCGCGCTTAACGACCTGCGTGTCGAGACCGCGCTCGCGAACCGGACCGTCGTCCGCTACCAGAGCGCCTGGATGCGGGCCCTCCTCGCGTCCGTGCTGATCCTCACGTTCGCGGCGCTCGGCATCTTCCTGCTGGTCATCAGCCTCGGGTACGCCCAGTGGCTGCGCGATCAGCTCGGGATGGTCCTCAGCGGCGTCGCCTTCGACGAGGCCGAGTACCTGCGACGGGCCCAGGACCTCGTCGGACCGGCGCTTCTGCGGACCGGCGTCGCGATCGCGGCCCTGCTGGCCTTCTCCGCCTGGCTCAGCCGCGTCACCTCGAACATCCCGGCCCTGGGTGGTGGCGTCCCCGGCACCACGCCGACCAAGGCGTTCATCTACCCCCTCATCCCGATCTTCAACCTCATCAAGGTCCCCCCGATGATCCAGGACGCCATGTACCGGGTCGACCCCAAGGCCGGCGGGTTCTTCATGATCGCCCTGGCCTGGTTCGGGCTCGTGGGCAGCTGGCTCATCTCCTTCTTCGTCGGCTGGTGGGTGAACCTTCGCGTGGCCACGGCCGCCGTCGCGGGCTCGCGCGACGACTTCGTCGCGACGATCCTGAACGCCTTCGACATGCAGGTGATGCTGGACATCGTCACGACCTGCATGGTCTCGGCCGGGGCGGTCGTCCTCGTGCTGATCATCATGCGGATCGAACGCCGCTCGACCGCACGCGATGCCGAGATCCGCGCCGCCGCGAGCGCCCTGGCGGGCGAGGGGGCCCCGCTGCCGACTCCAGCCCCCTCCGATGCGGTGCCCGACGCCGGCTAGGGTCCGTGCGGTACGCTCCGGGCCCTGACGATCCAGCCTGGAGGCCCGATGCCCGCGTTCGATGTCGATGCCCTGCGCGCCGAATTCCCGGCGCTGGCCCGGTCTCAGGACGGGCGTCCGGTGGCCTTCCTCGACGGGCCAGGCGGGACCCAGGTGCCGCAGCGGGTGATCGACGCGGTCGCGGCCTACTACCGCGACATGAACGCGAATCACGAGGGCGCGTTCACGACGAGCGAGCTGTCCGACGCGATGGTCGACGAGGCGCGCGCGGCCGTCGCGGACTTCCTGGGGGCGAGCTCGCCGGACGAGATCAAGTTCGGGCAGAACATGTCCAGCCTCACGCTCCACATCGGGCGCTGCATCGGCGCGACCCTCGGGCCGCGTGACGAGATCGTCGTCACGACGCTCGATCACGAGGCCAACGTTTCCACGTGGAAGGCGATGGCGGCGGATCGCGGCGTCACCGTCCACACGGTCGACATCCGGCCCGACGACGTGACCCTCGACCTCGAGGACCTCGAATTGAAGCTTGGGCCGAGGACGCGCCTCGTGGCCGTCGGCTATGCCAGCAACGCGGTCGGCACGGTCAATCCGGTCAAGGCCATCATCGAGCGGGCCCACGAGCTCGGCGCGATGACGTTCGTCGACGCGGTCGCGTACGCGCCGCACGGCCCGATCGACGTCCGGGCGCTCGACACCGACTTCCTCGTCACCTCGGCGTACAAATGGTTCGGGCCGCACCTCGGGGCGCTCTACGGCAAGGCCGAGGTGTTCGACCGCCTCCCCGCGTTCAAGGTCCGTCCCGCCACCGACCGGTTCGAGACCGGGACCCAGTCCTTCGAGGCCATCGCCGGCACCCTGGCCGCGACGGACTACCTGCGCGATGTCGGGCGCGCCTACGGCGACGTGACCGGCGCGCCCGGTGCCGCGGATGCGAGCGAACGTCGCCGCGAGCTCGTCGCGGGGATGACCTCGATCGCCGACGTCGAGCGGACGCTGGTGACCCGGCTGATCGGCGGCCTGGCCGGCATCCCGAAGGTGACCATCCACGGCATCACCGACCCGGTCCGCTTTGCCACGGAGCGGGTCCCGACCGTCTCGATCTCGATCGGCGGCGTCCACCCGCACGACGCCGCCACGGCGCTGGGTCGCCAGGGCATCTACGTGTGGGACGGCGACTTCTACGCGACGGGTCTCATCGAGGCGCTCGGCAAGGCCGAGACCGGCGGCATCCTGCGCATCGGGCTCGTCCACTACAACACGGCGGCCGAGGTGGACCGGACCCTCGCGGCGCTGGAGGCGATCACGACCGGATGAGCGGCGCTGCCGGACGACCGTCGATCCAGGCGCGGCTCGGGCGCCCGTTCGACCCGGCCGAGCTCCGCAGGATCAAGCGGCTGTGGGTCCGTCACTCCATCGCCGAGGATCGTCGCGACATCGACGGGCTGGTGGCGACGCTGGCCCCCGACTGCGTCTACGAGATCGTCCCGACCGGCCAGCGCTGGGCCGGCCATGCCGGCGCGCGCGCCTTCTACACGGAGCTGTTCGCCGCCTTTCCCGACAACGTCTTTGCCCTGACCGAGATCGTCGTGGGGCCGCAGGGCGTCTTCGAGGTCGCGACGCTGACGGGCACCAACCACGGCCCGTGGGCCGGCGCCCCGCCGTCCGGGCTGCCGGTCAGCCTCGAGGTCATCATCCTGTTCCCCTGGGACCCCGGCTCGGGACGGTTCCTCGGGGAGCGGATCTGGTTCGACCGGGGCGCATCTGGCGGCTGAGACCGCTGGCCCGACGGGGGGCCGGTTGCGGCGTTCCGCAGGCGCACCCATCATCAGCGGGCGCCGGCGCACGACCGGCCGGCACCCTGGTGGTCCCGTTGCCGATCCGACTGCCCCGCGCGGCTCGTCCCATCGCCCTCATCGCGGTGGCCGCCCTGGCCATGGCCGCCTGCGGCGGCGGCAGCGCATCGGCGACCCCGTCAGCCGGCGCGATCGGCACGCCGGTGACCGCGACCGCCGCGGCGACGACCCAGGCCTCGGCCAGCCCGGTCTCGACCTCGGCCGCGGCCACGACGTCGGCGCCGGCGCCCAGCTCGTCGAGTTCCGAGCCGCCGGCCGTCTCGGTCGGGACCCTCCCGACGTTCGACCTCCACGGCCTGACGGACCACCTCGCCGGGGTCGACTCGTTCCGGACCTCGTTCGTGGTCGACGGCGTCGAGCAGTACTCGAGCACCGTCACCACGAGTCCCGAGGTCCGTCGCCAGGTGACCTTCCTGGACGGCGGGCAGACCACGACGATCGTCGTCATCGGTGACAAGAGCTGGGTGAGGTCGGCCGACCAGACCGCTTTCCAGGAGGTCCCGAACGAGCTGTCCTCGGCGATGCTCGGCGCGTTCGACCCGACCGCCATCCTGACCGCCTTCATGCAGGTGGACTGGACGGGGCACGCGACCGCCCTCGGCGCGGAGCAGAAGAACGGGATCGCGGCCCACCACTACCGGCTCGACCCGACCTCGGCGGTCGCGCTCGGCGCGGTGCCCGCCGGTGCAGCGATCGACGTCTGGATCGCCGACGCCGGCTTCCTCGCGGCCTGGGAGTCGACGGGCCTGACGGGCAAGCAGGACATCGACATCGAGGTGACGCACATCGACGACCCGGCCAACGTCGTCGCACCGCCGAGCTGAGTCGAACCCCCCGTCGTGACGGCTTCGACCCTCGACGCCATCGTCGTCGGAGCTGGGCCGAACGGGCTCGCGGCGGCCATCACGGTGGCCCGTGCCGGTCGCTCGGTCCGCGTGTACGAGGCGGCGCATCGGATCGGCGGCGGGACGCGGACCGAGGCGCTGACGCTCCCCGGCTTCCGGCACGACGTGTGCTCGACGATCCTGCCGCTGGCGCTCGCGTCGCCGTTCCTGCGGACCGTGGACCTCGCAGCGCGCGGCGTCGAGTTCGTCCACCCGGACGCGCCGTTCGCCCATCCGCTCGACGGCGGTCGCGCGGTGGTCGCCGAGCGGTCGATCGCGGCGACGGCGGCACAGCTCGCGGAGCCTGACGGGCGAGCCTGGCGACGGCTGTTCGGGCCGCTCGCCCGGGCGGCCGACGACCTCGCGCCGGAGCTGCTCCGACCGGTCATCCACGTACCGCGCCACCCGGTGCTCCTGGCACGCTTCGGGCTGCCGGCCCTGCGCTCCGCGACCGGCCTCGCCCGCTCGACCTTCCGCGACGAGCCGGCGCGCGCCCTGTTCGCCGGGGCCGCCGCCCACGCGATGCTCCCGCTCGATCGGCCGCTCAGCGCCCCGTTCGGCCTCGTGCTCACGACGTATGCGCATGCCGTCGGCTGGCCCATGGTCCGCGGCGGTGCGGCGGCCCTCACCGACGCGCTGGCGGCCGAGCTGCTGGCCCTCGGCGGCGAGATCGTGACGGACCACCGTGTCGTGTCGCTCGGCGAGCTTCCGCCGGCGCGGGTGACGCTCCTCGACGTGACGCCGCGGCAGGCGGTCGCGATCGCCGGCGACCGGCTGCCCGACGCCGTCCGACGTCGCGCGAAGCGGTTCCGGTACGGCGCCGGGGTCTTCAAGGTCGACTGGGCGCTCGACGGGCCGGTCCCTTGGTCGAGCGAGGGGCCACGTCGGGCGGCGACCGTGCACCTCGGGGGCACGCTCGAGGAGATCGCCGCGTCGGAGGCCGACGTCGCCGCCGGCCGGCACCCCGAGCGGCCGTACACGCTCTTCGTCCAGTACGCCCCGTGGGACCCGAGCCGGGCCCCGGCGGGCCAGGCCGCGGCGTGGGCCTACTGCCACGTGCCGGCCGGCTCGACCGTGGACATGACCGATCGCATCGAGGCGCAGGTCGAGCGCTTCGCCCCCGGGTTCCGCGACCGGATCCTCGCCCGGGCCGTCCACTCGCCGGCCGCGATGGAGGCCTACGACGCGAACTACGTCGGCGGCGACATCAACGGCGGCATCCAGGACATCCGCCAGCTCATCTTCCGGCCGTGGCCGAGCCTCGATCCGTACCGGCTCGGCGGGAGCGGGCTGTACCTCTGCTCGTCGTCGACGCCGCCGGGCGGCGGCGTGCACGGGATGAGCGGGATGCTGGCCGCCCGGTCGACCCTGCGCCACGAGCTCCGCTGACCTCGGTCGAGCCGCGGCGACTCGCGGAGCTCGCGCCGGCCGCGGGGGCTAGGCGTCGGACCCGCCGACCTCGCGGCGCAGCCAGACGCCGACCAGCAGGGCGCCGACCGCCGGGACCACGGCCCACATGACGAACACGAGGATCAGGATCGTCACGACGGCCTGCAGGTCGGACAGGCTCTCCTGGATCACGCCGCTCCGCAGGCGATCCGCGAGTGCGCGCATCTGCGCGCCGAGCGCGCCGAGGGAATCCCGGTTCGCGAGCAGGGCGTCATGGTTCGCACGGAGCGAGGTGGACACGGCGCCCAACCGCTGATCGAGTCCGTTGACGCTCGTCGAGATCGTGCCCATCAGGTCGGCCGCCCGGGACAGCGGCGTCGCGCCGAGGATGTTGATCGAGCGGAACTGGTCCTGGAGACCGCTGAGCTGGGGCTGGACCGTGGCGATGGTCGCGGCCGCCTGGTCGAGGGTCGTCGACGCGTTGTCGATGGTCGTCGCGAACGTTCCCGCGGTGGTGCTCGCGTCCCCGAGCGCCGTCGCGGTCTTGTCGAGCGTCGCGGTCAGCTCGGCGATCGTGCCGGTCGCCCGGTCCGCCGCGGCGTTGATCCGCCCGTTGATCCAGAGCAGCCCGCCCAGCCCGATGACGGCCACGACCAGCCCGATCAGCCCGTAGACGATCAGCCAGGTGCCGAGCCGGTGGAGCCCGCCACGGAGACCGAGCGGGCGCTGCATGGAGGTCATGCCTCGAATGCTACGACGTCACCGACGGCCGTCGGCAGGGCCCGCACGTCGGGGGCCAGCTCGGCCGCGTACTCCGCGAACGCGGCAGGCGGCTCGACCAGCCGTTCCGGGTGGACGCGGCCCATCGCGTGCGGCCAGTACGTCCCCCAGTGGATGGGAACGGCCGCGCGTGGCCGGATCAGGCGCAGGGCCTCGGCCGCCCGCAGCGGATCGAGGTGCAGGCCCCGGCCCAGGGTCGGGCCCCAGCCCCACACGGGGATGAGCGCGACGTCGATCGGCACCGGTAGCGTCGCCATGCCGTCGAAGAGATCGGTGTCCCCGGCGAAGTAGACCGACCGGCTCCCGGCGATGACGTACCCGATCGCGGCGGCCGTCGGACCGAGCGGCGGCCGGTAGCCCGAGTGGAGCGCCTTCACGGCCGTGATCCGGACCCCGCCGATCTCGATCGTGTCGCCCGGCGCCTGCTCGCGGACGTCGGAGAAGCCGGCACCGCGCAGCCACGGGCCGGCGCCCGCCGGGACGTGGATCCGCGTGCCCCGGCCCAGGTCGCGCAGCGAGGGGACGTCGAGATGGTCCCAGTGGAGGTGCGAGATGAGCACGGCGTCGATCTCGCGCAGCCGGTCGTGCGACGGGACGGGCTCCACGCGCCGGAGCGGGCCGACCCTCGAGCGCGTGACCGGGTCGGTCGCCAGCCGGACGCCGTCCAGCTCGATGACGAGGGCCGAATGCCCGAGGAACTCGATGGCGAGGGGCGGGCTCACCGCCACGAGCTGCGGGCGGCGTCCGGATAGAGGCGCACGCGCCGGTACGGCTCGCGGCCGCGCGACCGCGACACGAGGTTGGCCCGCTCCGCCATCTGGTGCTGGAGCCGCCGGATGTACGCGTTCTGGGGCGCGAGCTCGACCGGCTCCGATGACGAGAGGACGACCCCGATGGCGTCCTCCGTCTCGCGCAGCGCGGCTTCGCGCGGGTCGATCTCCAGCGAGAAGATCGAGGTCAGGCTCGACTGCATCTGGGGCACGGTGTTGCTCTTGAGGACGTAGATCGGCATCGCCCGGTCCTCCGCGTCGCGGAGCATCGGCGTCTTCTGCTTGTACTCGTTCTTGAGGGTCATGACGACGTCGGCCTCGTCCACGTCACGGGCGATGACGACGGGGAGCTGCAGGTCGCGGATGGCCTGCTCGAGGCGCTTGCGGCTGATGCCCTGGGGCAGGATCCGCAGGGTCGGCAGGGGCGATCCGCCGGGCACGAGCACGGTCTCGCCGCGCGGACCCTCCTCGGCCCCGAGCGGCAGGTCGTCGTCCTGCTCGTCGAGCTCGTCGGCATTGACCGGCCCGGTCCCCTCCTCGGCCTTCAGGGCGTTGAGCGCGCGGGAGGCCTGGTCGCGCCAGGCACGCTGTCGCTCGAGCTCGCGCGCCTCGCGGGCGCGCTTCTCCGCGGCGGACAGGGTCCCGGCCCGCTCGAGCGGGCCGCGGTCGGCGATCTCGCCGGCCACGAACGGCGCGTCGAGCGCGCCCGAGGACCCGTTCGATGCGGGACCCTCCGATGGGCCGCGCGGGGCCGGCTCGCGGCCCGATCCGCCACGTGTCTGGCGCCAGCCACCCGAGGCCCCGGGCCGGTACCCGGGCCGGAACCCGGCTGTCCGGTCGGCCTCGCGGTAGCCGCCGCTCCGATACGATCCGTCGCCACGCCAACCCGGCTCCATCCGCCACGGCGAGCCGCTCCCGACGAGCCCGGCGAAGCGTTCCGCGCCCAGCTGCTCACGCGGCGATGGCCGCGGCCGGCCCTGGCTCCGATGGACGCCCTCCTCGTCGCGCCAGCGCAGCTCGGGTGCGACGGGATCGCCCCGGAGCATGGCATCGACGGTGTCGGCGACGTCGCTGTGGACGACGACGCGCTCGCGGTCCTGGATCTCGACGATGACGTCGAAGGTCGGGGGCGCCTTGCGCTCGAGGACGCTCTTCTGGGTCCGCCGACGGCGGGCCTCCTCGTCGCCGAGCGTGACGCTCTGGATCCCGCCGATGAGGTCCGAGAGGGTCGGGTTGAGCATCAGGTTGTCGAGGGTGTTGCCGTGCGCGGTCCCGATGAGCTGGACGCCGCGCTCGGCGATCGTGCGCGCCGCCTGGGCCTCGAGCTCCGTGCCGATCTCGTCGATGACGATCACCTGGGGCATGTGGTTCTCGACCGCCTCGATCATCACCTCGTGCTGGAGCGAGGGGGTGCGGACCTGCATCCGGCGGGCCTTGCCGATCGCCGGGTGCGGGATGTCGCCGTCGCCGGCGATCTCGTTCGACGTATCCACCACGACGACGCGCTTGCCCATGTCGTCGGCGAGGACCCGCGCCGCCTCGCGCAGCATCGTGGTCTTGCCGATCCCGGGACGGCCCATGATGAGGATCGACTTCCCCGTCTCGACGAAGTCGTCGATGATCTCGATCGTGCCGTAGACGGCCCGGCCGATGCGGCAGGTCAGCCCGACCACCTTGCCGCTGCGATTGCGGATCGCGCTGATCCGGTGGAGCGTCCGCTCGATGCCGGCGCGGTTGTCGTCGCCGAAGGTCCCGATGTGCTCGACGACGAACGCGATGTCGGATTCGTCGACCTCGCGATCGAGCAGCGCCACCTCCGAATCCGGGAACCGCGCCTCGGGGCGCCGGCCGAGATCGAGCACGACCTCGATGAGGTCGCTCTTCTCCGGCAGCGCATGCACGGCGTCGACGATCTCGGGCGGCAGCGAGCCGAGCAGCGCGTCGAGATCATCCATCGTTTCGAGCTGGCGGTCGTCGGATGGCACGGACGCCTCCACTACACGCGACTAGCGGACACCGGCCGGCACGAGGGCCGGTTCGGCGACGCGGACGAGGGTTTCCTTCATGAGCAGCGTGACGCTCGCGATCGAATCGAAGCCGGCGTCCTCCAGGCGCCGGTCGATCGGCGATTTGTAGGTTCGCACGGGTGCGATGACACCGTGCTCGGAGTGGCGGCCATCGTTGGCGACGGCCGCGGCGATGATCCCGAGCCCGAACCCGATGAGCGCCGAGGTATCGGTGTCCGGGCGGGCGATGACCTTGAGGTAGTGCGGCTGGTCCTCCTTGGCGACCCCGACCTGGACGAAGCCGCACAGCTCCGTCCCGTCGCGCCCGCCACCGGGGACCTCCTGGACGTAGCCCTCCACGTCGGCGAACCGCAGGATCGGCGCGAGGCTCGAGCGCGGCACGCGCCAGTGCGTGCCCTGGCGTTCCCAATCGGCCAGCCGGATCGCCTCCAGCCGCACGACCGGGTTCGGGGTGGCGATCGCGTAGAGCCGCGAGAGCGCGAGCGCGTCGAGGGGCGCTGCCTGGCGGATGCCTGCGGCCGCCGCGCGTTTCTCGCTCCAGGGGCTCGGCAGGGGGCGGTCGGGCGGACGGGCGAGGATCTGCTCCTCGCCGTAGCGCATGAAGCCGGCCTGCATCAGCAGCTCCACGTTGTCGTCGCGGTCGGCGCAGGCCACGTGGAACCGGGCGGCGGCCCGCTTCGCGCCCTCGCGCAGGAGCTGCTGCACCAGGCGATAGCGGATGTCCCCGGCATCGGCCATGCCGACCGCGTCGAGCTCCACGATCGTCCACTCGTCGCGCACGCTCTCGCGCTCGCCGCGCACGAGCCCGGCGATCCGCCCGTCCTGTTCGTAGACGTACATGAGGTCGTTCGGGCGGAACGCGCCGAGCGGCAGGCGGAACAGGCTGAACACGCCGATCGGTGGGCCCGACAGCGGCAGGCCGAGGGACCGCGTCTCCGCGCCATCGGACTGGCACAGCCGCGACAGCTCACCCAGAGCGGCCAGGTCCGTGAGCCGCGCCGGACGGACCTTGCCCGACGGTCGGGTCGTGCGGTGCTCGGTCATCGTGGCTGCCTCGTCCGTCGCGTCGGATGCGGCCGGCGCCCGGACCCCTCACCGGGGTCGTCGTGCTCGCTGGCCATCGCGGCCACGAGCCGGTGGAAGCGCGTCTCGCCGGCGAGCTCTGGGTGGAACGCGGTCGCGATGATGTTGCGCTCGCGGACCGCCACGATCCGGCCGTCGTCGAGCCGGCCGAGGATGTCGACGCCGGGTCCCGTCCGCTCGATGATCGGGGCGCGGATGAAGATCGCGTGGACCGGGGTGTCCCCGATGAGCGGCACGACCAGGTCCGCCTCGAACGAGTCGAGCTGGCGCCCGAACGCGTTGCGCTCCACGGTCACGTCGAGCAGCGGCAGGATCGGCGGCTCGCCGCCGGCGATCTCGTCGGCCAGGACGATCATCCCGGCGCACGTGCCGAAGAGCGGGGCGCCCCGCTCGGCGAGGTCGAGGATGGGCTCGCGGAGACCCCACCGCTCGATGAGCTGGCGCATGGTCGTGCTCTCGCCGCCGGGCAGGATGAGCCCGCTCACGCCGTCGAGGTCGGCGGGCTCGCGCACGCGGACACCCTCGACGCCGATCGACGCGAGCGTGTCCAGGTGCTCCTGGAACGCTCCCTGCAGCGCGAGCACCCCGATCCTCATGGCGCGGTCGCCGGCGACGTGATCGGGAGCCTTACCAGCCGCGGACGGCGAGTCGCTCCTGGTCGGGGATCTCCTCGAGCGCGATGCCGCGCATCGGGGCACCCAGGCCCTTGGAGACCTCGGCGATCTTCTTCGGGTCGTCGAAGAAGGTCGTCGCCTGGACGATCGCGTTCGCCATGCGCGCCGGGTCCTCGCTCTTGAAGATGCCGGAGCCGACGAAGACGCCCTCGGCGCCGAGCTGCATGACGAGCGCCGCATCGGACGGGGTGCTGATGCCGCCGGCGACGAAGTTCACGACCGGGAGCTTGCCGTCCCGGGCGACGCCCGTGACCAGCTCGTAGGGTGCCTGGAGCTCCTTCGCGGCGACGAAGAGCTCGTCGTCGCGCATCGCACCGAGGCGACGGATCTCGGCGAGCACGTCCCGGAGCTGGCGGACGGCCTCGACGATGTTGCCGGTCCCGGCCTCGCCCTTCGTCCGCATCATCGCCGCACCCTCGTTGATCCGACGCAGGGCTTCGCCGAGGTTCCGGCAGCCGCACACGAACGGGACCTTGAAGGCGTGCTTGTCGATGTGGTTGCTCTCGTCGGCCGGGGTCAGCACCTCGGACTCGTCGATGTAGTCGACGCCGAGGGCCTCGAGGACCTGCGCCTCGACGAAATGGCCGATGCGCGCCTTGGCCATGACCGGGATCGACACCGCGTCCATGATCCCCTCGATCATCGAGGGGTCGGACATGCGGGCGACGCCGCCGGCCTTGCGGATGTCGGCCGGGACGCGCTCGAGCGCCATGACGGCGACGGCGCCGGCATCCTCGGCGATCTTGGCCTGATCGGGCGTGACGACGTCCATGATGACGCCGCCCTTGAGCATCTGGGCGAGACCCGTCTTCGTGGCCCAGGTGGACGTTTCGACGGTCATGTGCGCTTCGATTCCTTTGATCGGTGGCGCTCGGTCTGCCGGTCGGGTCTGGCCCCGGGGTCCTCGCCCGTTCGAGTCGACCGGATGCCCGCGCGCGACCTGATTATGTCACGGCCGTTGCGATGCCCCCGGCGTCGCACGGGAACGGTTTCGAGGGGTAGCGCGCCGCGAAGTCGGCCTCCATCGCGACCTGTGTCCGGATCATCGCCATCGGCTCGATCGCGTTGAACCCGTCGAAGGGGCGGTCGAGGTCGATGATCGTGACGAGCGTCCCCCCGACGATGACGCCGAAGATCAGCAGGACCGCCACGTTGGTCCGACGTCCGTTGCCGGCCTTCATGAACGTCGCGAGACCGGCCATCGAGACGATGACCGAGCCGAGCATGAGCCAGTTGAGCCCGCTCGGCAGCGACGGGTCCGCCTCGGCCAGGCGCGACAGCCGCGCATCGCCCCGGGCATGGTCGAAGTCGATCAGCCGGTCGAGCTCGTCGTCGCCGCCGGACCGGCGGATGTCGCCGAGGATCCGCTCGAGGTCGCCGCTCCAGACGCCCACGACCGGCGAGCGGTCGCCGCTCAGGGCCATGCTCGGCCACTCCTGGAAGCGGACCGCCCGGGCGTAGCAGACGAGATCGGCCTGGAACTCGCGGCCCAGGTCGCGGTCGTTGAGTCGCGCGGCGGCCTCCGCGGCCTCGTCCACGATCCGCGCCTCCGCCCCGGCGTGCTCGCGGGCGCGGCCGTACGTGGAGAGCGCCTCGACCATGACGAACGCGAGCAGGATCGCGGCGATCGTCGTGATCGGGTTGATGAGGTCGCTGATCTCGAGCCCGTCGTCGGCGTGTTCGGTCGTCCATCGACGGTTCGCGATGACACCGACGCAGAGTGCGACGACGAGCGAGAGGATGATGACGAGCTCGGCCATCGGCCGATGGTATCGACGGGTCGGTGCGTTCCGGAACCGGACGAAGGTCAGGTCGGCCACGGCCGAATCGCGACTGCTCGGGCCCTAGGCGCATCGGTGCGCGCGCCGCCGGAGCTGTGCTCGCGGCGCGCGGCCGCAGGTGTGCTCGCGGCCCGCTCCGGACCGCCCAGGGCGTGTGCGCGCGCGGCCGCAGGTGTGCTCGCGGCCGCCCGGGACCGCCCCGGGCGTTCCTGCCATCTGCGGCTGGCATTGGCACGTGACGGCGAACCAGCGTTCCGCGGTTGCTCCGACGCCTCGTGCCACGCTCACTTCGGCGCCGCCAAGCGGGCGATCCGCGCCATCGGCCGTTGACATTCGCATCTGACAGGATCGGTGGGGACCCCGGCCGTCCTGAGTGGCATCTGTCACAAACCCCGCCGGCAGCGCGCGGACCCGGCTACCACCGCCCGGCCCACCGGCGTCGCAGGGCGGCATCCCGAACCGCGAAGAGCGCGGGGAGCGCGGCTATCGACCGCCCGGTGCTCCCGGCACTTGGTCATCGACGTCGAATCGGTAGCGCGTCATGTCGTCGGGGAACTTCGACCAGGCGAACGCCTTGACGGGGCGCAGCTCCCAGAGTCCGCCCTCGGCCCAGTTCGCGGCGTCCGCGTCATAGCCTTCGGCCGCCTTGTACTTCGCGTAGCCCGCGAGGATCCGCCCGGCGAGCGCCGGTTCCGGGGCGACGATCTCGCGAGCGTTCCCCTCCACCATCACGACCTCGGTGCCGAACTCCACCTTCACGGCGAGCTGCGGGTTCTCGCGCAGGTTGCGCTGCCAGCGGGTCGGGCCGCCCTCCACGTACCAGCGGTCGTCGACCCACGCGCCCCAGATCGGGATCATGTGCGGCGCCGAGTCGGAGCCGGTGGTCGCGAGCCAGTAGACGATGGCGCGCTGGAGGCGCTCGCGCGCCCACGCCCAGTCGTGGATGCCATCGGTCGAGGTGGGGATGCCGTAGCCGGGGACATGGGGCCGGTCGGCCCGCGGGAACGCCATGCCTCGATGCTAGCGCGACCGCGGCGACGGCCGCTCGACTACGGCAGCTGGCGCGTGGCGGCGGGACGACCGCGCGACGATCGCCGCCCGCAGATGCCCGCGGCGGCGGCGCTACCTCGCGACGGTCCGGACGACCCCGGACATGAGCTTGGTCGCGCGCCGGGCGGCCGTCGGCGAGAGCCGGGACAGCGTCTCGACGAGATCGAGGACGTCGTCGTCCGGCAGGCCGGCGAGCAGGTCGAACAGGCGCAGGATCGTGGTGTCGGGGATGCGGCCGAGCAGGTTGAGCGACCGCTCGAGCTCGCGCGGTTCGACCTGGGGCAGGAGCCCGACGGCGCGGTCGAACAGCTTCACGAACACGAGGAACGCGGCGAGCCAGTCCCGGAGCGCGGCCAGTTCGGCGTCGGCGGGGTCGGCGGCGGCGGCTTCGGCCGCCTCGTGCGCCTTGGCATCGAGGACCGCGACGATGGGGTCGCCCTCGCGGACCTTGCGCTCGGCGATGACGCGGCCGAACCACTGCCAGTGGTCACCGACGGCGAGGTAGGCCACACCGGCCGGCCCCCGACGCCCGACCCGGCGCGGCTCCTGGACGCGCTCGACGATCCCCCACGACTCGGCTTCGGCGAGGGCGAGGCTTGCGGCCCGGTGGCTGAGACCGAGCGCCTCGCGCACCTCGCGCTCGGTCAGGGGCTCCTGGCGGGCCATCAGGTAGGCCTGCACCCGGGCGATCGCCGGGGTCACGCCCCACGCGGCGCCCATCTCGCCCCAGGCCTCGCTGAGCTCGAGGCGGATGGCCTCGGCCTTCGCCGATCCGTGCCCCGTCCGGGGCACGCCGTCACCACCCTCCAAAAGTGGCGCCTTGACAGTAGCGAGTTTCTGGTCCATAACTTGCTATATCAGAGTAGCACGAGGACGAGTGCCATGGATGCCGCCGCACCGATCGTCGCGATCGAACCATCGACGCCCGAACGGAACATCCCGGCGATCGGCGCCGCGCTCGCCGCGACGATCGCGCTCTTCATCGCCGTGGTCGGCGGGGCGCTCAAACCGGACGACCAGGGCTGGCTGCTCGGTGTCCTTGGCGTCCCGGTGACGACGATCCTCGCCTGGCGGACAGCGCCGCGGGTCGTGGCCGAGACCACCAAGCGAGGTATCGCGATGCGGGCAGTCGGACTTGGTGTGCGGACGATCGTCTTCACCGAGACGGCGATCCTCGGTACGGTCGTCACCGTCGCCACCTTGTTCAGCCTGCTCGACCCTGACGGCCAGTCGCTCGTGGGCGTCGGGTTCCTCGTCGTCTACGGCCTTGTGGCCATGGTCGTTGGCGGGCTGGTCGTCGCGGTGATCGTCATCCCGGCCGCCTTCGTGTGGGCCGCGCTGCTTCGCATCGCGACGCGTTGATGATCCGATGACGACCGGATGGCAACTGCCGGCCCCGAACCAGCATCGCGATCCGCGGCGGGCCGGCCTCGCCACCGGCGCCATCGTCGTCGGCTACGCCATCTTCCTGGGGGCCATCCGGGCCGGGTTGATCCCGGTCCCCGGTTCGAGCTACGGCGACATCGGACCGAGCTGGGCAGACCTCGGAGCGTTGTGGCTCACCGTCGCCTTCGCACTCCCTGGGGTGATCGCGGGGATCGCCGCGGTGCGGCGGTCCGGCCCACTGCTGATCACCGCCGGGATCCTGTGCGTCTGCCAGGCGTTCATCGCCTTCAGCGGTGTCGCGCTGCCGTTCGTCGTGCCGGGGATCTACCTCGTCGCCCTCGGTGCCGGCACGGCCTCGAGCCCGCAGGCGGCGCGTGCGGTGCTCGCCGGGATCGGCGTGTTCGTGCTGGTCCTCGCGGCCTGGGTGACATCGTTCGCCTTGACCGAGACCCGGTGCTGGACGGCGACCGAAGGCCCGGACGGCAGCTTCGTGTACACGGACGTGCCCGCGACCGACGAGATGCTCTACGGCGAGACCGGGGTCGGTGGTGCGGACACCGGCTCGACCGCGGTGGCGTCCGGCTGCAGCGGCGGCGCGTCGACGGTCGCCGGTCTCGGCCTCGGGTCCCTCTTCCTCGGGACGGCCGTGGCGCTGACCGTGTGGAGCACGCGACCGGACCGGTCACGCCCCGAGGCGCGCCGCTCGAGCGAGGCGAGCGGCTAGGTCACCGGCAGCGGCACGAACGGCGCGAGCGCCGTCGCCACGGCGACGAACAGCGGCAGGCCGGGGTCGATGTCGACCTGACACGATTCGATCCGCTCGACACCCGTCGGCGCGCTGAACTCGTAGACGATCTCCTGGCCGTCGTACGCGGTCGGGCACTCCCCGGTGAACGGGTGGCTCCGGAGGACCGCGAAGTCGGTCAGCCGGATCGCCGCGTCGATGGCGGCCACCTGATCGGCCGGCACCTGCCCGAGCTCGTTCGGCGGCTTGGCTGCCTCGTGGACCCGCCCGTCCCGTTCGAGGACCACCGTCGTGCTGCACGGCCCGTCGACGCAGTTGCCGCCGCGGAGCTCCACGGTGACGAGCGGGCCTGTCCCGGCCGATCCGGACAGCGAACAGCCGGCGAGGAGGCCGACCGCGAGCACGCAGGCGAGGGCGGCGGCGGCAAGGTGGCGGCGGACCGGCTGCATGGCCGCCCGACGATACCCGACGCCGCCCGGTTCCACGACATCGAGCGGCCCTCACGGGGACTATCCTCGCGGCCATGCCCGTCCTGCGCAGCCGGCTCGATCCGAACGCCCCCGAGACGAGGGCCAACCATGACGCGATGACCCTGCTGGTCGACGAGCTCCGGGCCCGCCAGGCGGCCGTCGCCGATCGCGGCGCGGGCGGCGACCAGACGTCGATCGAGCGTCATCGGGAGCGCGGCAAGCTCCCGGTCCGCGAGCGGATCGAGCGCCTGCTCGACCCCGGTTCGGCGTTCCTCGAGCTGTCGCCGCTCGCGGCGAACGGCCTGTACGAGGACGACGCGCCGGGAGCCGGCATCGTCACGGGAGTCGGGCGGATCGAGGGCACGACCTGCGTCATCGTCGCCAACGACGCGACCGTCAAGGGCGGCACCTACTACCCGATGACGGTCAAGAAGCACCTGCGCGCCCAGGAGATCGCCCTGGAGAACCGCCTGCCCTGCCTGTACCTCGTCGATTCGGGCGGGGCCTTCCTCCCGCTCCAGGCCGAGGTCTTCCCGGACCGCGACCACTTCGGGCGGATCTTCTACAACCAGGCCCGGATGTCGGCGGCCGGGATCCCGCAGGTGGCTCTCGTCATGGGGAGCTGCACCGCCGGCGGCGCGTACGTCCCGGCGATGAGCGACGAGACGGTCATCGTCAAGGGCACCGGCACGATCTTCCTCGGCGGCCCGCCGCTCGTGAAGGCCGCGACCGGCGAGGACGTCACGCCCGAGGAGCTCGGCGGCTCGGACGTCCACACGCGGCTCTCGGGGGTCGCGGACCACGAGGCGCTCGACGACGACCATGCCCTCGCGCTCGGGCGATCGATCGTGGCCAACCTCAACCGCAAGCCGCCCGAGCCGCCGTGGGATCGCGCGGCACCGGAGCCGCCCGCGGTCGACCCGGGCGGGATATACGGCGCGGTCTCGCTCGACCCGCGCCGGCCGATCCCGGTCCGCGAGATCATCGCGCGGCTCGTCGACGGCTCACGGTTCCACGACTTCAAGCCGCGCTACGGCGAGACACTGGTGACCGGGTTCGCACATGTCGCCGGCTACCCGGTCGCCATCATCGCCAACGACGGGATCCTGTTCAGCCAGTCGGCGCTGAAGGGCGCGCATTTCATCGAGCTCGCCTGCCAGCGCCGGATCCCGCTGGTCTTCCTCCAGAACATCACCGGGTTCATGGTCGGGCGCGAGTACGAGGAGGCCGGCATCGCGAAGGACGGCGCGAAGCTCGTGATGGCGGTCGCCGGCGCCGAGGTCCCCAAGTTCACGATCCTCGTCGGCGGCAGCTTCGGCGCCGGCAATTACGCGATGGCCGGGCGCGCGTACCAGCCGAGGTTCCTGTGGTCGTGGCCCAACAGCCGGATCTCGGTGATGGGCGGCCAGCAGGCGGCGCGCGTCCTCTCGACGGTCCGTGGCGGGTTCGCCGACGACGCCGAGCGCGACGCCTTCGAGGCGCCAATCCTCGAGACCTACGACCGCGAGGGTTCGCCGTACTTCGCGACCGCGCGCCTGTGGGACGACGGGGTCATCGACCCGTTCGACACCCGGCGGATCCTCGCGATGGGCATCGAGGCGGCGCTCTACGCGCCGATCCCCGAGACCCGCTTCGGGGTCTTCCGGATGTGAGTCGAGCACGACGGGTCGCGGTCGTCGCGCTCCTCATTGCGATCGCCAGCCTGGCCGCGGGCTGCCTCGGCTTGAGCGGAAGAGGGGTCGCGCCGGTCACGGTCGTCCGGTACCCGGAGGGCTGTGCGGACTACGGGATGTCCGCCCGGCGATGTGATGCGATCGTCGCCGAGGCGTTGCAGGAGGCGGCCCTCGACCGGTCGGACGTGGCCTCGATCGAGCTGACGTCGGAGCTGCCATGTTCGCCCGACCCGAACATCCTGTGCACGTACACGACCGGGTTCGCCGCGAACGTCCGGTTCCACCTCGTCGGCGGCGATACTCGCGACCAGCAGATCCGCTGCTCCATCGGCGGTGAGTACACGATCCTCTGTACGGAGACGCCGTCGATCCGGACCGGCAGCGCGACCATGGGCGGCTACCGCGACGTCCCCTGCGCCGACGAGTCGGCCGGTGGCTGCGCGACCCCATTGCCGAGCATCGAGCCGAAGGCGGCCGCCGATGCGCGCCCGCTCGTGATCCCGTCACGCGATATCCCGATCGACCATGTCGGCCACTACCGGGTCGAGATGGGCCATGCCGTGCTGCCGAACGGGATCCTCACGACGGGGGAGTTCGCGCTGGCGGACCCGACGACCCAGACGATCGAGATCGACCCGGAGGCCGGCGTCCAGCTCGAGATCGTCTCGACCGACCCTGACGCGCCGCCGTTCGACAACTACTACCTCCGTGGCTGGCATGCCGGAACCGAGGAGGTGGTCGTCGCCCTCGAGTTCGATGTCACCCGGTTCGATCCGGGCGCGCTCCTCGCGATCCGCGACCTCGAGGTCCGGTAGCATCGGTCCATGCCGCGCGTCAGCCGACTCAACATCGCGCCCGTCCGCAGCCTCGGCCTCGAGCAGCGGGACGAGATCCAGCTGACCGACCTAGGCGTCGTCGAGGACCGGCGCTTCTATGTCACCGATGCGGCCAACCGGCTCGTCGACCAACTCATCGAGGGCACGATGGTCCAGGTGAAGGCCTGGACGGACCCGGACGCCACGATCCTGCGGCTGACGTTCCCCGACGGCCGTGTCGTCGCGGACGACGTCGCGCTCCGCGACCCGGTCGAGACCGCAGTCCACGGCCGGACGGCGGTCGGTCGCGTCGTCGGCGGTCCGTGGGCCGCGGCCCTCGGCGCGTTCCTCGGCCGGGAGGTCCGGATCGTCCGGTGCGACCGGCCGGGGGGCACGCGCAACAAGGCACCGGTCTCGATCGTGAGCGACGGCTCGATGGATGCGCTCGGCGCCGTCCTCGATGTCGGCGAGCTCGATGCGCGACGCTTCCGGATGCTGATCGAGCTCGAGGACGGGCGGCCGCACGAAGAGGACACGTGGATCGGCAGGAAGGTGTCGATCGGGGATGCGGTCGTCGAGGTGAGCGGAGCGATCCCACGGTGCGCGATGACGACCCATGACCCGAACACGGGCGAGCGCGACTACGACACGCTGCGGGCGATCAAGAGCTACCGCGGGCAGGTCGACGGCAAGGACCTCATGTTCGGCGTCTGGGCCGATGTGCACCGTCCGGGCACGATCCGCCTGGGCGACGAGGCCCGGGTCGTCGCGGGGGACTGACCTACCCGGGGATCCGCCCCGCCCAGCGCCGCACGGCGATCACCCAGATGGCCGAGGCGATGGCGATGAGGGGTGCGATCCACATGGCCGCCGTGACGCCGTCGCGCAGCACGAGGCCCGCCGCCTGCCCCGCGACCTGGAGGTCCCGGGCGATCGCCGCAAGCAGGTAGATCGCGATCATTCCCGACGTGACGGCCGCGACCGGGACGCCGACGCCCATCGCCAGACCCGCGCTCGCGGCCGAGCCGCGCGACCCCCGGGCGGCCGGCGTCAGGCCGGCCCCGAGGAGCGCCAGGCCCGGCAGGCTCATGAGCAGGGCCCAGATGCCGGCCCCGGTCGGCGCGCCGAACCCTTCGGGCGGGGTGAAGGCGACGGCGACGGCGACGACCGGCGCGAACACGACGACGGCGAACAGCGCGCCGCGTCGCGACGCCCGGATCATCGCCAGCCGCTGGCCGGTCGGGTCCGGCTCCCAGCGCGGATCGGTGGGGGCGATCACGTCGGGTGGGCAGCCAGCCAGCCGAGGACCTGGTCCGCGTCGCGATCGGACGGGAAGACCGGATAGAGGACGTGCTCGATCCGTCCGTCCCGGATGACCAACGTGTGGCGCTTGTGGAGCGTCAGACCTTCGGTCTCGAACGTCGGCAGCCCGAGCACGTGGGTAAGCGCCAGGTGATCATCGCTGAGGACCGGGAACGGCAGGTGGAGCCGCTCGACCATCTCGCGCTGATAGCCGGTGTCCTGCGTGGAGAGCCCGAAGACGCGGGCGCCGGCTGTCGTGAGCGCCGCGTGGCGATCGCGATACGCACAGGCCTGCGGCGTACAGCCGCGTGCGCCGGGGATCGCGTTCCACGCGACGAGGCCACCGGGCGGCTCCTCGTCCGGCCGGCCGGTGCGGGGATACGCGAAGACCACGGTCCGCTTGGCGCCGTCGGGATCGGGCTCGTCGAGCCGGACCAGGTGCCCGTCGGTCGCGGCCAGGGCGATCGGCGGCATCGCCATCCCGGGCAGGTGGTCGCACGCCCCGTCGTCGAGGGGGACCGGGAGATCCGGAGGCAGTGACTCCAGCTGGTCCTGGCGCATCCCCGGAGCCTAGCAGCGTGATCGCGTCAGTCCGCCATGACCTCTGGCGCATCCGGAGCCGGAGACGGTCCCATGCGCCAGCTCATGCCGAGCGCCTCGACGTCGACCCGGGACACCGTGGGTCCGGTCAGGTGGACGATCGCGCGCGGCAGCGGCGTGCCGAGTCCGCGACGCAATCGCACGATCTGCCGGCCGATGTCGGCATCGCGCGCCCCACCGCCGCTGAGCGAGGGCCGGAAGCGCAGGCCGACGCTTCGGAGCAGCACCTGGCTCGTCCGGTTGACGTCCTCGACCGCGAGCTCGAGGATCGTGAGCCGGCCCGTCGTGGCGGCGCGTTCGGCGCGGTCGGCCGGCGTCCACTCGGCCCCCGAGGCATCGTGTTCGATGAGGAACGGCGGGCGACCGGGACCCAGGTTCGGGCCGGCCGACAGGCGCCATCGCACGACTCGTCCATCGGGCCGGGTCCGCTCGCCGTCGACGGGCGGTGCCAGGTCCGATCCCGCCGCACGCAGAGCCGCGAGGTCCGCATCGAGGTCGTCGGACGCGATCGCCCAGGTCGCGAGGCCGCCGCCCGTCTCGAGCGCGCGAAGCGTCGGGGCCCCGACCCACGACGCCGCCGCGAGCATCGCGTCGAAGACGCCGATGAGCTCCAGGTACGTGTCCCCCAGCCAGACGAGCCGGTTGAACGTCCCGAGCGCGTCATGCCGACCCCCGCTGCCGCCCGGCAGGCCGAGACGCGTCTCCAGTTCGAGGGCCGCGGCGTCCGGGTCGGCGACCGCGATGACGAGATGGTCGATCCCGATGCGCACGCTCGGAGGGTATCCGAGGTGCGCACGGGGTACCGGCGCAGGGCGGTCGGCGGTCGTCGCCGCTCGCTAGGATGGCGTGGTGAGCCCCACCGTCCGCCTCGAGCGCACCGGACCCGCGGGCGCGGTCGCGCGCGTGACGCTGTCGCGGCCCGAGGTCCACAACGCCTTCGATGCCGCGCTCATCGCCGAGCTGCGCGCGGCGTTCGCCGCGCTCGCCCGCGAGGCGCCGATCCGAGCTGCGAGCGGTCGTCCTGGCCGGCGACGGGCCGTCGTTCAGCGCCGGGGCGGACCTGGCGTGGATGCGCGCCGCGGCGACGCTCGACGTCGAGGCGAACGAGCAGGACGCGATGGCCATGGCCGACATGCTCGAGGCCATCGACACGTGCCCGGCCCCGGTCATCGCCCGCGTCCACGGGGCGGCGCTCGGCGGGGGGATGGGCCTGTGCGCGGTCGCGGATCTCGTGATCGCCGAGAGCGGCACCCGGTTCGGGTTCACGGAGACCCGCCTCGGGATCCTGCCCGCGGTCATCTCCCCGTTCGTCATCGCCAAGATCGGGGAGAGCCACGCCCGTGCCCTCTTCCCGGGGGCGCGGCGGATCGATGCCGTTCGGGCACAGCGGATCGGGCTCGTCCACGAGGTCGTCGAGGGCGAGGAGGCGCTCGACGCGGCGGTCGACGCGGGCGTGGCCGACCTCCTGATGGCGGGCCCGACCGCGGCCCGCGCGGCCAAGGCCATCGTCCGCGAGGTGCCGTGGCCTCGGCCACGGCTCGTCGAAGTGGCATACCGCGCGCGTCATCGCCCGCCAGCGTGTCAGCGAGGAGGCTCGCGAAGGCTTCGCCGCCTTCGACCAGAAGCGCCGGCCGTCCTGGGCGCCGCCCGAGGACTGACGCCGGCGATCACGCTGCCCGGAGTGCGATCTATGCGACGATCGCGACATATATGGCCGATGATCTGAGCCCGAGTGCCGTCGCGAAGCGGCTCGGGACGTCCACGCGCACGGTCCAGCGCTGGATCGAGACCGGCAGACTCCCTGCTCGCCGCGTTGGGGGACGGTGGCGTGTCGCGTTTGACGCGTTCGACGCGTTAGGCGGTGCGACCCGCCGAGCACAACGGCGCGCGATCCAGACGCTCTTCATCGCGAACCGCGGTGAGATCGCCGCACGGATCGCCCGGACGTGCCGGAGGCTCGGGATCCGCGGCGGTCATGCCCGAGACCGATGGGCCGCTGGCGCTCGACCTGCTCGATGCGATCCGCGGTCGTCGGCCGCGGCCCAGGCGGCCGGCGCCGACGCGGTCCACCCCGGGTTCGGGTTCCTGGCCGAGAACGCCGAGTTCGCCGAGCGCGTGGCGGCCGCCGGACTCGTCGTGGGTCGGTCCGCCGCCGGCGGCGATGCGGGCGATGGGTGACAAGGCGTCGGCGCGACGGCTCGCCGCCTCGCTCGGCGTCGCCGTCGCTGCCGGCTACGACGACCCGGACCAGTCCGACGACGGCGCTCCGGGCGGCGGCTGCGGTCGCATCGGCTACCCGATGCTGCGTCAAGCCCGCGGCCGGCGGCGGCGGCAAGGGGATGCGGATCGTCCGCGAGGCGGCGGCGTTCGACGACGCGGTCGCCAGCGCCCGTCGGGAGGCGACGGCCGCGTTCGGCGACGACCGGCTCGATCCTCGAGCGGTTCCTCGAGGGCGGCCGCGCACATCGAGATCCAGGTCCTCTTCGATGCGGACGGGAACGGGGTCCAGCTCGGCGAGCGGGACTGCTCGATCCAGCGCCGCCACCAGAAGATCCTCGAGGAGACGCCCGTCGCCGGCCGTCGATCCGGCGACTGCGGGCGAGCGCTCGGGGAGGCGGCGCTGCGCGCTCGCTCGCGCGGTCGGCTACGTCAATGCCGGGACCTGCGAGTTCCTGCTCGACGATCGCGGCACGCCAGCGTTCCTCGAGATGAACACGCGGCTCCAGGTGGAGCACCCGGTGACCGAGCTGGTGACCGGGCGCGACCTCGTCGCCGACCAGCTGCGGATCGCGGCCGGCGAGCCACTCGGGTTCGAGCAGGCCGACGTCACTGCCGCGGGCCACGCCGTCGAGGTCCGGCTCTACGCCGAGGACGCCGAGGACGGGTTCCTGCCGGCGACCGGCCGGATCGAGGCACTCGGCTGGCCGACCGGCGAGGGGATCCGGGTCGACGCCGGGATCGAGCTCGGCAGCGAGGTCGGCGCCCGGTTCGACCCGATGCTCGCGAAGATCATCGCCTGGGGCCCGACGCGGGACGCGGCGCTCGACCGGCTCACGACGGCGCTCGACGAGACGGTCGTCCTCGGCCTGGTCACGAACCTGCGGTTCCTTCGGTGGCTCGTCCGCCAGCCGGTCGTGCGCGACGGGGCCGCCCGGACCGACACGCTCGACCGGATCTGGCCGCCGGACGACTGGGCCGAACGCGCGACCATCCCCGATGACGCGTGGGCGACCGCGGCGGCCGCGCTCGCGACTGAGACCGGCGACGCCGACCCGTGGGCGGGTGGCTGGCGGCTCAACGGCGGCGCGGACGCGTTCGCCTCGAGGCGGACGGGGTCGAACGGACCGTGTCGGTCGTCGGCGGCGAGCGCCGAGGTCGATGCGCGTTCGCGTCGGGGATCTGGTCCATGTCGACGTCGCGGGGCGAAGCGTGGCGATCGGCCTTACCGAGGCCCCCGACGTCGACCGAGCGGCCCACGCGTCGGCCGCGGCGGCCGGGGTCTCGGCGGACCTCGCCGCCCCGATGCCGGGGCAGGTGCTGTCGGTCCACGTCGCCCCGGGCGCCCTCGTCGTGGCGGGCGACCCGGTCGTCACGCTCGAGGCGATGAAGATGGAGCACGTGGTCGCGACGCCGATCGACGGTGCGGTCACCGAGCTCCTGGCCGCGCCGGGCGACCAGGTGGTCCGGGGGCAGCGCCTCGCGACCATCGATCCGCCGCCGTAGACTTCGGAGCCATGGCCACGAGGAAGACGACCCTGCCGGCGCAGGAACCGCTGCCGCAGACCCGCGAGGCGCTGCTGGCCCTCCACGCGGAGACCCGGCGACGACGGAACGACGCCGTATGGGGCAGCAAGGAACACACCGAAGCCATCGCGCTCATCGGTCGGATCGAGGTCGAGGTCGCCCGACTCGAGCGGGCGATGGACCCGCCCCTCGTCTAGGGGCGTGCCGACGAGCCCGGTCCACCGGCGTCGACGACGGTCGTGAGCGAACAGGTCCGCGTCTACGAGGTCGGGCCCCGGGACGGCCTGCAGAACGAAGCGACGCCGATCCCGACCGAGACGAAGCGGCGGTTCATCGAGCTGCTCGCCGACGCGGGCCTGCGCGACATCGAGGCGACATCGTTCGTCGCGCCGCGCGCGATCCCGCAGCTCGCCGATGCCGACGAGCTGATGGCGAGCCTCCCGCGCCGGCCAGGCATCCGCTACCCGGTCCTGGTGCCGAACGAACGAGGGCTCGCGAGGGCGGAGGCCGCCGGCCTCGATGCCATCGCGGTGTTCACCGCCACGACCGACGCCTTCACGCAGGCCAACATCGGGATGACCGTCGACGCCTCGATCGCCGCGTTCGGACCAGTCCTCGCGCGTGCGTCCGAGCTGGGCTGGTGGCGGCGGGGCTACGTCTCGACGGCGTTCGGCTGTCCGTACACCGGGCCGGTCGATCCGCACCGGGCCGTCGAGGTCGCACTCCGACTGCTCGACCTCGGGGTCGACGAGGTCTGCTTCGGCGACACCATCGGCGTCGGCGTGCCGGCCCAGGTCGCGGTCCTGACCGGGCTGGTGGTGGATGCGGGGATCCCGCTCGAGCGCGTCGCGTATCACTTCCACGACACGCGGGGGACGGCCATCGCGAACGTCGTGGCCGGTCTGGATGCCGGCGTCCGCTGTTTCGACGCCGCGACCGGCGGGACCGGCGGCTGCCCCTATGCGCCGGGCGCCGCCGGCAACCTCGCCACCGAGGACCTCATCTACCTCCTGGACGCCTCCGGATGGGAGACCGGCGTCTCGCTCGACGGCGTCCTCGAGGCGGCGCGGTTCGTCGCCGATGCGCTCGGACGTCCGCTCGCAACGAAGGTCGGCCAGGCCGGCGGATGGGACAGCACGGGACGGAACGCGGGGTCAGCCGGGAGCCGCTGAGGAAGCTGTCTCGGGTAGGATGGCCGGGTAGCCATGTGGGGGAGGATCCCATCGACCCGAAGACCGTGCGCATCGTCACCGTGGTCGGCGTCGTCATCGTGGCGGCGCTCATCATCGTCGCCATCTGGCCGCGGGGCGGCTCCGATCTGACCGGCAGGGACTGGCGCCTCGACACCATCACCGAGACCACTCCGGCATTCCAGGGCGTCGTCCCGGCGGAGCAGCAGGGGAAGTTCACGCTTCGCTTCGCGTCGGACGGCACCCTTGCCGGCAAGGCCGACTGCAACGCGTTCGCCGGCACGTACACCACGGGCCGTTCCGGCTCGCTGACCATCGCCATCGGTGCATCGACGCTGGTCGCGTGCCCGAATGGCTCGTACTCGGACCTGTATGTCCATGCCCTGGCCACGACCACTGGGTACACCCTCGAGGACGACGACCTGGTGATCACACTGCAGGGCGGCGGCACGCTGGGGTTCGTGACCGGCGCCGCCCCGAGCGTCTCGTCGAGCGCGGCCGCGGTCGCGTCGTCGCCGTCACCGAGCGCCACGCCATCGCCAAACGAGAGCGCGACCGAGACGCCGACCGCCAAGCCGACCGACACGCCGAAGCCTACGGCCACGCCGACGGCGAGCCCCACGCCGACGGCGAGCCCCACGGTGACCCCGTCGTCCGCACCGACCCCGACGCCGACCGCCAAGCCGACCGAGACCCCGAAGCCGACGGCCACGCCGAAGCCGACCGCGACACCGAAGCCGACCGAGAAGCCGACCGAGAAGCCGACCGAGAAGCCGACGGCCAAGCCCACGGCGACCCCGGAACCCACGCCGAAGCCGACCCCGACGCCCAGCCCGACTCCGGCCCCGACGCCGGCCCCGGGCGCCGACCTCGTCGGCCGGGTGTGGCACCTGACCGCGATCACCGAGCGGGATCCGACCTTCCAGGGTGCGGTCCCGGTGGCGGATCAGGACCGCTACACCATCGAGTTCCAGGCCGGCGGAACCTTCGCTGCGCAGGCCGACTGCAACCGGGTCTCAGGGACCTGGACCGCCACCTCGTCCGGCGGCCTCACGATCACGGTCGGCCCTTCGTCGATCGCGGCCTGCCCGGAAGGATCGCTCTCGGACCTCTACATCCTGGGGCTGAGCAACGCTGCCAGCTATGCCACCGCGAGGGACATCCTCACGATCACGCTCCGAGACCAGGGCACGCTCGTCTACCGATGACCATCCCGACCATGACCACCGTTAGGGGGCTCCCAGTGTTTCGACTCGTCATCGCCTTGACCATCGCGGCCGTCAGCACGTCGCTCGTCGCCTGCTCCGGGTCCGGCGGGACCGGCGGGACCCTCGAGGGCACGAGCTGGTCGCTGACCTCGTACGTGACCGGCGGGACGTCCACGAACCTTCCGGCCGGCGTCGTCGTCGATGCGACGTTCGCGAATGGTCGGATCTCCGGGTTCTCGGGGTGCAACAACTACAACGGCCCGGTGACGATCTCGGGGGCCACGATCGACGTCGGTACGCTGGCGACCACGCTGAAGCTGTGCGACCCGTCGGTCGGCAACGTGGAGACCGCATACCTCGCTGCCCTCGCGTCGGCGGCGACCTTCACCGCGACGACCGACGCCCTGACGATGTACGACAGCAACGGCAAGCCGCTCCTCGTCTATGCGGCGGCCTCGGCGAACCCGCTCGAAGGCGCCTGGAACGTGACCGGCTACAACAACGGGAAGGAAGCGGTCACCTCGCCGATGGCCGGTTCGACGGTCACCGCCACGTTCACCCCGGACGGGAATGTCGCCGGCTCGACCGGCTGCAACGACTACAGCGGCCCGTACAAGCTCGACGGGACGAGCCTGACCGTCGGTCCGCTCGTCTCGACCAAGAAGGCCTGCGACCAGCCGCTCATGGACCAGGAGACGCAGTTCCTGACCGCGCTGCAGACGCCGACCACGGTGGAGACGTCCGGTGCGACGGTCACCCTGCGAGCCGCGGATGGAGCCACCCAGGTGGTCCTGGCGCCGCAGTGACGGACGCCCCTCGAGCCATCGCCGCGCCGATCGGCTCGCGGCCGCTCCGCCCACACGGCTGAGCACGAACCGGAGTCTCTGCTATCGTCCGCGGCGATGGACGGCGTCGTTCTCGTTCTGAACCAGAACTACGAGCCGCTCAACGTCTGTAACCTGCCTCGCGCCTTCCGGCTCGTGTTCGGGGAGAAGGCCGAAGTGATCGAGTACGACCACCAGGTGATCCGGACGCCGCGGACGGAATATCGCGCGCCCTCCGTCATCCGGTTGCAGCACCTCATCCGCCGGCCGCGGCCGCGCGTCAAGCTGTCGCGGCGCGAGATCTTTGCGCGCGACCGCCACACCTGCCAGTACTGCGGACGGCAGGCGCACGACATGACCCTCGACCATGTGATGCCGCGTCATCGGGGCGGCGGCCACACGTGGGAGAACCTCGTGACGGCCTGCAAGACGTGCAACCACCGCAAGGGCGGCAAGACCCTCGAGGACGCCCGGCTGCGGCTGCTGCGGCCGCCGTTCGAACCTCGGAACGACATCTACTCGCTGTTCACGCCGTACCTCGCCGACGAGCACAACGAGGCGTGGCGGACCTACCTGTTCCTGGGCCGGAACTGACGGCGTCGACTCTCGACGCGACCATCCGGGCCGCCATCCCGGCGCCCGTCCGGGAGTTGCTCGAGACCTTCTGGTCGTCCGGGACGGCCGCCTATGTCGTCGGCGGCTCCCTCCGCGACGTCGCGCTCGGGCGAGCCCCGTACGACTGGGACCTCGCGACGCGCGCCCGGCCCGACGAGATGCTCGAGCTCTTCCCCGATGCGGTCTACGAGAACCGGTTCGGGACCGTCGCGGTACGGCGGGATGGCGAGCTGTACGAGATCACGACGTTCCGCTCGGATCACGAGTACGCCGACTTCCGGCGGCCCCATCGGATCGAGTTCGGCGACTCCATCGAGCTGGACCTGGCTCGCCGCGACTTCACCTGCAACGCGATGGCCTGGGGGACCGTGCCCGCCGCGGAGGCCTCCACGACACCCGCACTCGTCGACCCGTACGGCGGGGCGACCGACATCGAGGCCAGGGTCCTGCGCGCCGTCGGCGAACCGCGTCTCCGGTTCGAGGAGGATGCGCTGCGGATGGTCCGCGCCGTTCGGCTCGCCGCGACGCTCGGGTTCGACATCGACCCGGCGACGCTGGCCGGGATCCAGGCACGTGCCGAGCTCGTCGGCCACCTGTCCGGCGAACGCATCGCCACCGAGCTCGACCGGTTGCTGGCGGCCGACCGGCCGTCTACGGGCCTGCGCCTCATGAGCGACACGGACCTCCTCCGCGGGATCTCCCCCGACCTGGCGGCCCAGCGCGGGATCCCGCAGAACAAGGTCCCGGGCGAGGACCTGTGGGATCACACGCTGCGGACCGTCGATGCCGCGCCGACGGCACGACCCGTCGTGCGCCTGGCGGCGCTGCTCCACGACATCGGCAAGCCGGCTACGTTCGCCGACGGGCACTTCATCGGGCACGACGCCGTCGGCGCGGACCTGGCCGGCGCCTTCCTCGATCGCTTGCGCGCCCCGCGCGCCGTCCACGAGCGGATCGTCCACCTGGTCAGGCATCACATGTTCAGCTACGAGCCGAACTGGTCGGCGGCCGCGGTCCGGCGCTTCATCGCGAAGATCTCGCTCGACGGGTCGGCCATGGAGGCGCTCGACGAGCTGTTCGAGCTCCGGGCCGCCGACAACGTGGGCTCGGGCCTGCCGCCCGGTGCCGGCGACCTCGATGCGCTCAGGGCACGGGTCGCGGAGGCCCTGGCCGAGGGCGTCGTGCTGCATCGGCGCGATCTCGCGGTCGATGGCGACGACCTGATGATCGAGCTCGGCGTGGCGCCCGGGCCGCGGCTCGGACGCGTCCTCGATGCCATGCTCGCCCGCGTCCAGGCGGACCCGGCACTCAACGACCGGGCGAGCCTGCTCCTCATCGCCCAGGGCATGCTGGCGGACGAGTCGTGATCGAGTTGCTGCTCCAGGCGGAACGGGCGCTCGGATGGGCCGTGTCGACGCCGCCGACACGCTCTACCGACAGGTGGCCGAGGCCGATCCCCGGAACTCCATCGCCGTCGTCGGCCTGGCACGGATCGCGCTCGAGCGCGGCGACGAGGCAGGCGCGTTGGAGCTGGCACGACGCGCGCTGGCGATCGACCCCGAGAACGCGGCGGCACGCCGGATGGTGGCCCGGCTCGACGAGGTGCTGACGTACCGGGCGGCCGCGGCGGGGAGTGCCGGGGCGCCGGTCCGACCGTCGACCATCAGGCCGGCGCCAGAGCCGGAGCCATCAGCGCCGACCGCCGATCCCGGGCCGACCATCCGGCCCGATCCGCCGCCGACGCCCCACCCGCCGACCACGATGCGCGCGTCAGGCTCGCCTGCCGATCCCAGCGAACCCTCCCAGCCCACTGCCGGCGTCCCGGGCGCGGATGCGCCGCAGAAACGCCGATCCTGGCTCGACCGTCTGCCGGGCCGCGACCCGTAGCGGCCGCCACCGGACGAGCGCCCGGGTATCCTCGAGGGCATGACTCGCATCCTCGTGACCGGCGGCGCCGGATACGTCGGCTCGGTGTCGGCCGCGGCGCTGATCGCAGCCGGGCATGACGTCGCCGTCCTCGACGACCTGACGACCGGCCATCGCGCGGCGGTCCCGAGCGCCGCCCGTCTCCATGTCGGCAGCTACGGCGACGCCAAGGCGGTGTCGCGGCTGCTCGCCGATGCCCGGATCGAGGTGATCCTCCACTGTGCCGCGCGCTCCCTGGTCGGCGAGTCCATCCGCGAGCCCGCGCGCTACTACACCGACAACGTCGCGGGCGGCGTCGCGCTGCTCGAGGCCGCGCGATCGGTCGGCGTCTCGCGCATCGTGTTCTCCTCGACCGCCGCGGTCTACGGCACGCCCGACACGACGCCGATCCCCGAGGACGCGCCGCTCCGACCCATCAACCCGTACGGCGAGACGAAGCGCACGTTCGAGGGCGCGCTCGGCTGGTACGGCCGGGCGTACGGGCTTCGCGCCGTCAGCCTCCGCTACTTCAACGTGGCCGGCGCGACCGCCGAGCTCGGCGAGGACCACGACCCGGAGACGCACCTCATCCCGAACGTGCTGGCCGCGGCCGCGGGCGAGCGAGAGCTGACCGTGTTCGGTGACGACTACCCGACCCCCGACGGCACCTGCATCCGCGACTACATCCACGTCGCAGACCTGGCCGATGCGCACCTGCGCGCCATCGAGGCGACCGCGCCCGGCGATCCGCGCACCGACGAGTACCTCGCGTGCAACCTCGGGGTCGGTGGCGGCTTCTCGATCCGCGAGGTCATCGCGGCGGCGGAGCGCGCGGTCGGCCATGCCATCGCGTTCACGGCGGGGCCGCGCCGGGACGGCGACCCGGCGGTCCTCGTCGCGTCGGCGGAGCGTGCCAGGGACGTCCTCGGCTGGCGGCCTGCACACAAGTCACTCGACGACATGGTCGGCTCGGCCTGGGCGTGGCGCCGGCGCCACCCGGGCGGGTACGGCGATCGACCGGCCCCCGCGAGTCGCGACCGGGCGCGCGGCGCCCGGACCTAGCGGGGCTCGAGCGGCTGCTGCGCCGGCGCGAGGCGCTCCGGGGGCACCTCGGGCTTCGCCAGCCAGGCATCGGTGCCTTCGCCGCTGCCGGCCCAGTCGTCGCGGACCGGCCAGATGAGCCAGAGCCCGACGACCATCGTGACCAGCAGGCTCAGCACGGCGACCTGGTAGGCGCCATTCCCGGCGCGCTCCAGGAGCGCGAAGATGATCAGCCCGTAGAGGAGCTGCCCGACGACCTGCGAGCCCTTGCCGACCAGGCCGTACAGCCCGAAGAATTCGCCGACGCGGTCGGGTGGCGAGAGCCGCACCATCAGCACCCGATCCGCCACGGTCACCCCGCCGAGGCCACTGCCGAGAATGGCTCCCGCGATGAGGAACGGGACCAGACCGGCCGAGCCGAACCCGAGCGATACGCCGCCCAGGACGAGGCCGACCGCCCACGAGATCAGGACGATGACGAGCGTCCGTTTCGGGCCCTGGCGGTCGCACAGCCAGCCCCAGATGAAGCTCATCACGATCGCGACGAACGTGAGCAGCAGCAGGATGACGTTGGCCGTGGCCTCCGAGACGCCGAGCACCTTCACCGTCACGACGCTCATCACGACGATGACCGTGTTGACCGCATCCGAATAGAAGAACCGCCCGACGAGGAATCGCCCGAGCCCTGGGACCTCGCGGGCATGCGCGATCGAACGGCGGAGCTGCCCGAAGGAATCGAGGAGGTCGCGCACGGTCAGGGGCCGGTCGGCGCGCAGCTTCGGCTCGCGGACGACGAGGAAGATCGGGATCGCGAAGACGAGGAACAGGACCGCGGACAACCGGAACCGATCGGCCACCGGCACATCGAGCAGGAAGATCAGCAGGCCGACGAAGACCGTCCCGCAGTAGCCGATCGCGGTGCCGATCCCCGAGAGCTTGCCGCGCGTCTCCGGGTAGCTGACGGTCTTGAGGGTCGCGTCGTAATAGATCAGGGCGGCCTGGTACGCGAAGTTGGCGACGATGAAGAGACCCAGACCGATGAGGCTCGGCACGTCGGCGATGAAGAAGGTCGCCGCGATGCACAGCGCCGTGAACCCGAGCAGGTACGGCATACGCCGACCGCCGCGGTCCGAGATCGCGCCGAGGATCGGCGAGACGAGCGCATTGATCCCGACGCTGATGACGATCGCGATCGAGAGCAGGGCGTTCCCGTCCCGCTCGCCGAACTGGGCGTCGCTGACCAGGTACAGCCCGATCGCACCTGACACCACGGCGAAGCTGAAGATCGTGTTGGCGAAGTCGTACAGCGACCAGCCAGCAGGGACGACGGCACGACCACTCGGCGTCAGCCCCGCGAGCCCGCCGGGACGTGAGGTGCTCGTCACCGCGCGATGATAGTCGTCTAGCATGCGCGCCATGACCGCCCTGACCGTCCTCCGTGACCTGCGGCCGCAGGCCTTCGGATCCACGTCGCCGGCGCGCATCAGGGAGCCGATCATCGAACCGCTCTGGGCGGGTGTGCGGGTGCTCGCCGGCGTCGACCACGGCGCGTCGGCGCTGCTCGACGAGACCGGCGAGCCCGTCGCCGAGCACCCCGATATCGAGGCCAGCCTGGTCGCCGCGGCCCGGGCGGACGCAGTCGTCCTCGACGGCTTCCTGACCAAGCAGGTGTCCCATGACGGGACCGGGGTCTATGTTGGCGCCGACCCGATCCCGCCGACCGGCAAGCTCATCGCCCAGTCGATGGTCGGCTCGCGGCGGAACCGGACGCTCGAGGCCGCGGAGCACCTCGAGCGCGAGCGCGAGGCCCGCACGTTCGGTCCCTCTGACACGGTCACCTTCGTCGTCGTCGACCTGATCCACCTCGACGGGGACTCGCTGCTCGAGGTGCCGCTGCTGGAGCGCAAGCGCCTCCTCGAGGCGGTCATCGTCGAATCGGACCTCATCCGACGGGGCGCCTACGTGCGTCCGCCGATCGACACGTGGGTCAATTCCTGGCGCGCGCTCGGGTTCCCCGGCCTCAGCTACAAGGCCGCCAACGGTCGCTATCGCCCCGGCGGCGTGAAGGACGACTGGGCGACCTCGACGATGCCCCGCCGCTGACCTGCCGCGACCAGCCGTCATCGCGACCCGCAGCCCGTGACCCAAGCGGGTCGCCAGGACGCGTCCAGCGCAAGGCGGAGCCGAGCACCGGAGCGAGCGCACCCCAAGGTGCGTGAGCGACGGCGCGGAGGCGACAACGCCGCGATGGGCCGTCATCGCGACCCGCCACTGAGGATGGTAGGGTGGGGAGGTGCCCCAGACCGCCCTGACGCCGGCCATCCGCGACGAGATCACGCGGCTCGGCCGAGCCGACATCATGGTCGGCATCCCGAGTTTCAAGAACGCGGCCACGATCGGCTACGTCGTGCGCGCCGCACAGGCCGGGCTCGTCCAGTACTTCCCGGACCTGCGCCCGGTCGTCGTCAACTCAGACGCCGGGTCACCCGACGGGACGGCGCGCGTCGTGGTCGAGACCGAGCCGCCGGACTACGTCGAGCAGATCCTCCTCGTCCGGCCGAGCCACAAGCTGCAGCGCGTCAGCCTGACCTACCCGGAGATCGACGGGGTCGGCGGCAAGGGCGCGGCGCTGCGGACGATCTTCGAGATGGCAGCGGCCCTCGAGGTCCAGGCCCTCGTCGTCGTCGACAGCGACCTGCGCAGCATCGTGCCCGAATGGATCGAGCTGCTGGCCGGCCCGATCCTCAAGGGCGGCTACGACTTCGTGGCCCCGCTCTACGCGCGCTACAAATACGACGGCACGATCACGAACACCGTCACGTACCCGCTGACCCGGGCACTGTACGGCCATCGCATCCGCCAGCCGATCGGTGGCGACTTCGGGGTCTCGGGCGACCTCGTCCGGCACTACCTCGAGCTCGACGATTGGACGCCCGACATCAGCAAGTTCGGCATCGACATCTGGATGACGACCTCCGCGCTCGCCGGCGGGTTCGCGGTCTGCCAGACCCGTCTCGGCGCGAAGATCCACGATCCGAAGGACCCCGGCTCCGACCTCGGGCCGATGTTCCGACAGGTCGTCGGCACGATCCTGCGGCTCGCGGACCGCTACGCCGACCACTGGCTCCCGATCCGTGGCAGTCACGACGTCCCGGCGTACGGGTTCGAGCGGATCATCGAGCCGCCGCCCCTCGAGGTGAACACGCTCCGCCTTCTGTCCGAGTTCCACGCGGGCTCGCTGACCCTCGCCGATACGTGGCGGGTGATGCTCGCGCCGGACACCCTGGACGTGGTGCTGGAGCTGGCGGCCGAGGCCGGCAAGCTCGCCGATGCCGCGCGGACCAAGCTCGGGCTCGGCGGCGACGTGGCGTCGACCACGGCTACCACCCTGGAGATGGCCGAGGCGGCGAGCACGTTCCACTTCCCGGACGACGTCTGGGCCCGCGTCATCTACGACCTCGTGGTGACGGCACGCGACCGGAAGCCCTCGCTCGAGACCCTCGTGGCCGCGCTCGTGCCGATCTACTTCGGCCGCGTCGGCAGCTTTGTCATCGAGAACCGGAACGTCCCCACCGATGCAGCGGAGGACCGGGTCGAACGGCAGGCGCGCGCGTTCGAGCTGCTCAAGCCGTACCTGGTCGAGCGCTGGCAGACCGCCCCGCCGGTCGGTGGCGCCTCGTGACCGCCCGGCAGCCGCTCCCGGCACGGATCCTCATCCCGGTCGCCAATCCGATGACCGCGGAGGAGCTGGTCCGCCTCGGGGCGGCGATGCTCGCCCCGCGCAACGGGGAGATCACCGCACTCGGGATCGTGGAAGTGCCCGAGGGGATGCCGCTGTCGGAGGGCGCCACGCGCGCGCGACACGCGCGCCGTCTCCTCCAGAAGGTCCTCGACTACGTCCCCGACGGCATCACCATCCACCCCATCGTCCGGATCGGGCGGCATGCCGCCGAGGGGATCGTGGAGGCGTCCGCGGAACAGGAGGCCGACCTCATCATCTTCGGCTGGGGCGGTCGCACGAACCCGGCGCGCGCCAACGGCGCACGCACCGACGGCGCGCATAAGACCGGCGTGCGCGATGGGGCCGGACAATCGGTCTTCTCGCCGACCATCGACGAGGTCGTCCGCGATGCCCCCTGCGACATCGCCGTCGTCAAGCAGCGCGGCTCCAAGGAGATCAAGCGGATCCTCGTCCCGGTCCGCGGCGGGCCGCACGCGGAGCTCGCCATCCGGTACGCGGACGCCATCGCGCGGTACCACGGCGCCACGGTCGTGGTTCTCCATCTCGTGCCGCCGGGCATCACTATCGCGGTCCGCGCCCAGGCCGAGCGGGCGCTCGGCGCGTTCGTCAAGCAGCACCTGCACGGCCGCGGCGAGGCGCTCCTGCGCGAGGCCCCCAACGTCCGCAACGCGATCCTGCGCGAGGCCGAGAAGGCCGACCTCGTCGTGATGGGCGCCTCGGCCCAGACGACCGGCGCGGACGGCGAGACGCACCTGTTCGGCGCCCTGCCGGAGGCCGTCGCGGCGCGGGCCAAGCCGTCGGTCGTGGTGGTCCGGACGCGGGAGACGATCGAACGCCGGACGTTCGAGCAGCTGGCCACGCGCGCGGAGACACTCGCGGCCGCCGACCGGGCCGCCGAGGAGGCGCGAGCCGTGCCCGTCCGCGTCGAGCGCTGGTTCGGCGAATCGAACTTCCACCACGCCGAGTTCTCCGATCTGCGCCGCCTCGTGACGCTCAAGGAGAAGCAGGGCCTGACGATCAGCCTGGTCTTCCCGACCCTCGACGAGGAGGAGACGATCGGTCCGATCGTGCGCAAGGCGATGCGCGAGATGGTCGGGCGCGTGCCGTTGCTCGACGAGGTGCTCGTCATCGATTCGGCGTCATCCGACCGCACGCGTGAGATCGCCGAGGCAGAAGGGGCGCGCGTCGTCCAGCACCCGGATGTGCTCGCCCGATACGGCTCGTTCCGCGGCAAGGGCGAGGCGCTCTGGAAGTCCCTCTACGAGACCTCGGGCGACATCGTCATCTGGGCCGACACGGACGTGAAGCACTGGCACCACCGGATGGTCTACGGGACCCTCGGCCCGCTCCTCCACGAGCCGCGGCTCCAGTACGTCAAGGGCTACTACCAGCGGCCGATCGTCGAGGGTGGCGTGCTCAAGGAAGGCGGCGGGGGCCGCGTGACCGAACTCGTCGCGCGACCGCTCATCAACCTCTTCTACCCGGAGCTGTCGGGGATGATCCAGCCGCTCGCCGGGGAATACGCGGGCCGGCGATCACTGCTCGAGTCGATCCCGTTCTTCACGGGATATGCCGTCGAGATCGGGCACCTCATCGACGCCGCGGAGCGCGTCGGCATCGAGGGCCTCGGCCAGGTCGACCTGGAGCGCCGGGTCCACCGCAACCAGGAGCTCGAGGGCCTGTCGCGGATGTCGTTCGTCATCATCCAGGCGGTGATGAAGCGGATCGAGGAGCGACGCAAGGCCCGGCTGTTCGCGGAGATGGGATCGACGATGAAGCTGCCGCGATCGGGTCACGGCCGCCTCTCGCTCGAGGTCATCGAGCTCGCCGATCAGGAGCGCCCGCCGATGATCCGCATCCCGGAGTACATCGACCGGCGCTCCATCAAGACGTGAACCGCGCTCCCGCGGTGACCGTCGAGACCCTCGACGCCGCCCGGTACGAGGCGTCCATCCCGGAGCTCGCCGGGCTCATCGTCGACGCGGTGGCCAGCGGGGCCGGCGTCAACTTCCTGGCCGGCGTGACGACCGACGAGGCCGCCGCCTGGTGGCGCAAACGCCTCCCCGATGTCGCCGACGGGACGACGACGGCGTTCGTCGCGACCGACGACGACGGCCGGATCGTCGGCTCGACGCTGCTGGTTCGTTCACCCAACGCCAACTCGCCCAATCGCGCATCGATCGGCAAGGTGATCGTGCACAGCTCAGCGCGCCGGCGTGGCATCGCGCACGCGCTGATGACGGCTGCGGAGGAGCGGGCCCGCGCCGACGGCCGGTGGCTGCTCGTCCTCGACACGGTCAGCGGCAGCGATGCGGACCGCCTCTACCGCACCCTCGGCTGGACCGAGTTCGGCACCGTGCCGGACTACGGCCTGCTCCCGGATAGGACACCGGCCGCGGCGACCTTCTTCTGGAAGGACGTTCGGTGACGGCTCGGACGATCCTCATCGCGCCGGACTCATTCAAGGGCTCGCTCACGTCCGTCGAGGTGGCCAGGGCGATCGCCGCCGGCTGGACCCGGGCGCGTCCGGACGACACGATCCTCAACGCGCCGCTCGGGGACGGCGGCGAGGGGACCATCTACGCGGTGGCGTATGCGGGTGGCTGGCAGCGGATCGACACGTCGGCAAGCGATCCGATCTGGCGCCAGACGCCGGCCATGTGGCTCCGCTCCGACGACGGGACCCGGGCGTTCATCGAGCTCGCCGAGGCATCGGGTCTCTCGAAGCTCGAGCCCGCCGAGCGAACCGAGCACGTGATGAGCGCCAGTACGGTCGGCACCGGCGAGCTGATCCGTCAGGCGCTCGACGCCGGCGCCCGACAGCTCATCGTGGGCATCGGCGGCAGCGCGACGACCGACGGTGGGCGGGGTCTTCTGCATCAGCTCGGCGCCCGGTTCGAGTGGGACGGCGGCGACGTCGACCTGACCCACCTCGACCCGCGGCTGGGCGACGTCGACCTGCAGGTCGCCTGCGACGTCACGAACCCCCTGCTCGGCGACCACGGGGCGGCCGCGACCTACGGCCCGCAGAAGGGCGCCACCCCGGCCCAGGTCCTCCAGCTCGACGACGGCAACGCCCGCTGGGCCGACCGGCTCGAGACGGCATCGGGCCGCCACGAGCGCGACACGCCCGGGGCCGGCGCGGCGGGCGGTGTCGGGTTCGCGCTGCTGGCGATCCAGGACCGCTTCCGGTCCTTCGCCCTCCGGCCCGGTGTCGACCTCGTGATGGACGCGACCGGCTTCGATGCGAAACTCGCGACCGCCGACCTCGTCATCAGCGGCGAGGGCCGCATCGATGCGCAGACGGCGTTCGGCAAGACCGCGCTCGGCGTCGCGCGGCGCGCCCAGGCGGCCGGGGTGCCGTGCATCGCGATCGGCGGTGGCGTGCTGCCGGAGGGCATCGACGCGCTCGCCGCCGTCGGGGCGATCGCCGTCCCGGTGACCGAGCGGCCGATGACCGTCGAGGAGGCGATGGCCGCCGGCTGGGAGCCGATCGAGCGGTGCGGCGAACGGCTGGCGCGGCTCGCGACGGTCCTTGATGGGGAGGCCGACCGATGAGCGCCGTGCCACCGAGCACGCCGAAGCCCAAGCCCAAGCCGCGGTCGCGGCCGAAGAAGCGCAAGTTCTCCGATCCCGCCAGGAGCTACGCCAAGCGGCTCGAGCGCTACCGGCCCGGGCTGGTCCCGTTCGTGCTCGACCGGCTCGCATCGATCTACGGCCATCCCACGTGGGAGCGCCGCCTCGACCCGACGAGCGAGCTCATCCTCACGATCCTCACGCAGAACACGGCCGACACGAACGCCGAGGTCGCCTTCGAGCGGCTCCGGGAGGGCTACCCGTCCGGCCTGCCGAGCGTGGAGCACCGGCCGGGCGCCGGGTGGGGCGGCGTCGGGTTGCCGGTGGGGGCGCCGCCGGACTGGGCGGCGGTCGAGTTCGCGCCGATCCCCGAGCTGACCGACGTCATCCGCCCCGGCGGCCTGGCCAACCAGAAGGCGCCCCGCCTCCAGGCGACGCTCCGCCACATCCGCGAAGAGCGGGGCGACTATTCCCTCGAGTTCCTGGGCGAGATGTCGGCGAGGGACGCCCGGGACTGGCTGACCCGGATCGACGGGATCGGCAAGAAGACCGCATCGGTGCTGCTCCTGTTCTCCTTCGGGCTGCCGCTCTTCCCGATCGACCGGCACGTCGAGCGCGTCGCGCAGCGGGTCGGCCTGGTGCCGAGGAAGGTGACCGTGGACGATGCCCACGACCTCTTCCTCGCGATGCTCGAACCCGACCAGATGTACGAGGCGCACGTCAACCTGATCCGCCACGGCCGGCTCGTCTGCCACGCCCAGCGGCCGGACCACGAGGCCTGCCCGTTGCTGGCCCGCTGCCGCTTCGTCGACCCGAAGGCGCCCTGAGGCGACCCGCCGCGCTCGCGCCCGTCGCGGTTCAGCGCGACTCGACCATCACCGACCGGACCGTTCCACAGCGCACCACGCCCGACCGCACGCCCCACGGGACGCGTCTGGTGCATCAATTCACCGGATGCTTCGCCGGCCCCCTCCCCGAAAGGTGCCGTGCAAGGTTACTGTGTAGTACTTCCTTCTCATTCCCCGCTAGGACTCATTGCATTGACACTTCGACGCCGGGAGGGCACCCGGGGCCAGTCTCTGGCTGAGTTCGCCCTCGTCGTTCCGATCTTCCTGATCCTGCTGTTCTCGGTGTTCGAGTTCGCGTTCGTCTTCAATGCCCTCCTCTCCGTGGGCCACGCGACTCGTGACGCCGCCCTCGTCGCAGCAGAGGCGGGCAACTCCGACGCCGCCGACTGCGTGACGCTCCGGGCGATCGAAGGCGACATCGGCGCCCCGGCCGATCGGTCCCGGATCCAGACGGTCCTCATCTATCGATCCGATGCGAATGGGAACGTCAACAACAGCAACACCTACACGCGCACCGGTGTCACGGTCGAGGGGTCCGACTCGACGACCTGCACGCTGAGCGACGGATCCAAGCTCACGGTCCCCTATCAGGGGTCAGGGATCAACTACAAGGCCTCGACGCGCTGCAACGTCGTGGCCGGTTGCTGCAAGGACGGGGCCGGCAACGTCATCCCGAAGACCGACGCGACGTGCCCGAGCGGCACGGTCCAGACCCTCACCCTGGACACGATCGGCGTCAGGATCTTCTATCGGCACAAGTGGATCACGCCGCTCGCCGGCCTCGGCGGGAATGGCGGGGCGAACCTGGTCCAATCCACCACGATGCGGATGGAGCCGGTCCTGTGAGCGTGCTGCGCCGGCGCCGCACCCGGGGCCAGAGCATCGTCGAGTTCGCGATCCTCGTCCCGCTGTTCATGCTGCTGCTGCTGGGCATGCTCGAATTCGGGCTCGTCTTCACCCACCATCAGACGCTCGAATACGCGACGCGGGAGGGCGCGCGCACGGGCGCGGCACTCGCGAACGGGGGCGGACCCCTAGGCTGTGGGGGTAGCAATTCTCCGAAGGCGGGCGAAGTCGACAAGCAGATCATCGCGGCCGTCGAACGCGTGCTCACGTCCGAGGGATCCCCGATCAAGGACAACCTCAACAACGTCCAGTCCATCCACATCTACCTGGGCGATATCACGACCGGGAACGAGGTCGCCGTCAACAACTGGACCTACAAGGCAGGTGGAGGCCCGACCGTCGACGGGAAGGCCCTCGATTTCATCCAGGGGTCGGTGGGATGGAGTGCCTGTAACCGCGACTACACGCCGCCGGCCGATCCGCTCGGGGTCAGCATCACGTACCGATACCCGCTCCAGACCGGCCTCGGTCCGATCCTCGGCTTCTTCGGCGGGAGGGGCTGGACCGCGATCACGATGAGCGACCGGACGGTCATGAACGTCAATCCGACCAACCCCAACACCACGCCATGAGGACTTCGATGCTGCCCGATCGGACACCCACAACACCGCGCTCCCCGCGCCGGGCCCGGTCTCGTGGCCAGGTCGCGGTCATCTTCGCCGGGGCGATCCTGACGTTCGTCGGGCTCTGTGCGGTCGTCGTCGACGTCTCGTGGTACTGGGCGAACACCCTGCGAGTCCAGCGCGCCGCGGACGCTGCCGCCCTCGCCGGTGCCATCTTCCTGCCGGCGTCCACGAACAACGGGACCGGACAGGCGTTCAACGAGGCCATCGCCGCCGCGAAACGGAATGGCTATGCGAACGGTGTCGGTGGCGTGACCGTGACGCCGAGCGTCGATGCGGACGATCCGCGGCAGCTCGACGTCAAGATCACCGGGACCGTCGGTTCGTTCTTCGCGCACGCGCTGGGCATCAGCGGCTGGAGCGTCACCCGTGTGGGCGAAGGCGTCTTCATCCAGCCCGTCCCGATGGGGAGCCCCGATGCCTACTACGGCGTCGGCGACTTCTGGCACTACGTCACGACGTTCCAGACGACGAACACCAACGGGACCACGAATCTCGAACAGCCGGAGAACAACGCCCCGAGCGGGACGTGGTCGTTCACGTCCGGGCGCAACCGGACCGTCACGACGGTGGTCCAGGACAACGACAACGAATACGCCTTCACCTCGACGGTCAACTCGCAGCAACAGTGGGCGAACTTCGGGCTCGCGACGACCAACAATTCGCCGATCCCGAACCCCGCGGCGAACCAGACGGTCACCATCCGGGGCGTCGAGGTCGACGTCGACGACGTCTTCATCAACAGCAACTGCGGGTTCAACCAGTCGGTGCGGCTCCAGCTCGAGCTGTCGTGGAACAACGGCGGGACCTGGTCGACGCCGCAGACGACGAACAGCCTCAACAACAACAACACGGACTTCGACTTCGGCAACACCAACAGCAATACCGGCTGGGGAGCCGGCAATGCCGGTTGGGGAACGCACACCTGGGTCAGGAATGACATGACGGACGGGAACTTCCGCGTCCGGGCGACCTACCTCAACACGAACTGCGGGACCAAGACGCTGAGCCTCGACCAGCTCGGGGTCCGGGTCGGGTACACCCTCAGCACGACCACGCCCATCGTGACCCTCACCAAGACGGCGATCGCCAATCCGGCGGGGACGGTCCTTCCGAGTCGCGGCGCCTGGGGCGCCATGATCACGCGCGGCGGGAACCACGAGAATGGCGACGCGTACGGCCCGGCGAACAATGGCGGTTCGGGGAACGGTGACTACGATCCGGCCGGGTACGACTACATCGTGAGTCTGCCGAGCGGAGGGACCCTCGCGGTCTACGACCCGGGTTTCTGCGCCATGGGTAGCAACGGGACCGGCGGCACGGTCGGCGCGGGCGACCACTGGATCGGCACGCAGGGAACGCCGGTCTCCACGTACTTCACCGTGTGGAACACGAAGGGTGCGCCTGGCCTTCGCTCGAAGTGGGAGTCGGTCTATTCGTCTGGGTCCCTGTTCGAGAACCAGAAGGGCTACGACCCGACCAACATCCCCCCGGGCGACGATCCGCCCAACAACGCGACCAGCGGCTGCGATCCATACCACAACGGCTGGTGGACGATCCCGACCGGGAGCTTGATCGCCGGCCAGTACGCGATCCAGGTGCAGACGACCGACGACAGCGATGCGAACATCAACAAGAGTACGAACGCAGAGAACATGTGGGCGCTCGACGCGATGGGTGCCAACGCCGAGATCTACGGCAACGGACGAATGGCCGTGTACAACAACCTGCGAGCAGGCGTGGGCACCCAGCAGTTCTATCTCGCCCAGATCGACCGGCCCACCGGTGCGGGCAAGACTGCACTCCTCGACATCTTCGACCCGGGTGACGTGACTGGCGACGGCACGATCAAGATCCTCAGCCCAGCAGGAGGTGGGGCCTCCCAGGTCGTGAGTCGGTTCAGCTACACCACCGACGGCAATTGCCGGTCAGGACAAAGCGATGCCTGCTCGGGGACCAACGTCGATCACATCACAACGGCGAACAACGGGTCGTCGAGCTTCAACAACACGTGGGTCCACATCCGCATCTCGCTCCCGTCGAGCTACGGCTCCGGCGGCCTCTGGCAGGGCGGTTGGTGGCAGATCCAGTACTCGGTGCCCGATGGCGGCAACGACACCACGACCTGGCAGGTCAGCATCCAGGGCAACCCCGTCCACCTCATCGTCCCGTGATCTGACTCCGTTCATCGTCATCGGCTTCATCGTGGGGACGGCTCGGGGGGGCCGTCCCCACAGCCGTTCCTGTAGGGCCATACTCCGGGCGTGATCACGGCGCCACGCACCCGGGTCCTCCTGGTCGACGACGATCCGGCCCTGCTCGTCGCGCTCGCGGAGCTGCTTCGCAACGACGGGTTCATGGTCACGACCGCGAGGGACGGCGACGAGGCCCTCCGGCGCCTGGACCAGGGCTGGCCCGACCTCCTCATCATCGACCTGCTCATGCCGCGCATGGACGGCCTGAGCCTGGCCCGCGAGATCAAGGCCCGCGCCGACCTGCCGATCATCGTCCTGTCCGCGATCGATGCCGGCGACAACAAGGCCGACCTGCTCGACGAGTTCGCCGAGGACTACATCACCAAGCCGTATCACTACGCGGAGCTCCGCGCGCGCATCCATCGGGTGCTGCGCCGGGTCGGCGACCGCGTCCCGCGCCAGAGCCTCAAGGTCGGGCCGGACCTGACGCTCGAGCTCCATCGCCGGCAGGCGGTCGTCGGCGGCCAGGAGGTCGCGCTCACGCCGACCGAATCGCGGCTGCTGTTCGCGCTCGCGGCGAATCTCGGGCGGACCGTGACCACCGAGACCCTCCTGACCCGCGGATGGGCCGAGACTGATGACGCGGACCCGTCCTACGTCTGGGTGACGATGCGCCGGCTCCGCCAGAAGATCGAGCTCGACCCGAACTCGCCGCGCCACCTCCTGACGGTCCGTGGCGTGGGCTACCGGCTCGTCGGCGACCAGGCTCCCGGCGGTGAGCCCTGAGCGGCCCAGCCGGCGGAGGCCGACGCCCACCGGCCGACCTGACCGACTGGACCGAGCTGGAGCTGACGGCCCGGCCGGTCCCGCGTCCGCCCCGCCAGCCGGCGCCGGCGCGACTCTCGTTCCCGACCCGCCTCACGCTCGCCCTCGTGGCGGCCGCGGTGGTGCCCATCGGCGCCTTCGGCGCGCTGCTCATCGTCACCGGCACGCTCGAGCCGCAGCTCGGGGGCCGGATCCTCCTCTTCGTGGTGGCCGTGACGGTCGTCGTCGCCATCGTCATCGGCTATGCGCTGAGCATGAGCCTGACCGAGCCGCTGCGCGACATCGCCACCGCGGTCCGGCGCGTCAGCGACGGCGACCTGTCGCAGCCGATCCCGGTCAGCGGCTCGGACGTCCTCGCGCAGCTCGCCGAGAGCCACAACCGGCTCGTCGCCGACGCCGAGCGGCGCAACCGCCAGCTCGGGATGATCCTGGCGGCCGTGGAGCGGGCCTCGCCGGAGGACGGCATCGACCCGCTGGCGGATCGGGCGACGCGCGACGCCGAGGCGATCTTCGATCTCATCGCGGGCGCGATCACGTTCACCGATCCGCGCGAGGTCCCCGAGGTCGAACGGGTCCCGGGCGATCCGGTGACCGTGCGGGCCGACATGCGGGTCGGGGACCAGCCGATCGGCGTGATGATCGGGCGGCTCCCGGCGACGCGGGCCTGGGAGCGCGCGGACCAGTCGCTCTTCGAGCTGTATGCGAGCGAGATCGCCGCCGCCGTGCGCAACGCGCAGCTCTTCGCCCAGGTCGAGGAGCAGAACGCGCAGCTCCGCCAGCTCGACGAGGCCAAGGACGACTTCCTGCGTGGCGTCAGCCACAACCTCCAGACGCCGCTGACGCGGATCCGGGCCAACGCCGAGGCGCTCGGCACGACCGTCGACGACGACCGCCTCGGGAGCATCACCGACCAGGCCGACCGGCTGTCGCGGATGGTCGCCCAACTGCTGCTCGTCGGGCGGCTCGGGTCGGGCCAGCTCCGGCCGCAGGCCGACGTCATCGCGATCGGCGCGCGCGTCCGGCGCGCGTGGGATGCGCTCGCGGCGGTCGACCGCGCCTTCCACCTCGAGGACACCACGAACGGCTGGCTGGCCGTCGGCGACGGCGACCAGCTCGACCAGGTCCTCTGGGCACTCCTCGACAACGCCGTGAAGTACGGCGAAGGCGAGCTCGACGTCGCGGTCGGGGCCGACGAGACCGCGCGGCAGGTCTGGACGACGATCACGTCGGACGGCCCCGGGCTGAGCGAGGCCGACCGCGACTGGCTGTTCCAGCGCTTCGCCCGGGGGGCGACCGGTCGCGCGACCGGCGACGGCAGCGGCCTCGGCCTGTATGTGTCGCGGGCGTTGATGCGCGGGATGGGCGGTGACCTGTCGCTTGACCCGCCCGAGACCGGTCGCGGTGCACGGTTCCGCCTGACGCTCCCCGGAGAACCGCCACCGACCGAGGCCGGGGAGACGTGACGAGGGAATCCGGCGCATCTGCGCACCACCTGACCGGAATCCCTCACATGTTCTTGACGCAAGCCGCGAGACTATGGGGTGTCACGTGGAGCCGTCCGCGTGCGTCCCGCCCTACCCGAAGGATCCGACCATGACAGAACGCGAGAAGCAGCTCAGGCGCTCGGACCGGCTTCGCATCGGCGTGATCCTGGCGCTCTGCCTGATCCTCGCGGTCCCGGTCGTGGTCGCGCTGGCCGCCTCACCCGATCCCGGTTCGAGTACCGGAGCCTCGGCGACCACGGACGCCACGGTCGCCCCGGCGGCCACCCCCGGGACGAAGGCCGCCCCGCTCGCGACCGACAAGCCCAAGGTCACCCGGCCGAAGCTCGACGGCGGGCCGGGCCGCGGCGGGATCACGATCACTGCGATCGAGGGCTCGAACCTTGCGCTCCGCACTGCCGACGGATGGACCCGCACGATCACCGTCACGTCTGCCACGACGATCCGCAAGGGCGGGCAGGCGATCAAGCTCGCGGATCTCAAGGTGGGCGACCAGATCCGGTTCGCCCAGAAGCGCAACGACGATGGCACCTACTCCGTCACCGCCATCCAGGTCCCGACACCGGTGACCTCGGGTGAGGTCACCGCGATCGCCGGCAACACCCTGACGCTCAAGCACAAGAACGGCAAGACGCAGACCGTCACGCTGGATGCCACCACCCAGTACAAGATCGGTGACGCGGCCGGCGCGAAGTCGGACGTGAAGGTCGGCTCGCGGGTCACCATCCAGGGCACGACATCGGGCGATTCGTTCACCGCCCTGACCGTCCACGTGCAGCCCACGATCGTGGCCGGCGCGGTGACCGCCAAGACCGGCAGCTCGATGACGTTGAAGCAACGGGACGGGAGCTCGATCGTCGTGCACGTGTCCGCCGACACGAAGTACCGCGTCCGCGGGACGAAGACCGCGGGTCTCGCCGACATCGCCATCGGCGACATGGCCTCGGCCAGCGGGATGGTCCGCAGCGACGGCTCGCTCGACGCCACGGTGGTCCAAAAGGCCCACGGGAAGGGCGATCGCGGCGACAAGGGCGACAAGCATGTCGCCCCGAGCAAGGCGCCCGCCGCGTCCACGACCCCGGGCTGAACGAGACCGATCGAGCTCGACCGCCGACCGGGCGCGCCCCGGGCCGGTCCCGATGACCCGACGCCCGGCATACAATCGCTCGCGATGGCCTGGGAACCTGCACCCGATCAGCCGGCGTTCGGTGTCCCCGCGGGCGGCGGGAAGCGCGAGGGCGTGGAGCTCATCGGCACGCACCTTCGACTCGATGGGGTCATCTCGCTCCACCGGTTCAACCGGCTGTCCGACCTGATCAACTCGTCGAGCGGCTACCTGAAGATCCAGAACGCCCGCCTCCTCCAGCGCAACGGCGATCCGACGACGCTCGTCCTGCCCGTCCTGATGGTCGACCAGGACGAGATCTCCTTCATCGCCTCGACGGATGCCGTCGGCACGGGGCTCGACGATGGCGACGCCGGGCCGGCCATCGGCGCCCCGCCCGAGCCGGAGCTCGACGTGGACGTGTGGGCCGGGATCGGTGCCGCTGCGCCGGGCGGCGGCGATGTCTGGGGCGCGCCCGGCGGCGGGGCCCTCACCGGCTCGACCGGCCTCGAACGACCGGACCGGACCTTCGTGCTGTTCACCCCGGGTCATTCCATCACCGGTCACGTCCAGGTGTTCGGCGGCACGGACCTCGCCGGCTTCGTCGACGCCAGCGAGCCACGCTTCGTCCCGGTGACGAACGTGACGGCGCGATCGCTCGCGGACCGGCGGATCATCAGCCATTTCAAGTTCGTGCTGATCAACCGGACGCACATGATCGCCGCGTCCGAGATCGGCCCCGGCGATATCGCCCACGAGGACGTCCCGGAACTGTAGGTTTCAGGGGGTGCAGGTCGGCACCAGGGTCCTGCCCGCGACGAGCGGTGCGGTGCGGTCCGGATGGGTCCGTGCCAGTACTTTGGTAAGGTCGGCGGTAAGGTCGCCCCGCGACACTGACGACAGACGCGCACCAGACGCCCGGGGGCATCAGGAAGCGCTCTCGTCATCATCCCCTCCTCGACAGGCGGCCGCAGTTGAACCACGCCTCCGTACTTCGTGGCGTCCTTCGCCACTTCAGCCACCGACCACGCCATCGCCGACGCGGCCAGGCGCTCGTCGAGTTCGTGCTGATCCTGCCCGTGCTGCTGGTCCTCACGATGGTCGTGCTGGACTTCGGGCGGGTCTACCTCGGCTACATCAACCTGCAGAACATGACCCGGATCGCGGCCAACTTCGCCGCGAACAATCCGACCGCGTGGACGAGCCCGGGTGATGTCGCGATCCAGGCCAGGTACAAGAACCAGATCCTCAACGATGCCCGCGCGACGAACTGCACGATCGCCAAGGACGGCGCCGGCAATCCGATCATCCCGCCGCCGGTCTTCACCGACACCGGGGCGAACGGGAGCAGCACGGACATCGGCGACACCTCGACCGTGCAGATCAGATGCACGTTCAGCGTCATCACGCCGATCATCTCCACGATCCTCGGCTCATCCGTCAAGGTGAGCAGCTCGGCGACCTTCCCGGTCAAGACCGGATTCCTCGCGACCTCGGGCGGCAGCATGGGTTCCGGCCCGGCGGCCTCGTTCGTCGGCTCGCCGACATCGGGGAACTCACCCCTGACGGTGCAGTTCACCGATCAGTCGGCGGGCGGTCCGACGAGCTGGGTCTGGGACTTCAACAATGACGGGATCGCGGACTCCAACGTGAGGAACCCGCAGTACACCTTCACGGGCGTGGGGCTGTACACGGTCAAGCTCGTGGTCTCCAACGCGTCGGGATCGGACACGCGCATCCGGACCAACTACATCGGCGTGTCGACACCGCCGCCGGGCGTCAACTTCACCGCGTCGCCGCCCTCGGGCATCCGGCCGCTGACGGTCCAGTTCACCGACACCTCGACCGGGTCGCCGACCGCCTGGGCCTGGGACTTCGACAACAACGGGACGACCGACTCGACGCTCCCGAGTCCGACGCACACCTACACGACCTCGGGAACGTACTCGGTCAAGCTCACCGTCACGAACGCGGGCGGGCAGGGCTCGAAGGTCGTCCCGAACATGATCACGGTCAACGCCCCCAACTGCGTCGTGCCCAGCTTCGCGGGCAAGTCGAGCAGCCTCGCGCCGGGGATCTGGAGCACGGCCGGGTTCACGACGACCGTGAACTACAAGCAGGGCAATCTCCCGTGGACCGTGGCGTCCCAGAACCAGACCGTGGGGCAGTCGCTGCCATGCGACAGCACCATCGTCACCGTGAGCAAGAACTGAGCCCCCGATGACGACCTTCCATCGATCCCGAAGCCGACGGCGCGGACGGGGTCAGGCCCTCGTGGAGTTCGCGCTCGTGTTCCCGATCCTGCTCATCCTGCTGATGGGGATCTTCGACCTGGGCCGGGCGGTCTTCGCCTACAACTCCGTGACGAACGCGGCCCGCGAAGGGGCCCGCCTCGCCATCGTCAACCAGGACAAGCCGTTGGTCCGCCAGCGGGCGATCTCGCAGGCGGCCCTGGCCGTGAGCCCCACGTCCGCGTCGACGTCGTGCGAGTCGGCCCCCCTGACCTGCGTCCAGGTGAACTACTACGAGACGACGACCGACACGGACGTCCTGCCGGCAAGCCCGGTCCCGTGCGGTCAGCTGTCGCTCGAATGCGTGGCGTCCGTCACGTTCAAGACGACCTACCGACCGATCACCCCGATCATCTCGAACCTGCTCTTCCCGGCCGGCGTCACCTTCACGGCCACCTCGGTCGAACAGCTCGAGTACCTGTGCCCGAATGCCGCCATCCCCGCCGCCAGCGATTGTCCGAGGCAGCCGAACCCATGAACCCCAGATCCCTCCAGCGGCCGAGTGGCCGTCATCCACAGCGTGGACAGGTCGTCGTGATCGGCGCCTTCGTCATGATCGCGATGATCGCGTTCGCGGCGATGGTGCTCGAGGCCGGCAACGCCTACGCCCAGCAGCGGGTCGTCCAGAACGGCGCCGATGCCGCCTCGAACGCCGGCGCGGTGATCCTCGCCGAGAAGCTGGCCGGGACGCCCAGGAGCGACGCCCAGGTCCTCTCCGCGGTGTCGAGTGTCGCGACCAGCAATCTCATCGACACCTTTGTCGGTCGATACACGAATGTCGCCGGGAAGTACCTGAACAGCGCCGGCACTGTCGTCACGGACCCCGCTGCCGCGGCGCGGGTGGGCGGCGGCCTCATCCCGCCGGGCGCCCAGGGCGTCTCGTTCGGGGGGACCCGGACCTTCCCGACCTTCCTGGGCAGGGCGGTCGGGTTCGACTCGTTCGACGCGTCGGCCGTGGCGACGTCGGTCACCGGCCGCCTCGTGGGCGGTCGATTCCTGCCGGTCGTCATCCCGGTCAGCATCGTCGACTGCGACACGAATGGCAGCCTGGGGAGCAATCCCTCGGACAACTGGCGTCTGAGCGATCCGGGGACACCGCATCCGGTCGGCACGGAGTACATCGTCCCGATGTGCAAGACCGGTGGCGGGTCGTTCCAGATCCTCGACCTCGACCCGAGCCTCCGATGTGACGACGAGATCGCCGACCCACCCCTCATCCAGTGGGACACCCTTCCGGTGGACGTCCAGTCGGACAACGGCAACAACTGCGCCAAGCCGTTCGAGGACTACCTCCAGGCCCACCTCGGCGAGACGTTCATGATCCCGATCTGCGACAACACGGTCGGCGACCCGTGCGGCACGACGGGCGGCAGCCACGCCAGCTACCGGATCACCGGGGCCGCAGCGTTCGTCCTCGACGAGTTCCACGACTCGAACGGCAAGAACAACCCGGACTGCGAGCCGCACACCAGCCGGAGCGGTCAGGCGCTGACGGCCCTGGACATCGGCGGCAATGGGAGCAGCGGCTGCATCGTCGGGTGGTTCGTCAAGTGGTTCACGACCGGGCCGGTCGGCTCGGGCACCCCGAGCAACACCGACCCGATCGGCGTCCAGCTCATCAAGTAGCGGGCCGTACGGGGCCGGCGCCACCGGGCGCCCGGGCCCCGCGCGCCTTCGCCGCCCGGGTCAGGCCGGCACCACCGTCCCCCGGCCAGGCCAGGCCGGACCTAGACCCGGGTCGCGAACCCGGGGTCGACGAGTTCGACGGGTCCGTCGAAGCCGGCCTTGACCGACGCGATGGTCTCCGCCCGGTCGAACCCCATCTGCAGGTGGGTCAGGAGCACGCGTCCGGCGCCGGATCGCGTCGCCAGCCCGGCGACCATCGGCCCGTCGAGATGGCCGGCGCCCTCGACCGCCGGCCCCGGCCCGAAGCTGACCTCGCTCAGGAGCGTGTCGCCGGACCGGATCAGCGGCTCGAGGTCCTCGGCGCGACCACAGTCCCCCGAGTAGACGAGGCCCGGACCAGCCGGGTCGTCGCCCGCCACGCGGAAGCCGAAGCTCGACTCGGTGTGCGTCACCGGCGCGACCTCGATCTCGAACCCGGCGACCTCCAGGCGGCCGGCCCGGAGCGCCTCGACGTCCAGGGCCTCTGCCGTGAAGCCCGGCTCCGCATGCAGCGCGTCGATGCGATCCGCCAGCCCGGCCGGGCCCACGACCCGCACCCGCCGGCCGCGCGGGGGCTCCCAGCGAAGGTAGTGGCGGAGCGAGACGAGGTCGACGAAGTGGTCGGGGTGGAGGTGGCTGATGAGGATGCCGTCCAGCCGAGCCGGGTCGAGCAGGCCGGCCAGGCGGGGGAACGAGCCCTGGCCGAGGTCGAGCAGGAGGCTCGCGTCGCCGCGGCGGAGCAGGTAGCTCGCTCCGGTCGCGCCGGGTCGGTCGGTGTAGGACGGCCCGGCGCCGACGACATGCAGATCCACGCCGCAAGCGTAGCGTGGGCGGGCGGCGGATTCGCGCCCGTCCTCGCTAGACGATGACCGGGCGGCGCTCCATGGCCGGGGTCAGCCCGGCCGCCTGCGCGGCGTCGTAGCCATCGGCCAGCGCCCACGCGAAATGATGCGTCACGTGCGCGTCGGAGCCGACGGTCACGCGCTCTCCGCCGAGCTCGCGGTACCGCGCGACGATCGCCGCGGACGGGTACGTCTCGCCAGCCGCCTGTCGCACGCCACTGGTGTTGATCTCGAGGGCCGTCCCGCTCTCGATGAGCGCGAGCAGGACCCGCTCGTATCAGCTCGGGCGCCGCCGCGAGGTCCGCCGCGGTGACATGCGGGCGCGAGATAGCGCTTGACGAAGTCGATATGCCCGATGGCATCGAACAGCCCGGAGCGGGCCGCCGCCTCGACCTCGTCGAAGTAGGGCGCGACGATCTCCGGCAGCGACCGCCCGGCGACCCAGGCCGCACGCGACCGGCGACGTAGGGCGAGTCCGCCCCGATCGTGGACCGAGCCGATCATGAAGTCGTACGCGTGCCGGGCGAGGTGGTGGCGGATGTCGTCCTCCCAGACGCGTTCGTAGGTGAGCTCGACGCCGAAGCGGATGGTGACGCCCAGCGGCTCCCAGCGATCCGCCGCGTCGCGCACGATCCGCTCGCGCTCGTCGAAGGTCGAGTACGCGAAGGCGGGCGCCCGTGGGTCGAAGTCGACGTGGTCGGTGATGGCGAGCTCGGGGATCCCGAGCTCGACCGCCTGGCGGGCGTAGGCGTCGATCGAGGCATCGCTGTCGGGCGAGAAGGACGGTGTGGAGGTGCGCATCGAGCGGCAGGCTGCGCCCGCGTCGATCCTCCGGCGGTCCCCTTCGCTCCGTCGCTCACCCGCCAATCAGGCCCAGCTCGCGGCCGACCGGTCGAACGCCTCGAGCGCCGTGTCGAGCTGCGCGTCGGCGTGCGCGGCCGTGACGATCGTGCGCAGCCGCGGCGCGGTCGATGGCGACGGTCGGGAAGACGACGGGCTGGGCGAAGACGCCCTCCTCGATCAGCCGGTCGGAGAACCGGCCGGCGGTGTCCGGGTCGCCCATCATCACCGGGGTGATCGGCGTCTCGGACCGGCCGGTGTCGAAGCCCAGGCGGGTCAGCTCGGCCTTGAACCGTCGCGTGTTCGCCCAGAGGCGTTCCTGGAGCTCGGGCTCCTCCTGCATGACCCGGATCGCCTCGCGGCAGGCCGCGACGACCGCCGGCGGATGCGAGGTCGAGAAGAGGAACGGCCGTGACGCGCTGGGTGAGGATCTCGCGCAGCGGCGCGAGCCCGGCGACGTAGCCGCCGAGCGCGCCGACCGCCTTCGAGAGCGTGCCGACCTGGATCGCGACCCGGCCGTGCAGGCCGAAGTGGTCGACGCGTGCCGCGACCGTTCCGCGCCCAGCACGCCCGAGGCATGCGCGTCGTCGACCATGACGGCCGCGTCCGAACGCCTCGGCCGCCTCGACGATCCCGGGGAGCGGCGCGATGTCGCCGTCCATCGAGAAGACGCCGTCGGTGACGACGAGGATCAGGCGATACGGCTCGCCCGCGCCCGTCGCGGCCGTGCTCGCCGCGCCGCCTCGAGGATCGTCGCGGAGCGCCTCGACGTCGCCGTGCGGGTAGACCTTCCGCGGCGCCTTCGAGAGGCGCATCCCGTCGATGATCGAGGCATGGTTCAGCTCGTCGCTGACGATGAGGTCGGTCTCGCCGGTGATCGTCGGGATGACCCCGGTGTTGGCGGTGAACCCGGACTGGAACGTCAGGACCGCCGGCGTGCCCTTGAAGGCTCGGCCAGCTCCGCCTCGAGCGCCTCGTGCATCGACATCGTGCCCGGCGATCGTCCGGACCGCGCCGCTCCCGACGCCGAACTCGCGGACGGCTGCGAGCGCGGCCTCGCGCAGCCGGGGATGGTGGGTGAGCCCAGGTAGTCGTTGGATGAGAGGCGAGATCAGGCGGCGCTCGTCGACCGAGACGATCGGGCCCTGGGCGCTGCTCATGACCCGCAGCGGCCGGTAGAGGTGGCGCTCGCGGAGCGCGGCGAGCTCGTCGTCGAGGAAGGCCAGCGGGTCGGATCGGCCGGCGGGGGCGTCATGTCGTCCAGTCCATGATGACCTTGCCGGAGTCGCCGTGACGGGCGGCGGCGAAGGCGGCCTCGAAGCTCGCGGAACCCGAAGCGATGGGTGATGGCCGGCCGGATGTCGAGCCCGGACTGGAGCATGACGGTCATCTTGTACCAGGTCTCGTACATCTCCCGGCCGTAGATGCCGCGCAGGGTCAGCATCTTGAACACGACCTCGTTGATGTCGAGGGTGATCTCCTCGGTCGGCAGGCCGAGGATGGCGATCGCCGCCGCCGTGGGCCATCGCTCGCGATCGCGGCCGCGGAGCGCCGCGGCGTTGCCCGACATCTCGAGGGCGACGTCGAAGCCCTCGACCATGTCGAGCTCGGCGAAGACGTCCGCGAAGGTCGCGCTCGCGCGGGTCGATGGCGACGCGTGGCGCCCATGCGCATCGCGAGCTCGCGGCGGAACGGCGTTCGGCTCGCTGACGACGATATGCCGCGCGCCGGCGTGGCGGACGACCGCGGTCGCCATCAGCCCGATCGGGCCGGCCCCGGAGACGAGCACGTCCTCGCCGAGGACCGGGAAGGCCAGGGCGGTGTGGACCGCGTTGCCGAACGGGTCGAAGATCGCCGCGATCTCCTCGTCGATGCCCGGCCAGTGGTGCCAGATGTTGGTCATCGGCAGGACGACGAACTCGGCGAACGCGCCGTCCCGCCCGACGCCGAGGCCGATGGTGTTGGCGCACAGGTGCCGCCGGCCGGCCAGGCAGTGGCGGCAGCGGCCGCAGACGACGTGGCCCTCGCCGCTGACGAGGTCGCCCGGCTGGAAGTCGGTGACGTTGCTGCCGACCTCGACGATCTCGCCGACGAACTCGTGGCCGACGACGAGCGGCGGCTTGATGGTCCTGGCCGCCCAGGGGTCCCACGACTCGATGTGCAGGTCCGTGCCGCAGATCCCCGTCCGGTGGACCCGGATCAGGACGTCGTTGATGCCGATCGCCGGTTCGGGACGTCCTGCAGGTCGAGGCCCGGGCCGGCCTGTGGCTTGACCAGGGCGAGCATGTCGGACCTAGTGTGAGCCGCCCGCGGCCCGCGCGCCGGGTGCGCGCTGCGGCCGGCCGGTCCGCCCGGTTCGTCGGTCAGGCGCCGGCGCCGGCGGCTCGGCCGGCCTCGGCCTCGGACCAGTCGACGATGGGGTTCTCGACCGAGCCGATCCCGTCGACCTCGCAGCGGACGCGGTCGCCCGGCTCGAGGAAGACCGGCGGGTCGCGGAAGACGCCGACGCCGGACGGCGTCCCGGTGGCGATGACGTCACCGGGCTCGAGCGTGATCGACCTTGCTGATGAACGCGATCAGCTCCGGCATGGTGAAGATCATGTCGGCCGTGGTGCCGTCCTGCATGAGCACCTCGGACCCGGCGTCGGGCTGTCCGGGCCGGGATGCGCCACGACCGGAGCCGCAGGCCCGGCGGTCGGGTCGAGCTCGTCGGCGGTCACGAAGACCGGACCCATCGGCAGGAACGTGTCCGAGCCCTTGGCGCGCAGCCACTGGCCGTCGCCCTTCTCGCCCTCGCGCAGCGCGGGCAGCGATGCCCTGCCAGTCCCGGGCGCTGACGTCGTTGACGACCACGTAGCCGGCGACGTGCTCCATCGCCGCGCTCGACGGGCACGCGGTGCGCGCGCCGGCCGATGACCACGCCGAGCTCGACCTCGAGGTCGAGCGCATGGTCCCCTCGGGCCGGACGATGGCCTCGCCGTCGCCGATGACGGCGTTGGCGAACTTCGCGAAGAGCAGCGGCCGGTCGGGCACGCCACGACCGCCCTCGGCGGCGTGCGCGCGGTAGTTCAGCCCGACGCAGACGATCTTGCCCGGATAGAGCGGTGGCGCCGGCGCGGAGCGTCGATCGGTCGGGACGCTCCTCGATGTGGGCGATCTCGCCGCTGAACCTGGCGATCGTCCGCGAGCGAGCCGTCATCGATCAGGCCTCTGAGCCCCGATCCCGAGATGCGCGACCGTGTCCTCGTCGAGCCACGCGCCCGCGACCGGCTGGCCGTCGTGGTCGCGGAACGCGTACAGGCGCATCCGCGCGGCGCCGGTCAGCTGGGGCTGGGGAGACCGCGGAGCCGCCGAGGTCGCGCTCGGCGCGGCGACGGGCTCGTGCTCGGGAGCGGCGTCGCGCTCGGCGCGGCCGAGGCGCTCGGCACGGCCGAGCTCGGCGCGGCGGACGTGCTCGGCGCCGCCGACGGGCTCGGGCGAGGGACAGAGCGGCTCCGGGTTCGTCCGTTCGCCCCAGTACGCTGTAGAACTCGAGGATGGCCTTGGTGTCGAGCGATCTGGAGGGGCAGCACCCGGTCCCAGACGAGCGCCGCGAACGGCGTCTTCATGTCGTCGAACCGGGCGATGACCGGACCCTGGATCGTGCCCGGCTGGATGTTGCAGACCGGGCTGTTCGGGAAGCTGTCGTAGAAGGCGCTGCAGCGGCGGCCTGGCCGGCCGGCGTCGCGCCCGTCGCTATCGCCTCGATAGAGGAGCACGAGCGCGCCGTGCTCGAGGTTGTGGATCCAGCCCTCCGGGACGGTCGCGTCGGTCGGGCCGTAGAGGCGCGGGGCGATCGGGTCCCTGGCCCGAGGCGTTGTAGTGGTTGCCCGACGCGGGCGGGCAGTACGTGTACTTGACCTGCTCGCCGGTCGCCACGTGCTGGCGGCCCATGTCGTCCTGGACGTACCCCGGCTGCGGGCTCGGCGCCGGCGCGCGGTGCCGGCGTCGGCGCCGGGTCGAACTCCACTGAGCACGCATAGGCCGGTGCCGTAGCCTGGAGGAAGACGACCGCGCCGATGAGGGCGATCCCGGCGACCGCGGCGACCCCGATGATCAGGCCGCGGTAGCGCTCCATGAACGGGACTGCTTCTGGTACGTGACGCGCTGGCGCTCGCGCCGACCCGCCCGGGCGGTCCCGGTCGGGCTCGTGCTGTGCCGGCCCGAGCCGGACGCCGCGCCTGCGCCGGTCGGGCTCGATGCGGCGGGGGAGGTGGCGCCGGAGGTCGTGCCGGACGGGTTCGGCACGCGGGCCGGGGTCGCACCGGCGCTGCCGGCCTGTCTGGCCGTCCGCTGCTGGCGTCGGGATGCCTTGCTCGACGTGGATTCGATGCCGCTGCGTCGCGGGGGTCGTCGCGTGGAGGGTACCCGGTGAACGCTCAAGTCTCGCTCAGGTAGGCCCGGACCTCGGGTCGGAGCAGCCCGCGGAAGAGAGGAGCGAGAGCGCGGCCACGAACACGGCCTCGCACGAGGAGCTGACTGAGCGCCAGGAGCGGCACGAGCGGGACGGTCAGGCTGGCGAGCCCGAGCGCCAGCCCGCGGGCGGCCTGCTTGCGCTGCAGCACGAGCGTCGTCGTGAAGATCGTGTAGGCGAGGAGGACCATGACGACGACGCCCGAGCAAGCTCACCGGCGCCGCGATCGCCTGGTCGACCACGAACCGCAGGCTCAGGCCGATGCCGGCCAGGATGAGGAACGCGTAGGCCAGGAACAACCGGATGCCGCCGGGCATCTCGCGGACTCGTTGCAGCATGGGGAGCGCATCGTACCGCGAGCCGGGTCCGAGGCCGGTCCGAGGCCCGTCCCCGCGGCGGTTCCTGCACCCGCCATGAAAGGGTATTGACACCGCCGCGCGACCCTCCTATCTTCCGCTAAACCGGTTTGCTAAACCGGTTTGCATGACAGGCGACCCCGATGTCCTCCTCCCCTCGGGTCGCCCCCTCGCCCGGGCGCGGACGCGGCCCAGCGGAGCGGAGACGGCATTTGGAGCAGCGCAGCAATCGGGCACGGATCGCCGACGTGGCGCGCGAGGCAGGTGTCTCCAAGACCGCGGTCTCGTTCGCGTTCAACTCGCCGTACCGGCTCGCGCCGGAGACGGCCACGCGGATACGCGAGGTGGCCGACACGCTCGGCTATCGGCCGCACCCGGTCGCCCGCATGCTCAGCCAGGGCCAGACGTTCACGATCGGCGTGCTGACGCCGCAGGCATTGAGCGTCATCTTCTCCAACCCGTTCTTCGGCCAGTTCAGCGAAGGCGTGGCGATCGCCGCCGAGGAACTCGGCTACGGCCTTCTCTTCATCTCGCCGCTCCATGGCTCGCTGGCGCTCGCGGTCGGGCGCGCGACGGTCGACGGCGTGGTGGCGATCGGCCTCAGTGACGACCATCCCGAGGTCGAGCAGATCCGGCGCGCCGGCCTGCCGATCGTGCTGGTCGACTCGACGGCGCTGCCGGAACACGGCTCGGTCGAGGTCGACGACGTCGGCGGGGCGCGAGCGGCTGCCGAGCACATCCTCGGCCTCGGGCATCGCGACGTGCTCGTCATCGGCGTGGAACCGCCGGCCCCGTCCACCTCGCTGGATCCCGAGGGCGTCACCGCCCGCCGCCTCCGTGGCTACCGCGATGCCTTTCGCGCCGCGGCGGAGCCGCTCGACATCCCCGACGGACACGTCATGGTCGGTCCCGCGAGCGTCGATGGCGGGATCGCGGCCCTCCAGCGCGCCTGGGAGGACGGCCTCCGCCCGACCGCCGTGCTGGCCATGTCGGACGCGATGGCCGTCGGGGCGATGCGCGCGATCAAGGACCTCGGCCTCAACGTCCCGCGCGACGTCAGCGTGGTCGGCTTCGACGACATCGACCTGTCCCAGCACGTGGATCCCCCGCTCACGACGGTGCATCAACCGATCCGTCGCAAGGGCGAGGAGGCGGTCCGCCTGCTTCTGACCGTCGTGGAACGACGGGGTCTGGCCAAACCGGAGCATCGGCAGCTGGAGACGCGACTCATCGTCCGCGGATCCACCGGCCCGGTCTCCCGCCAGGGGGAGGAGGTGGCCGGAGACCCAGCCTGACCGTCGACCAAGGGCGAGCGATCCCCACATCGGTGCGGCTCGCCATGAACGTACCGATGCACGGCCGCCGCTCGCGGCGACCAGACGCCGGGTCCCCCGGCCGATGGGTCGGCGACAACCGACCCGACAACCGTGGACCGGATCGCCGTGATCCGGATGAGAGAGGAGACACGACCAAGATGCACAAGCAGCTTCGACTCGCGGCCCTGGCGCTGGGGGTGACGGTCATCGCCGTCGCCTGCAGCTCCGGCAGCGCCGAGCACCGCCCCATCGAGCGGCGCCTCGACGGCGCCGACCACCGCCGCATCGGCCGCGCCCGCATCGGCGGCTCCGGCCTCCGCGGCCCCGGCCGCCCTCGCCGGCGACCTGACGCTCTGGCATTCGTACTCGTCGGGCGCGGGCACCGAGCTCGACGCCCTCAACGAGGTCCTCGCGACGGTCGCCGGGACCGTCAACGGCACCGCGAACGCGGGCGCCGAGAACCCGGACCTGAACATCACCACCGTCGAGGTCCCGTTCGCGGATCTCTTCAACAAGTACAACACCGACGCCGCGACCGGCGGCGGCCCCGACCTGTTCATCGCCCCGAACGACAGCCTGGGATTCCAGGCGCGTGAAGGCGTCATCGCCGACCTCGACGCGGCCCTCGCGGGCAAGCTCGACGGCAAGACGCCGACCGCCGTCGCGGGCTCGAAGGTCGAAGGCAAGCTCTACATGGTCCCGGAGTCGCTCAAGGCCGTCGGCCTGTTCTATGACAGCGCCAAGCTCGCGACCCCACCCGCCACGACCGATGCCCTGCTCGCCGGCGTCAAGGACGGCAGCATCAAGGCCGGGTTCTTCGGCGGCAACAACGGCGTCTACCACAACTTCGGCTGGTGGGCCGGGCTTCGGTGGCGCGCTCATGGACGACAGCGGCAAGTGCATCGCGGCCACGACCGGCGTCCCCGATGCCTACAAGTACCTCGTCGACCTCCAGACGGCCGGCGCGAAGTTCTACCCGAACTACGACGACATGGCCAACGCCTTCAAGGCCGGCGACCTGAACCTCATCGTCGACGGCCCGTGGGCCACCGGCGGCTACAAGACCTCGGTCCCGGGCGTCAAGAGCGCCCCGATGCCGGCCGGCCCGTCCGGTCCGGCGCAGCCGCTCTCCGGCGTCGACGGCTGGTACATCAACCCGGCCACCAAGTCCAGCGACCTCGCCGTCGCGTTCGCGCTGCGGATGACCGACGAGTCCGCGGAGCAGGTCTTCGTCGACAAGGCCGGCCATATCCCGGCCAACACCGCCAACAGCATCTCCGACCCCATCACCCAGGGCATTCGCCGACGCGGTCGCCACCGGCTTCCCGCGCCCGCAGATCAAGCAGCTCGACAACTTCTGGGGCAACTTCGGCAACGCCCAGCAGCAGATCCTCGAGTCCGGTGCCGACCCGGTCAAGGCCATCACGGACGCCTGCGCCGCGATGGACAAGGCGAACGGCCTCTAGCCGCTCGTCGACGGATCGCGGGAGGGCGCGCCGTGGCGCGCCCTCCCGCCGAAACCCGCCAGCCGTCGGCTGGCACTATGGACCGCACCACGCCCGGAGCCGATGACATGGAGGAGGCCCCATGACTGCTGCCTCGGTCCCGCTCCCCGCCGTACCCCGGCGGCGACGCCCGGATGAGCCGCGACACGCGGAGCGCCATCCTCTACCTGATGCCCGCGTTCCTGGTCATGGCGTTCATCACGTTCTACCCGTTGATCTACCAGACCTATATGTCGTTCACGGACTTCCAGCTGCGGAACCTGCGGGCAGGCGCGGCCGCGGCCCCGTTCGTCGGTCTCGACAACTACATCAAGATCCTCCAAAGCAACCTGAGCATCCCCAACTTCCATTTCCTCCGGATGGTCGTGTTCAACCTCTGGTGGGCGCTCTCGAACGTGGCCATCCACGTCGTGCTCGGGGTCGCGGTCGCGATCCTGCTCAACACGCAAGGGCCTGCGCTTCAAGCGCTTCTACCGCGCGATCTACATCCTGCCCGTCGTCATCCCGCCGATCATCGTCGCGACGGTCTGGCGGAACATGTTCGACACGCAGTACGGCGCGGTGAACTACGTGCTGGCAGGCGATCGGCGGCGTCTTCGGCGTCCCGCCCAGCCAGCTCGCACCGGACTGGCTCCGCGAGGCGAACGACCCGATCTCCGTTCATCCCCTTGCCCGCTCGCGTACTTCGCGCTGCTCGCAGCGAACACCTGGCTGGGCTGGCCGCTCAACTCGGTCGTCGCGACGGGCGCGCTCCAGAGCATCCCCGGCGAGCTCTACGAGGCCGCCGAGATGGACGGCGCCAACGGCTGGCAGAAGTTCAGGAACGTGACGCTGACGTTCCTGCGGCCGGCGATGCTGCCGTACGCGATCTACGGCTTCGTCATCACGTTCAACCTGTTCTACCTCTCGTACTTCATGTCGGCGGGCGAACCGCTACGGGCGGACGGAGTTGCTCGTGACGCAGGCCTTCCGCCTGGTCAACGACCAGCATCTCTACGGCGTCGCGGCCGCCTTCTCGGTGTTCATGTTCTTCATCCTGCTGACCATCACCCTCATCACCAACAGGCTCGCAAAGGCGACGGCGAGCTATGCAGACTGATCGCCGTGTCGCAGGCCCAGCCGACGGCCCCGGCCCTCGAGAAGCTCGCCGGTCGCGGCGGGATCGGCAGTGGCGGCGGCCTTCGGGCCTGGTCGACGAAGCCGGACCCGGACCAGCGAGGAGCGCCGGCTCTCGACCGGCAAGCAGATCCTGCTCCAGCTCATCTGCCTGTTCATCACGTTCACGGTGCTGTTCCCGGTCCTCTGGGTCCTCAGCATCTCGCGCTCGACCCGCGCGACCTGACCCGCGCCCGACGGGCTCAACCTCATCCCGCCGGGCGTCTCCCTCGATGCCTACGCGCAGGTCATCGCCCAGCCCGACGAGCAACCCGATCTCGTTCCTGGAGCTCGCCCTCAACAGCCTCATCATCGCGTCGGCCACGGCGCTCGTCTCCGTGAGCATCGGGCTCACCGCGGCATACGCGTTCTCGCGGATGAAGTTCCGCGGCCGGGAGGTGCTGATGCTCAGCGTCCTGGCGGTCCTGATGCTGCCGGCGGTCGCCACGATCGCGCCGCTGTTCGTCCTGCTGACCCGGATCCAGATCGGCGACTTCAACCTCGCCGGTCGCTCATCGGCGTCGTCGCTCGCGATCACCGCCGAGCGTGCTGCCGTTCGCGATCTGGAACCTGAAGGGCTACCTCGACACGATCCCCAAGGACCTCGAGGAGGCCGCGGCGGTCGACGGCGCGACGCGCAACCAGACGTTCATCAAGATCATCGCTGCCGCTGGCCAAGCCGGCCATCGCGGTCACCGCGTTCCTGGGGTTCATCGCCGGCTGGACCGAGTTCTACTTCTCGGTGATCTTCCTGCAGCGACCTGAAGCAGTTCACGCTGTCGATGGCGCTCAACGGGATGGTCGGCCAGTACGCCACGCAGACGCCCTGGTCGCAGTTCGCGGCGTTCGCGATCCTGTTCGCGCTCCCGGTGTCGGTCGTCTACTTCTTCGTCCAGAAGTACATCATCGGCGGCCTCGCCGTCGGCGGCGTCAAGGGCTGACCATCTCGGGACGCGATCGTGGACCCGGCGCCGCCCCTGGGCCCGCCGCCCTCACGACCCGAGGCGGACGATCAGGTCGCCGTGCGGCGGCAGGGGCCCGACCTGCCACGCGTCGAACCCGCCCGCGCCGTTGACCGGCGGGGCGGCGGGGGTCGACGCGCCATCGAGGAGCCCGGTCGCCGTCGGCGTCCCGCACAACGGCCCGGTGGCGAGCCGCAGCGTCGCGGCGGGCACGGCCTCGTCGGACAGGTTGGAGACGACCGCGATCGTCTCGCCGCTGGCGGGATCGTCGCGCAGGTACGCATACACGGCAGGCGCGGACGAGGCGACCGGGACGAGCGACGCACTCCGCAGCGCCGGGTGCGCCGCGCGCAGCGCGATGAGGGCCTGGTACCGCGACCACACGGAATCCGGGTCGCCGGTCTCCGCCGCCACGTTCGCCGTCTCGGCGCCGTCGGCGAACGGCTCCCACGGCTCGACCCCGACGGCCGAGCCGCTGAAGCCATGACCCGGCGTCGCCGTCCCACGGCATCGGCGTCCGGATGCGCTCGTCCGGCTTGCGGCCGCGCATCCCGAGCTCCTCCCCGTAGTAGATGAAGGGGACGCCCGGCGAGGTGAGGAGCAGCGTCGCCGCCTGTCTCGCGGCGGCCGGGTCGCCGCCGAGCTGGTCGAACACCCGGTCCTGGTCGTGGTTGGTCAGGAACGTGGCAAGCCGCCCGGCGGATAGGCCGCGGTCACCTCCGCCTGGATCGTCGCGAGCGAGTGCGCGTCACCGAGCTTGACCCCGCTGACGATGGCCGATGCGAGCCCGAATTCGAAGGCGAGGTCGAGGGCACCATCGTTGACGTATCGCGACGCCGCGGAGGTGGCGTCCCATACCTCGCCGACGAGCAGGGCGCCGGGGTCGGACGCCTGGAGCCGCTCGCGGAAACCCTTGAGCCAGTCGAGGGTCTCGGGCGTGTTGACGAGCTGGCTGCCATCCTCGATGAGGTGGCGCGCCGCGTCGAGGCGGAACCCGTCCGCCCCCATCTCGTCGACCCAGAAGCGGGCGATCGAGTCCAGCGCCGTGGTGACGCGTGGGTTCCGCAGGTTGAGGTCCGGCATCGCGTCGGAGAAGTAGCCGTAGTACCAGCGGTCGCCATCGGCGTGCCAGACCGGCTTCCCGCTCGGGCCGCTGACCGGCGGGCGTTCGTCGGACCACACGTACCAGTCGTCGTGCTTCGAGCCGGGCGTCCTGCGCGTCCTTGAACCACGGGTGCTGGTCCGAGGTGTGGTTCAGCACGAGGTCGACGATGACCGCGATGCCGCGCTTCCTGGCAGCGGCGACCAGCGCCTTGAAATCGTCGGCCGTGCCGTAGTCGCGCTCGACCTTCCGATAGTCGGTGACGTCGTAGCCGTGGTAGCTCGGCGAGGCATCGATCGGCATGAGCCACAGTGCGGTGACGCCGAGATCGGTCGTGGTCGACGGGTCGCCGTCATTGAGGGCGTCGAGCCGATCGGTCAGCCCGCGCAGGTCGCCGATACCGTCGCCGTTCGAGTCGGCGAAACTGCGGACGAACACTTCGTAGAAGACGCGGTCCGACCACCACGGCCCGGGCGCTGGGGACGGGCTCCCGGTGGCGCAGGCGGGCGGCGACGCCAGGACGGCCGGCCCGGCCGAGACGGTCACCGATGGGGCGGCGGTCCCGCCGATCGACGTGGGTATGGGCGTCGGCGTCGAGGCGCCGCAGGCGGCGACGAGCAACGACACGGCGGTGCAGGCCGCCACGAAGCGCCGCGAACGAGAGGACATCGGATGGAGTATCGCATCGGGCTCGAAGGTGGGCCGCCATGAGCGTCGACCCGCCGGCCTGGGTCCGCGACTCGGTCTTCTACCAGATCTTCCCGGACCGCTTCGCCGCCAGCGACCGCGTGCCCAAGCCCGGACCACTCGAGCCGTGGGACGCCCCGCCCACGAGGCACGGCTACAAGGGTGGCGACCTGCTCGGGATCGTCGAGCAGCCTGCCCTACCTCGAGGATCTCGGCGTCACGGCCCTCTATCTCACCCCGATCTTCCAGTCTGCGTCCAACCACCGCTACCACACGTACGACTACTTCACCGTCGATCCGCTGCTTGGCGGGAACGATGCCCTGCGCGAGCTGCTCGACCAGGCCCACGGCCGCGGGATGCGGGTCGTCCTCGATGGCGTGTTCAACCACACCGGCCGGGGGTTCTGGCCGTTCCACCACGTGCTCGAGGCGGGCTCTGACTCGCCCTATCGCTCTGGTTCCTGTTCGAGGACTGGGCGCTCTCGCCTGGCCACGGACCGGTCGCCTACCCGCCGCCGGGGACGCTGGCCACCGCCCTCGGCTACGAGGCGTGGTGGGGACTGCCGTCGCTCCCCAAGCTGAACACGTCGGACCCGGCCGTGCGCGAGTACCTCATGTCGGTCGCGGAGCACTGGCTCCGGTTCGGCATCGATGGCTGGCGACTCGACGTCCCCGAGGAGATCGACGACGAACCGTTCTGGCAGGAGTTCCGGCGCCGCTGCCGGGCGGTGCGCGGCGACGCCTACCTCGTGGGCGAGGTCTGGCGCGTGGCGCCGGAGTGGCTGCGCGGCGACCGGTTCGACGCGTTGATGGACTATCCGCTGGCCGAGGCGATCCTCGGCTTCGCCAGCGGCTCGCGTCTCGACATGGGCGTGGTGCTCAGCCACCACGAGTACTCCACGACGGTCGTGCCGCTCGACGGGCCGGGGTTCGCGGCGCGGCTCGAGGACCTGCTCGACGCCTACGAGCCGCAGGTCGTCGCGGCGCAGCTCAACGTCCTCGGCTCGCACGACGCGCCGCGGCTCCGGACGGTCGTCGGCGACGACCTGACCGGGGTGCGGCTCGCGACGCTCCTCCAGACCACGCTGCCGGGGGCGCCGTGCATCTTCTACGGGGACGAGATCGGCCTGCCGGGTGGTCAGGACCCGGACTGTCGCCGGGCGTTCCCGTGGGACGAGGGGCGCTGGGACGTCGACCTGCGGACCTTCGTGCGCGGGCTGCTGCACCTGCGCGCCGCGGAGCCCGCCTTGCGTGCGGATGCCGTCGTGGTCATCGGCGCGGCCGGTGGCGCCGTCGCCTACGAGCGCCGGGACGAGCGCACCTGTCTCGTCGTGGCGCTCAACACCGGCGACGAACCGGTCCGCCTCGACCTCGCGGTCGCCGGCGCGCCGGACGGTGCCCGCCTCGCACCGCTGGTGCTGCCCGGGGCCGACGGCATCGCGAGTGACGCCTCGGCGGAGATTTGCAACGGAACCGCAACCATCGAACTGGATGCACGGCGTGGGTCGGTCCTTCGCCTGACCTGACGCACCCCCTACACTCCGGCGTCGATGGCTGACCTCCCCGTGGAGCTCGAGGCCGCACTCGGGGGGCAGTTGGCGCGCGCCCTCGACGTCGAAGGCAAGATCCCGCGGGCCCTGGAGGCCCTCGGCCCGATCGTCGGAGCGGGACGTGCTGCTCATCGATGCGCCGACGGACGGCATCCGGGCCCGGCAGCTCGAGGCGCTCGGTGCCCGGTTGACGGTCGGGGACATCGAGGGCGCCGCCGACGCCTCGGTCGATACGCTGGTCGGCTGCTGGCGGCCGTTCCGTGGCGCGGAGCCGTCCGAGCTCGCAGGGCGCGGCCCGCGTCATCCGGCCCGGCGGTCGGCTGCTCGTCGTCCACGACTACGGGCGGGACGACGTCTCCCGCCTGCGCGGCGACCTGCCCGAGTACGGGCTCTGGACCCGGCGCGACGGACCGTTTCTGCGGAGCGGCTTCAAGATCCGGGTCATCCACTGCTTCTGGACGTTCGACTCGATCGAGGACGCCGCGGGCTTCCTCGGCGCGGCCTTCGGCGAGATCGGGCGCGAGGTCGGGGCCGAGCTCGAAGCGTCCCCGCCTGTCGTACAACGTGGTGGTCTATCACCGGACGTTCTGACCATCGCTGGTACCCTGCGCCCGTGACCACCTCGTCCAGCTCTCGCCGCGTCTCGCCCGGCGCTGTCATCCTGGCGATCGCCCTGGTCGGATCCCTGGCCTACATCCTCTTCGCGATCACGGTCCGCGACTCGTCGCAGATCCCCCTGCTCGCATCGGGCGCCGTCGTGCTCGGGATCGTCTTCCTGGCCCTCGCCGGCTACTGCGCCCGAGCGACGTGGCGCTCGGGCATCGACGGTCGCGACGGGCGCGCGCTGGCGCTCGGGATCGGCGGCGGCATCGCCGCGATCATCGGGTTCGGCTGCTTCGCCGGCGCGATCATGCTGTTCCTGACCTAGTCTCCGCGCGGCGCTCGCGGGCGGCCCAGCGGATGCAGCCCGTTCCACAGCCCCAGGCTCGTTGCGCGTCCGTGGACCATCCGACGAAGGAACGCGGCCAACGGGCATCGAATGGCGCACGCGTCGACCGATCGACGCCGGAACCCACCGAAACAGGGCCAGTGCGCGTGGTTCCTTCGTCGCATGGTCGATATGTCGACCATCGACCGGGCGAGCGGCGCGGAACGGCCAAGGACGTCCCGACCTTGGCACGACCTGGCGACCGCCGGGGCGGGCCGGCGGGGACCCTCTGGTAGACTCGGCGCGGCCCGTGGCCGCGCGCGCCCCCATCGTCTAGAGGCCTAGGACGCCACCCTTTCAAGGTGGAGATCAGGGGTTCGAATCCCCTTGGGGGTACCACCTCCGGCGCCCGATCGCCTGGGCACGCCGCGGCGCCCGCCCCTGCTACCATCGCCCGATGGAGATCATGGGCATCCAGATCCGGACGATCATCGAGGACAACGTCGCCAAGCGCTGCGACGGGTGCCACGAGATCATCGAGGGGACCCCATGGCGGATCAACCTCCTCGACATCGTCGCGTCCGAGACCCCCGTGTCCTGGGCGGGCCGTCCGGTGATCAACCCGGGCCCGTTCCAGTTCCACGGCGACCCGAGCCACGTCCGACGGTGGATGGCCGACAAGGGCTACCTGTTCTGCCGCCGCGGGGAGGTCCGCGAGATCATGCGGCCGGTCCAGATCCCCGTCGAGGCCGATGCCGCGCCACGCTGGGGCCTGTGCGACGGCATCCATCGTGACGACCACGAGTTCGTGTCCGCGTAGCGCCCTCGCGCTCATCGCCGCGCTCGCCACGATCGTCGCGGGCTGCGGCACGTTCGGTGGCCTCGGGGCCGACCCGACCGCGGAGATCGCCGAGGAGCACATGCCCGCGTTCGCGGGCCTCTGGCTCACGTCCGAACCGCCGGTCGCGACTCGGCACCTCGCGGTCTCCCTGCACGATCCGGACGAACCCGGCTGGAGCCGGGACCTGGTCGTTCGATGCCGGGACGACGGTCCGCGGCGACTTCGGGGTCTCCTCCGGCACGTACCGGCTCGTCGTCGAGGACCCGGGCTGCACCCGCGATCTGACCCTCGGTCCGGAGCGCGAGTCCGATGTCGTGCTCCACCTGCCCGACGATGGGTCGTGCTCGTTCGAGATCGTCCGGGAGCATGCCGCCGGCGCCATCGCGCACCTGGACAGCGGCTCGATCGACGTGCGGGTGACCGCGCCGGGTGACGGCCTGATCGTCGACGTGCGGTCACTCGATACGCCGGCCAACCCGGTCCCGGGACCGGTCCCGCCCGACGAGGGCGGCCTCGCCATCCTCGACGGCCTCGCGCCCGGCAGCTACGAGGTGCGCCTGCTGCGCGACGGCGAGGTCGTCGAGACGAAGACCGTCGTGATCGAACCCGCCGAGGCCGACGGGACACCGGGCGGCGACCTCGTCGAGGTCGTCCTCGACGGCCGGCCCGACTGATCAGGACCGGGGCCCGAAACCGCGGTTTGACACGGGTCTCCGCGGACCACTATCCTCCGGCGGCCTGCACGGCGCAGGGTATACCCAGATTTCACCAGATTCCGAGCCGACGGGTCGTGCTCTCGGGCTCTCCCCCCAGCCCGAAGCCGACCCGTCGGCCCCCCGCCGAGGCACGATGACGCCAGCCGGTCCGGCCCCCACCGCCCACCACCCGACGGGATCCTCGCGGAGCTGGCTCTCGCTCGGGCCTGCGAGCCTGCTGCTCGGCGTCGACCCCGGGACGCTCCGCCGCTGGGCGGACGAGGGCCGCGTCCCCGTCTACACGACCCCCGGCGGTCACCGGCGCTTCGACCGCAAGGCGGTGGAGCGCCTCGCCTCGGAACGTCGTCCGGGCCGGGGCCGGCGGAGCGCCCGGCCGCCGTCCCGACCGCTGGCGAGCCTCGGGGCGACGCCCGAACGCCTCCAGCGGGTCTACCGGCGGAGCTACAGCGCACGCCGGCACCGAACGCGACCGACGGGGTCGGCGACGACGATCGCGCGGCGTACCGGAACGACGGCCGCCGGCTGGTGACCGCCCTGGTCGCCCACCTCGACGCCGATCCGGGCGACGGGCCGGCCCGGGCAGCCGCTGAGGCCGATGCCGAGATGCTCGTCGACGACCTCGCCCGGCGGCTCGCGGCCGTCCGGACGTCAGCCTGACCGAGGCGGTCGCGCTGTTCGTCGCCGCGCGTCGCCCGTTCCTCGCCGAGCTGGCCGGGCTCGGCCGGCGGCGGACGCTCGATCCGCGCGCGCCTCGGCGCGCTGTACGAGGACGCCTCGGCCTGCTCGACCGCCTGCTCCTGCGGCTGATCGCCACCCACCAGGCGGCGCGCGCTGATGGATGCCCGCATCGTGCTGCCGACGCTGACGTCGATCCTCGCGCTGCGTTCTCGCTCGCTGCTGTTCGACCAGTGGCGCGCGCGGCGCGGCGGCTTCCAGCTCATCTGGGCCTTCGGGATGCTGTTCTACGGCATCGGCTCCGGCCTGCGAGGCGATCGGCGGCGCGAACGGCTGGAACGAGGCGCTCTACCGGACCTGGTACCTGACCGGCGCGGTCTGGACCGCCGGCTGGCTCGGGCTCGGGACGGCGGTCCTGCTCGGGCGGACGCGGTTCGGCTACAGCTTCGCGCTCTGCCTGTTCCTGGCCGGCCTGTTCACGTTCCTCGTCCGGAACAAGCCCGAGTACCGGGCGCGGGCACGCTGCCGCTGCTCTACCTCATCGCCGCCGCGATCCTCGCGCTGGCGGTCGCCGTGGAGACGTACTTCCAGAACGACCGCTGGCCGATGCTCGCGGTGGGCGCGGTCGTCGGGGCGACCGTCCTCTCGATCGTCCTGATGGCCGAGGACCGACGCTGCCGGCCCCGGGCTACGCGCTCGACCCGGCGACCGGCGTGCCGGTCGCCACGCCTGCTCCCGCCGCAGCTCCGGCTGCTGACGCCGTTCATGAACATCACGGGCGCGTTCGCGCTGATCCTCGGCGCGATCTTCTCGGCCTACGTGTTCATGCCGAAGCGGCGCGTCCTGGCCTATTCGCTGGACCCGAACCAGCCGGGCGACGAGTTCCTGTTCAACCTGCTCGATCGCGCCGGTGGCGATCACCGTCAACCTCGTCGCGTCGCTGCCGGGCGCGCTCCGGGCGCTGGTCACCGGCCGCATCCACAGCCGCGTGCCGGCGACGATCCTGATCGCGATCGGGGCGGTCGCCGCGACCGGCGACATCCTGAGCCGGTTCGGGGTGACCGGCCTGTTCCAGTCCGGCAAGTTCGTCGGGCGTGATCTTCCTGTTCGCCGGGTTCCTGGTCTCGATCGACGTCTTCCGCGAGTTCCGGATCCCGTTCACCTCGATCGTCCTGGGCCGGGTCCGCCACGAGTCGCCGACGGCGAGCGCTGGCGGCCGCCAACGAGTCGGCCGAGACCGGCGCAGGAACCCTCGGCCGAGCCCGGCCGAGCGCCCGCTGGCCGCCGTCGGCCCTACCATGGCCGGATGTCGCCACCGCGGACAGACGGCCGGTGCGACGCGCCTCGACCGCTCGCGCCAGCGGGTGGCGCTCGTCGTCGGGTCGCGCCGCGCTCTTCGGGATGCTCGGGCCGCTGTCGCGCTTCGCCTACGACGCCGGGATGGAGCCGCCGGCGTTCGTGGTCTGGCGCGCGCTCGATCGGCGTGGCCGCGACGGCCGCCTTCGTCGCGTGGCGCGTCCGCCGCGGCGACAACCGGCTGGCCGGCCGGGCGACCTCGGAGCGCCGCGGCGGGTCCTGCTGTCGTCGCCGCGGTCATGGGGTTCGCGCTGAACCTGTGCGATGTTCATCGCCTTCGACCGGATCACGGTGGCGCTGGCGCTGCTCGGCTTCTACACCTATCCGGCGATGGTCGCCGCCGCCAACGTGGCCCTCGGCCGCGACCGCCTCGACCGGCGCGCGGGTCGTCGCGCTGGCGCTCGCGCTCGCCGGCATGGTCGCGGTGGTCGCGTCGCAGCTCGACCCGGCGGCCGGCATCCGGTTCGACGCGCTCGGGTTCGGGCTGGCGCTCGGGGCGGCCTGAGCCAGACGGTCTTCGTGGTCATCAGCCGCGACGGCTACTCGGACCGTCCCCACCGAGCAGGCGATGATCGTGGTCCTGCGCGTCACGTTCGTCGGCGCGACCGTCGTCTGGCCGCTCGCGAGCGGGCGCGGCCGCGACGCTGGTCGATCCGCTCCGCTCGCCGTCGATCCTGCCGCTGCTGCTGTTCACCGGCATCTTCGCCGCGGCCATCCCATCGATGGGCTTCCTCACCGGGATCCGGGCGATCGGCGGGACGCGTGCCGGCATCCTGATGCTCTTCGAGCCGGTCGTCGGGGTCGCCCTGGCGGCATGGCTGCTCGGCGAGTCGCTCGTGCCCGCTGCAGGCGGTCGGCGCCCTGGCGATCCTCGGCGCGGCGATCATCCTCCAGCGCGGCCTCGGCGACGCGACGCCGAGCCCGCGACCGAGCCGGGCGCCCGTCGTCGGGATGGGCGACCGTCCCGCGACCGGATCGCCGATCCGGATCCTGCTCGCCGACGACCACGCGATGGTCCGTCGCGGCATGCGCGACTTCCTCGCGCTCCACGACGACCTCGAGGTGGTCGGCGAGGCGCAGGACGGCGTCGAGGCGCTCGAGCGCGGTCGAGGCGCTGGCGCCCGGACGTCGTCGTCATGGACCTGCTGATGCCGGTCATGGACGGGATCGCCGCGACGGCGGAGATCAAGGCGCGCCATCCGGCCGTCGAGGTCGTCGCCCTGACCAGCTTCATCGACGAGGACCGGGTGACGGCCGCACATCGAGGCGGGTGCGAGCGGGTTCCTCCTCAAGGACGCCGAGGCGGACGACCTCGCGGCCGCGATCCGCGCCGCGGTGGCCGGCGAGGTCCACCTCGACCCGGCGGTCGCCGGGATCGTCGCGCGCGGGATGCGCGACCGGTCCGGCCCGGCCGGGCGACGCCGGCGCGGCCGCAGGATCCAGCGGCCGCGATGGCCGACCCGGGCGGCCGGGCGAGCCTCGCGAGCGCTGACCGGCCGCGAGCGGGAGGTGCTGTCGGGCGTCGCGCGCGGGCTCTCGAACAGGGAGATCGCGGGCGAGCTCGGCGATCACCGAGCGCACGGCCCGGACGCACGTGTCGAACATCCTCGCCAAGCTCGGCCTGAGCAGCCGGACGCAGGCCGCGCTGTTCGCGGTGCAGCACGGGCTCGGTCCCGGACGATGACGTACGACGTCGCGGGGCCGCCCGACGCCCCGGCCATCGTGTTCGTCCACGGGACGCGGCTGACCCGCGCGGTCTGGGCGCCGCAGATCCGCGGGCTGTCGGGGGACGTTCCGGACGATCGCGCCTGGACCTGCCGGGCCACGGCGACGCTGGCCGACGAGCCGTTCACGCTCGATGGCGCGGCGGATCGCGTGGCGCGGCGGTCGATCGACGAGGCCGCGGATGGGCGGGCGGTCGTCGTCGGGCTGTCGCTCGGCGGCTACGTCGCCATGGAGCTGGCGGCGCGGTCGCCGGAGCGCGTCCGCGGGCTGGTCCTGGCCGGTGCGACGGCCGAGCCGACGGGTCCGAGCTGCTGCCGTACCTCGCGCTCGCGTGGGTCATGGGCGCCGCTCGACGGTCCGCGCCTGGACGCCCTCAACCGGCGGTTCTTCCGGTCGCGCTTCCCGGCGGCCATCGCCGAGCCGATCGTCGCGGGCGGCTTCTGGTCGATCGGTGGCGCCGCGGCGCTGCGGGCCCTGGCCGGCGACCGGTTCCTGCCCCGCCTCGCGGCGATATCCGGGACCGACCCTGATCCTCAACGGCGCGCTCGACCTGCCGTTCCGCCTCTCGGCCGGAGCGTTCGCGGGGGCCGCGCAGCGGCCGCGCCGGGTCCGCCTGGCGGGCGCGACGCACCTCTCGAACCTCGATCGACCGGCGGCCTTCAACGAGGCCGTCCGCCGGTTCGTCGCGCTCGCTGGAGGACGATCGCTGAGGTCCCGGCGCGGGGCCTGACATGACCCTCGCGGTATACTGCCGCGACCGCCCCGACCCGCCCTCCCGAGGTTCGATGCGCGTACGCAAGGCTGTCTTCCCCGCCGCCGGCTGGGGCACCCGGTTCCTGCCCGCGACCAAGGCGCAGCCGAAGGAGATGCTGCCGCTGGTGGACAAGCCGATCATCCAGTACGCGGTCGAGGAGGCCGTCGCCGCCGGGATCGAGCAGGTCATCATCGTCACCTCCAGCCAGAAGCGGGCGATCGAGGACCATTTCGACCTGTCGTACGAGCTCGAGCACCTGCTCGAGGAGAAGGGCGACATCGAGATGCTCCGCCAGGTGCGCCACATCAGCGACCTCGCCCAGGTGGCGTACGTCCGCCAGAAGGAGCAGCTGGGCCTCGGTCACGCCGTCCTGATGGCCAAGGACCTCATCGGCCACGAGCCGTTCGCGGTGATCCTGCCGGACGACGTGGTCATCGGCGACCGGCCCTGCATCGGCCAGCTCATCCACGCCTACACGCAGACCCACGCCTCGGTCGTGGCCGTGATGGAGGTGCCCGCGGAGGAGACGGGTCGCTACGGCGTGATCGGAGCGGAGCCGTCGATCGATCCGCTCGACCACGGCCGGCTGCACCGCGTCACGAGCCTCGTGGAGAAGCCGGCCGCGGCCGACGCGCCCTCCAACCTGGCCATCATCGGGCGATACGTCCTGACGCCGAAGATCTTCGACAAGCTCGAGCAGACCCAGCGCGGCGCCGGCGGCGAGATCCAGCTGACCGACGCCATCTCCGACCTGATGCAGGAACAGGCGGTGTTCGCCTACGAGTTCGAGGGGACGCGCTACGACGCGGGCACCGTCATGGGCTGGCTGAAGGCGTCGGTCGAGCTGGCGCTCCAGCGGCCGGACCTCGCCACGGAGTTCCGCAGCTACCTGCAGGGGCTCGAGCTGTGAGGTGACCCTCGAGGTCATCGTCATCGCGATCGTCCGCATCGCGGGCTCGCTCCCGGTCCTGCGCTGGCCGCTCATCGGTGGCCTGCTCGCCATCGCCATCGACGCCAGCGACCTGCTGCTCATGGGCGTCCTGGACCTCGGGGGCGTGCCCGACTACCAGAGCCTCGACAAGTGGCTCGACCAGGTCTATCTCGCCCTCTTCCTGGTCGTCGCTCTGCGCTGGACGAACCCCGCGCGGTCGATCTCGATCGCCCTCTACCTCTACCGGCTGGTCGGCTTCGTCCTGTTCGAGCTGACGGGCGAGCGAGCGCTGCTCCTGCTCTTCCCGAACGTCTTCGAGTTCTGGTTCATCTTCGTGGCGGCGGTCGGCCACGAGCGGATCGGGCGCTGGTCGCACGCCCAGATCGGCGTCTCCCTCGTGGTCCTGACGCTCCTGAAGGAGATCCAGGAATGGGCGCTGCACGGCGCGCGCCTGTTCGATTTCGATCAGCGCCCTCGATGCGATCGACCTGGTCTGGCGGCGTCTCACCGGGCAATGACGGCGGGCCGGCCGCCATGGGGTACGATGCCGCGCGACACGAAGCGGGCGCAGCGCCCCCCAGCGATGAGGGTCTTGTGGCGGAGATCGGGACGATCCTTGGCGGCCGGTACCGACTGGTCGAACTGCTCGGCCAGGGCGGCATGGCGACGATCTTCCGCGCGCTGGACACGCAGCTCGGGCGGGACGTGGCGGTCAAGCTGCTCCGTCCCGAGTACCTGCGCGACCCCGACTTCTCGGCCCGGTTCCGCCAGGAGGCCCAGGCCGCGGCATCGCTCAGCCATCCCAACGTCGTCACGGTCTACGACTACGGCGAGGACCCGTCGGGTCCGTACATCGTCATGGAGCTCGTGGACGGCGAGGACCTCGCGACGATCCTGCGACGGAGCGGCGCCCTCCCGCCGCGGCAGGTGGCCCGGATCGGCGCCGCCGTGGCCCGGGCGCTCGCCGCGGCCCACGCCCGGGGGCTCATCCACCGTGACGTGAAGCCCGGCAACATCCTGATCGGCCGCGACGGCCAGGTGAAGGTGGTGGACTTCGGGATCGCCCGGGCCATCGCCGAAGCCCAGATGACCCTGCCCGGGACGACGCTCGGGTCCGTCCACTACTTCAGCCCGGAGCAGGCCCGCGGCGAGCCCGCCACGGCGTCGTCGGACATCTACTCGCTCGGCATCGTCCTGTTCGAGATGCTGACCGGCATCCGGCCATGGGAGGGCGACAGCGCCGCGGCGATCGGCCTCGCCCGGCTCTCCAGCCCGCCCCCGGATCCGATCGCGGTCCGGCCTTCGGTCCCGCCGGACCTCGCCGCGATCACCCGCAAGGCGATGGCCACCTCGCCCGGGGACCGCTTCGTCTCCGCCTCGGCGATGGCCGACGCCCTCGATGGGGTCGTGGCCGCGTCCGCGAGCGGCGCGGCGGCCGTCGGGGCGGCCGGGCTGGCCGCCGGCGCGACGGTGGCGATGAGCGGCGTCGCTCGCGGCAACCCGAACGCCGTCCCGTATCCGCCCGACGCCTACGCCGATTCCGGGGGCGGGAACGGCGAGCCGCCGCTGCCGCCGCCCGGTCCCCCGATCGATGACGAGGGCGGCGCCACCAGCCCGATCGTCTGGGCCGCCGGGATCGCCGCGGCCGCCCTCCTCGTCGTGATCGCCTTCCTGGTGTTCCAGCTCGCCGGCGGTGGCGGCAACGCCACGCCGAGCGAGTCGCCGTCCGCGACGGCGGTCACCGTGCCGAACTTCGTGGGCGCCCTCGTCGACGATGCCAAGCGCGACGCCGACGCCCTCGGCATCGTCCTCGTCACGACCGGCCAGCCGTCCGACCAGCCCGTCGGGACGATCCTCGCCCAGGACCCGCCGGCCGGCTCGATCCTGGCGTCCGGCGGCACCGTCAACATCACGGTCGCGACCGGCCCCGACACCGTCGTGGTGCCGAACATCCGGACCCTGACCGAATCCGAGGCGCTCCAGGCCCTGGTCGACGCCGGGCTGACGGTCGGCCAGCGGACCGAGGCGTTCGACGCGACGATCCCGGCCGGGTCGGTCGTCTCGCAGGCGCCGGCACCGGGCCAGGTGGTCGTCCGCGGCACTCCGGTCGACTACGTCGTCTCGAAGGGCCCGGAGCCCACGCCGACACCGACCCCGACCCCGACGCCGACACCCACACCGACACCGACACCGACGCCCACGCCGACGCCCACGCCGACACCGACGCCGACACCTACCCCGACCCCGACGCCGACACCGACCCCGACGCCGACACCTACCCCGACGCCACCGCCGGCGCCCTGACGCACCCGGAGGGCTCCGGGGCCCGGCGGTCGTGACGGGCCGGTCAGTCCTCCCAGAGGCTCCAGCGGGGCTCAGCCGCCAGGGGGACGGCCGGGACCGGTTCGTCGACCGGCGGAGTCGCACCCGGCACGGCCTTGCGCGGCCGCGCGCGCACCTCGACGAACTGCCGGTGGGCCGCTGACGCCTCAGGCGGCGCGGCCGCGGTGATGGTCGGGGCCTCCGGGAGCTTGCCCGCCTCCCAGCACGGCCGGATCTCGTCGCCGCGGAGCGGCAGCCGGTGGACGTCGAGCCCGCAGTAGCCGAGCTGCGCGGCGACGGAGCGTCGGAAGTGCCGACAGGTCAGACAGGCGGTGCTGGAGCGGTGGCAGACCCAGCAGCGGGCCGTCTCGACCTGGGGTGTCCCGCAGTGGGGGCATCGCCACATCGGCATGCGCCGATGGTAGCTGCGACGGGGCGACTCCGCAATCCGGGCGCTGGCGAGACCGCGGTGACCGGTCCGCGCCGGGGGTTCCCGGACGGGCCTACTTGGTGATCGTGATGACCGTGTAGTCCTGCGTCGACCCGAACGCGTCGGTCGAGGCGAGGCACCGTCGCGTTGCCCTGGCCGGTATCGGTCCCCTTCTTCGGGATCGTCGTCTCGAACGCGACGCGACCGTTGCTGTTCGACGTCCCGTCGTAGGTGATCGTCTGGATGCCCGGGATGCTCAGGGTGAACGTCACGGCGGCACCCGCGAGCGGCTGCCCGTTCGGGTCGGTGACCGAGCAGAGGAGCCGCACGCCGGCCGGCAGGCTCTGGCGGGAGATGTGGTAGTCCGAGGCCGAGATCGACGCCGTCAGCTTGCCGGTCCCGCGGCGGAGGGTGAGCTCCTTGACGCTCACGTTGCCGGCCGGGTCGGTGGCGGTGATGGTGATGTGGTTGGTCCCCGTCGAGAGCGCGATCTTGAGGGTGAACGTCCCGTCCGACTTCGCGGTCCCCGTGATCGAGGCGTCGTTGTCGGCGTTGCGCGCGATCAGCGTCGAGCGCGCCTGGACCTTGCCCTTGATGCTCGACGCTCTTGCCGTTGACCTTGGAGTTGGCCTTGGGCGACGTGATGGTCATCTTCGGCTTGGCCGTGTCCAGGACGTAGCGGACGACGGGCGACGTGTCGGATTCCCCGCCGGGCCCGACGATCGTCACCGTGAAGTCGTTGATGCCCTTCTCGAGCTCGATCGGGATCACGGTCTTGGCGGTCGTCCCGATCGGGACCTCCTGGATGGCGGCCGGCGGCTGGTCCTTCAGGGCGAGATAGACCCGGATGACGTGGTCCGTGGACCCGACCAGCTCGGCGGGCACCGTGACGACGAGGTCGACCTTGCTCGTGTTGGTGTACGGCTCGTCGGGTGCCGCGAGTAGCGGCGCGTCGCTGATGGTCGCGACCGTCGGCGCCGGGGTCGGCGTCGCCGTGACGTCATGGACGAAGCCGGCCAGGGAGGTCCCGACGCTACCCGCGACCGCGCGCAGGCCGCCGAGCGCGACGTACAGTACGCCAGCGCCGAGCGCGACCACGGCCAGCGTCAGCGCGACCTTGCCGATGAGCGGGATGCCGCGACCGCGCTGGATCGGTCGGTGCGCCGTGATCCGGCCGGGCTGCGGTGCGCGCGGACGGGCCTTGGACGGGGCGGGACGACCACTGGACGGGGGTCGAGGTCGGACTTGGGTAGGTCGCGGGCCGCGCCGGGTCGTCATCGCGCCGATTGTCGCACGGGATGCGGACCGATGACGCGTGACAGGCCGTGCCATCGGTCCGTTGCGGTGCGATGTACTCTGGCCCGGTCAGTGCGCGTGCCTCCGGGTGTACGCGCCCTCAATGAGGGATGGAGTGCAGGCACGCGATCCACGGACCGGGCGATCCGGTGGGGCCGCAGGACGACCAGGCAGCGCGACGGGGCGGCCGGCGTTCGGAGTCGGACCCATCTCCCGGGTCTCGCCCTCGCCGCTCGCCGGCCGACAGCTGGAGGCACCCGGGCACCTCACCGCGCCGCCACGCCCCGGCTTCGGCCTCCCGAACCTGCGCCGCAACGTCTGCCCCCACTTCTACATGACCGGCGCGCGCGGCGCGATCCCGATCCAGGCCCCACACCTGCTCAAGGCGCTCATCCGGCAGGGGACGAACGTCAGCCGCTGCCAGCTGCGCGGCGGCGTCCATCTCGACCAGGGCTACGTCAACGACGTTTGCCTCACGCCTCGCTTCAACCAGTGCGTCTTCTACGAGGACGAACTGACCCGCGAGTGACGCGCACCCGCGTGGCATGCCGTCGTCCTCGCCCGCCGGCCGGCCCGAGGTGCTGACGTGCCCCTGACGTACGACGAGGCCCTCCGCGCCCTCGCCGACCGTGGCCGGTTCGGGATCCACCTGGGGCTCGGGCGCACGCGAGCCCTGCTGCGCGCGCTGGGCGACCCGCAGCTGGGCGTCCGCGGCGCCCTCGTCGGCGGGACGAACGGGAAGGGCAGCGTGCTCGCCCTCGCGGGCGCCGCGCTCCGGGCCGCCGGGCTCCGCGTCGGCGAGACACCCAAGCCGCACCTGGTGAGCTACCGCGAGCGGATCGAGGTCGACGGCCGGCCGATCGACGCGGCGACGTTCGCCCGCCTCGTCGCGGAGGTCCTGCCGCTGGCCGACCGGGTCGCCCGGCGGCACGGCGACCCGACGGAGTTCGAGCTCCTGACGGCGATCGTGTTCCGGCACTTCGCCGATGCGGCCCTCGATGTCGCGGTCGTCGAGGTCGGCCTCGGCGGCCGGCTGGATGCGACCCATGCCTGGGACGGCGGCGTCGCGGCGATCACGAACGTGGACCTCGACCACATGGATCGGCTGGGCCCGACGATCGCCCACATCGCGCGGGAGAAGGCCGCGATCATCGAACGCGGCGACATCGCGGTCACGGGCGCGACGGGCGAGGCGCTCGCCATCGTCCGCCGCCGGTCGCGCCGGATGGGCGTGCGACTGACCGAGGTCGATCCGGCCCCGCTGCTCGGCTGGGACCGCGACGGGATCGACGTCGAGCTCCCGCGGCTGGGCCCGACGCGCGTCGGCCTGCGCGGCCGCCACCAGGCCGCCAATGTCGCCGTGGCGGACGCGCTGCTCGACGCGCTCGAGGCCGCCGGGATCGCCCGGGCCGGCGCCGACGCCCGGCGGCGCGGCTACGCCACGGCGGTCTGGCCCGGCCGTCTGGAGCTGCTCGACATCGGCGGCCGCGACATCCTCCTCGACGGTGCCCACAACCCGGCCGGCGCAGCCGCCCTTGCGGCAGGCGCTCGACGACCTGCGGCCCTGGCTGGCGGGCGGTGAGCTCACGCTCGTCACCGCGTCGATGGCGGACAAGGACGTCGATGGCGTGATCGCCGCGCTCGGAGGCGCGGCAGCGCTCGACGGGGCGCGGGTCATCGCGACGGCGGTCGACCTGCCCCGCGCGATGACGCCGGACGAGCTCGCCGCTCGCTGGCGGGCCGCACGACCGGGCGGGCCTGCCCCGCAGACCGCCCCGGACCCGCTGGCCGCCCTCGACGCCGCGCGCAGCGCTGGTGACGGACCGATCGTGGTGGCCGGCTCGCTCTATCTTGTGGGCGCGGTCCGGGCGCACCTGGTCGACGACCCGGACCTGCGCGATCCACGCCCGGGAGACCCATGACCCCACCGGCGCCCGACCCGGATCGGCACGACGACCTTCGCGTGGGGCACGCGGACCTTCGTGATGGGGATCCTCAACGTGACGCCCGACTCGTTCTCGGGCGACGGCATCCTGGCCGGCGCGACGACCGATCCGGTCGCCTCGGCCGTCGCCACGGCCCGCGCGATGATCGCGGACGGGGCGGACCTGCTCGACATCGGCGGCGAGTCCACCCGACCGGGCCACGCGCCCGTGTCGGCGGACGAGGAGCGCGACCGGGTCGTGCCGGTCATCGCGGCCGTGCGGGCCGCGCTCCCGCACATCCCGCTCAGCGTCGACACGACGAAGCCGGCCGTCGCCGAGGCGGCGCTCGCCGCCGGCGCCGATCTCGTCAACGACGTCTGGGGTGTCGGCGAGAGCGACGCGCTCGCCCGTCTGGCCGCCGCGCAGCACGTCCCGCTCGTCGTGATGCACAACCGCGAGGCACCCCAGTACGACGACCTCGTCGCCGAGGTGGTCGCCGACCTGCGGGCCGCGCTCGATCGGGCGATCCGCGTCGGGGTCGCTCCCGACGACCTCATCGTCGACCCGGGCTTCGGCTTCGGCAAGACCGCCGAGCAGAACCTGGCGCTCGTCCGCGGCCTCGGCGAGCTCCGGGTCCTCGGCCGGCCGATCCTGCTCGGCACGTCCCGCAAGTCGACCCTCGGCAAGGTCCTGGACCTGCCCCCGGATCAACGGGTCGAGGCCACGATCGCGACGACGGCCATCGGCATCGCCCTGGGCGCCGACATGGTGCGGGTCCACGACGTCGCCGCGAACGTCAGGGCGGCACGCGTCGGCGATGCCATCATCCGCGGGACGTGGCACGAGAGCGACGCGGAGGGAGGCCCAGCCTGAACGATCGGATCGTCCTCACCAACATGCGGTTCACGGCCGCCCACGGCTACCACGAGTGGGAACGCCGGCAGGCGCAGCCCTTCGAGGTCGATGTCGAGCTCCACCTGGACCTGCGACCGGCCGGGGTCGATGACGACCTCGAGCAGACCGTCGACTACGGCCGGGTGTACGACGCGGTCCGGACGATCGTCCAGACCCGGACCTTCCGGCTGCTCGAGGCGATGGCCGAGGCGATCGCCGAGACCCTGCTCATCGAGCCGTCGGTCGACGAGGTCGTCGTGCGCGTGCGCAAGCCGAAGGTCCAGCTGGGCGGGCCGCTCGACCACGCCGCCGTCGAGATCCACCGCCGCCGCGCCTGACGGCCCGGCGAATCGGAACGCCGGCAGGCCCGAGGGCGCTGCCGGCGTCGTGGACGCGTCGTCCGAACGAAGGGTCTAGAGATCCGGGGGCCGGGTCCCGAGCGTGACGTTGAGCGTGATCGTCTGGCCGTCGCGGAGGACGTCGACCGTGATCGCGTCGCCCGGCGAGAACTGGCTGAGGGCCGCATCGAGCGGGTGCTCCTCGTCGATCACCTTGTCGCCGACCTTGGTGATGATGTCGCCATCCTTGATCCCGGCCGCGGCCGCGGGGGTCCCGCTGACCACGCCGTCGGTCGGCTGGCCGTTGGCGTCGGTGCCGCCCACGAGGGCGCCCTGCTTGACCGGCAGCTTCTGCTCATCGGCGAACTGCCGGGTGATGCTGACGAAGCTGATGCCGAGGTACGGGCGGGAGAGCTTCACGCCGGCGACGGCCTGGGCCATGATCGGTCGCGCGATGTCGATCGGGATGGCGAAGCCGATCCCGTTGCTCCCCGAGGCGATTGCCGTGTTGATGCCGATGACGTTGCCGTCGGCGTCGAGCAGCGGTCCACCCGAGTTGCCCGGGTTGATCGCCGCATCGGTCTGGATGAGGTTGTTGAGCGGCTTGTCCGAGCCGTCCGTGGTGATCGTCCGGCCGGTGGCGGAGACGATGCCGCTCGTGACCGAGTTCGAGTAGGTGCCGAGCGGGCTGCCGATCGCGACGACGAGCTGGCCGACCTTGAGCGCGTCCGACTCGCCGATGGCGGCGGACGGCAGGTCGGTGGCGTCGATCTTGATGATCGCGAGGTCGGTCAGCGTGTCGATGCCGTAGACGGTGCCGGGGAAGACGCGGCCGTCCTTGAGCTCGACGTCGAACTTGTCGCCGCCCGTCACGACGTGCTTGTTCGTGAGGATCCAGCCGTTGCTGTCGTAGATGACGCCGGAGCCGACGCCGCTCTCGGGGATGACCCCGAGGTCACCGGCGCCGGGGTTGCCGGTCACCGTGATGCGGACGACCGCCGGGCTCACCTTGGCGGCGACGGCGATCGTCGCCGAGGACTCGTCGATCGTCACGGGCTGGACGGCCCCGACGTTGGTCGCGGTGGAGACCGATGCGGCCGGTGCGGACCGGTCGAGCGCGCCCGTCGCGCCGAGCGCGAGGACGGTGCCACCGGAGGCGAGGACGGCCGACAGGAGGGCCGCGGCCATCACCGGGCCGGTGCTCGTGCGCTTCTGGACGGCCGGGGCGACCGGTGCCGCGACCGGCGCGGGCTCGTACCAGCGCTCTGGTGTAGCAGCGGCGGGTGTCGGGGCGGCGTATTCGCGGATCCAGTCGGGTCGCGTCTCCGGCGACGGGGAGTAGGTCCCGGGGGTCGGGAGCTCGTGTCGCTGGGTCACTTCACCCGGGTCGGCGGGATCGGGGCGGAGATCATCGGTCATATCGGTTCGGTGTCCCTTGCAGGCTGGTGGCCGGTGGCGGCCAAAGAGGCTATCGACCTCAGGGTGCCGGTTCCGGATTCACCTGCGGGCGGTCGGACGGTGAAGTTTCCGTCATGTTGGGCGGAACGTCTTCCTGGCCGGATCCGGGCGCCGCGGCCACATCGGCCCGTTCGGCGGCCGGGGTCCCGGCCACGGTCCGGGGGTCGCGCGGCAGATCGACGGTGAACCGGGACCCCTCGCCGATGCGACTCTCGACCGTGATCGAGCCGCCGTGCATGTCGACGATCGAGCGCACGATCGCGAGGCCGAGGCCGCTGCCGCTGCCGCGCGCCTCGTTCGCGCGCGACCCGCGGTAGAACCGCTCGAAGATCCGCGGAAGCTCGGCCGGATCGATCCCGACGCCGGTGTCGGTCACGACGATCCTGGCGCCTTCGGGCGTCGCGGCGACGTCGACCGAGACCGTGCCGTCACGGCCGGTGAACTTGACCGCGTTCGCCACGAGGTTCGCGACGACCTGGCCGATCCGCTGAGGGTCGTGGCGGATGCGCACCGGAGCCGCGGGCAGGCTCAGCCGGAGCGCCACGCCGCGCTTCCGGGCAGCGGACGTGCTCTGCTCGACGGCGGTCTCGACGGCGGCCCGCAGGTCGTCCGGGCGGAGGTCGAGGAGCACCAGGCCCGAATCGAGCTTCGAGAGCTCGAGGAGGTTCTGGGCGAGCCAGTCCAGTCGCTCGATCTGCTGCCCGCTCGACTCGAGGAACTCGGCCCGCCGCTCCGGGTCGTCGCCGGCCTGTTCCTTGAGCAGGTCGTTGAAGGTCCGCAACGCGGCCAGCGGCGTACGCAGCTCGTGCGAGACGTCGGCGAGGAAATCGCGACCCCGGTCGCGGTCGCGCCGGATGATCTCCACGCTCTCCTCGACCCGGTCGGCCATCGAGTTGAACTGCACGGCGAGCTCCGCGAGCTCCGATGAACCGGCGCGGACCTGGCCGGGCGGCACGCGGCGGGTCAGGTCGCCTTCCGCCAGGGCCCTCGCCGCGTCGGTCAGCTGCCGCAGCGGCGTCGTGAACCGGCGGGCGAGCGCCGCCGAAACGAGGACGCTCAGGCCGAGCGCGAAGAGCGCGACGGCGGCGAGCAGGCCGGTGACGTTGGCGATGGCGGTGGCCCGGAACGTGTACGGGTTGGCCAGGGTGACCCGCACGGCGTAGGGCCCGAAGGTGCGGCCGCCTCCGTACTCGGCCGAGAACACCGTCGAGGCGCGGGTCTGACCGGACCCCGACGCCGGCGCTTCGACGACCGGCATCACGAACTGGCCATCAGTCGCCGGCACGAACACGGAACTCTCGCCGTTCGGGACAAATCGGCCGAACTCGATGGCCACGTCGGCCTGGCCGAGGCGGTCCGCGATGACCTGCCGGGCCGCCGGCTCGCTCATCACCCGGATGACGTCCGGATCGACCGTGTTGTCGATGTCGACGACCGGCCGGCGTCCGGCGGCTTCCTCGGCCGCGACCTGGACGAACGCGCTGATCGTGGTGGCGCGGAGCGAGAGGTCGGCGTTCTGCTGGTTCGTGAAGTAGTCGTCGAGGCGGTTGATGACGAGCGCCGAGACGAGGATCAGCGTCAGGGCGATGACCGCCACGAAGGCGACGGTGAGTCGCCCCTGGAAGGTGCGCGGCATGAGCCGGCGCACGCGACGCGGGAGCCGGAACCGCCGACCGCTGATGGCCTCAGCGTTCGGCGAAGGCGTAGCCGACACCTCGCACCGTCAGGACGAACGCCGGTGCGGCCGGATCGTCCTCGATCTTGTCGCGCAGGTGGCTGACGTGGACGTTGATGGTCTTCTCATCCTGATCCAGCGCCTCGTAGTCGCGCAGGAGCTCGAGCAGCTCGGAGCGCGTATAGACGCGTCCGGGCCGCGACGCCAGGTGACGAAGGATCTCGAACTCGGTCGGCGTCAGGCTGATCCGGCGGGCCCCGCGCTGGACCCGGCGGCGCTCGAGGTCGATGACGAGGTCACGGTGGCGAATGACGCGGCCGCCGACGGCATCGGCCAGGTCGCCGTACGAGCGCCGCAGCAGCGCCTTGATCCGGCTCATCAGCTCGCGCAGCCCGAACGGCTTGGTGAGGTAGTCGTCGGCGCCGAGCTCGAGCCCGATCACCTTGTCGACCTCGTCGTCGCGCGCGGTCAGGACGAGGATCGGCATCTTGGCGCCGGCCGCACGCACGCGCCGGAGGACCTCGAAGCCGTCGATGCCGGGGAGACGGACGTCGAGGACGACCAGGTCCGGCGCCTGGTTGATCGCGAGGTCGAGACCCTCCTCGCCGGACCGCGCGACCGCGACGTCGTAGCCCTCCTGCTGGAGCGCGTACTGGATCCCGCGTGCGACGGCGTGCTCGTCTTCGACGATGAGGATGGTGGCAGCCACGCCGGGACTGTACACCGACTCGACACAACGGCCAGTGGGTGTGCGTGGCGATATGGCGTGCCGGATTGCGCTGCGGCTCCGACGCTCTGCCGGCGCACGCTGGCGCGGACTGCGCCGGCGGCGCGCCGCAGCCGCCGCGCGAACGGCCGGCGCCAGGACGCGCCGACCGCCTTCGGCCGGTGAGACGAGCCGCGCGCACGACCTCCGTCGAACGCGGTAGGCGAGCTCTTGAGCGGGCCGCATCCCCGTTCCCGCCGATCAAGTCACAGGGCGGACCGATGTCCCTGGCCGGGTCGCGTGGGAAGCGAGCACAGTCCGCGCCAGCGTTCGCTCGTGCACCACGCCTGCCGATCAAGTCGCAGGGCGGACCGATGTCCCTGGCCGGGTCGCGTCGGCAGCGGGCGCAGTCCGCGCCAGCGTGCGCTCGCGCACCGCTCATGCCGATCAAGTCGCAGGGTGGCCCAGGTCCCTGGCCGGGTCGCGTCGGCAGCGAGCGCAGTCCGCGCCAGCGTGCGCGAGCGCACCGCTCATACCGATCAAGTCGCAGGATGGTCCAAGGTCCCTGGCCGGGTCGCGTGGGAAGCGAGCGCAGTCCGCGCCAGCGTGCGCGAGCGCACCACGCGGACCGGCCAGGCCAAAGGCCCCTTCTGGACGCCCCGTGGTAAGGTACGGCGCACATCCGGGCGCCTCGCCCTTGCCGACCGGCCGGCGAGCCGCAGCCCGCCCCACCGACACGATCCGACAACCAGAGGTCCGTTCCATGCCCACCGCCACCGCCCGCCCGACGCTGACCGCCGTGAATCGCGAGGTCACGGGCAAGAAGGTGAGCCATCTCCGCCGCGCCGGGCGCCTGCCGGGCGTCGTCTACGGCCATGGCGAGGACTCGGCGAGCGTGTCGGTCGACACCCATGAGTTCGAGCAGCTTCGGCGGAAGGTCGGTTCGAACGTCCTCGTGGACCTCTCCATCGACGGCGAGAAGCCACGGCCGGTCCTGGTCCAGAGCGTCCAGATCCATCCGGTCAACCGTCGCCCTCTCCACGTCGACCTCTTCCTGGTCCGGATGACCGAGGAGCTGACGGTCGACGTCCAGCTCGTCGCGGTCGGCGACGCCCCGGCGGTGACGCTCAACGGCGGGACGCTCCTCCACCCGATCGAGACCGTCCGGGTCCGTGCGCTCCCCGACCATCTGCCACAGTCGATCGAGTTCTCGATCGACTCGCTTGTCGACTTCGAAGGCAGCCTGCGCGTCAGCGACCTCGTCATCCCCGAAGACGTGACGCTGCTGACCGACGGTGACGAGGTCATCGCCAAGGTCCAGGCGCCGCGCGTCGAGGAGGCGCCGGTCGTCGTCGCCGCCGAGGGCGAGGAAGGTGCCGAGGGCGAGGCCGCCGAGGGCGAGGCCGCCGAGAGCACGGGCGAGGGCGACTCGTCGGGTTCGTCCGAGGACAGCTAGGTCCGGACCACCCTCACGCTCGAGGCACTCGCTCGGCGGCCTCCGCGGAGGTGATCACCGGGACGACCTCGAAGTCGACGAGGTCGCTCCAGCGCGCGATCCATTCGTCGATGAGCGCGCGGTCGGTCGCCTCCATCAGCTGGAAGCACCGCTCGAGCGGCGCATCGACCCAGCTGGCGACGTACGTGAGCCCGTCGGGCGCGAGTCGCCCCTGCTCGCGGAATCGCCGATAGACCGGCACGGGATCGCCGTCCTTGTAGTGCTCGATGATCATGTAGAGCATCAGCGGGGCCTACGTGCGCGCCGACGCGAAGACGATCGGGAAGCGCATCGTGAGCTCGGCGTCCGACAGCTCGCTCAATCGGTCGTGTAGGCCCCGCAGCAGGCGCTCGCGCGTGTCCGGCGCCATCTCCGCGATCAGGGTCTCCTCGTCGAACTCGACCAGGAAGGCGATGTAGCCCTCGACGGTGAAGCGGTGCTCGAGCCACCCCGGGCTCGCCTCGACATCGCGGAACCCCGCCCGGCGATGCTCGCGCGCGGCGCGCTCGACCGATTCGAAGTCCCCCGACCGATGGTCCGGCTCGCGCGCGCCCACGTCGACCTCGTCGAGGAGGTCGTCGAAGATCGCATCGGGTTCGAACGCGCGCGTGTCGGCGACCCACGTGACCGAGTCGAAGGTGCCGCCCCGCCGAAGCACCCGCCGGATCTCCCGGAGTGCTCGGTGACGGTTCGGGACGAGCTGGAGGACGAAGGACGAGAGGGCAAGGTCGAAGGCCCCATCGTCGAAGGGGAGATGATCGGCCGGCGCGACCTCCGTGCGGAACCCTCGTCGGAGGTCGGGCGCGAGCCGGCGGTCCGCCTCGATCCCGGCCATCGCGCACATCTCGCCCGACGCATCGGCCCCGACGACCGACACGGACGGCCAGCGCTCGAGCGCCCCGAGCGCGAGCTGTCCCGTCCCGGTGCCGACATCGAGGATCTGCTGTACCGAGCCGTCGACGTGCCCACCGATCCGGTCGAGGAGCGCATCGACGGCCGGTGCCAGCACCGGCGCCCACCAGCGGGCGTACCCGGCGGCGATCCGGTCATACCGTTCGGCCTGGTCGGTCATCTCGGGCGCATGGTGCCACGCGCCCGGATGGCCGGGAGGTCAGCCTTCGCTGGCGATCGGGGCCGGCGGCGTCGCGGGTGGCGCGGGCGGCATGGGCGGCATCGGTTGGGACGAGCGTCGGATGACGCCCGTTCGGCGGAGGAACCAGATCACGATCCCGCCGAGCACGCCGAGCACGATGAGGATCGGCAGCCAGACGATCGCGAACCAGATCCCGGCACTCGCGAGGCCCTGGAGGATGCCGACCATGCTCGCCGACGCCTCGTCGACGACGGACGTTGGATCCCAGCCCTTCTGGGCGACCTCGACCGCCACGACCGGCACGCCGAAGGTGACCGTCAGGGTGGCGAGATCGGCACGATTGCCGAGGTCGACGCGCTGCGCCGTGAGCTCCTCGATCTGACCGCGCACGTCCGTGAGCTGCGCCTGGACCTCGAGGACATCCGAGACCTTGATGGCCTTGGCCGCGATGCCCTGGAGTGCGGTCTCGCTCGCGCGCAGGTTCCGGATCCGCGCATCGAGATCGATGATCTGGCCGGTCACCTCGACGGCCTGCGTCTGCTCCGCGACGACCTTCGTGGTCTGGCCGTTCAGGGCTCGCAACGCGGCCAGCGCGTCCTCCCAGTGGTCGACAGGGATGCGGTACGTGATCTCCGCCACGGGCTGGTCGCCGTCGTTCGACGTGTTCGAGGCCCCGACGTACCCGCCCATCGCGCGGATGGCCGCGCGGGCGGTAGCGACGGCCGTCGGGACGTCCTTCACCTCGAGCTGCATGGTCCCGGTCCGGACGATCTTGGCATCGTCGACGGCGCCGACGGCGTCGCCTCCGCCGGTGGTGCCGACGGCCGAGTCTGCGGCCTCAGCGGGCGCCGGCGCCGCGCTCGAGGCCGCACTCGGGGCGGCGGCTCCCGCATAGCTGCTGTCGTCGACGGGGCCGCCGACCGTCGAGAGGATCTGCGCGCTCCCGCTCGGAGGAGCAGGCCGCCGCGACGAGCGCGAGCATGGCGACAGGACGAGGATCGCCGGCCGTCCCGGCCGGGAAGAGAAGGATCTGGGCATCTCGTTGGCCTCCGTGGCCTCCGGGCCTCGCCGACGGCCAACACCGCCGGGCGGGCAGGCCAGTGACGCCCATCCGATGCGGTGGGTTCCGCGGCGACACAATGCCCTGGCCGCACTCGCCGCCATCCCCTGACGCCGAGCCCACCGCCGTACACTCGCGTCATGGCGCTCGACCTCCCGTTCCAGCCGCCCATCGAGCCGATGCTGGCGAAGCCGTCCGACGGGCTGCCCACGGACGAGGGCTGGCTGTTCGAGCCGAAGTGGGACGGCTTCCGGGCACTCGTGTTCCGCGACGGCAACGAGGTGTATACGCAGTCGCGCGACCTGAAGCCGCTCGATCGGTACTTCCCGGAGCTCGCGGACCCGCTGCGGGCCGCGCTGCCCGAGCGGTGCGTGCTCGACGGCGAGATCGTCATCGCCCGCGACGGCGGCCTCGATTTCGAGGCGCTGCTCCTGCGGATCCATCCGGCCGCGTCGCGGGTGCAGATGCTCGCCGAGGAGTCGCCGGCGAGCTATGTCGCCTGGGACCTGCTCGCCCTCGGCGACGAGGACCTGCGCGAGACCCCGCAGGCGGAGCGCCGCGCGCGCCTCGAGGCGGTGCTGGGCGCGGCGGCGCCGCCGATCCACCTGACGCCGGCGACGCACGACCGCGCGACCGCCGCCGACTGGTTCGACCGGTTCGAGGGCGCGGGGCTCGACGGCGTCGTCGCCAAGCGGCTCGATGCCCCCTACCAGCCCGGCAAGCGCGCGATGCTCAAGATCAAGCACCAGCGCACGGCCGACTGCGCGGTCGCGGGGTTCCGCTGGCACAAGAACGGTCCGGGCACGCACATCGGGTCGCTGCTGCTCGGCCTGTTCGACGACGCCGGCACGCTCCACCACGTCGGCGTGACGTCGTCGTTCTCGTGGGAGCGCCGGGCGGCGCTCACCGACGAGCTCGCACCGCTGCGCGACGATGCCCTCGTCGACCATCCGTGGCGCGACTGGGCCGATTGGGCGGGCTACGGGGAGGCCGACGCCTCGGGCCAGCGGCTGCCTGGTGCGACATCGCGCTGGAATCGTGGCAAGGACCTGTCGTGGGAGCCGCTCCGGGTCGAGCGCGTCGCCGAGGTCGCGTACGACCACCTGCAGGGCGACCGCTTCCGCCACGGCACCACCTTCAAGCGCTGGCGTCCGGACAAGTCGCCCGCCGACTGCCGGTACGACCAGCTCGAGGAGACCGCCCCGTTCGAGATCGCCCGGATCTTCGGCGCGTGACGCTCCGGCTCGGCCTGGTCGGGGCCGGCTGGATCGCCGGAACGCACGTCCGGGCGCTGGCCCGGCTCGGCCGGACGGAGCTCGTCGGGATCGTCTCCGGCTCGACCGACGGTACGGCCCGGGCCGCAGCCGCCTGGGGCGGACGACCGTTCCCCGACCTCGAGACCATGCTCGACGACGGGCGGCCGGACGTCGTCTACGTCTGCGTGCCGCCCCATCGGTCCGTGGCGATCTGCGAGCGGCTCGTCGAGCGCGGTATCCCGTTCCTCGTCGAGAAGCCGCTCGCCGCGGCCGACGCGGACGGGCCAGTGCGAGTCGCCGCGGCGATCGAACGGGCCGGGCTCGTCGTCGCGGTCGGCTACCACTGGCGCGGGCTGGACCTGCTCCCGGCGATCCGCGAGCGGCTGGCCGAGCGACCGGCGCGGCTCGTCATCGCCCGCTGGCTGGACCGCACCCCGCCGCCCGCATGGTGGGGTCGGATCGACGAGGGCGGCGGGCAGGTCATCGAACAGGCGACCCATCTGGTCGACCTGGCGCGACACCTGGTCGGCGAGGCGGAGGTGGTCGGGGCGACCTCGACGCGCGACCCGGCCGCCTCGCCGCCCGAGGTGGAGGTCGCTGATGCGACCGCAGCGACCCTGCGGTTCGCGAGCGGCGCGGTCGGTTCGTTCACGACGACGCGACGGATCGTCGCGCCGATCATCGAGCTCGCGATCGCGTCGGACGGCCTGATGACGACGCTCGCGCTCGAGCAGACCGAGGGGCCGACCGGGGACCCGGGCGCCTGGGTGGTTCGATTCGAGGGCGAGGGCGCCCCGCTCGACCGGCGCGCGACCCGCGACCCGTACGAGGTCCAGGCCGAGGCCTTCCTCGATGCGGTCGAGGCGGGCGACCCGACCCGGGTGCTCTCGACCTACGCGGATGCGCTCAGGACGGACCGGCTGACCCGGGCGATCGTCGCCGCCACGGGGGCCCCGGCCTAGGTCGCTGCGCCGTCCCGGACGTGATCGCGGATCATGTCCCGGCGTCCGGCTCTCGTCCCGGCTCCGGCGTCGTCTTCGCGGTCTTGGTCCGCGGCGCGCGCTCGAGCTGGCCGGCGCGATCCGGCCACTCGTAGCCGGCCCATGGGTCGTAGTCCACCTCGAGCTCGGCCTGGGCCGGCCGCTCTCCCTCCGGGACGTGGATGAGGTTGACCCGGACCCGATACCAGAGCGACGAGCGGCCGCGCATCCCGTCGACGAGCACGTCGGCGGGCTCGAGGAGCGCCGCGACCTCGGGGTAGCGTGCCTTCCACCGCTCGAGGCCATCGAGCGCCTCGGCCTTCGTCGCGGCGCGGCTGATCTCGATGACCGGGATGGACGTCTTGCGACGGCCGGTCGGCGTCGGGCGCGAGCCTGCCCACTCGGTCGGCAGGCCGGCGTTCGGGTCGCCGGCGGCCACCGCCGCCGCACGCTCCGCGGCGACCTCGGGCGGCGGCCCGCCGGCCTCCCCGCGGCCCGGTTCGTACTCGTCGGGCTTCTTGCGCGCCTTCGAGGGCTGGACCCGCGGCGGCTCACCGGCCTGCTTCGCATAGTTCGGCGGCCACGGCGCGTCGCCGAGACCGTCGCGCTCGTGTCGACGCGAGAGCTCGAGGAGGGCCTCGAGCGATCCGACCGCGTCATCGATGCCGGCGCCGGGATCGCCGATCTCCGCGTATCGCGCCGGGACGGTGGCGAGCGTGAACGCCTCGGCCTCGACCGTCGGCACCTCGTCCCACGACAGCGGCGTCGAAACGCGCGCATCCGGGAGCGGCCGGACCGAGTAGGCCGACGCCACGGTCCGGTCCTTGGCGTTCTGGTTGTAGTCGAGGAAGACGCCGTGCCGCTCCTCCTTCCACCACTTCGAGGTGGCCGCCCCGGGGAGCCGCTGCTCGACGTCGCGTGCCAAGGCCAGTGCCGCGCGGCGGACCTCCGGGTAGGTCCAGCGGCGCTCGATCCGGACGTTGATGTGGATCCCGCGCGACCCGGAGGTCTTCGGCCAGCCGACGAGACCGACGGCCTCGAGGGCCTCACGCGTCCCGAGCGCCACCTCGCGGATCTGGGACCAGGGCACGCCCGGCACCGGGTCGAGGTCCACCCGCAGCTCGTCGGGATGGTCGAGGTCGTCCGCCCGAACCGGGTGGGGGTTGAGGTCGATGCAGCCGAGGTTCACGACCCAGGCCAGGCCCGCGGCCTCGTCGAGGACGATCTCGTCGGCCGTCCGACCCGACGGGAACGTCAGCTCCGCCGTGCGGATCCACTCCGGCCGGTTGTCGGGGGCACGCTTCTGGAAGAACGCCTCGCCCCCGGCCCCGTCGACGAACCGCTTGAGCGCCATCGGCCGGCCCGCGACGCCGCGGAGGGCCCCGTCGGCGACGGCGAGGTAGTAGTTGACGAGGTCGAGCTTGGTGTACCCGGTCTCCGGGAAATAGACCTTCTGCGGGTTGGAGATCGCCACCTCGCGGTCGTTGATCCGGAGGATCTCCTTCGGCGTCGCCATGCACGAAACCATACGCCGCCGCGGTGGCATCGGACGCGGGGAGTAGATTCACCGCTCGGAGGTCGTCGATTCCGACGCGGTCCGTTCGTCGTGATGGTGACGGTCCGACCGCGGCCGACGACGCCACAGGAGGCCTGCGATGCGCTACGCGCTGCTGATCTACACCACCGAGCCGACCGAGGCCGTCCCGGAGGAGGCCATCGCCGCCGAGACCGCCGGGTACGACGCGTTCACCCGGGACATCCGGGCGCGCGGGATCTTCGACGCCGGCGAGGCCCTCCATCCGACGTCGACGGCCACGACCGTCCGGGTCCGCGACGGTCGGGTCATCGCGACCGACGGCCCGTTCGCCGAGACGAAGGAGGCGCTCGGCGGGATCTACATCGTGTCCGCGGCCGACCTCGACGAGGCGATCGCGCTGGCCGCCCGGCTCCCGGGGGCGCTCCACGGGTCCATCGAGGTGCGCCCGATCCTCGAGCTGCCCTCGATGTCCGCGGACCCGCGCTCGACCGAGGCGGTCGGGGCGAACTGAGCGGGACCTCCGGTCGAACGCTTGACCCGCCCGGACCCCACACGCGAGGTCGTCGACCGGCTGTTCCGGGAGGAATCCGGGCGTGCCGTCGCGACCCTCATCCGTGTCCTGGGTGACTTCGACCTCGCCGAGGAGGTCGTCCAGGAGGCCTTCATGGCGGCGCTCGAGACGTGGCCGGTCCGCGGCGTGCCCGACAACCCCGGTGCCTGGATCACCACGACGGCCCGCAACCGCGCGATCGACCGGCTGCGTCGCCAGCGCCGCTTCGCCGAGCGGCAGGCGGCGCTGGCCCACGACGCGGTCCTCGATGCGGAGCGGCAGGAAGCCGCGCTGATCGCGACCGCGGAGGATCTCATGGATCCCATCCCCGACGACCAGCTCCGCCTCGTCTTCACGTGCTGCCACCCGGCCCTGCCGATGGATGGCCGGGTGGCGCTGACCCTGCGCACGCTGGGCGGGCTCACGACACCCGAGATCGCGCGGGCCTTCCTCGTCCCGGAGCCCACGCTCGCGCAGCGGCTCGTGCGTGCCAAGCGGAAGATCCGCGATGCCGGGATCCCGTACCGGGTGCCCCCGGCCGAGCTGCTGCCGGAGCGCCTCGACGGCGTGCTCAAGGTCCTGTACTTGATCTTCAACGAGGGATACGCGGCGACCTCGGGCGATGCCCTCATCCGGCGCGAGCTGTGTGCCGACGCGATCCGGATGGCCCGGGTCGTCGTCGGGCTGCTCCCCGATGCGCCCGAGGCGACCGGGCTGCTGGCTCTGCTGCTGCTCCACGACGCCCGGCGCGACGCGCGCATCGCCGATGGCGGGGAGATCGTGCTGCTCGAGGACCAGGATCGCGCGCGCTGGGACCACGTCCGGATCGAGGAGGGCCGGGCCCTCGTCGAGCAGGCGCTGGCCGCCGGAGATCCGGGGCCGTACCAGGTCCAGGCGGCCATCGCGGCGCTCCACGACGAGGCCGTCGACCCCGCGTCCACCGACTGGGTCCAGATCGCCACGCTCTACCACGCGCTGCTCCGCATGACCCCGTCACCGGTGGTCGAGCTCAACCTCGCGGTCGCGGTGGCGATGGCGGACGGGCCGGCGGTCGGGCTCGCGATGATGGACGGGATCGCGGCCGGCGGCGACCTCGAGGGCTATCCCTACCTCCATTCCGCGCGTGCCGACATGCTCCGCCGGCTCGAGCGGTGGACCGAGGCGGCCGACGCCTACCGGCGCGCCATCGCCCTCACGACGAATGCGCCCGAACGGGCCTTCCTCGAGCGGCGGCTCGGCGAGGTCACCGCCCGCAGCACCGATCCCGGTCACCGCCACTGAGTCCCGCCGCGTTTGCGGCGGCCGCTCGCGAGGCGGTACTCTCTGGACACCCACGCGATCCCTCGGCGCGGACCATCGCGCCGGTCACCGTCGCGCCGGCGCGCCGGCACAAGGAGTCGATCCATCCTCGCCCGTCTGAAGCGCGTCCTGCGCCCGCTGCGTCCGGTCCTCCGGCCGATCTGGGTCCGCATCCGCCCATTCGTCGAGCCGACGCGACCGCCGAAGCCACCGCCGCAGGTGTGGACCGGCCCGACGCTGTCGGCCGCGGCGCTCGCCGCACCGATCCGGGTCATCACCGGACCCGAGTTCCTGGACGCCGCGAAGCGAACGCCCAAGTACTACCGCGGACGCGCGGGCTACATGTCGGTCGCCGCGACCGCCGCGGAGCAGCTGATCGAGACCTATGGACTGCGGACGGCGCTCGAGCTCGGCCCGCACCTGCGTCCCCTGGTCGTCGGGGCGGATGTCATGGACTACCGCGAACTCCCGGACCTCGAGGTCCCGGCCAAGGTCATCCTCCACGACGCGCGGAAGACGCCGTGGCCGATGGAGGACGACGCCTACGACCTGTTCGTCGGCCTCCAGGTGTTCGAACACCTCGTCGGGAGCCAGAACGAGGCCTTCCAGGAGGTCCGTCGGGTCGCCAAGCACGCCGTGATCTCGCTGCCCATCGACTGGGTCATGAAGGACCCGACGAACAGCCACCACCAGATCTCCAACGAGCGGGCCCTGACCTGGTTCGCACCCGTCGTTCCGACACGGATCGAGGTCGGGAACCCGGGCCCGGGCAAGCGGCTGGTCTACGTGTTCGAGAACCTCAACCCGTAGGTCGCGTCGCCTCGCGCTCGGTCGCCAGGCTCTCGATGCGGAGCACGCGGACCTCCTTGGACCCGGCATCCTCGAGGTCGATCGTAGTCGGGACCGTGTACGTCGCGAGCGTCGCCAGCCCGCTCGCCGGCAGGTAGACCCGTCCGAGGTCGCCGGTCAGCACGGTGGCGCCACGACCGGCGAGCGAACGGAGCCACGGCTCCATCCGGGCCGCGAGCTCGGGCTCGTACCAGAGGTCGCCGACGAGGACGACCTCCCAGCCGTCGTCCGTGCCGGCCGGGTCCTCCTCGCGCACCTCGAGCTCGACCCCGTTCGCCTCGGCGTTGAGCCGGCACGCCTCGACGGCGTAGGCCTCGATGTCGATGGCGACGACCGAACGGGCACCGGCCAGCGCCGCGGCGATGGCGACGATCCCGCCGCCGGTCCCGATGTCGACGACCGAGCGTCCGCGGACCGCGTCCGGGTGGTCGAGCACGAAGCGCGCCAGCGCCTGGCCGCCCGCCCAGGGCCACGCCCAGTACGGCGGCGGGACGGCGGGCCGCATGTCGGCGAGCGCGGCCGCCTCCCAGAGCGGCATCGACTCGCCCCCGATCCGCAGGCGGATCTCCGGGACGATCGGGGCCACGCCCTCGACCGTGTGGTCGGCGATGAAGGTGCGTCGCTCGTCGGGTGTCACACCGTCAGTGTGCCCGACGGCGGCGCCCCCGGCCTACGGCAGGCGGCCGAACCAGAGCGCCGACAGCCCGGCTCCCGCGACGACGAGCACGAGCGCGGCGGCCGCGAAGAAGACCGTGACCTCCTGCGTCTCGTCGGTGTACCCGACCCGCGACTGCAGGTTGTCGTAGACCGCCTGGAGATCGCTCGCGGTGGGCGCATCGAACGCGATGGCATTCGTCGTCTCGGCGATCTTGGCGAGCGTCTCGGTGTCCGGCGGGACCTCGAGGGTCGTGGGCTGGCCGTTCTCGTCGGGGACCGTGACCTCGCCGCTGGGCGTCCCGAGCGCGATCGTGTAGATCGGCACGTTCATCTTGGCGGCGCGGTCGGCGGCGTCGAGCGGATCGGCCGTGCCGGTCGAGTTCGCCCCGTCGGACAGGAGGATCGAGGCGACGAGCGGCTGGCCCGACGGCGCGTCGACCGGCGAGCTCTTCGCGTCGCTCGTCTGGACCGTTTGCGCCAGGTCGAGCACCTGCATGAGCGCATCGCCCATGGCGGTCCCGTCCCGCGGCTTCAGCCCGTCGATGGCGGCCTTCAGGGCGCTGCGGTCGGTCGTCGGCTCGAGCAGGGTGTGCGGCTCGGACGCGAAGGCCACAAGGCCGACGCGGATCTGGGCCGGGAGCTGCGCGATGAACGATTCGGCGGCGGCCTGCGCGGCCGCGAGCCGGGTCGGCGCGACGTCGGTCGCCTTCATCGAGCCCGAGACGTCGATGGCGAGGACGACGGTGGCGTCCTCGCGCGGCGTCGCGAGCACCATCGTCGGGCGGGCGAGCGCGAGCGCGAGCGCCGCCACGGCGCCGAGGTAGATGACGGCCGGAACGTGCCGCCGCCAGGCCGGGCGACGGGGCGCGAGGTTCGCGAGCAGGTCCAGGTTCGTGAACCGGACGGCATACCGGGTCCGCCGACGCTGGACCAGGAGATACAGCCCGGCCAGGGCCGGCACGAGCAGCAGGCCGAGGAGGAGGAGCGGGGCAAGGAAGGTCATGCGGTACGTCCAGTCGGGTCGAGGCTGCGCGCGAGCGCGTCCAGCCAGCTGCCTTGGGTGGTCAATCGGATGTGGCGGATGCCGAGACGGCGGAACTCCGCGGCGACCGCGGCACGTTCGGCCGTGGCGGCGTCGTCGAACGCCGCCCGCAGGCGGCGGTCGCCGGTGTCGACACGGAGCGTGCGTCCGGTCTCGGGGTCGATGAGCGTCAGCTCGCCGACGTCGACGAGGGCGTCCTCGCGCGGGTCGGCGATCTCGATGGCCACGACGGTGTGCCGGCCGGCGACGGCCGTCAGCGGCGTCCGCCAATCGAGCGGCCCGCGGAAGTCCGAGATGATCGCGACGAGCCCCGCCGTGGTGCGCGACGTCGCGACCGTATGCAAGGCCCGGGCGACCGTCGAGCGGCCGCCGCCCTCCTCGGGTGGCTGGGTCGCGAGCGCCCGGAGGAGTCCGAGCATGCCCTTGCGGCCGCCCGCGGGCGGGACGACGGTCTCGCGACCGGCCCCGAACGTGATGACGCCGAGGCGGTCGGAGCGGCGCGAGACATATCGGCCGACGACGAGCGCGGCCCCTTCGGCCACGTCGGCCTTGCGGCGGTCCGCCGTCCCGAAGTGCATCGACGCGGACGTGTCGAGCAGCAGCCAGGCCGTGAGCTGGCGGTCCGGGACGTCCTCGCGCACCTGTGGCACGAGGCTGCGAGCCGTGGCGTTCCAGTCGATGCGACGGACGTCGTCGCCGGCCTCGTACGGCCGGAGCCGGTCGAGATCGAGCCCCAGGCCGAGACCGGAGCCGCGATGATCGCCGACCATCCGGCCGCCGACCCGCCGGCCCATGGCCAGCTCGAGTCGTCGGACGAGGTCGTCCGCGATCGGACCGGGCCCGGGCCGTGCCGGCGTCCGGGGCGCGCCCGCGATCCGGGCGAGGTCGGTCACGCCGTGGGCTCCACCGCGAACTCGAGGCGCGGAGCCGGCACGAGGGCGGCCACCCGGGCGATGACCGAGTCCGGGGTGATGCCGTCCGCGAGCGCCGCGTAGCTCATCACGAGCCGATGGCGCAGGACGTCGGGCGCGAGCTCCGTGATGTCCGACGGCAGCACGTAGCGGCGACCGCGCAGCATCGCGAGGGCGCGCGCCCCGTGGATGAGGTTGATGGATCCGCGCGGGCTCGCGCCGTAGGACACGTACGACTCGAGCTCGGGCGCGCCCCAGTAGGTGAGCTTGCGCGTCGCCTCGACGAGGGCCACGGCGTAGCTCACGAGGCGCGGGTCGACGTAGACGTCGTCCAGGCGCTTCTGGAGGTCGCGCAGCCCCGCGGCGTCGAGGACCTCGCGCACGGGCGCGGGCTCGCGCAGCGAGCGCGTCACGACCTGGGCCTCCTCGGCGGCGGTCGGGTAGCCGAGCAGGATCTTGAGCATGAACCGGTCGACCTGGGCCTCCGGGAGCGGGTAGGTGCCTTCGGCCTCGATCGGGTTCTCCGTCGCGAGCACGATGAACGGCGCCGGGACCGGGTAGGTCTCGTGACCGATCGTCACCTGGCGCTCCTGCATCACCTCGAGCAGCGCGGACTGGACCTTGGCCGGCGCGCGGTTGATCTCGTCGGCGAGGAGGAAGTTGGCGAAGACCGGCCCGAGCTCGGTGTCGAACGTGCCGCGGTCGGGGCGGTAGATGCGCGTGCCCACGAGATCCGACGGCATGAGGTCCGGGGTGAACTGGATGCGGCTGAAGGAGCCGCCGAGGACCTCGGCGAGGGTCTTGATGGTCAGGGTCTTGGCGAGCCCGGGGACGCCCTCGAGGAGGACGTGACCGCCGGCGAACAGGCCGACGAGGATGCGCTCGAGCATCGCGTCCTGGCCGACGATGATCCGCCGGACCTCGAAGAGGATGGCCTCACCGATGGCGCGCGGATCGGCGGGGTCTGGGACGGCGCGCAGGTCGCGCTGGGGCTCGGTCGGCGTGGTCTGGGTCATGGCGGCTCATCTCACAGATGCGGTGTGGTGGGTCGGATGGCTCGATGTCCAGCCGGGAGGTCCCAGTATCGCGACCGTTCCTGAAGACACGGTGAGAGGGCCGATATGGAAATCTGAATATCACCGCGGTCGGTCGGGGTCCGCTCCGTGGTCATCCTGGAGGGCTGCCCACACGCGTCGGGGCGTCATCGGGAGCTCGTGGAGGCGGATGCCGGTCGCGGCCCTGACCGCGTTCGCGATGGCGGCGGGACCCGCGAGGATCGGGGCCTCGCCGACCCCCTTGGCCCCGAACGGGCCCTCGGGCGCGGGCACGGCGACGATGTCGGTCTCGATCGGCGGGAGCATCGACGCACGAGGCATCGCGTAGTCGAGGAACGTCCCGGTAAGCAGCTGGCCATGGTCGTCGTGGACGAGCCCTTCGCACAGGGCGCGGCCGATCGACTGGACCGCGGCACCGATCATCTGGCCCTCCACCAGCGCCGGGTTGAGGGCACGCCCGACATCCTGGGTCACGACGTAGTCGAGCAGCTGGACGACGCCGGTCTCCCGATCGACGCGGACGTGGGCCAGGTGGCCGGCGGCCGATGGTGCCCCGACGGCATGCGCCGTGGCGGCGTGGCCCTCGATCGGCGGGTGGGGGCTCGCGAAGTCGTCGAAGCCGGCCACGATGTCGGCGATCGGACGCCCGAGGTCCGGCGAGCCGATCGGTCGGATGACGCCCTCGACGATCTCGATGTCGAGCGGGTCGATCTCGAGCTCGTCGGCGGCGACCCGGATCAGGTGGTCGCGGGCCTCTGCGGCGGCGCCCTGGACGGCCGGGCCGACACCGTACGTGATCGCGCTCCCGGCGCTCCACGGCGCGTACGGCGCCGCGGAGGTGTCGGCGGTCGTGACGGTCACCATGTCGAGCGGGACGCCGATCGTCTCGGCCGCGATCATGGCCAGGCCGGTCGAGCTGCCGCTCATGTCGACGGCACCGGTGATGACGGTGACCCGCCCGTCGGTCTCGATCCGGCAGATGGCGCTCGACGGCGCCTTGACCCCCGGCCACACGCCGACCGCCAGGCCGACCCCTTCATCGGCGGGAAGATCGCCCCGGCGCTGCCAGAGGTCGTGGGCCGCCAACCGGTCCAGGCACTCGCGCGCCCCGATCCGCGGCCACGGCTCGCCGTCGATATCGAGCTCGCCGTCCTCGACGAGGTTCATCCGGCGAAGGTCGGCGGCATCCATCCCCAGGCGACCGGCGAGTTCGTCGACCAGCGACTCGAGGGCGAAGACGCCCTGCGGTCCGGTGGGGGCGCGGTAGTTCCCCGCCCCGAAGCGGTTCGTCCGCACCCCGACCGACACGACGTCGGACGCCGGCCAGCGATAGGGGCCGCTGATCAGCTTCGCCGCGAACCACGCCCACGAGTCCTCTGGGTAGGCGCCGTCGTCGTAGACGATCCGGGCCTCGAGGGCCTCGAAGCGACCGTCCGCCCTCGCCCCGATCCGCAGGTCGACGGTGAGGCCCGGGGAGGGATTCGTCGCCGCGATGTCCTCGCTGCGGGTCAGCACGAGCTGGACGGGTCGCCGGAGCGCGAGGGTCGCGGCGGCGACCAGGGGCTCGACCACCATCACCTTCGAGCCGAACCCGCCCCCCAGGGGCGACGGGATCACCCGGACCTTCGAGCTCGGGAGCCCGAAGATCGTGGCGAGCTCGTTGCGGGTGAAGAACGTCGCCTGGGTGCCGCTGCGCACGGTCAGCGTCCCGTCGGGCTCGATCCAGGCGGTCGCCGCGTGCGGCTCCAGATAGCCCTGGTAGGCCCAGGCCGATCCGAACGATCCCTCGACGACCGCAGCGCACCGCTCGAGCGCGCCCTGGGCGTCGCCGTTCGTGGTGCGCTCGCGGCTGTGCACGTTCCCGGCCGTCATGTGGCGATGGACCTGCGGCAAGTCGGACGTCATCGCCTCGGTGATGCGCACGATGGGCGGCAGCGGCTCGAGGTCGACCAGCACCAGGCCGGCCGCGTCCTCGGCGATGGACGCGGTCTCGGCGATGACGAGCGCGATGGGCTGCCCCGCGAAGACCGCCTCGCCCGTCGCGAGCGGGGCGTATCGGCGCTCCTCGCCCTGTCCCACGATCGGGAGGTCCGCCGCCGCGAGGACCGCGACCACGCCCGGGATGGCCAGCGCGGCCGTCGGGTCGATGCCGCGGATCCGAGCATGGGCGTACACGCTCGGGACGATCCGCGCGTGGAGGCACCCCGGGACCCCGATATCGGCGGCGTAGCGGGTCACGCCGGCGACCTTGTCGCGGCCGTCGACGCGCGGCGAGCGGCGGCCGATCACGTCGTACTTGTCGGCCAGGCCCGGTGGCGTCACCCGCATCCCTCTCCTCCGACGCGAGCATACGTCGCGGACGGTGTCGTCAAGGTGCGCCGGCAGCAGCCGTCATCGCGGAGGGAGGAGGCGGGCCGGACCGGGGAGGAGGACCAGGTCCGGCCCGCGAGGTGAAGCGACGTGAACGGGATCAGAGGCCGTGCGCGAGGTGGTAGTAGAGGTCGTTCCAGCGGAGCTGGTCGCGGAAGCGGTCGAGCTGGGTGGTCGCATCGATGAGGACGAACTCGACCCGGACATCGCGGCGAAGTCCGCGGAGATGCTCGGGGGTGACCGCGTAGCCGAGGCTCGTGTGGTGCGACCCGCCGGCGTAGATCCAGGCGGCGGCGTTCGTCTCGAGGTCCGGCCGCGGTCGCCACAGCGCCCGAGCGACCGGCAGCCTGCGGGAGGCGGCTGCTCGGGCTCGACGACGTCGACGACCGTGGCGACCATGCCGGAACCGCGTCGCCCATGTCGGTGATCGCCGCCGCGACGGCGGCGCCCGCGTGGGCGTCGAAGACGAGCCGGACCGGGATCGGCCTTGCCGCCGATCGAGAGCGGGTGGACCTCGAGGCTCGGGCGACCCGCGGCGATCGACTCGCAGACCTCGAGCATGTGCGCGCCGAGACTCAGGTCGCCGTCGGCGCTGAGGTGGTAGGTGTAGTCCTCCATGAACGAGACGCCGCCGGGCAGGCCCGCGCGTCATGACCTTCATGGCGCGCACCATCGAGGCGGTCTTCCAGTCGCCCTCGGCGCCGAAGCCGTAGCCGTCGCGCATCAGCCGCTGGGCGGCGAGACCCGGCAGCTGGGTCAGGCCGTGGAGGTCCTCGAAGGTGGTGGTGAAGGCGCTGAACCCGCCGTCGTCGAGGAAGCCGGCGGAGGCCGATCTCGATCCGGGCGCCGTCGCGCAGCGAGCCGGCGCACGCGTGCGCCCGGCAGCAGGACCGGGTCGACGTCGTACTCGTCGAGGTAGACGCCGACGAGGGCGTCGACCTCGGCGTCGGTGACGCTCGTCGATGACGCGCGACGAGGTCGCCGACCCCGTAGGTGTTGACGCTGAAGCCGAGACGGCGCTGTGGCCTCGACCTTGTCGCCCTCGGTGACCGCGACCTCGCGCATGTTGTCGCCGAACCGGGCGATCCGGCCGGTCTCCCAGTCGCGCCTCGCGCAGGCCGCCCGGGTCCAGGCGCCGATCCGCTCGTGGACCTCGGTCGTCGGTCCAGTGGCCCACGACGACCTTGTGCTCGAGCCGCAGGCGGGCGGCGATGAACCCGAACTCCCGGTCGCCGTGGGCGGCCTGGTTGAGGTTCATGAAGTCCATGTCGATCGCGTCCCAGGGGATCTCGCCGTGGTACTGCGTATGCAGATGGAGCAGCGGGCGCTGCAGGGCCGTCGAGCCCGCGCGATCCACATCTTGGCCGGCGAGAACGTGTGCATCCAGGCGATGATGCCGACGCAGGCCGGGGTCCGCGTTGGCCGCCAGGACAGACCGCCTGGATCCCGTCGGCATCGGTCACGACCGGTCGGGCCACGACGCGCACGGGGATCGACGACGACGCATCGAGGGCGGCCGCGACCTCCGTCGCGTGCCGGCCACCGTCTCGATGCGTCTCCGGGCCGTAGAGGTGCTGGCTGCCGGTGACGAACCAAACCTCGTAGGAACCGAGGTCGCGCATGGCGGGACTCCTCCGGATTCGCGGGGCTGCTGGCCGTAGGCCGAGGTGTAGCGGTGGTGGAGCCGGTCGACGGCCTCGTCCGGACAGGCGTTCCGGGGTCCCGATCTGGAGGGCGGCCCAGACGGTCGCGGCGACGTCCTCGACCATGACGGCCGCCTTGACCGCGGCCAGGCCGTCCGGCCCGACCGTGAACACGCCGTGATTGCGGAGCAGGATGGCCGGGCGAGCGTCCGATCCCCTCGACGACGAGCGCGCCGATGGCGTCGTCGCCGATGAAGGCGAAGCCGGCGCATGGGATCTCGCCACCGAACTCGTCGGCCTGGGCGGTCAGGTAGACGGGGATCGGCCGGCCGACCGCGGCGAAGGCCGTGGCGTAGCGGGAATGCGTGTGGACGATGCCGTTGACGTCGGGGCGGTGGCGGTAGATGTACAGGTGGCTCGACGTGTCCGAGGACGGCTGGAACGCCCCTTCGACGATCCGCCCGTCGAGGTCGACCACGACCATCGATCCGGCGGTCAGGTCGGCATAGCGGACGCCGGACGGCTTGATCGCGACGAGCCCCGTCTCGGGGTCGCGCACGCTGACGTTGCCGCCGGTCCAGGCGACCAGCCCGTTGCGCGGCAGCTCGGCGTGCAGCTCGACGAGCTGCTCGCGCAGCGACTTCGAGGCGCATCGTCAGACCTCCACGGCGACGGGCGCGGAGCGCGCGCGGGCGCGCAGGCGCGCGCAGCGTCTTCATCACGTCGTTCTCGCCCCGTCCGAAGTAGTCGTGGAGCCGCAGGTACTCGCGGTAGAGGACGTCGTAGACCGCGCGGTTCGCCGGGATCGGCGCGGTAGACCTCGTCCCGCAGCCGGGCCATCGCGAGGGCGGCGTCCTCGATCGTGGCGTGTCCGCCGGCCGCGGCGCCGGCGGCGACGGCCCCGAACATGGCCGACCCGAGGGCCGGCGTCTGGTCCGAGGCGCTGAGCGCGGAACGGGCGCCCGGTCACGTCGGCGTAGATCTGGAGGATCAGCGGGCTCTTCTCGGCGAGACCGCCGCACGCGACGATGTCGTGGATCGGGCACGCCGTTGGCCTCGAACGTCTCGACGATCACGCGCGTCCCGTAGGCGGTCGCCTCGATCAGCGCCCGGTAGACCTCCTCGGGCGTGGTCGCCAGCGTCGCCCCGACGAGCAGCCCGCTGAGCGCCGCGTCGACGAGGATCGACCGGTTGCCGTTCCACCAGTCGAGCGCCAGCAGGCCGGACTCGCCGACGCCCTGGCGGGCGGCCTTCTCCTGGAGCAGGGCGTGGATGTCGATGCCCGCGGGCACGGGCTTCGTCGTGGTACGCCGGCGGGCAGCCCCTGCTCGACGAACCAGCAGAAGTGGTCGCCGACGCAGGACTGGCCGGCCTCGTAGCCGAACCAGGCCGGGGATGATGCCGTCCTCGACGCAGCCGCACATGCCCGGGCACCGTCCGCTCGTCCGGCGCGAGGACCATGTGGCAGGTCGAGGTGCCCATGATCATGACCATGCGGCCCGGCTCGGTGACCGTGGCCGCCGGGACCGCGACGTGCGCGTCGACGTTCGCGATCGCCACCGCGGTCCCCGGTCGCAGTCCGGTCCACGCCGCCGCCTCGGCGGACAGGCCGCCGGCCCGCTCGCCGGCGCTGCGGCAGATCGCGGCGCATCTTCGTCGTCGACGACGTCGGCGAAGGCCGGGTCGAGGGCGCCGAAGAAGGCCGCGTCCGGGAACCCGTCGCGCTTCGACCACATCGCCTTGTAGCCGGCGGTGCACGCGTTCCGCGTCTCGACGCCGGTCAGCTGCCAGACGACCCAGTCGGCCGCCTCGATCAGCCGGTCGGCGGCGGCGTAGACCTCGGGGGCCTCGTCGAGGATCTGGAGCGCCTTCGCGAAGAACCACTCCGATGAGATCTTGCCCCCGTAGCGGTCGAGCCAGTGCCTGCCCGGTCGCCAGCGCGACCTCGTTGATCCGGTCGGCCTCGGGCTGCGCCGCGTGGTGCTTCCAGAGCTTGACCCAGGCGTGCGGGTTCGAGCGGTACGCCGGCAGCATGGCAGAGCGCCGTGCCGTCGGCCGTCGCGGGCAGCATCGTGCAGGACGTGAAGTCGATCCCGATGCCGATGATGTCGGCCGGGTCGACGCCCGGCCGCGCGGACCACGGCCGGGACGGCGCGGCTGGAAGACCGACAGGTAGTCGTCGGGATCCTGGAGGGCCCAGTCGGGCGGCAGGACCACGTCGTCGTGCGGGACGGGGAGGCGCTCGTCGATGACGCCGTTGCCGTACGGCTCGACGGCCGTGGCGAGCTGCCGCGCCGTCGGAGACGTCGACGAGGACGGCGCGTCCCGGACTCGGTCCCGAAATCGACACCGATCGCGTACCTCGCCACCATCCGTAGACTCCAGTTGTGGCTCCGCCGACGGTGGCGGACGGCCCTCGGATGCGTTAGGACTTGCCGTTCTGCCGGGACACCGTTATCGTTCCCGATAACGTTCACGGTGCACGATACCGTAGCAGTCGATCGGTGCCGAGGCAAGCCTAGACCAGCCGCCATCCGGGGATCGACGAGTTGCACGTCCACGGCACGGATCACGATCAAGGAGATCGCCCGCATGTGCGGCGTCTCCACGCAGACGGTGTCGCGCGTCATCAACAAACGCCCGGACGTCTCGCCGCAGACCCGCGAGGCCGTCGAGGCGGCGATCGCCGCGACCGGGTTCCAGCCGAGCGCCGTCGCGCGCAGCCTCGTCCAGCGACGGTCGCAGACGCTCGGCGTGGTCGTGGCCGGGCTGCGCTACTTCGGGGTGGCCCAGACCCTCAACGGGATCACCGAGGAGGCCCAGGCGGCCGGCTATGGCGCTCCTGCTCAAGGAGATCGACAGCACCGAAACGGTCGACATCGTGCCGGTCATCGACTTCATGATGGCGCACCGGGTCGAGGGCATCATCTTCGCCGCTCCCCAGATCGGCGACCAACATCGAGGCCGCGCGCGCGCAGCTGCCGAGCGCGTCGCCGCCGGTGGTCTTCCTGAAGTCGGAGCCCACCCCGGCATTCTCGACGATCGTCATCGACAACTACGGCGGGGCGCAGCTCGCGACGCGACACCTGCTCGCGCTCGGGCGGCGCCGGATCGGCCACCTGGCGGGCCCCCTGCCATGGCACGAGGCGCAGGATCGCCATGACGGCTGGCGGGACGACGCTCCGCGAGGCCGGGGTGGAACCCGGAGCCGTGGTCGCCGGGCACGTGGTCGGCGGAGAGCGGCGTGGCGGCCTTCGAGGCGTTGCTCGGACTCGACCCCGGGCTCGATGGCGTGTTCGTCGGCAACGACCAGATGGCGCTCGGAGTGCTGCGCGTGGCGCATGCGCGCGGGATCGCGGTGCCGGACGATCTCGCGGTCGTCGGCTTCGACGGGCTCGACGAGGGCGCGCAGTTCACGCCCTCGCTCACGACCGTCGTCCAGCCGCTCCGGGAGCTCGGCGAGCTGGCCGTCCGCGAGGTGACGGCAGCGACGAGCGATCGGTCCGATGCATCGGCCATCCGCACCCAGGTGCTGGCGACCCAGCTGGTCGTGCGCGAGAGCGCCCCGGCGATCCCGGTGACCGCCACCGTCGCGAGCGAGCCGAGCGCCCGAGCCCACACCCGCGCGGCGAGCCGGACCTCGGCGAGCACCGGCTGAGGCCGATCGCCACGCCATCCGCCGCGGGAGCGCCCCGGCGGCGACCCTCCCGGAGTGATCGCCCGTCAGGCGGCGGCGACCCAGGACGCATAGACCGGCGGCCAGTCGTCGGCCGTGGCCCGCGTCCCGAGGATGGCCCCGTCCACGGAGAACTCGAACAGGGCGTACGTGTCGTCCGCCTCGAAGTACCACGCCTCGGCGACCGTGCTGCGCTCGCCGGCATCGGTGACGAGCCGGGCCCGCCCGCGGATCGAGAACTCGCTCGGCGCCGCAGGGTCCTGATGGGTGTGCATCGCGTAGCGGCCGTCCCGCTCGAGGTCCACGCGCTTGGGTCCGCGCAGGATGAAGGCGTACAGCCGCTCACCGACGATCGCGACGTAGATCGGGTGGATCCGCGGCGGCTCGTCGCCGCGAACCGTGGCGAGCAGGACCTCGCCGGTGTCGGTCCGGTAGATGAGGCGCCGCCCCTCAGTCGCGAGGTCGGGCGCCGCCGCCGCGAAGTCGCCCCACGTCACCATGCGAGATCACGGATCCGATCGTCGCGCATGCCGTCGCGCGAATCGACGCCCAGCGTGCTCGCCAGGATCCCGAGGACCACCAGCGCGGCGATGGCCGCGATGACCAGGAGCAGTCCGTCCATCTCCGTCTCCAGTTCCGCTGTGAGGGTTGATGGGTCCATCGTGACGCACGACCGGTCCTCTGGTAAGGTCCGGTTCGATGTCACGAATCAGGACCAGTAGGCCGAACGAGCTCCTCGTTCCGCTCAGCCGCGACGATCCGCGGCCCTTCCATCGCCAGCTCGAGCATGGCCTGCGCGAGGCGGTCCGGTCGGGCCGATTGTCGTCGACGGCGGCCCTGCCTTCGACCCGTGCCCTGGCCGACCAGCTCGGCGTCTCGCGCGGCGTCGTCGTCGAGGCCTACGAGCAGCTCATCGCCGAGGGCTACCTGACGAGCCGTCCGGGCGGCTCGACGCGGGTCAGCGCGGCGATGACCGACGTCCCGGCGGCCCCGGTCGTCCGGATGGTGCCGGCGCCGCCGCGGATCGACTTCTTCTACGGTCGACCCGACGTCGCCGAGTTCCCCCGGCAGGCCTGGCTCCGGTCCCTGCGGCGGGTCCTCAACGAGGCGCCGAGCGACCGCCTCGGCTACCTCGACGACCGCGGCGCCGCGGAGCTCCGGGACGCGCTGGCGGCGTATCTCAACCGCGTGCGCGGCGCCGCCGCCGACGCCGAGCGGATCGTCATCTGCAACGGGTTCGCCCAGGCCCTCGGCCTTGTGACCCAGGTCCTGAGGGCCAACGGAGCGCGACGGATCGCCGTCGAGGACCCGGGCCAGCGCGACACGGTCCGGGCCGCCGAGCGGGCCGGTCTCGTGGTCGATCCGGTCCCGGTCGACGACGACGGGCTCGTCGTGGAGGCGCTGGCACGGACCGCCGCGGACGCGGTCATCGTCACGCCCGCGCACCACTTCCCCACCGGAGCGGTCATGTCGGCGGAGCGCCGGGCCGCGCTCGAGACGTGGGCTTCCAGCGGCGACCGGCTGATCCTCGAGGACGACTACGACGCCGAATTCCGGTACGACCGGGAGCCGATCGGGGCCATCCACGGGCTCGCGCCCGAGCGCGTCGTCTACGCCGGGGTCGGCCAGCAAGACCCTGGCTCCGGGCCTGCGGCTGGGCTGGCTGGTGGTGCCGGCCCGGCTCGTCGACCAGGTCGCCGCGACCAAGCAGGCCACCGACCGCGGGTCGCCCGGTCTCGAGCAGCTCGCGTTCGCCGACTTCCTCTCACGCGGGGACTTCGACCGCCACCTGCGCCGGATGCGGCCCATCTACCGGGGCCGACGGGATGCGCTGCTTCGCGCACTGCAGCGGCACCTGCCCGAACTGCGACCGGTCGGCGCGTCCGCGGGCCTCCACGTCCTGGCCTGGCTCCCCGACGAGGTCGACGAGGCGACCCTGGTCGGGCTCGCGGCCGGGATCGGCGTGGCCGTCGACGGGGCGACGCAGTACCGGATCGCGCGCGGCGGTCCCGGTGGCCTGCTCTTCGGCTACGGTGCCGCGACGGAGGCGGCGATCGAGGAGGGGGTCGGCCTGATCGCCGGGATCCTGGACCAGGCGCGCCGCGGCCCGGCGCCAACCGCTCGATCCTGACGGCGCGCATGTCCTGCGGTCGCGCGCCAGCCGGACGGCGCCTCAGATCGACGCGGGGACGATCCGCTCGAGGATCCCCTCGATCGAGCCGGGGTCGAGCTCGCCGGCGCCGGGGACCTGCGCGTTCGCGATGGCGGCGGCCATGCCGAGCCGGGCCGCCTCGACGAGGGGCGCACCGCGTCCGAGGGACACGGCGAGCCCGCCCAGGAACGCGTCGCCGCTCCCGACCCCGTAGGCCCCGCGGACGTCCGGCGGGATGAGCCGCGTCCACCGCACCCCGTCGCCGACGACGGCCCCGTCGACGCCGAGCGTCACGATGACCGCCGCCGCGCCGGCACCGCACAGCAGGCGCGCCGCCTCGACCGCCGAGGCGGTGTCCGAGACCGATGTCCCCGTCGCCTCGCCGGCCTCGACCGCGTTGACCTTGACGAGGGCCGGGTGTTCGGCGAGGACCGCCGCGAGGGCGGGGCCATACGTGTCCGCGAGGACGGGGACCGCTCGCGGCGGGTCGGCGGCGATCCGGGCGATCCGGGCGTAGCCATCGGGCGGTGCGCCGGGAGGCAGGCTCCCGGAGAGCGCCACGGCCGCGATGTCGTCGCGTCCCAGCTCGCCGCGCACGGCCGTCTCGAGCGCGTCCCACGCCGACGGCTCGACGTCCTCGCCACGCTCGTAGATCTCGGTCATGGTCCCGGTCGATCGGTCGAGGATGGAGACGCAGGTCCGCGTCTCGCCGCCGGACCGAGCCAGCCGCGCATCGATCCCGCGCTCGGCGAGCCGCTCCGCGATCCAGTCGCCTGTCCGACCGGCGACGATCGCGACCGCCGTCACCGAGCCGCCCAGGGCCGCCGCCGCGCGGGCCGCGTTGAGCCCCTTGCCGCCGGCGACCGCGACGACGGACCGTGGCCGATGGATCTCGCCGACGGCGAGCCGGTCGAGCTGGTACAGCCGGTCCACGGACGGGTTGGCCGCGACGAAGAGGAGTCGCCCGGGACGCCGGTCGCCGTCGGACGCGGTCATCCGCCGGCCTGCGCGGCCCGGGCCTCGGCGAGCGTCGGCTGGCCGTCGACACCGCCGACCGCGCGCGTCGAGAGCGCCCCGCAGACCACGCCGAGCTCGAGGCTCTCGCGGAGGTCGCCACCATCGAGCCAGGCCCGCAGGAAGCCCGCGTTAAAGGAATCGCCGGCCCCGATCGTGTCGACCGGGTCGACCCGCATCGCGGGGACGCGGACGATCGGCCCGCCGGGCCGGCACGCCAGCGCGCCCTCGGCGCCGAGCTTGACCGCGACGATCGGCCCGCCGTCGGTGCGCCCGATCGAGCCGGCCGTGGCGAGCGCCGAGGCCGCCGCGTCGACGTCGTCGATCCGGGCGATCCGGCGCGCCTCGGTCGCGTTCGGCAGGAAGACGTCCGAGGCGCGGAGCATCTCGGCGACACCACCGCCCCACTCGTCCGCCGGGTCCCAGTTCGTGTCGAACGAGGTCGTCAGCCCTCGTGCGCGGGCGGCGGCGAAGAACGCGGGGAGGCGTTCGCGGCTCGTGTCCTGCAGATAGAACGCCCCGGCATGGAGGTGCTGCGCCCGGGCGAGCAGGGAGGCCGGGACCGCGTCGACGTCGAAGGCGCCGATGGTGCCCATCGCGGTGAGGATCGCCCGGTCCGCGCCGCCCGCGAGGATGACGCTCGCGCCGGTCGACAGGTCCGTGTCGACGACGCACGCCGAGACGTCGATGCCGCGCGCCGCCATCGCCTCCAGCATGAATCGACCGAGCTCGTCGTCGCCCACGATGCCGCAGAACGCGACCCGGAGCGCGAGCCGCGCCGCCCCGCACGCGACGATCGCCGACGAGCTCCCGACCGTCATCCGGATCGAGCCGACGAGGCGCTCGACGTCGCCGAAGACCGGGACCGGGTCAGGGTCGGAGACGACGATGTCCGGGTTGATCTCGCCGACGACGAGCACGTCGACGTCACGGTCGGCCACGGTCGACCTCAATAGTCCCGGTACCACGACTCGCCGGGCATCGGCGACGTCGAGAGCGGGCCCGGCCGCGCGTGCCAGGGGCGGCCAGCCCCGTCGACCAGGTCCGCGAGCCGACGGAGCCGGTCGCGGCCGGTGGTCGCGAGGAAGGCATCCCGGGCGTCGGCGCCCATCGTCGCCGCCTCGGCCCACACGGACCGGCCGACGAGGACGCCGCTCGCGCCGGCTTCGCACGCGACGAGGACCTGCGCCTCGAAGGTCCGCTCGTCGACGCCGCCGGACAGGAGGACCCACGGCACGACCGATGCCGCGTCGAGCTCCGCACAGGCATCGCGCCAGCGAGCCGCATCGGTCACGGTCGGGTCGTACGGGAACTCAGCCTTGAGGATGTCGCCCCCGATCCCGGTCAGCCGGCGGGCGGTCTCCACCACGACGCGCCGCCTCGCCTCGCCGGTCAGGCGTTCGCCCTCGACGAGCGAGAAGGAAAGGGGCTCGACGAACAGCGCGAGGTCCGCGGCGCGGCAGTCGGCCGCGACGTCGGCGACGAGGCGCTCCTGGTCGGCCGCGTTCGGGGCCTCCGGGTGGTAGTAGACGAGGAGCTTCGCGGCGGAGGCACCCATCCGCTTCGCCTTCGCCACGCTCCAGCCGTCGAGGACCCGGCTGACGCGGGCCGTGGCGGGACCGTCATAGCCCGTGGCCTCGATCGCGACCAGGAGCCCCGCGGTCGCGGGCATCGACCCGTCCGCGATGCACTGCGCGGCGCCGATCTCGGGATCGAGCAGGGTCCCGGTCGCGACCGGGGCGAGCGCGCGGACGACGGCCCGCTTGAACGCGACCATCTCGTCGTAGGTGACGGCGTTCGGATCGTCGGGGCGCAGCTCGCGGCGGAGGTTCTGGCGGTGATCGAGGGCGAGCACGGCGAACGTGCCGCGCGCCGACGCGCACGCCTCGAGCCCGCGGCGCGTGCCGAGCGCGTAGGACGGCCCCGGGCCGGCCGTCATCCCGGCCCCAGCCCGAGGACCCGCCGCGCGTTGTCCCGATAGACCTTGCGCAAGACGTCGTCCGGCAGGCCGATCCCGTGGATCTGCCAGCGACCCTGGCCCGGGACCGGGTCGGTGCCGTAGTCGAACAATTCGTCGAAGGTCTCGAGGAACCGGTAGTGGACGGCGTACTCGTCGGGATCCGGTGCCATGTCCATGCCGAACAGGATCCGATCCGCGTACCGCACGAAGAACGCCCGGGCCGTGTACGGCTGGCGGCCGAGCTCGCCGAGCCGTGCCGCGATGTCGACGTTGAGGTTCGGGTTGTCGTCGAGCAGGCGTCCGACGAGCGCGAGGTCCTCGGCGGCGCAGCCGACGTGCGCGCCCACGAACGTCGTCCGTGGATGGCGCGCGACGAGTCGACCGAACGCGCCCATCAGCTCGTCGAACATCGGGAACCCCGAGTCGGCCGGCGCGCCGGGCGGTCGCGTCGGCCAGAAATGCCAATCCGGGTGGGCGTGGAGCTCCTCCCATCGCTCGTTCTGGGCGTCGAGCGGTTCGAAGAAGGCGATCGGGTCGGCGATGTGGATGACGACCGGGAGGCCGAGCTCCGCGGCGGTCGACCAGAGCGGGTCGAGACGCGGATCGTCGATGGCGACCAGGCGGCCGTCGGGGTCGCGTGCGCGCAGGCCGAGCAGCTTCCAGACCTTCAGCCCGCGGGCGCCTCGGGCCGCGGCGTCCCGGAGCCGGGCCGCCTCGGTCGCGCCGAACGCCGGGTCGGCGGCCCAGGCGTCGTAGTCGAGACCGGCGAAGACCGCCACCCGGTCCGGATACGGGACCTGCCAGCGGTCGATCTCCGCCGAGAGCGCGGCACCCTGGCCCCCATCGAGGTCCACGACCAGCTCGATGCCGGACTCGTCGAGCGTGGCGATGAGCTCGGCCGGGGACCGGGTCGCCCAGTCACCGCCGAACGGTGACCCGAGGTGGTTGTGCGCGTCGACGACCGGGAACCGGGGCCGCCGGACTTCGTGTGCCGCCACCCGAAGGGAGGACCGCGGCTGGAAGTCGGCGAGTCGGAGGTCGTCCACGCTCACTCGGAGCCGAGGATGACGACCTGGCCGAGGTGCCGCGGCGCATCCGGGTCGCAGCCGCGCGTCAGCGCGAGCTCGAGCGCGAGCGCGTGACCGGGATGGAGGAGGAGCGGCAGCCGGGCCGATGGGTGCAGGCCGCCGCCGATCCGCGAGATCTCGCCGGCCGTCGCGCCCGCCTCCACCTCGTCGCCGGCGATCACCCACGTGTGCGCGCCGAGACGCTCGGCCTCCTCGATGACGGCCACTTCCTCGGCGACCCCGGCACCGCCCACGAGACCGACGACCAGGGTCCCGGGCTCGCAGACCGAGATCGGTCCGTGGCGGAACTCGAGCGGCTCGTATGCGCTCGTCGGCACCTGGCTCGTCTCGGTCAGCTTGAGTCCCCACTCGGCGGCGATCCCGAATGCCGGCCCGCCGCCGAGGACGACGATCCGGCTCCAGTCCGTCGTGCCGAGACGCCGCCCGACCCGGGCCGCTGCGGCCACGTCGCCCCAGTGCCCGCGCAGCCGCGAGAGGTCGGTCGCGAGGCGTTCGTCGCGTCCCACCCGCGCGACGATCGCGAGCAGGAGCGCCAGCATGCTGGCGAAGGAGCGCGTCATCACGATCGCCGCCTCGTCCCCCGCCGGCGAGACGAGCGTCACCGCGCCGAGCGACGCGAGCGGACTCGCGCCTCGACAGGTGACCGCGATCGTCGGGTGGCCCGTCGCACGCATCCGCTCGGCGACCGTCACCGCCTCGGACGTCGAGCCGGAGCGCGAGATGATCACGACCGGTTCGCGGCCGGCGGCGGCGCTCGGCCCGGCACCATCGGCATCGGCGTCGGCCGCCGCGACGAGGACGCCCTCGGGCCGGAGGATGAGCTCCGAGAGCGGCACCGCGATGACCGGCCGGTGCAACACGGCCCGGGCGGCCGACGCCACGGCCTGCGCGAGGTAGTACGACGAGCCGGCGCCCGTGACCACGATCCGGTCCGCCGCGGCCAGGATCCCCACGGCGGTATCGGGCGCCTCCAGCGCGGCATCGACCGCCGCGGCGATCGCGTCGCCGGACGTCGAGCTCTCGCGCCAGGTCAGCAGGTCCTCGAAGGCGGTCATCGGTCGCGCAGCTCCACCGAGTAACGGTACCGGTCGCCGCGGACCGTACTACGACAGAACTCGATCGGCAGGTCATCCTGGTCGAAGGCGATCCGCTCGACCCGCAGCGCCGGCTCGCCGCGACGCTGATGGAGGAGCGTGGCCTCGTCGGCGGTCAGGAGGATCGGCTCGAAGGTCTCGCGCGCCCGCGTCGGCCTGCAGCCGTAGTCGTGCAGGAGGGTGTCGTAGAGGCGGACCCGCGAGAAGTCGACCCGTTCCAGCCCGGGGAACCGGGCGACCGGCAGGTGACTCGTCTCGACGACGAGCGGGTCCGGCCCGGCCAGGCGCAGCCGGCGAAGCGCGAACACCATCGCGCCCGCAGGCACCCCGAGGGCCTCGGCGACGGCGTCGGCAGCCGGCTCCGCCCACAACCCCAGCACGTTCGTGCCGGGCGTCAGGCCGTGCCGTTCGATCTCGCGGCTGAACGAGTAGAAGCCACCGATCATGTGCTCGAACCGGGGCGCGGTCACGTACGTCCCGAGACCGCGCCGGATCTCGAGCAGCCCCTCCGCGACGAGCCCCGCCAGCGCCTGGCGGACCGTCGCGCGGCTGACGCCGTACTCGGCCATCAGCTCGGGCTCCGGCGCGACCTGGGCCCCCGGGCGCAGCGATCCCGTGCGGATGCGCTCGCGCAGGTCCGCCTCGATCTGCCGGTACAACGGCAGCCCCGAGACCGCGACGAGGCTCACCCCTTGATCCCTGTCAGCGCGATCCCGCGGACGAAATGGCGTTGGGCGATGACGAACAGGATGATCATCGGGATGACGCTCACGAGCGCGCCGGCCATGAGGAGCGGCCACCTCCCGATGTACTGGCCCTGGAACAGCGACAGACCGGCCGTGAGCGTGAGTGTGTCGATGTCGCGCAGGTAGATGATCGGGTCGATGAGGTCGTTCCAGGACCAGATGAACGTGAAGATCGCGAGGGTCGCCAGGGCCGGCTTCGCCAGTGGCACGTAGATGTGGCGGTAGATCTGCCACGGGTTCGCCCCGTCGACGCGGGCCGCGTCGGCGAGCTCGTGCGGGATCGCGAGGAAGAACTGGCGGAGGAGGAAGGTCCCAAAGGCACCACCGAGGAACGCCCCGACCCACAGCGGCTCCTGGGTGCCGATCCAGTTGCCGCTGGTGCTCAACGGGTGCGGCAGGAACCGGTACAGGATGAAGTTCGGGACGAGGACCACCTGGAACGGGATGATCAACGTCACGAGGAGGAGCGCGAACAGCGGCTCCCGGAACCGGAACCGCAACGCCGCGAACGCGAAGGCCGCCATCGAGCAGCTGATGAGCTGGCCGATCGTGTTCAGGGTCGCGAGCTTCAGGGAGTTGATGAAGAAGTTCGTGAACGGCAGGGCGGTCCACATGTCCGGGTAGTTGTGCCACTGGGGCACCTTCGGGAAGAGTGTCGGGGGGAGCGCGAACACCTCGGCGCGGGTCTTCAGCGAGGTCGAGATCATCCACAGGAACGGGGCCATCATGAGCAGCCCGCCCGCGATGAGCAGCCCGATGAGGATGCCCCTGCGGATCGCGCGGATCCGGCGGCCGACCCTCGCGGCCCGCTCCTGTTCGGCCGCGATCGCGGTACCGGCGCTCACTGGTAGTAGACCCAGCGACGCTGTGACTGGAAGTAGACCGCGGTGAAGACCGCGACGATGATGAACAGGATCCACGACGCCGCGCTGGCGTAGCCCATCTTGAAGAACTTGAAGCCACTCTCGTAGATGAAGTAGACGACCGTGATCGTCGCGTCGGTCGGCTTGGGCTTGGCCAGCACGAAGACCTGGTCGAACACCTGGAAGCTGCCGATGAGGCTGAGCACGCCGGTGAAGAAGATCGCCGGCGTCAGGAGCGGCAGTGTGATCCGCCGGAACCGCGCCCACGTGCCGGCGCCATCGACGCTGGCGGCGTCGAGCAGCTCGGACGGGATCGCCTGGAGACCGGCCAGGAAGATGATGACGTTCACGCCGAGGCCCTGCCAGATCGACATCGCGATGATCGAGGGCATCGCGAGGGTCGGGTTGCTGAGCCACTTCTGGGCCGGGATGCCGAAGATCCCGGTCACCTCGTTGAGGAGCCCGGAGTCCGCGCTGTAGATCCACTGCCAGACGAGGGCGATGGCGATCGTCGAGGTCACCACGGGCAGGAAGTAGGCCGTCCTGATCCAGGCGATGCCCCGGAACGCCTGGTTCAGCGCGACCGCCAGGCCGAGCGCGATCGCGAGCCCGAGCGGGACCGACACGATCGTGTAGAAGAACGTGTTCCGGAGCGCCTTGATGAACCGGTCGTCGGTCAGCAGCGCGGTGTAGTTGTCGATCCCGGTGAACGTCGGCGCGGTGAGGAGGTCCCACCTCGTCAGGCTGATCGCGAGCGTTGCCAGGATCGGACCTGCGGACAGGATCGCCAGGCCGATGAGCGTCGGAGCCAGGAAGGCCAGCGCCCAGCGGCCCTCGCCCGCCAGCGGCCCGCGACCCCGCCGAGTGGCGGGGCCGCGCACGGTCGTCATGCTGGAGCTCGCGTCCGGGAGGTGGGCGTCACTGACCGGCGAGGATCCCGTCGAGTTGCGGGACGACGTCGGTCAGCGCCTGCTTGGCCGTCTTGTTCGCATCGGTGAAGACGTTGGTGTCCAGCTCCGTCTGGAGCGCGGTGGTCCATTCGTTGTAGCCCTTGAACGAGGGCTTGACGTGGGCGTAGTCGATCGCGTCGACGAGGACCTGGGCGCCGTCGAATGACGTCGAGAACGGCCCGTTGAGGACCTCCTTGTTGGCCGGCATCGACGCCTTCAGTTCCATGATCTTGGTCTGGGCAGCCGGGCTGGCGAGGTACTTGACGAACTCCCAGGCAGCGTCGGGGTTCTTGGTCCCCTTGTAGACGACCGCGCCGGTCGGATTGATCGAGGTCGCCCGACCGGCCGGGCCCTTCGGCAGCGGGGCGATCCCGAAGTCGATCCCGGCGGCCTGGTGGGTCGCGACGAGCCAGGAGCCATTCGATTCCATCGCCGCCTGCCCCTGTTCGAAGGCATCGCCGAGGGCGTCGGTGATGGACGCGTCGGGCATGACCTTGTCTTTCCAGATCAGGTCCTGCAGGAACTGGATCCCGGCCGCGGCCTGGTCGCTCCCCACGAGGCTCGTCTTGTGGTCGGGCGAGATGATGTCGCCGCCGTTCTGCCAGACGAGCTCGGACCAGAAGTTCTCCATGTCGGTCGACTCGGTGTAGAAGCCCCACTGGGTCGTCTTGCCCGAGGCGTCCTTCAGGGTGAGCTGCTTCGCCACGTCGGTCAGCTTCGCCCAGTCCCAGGTGTCGTCGGGATACGGGATCCCCGCCGCATCGAACATCGCCTTGTTGTAGTAGAGGGCTACGACGTTCAGGTCCCGCGGCAGGCCGAACTGGCCGTCGGGGGTCGTGAAGTCGGCGACGGCCTGGTCGGCCAGCTGGCCGAGGTCGTAGCCGTCCCGGTCGATGAACGGCTTGAGGTCGAGCAGGACGTCGCGGGTCTGGTAATCGGGGAAGAGCGGTCCGTCCATCGCGAAGACGTCGGGGGCGTCGCCGCCGGCGATCGACGTCTGGAGCTTGTCCCAGTACGGCTCCCAGTCGGACACGGTCACCTTGACCGTGATCTTCGGGTTGGCCTCGTGGAACGCATCGACGATGGCCTGCTGCGCCTTGATCTCCTGCGGGTCACCCCAAATCGAGTAGCTGATCGTCGCCTCGGGCCCCGTGTAGCCGGCCCCGCTCGCGGCCGGAGCCGCGGACCCGCCGGCCTGGCTCGCCGGCGCCGCCCCTGACGGCGAGGCGGACGTTCCGCCACAGGCCGCGACGACGAGCGCCGCCACCGCGACCACGGTCAGCAGGGGCCACCCCCGTCGTGCGCTGGATCCGGTCCGTTCGGTCGACATCGCGTGCTCCTCCTTCAGTCGGCGGCTGTGCCACCGAGCCATGCGGGCAACCACTCGGTCTCGGCTTCGATCATCGCGTCGGTCAGACGCCAGGCATCCGCGAGGGTCAGGTGCGATTGGACGATCGGGTCGGTCATGACCGCATGGCCGATCCCGGCGCGATCGCGATCGAGTGCGGCACGGACGGTCAGCCCCTGCATGTCGACCGCCCCGCGGATGTAGGCGGCCAGGTGCAGGGGGAGCGGCCCCATCGCGACCGGGTGGACCCCGAGCCCGTCGACGAGCCCGGGCACCTCGACGCAGGCATCGCCATCGAGGTTCGGGATGAGCGCGCCATCGTTCATCGCGTTGACGACGATCCGGGCCGGGGTCCCGGTCGTCATCGATTCGGCGATGGTCGCGGCATACTCGCCGCTCCGCTCGATCTCGAACGGCTCGCCGGCGTCGAGCATCCGTCGCGTCTCGGCGTACTCGTCGAGGTTGTGCGATACCCGGTCGAGGTACTCCCCGATCGGGATGTGGAACCGCTCGACCGCGTCACCGGCGGCGTCGCGCTTGCCGATGTACCAGGGGTTGTACTCGGCGTGGTGTTCCGAGGATTCGGTGGGGTAGAACCCGAGTCGCTGGAAGAGCTCGGCCCGGACGAGGTCATCCTCGGGCGCCCGGCCGGCATCGATGAAGCTGCGGAGCTCCGGGTAGAGGTCGCGGCCGCGGTGCTCGAGGCGGAGCACGAAGGCGTGGTGGTTCAGCCCCGCGGACGCGGAATCGACCTCATGGGGCGGCAGTCCCAGGTAGCCGGCGAGCCGATCGATCGTCCAGTAGACCGAGTGACAGAGCCCGACGACCCGGATCGATGTGGCCTCCGAGACGGCCCGGACGAGGATCGCGAGCGGGTTCGTGTAGTTGAGCAGCCAGGCCGACGGGCAGACCTCCTCCATGTCGCGGGCGATGCCGAGGACGACCGGGATCGTCCGGAGAGCGCGGAAGACCCCACCGACACCCACCGTGTCCGCGATCGTGTAGCGCAGCCCGAAGGCGGCCGGCACGTCGAAATCGGCCCGGGTCGCCCGGGCACCGCCGACCTGGATGGTGTTGACGACGAAGTCCGCACCCTGGAAGGCCTCGCGTCGATCGAGGTGGGTCGAGATCGTCGGCTCGGCATCGAGCGCGGCCGCCGTCCAGCGGGCCATCCGTTCGGCGGTGGCCAGTCGCTCGGGGTCGATGTCGTGCAGGGCGATCTCGGACGATCGCAGCGCGGGTGACGTCAGGATGTCGCCGAGCAGGTTCCTGGTGAACTCGACGCTGCCGGCGCCGACGAGGACGATCCTGGGCATCGACACTCCCACGGGGGGTTGGGGGGCGACCGGTGGACGTACGGACGTCCGTATGTCCCATCCTAGCGGGTCGGCGTGGGCGGGCGCAACCCTGTACTGCCGATGGGTCCGGCGCCCTCGAGGAGGCGTCGGGCGGACGCGCTCCTCTTACGCGAGCAGCGCCTGGACGATCGCGTCGACGTGCGCCTTCTCGGGCACGACGATCAGCGTGTTGACCATGCCGAACATCCCGGATGCCCCTTCGACGTGCGGCAGGATGTGGCAGTGGAAGGCCCACACGCCGGGCCGGTCGACCTTGATCGTGACGTCATAGCGCTCGCCCGGGTTGACGCCGAGCGTGTCGGCCTTGAAAGACGCGCTGCCCAGCGGGATCCCATCACGGGCGACCACGTGCATCGCGTATCCGTGGCTGTGCCACGGGTGCATCATGATCCCCTCGTTCATGAACCGGACCCGCACGGTCTCCCCGACCGCCGCCAGGACCGGCACGACGGCCGGGAACCCATGGCCGTTGATCGTGAAGCCGCCCAACGAGTCGTTCGAGATCCAGATGTAGTCGCGGTCCGCCTTGATCGGGTCGTCCTTCGGATCGACGATGAACGCGCCGAGCAGGCCGCGGCCGACCTGGTCCGTGGCGTTGTGGTGCGAGTGGTACATCAGCGAGCCGGCGTTGACGGCTGTGAACTCGTACGTGTACGTCTCGCCTGGGACGATCGGCTTCTGGGTGACGAACGGGATGCCGTCCTGGAAGAAGTCGTCGAACTCGACGCCGTGGAAGTGGACGCCGGTCGTCTCCTGCATGTTGTTGGTGAAGTGGGCGCGCACGCGGTCGCCCTGGTTGACGCGGATCGTCGGCCCGGGCCACTGCCCGTTGTAGCCGAGCGCGGCGACCGGCGGCTGGAGCTCGTCGATGTGCTGCTCGAACGCATCGATCGTCAGGCGGAAGACCTTGACGTCGCCGTCCATCTCCGGCACCAGGGGCTTCAGCGCATCGCTGAGGACGAGCTGGGGCACCTGCACGAAGGCCGGCTTGGCCGAGAGCTCGGGGTAGGCGTCCGCGGCGCCGAGGATGTCGGCCAGCTTCGCGAACGTCGCGTTCCCGTAGACGTCCTTGAGGGCAGGAGCCAGGTTGCCGAGGTAGCGGCGGATGACGTGCCGCGCCTCGACGTCGTGCTCGGTCCAGCCCGGCGGCACGGACCCGGCCGCGGCAGATGCCGAGGGGACGGCCGACGGGCTCGCGGCGGCGTGATCCATGCTCGCGCTGGGCGACGGGCTCGGGGCCGCGCTCGGTGGGAGTGTCGCCGACGCGGCGGCAGCGGCGGCCGTTGGTCCGTAGGTCCAGCCGCCCGACGGGAACGCAGAACCGGGCGCACATGCGGCGAGGCTCGCCGCGACGATCCCTCCACCGGCGAGTGCCGCACCGCGCAGCATCTGGCGACGGGTGAGGACGGTCCCGCTGGGGTCGGGGAGGGACAGGTCGGTGCCTTGCTTGATATCCATGCCACCGATGCTCGGGGCGGAGCCTCCGCGGCGTCTCATGACATCCGGCCCGTTCTCCGCGGGCCGAAGGTCCCCGACGGCCGGGACATCATCCGCCCTGCGTGACGAGTGACACGATGACGTCGACCTCGTCGCTCCCGACGACGCCCTGGTACTTGGCGCGGACGGTCCCGTGGCCGTCGACGACGAAGACCCACGGCATCGAGCGGGCGCCCCACGGTGCCCCGCCGATCCCCCATGCGGCGGCCGGATCGGTGAGGGTCGGCGCGTCGAGCGAGCCCTCGAGGACCGCCGTGTCGGTGACGACGTCGTATCGATACGGCTCGAGGTGGATGAACGCGACGTCCGGCCAGCGATCCAGCAGGTACCGGGCCATGACGATCGCCCGCCCACAGGCCGGCGAGACGCGGAACCGCGTCGAATCGATCACGAGCACGAAGGGCAGGTGGCCGGCCAGCGCATCGGTGGTCGACCGCCGCGAGAGCCGCAGGTCCGGTGCCGGATCGGTCGTCACGGCGCGGGCCACGCCGCCCGCGTCGTCGAGGGTCGGGGTGTGGGCGTCCGGCGCGGGGCCGCCCAGCGGTGGCGTGGCGCCGGGGTCGAGCGCCGTGATCGTCGCGTGACCCGACGCGGCGCCCGCTCTCGTGTCGGCGGTGACCGCCAGACCCCACGACCCGGCAGCCGGGATCGGGATCGTCGCCACGTACGAAACGACCGCGACCCCGGGCGGCTGGACGCCGACGGCCTCGGTCGCCGGGCCGACCGGTCGGCCGTCGCTCGATGTCAGCTGGACGAGGGGGCGGAGCTGTGGGTCCGCGACCGGCACCCCGCCGCTCGAGAGGGTGAGGATGACCGGGCCGGGAGGGCCGGACCAGATCGAGGACGAGACGACGGCCACGTCGAGCGGCAGGGCCCCCTCGTCATCGGACCGGGGCGAGGCGACCGCCGGTGACGCGGCCCCGCTCGAGGCCAGCGGGCCGGACGGCCTCGAAGAAGACGCCGCGGACGGCGTCGCCGCGACGGTCGGTGTCGGCGCCACGGACGGAGCGGGCGACACCGGGTCGGCCACCACCGTCCGGTAGGTCGCGGCCATCGCATCCTCGGTCGTGCCGAAGGGGAACCTCGCGCGGAGGACGCCCGCCCCGTCGACGAGGAAGACGTCGGCCGTGTGCGACATCGCGTAGGCGCCGGCGACACCGGTCTCCTCTTTCGCATATCGCACGCCCCACGCGCCGGCCGTCTCCGCGATCTGGGAGGCCGTGCCGGTCAGGCCGACGAACCCCGCCGGCAGGAACCGCAGGTACTCGGAGAGCCACGCGGTCGTATCGCGCTCCGGGTCGATGGTCACGAAGAGGGCGCGAACGTTCGAGCCGACGGCGCTCATCGCCAGACCGATCGTCCCGACCGTGGCCGGGCAGACATCGGGGCAGTGCGTGTAGCCGAAGAACACGAAGGTCGGCGTCCCGCGCAGGTCGGTGAGACGGAACGGCCGGGAACCCTGGTCGGTGAGGGCGATGGCCGGGGCTGCCTGCGCGCTCGGGATGAGGTAGGCCTGCACGAGGTCGGGAGATGGGGATGCGATCGGAGCCGCTGGGGCTGCCGCCCGGCCGAGCAGGCTCACGACGACCAGCACGGCGCACGCCCCGGCCAGGGCGATGACGAGCCAGAACCCACCATCGAGGGTCCGCGTGCCCCCGGCGACGGGCTCCGGTGTGGGTCCTGGCAGCGTCATGTCAACCCGTTCGCACGGCTGCCTGGATGGTCATCGTCCCGGCATGCCGGAAGACGAGACGCAGCTCGACCGTCCCGCCCACCGTCAGCGGATGGGTCAGTCCGGTGAGCATCACGTGCATCGCACCCGGCGCCAGTGTGACGCTCTCTCCGGCGGGGATCGTCAGCTCGTCCATCGGTGTCATCCCGGTCATCCCCGACGGGTCGGTGGAGGTGCCGTGGAGCTCGGCCATCGCGGCGTCCGGGCTGTCGACCGACAGCAGGGTGTCGCCTGTCAGGCCCGCGTTCTCGATCTTGAGATAGGCGGCCGATTCGGCCCCGGGCAGGGCGGGCCGGACCCACGCGTCGGTGACGACGAGGTGCGTGCCGCCCAGACCGGAACAGGCGACCAGCACGGTCGCCATCGCAAGGAACGCGAACCTGCGGATCGGTCGTGAGCGCATCGAAACGGCCTCGAGTTCGAGTCGTGGTCGATCGACCCTACGGGCGTCGCGGTGGCCCTCGCGAGGTCCATTCGGCCCATCCACGGAGGCCGGACGGCCGGTCACGACGTGCGGGCGCTGCACGGCGTCGCGTGAGGCGCCGCGAGCGGGCCGGCGATCGGCGGCGGTCGCCTCAGCGCGCGGCGCGCCAGCCCTGGAACGTCGGCCAGCCCCACGGAACCGCGGTCGCGGCGATCGCCAGGCCGATCCCGAAGCACAGCGGATGCAGGAAGCTCAGCTCCTGGATGATCGCCAGCTCGACGACGATCCAGATCATCTGACCGCTGCCGATCGCGAACGCGAGGAACGGCGCGATCCGGAGGTGGGCGAGGCCCAGGCCGGCCACGATGAATGAGCCGATCCCGAACACCCCGCCGAGGACGAGCCCCGGGATGATGAAGTCGGCGAACGGGCTGCCAGCCAGGAGCGACACGTCGAAGTGCATCACGCTCCCGTCCGGCTTCGCGAGGAGCGCGACCCCACCGGCGATGGCGCCGATACCCAGGAGCACGAGGAGGGCGATGCACGCCTTGCCCGCCGCGTGGAGCTCCGGCTTCGGGATGGAAACGGCAGGATGTCGAGCGAGGTCGTGGGTGGTCATGGCCGTTCTCCTTCGTGCGGGCGACGCCCGCGACCCGATGGTCCATCCGAGGCAGACGGCCGGACAAGGGCCATCGGACCTCTGAGCGCGGTCTCTAGGTCAACCGGAGCTGCTCGGTCTCCAGCGCGAGACACGGGAGAGACGGTCGGGTGGTAGACCATCGCCGCGAGGTGTCTCGTTCTCGCGGGGGCTTGGTTAGGGGGGCGAACGATGACCGAAGACGCAGAATTCCCAGGGTGGCTTCGACGAGACCGACGGCGGCAGCTTCGACTCGAGCGATAGCGGCGACGGCGGTGACAGCGGCGGTGATCCCGGCGATGGCGGCGGAGATGGTGGATCCGATGGCGGCACCTTCGACTCCGGCGACTCCGGCGGCTCCGATGGCGGGGGTGGCTCGGGCGACGGCGGGTCGGGCGACGGCGGCTCCGATGGCGGGGACGGCGGCACCTTCGACTCCGGCGACGGCGGGTCGGGCGACGGCGGCTCCGATGGCGGGGACGGCGGCGACGGCGGGTCGGGCGACGGCGGCTCCGATGGCGGGGGAGCGGCGACGGCGGCTCCGATGGCGGGGACGGCGGCGACGGCGGGTCGGGCGACGGCGGGTCGGGCGACGGCGGCTCCGATGGCGGGGACGGCGGCGACGGCGGGTCGGGCGACGGCGGGTCGGGCGACGGCGGCTCCGATGGCGGGGACTCCGGCGACGGCGGGTCGGGCGACGGCGGCTCCGATGGCGGGGACGGCGGCGACGGCGGGTCGGGCGACGGCGGGTCGGGCGACGGCGGCTCCGATGGCGGGGACGGCGGCGACGGCGGGTCGGGCGACGGTGGCTCGGGCGACGGCGGGTCGGGCGACGGGTCGGGCGACGGCGGGTCGGGCGGCGACGGCTCCGATGGCGGGGACGGCGGCGACGGCGGGTCGGGCGACGGCGGCTCCGATGGCGGGGACGGCGGCGACGGCGGGTCGGGCGACGGCGGCTCCGATGGCGGGGGTGGCTCGGGCGACGGTGGCTCGGGTAGCACCGCGGCTGACGATCCCGGCAAGCCGTACCTGTTCGTCGATCTGTACTCAGGAGATGAGCGACGCCTGGTCGGCGGCCATCCGAATTGGCAGCAGCTTGCCGCGACGAAGGGGTTCGTCGGCGGCATCCTGAAAGCGTGGGATGGCCTCAAGTTCAACGACGGTGGCTGGTTCGCACGGAATTGGCCGGCACTTCGTGATGCCGGTGCCCAGCGGTACGGGCAGAGCTGGTTCCGGGGCGCCTACCTGTTCCTCGAGTTCGGCGAGAGCGGGGCGGATCAGGCGGACGCCTATCTGAAGGCCGTCGACGCTGCCGGCGGGTGGGACTCGGGAGACATCCTCCCGATCATCGACGCCGAGCAAGGAGCGGCCCCGAAGGCTGCCGTCGCGGCCACAGCGACGACCAAGGCACAACCGGCTCGCCCGGGTCATCCCAATCGAAAGGCCAGCGCCCAGCAGGTGATCGACTGCGTGACCGCCTGCGCCGATCGCCTTCGAGAGCGGACCGGTCGGCGAGTGATCCTCTACGGTCGCGGCGTGATGCGCGACCTCAAGATCCGCGATCGGATGGGTTGCGACCTTGTGTGGAACCCGGCCTGGACGGCGAACATGGTGCGGTCCGGGCTGGAGGCCTGGACGCTCGAGGAGATCGTCCTGTGGCAGTACTGCGGTGACGGCACGGCAGCCATCCAGACGTTGCCGCATGCAGTCGCAGGCTTCGGAACGACGGTCGACATCAGCGTCTTCGTGAAGGGAGCGCAGTCACCGACGCTGCAGATGGTTCGCGACAGCCTGCTGCAATGACCCCGTCGACCCGGGGGCGAGCGCAGTGCTCCAAGCGGCGAGCCGCCATCTTGGCGGCTCGCCGATCGACTTGCCGCGGCGCAGGTCAGCCGAACGGCCTGCCCGCCAGAAGGTGTGAGATGAGATCGCCGATCGACTTGAGCGTTGTGGCAGCAGCGTAGATCGGCGAGCGCAGATACTCAGTTAGCAAGATGTCGATCCGGGCGGCGCGATACTGGGCCCGCCGCTCCACGAGGGGAAGGGATGACCACAGGGCTCGCGCACGCCTCGCTCTCCGAGAGTGTCCGCTTCACGCTGACGAACCTGCTGCCGAGCCTGCTCAAAGGGCTCGCGATCCCGTTGCCGTTCTGGACCGAGGTGGCGACCCGGTTCGACACCGGGCGCGGCGTGGCGACGGTGGACCGTCTGACCGAGCGGTATGCCGGCCGGCCCGTGATGCTTCGAAGCATCGGCGGCCAAACGCTGCTCGTCCTCGCGGCCGACGATGTCCGCCGGGTCCTGGAGTCACCGGTCGATATCTATGGGATGAACGCCGCCGAAAAGCGTCGCCTGTTCTCTCCGTTCGCGCCGGATGCGCTGAACGGCTCGCCACCCGAGCTCCATGCCGAGCGCCGCCCGTTCAACGAGGCCGTGCTTGACTACGGACACGAGCCCCATCGCCTCGCAGAGCGATTCCTGAGAGTCGTGCAGGAGGAGGTCGCGGCGATGCTGGCGGATGCCGCGGACCTCGATTACGAACGGTCGCTCATGGCCTTTCGAAGGATCGCCAGGCGCTGCGTCTTCGGCGATGCCGCCGCCGATGACACGGAGCTCAGCGAGGAGCACAGCCGATTGCGCGCGGACGGCGACTGGCTGGGGCTCAAGGTCTGGGATCGACGCAGGGACGCACGGCTCAAGGCGTCCATGGACGGACGGATCCAGCGGTACGTCGCGGCCGCCGAGCCCGGCACGCTGGTGAGTCTCTTCACGTCCGCGCCCAAGGAGGCGGAAACGAGGCCGAACGGCCAGGTGCCGTTCTGGCTGATGGCGCTCGACGCGGTTCGCACCTCGGTCTTCAACGCGCTCGCGCTGCTCACGACCGATCCCGCCGCGCACGAGCGCGCCCTCGCCGAGGTCCGCATGGCCGACGCGGCCCATGGGCCGGGCACGGTCGCCGCCCTCGCAGACCTGGCCTTCGTGCGCGCCTGCATGCTCGACAGCGTTCGGCTGTGGCCCGCGGCAGCGATGCTCGTGCGTGTCACGGCGGCCGAGACGGAGTGGTACGGCGAGACGCTCCCGATCGGCTCGAGGGTCCTCATCCCCGCCGCCGCCAACCATCGCGCGCGTCGGTTGCCGCATGCGAACCGGTTCGCACCCGGCCTTTGGCTCGACGGCTCGGCCGATGCCGACTGGCAGATGAACGTGTTCTCGCGCGGCGGCGCGCAGTGTGCCGGCCGGAATCTCGCCCTGGTCCTGGGCACCGCCAGCCTCGCCGAGCTGCTCCGACAGCGGGAGTTCGAGCTCCTGAGCCCGAAGCTGGCCCCGGACCGGCCGCTCCCGTACGGGATCAACCCGTTGAAGGTCCAATTCGCCGTTCGCGGAACCCGTTGACCTCGCCAGCCGAGCGCGAGCCGGCAGCGTCCGCAGCCTTCAGCCGAACGTGCAGCCCGTGACGATGACCTTGTCGAGCGCCTCGTGGAGCGTCTCGAGTTCCCGATCATCGAGCCGAGCGGCGAAGAGCTGCGCAACCCCGCGCGCGTGCACTGGCACGGTGTCACGGAGGCGATCCACCCCAGCATCCGTTAGCAGCACCACGATCCCGCGCGCGTCTGCATCGGCGTTCGCCCGGTGGACGAGGCCCTCGCCGACCAGGCGAGCGACGCGCCTCGTCATCCCGGATCGTGAGATCAGAGCGCGGTCCGCCAACTCGGTCATTCGCAGCTCGCCGCCGGCGAGGGCCAGCTGCGCGAGGACATCGAAGTCGGCCAGGGCAAGGCCGGTCTCGCGCTCCAGATCGGTTTCCAGCTGGCGCAGCAACGTCGCGTGAGCCCGCAGCAACGTGTTCCACGCCTCCATCCCTCGGCGGCCGGGCAACGCGACTGACGCGAGCTCATCGATGAGCCCTTCGACGTTCGGTTCGGAAAGTACTTGCATGTGCAATCACATTGGCGTATGGTATTTGCAGTTGCAAGCATATCAGCACCGCACGCCAAGGACAACGCCTCATGATCACGGAACTCAAGCCCGATCCCGATCGGTCAGTCGCGCGCCGGTTCTCGACACTGGCCTCCGAACCCAGCGTCGAACGAACCGTCGCCGCGCTCGAAGCCAACGGGATCGATGTGGTCCGGGCGAGGGACGCCTCGGACGCGAAGGGGATCGTGCTCGGGCTGATCCCCGACGGAGCCCAGGTCGATCACGGCGCCTCGAAGACGCTCGATGACACCGGGATCACCGAAGAGATCGAGCAGTCCGGTCGCTACGATGCCCTGCGCCCGCAGATCTGGAGGATGGACCGCGCGACTCAGGCTGACGAGATCCGCCGGCTGGCGGCTGCACCCGAGGTGATGCTTGGTAGCGTCCAGGCTGTCACCGAGACGGGATCGCTGATCGCGGCCTCGATGGGCGGCAGTCAGCTCGGGCCGTACGCCTCGGGCGCCGGCCGCGTGATCCTCGTCGTCGGCACGCAGAAGATCGTGGACGACCTCGACGAAGGCCTTCGTCGGATCGAGGAGTACGCCCTCCCGCTCGAGGACGCTCGTGCGCACGCGGCGTATGGCCTCCACAGCGCGATCAACAAGGTGCTGATCATCAGCCGCGAAGTCGCGCCCGGCCGCGTCACCGTCGTGCTGGTCGACCAGGTCCTCGGGTTCTGAACACTCCGCCAAGTTCTCCCGAACACTTCTTGCGTTCATGCACGGATGCGGGCATCCGGCTGGCTTTGAAGAGGCGATTGATGCGGCGTTTCACGTTCGAAGTGGTGGAGCCGACACTCGGATTTGAACCGAGGACCTGCTGTTTACGAAACAGCTGCTCTACCGCTGAGCTATGTCGGCGCGGGCCACAGGATACCTGATGTGGCACCGCATTCCCGCCATCGGGGCTACGCCGACGACGACCTGATGCCAATCCAGATCTAGCGGATATGGCGGCCGAGGGCGATCGCCGCGGCGACCCGGTCCAGCTGGATCCCCGCGCGCTCGTTGACCCGTCGCGCGACGGTCTCGTCGGCGGCCTGGATGAGCGAGAGGACGACCTGGTCGGCCGGCATCAGGATCGAGATGACGTGCTCGACGGGCGTGCCCTCGGCGGTCATCGCCGCCGCGACGCGTTCGAGGCTCGTGACGGCCACCTGGGCCGTCGATTCGTCGACGTCGGGCCAATACCGCTCCACCAGGAACGTCTGGAGGACGGGCGTGTCGGGAACGTGCTCTTCCATCCCGGATGACGGTAGGTTCGCGATGCGGCGCGACGAAAGGGGCGGTTACCCCGATCTGTCCTGCATGCGCCCGTCGGGACCCACCCGGCCGCCCATCCGCGCGCCGAGCTCGGCCCGCGAGTGGATGCCCAGCTTCCCGTACACCCGTCCGAGGACGTTGCCGACCGTCTTCGGCGCCAGGAACGCCTGTTCCGCGATCTCTCGGGTCGACAGCCCCATGGCGGCGAGTTCGGCGACGCGTCGCTCCGTCTCGGTCAGATCCTCGGGAGCACGCGGCCGGAGGCCGATGCGCGCCAGCTCGGCCCGCGCCCGGTCGGCCCACAGGGGTGCGCCCATCGCTTCGAAGCTGCCCAGCGCCTCGCGGAGTCGCTCGTCCGCAAGCCGCTTCTCCTTCCGGCGTCGATGGACCTGACCGATCGCGAGCAGCGTCCTGGCGCGCTCGAACGGCATCGGCAGGCGCTCGTGTTCGGTCAGGGCTCGGCGCAGTGACGTCAGCGCCGCGTCGAGGTCGCCGTTCGCGGAATGGAGCAGGCCGCGACCGCGCGCGCCGATCGCGAGGGTCCATGGGGTCGGCGCGACGTCGCCGGCATGCTCGAGCCACGCCACGATCCCCTCGGCGCGGTCGGGGTCGCCGACCGCCAAGGCGGCCTCGAGGCGGTCGCCGTCCAGCTTGAACCGCCCCGGGTGACGCGTGCCGCTGGCCTCCGCCGCAGTGGCGGCCATCGTCAGCTGGACATCCGCCTCGCGAACCTCGCCGACGGACAAGGCGACGAACCCGAGGATCTGGCGGTGATAGACCTCGAGGGCGAGGTCGCCGCTCGCGACCGCGAGCTCGAGTCCCTCGCCGGCCAGTCGCCGGGCGTCGTCGACACGGCCCATGTACGCAGCGACCAGGGCGACCCCGCGCAAACGCCATGAGGGGAAGATGTCGGCACCCTCACGGGCGTAGCCCTCGAGCGCCGCCTCGGCCGTCGACTGGGCCGCCGCGAGATCGCCGCGGAATACCTGCAGGCCCGAGAGCGAGACGAGGTTGAACGGGTCGTCCCCGGCCGGGCCGGACTTGGCCCGGATGAGCCGCTCCGTCATCTCGATCGCCCGATCGACGTCGTCGAGCTGGCGCGCGAGACCGTAGGCGATCCCGTCGGCGCCGTCGTGTTCCCATGTGCGACCGCCTTCGCTGATCAAGGCGGTCCCGCGGGCGATCTCGTCGGCGAGGTAGCCGCGGACGAGCCCCAGCTCGGAGCTCGCGTGCAAGAGGAGCACGTTCGCCAGGAGGTCGGGGTCGACGGGCGTCGTCCCATCGACCTCCTCGAGCAACCCGATGGCCTCCGCGGCCAAGGCATTGCCTCGCTCGAGATCGACCTGCATGACCAGGAACGCGGCCCGGCCGAGGATCCTGGCGCGCCGGATCGGGTCGTCTCCCGCCTCGGCGATCGCCTGCTCGCCGAGCCGGACCGCGACCGGGGTCTGGCCGTGGTAGTAGCGGATGAGGGCGCGGAGGCTGAGCGCGTCGGCGCGCACCGGGCCGGGTGCGGCCCCGGCGATCGCAGTGTCGAGGATGGCGTCCGCCTGAACGTACTCCGAGACGTCGATGAAGAGGCACTCCGCGGCCGAAGTCGCCCGGCGAAGGGCCTCGTCGCCGAATTCCCTGGGCGTGAGTTCGCTCGCCCGCTCGAAGAGGGACGCGGCGTCGATGGTCGCGCCGCGGGCCCGGGCGGCTGCGGCGGCCGCCTCGAGCGCGGCCGCGACGCGCTCATGGCGGCCCTCGGTCGCGCCCCCCAGGTGACGCGCCCGGACATCGTCGGACGTCGCCGCCCGGGCCAACGAGGCATGGGCGCGCCGGATCTCGTCCGGGGTCGCCACGCCGATCACGGCATGCGCCAGGAGCGCGTGCGTGAACCGGATGGATCGGCGGTCCATCGCGATGACGCCGGCCTCGAACGCCGGGTCGAGGGCCGATGCGGCGTCCGCGCCGACACGACGAAGCGTGTCGATGGTCGGCTCGGCCGCCACGGCGGTCAGCAACAGCGCCGACCGAGTCGCCGATGGCAAGGCACCGATCCGCGCCTCGACGAGTGCACCGAGGGTCGCCGGGATCGGCAGGCGATCGCCCGGCCGTACGACCGGGTCCGCTGCCGCAAGCGTCCGGGCGATCTCGAGCGCGTAGAACGGGTTGCCGCCGGAGGCCTCCTCGATCCGGACGAGCACGAGGCGCGGGAACGAGCGGCCAAATCGGGCCATGAACAGGTGATGCAGGGCGGCGAGCGGCATCGGCCCGAGCCGCACCGAATCCTGCGCCTCGTCCGGGACGCCTGCGGCGAGCTCGAGCGTCGAGGGGGTCGGATCGCCGCGCACGGCCAACAGGATCCCCGCGGTCCGGTCGGCGAGGCGCCGGACCGCGTACGCCAGGATCGCGCGCGAGGCATCGTCGACCCACTGCGTGTCGTCGATCGCGATGACGAGCCGCCCTTCTCCCGCAAGCTGCTGGATCAACGTCGTGGTCGCCACCGACAGCGTCCGCTGGTCCGGAAGCTGACCGGATGGTTCGGTCCGGAGGACCGCGATCTCCAGGGCGTGACGCTGGACCGCGGGGAGCGCCGCCATCCGATCGGTGCTGACCTCCGACAGGAGGTCCGTGAGCCCGCCGAGGGTCAGCTCGCGCTCTGATTCGGCGGGTGCCGACCGAAGGACGATCGCGCCGCCCTCCTGCGCTCGGTCGACCGCGGCTCGCCAGATCGCGGTCTTGCCGATCCCGGCCTCACCATGGATGACCAGGCTGGCCGGGCCATGCCGGAGCCGCTCGACGAAACGATCGACCGCTTCAAGCTCGATCTGACGTCCGATGACATCCGCTGAGACCCTGACCGCGCCCACGCGGATACTCTACGGCCGGCCACGACTTCCCTCGCTCCGGCCCTGGTCCCGCGCGTGTGCGAGTGTCTTCCGTCCCCGATCGGCGAGTCGATCCGCAGGATGGATGCTCACCGTCGCGTCAGAGGCGCGGCAGCACGAGCTTCGCCAGCGCGAGGTTGGCACTATCGATCGCATCCTGGGTGGCCTTGAAGTCGACGATCGCCAAGACGACCTGATAGCCCTTCACCTTGACACTCAAGTCGGCAAAGGTCGGCCAGCCCTTGAAGGCCGCGTCGCCGATGCCGGACACCGCCGTGCTGGCTGATGCGCTGCTGCCCGTCTGCCACAGGAAATCGTCATAGGCCGAGACCGTCAGGCCCACGGAAGCTGAGTCGTCCTGCGCGTTCGCCCACTCGCAGTCGGACTGGTTGTCGCTGTTCTGGAGCACCCCCGGGCTGACCGCGAACCCGACGGCCTGCTGGATCTCCTCGACGGTCAGGAGCCCGCACGCGTTCGTGGTCGGATCCCCTCCGACTGCCGGTGCGGCCGCGCCGCCGTCTCCGGTCGCGCCGGTGGTGGCGCCACCGGCCGCGGGGCCGCGAGCGTTGCTCGGGGCGGCGCCGCTGCCGTCGGGCGCCGACGTGCTGGTGCAGGCGCCGAGCGACAACACGGCCGCCACGAGGATGGCGGCGCGGACATGTGGGGTGCGCATGGGTCGACCTCCGATCGATCGCGGGTCCGCGACACGTCGATGGTCGGACGGGATCTGCCTCGGATGAAAGGGGCGATTCCCCCGATCTGTCGAGCGGCTCGCGATCGTCACGGCGTGCGCTGCGATCAGCGTCGATACGGCGCGGGAGATCTCGGCGCTGCCTCCGAGGTAGGCGCCGCTCAGGTCAGGTCGTCACGCGCCGAACCGCTCGGCGAGGACGCCATGTCGGAGACCCCGGTCGCTCACGGTCAGCGAGGTCTGGCCGAGCTTGTCCATCACCGTACGGACGATGCAGGCGCCGGCGAGGATGACCTCGGCGCGCTTTGGCTGGAGTCCCACGATCGACCGGCGGGCATCCGCGTCCAGCCCTCGGTACAGCTCGATCTGGCGGTCAAGCTCGGCGTGCTCGAGGACCGTTCCCTGGACCACGGCCGGGTCGTAGACGGCCATCGCGTGCTTCACGGCCGTGATGTTCGTGATGGCGCCGCCCATCCCGACGAGCGCGTCGGTGCGCGGACGGCCATCCAGGCTGGAGAGCTCCGCGCCGATCGCGGCGACCGCTTCGTCCAGGACGGCCTGGGTCACGACGCCGGCCAGCCCGAACCGCTCGGTGAACCGCACGGCGCCGACCGGCACGCTGTACTGCTCCAGCACGTGTCCGTCCAGGCCAAAGGTGAACTGCGAGCTCCCCCCGCCGGTGTCGAAGACGACGAGACGCCCGGTGGTGGCGCCGAGCCCGGCCGCGACGGCCTGATACGCGAGCCGTCCCTCGTCCTCGCCCGGGATCACGCGGATCGCCACACCCGTGCGTGCCCGGATGGCCTCCAGGACCGCCTCGCGGTTCCCGGCCGCGCGCAGCCCCGCGGTGCCGACCGCGGCTGTCGCCCTGACCCCGAGCGACGTGGCCTCCTGGGCCATGCCGTCGATGGCGACGATCGCCCGTTCGAGTGCCTCGGGGACGATCTCGCCCCCGGCGTCGATCCCCTCGCCGAGGCGGGTCACCTCGGCCCGGTCGACGACCGTCTGGAACCTGCCGTCGCGGCCGACCTCGGCCACATGGAACTTGATCGAGTTGGTCCCGACATCGATCACCGCGTACCGCTCGGGCCGGCTGTCCAGGAGCGCGGCGAGCCCGCGCGGGTAGTTGGTGTTGACGTAGCCGTCGAGGCCGACCGAACGGACCGCCGCGACCACCGCGGCCGCGTCCTCGGACTCGATCGCGATGGTCCGGATGGATCGCCCATCCGCAACGACATCCGAGACCTCGGACGAGCAGCCGCCGACCGTGTAGCGGACCCGATGCTTGTGGACGGCGACCGGCCGGACCGTCCCAGTCGGGCCGGCGATCTCATCGAGGAACTGCTGGAGGGTGTAGTCCTCGCGAGCGAGGATAGGTGATGGCAGATGCAGCGCCTCGCAGACGCGCGCGACGTCGGCCACCGGCATCGGGAACCCGACCTTGAGGATGGGCTCCCAGCGCTCGAGGCCGGCCGGTGATACCTCGCGGAGCAGCTTGATGTCCATGAGGTCGAAGCGGATCTTGACGACCGCGGAGCCCGCGTCCGCGCCGCTGACCAGCAGGTAGGTCTCGTCGCTATCGGCGGTGCCGGTCGAGGGCATCGCGGCGAACGCCGCATCGGCGCCCCCGAAGTGCGTCCCGAACGTCCGCCACTCCCAGCGCGGGATGATGGCCGCCATCGCTACGCTCCCGCGGGCGCTGCCGCAGCAGCGCCCCGCAGTCGCTCGAGGCCGTCGAGGATCAAGTCGAGGGCGAACGCGAATTCGATGTCGTCATCGCAGCCGCCCAGGCCCCCTTCGTGGCTGACGGCCAGCGCCAGCTCGGTGATGTGCGGGTACCGCGCGCTCATCTCCCGGGCCAGGATGGCCGCCACGTCCGGGTTCGGCGCGAGCTTCCCGGAGTCGTCCCAGAGGTCCTGCGTGAACCCGAAGATCCGGCTCCCGAGGACGTGCATCGCGTGATGGGTCAGGTCGACGGAGAAGCCCCCGTCGCGGAGGATCCCGATCACCGCGTCCATGTACCGCATGACCGCGGGGCCCGGGTTCGTCCGCGTCTCGATCACGGCCGGGACCCACGGATGGCGCAGGAGGACCGACCGCGCCGCGATCGCCTGCCGGCGCATCGCGGTCCGCCAGTCGCCGCCCCCGGGCAGGATGTCGATCTCACCGATGACGAGGTCGACGACGCCATCAAGGATGTCGTCCTTGTTCTGGGCGTGGTTGTAGAGCGACATCGCCTCGACGCCGAGCGCCTGGCCGAGCTTGCGCATGCTGAGCGAATCGATGCCCCCGTCGTCGGCGAGGGTGATCGCGGCCCGGAGGACCCGTTCCTTGCTCAGTGGCGCCCTCGGCGCCACGGTCTCGTCGATGTCCGTTGCCATCCACGGCCTCCTTGGTTCGTCACGCTAACGTACAGGGTAAGTCGCGGCGGCGCTCGCCCGTTCCTGCTTGACAGGACTTACGGCGTATGCCTAGGCTTACACCATACGTTTACACCGTATGTCCACGGCATGCAGGGGAGAGGAGCATCCGATGAAGGTGGTCACGCAGGACCGGTACGGCTCATCGGCGGTCCTGGAGCTCCGGGAGGTCGCCCAACCGGCCCCTGGCGACGACGATGTCCTCGTCCGGGTCCACGCGGCGGGCGTCAATGCGCTCGACTGGCACGTGATGCGCGGCAGTCCCGTCTGGGCTCGGATGATGATGGGGCCGCGCCGGCCCAAGGCGAGGTTCCGAGGCGTCGACGTTGCGGGACGCGTCGAGTCGGTCGGCCGGAACGTGAAGCGATTGCGACCCGGCGACGAGGTCTTCGGCTGGTGCGCCGGCGCCTTCGCCGAATATGCCTGTGCCGGCGAAGGCCACTTCGTCACGAAGCCGGCGAACCTGACGTTCGAGCAGGCCGCGGCCGTGCCGCTCGCGGGGTCGACCGCCCTCCAGGGCCTGCGCGACGCCGGGAAGGTCCAGGCGGGGCAGTCGGTCCTGGTCGTCGGAGCGTCGGGCGGCGTGGGCACGTTCGCCGTGCAGATCGCGAAGGCGTTCGGGGCCGACGTGACCGGCGTGTGCAGCGCCGGGAACCTCGAGCTCGTGCGGTCGATCGGCGCCGACCACGTCATCGACTACGCGCAGGAGGACGTCACCCGAAATGGGCGCCGCTACGACGTCATCTTCGAGCTCGCGGGGACGCGGTCGCCGTCTGCCTGGCGGCGCATCCTCAGCCCCGAGGGCACGCTCGTCCTGAGCAGCGGGGCCGGCCGCATCGTGCTCGATCGCATGATCAAGGCCATGGTGCTGGGCCGGTTCGTCAGCCAGCGCTTCGTCATCCTGTCCGCGACCGAGAACACCGCCGACCTCGTCGTGCTGAAGGACCTCATCGAAGCCGGATCGGTCAAGCCCGTGATGGACCGGAGCTATCCGTTGCCACAGGCACCAGAGGCGATCCGCTACGTGGAGGAAGGGCACACCCGGGGCAAGACCATCATCACGGTCTGAGGCCTCGGGCTCTCTGCGGCGGTGGCGGGGAACCTGCGGCGACGTACGATCGTCGGTGCGACATGCGGACGCGAGCGCTCATCCGGACGACCTGCCTCATCGCCGCGCTCGGTGCCGCCCTCGTCGGATGCGCTGCCGCGACGACCGAGTCCACACCGACATCGCCCACGGCGACCCCGGCCCCGAGCCTGACGCTGCCGATCTCCACCGCCGAGGACGCGATGGCCGCGGTCGTCGCGGCGGAGCCACGGTTCGCGGCGATCCCACCGAAGGATCTCGACCTCATCGGCCAGTCGAAATGGTGGGAAGCACGACCGGCATCCGGCGTCGGAGCGTTCGTCGTGATGATCAACGTCGGTTGGGGCGACTGCCAAGCGGGCTGCATCGACCAGCACCGCTGGACCTACGCCGTGACGCCTGATGGCGGCGTGAGGCAGCTCTCCGAAGATGGAGCGCCGGTCCCACCGGACGTCCTCCCGGGCGAAGCCGGAGCCGGCACCGGGATCAGCGGACATGCGATGGCCGGGCCGGTCTGCCCGGTCGAGACGAACCCGCCTGACCCGGCGTGCGCCCCACGACCGGTCGTCGACGCGGAGATCGTCGTTCGCGACGAGACCGGCGCACAGGTCGGCGCCACGCGATCCGCAGTCGATGGCACCTTCACGATCGAGCTGGCACCCGGGCACTATGTCGTGGAGGGTCGACCCGTCGAGGGGCTGATGGGCACGCCGGCGCCCGCGGAGGTCGTGGTCGCCGCTGGCGGCCTGACCGATCTCGAACTCGCATACGACACCGGCATCCGCTGAAACACCCGGCGCTACGATGGCGCCATGCAGCTCCCGGTGGCCCTGGTCCAGCTCGATGCGACCGACGACGTCGCGTCGAACATCCGGTGCGCGGTCGAGCTGGCGGACGAGGCGGCTGCGGGCGGGGCCCGGCTCGTCGCCCTGCCCGAATACCTCCAGTACCGTGGCCCGGACGACGGGTATCGGGCCTCCGCGCGACCGATCCCGGGCGATCACACCGACGCGTTCGCCGAGGTCGCCCGGCGACGCGACGCGTGGATCCTCGCCGGCAGCCTGGCGGAGTCGTCGGACGATCCGGCCCGCCCCTACAACACCAGCGTCCTCATCCGACCGGACGGGACGATCGCCGCGGTCTACCGCAAGATCCACCTCTTCGATGTCGCCGTGGATGCCGGACCGGTCGATCAGGAATCGGCCCGGGTATCGGCCGGCGACCAGGCCATCGTCACGAACGTGGATGACGTTCCGGTCGGACTGTCGATCTGCTACGACGTCCGGTTCCCGGAGCTCTACCGAACGCTGGCCCTGGCCGGCGCGCAGGTACTGACCGTGCCCGCGAACTTCACCGAGCGGACCGGCCGCGACCACTGGGAGGTGCTGCTCCGAGCGCGCGCCATCGAGAACGGCGCGTACGTCCTCGCGCCGTCGCAGATCGGCGGCCCGCCGGGACAGCCAGCCTACGGTCGCTCGATGGTGATCGATCCGTGGGGCACGATCATCGCCCAGGCGCCCGACACGGTCGCCATCGTCCGCGCCGACCTGGACCTCGATCGGGTCGCCGCGGTCCGCCGGCAGATCCCCGTCCTCGCCAACCGCCGGCCGGAGGCGTACCAGCGCTGAATCGGAAGACCCGACCCCCCTGAGGGAGCCGGGTCTTCCATCTTGGTCGATCCGATGCCGGCGGCGCCGGCGATCGTGGTCCGGTCTAGCGCTTGGCGCGAGCCGGGGTCAGGACGACAGCGGCGAGGCCGATGACGCCGAGGACGATCAGGACGAGCGGCAGGGTGCCGTCCGGTCCGCTCGTGCTCGTGGTCGTCAAGGTATCGGTCGGGGGCAGCGTCGGCTGGGACGTCAGGCCTTCGACTTCGCCGCCGCTCGGCTCAGCCGATGCGCCATGTCCGCCAGGTGCGCAGTCGGGACAAGGCTCCTGGGACGGCTCACTCGAGGGCTCGCTCGATGCGCCATGCCCGCCCGGTCCACAGTCGGGGCAAGGCTCCTTGGACGGCTCGCTCGAGGGCTCCTGGGACGGCTCGCTCGAGGGCTCCGTGGAGGGCTCGGTCGACGGCTCGCTCGAGGGCTCCTCGGACGGCTTGACGTCCTGCGACGGCTCGACGTCCTGCGACGGCTCGACGTCCTGCGACGGCTCGACGTCCTGCGAGGCACCAGGCTCCGGGCACGGCTGCTGCCCTTCGTTGGTGCCGCAGTCGGCCGGCGCGTTGATCCTGGGCGAGTGGGCCGACACGGCGGTCACCATCCCCAGGGCAAGGACAGCGGCACTCACCAGCGCCGCCAACCTACGAAGCTTCATCGTTGTTCTCTCCCCGATCCATCCGTTGTGGGTTGATGAAGGCGAACCGCGGTGACCCATAACACCAGCCGGCCCGAAAGATGACGGCGTGAGCATGGGGCCCGTACTGGGTCCTTGTCCAGTACTAAATCCTCATGGCCCAACCGACGGGACCTCACCGAACCGCACCGGACCCTCCATCGTGAGGCTCGAGATTCGGTGTCAGCGCGCACCGAGGTACCAGGACCATCGGCCGCCGCATGAAGCGTCGCCGTGCCCGCCGGATCCCGGTCCTCGCCGACCGCCGGCCGGACGCGGACCAACGGCTGAATCGAAAGACCCGGCCCCTTGAGGGAGCCGGGTCTTCCAGTTGCCGTTCTGGTGCCGGCGGCGCCGGCGATCGTGGTCCGGTCTAGCGCTTGGCGCGGGCCGGGGTCAGGACGATGGCGGCAAGGCCGGTGACGCCGAGGATGATGAGGACGAGCGGCAGGGTGCCGTCCGGCTCGCTGGTCTGGTCCGTCGACACGGTGTCGGTCGGGGGCAGTGTCGGGTTTGACGTCAGAGCGTCCACTTCGCCGCCGCTCGGCTCAGCCGATGCGGCGTGCCCGCCGGGTGCGCAATCGGGACAGGGCTCCTGGGATGGGTCGGTCGAAGGCTCGGTCGAAGGCTCCTGGGACGGCTCGCTCGAAGGCTCCTGGGACGGCTCGCTCGAAGGCTCCTGGGACGGCTCGGTCGAGGGCTCGGTCGAGGGCTCGGTCGAGGGCTCGGTCGAGGGCTCGGTCGAGGGCTCCTGGGACGGCTCGGTCGAGGGTTCGGTCGAGGGCTCCCTGGGCTCCTGGGACGGCTCGGTGGAGGGCTCCTGCGATGGCTCGCTCGAGGGCTCGCTCGAAGGCTCCTGGGACGGCTCGGGCTGGTGGCAGGCGCCGAAGTAGTCCTGCTCGTGACCGGCCTGCGGTGTGCCGTTCTCGTTGAAGTGTCCGCCGGGGCCGTAGACGGCGTTCTCACTGATCGTGAGGGTCACGAAATGCGTCGTGCCGTCGAGACCGGCGGCGTGACAGATCGTGATCTTCTGGTGTGCGGACACGGCCGAGACCATGCCCAGGGCGAGGACAGCGGCGCTCACCAGGGCCGCCAACCTACGGAGTTTCATCGTGCGTGATCTCCCCGATCCATTGCATGCGATTACGTGGGATTGGATGACTGCGGATCCGACGTCGACCCATCGAATTCCCGTTCGAATAGGCGACTTCGAGCATGGGGGCTGGTACTGCCAGGCGTCCAGTACCAACGGACCATGACGGACCAGTCGGGACGGACGCAGACCGCACCGCACCGGCCAGCTGCGTCGGCGAAAACCGTTGTCCGGATGCCCCAAGGGGCCAGGACCTTCGGCGATCGGACGCGGAGACTACCATGGCGGCCGTGAATGAGCCCGCGAGCCCGGCGATCCCTTCCGCGACGATCCGATCGGCGGCGCGCGCCGCCATCGACCGCGCGTGGGCTCGCGCGGTCGCCGCGAGCGCGCTGCCGCCCCTGCCCGACGACCCGTCCAGGCCCCCGATCGAGATCGAGCGGCCGGCGAGCCCCGACCACGGCGACCTCGCCACGAACCTGGCCATGAAGCTGGCGCGCCCGTACCGGATGGCGCCGCTGGCGATCGCGACGATCCTTGCCGAAGAGCTGACCCGCGAGGCCGCCACCGACCCCGCCGCGACACCGGTCGCCAGCGCCGAGGTCGCGCCCCCCGGTTTCCTGAACCTCCGCCTCGCGGATGGAGCCCTGGAGGCGCTCGTCGACGACATCCTCGCCGCGCCGGAGGCCTGGGGTCGCGTGGCGGCATCGTCGCCGCGCGTCGTCAACGTCGAGTTCGTGTCGGCCAATCCGACCGGCCCGCTCCATATCGGCAACGCGCGCGGGGCATTCGTCGGCGACCTGCTCTGCCGGGTGCTCGAGGCCGGGGGCCAGCAGGTGACGCGCGAGTACTACTTCAACGACTCCGGCGGCCAGATCCGCAACCTCGGCGCGTCGGTCGCGGCGATCCGGCGCGGCGAGCCGGTGCCGGAGGACGGGTACAAAGGCGAGTACGTTGCGGATCTCGCGACGGCGCTACCCGCCAAGGTCTGGGCGGCGGCCACGGCTGACGGGGCGGACACGGTCGGGATCGTCGGCCACTGGGCCGCCGGGCGCGTGCGGGAAGGCATCGAAGCCAGCCTCGAGGCGCTCGGGGTCCACTTCGACGTGTGGACGAGCGAGGCCCGGATGCTCGACGAAGGGTGGGTCGCGCGAGCCGTCGAACGCCTGCGCGAACGGGGCCACGTCTACGAGGAGGACGGGGCTCTCTGGTTCCGATCCACGACGTTCGGTGATGACAAGGATCGCGTGATCATCCGCTCGAACGGCGAGCCGACCTACTTCGCGGCGGACATCGGCTACGTCACCGAGAAGTTCAGCCGCGGCTTCGACCACCTGATCTACATCTGGGGTGCCGACCACCACGGGACGGTGGCCCGGGTCCGGAACGCCGCCGCGGCCATGGGCTACGACCAGGACGCGGTCGAGATGAAGCTCTACTCCTGGGTCCGCTTCGTGCGCGACGGCCAGGAGGTCTCGATGTCGAAGCGTGCCGGGGAGTTCATCACGCTCGACGACCTGCTGGCCGAGGTGGGCGTGGACGCGGCGCGCTGGTTCTTCGCGTCACGGGCCGCGACCACCGGCATCGACTTCGACATCGAGCTCGCCAAGAAGCAGTCGAACGAGAACCCGGTCTACTACGTCCAGTACGCCCACGCGCGGATCGCCTCGATCCTGCGGAAGGCGGCCGGCGCCGGGTCTGGCACCGGCCGAGGCCGTGCAGGGGTCGCTGGCGGGCGCGCCGGAGGCGGCACTGGCGCGCGCGATCTGCCGCTTCCCCGAGGTCATCGAGGACGCCGTCGCGGCCGAGGAGACGCAGGGCATCACCGCGTATGCGACCGAGCTCGCCACGACCTTCCATGCCTTCTACCGCGACGCCCGGGTCGTCGATGCCGACGAACCCGAGCGATCCGCGGCGCGACTCGCCCTCGCGCGCGCGGCGCAGATCACGCTGGCGAACGCGCTCGGCCTGCTCGGGATCTCCGCACCGGAGTCGATGTAGCTGGGCCGGGCTGCCGGGACCGGCCGGCAGCCGGCGGCTGGATGAGGGCGGCCGCTCGTCCGCGCTAGCCGGCCAGGCCGAGGGCGCCGGCCACCCGCGTCAACGTCGCGTCGTCGGATCCGACCACGACCCAGCGGGTCGTGCCACCGCTACCCGGGACGACCTGGGCGACACCGCCGGCCTTCTTGAGGGCGGTCGTCGCGGCCGTCTCGAACTCGGCGGCATCCGCCTTCGTGTCCCACACCGTGTGCATCGCAAGGGCCCACGCCCCGTCCGGGCCGTTGATGACCGCAAGGCGGTCGCCGCCCCAGCCCGGCCGCGGCAGCATCGGCCGTGGCGCGCGGCACGCCGCTGGACCGCAGCCAGATCCCGGTCTGGAGCTCGCCGAACGTGTCGGTCAGCGGGACGCTCCAGCCCTTGCCGAGATCCTTGGCGAGGCCCTTCGGCATCTGGACATCGGCAGGCTGCTTCGTCGGCGGCGTACTTGTCCTGGTGGAGGATCTGCTCGGTCGAGGTCGGCATCTGGTCGTAGAAGGCGTTCACCGCCGGGCCACCCGCCGGCCATCTGCGCCTGCTGGACGTAGAGCGCCCCGGTCGAATACGGGTAGAGCAGCGTGTCCTGGAGGATCGGCGGCATCTTGTCCATGACCGCCTGCGAGGCGCCGGGTCGACGGTCGACGCCTGCGTGAGCTCCTGCGGCGTCATGTGCCTGAAGCCCCAGTAGGTCATGAGGAGCGTGGCGTCGCCCTCGTAGATCGCCTGGCGCGCCAGCAGCCGGTCGCTCTGGTCCTTGACGTCCTGCTGGTCGGTGAAGACCGGGTAATGCTGGTCCTGCAGCGCGTGCGTGTACTCGTGGGCGTAGGTGATCTTCTCGGGCCCCCGATCGTGCCGCTCCGGGACACGACGAACATCTCCTTCTTCTCGTTGTCGTAGAAGCCCGCGACGCCCGGCGCCGAGCAGGTCGAGCGACAGCTGTCCGGAGGTCGGCGTCCTGCGGGATCAGCCCGAGCGCCTTGTACAGGCGTTCGTTGGCGGCCGTGTACTCCGGCGGGACTGTCCTCGTCGAACTGCTGCGTCAGCATCTCGCGGAGCTCGGTCCTCGTCGATGGTCTGCCGCGCGACCTTCGCCGTCGGCTGCAGACCGCGGATCTGGACGACCTGCTGCTCGATCGCGTCGTAGATGGCATTCGCGTCCTGGCTCGCCGACGGCCCGGCGCTGGTCGACGGACTCGCAGCGGCGCTGGCGGCGGCGCTCGCGGCCGGGCGCGGTGACGGCGTCGCAGCCGGGGTCGGCGACGGGCTCGGGCTGGCGGTGCCGCACGCCACGACGAGGAGCGAAAGGGCGATGAGGAGCGCGACGGAACGCCGCGGGTCGGAGGTCGATCATCGGCGGATTGTGGCACGGGATCGCCGATCGGCCCCTCGGCCGATGGTCCCGGTCGACGGCCCATCCGCGCGCCAGACGGGCGACGTATCGCTTTCTTAATCGGATGCCATCTCGACGCTCAACACGGCCGCCGTAGCGTAGTGATCGGACGAACCCACAAGGTTCTTCCTCCCTCCCTCCGACCGGAGGCGCCGATTGGGCAGGCGCCTCCGGTCTTTCTGTGTCCGGGGCGCGGCCGCCGCCCGCGCGTGCAGCCGCCGTGCAGGCCGCTGTGTCAGAATCGAGGCATGGAGATCACCTGGTACGGGCAGACCTGCATCCGCCTGCGCGGCCGCGGATGCGGTCGTCGTGGCCGATCCCTATCCAGTCGGTCGTCGGTCCGACGGGCGCGGGGCATCACCGGCGACATCGTCACGTTCAGCCACGCGGACGACCACAAGCTGCCGCGGGCCAAGGGCAAGCTCGTCGCGCGACGGTCACACGCTGCTGCCGTCCAGCCTCGACGACGCCTTCGTCCTCGACGGTCCGGGCGAGTACGAGGTCAAGGAGGTCCTCCTGACCGGCGTGCGCACGTACCGCGACGACGCGAAGGGCGCCGAGGCCGGCAAGCAGGTCTCGTTCGTGGTCGAGCTCGACGGCATGCACACCATCCACCTCGGGGACATCGGCCACCTGCTGACCGAGGAGAAGCTGGGCGACATCGGGACGGTCGACATCGCCTGCGTCCCACTCGGTGGCACGCTCAGCCCCGACCCGCGCCGCGGCGCTCGTCGCGCAGCTCGACCCGCGGATCGTCGTGCCGATGCCGCTCTGCGACGACGAGGCCGAATGCGCCGAGGCGCTCGCCAAGTTCTTCCACGAGATGGGCGCCGAGCCGACAGCGCAGCCCAAGCTCTCGATCGCGATGTCGAGCGCTGCCGGCCGAGACCACGGCCGTGCTCCTGGAGTCGCGCGGCAAGCAGGTCTGAACGCCGGCCGCCCGCGCACGGCGCGCGGCCCGGGCACGCGGTTCCGCCGGGCGAGAGGCGCCCGCCCGTCAGGTGCGGTCGAGGACGACCCGGCCCCGCTTGACGACCGTCCGCACGAGGTCGGCGGCCGGCCAGTACGGGATCTGGGCGGTCGATCGGGACGCGCCAGATCACCAGGTCGGCCGCCTTGCCCGGCTCGAGCGACCCGATCTCGTCGTCGAGGAGCAGGGCTCGCGCGGCATTGATCGTCACCGCGCTCAGGACCTCGTCGGGGGTCATGCGCAGGCCGACGCAGGCGGCCGTCATCGCGAGCGGCAGGCTCGCGCGTGGGCGACGTTCCCGGGATTGAAGTCGGTCCCGATGGCGACGGGCACGCCCCGATCGATGAGGGTCCGGGCCGGGGCGTGGTGGTCCTTCATGAGGAACCATGTGGTGACCGGCAGCAGCGTCGCCACGACGGCGCGGTCGTCCGCGGCCGCCTCCGCGAGCGCCGTCATGCCGGCCTCGGACGGGGTCGCGAGATGGTCGGCCGACGCCGCGCCGATCTCGGCGGCGAGCTCCGCGCCACCGGACGGGGCGAGCTCGTCGGCATGGAGCCGGGCGGCCATCCCGTACCCCGCGGCCGCGATCGAGGATCCGACGCGACTGGTCCGCGCTGAAGACGCCCGACTCGCAGAAGACGTCGCAGAAGCGAGCCCGACCGTGCGCGGCGACACCGGGCAGCTGCTCCTCGATGACCGAGCGGACATAGGCCTCGGTGCCGTCCGGCCGGGTGCGGAACTCGGGTGCGACCGCGTGGGCGCCGAGGTAGGTCGGCACGACGTCGATCGGGCCTTCGCGGCCGAGCTGGTGGGCGACCTCGATCAGCCGGATCTCGGTCTCGAGATCCAGGCCGTAGCCGGACTTGGCCTCGATCGTCGTCACGCCGTGACCGAGCATCTCGTCGAGCCAGCGCCGGCCGTGCTCCATCAGGGTCTCGCTGGCGGTCGCCCGGGTCGCGGCGACCGTCGAGAGGATCCCGCCGCCGGCGCCGAGGATCTCGAGGTACGTCGCGCCGCGCTGGCGAAGGACCAGCTCGCCCTCGCGGGACCCGCCGAACAGCAGGTGGGTATGCGGGTCGACCAGCCCGGGCGTGACCGACCCGCCGCGCGCGTCCAGTCGCGCGAATCGGCCGAGCGGCAGCCCTTCCGCGACGAGCGCGGCCTCCACCGCCGCGCGCGGGCCGACCGCGGCGATCCGGCCCTCCCAGCAGGCGACGACGGGCGCGCCCGGAGCGTCGGGGCCGCCCGCGTCCGCGGCGTCGATCCGTCCGACATCGCCCTGCCGATCGCCCGAGCGCAGACCCCCGGCCAGCGTCGCGATCTCGGCCGCGCCGACGACCAGCAGCCCGGGGGCCGATTCGTCGACCCGGCCGCCCTCGATGACCCGGAACGCGCTGCTCACGGTCCCGTCCGCGGGCTCAGGTGGCCCGCCCGGCGCGGGCGGCCTCGAGCCGGAGCTCGAGCGCCTGGAGCGGCGAGAAGTCGCGCAGCTTGAGGAACTCGGCGGCGGCCGCGAGACGGCGCTCGATCGGGTCCTCGCGCGGGCGCCCCGGCATGGTCGGCGACGGCGAGGAACGAGGCGAGGGGAGCGAGCCCGATCAGCTCCGATTCGGCGAGCTTCACCCCGTCCTCGGCGGCGACCTCGCGGACCGTCTCCCACACGACCCACAGCGGCGTGACCTCGAAGTCGAGGACGTTCATCGAGACCTGCGCGCGCCGCAGCTCGTCGATCCAGAACCCGTTGGCCTGGACCTTGGGCAGCCCGCCGCCGGACTCGCGGATCCGCCGGGCGATGCGCTTGGCGAGGTCGACGTCCTCGGACGCGAGGTTGATGTTGTAGGCGATGAGGAACGGCCGGGCACCGACCGCCACCGCGCCCGCCGACGGATGCATCCGGGCCGGGCCGAAGTCCGGCTCACGGCCGTGCTCGGCGATCTCCGCCTTGAGCCCCTCGTACTGGCCGCGCCGGACGTCGGCGAGCTTGACCCGGTCGGACCGGAGCGCCGCGTTCGCGTAGAGGAAGACCGGCAGCTCGAACCGCGTCGCGAGACGCTCGCCGAACGTCGCGCGCGAGCGTCACGCAGTCGTCCATCGTCGGTCGCGCCGAGCGGGACGAACGGGATGACATCGACCGCCCCGATGCGGGGGTGCTCGCCGGTGTGCCGGTCCATGTCGATCTCGTGGATGGCGGCCGCGACCAGGCGCTCGAGCGCCTCCGTGACCGCGTCGTCCTCCCCGGCCATCGTGAACACCGACCGGTTGTGGCTCGCATCGCTCGTCCGATCGAGCAGGTGGACGCCCGGCACCGACGCGATGGCGTCGGCAAGGCGATCGACGACGTCGAGGCGCCGCCCCTCGGAGACATTCGGCACCGACTCGATCAGCACGTGTCGATGCTAAGCCTCCCGCCGGCCCGCAGGTGGGCAGCCGCGCGTGGCTAGACTGCCGGCGTGAGCCAGCGACCCGCAGGCCTGCTGCGGAACCCCGACTTCGTCCGGCTGTGGACCGCCGAGACCATCAGCCAGTTCGGGAGCCAGGTCAGCGGCCTGGCGATCCCGCTCATCGCCGCGACGCTCCTGCAGGTCACGCCGTTCGAGTTCGGGCTGCTCGGCACGATCGAGTTCCTGCCGTTCATCCTGCTCAGCCTGCCGGCGGGCGTCTGGGTCGATCGGCTGCGGCGGCGCCCGATCCTCATCGTCGGCGACCTCGGTCGCGCCGTCGGCGCTCATCTCGATCCCGATCGCCTTCGCGCTCGGGAGCCTGACGATCTGGCAGCTGTATGTCGTCGGGTTCGTCGTCGGCTGCTTGACGGTGTTCTTCGACGTCGCCTACCAGTCCTACCTGCCCGCGCTGGTCGAGCGCGACCAGCTCGTCGAGGGCAACTCGAAGCTCGAGATCAGCCGCTCGGCGGCGGCCGTCGTCGGGCCCGGGCTTCACCGGCCTGGTCATCGGGCTGATCGGCGCCGCGGCCGCGGTCATCTTCGACGTCGGTCGAGCTTCGTCGCTCTCCGCGTTCTTCATCTCGCGGATCCGCCGGCCCGAGCCGGACCCGCGCCTGACGGCCGCCGGCGAGCCGGCCGAGCCCGGGCTGGGGATGCGCCGGGAGGTGGCCGAGGGCCTTCGCTACGTGCTCGGCAACCGGTACCTCCGGAGCATCGCGGCGTGCACCGGCACGTCCAACCTGTTCTTCAACATCGACTGGGCGCGATCCTCATCCTGTACGCGGTCCGGGAGATCGGCATCCAGGCGGCGGGGATCGGGTTCGTCATCTCGATCGGCGCCCTCGGGTTCCTCGCCGGCGCGTTCGCCGCGAACCGGATCGCCACGAGGATCGGGGTTGGCCCGACGATCGTCGCTCTCCGCGTTCATCAGCTTCCCGGCGGCGATCCTGATCCCGGCGGCCCCCGCCGCGTACGCGATCCCGCTCTTCGTGGTCGTCGTTCATCGTCGAGGGGATCGCCCAGGTCGTCTACAACATCAACCAGGTGAGCTTCCGGCAGGCCATCACGCCGGGGCGGATGCAGGGCCGGATGAACGCCACGATGCGCTTCATCGTGTGGGGCACGATCCCGATCGGCTCGCTGCTCGGTGGCGCGCTCGGCGGGATCATCGGCCTGCACGAGACGCTCTGGGTCGCCGCGATCGGCCTCGCGATCCCGTTCCTCTTCGTGCTGTTCAGCCCGGTGCGCGGCATCGGGACGATGCCCGCCCAGGTCGACGACGACGCGGCGGGTCCCGGAGCGGGTCCGGGGTCGGCTCCGGGCCGCTGGCCGGGGACCCGGACGCGACGGCACCGGCCTGATCGATCGGGCCGTCAGTCCTCGAGCATCGGGACGCGGATACCCCGCGCGCGGGCGATCTCGATCGCGCGCTCGTAGCCGGCGTCCACGTGGCGGAGCACGCCCATCGCGGGGTCCGTGGTCAGGACGCGCTCGAGCTTCTGCGCGGCCAGGTCCGTCCCATCCGCGACGACCACCATCCCCGCGTGCTGGCTGTACCCGATCCCGACGCCGCCCCCGTGGTGGATCGAGACCCACGTGGCGCCCGCGGCCGTATTCACGAGCGCGTTGAGCAGCGGCCAGTCCGCGACCGCATCGGAGCCGTCGAGCATCGACTCGGTCTCGCGGTTGGGCGACGCGACGGAGCCCGAGTCGAGGTGGTCGCGCCCGATGACGATCGGGGCACCGACCTCGCCGGTGCGGACCAGCTCGTTGAACGCGACGCCGGCCCTGGCCCGCTCCCCGTACCCGAGCCAGCAGATCCGGGCCGGGAGACCCTGGAAGGGGACGCGCGCCTCGGCCATCTCGATCCAGCGGTGCAGACCGGCGTCGTCGGGGAAGAGCTCGAGGACCGTGCGGTCCGTGCGCGAGGATGTCCGCGGGGTCGCCCGAGAGGGCCGCCCATCGGAAGGGGCCACGGCCCTCGCAGAACTGCGGGCGGATGAACGCGGGCACGAACCCCGGGTACGCGAACGCGTCCTCGACGCCCTCCTCCTTCGCGAACGCCCGCAGGTTGTTGCCGTAGTCGAACACGACCGCACCGGCCTCCTGGAAGGCCAGCATGGCCCGGACATGGGCCGCCATCGAGCGCCGGGAGCGACGCTCGTACTCCTCGGGGAGCCGCTCGCGGAGCTCCAGTGCATCGGCGAGTGACATCTCAGCGGGCACGTACCCGCCGAGCGGGTCATGCGCGGACGTCTGGTCCGTGACGAGGTCGAAGTGCTCGCCGGCGGCGGCCCAGGCCGGCTCGATCTCCGCGGCGTTGCCCACGAGCGCGATGCTCACCGACTCGCCGCGCGCCGCCGCATCGCGCGCCCACGCCAGCGCCTCGGCGGGGTCGTGCGTCATCCGGTCCACGTAGCGGATCTCGAGGCGTCGTCGGGCGCGCAGCCTCATCGACCTCGATGACGATCGCGACACCGTCGTTCATCGTCACCGCGAGGGGCTGCGCGCCGCCCATCCCGCCAAGCCCGGCGGTGAGCGTCACGGTCCCGCGGAGCGTGCCCCCGAAGTGCTGCCGCGCGGCCTCGGCGAAGGTCTCGTACGTCCCCTGCAGGATGCCCTGGGTCCCGATGTAGATCCACGACCCGGCCGTCATCTGGCCGTACATCATCAGCCCGCGTCGCTCGAGGTCCCGGAAGTGCTCCCACGTCGCCCACTTGCCGACGAGGTTCGAGTTGGCGATGAGCACGCGCGGCGCCCACGGATGCGTTCGCAGCACGCCGACCGGCTTGCCCGACTGGACGAGCAGCGTCTCGTCGTCCTCGAGCCGCCGGAGCTCGCGCACGATCGCGTCGAAGGCCTCCCAGGAGCGTGCCGCGCGACCGGTCCCGCCGTAGACGACGAGGTGGTCGGGGTCCTCCGCGACCTCGGGGTCGAGGTTGTTCATGAGCATCCGGAGGGCCGCCTCCTGCCCCCAGCCGCGACACGACAGCTCCGAGCCGCGGGGGGCGCGAACGGGACGGGGTCCGGACATGCGCAGAGCCTAGTCCAGCCGACCTACGGCCGGAGGCCCTCGATGATCCCGGTGCCGAGCGCGCGCGGGCCGACCGCGAGGATCGACACGATGATCGTCGCCATCGAGGCGCAGGTGATACGTCGTGGGCGCCCTGGTCGCAGGTGCCGACGTGGACCGAGTAGGCGCCGATCGTCTGCTCCTCGATGCCGGTCGCGCCCCCGGCCGCGTCGCACGCCGAGCCGTCGTAGTCGGCACGCCACGTGGCGAAGAACGGCTCGCTGAAGACGCCCGGCCGGAGCCGGACGATGCTGACCACGGCGAGGTCATCGCCGCCCGTATCGTCGGATGCGACGTAGCGGGCCATCGCCAGCGACGAGGCCGCCGCCGACAGCTGCGGGTCGTCCGACGAGCGTCGAGGCGGTCTGCCGGGTCCGCATCCATCGCCACCCCATCGACGGTGGCGGGCAGCATCGCGAGGAGTCCGGCATCGACGACGAGCCCAGCGGCGTTCGATGGCGCGTCGCCGCTCGAGGCGGGCGCCGGGACCGACGGGCCGCCGGTCGGCGCGGAGGCGGCGGCGACTCGACGGGGTCGCGCTCGCCGGGATGCCGGTCGGGCCACCCGACGGATCCCCCTGGGCCGTCGACTGGCACGCGGTCACGATGGCCACGAGGAGGGCGAGCTCGAGCCAGCGACCTCGCCGGTGCCTCACGCGAGCTCGCGCCGCATGACCGGGAACCGCGGATCGTCGACGACGCGGTCGAACCCGGCCGCCTCCCAGAACGCCGGTGTCGCCGCGCTCGTGGCGTCCGGTCGGGCGGCGGCCTCCGGATAGGCCTCCACGGCGGCGAACCCGCGGGTCGCCAGGTCGTCGCAGACCGCCTGCACAAGACGGAGACCGAGCCCGGCGCCACGCGCGGCCGCCGTCGTCGCGATGCACGTGATGACCGCCGGCGGCGGCGAGACGGGCAGCTGCGGGTAGAGATCGCGGGTCCGTTGCGCCCGCGGGTAGGCCGTCAGCGGCCCGAACTGGCAGTACGCCGCCGCCTCCCCGTCCCGGAACAGCACCTTCGCGTAGCTCCCGGTGACGGCCAGCCCACGGCGCAGCAGCTGGAGCTTCCGTGGCGCGCCATCGTCGACCGGGCGGGTCGACACCGCCGCGGGTGCGAACGGGTTCGGCGCCCCGGCGTCGTCGTCCTCGAGGAACGGGTTGCGCGCCGGTCGGCCGTCGGCGGGTGGCGCGAACGGGTTGACGGCGGGAGCGCTCGGACGCTCGGCGAGGAACGGGTTGTCGGGCGCGGCGCGCGACGACGAGCCGGCGGCCGGCGCCGAGGGCGTCGGCGTCGACTCGAGCCAGCCCAGGCGAGCGGCCTTCGACCCGCGGTCGGCGTCCTCCCAGTGGTCGCAACTGCGATGGTCGAACCCCGGATCGGCACACGGCGGGATGCGCCGGAAGCCGGCCTCGTCAAGCACGTCCTCGATCCGGATATCGCCCATATGAGCCATGAGTCTACGGCCGTATCGGCCACTTGTAGACGGGGGCCGTTTTCCTGTTTGCTACAGTCCGCACGCGTGGTCGTGCGATGCAGGCGCACGACGAGACGCTCGGGGAAGAGGAACGCATGCACATGGCGATGCCGCACAAGGATGCGTACGCGGTGCTCGGGGTGGATCCCGCGGCCGACGACGCATCGATCGCCGCGGCCTATCGCGTCCTCGCCCGCCGGTACCACCCGGATATCGCCGGCGAGGCGGCCACGCGCCGGATGATGCGGATCAACGCGGCCTGGGACCGGCTGCGGGACCCCGAGAAGCGCGCCGAGTACGACGCGGAGCTCGCCGAGATCGACCCGGACCGGGCGGCGGCGGCACGGCGGCGGCCACGGCGGCATCACAAGGCCACGGCGCCCTCCGAGCCGCCGAGCCCCGGCGTCGACCATCGGATGGACGCGCCCTACCAGGGCTTCGAGCGTCCCGTCGAGCGGGATGGCACCGGCGCCGCCGGCCGCCCGCCCGGACGCCCGTCGGGCAGCGTCCTGGGGTTCGGTCGCCACCTGGGCTGGTCGATCGGCGAGATCGCCCGGGTCGACCCCGGCTATCTGATCTGGCTCGAGGACCGCCCCGAGGGCCGCCCGTATCTCGATGAGATCGACCGGACGCTCCGGCTGCGAGGGGTCCGGCTGGACAACGAGTCCGCGAAGAAGCGGTCGCGCTTCGGCCGCTAGCTAGCCGGCGAGGTCCACGAGGGCACCGCCGTGCACGAGGTCGTACGCGGCGGCCAGGTCCGGACCCGGCTCACGGTCGTCGTCCAGGTGCGGGACCACGGCACGGACCCTGGCGCGTGCCTCGGCCACGCCGAGGCCCGGCGCCCCGTCCGGACCCGCGAGGGTCGTCATCCGCAGGTCGAGCGCCTGCGTCGCGATCAGCAGCTCGATCGCCAGGATCCGCTCGACCCCCTCGAGGACGCGTCGCGCGTGGCGCGCGCTGATCGCCCCCATCGAGACGTGGTCCTCCTGGTTCGCGCTCGTCGGGATCGAGTCGGCCGAGGCCGGGTGGGCGAGCACCTTGTGCTCGGAGGCGAGGGCCGCGGCCGTGTACTGGTAGATCATCATCCCCGAGTCGATCCCCGATGAGGCCGCGAGGAACGGCGGCAGCCCGCCGTTCAGCCGCGCGTCCACGAGCAGCGCCGACCGGCGCTCGCTGATCGATCCGAGCTCGGCGAGGGCGAGCGTGGCGAAGTCGAGGGCGAGCGCGATCGGCTCCCCATGGAAGTTGCCACCGCTGATGACCCGTCCGCCACCCGTCGCCATCGTGTCGGCGCCGGCGACACCACCGCCGGGGAACACGAGCGGGTTGTCGGTCGCGGAGTTCAGCTCGATGTCGAGGACGCGACGGAGGTGATCGAGTGCGTCCCGGACGGCCCCGTGGACCTGCGGGACGCAGCGCAGCGAGTACGGGTCCTGGACCTTGTGCGCCGACGCATGGTGGCCGTGCTGCAGCCCGCTCTCGCGCAGCAGGTGCCGCAGCTCCGCGGCGACGGCGACCTGGCCCGGGTGCGGTCGGGCGAGCTGGTAGGCCGCCGCGAACGCGACGTCCGTGCCGAGCAGGGCCTCCACGCTCATCGCCGCGACGACCGAGGCCGTGCGGACGAGTCGGTCCGCGTCGGCGAGCAGCAGCGCGCCGATGGCGCTCATCATCTGCGTGCCGTTGAGGAGCGCGAGACCCTCCTTCGCCTGCAGCTCGAGTGGCTCCAGCCCGTGCTCGCGGAGCGCGAGCAGCGCGGGCACGACCTGGCCCCGGAGCTCGACGTGCCCCTTCCCGATGAGCGGCAGCGCGAGATGCGCGAGCGGGGCGAGATCGCCCGATGCCCCCACGCTCCCCTGCTCGGGCACGACCGGGTGGATGCCGAGCTCGAGGAAGCGGAGGATCCGATCGACGAGCAGCGGGCGGCACCCGCTGTGACCGAGCGCCAGGGTGTTCGCGCGCAGGAGCAGCATCGCCCGCACGACGTCACGCGGGAACGCGGGCCCGACGCCCGCGGCGTGGCTCATCAGCAGGCGGCGCTGGAGCTCGGCCGCCTGGTCCGGTGGCACGAAGGTCGTCGCGAGGTCGCCGAAGCCGGTCGTCACGCCATAGACGACCGCGCCCTCGGCCACCAGGGACTCGATGACGTCGCGCGCCTCCTGCATCCGTTCGCGCGCATGGATGTCGAGGACGGCCGTGGCGCCCCCTCGCGCGACCGCCTCCACGTCCCCGATCGTCAGGTCCGCGCCGGTCAGCACGACCACGTCGGTCCTGCGATGGTCCGGGTAGTAGTGCGGGACCTCCGGCTCACTCACCGCTGCGAGGATAGTCGGCTATCCTCGGGTGCGCCCGCCTTCCCCACCACCTGAGGCCGCGTGCTCGCCTTCATCGACCAGATCGTCATCCCGTTCCTCAACAGCCTGTATGGCGCCGTCGGCTATCTCGGCGTGCTGCTCGCGATGGCGATCGAGTCGGCGATGATCCCGCTCCCGTCCGAGCTGATCCTGCCGTATGCCGGGTTCCTCGTGTCGGATCCGTCGCAGCTCGAGCCGTTGACCGGTTCGCCCTGGAACTTCTGGATCGTGGTCGTGGTCGCGACGATCGGGAACACGCTCGGGTCCCTGATCGCGTACGGGATCGGCGCGTACGGCGGGCGACCGTTCCTCGAGCGCTACGGGAAGTACCTCCTCATCCGCCCGCACGAGATCGAGCTCGCCGACGACTTCTTCGCGCGGCACGGGGGCGCGACGGTGTTCATCGGCCGGCTGCTGCCGATCGTCCGCACGTTCATCAGCTTCCCGGCCGGTGTCGCGCGCATGCCGCTCGGCCGGTTCATCGCGTACTCGACCGCGGGCGCGTTCATCTGGTCGATGCTGCTCGTGTACGCGGGCACGGTGCTCGGCGCGAACTGGGTCCAGATCCGCGAGACGCTCCAGCCGTTCGACCTGCTGATCGCCGTCGTCGTCGTTGGGCTCGTCGTGACGTTCGTGTGGTGGCGGATCGGGATGCCCGGTCGGCCGGGCCGGCGGGCGCCGGACGAGACGCCGACCGAGGTCGGGCCGGGTCCCAGCTAGGGTCGGCGCCCGCGCTCCTCGGGCGGGCGGACATTTCGGAACTCCCGGTACATGAGCAGGTCGTACGCGATCTTGAACCCGCCCGCGAGATAGAACGGCAGGGCCGCGTAGCCGGCGCTCGCCATGAGCACCGACGAGAAGGATGGCGAGATGGCCGCGCCGGTCGTCCGGGCGATCCCCGTGACGCCGGCGGCTGCGGACCGCTCGTCAGGCTCGACCACCGCCATGACGTACGACTGCCGGGTCGGAACGTCCATCTGACTCAGGCTGAACCGCAGGAGCAGGACGGCGATCGCGAGCGGCAGCGTCGGCATCAACGGGACGAGGATGAGCAGCACGTTCGACGGGATGTGCGTGAACACCATCGTGTTGATGAGCCCGAACCTCGCGGCGATCCGGGCGGCGGACAGTGACGAGACGGCCGAGAGCAGGTTCGCGGCGAAGAAGATCGCGCCGAGCGCGGCGGGGTCGACGCCGTACTGCGTGTGGAACCAGAACGCCATGAGGCTCTGCGGGATGAACCCGCCCCCGAACGCATCGATCGAGAAGAGGACCGACAGCTTCAGGACGATCCGCTTCGAGCGGCCGAGCCCGAAGCGCCGGCGGATGCCGTCGACGGCGTCCGCGCGCGGCGGCGCCTCGATGGCGGCACCGAGCCGCCAGAAGCCGATCGCCAGCGCGAACCCGATGAACGCATATCCGATGACGATCGCCCGGTAGGCGTCCACCGGCGCCAGCCCGCCGTCGAGGAGCGCCTGGCTGAGCAGGCCCGCGCCGAGGGCCCCGGTCGCCGTCGCCACGTACCCGACGAGGTTGTACCAGGCGAACGTCGAGGTCCGGCGGACGTCCGGCACCGTCTGGGTCAGGGCGGCCTGCTCGACGGCCAGGAACGGCCCGACCTCGTTGCCGGTCGGGGAGAGCACCCCGATGGTCGCCGCCAGGATCAGCAGCGGGACCCAGCTCGTCAGGGCGAACACGATCCCCGCGACGATCATCAGGATCGACCCGGCGACCAGCACGCGGCGACGGCCGATCCGGTCCGCGTTGGTGGTCAGCCACAGCGAGATGATCGTGTCGCCGACCAGCGTGAGGGTCAGGACGATCCCGATCGTGAGCGGGTCCAGGCCCGCGGCGTCGAGATACAGGACGAGGACGACGGCGAGGAACCCGTAGCCGAACATCCGGAGCGTCCGCATCGCGAACAGCAGCCGGCCGTTCCGGTCCAGGCCACGGAGGCTGGCGATCAGGCCCGGATCGGGCCCGGTGGCGGTCATGACGGCGAGTCTACGACCCGACGAGCGGGCGATCGGTCTGCGAGAATGCCGCCGGAGGTCGACGACCGAGACGATGAGCACGGATCCCCACGCCGATGACGCGCCCGGACATGCCGGATCGACCGGTCTGCATCACGACGTCGGCGATCACGGCGACGACGGCGAGCACGATGACCACGCCCATGCCGAGGAGCCGCTCGGGCCGATCGACCTGCGCGCCTGGGGCGCCGGCATCCTGGGCGTCGCCGTCGCGGCGATCGTCGTCGCGTGCTTCGCGCTCGCCACGGGAGCCGTGACGCTCGCGACCTGAGCTCGCTCGGCCGTCAGCGCGGCCGCTTGCGGCAACGCCGGCATGGGCCGTCAGGCGGCCGCCGCCTAGAACAATCCGACGACGTTCCCGTCGGCGTCGATGTCGATCTTCGTGCCACCCGGTACCGACGGCAGGCCCGGCATCGTGCGCATCTCGCCGCAGATCGGGGTGATGAAGCCGGCGCCGGCCGACAGGCGCACCTCGCGGATCGGCACCGTGAAGCCGGTAGGCCGGCCCTTGAGCGCCGCATCGTGGCTGAGTGAGTACTGCGTCTTGGCCATGCACACCGGGAGGTGGCCGTAGCCGAGATCCTCGAACTGCTTGAGGGACTTGCGGGCCGCCGGCAGCCATTCGACGCCGGCGCCGCCGTAGATCCTGGTGACGATGGTCTCGACCTTGTCCGCAAGCCCCATCTCGTCGGGGTAGAGGAGCCGGAACCCGGCGCCGGCGTCCTCGGTGGCCGCCCACACGGCCGCGGCGAGCGCCTCGGCACCCGCACCCCCGTCGACGAAGTGCGTCGCGACGACTGCGTCACGGGCACCGGCCGCCAGCGCGACATCGCGGATGGCCTGGACCTCCGCGGCCGTGTCCGTCGGGAACGAGTTGATCGCGACGACCGCCGGGATCCCGAACTGCGTGACGTTCTCGATCTGCTTGGCGAGGTTGGCGGCCCCGGCCCGCACCGCGTCCACGTTCTCCTCGAGCAGCGCCGGGTCGAGCGGCTTGCCGGCGACGATCTTGCCGACGCCCCCGTGCATCTTGAGCGCGCGGACCGTCGCGACGACGACGGCAGCGCTCGGGACGAGCCCGGACGCCCGGCACTTGATGTCGAAGAACTTCTCGGCGCCCATGTCCGCCCCGAACCCGGCCTCCGTGCAGACGATGTCGTTGGTCACGAGCGCGAGCCGGTCGGCGATGATCGAGTTGTTGCCGTGGGCGATGTTCGCGAACGGCCCGGCATGGACGAAGGCGGGTCCGCCTTCGAGGGTCTGGAGCAGGTTCGGCTTGATGGCGTCGCGCAGGAGCACGGTCATGGCGCCGGCGACGCCGAGGTCCTCGGCCGTGACCGCGGATCCGTCGCCTCGGGTCGCGAGGACGACACGCCCGAGCCGGGCCCGGAGGTCCTGGAGGTCGGTCGCGAGCGCGAGCACGGCCATGACCTCCGAGCCGACCGTGATGACGAACTCGGTCTCGCGCGGCACGCCGTCCTCACGGCCGCCGAGGCCGATGACCACGTGGCGGAGGGCGCGATCGCTGATGTCGACGACGCGCGGCCACAGGATGCCGTGCGGGTCGATCCCGAGCGGGTTCTTGTGATGCAGGCTGTTGTCGATGAACGCGCCCGCGAGGTTGTGGGCCGCGCCGATCGCATGGACGTCGCCGGTCAGGTGGAGGTTGAAGTCCTCCATCGGGATGACCTGGCTGTAGCCGCCGCCCGCCGCACCGCCCTTGATCCCGAAGACCGGTCCGAGGGACGGCTGCCGGATGTTGACCGACGCCTTCCGGCCGATCCGGTTGAGCCCCTGCGCCAGGCCCACGGTCGTGGTGGACTTGCCCTCGCCCAGTGGCGTCGGCGTGATGGCCGTGACGACGACGTATCGACCTCGAGGGCGCTCCACCTCCAGCCGCTCGATGGCCTCGAGGGTCACCTTCGCCTTCGTCGGACCGTACAGCTCGAGCTCGTCATCCCGGATCCCCAGCTCGGCGGCGACGTCGACGATCGGGCGCGGCCGGACCGAACGGGCGATCTCGAGATCTGACGGGACGCTCATCGGTCTCCTCCGGACAGGACGGGTCGGTGGGTAGGGGTGGCATGGTCGCGGGGCGCCTGGCGCTCGGCGGCCCGGATGAGGTGGGTCAGGAGGATCGCATTGGTGAGCGGGCCGACACCGCCCGGCACCGGCGTGATCGCCGACGCGACCGCGGACGCCGACGCGAAGTCCACGTCGCCGACGATGCGGCCCTCCACGACATTGATGCCGACATCGACGACGACGGCACCCGGCTTGAGCATCGACCCGGTCACCAGGCCCGGATGCCCGGCGGCCACGACGACGATGTCCGCCCGGCGGACGTGGCCCGCGAGGTCGCGGGTCCGCGAGTGGCAAACGGTGACCGTCGCGTCCTCCTTCACGAGCATGAAGGCCGCCGGCATCCCGACGACGGCCGACCGCCCGATGACGACGGCGTCCTGGCCGGCGATCTCGATGCCCGACCGCCGGAGGATCTCGATCGCGGCGTGCGCGGTCGCCGGCAGGAAGCCGTCGTATCCCAGTCGAAGCAGGCCCGCGTTAAGTGGGTGGATCCCGTCGATGTCCTTCGCCGGGTCGATCGCATCGATGACCGCGCGGAGCCGGATCGTGGGCGGCAACGGCATCTGGACGATGACGCCATCGACCGTCGGGTCGTCGTTGAGTGCCCGGACGGTCGCCGTGACGCTCGCCTCGGTCGCCTGGCCCTCGAGCTCGACGAAGCCCCCATCGATGCCCACCTTCGCGCACCCCCGGAGGATCCGCTCCAGGTACACGGTCGATGGCGCGTCCTTGCCGACGATGACGACGCGCAACGCCGGCGGCCGCCCTCGCGCCACCCGGAAGCTCGCAACGTCCTCGGCGACGGCGCCACGGATCTCCTCCGCGATCGGACCCCCCTCCAGGAGTCGAGCGCCACCCGACGTCGGCACCATCACTCCTGGCCCGGCGCCAGGATCGGCTCCCTCGGCATCCCGCTGCCGACGACCTCGCGAGTCTGGTCGGCGAGGCGTTTGACCTCGTGCAGCAGTTCGTCGACGGCGACCATCATCTCGCCCTCGAAGTCCGGGTCCGCGCACGACGGGAGGTTCACGAGCACGTTGGCAGCCGCCCCGCTCGCGGCCGCCTCCGCCAGCAATGTGGCGACGTTCAGGTCGCTCGAGCAGTTCGCGTTGCTGCGGCCGGCCAGTGCCTCGGCCGCACCGGCGACATCGAGACATGCCTGCATGCACTCGAACGGGACCTCGGTCGCACGGCGCGCTGCCGCCTGCATCGCCTGGCTCCGGACGGTCTTCTCGGCCTCGTCGTCTCGAGGGAGCTTCATCGCGGCCGAATACGCCGCGTACGCGGCGGCATCGTCGTCGGCGAGGGTCAGCAACCGGTCGGCCAGATCGTGGCCGGTGGCCTTCGCCCAGGCCAGCAGGCCCTCGTGCGCCGCGTACTTGGGCCGACCCTCCGACAGCGAAGCCACCATCGCGACGAGGGCGGCGCCGACGCTGGCGGCCACCGCCGAGGCGCTGCCCCCGCCCGGGACGGGCTCGGAAGACTCGAGACGAGCGACGAACGAATCGAGGGTCAGGTCGCGGTAGCGATCGCTTGGAGGGTTCTGCACCTACAGATTGTAGGTTCGCCGCGGACCCGCGGCGGCCGCCCGGGACGGCGCGTTTCGTCTGGTGGGCTCTGGCGAGGACCCACACCGGACATCCAGGCCGGAGACGGGGCGAGTGCGGTACCGGCGCACCCGCCCCGCGACCGACCGTCGCCGACCGCCGGGGGAGGGAGTCCGGGGCCGGCTGGAGGGTTCGAAGGGTCAGGCGGCGAGGCGGACCTCGTCGTCGAGACCGGTGACCGTCCAGCGATGGGATCGGTGGTGATAGGTCAGCGAGAGCCGGGCGCGGGGCGTCTCGACCTCGAAGAGCGTGCGCGGCCCGGTGATGACCGGATACGCGGCGGCCTCCTCGCGGACCGCAGCAAGACGGGTGACGGGAAGTCGCTGATCACCCCAGGTGATCTCGCGAGGACTGCCGTCGAACCAGCCGGTCCGGACACGGACCTGGACCGGTGCGACTCGGGTGAATGCCATCGAATGGCTCCTTTCCGGGGGCACAGGCCCGGCGGTCTGCTGATGGCCGATGCGATCGCTTTCGCGGAGCCTCGACCCTCCCCAGGTCACCGGGAGGAGGTGCTCGTGTCGTCCGGGGCACTCGTCCGACAGAACGTCTGTTCGATTGTCGACCCGACACTAGACCGAACAGGTGTTCGATGTCAAGCGTCGTCTGGGGGAATGTCGTCGTCGTCCGTGACAGCTCGCCTGTCACGGCGGTCATCGGCCTCGTCGGCCGTCGGGTCATCGCTCGCCACGCCCCGCGCGCGGCGGTCGAGCGGGTTGCGGGGATCGCGCTCGAACGGGGCCGGCAGACCGGCGCCGAGCAGCCGTGCCCGCGTCACCTTGTCCTCGCCGAAGCGCCGGCGGACCGCGTCGGCCGCCTCGACCGCGCGCCGGCGTCGCGGGTCGTCCGAGCTGAACATCGCGAGTTGTTCCCGGTCGCCCAGGTTCGAGGCGGTGACGCCGAGGAGGCGGACCCGGATGCCGCGCAGCTCGGGTCGCGCGAGCTCGAGCGCGACCCGGTAGATAGGCTCGGTCATGTCCGTCGGCTCCGCCAGCGTGCGCTGCCGGGTGAGCGTGCGGAACGACGAGTCGCGGACCTTGACCGCGATCGTCCCGGCCCGGACCCCGGCGGCCCGCAGACGGGCGGCGACCCCATCGGACATCGCCAGGAGGGTCCGCTCGATGAGCTCGCGGTCCGTCGTGTCGACGTCGAACGTGTGCTCGTGCCCGACCGACTTGGCCGGATCGCCCTCGTGGACTGGGTCGGCGTCGAGCCCGTGGGCGCGGTCGACGAGCGATGCGCCGTGCTTGCCGAAGCGGCGGACGAGAACGTCCGGGGGCAGCGCCGCGAGATCGCCGATGGTCTTCACGCCGAAGTCCGCCAGCGCGGCCGCCGTCCGCTCGCCGACGCCCCACAGCCGTCCGATCGCGAGCGGCTCGAGGAACGCCGCCTCCTCGCCCGGCGGCACGACGACCAGCCCGTCGGGCTTGCGCAGGTCGGACGCGATCTTGGCGACGAGCTTCGTCGTGGCGACGCCCACGGAGGCGGTCAGACCGACGTCGGACCGGATCTCGTCCTTGATGCGGCGCGCGATGGTGGGGCCGTCGCCGAACAGGTCGGCCGACGCGGTCACATCGAGGAACGCCTCGTCGATCGAGATCGGCTCGACGAGCGGGGTGAACCGGCGGAGGACGGCCATGACGTCCCGGCTCGCGGCCTGGTAGCGGCGACCGTCGACCGGCAGGAAGACCCCGTCCGGACAGCGGCGACCGGCCTCGCGCAGGGACATCGCCGAGTGCACCCCGAAGCGCCGTGCCTCGTAGCTGGCCGCGGAGACGACGCCACGCTGATCGCGATCGCCGCCACCGACGATGACCGGACGGCCGCGCAGCTCGGGGTGATCGCGCTGTTCGACCGAGGCGAAGAACGCGTCGAGGTCCACATGGAGGATCGAGCGGTGGGGCACGCTCGCTATCATCCCCCCAACGTGGTCGCCCTCATCGCATGCTGAGCGTCGTCGCCTCGCTTGCGCTGCTCGCGTCGATGAGCGCGCTCGGGATCGCCCTCCTCGATCGGTACGCGCGTCACCTCTCGTCGCTCGAACGGGTCGCCTATGGCGCGCCGCTCGGGATGGTGATCGCGACCCTGGCCCTCGTGCCCGTGTCGACGCTCATCGGGTTCCAGGTCACCGGTGTCGTCCTGGTCGGCGGGCTCAGTCTGGTGCTTGCGGCCTGGCTCCTGCGCGGGCTCGAGCGCGGAGGGCGGCTTGGGCGCAGAAGCCCGCCGGCTCCGGCCGGTCCGCGCCGCCGCCCGGCGCATCAGCTGGCTGCCGACCCTGGTCATCGGCGCCTTCGCCGTCCGGTGGGCCGTGTTCTGGCGCGACGCCCTCTCCTACGCCTCCGATGGCCTCTATGCCGGCCACATCAACATCTGGGGCGACTGGCCGGTCCACCTCGGGATCGTCAGCTCGTTCGTCTACGGCGCGAACTTCCCGCCCGAGCATCCGCGCTTCGCCGGTCACGCCTTCGCGTATCACTACCTGAGCGACCTGACCGCGGCCGCACAGGTGACGCTCGGGATGGACCCCGCCGGTGCCCTGGCGCTGCACAGCTACGTCGTGTGCGTGCTCGTCGCGATCGGGTTGTACGCCTTCGCCCGCCGGTTCACGCGCGATCGCACGGCGGCGACGCTGACGATCGTCCTCTTCCTGCTCGGCGGCGGGCTCGGGTGGCTGGCCACCGCCGCCGCCATGGAGCAGTCGCACGACATCGTCGGGACCCTCTCGACGCTCGCCTGGGAGCGGCACGTCAAGAGCGACCTGAACATGCAGTTCGTCAACATGTTCTTCGGGTTCCTCGCCTCGCAGCGGGCGTTCCTCTACGGCCTGCCGCTCGCCTTCACGATCGTCTCCACCCTGCTGGTCGCCGTCCGGCGGGCCGACGTCCGCCTCTTCGCGCTGGCCGGCGGTCATCGCGGGGTTGCTGCCGCTCGCCCATCTCGGGACCCTGCTCGCGCTCGCCATCGTGACCCCGTTCCTATTCCTGCTCTTCCCGTCGCGGGCCTGGTTCGCGTTCTTCGGGATCTGGGTCGCGGTGGCGCTCCCGCAGCTCCTCCCGCAGCTCGGCGGCGGGCTCCGGTGCGCTCTCCGCGCTCCGGCTCCAGCCCGGCTGGGTGTCGGCCCCGGACTCGTGGCTGTGGTTCTGGCTCAAGAACCTCGGCTGGTTCGCGCCGCTGCTGATCGCCGGGCTGCTCGCGCGGCGCGTCGTCCCCGAGCGGGCGCATCGGTTCCTGTGGGCGTTCATGGCGCTGTTCGCGGCGGCGAACCTCGTCGTCTTCCAGCCCTGGGACTGGGACAACCACAAGCTGCTGGTGTACTGGTTCCTCGCCGTCTCGATCCTCGTCGCGGCGCTCCTGGCCCGCACGTGGCGGCGCCACCCCGACCTCGGCGCCCGGACCCTCGTGGCCGGCGTCATCGCGACGATGATCCTCTCGGGCGTGCTGGAGGACGTCGGCACGCTCCTCGGCCAGAGCCGCTACAAGATGCTGGGATCCGATGAGCTGACCCTGGCCGCCGAGGTCCGCGAGAAGACCGCCCCCGATTCGCTGTTCATCGTGGGGATGGAGAACCACGACCCCATCGCGATGCTGACCGGGCGACGGATCTACGTCGGCTACGCCGAACTGGCTGTGGACCGAGGGGATCCCGTACGAGGGCCGCACCGCGGAGGCCCTCTCGATCTACCGGGCCGAGCCCGGGTCCGAGGCGCGGATGGCCGCGCTCGGGATCGACTACGTCGTGATCGGGCCGCACGAACGGGACGCGCTGGGGGCGAACGAGGCCGCGTTCAAGGCCCGCTACCCGGTACTCGTCCAGGTCGGCGAGTGGACCGTGTACGACGTCCGCGGCGCCACGCCGTGACCATCGCCGCGATCGCGATCCTCTGGCCGTTCCTGTTCTTCGTCCCCGGCTGGATCGTCGTGCGACGGGTCGTGCCGGACCTGCTCGGCACCGGGCGCGATCGGGATCGCGATCGTCGCGAGCGTCTACCTGTCGGCCCACGTCGTCGACGTTATCGCGCGCGTCGTCGGGTTCGGCCAGCCCGCGGTCGTGGCATCGGTCGTCGCGCTGGCGGTCGCCACGGTCGTGTTCGCGCGGCTGCGCCACCCCTGGCTGGCGCCGCTCGCACGACCGAGCATTGCCGGGATCCGGGCCACCCTCACGGAGGACGCGGCCGCCTGGGTCATCGCGGCCGCCGTCGGCCTGCTCATCGCGATCGTCCTGTTCGGGAACGGCTGGCGCGAGACCGCGGACGGCTGGGTCTCGGGCGGCTGGAACTGGAGCGACCTGCTCGTCCACGTCGCGATCGGGTCGAGCATCATCCACGGCAACTTCCCGCCCGAGGTCCCGTACTTCGCGGGCGAGCCGCTCACCTACCACTGGTTCGCGGACCTGCACGGCGCCATCGCCGCGACCGCTGCCGGCGTCGACCTGATCCCGGTCTACTTCGCGACGAGCGCGCTCTTCGCGGCCACGCTGGCGCTCGTCGTCTGGGCGCTCGCCTACGGGCTGACCGGCGATCGCCGGGTCGCGGCGTTCGCGACGATCCTCGTGTGCATCGGCGGCGGGATGGGCTGGCTGCGGCTGGTCATGGACGTCCAGTCGGGCGGCGGCGACATCGCCTCGCTCATCAGCCAGAACCCGTATGACAACAACTGGAACGACGACTGGCCGTTCTTCCGGATCGCGTCGGTCCTCGGGACCGGCTTCCTCCCCCATCGAGCCTCGACCCTCGGCCTGCCCGGTCTGGTCTCCGTCGTCCTGCTCGCGGTCGCGACCATCGGCCGCCGCCCGGCGGGCGTGCTCCTCGCGGGCATCCTGGCGGCGCTCCTCGCGCCGTTCCACTTCTACGCGTTCCCCGCGACGTATCTCATCGTCGGGCTGTACGTCCTCACGTCGGGTGCCTGGCGGTCGCGGACCGTGGGTCGCGACGCGGTCCTGTTCCTCGCCCCGATCGTGCTCGCCCTCCCGTTCGTCGCCGATGCCGTCTTCCAGCAGGGCGCGAGCGGCGGCTTGCGGTTCGTCGCCGGCTGGGGCGAGGCCCGCTTCGGCGACGGCCCGCTCGCGGTCCTCTTCTTCTACGCGACGAACCTCGGCATCCCGTTCGCCCTGGCGCTCATCGCCGCCGTCGCCGCCCGCGACCTCCCGAACCGCTGGTTCCTCGTCTCGTGGCTCGTCGCGCTCTTCCTGGTGCCCAACGTCGTGGTCCTGAGCGCGGTCGAATTCGACATGAACAAGTACTTCCAGATCATGTGGATCGCCGTCGCGATGCTGGCCGCGTGGCTCATCCGAGGCTGGCCGACGATCGGGATCGCGGCGGTCCTGGCCGTCTCCGCGATCTCACCGGGGCTCGTCGCCTGGTGGCACTTCACGGATCCGGCCGTGACGATGAGCGTGGCCCAGGAACGGGCCGGACGGTGGATCGAGACGAACACCGAGGAGCGCGCCGTGTTCATCACGGATGCGTTCATCAACAGCCCGGTCGACCTGGCCGGGCGGCTCCGCATCTCGACCTTCGGGCCGTACGTCGTCGAACCTCGGCTACGACCCGGCCCCCCGGGAGCTCGACACGACCGCGATCTACTGCGACGGGCCGGAGCTCGCGGCCGAGCTGATGATCAAGTACCGCGCGACGTACGTCCTGTCCTCGGGTGGCGTCCTGGACTGCGACGACGGCGAGCCGACGGACTTCAGCGCGAGCGATCGATTCGAGACCGTCTACGACGAGGACGGCGTGTCGGTCTGGCGGCTGCGCGCGGCTTCCTGAACCCGACTCGTCTCGCCGGCGATCGATCGCCGGTCGCGCGCGATCGAACGGCGGTCGATCAGCCCTTGGGCTCGACGATGATCGTGACCTCGGGGGTCATCCCGGACAGGACCTTGATCGCGACCTTGTAGGTCCCGAGCGACTTGAGCGGTTCCTCCAGGTCGATCTTGTGGCGGTCGACGTCGATGCCGCGACGGGCGAGCGCGTCGGCGATGTCCTTGGTGGTGATCGAGCCGTACAGCTTGCCGCCCTCGCCGACCTTCACGCCCATCGTCAGGGTCGTGCTGGCGATGCGGGTCGCCGCGATCTCGGCCTCCTCGCGTTCGCGCTGCCGCTTGTCCTCGCGGCTCGCGACGTCGTGCTGCCACGCTCGATAGGCGCCGCCGGCCGCGGGCACGGCCAGCGACTGGGGGATGAGGAAGTTCGTGGCGTAGCCGTCGGCCACCGTCTTCATCTCCCCGCTCTTCCCGAGCTTGGGCACGTCCTTCGTCAGGATGACCTTCACGCGCTGTGATCCTCCCTGTTGATCCAGGACCGAACACGTGGTCCGAGACCGAGTTGTCGGATGGTGTCCCCGGCCGTCCCGATGAGGACGGGGACCCGGCGGATGGTCCGCCGGACGGGTCCCGGCGTCAAGCGCCGGATCTGGGCGATGTCACGCTCGAACTCCGCCCGGGGGATGCCGAGCTCGTCGAGCTTCTCGCGGAGCAGGTCCTCGGGCACGCCGTCGAGGAACATCTCGACCGCCAGGACCACGACGACGAGGTCGTCGAGACCGCCGATGATCGGCACGTGGTCGGGGATGAGGTCCCGACCCAGCACGACATAGCCGGCCGCGCCCGCCAGGAGCGCCTTGCGGGCCAGCGGCGTGCGTTCGTCCATGACCAGGGCGGTGACGAGCCGGGCGTACATCGGCATGCGGCTGGCCACGGGCATGAAGGCCATGAGGCCCAGCGCCCGGCCGAAACCCGCCGCGCCGATGCCGCGGCCGCTGTTCCGCTTCGCCTTCGTGCCGCCGGCCATGGCGCCCCGTGCCTCCTCTTCCCGTCGTGCACGCTCGGTCGGGGGTGCGGCACCGTTCGGGTCCCGGAGTCTACCAGCGTTGCGGTCGGCCACTCGCGGATCACCCTCGCCTCACGGCCGGTCGAACCGGCCGTCCGCCGCGACACCGCCTTGACATCGAACGTCCGTTCTGTATCATCCACGGCAAGGAGGCGCGAGTGACGAAACACGACGCCGAACGCAAGCTCAGGATCCTCGACTACATCGCCGCGACGCTGCGCGCCCGGGGGTATCCGCCCTCGGTCCGCGAGATCGCGCGGGCGGTCGGGCTCGCCTCGACGTCGGCCGTCCACCACCACCTGCAGATCCTCGAGCGCGAAGGGTATCTGGAGCGCGGAGCCGCGCAATCGCGCGCGATCAGGCTCACGCCCACCGCCGCGATCCGGCTCGGGCTCGCCAGCGAGCTCGTGCCGCAGGCCACGTCCGCGGAGTCCCGCGTGCTGCCGATCATCGGCGAGATCGCCGCAGGCGGACCGATCGAGGCATACCAGGACGCATCGGAGACGATGGCCGTCCCGGACATCCTGGCGCCCAGCGGTGACGCCTACGTCCTCAAGGTCCGCGGCGACTCGATGATCGAGGCGCACATCGCCGACGGCGACTTCGTCCTGATCCGACCGCAGAGCACGGCCCGCAACGGCGACATCGTCGTGGCGCAGGTCGAGGAGAACGCGGTCACCCTCAAGCGCTTCTTCAAGGAGAAGGACAAGATCCGGCTCCAGCCGGCGAACCCGGCGTATCCGGCGCAGATCTACGACGACGTCCGCATCCAAGGAAAGCTGATCGGCGTCATTCGACGGCTTGACTAGCGCTCCCCATCTCGCCCAATGGCGGCGTTGGGGCGCTCCGCGACTCGCCCACGCACATCGAGTGCGCTCGCTCGCCTGCTCACGCCCCGCCTTGCCCTTGGCCGCCTGAGGAGCGCTTCTTCACCGGATCGTGCGCTCAGTCACATGCTCGTCAGTCACATGCTCGTCGGCGGCCTTCGCCTCACCGGCATCGGGCGCTTATCCACGGTCCTGTCCACATCTCGACCACACCGTCCGCGATTCGGTGGACGCCCAGGTGATGCGAAGCCAGACTCGTTGACCGCCCAGCCCTTTCCCGCCCGGACAATGACGCCCCCACCCATCGTCGGAGTCCTGCCCGCCTGATGATCGATCGTCTGCCGCCCCAGAGCCTCGAAGCCGAGCAGTCCGTGCTCGGCGCCATCCTCATCGACCGCGACGCGGTCATCGAGGTCGCGGAGTTCCTCCGTGCGGAGGATTTCTACCGTCAGGCCAACGGCCGGATCTACGCGGCCATCCTCGACCTGTTCGAACGTCGCGAGCCGATCGACATCGTCACGGTCGCCGAGTCGCTCGAGCGACGGGAGGAGCTCGAGGCCGTCGGCGGCCGCGCCTACCTGTCGAGCCTCTCGAACGAGACGCCCACCGCCGTCCACGCCGCCCAGTACGCCCGGATCGTCGAGCGCAAGGCGGTGCTGCGGAACCTCATCGGCGCCGCGGGCCGCATCGCCGGCATCGGCTACGAGGACCCGGCTGAGATCGGCGAGGCCATCGACCGCGCCGAGGCGGAGCTCTTCGCCGTCAGCCAGAAGCGCGTCGATGTCGGGTTCAGCCCGCTCAAGGCGCTGCTCCACGACGCCTACGACCGCCTGGACTACCTGCATGCCCACCGCGGCGAGATCAGCGGCGTGCGGACCGGGTTCACCGATCTGGACACCCTGACGACGGGCCTCCAGAAGAGCGACCTCGTCATCGTGGCCGCCCGGCCGTCGGTCGGGAAGACGAGCCTCGCGCTCAACATCGCGGAGTTCGCAGCGGTCAAGGAGCGCCGGAGCGTCGGGGTGTTCAGCCTCGAGATGAGCAAGGAGCAGCTCGTCCTGCGGCTCCTCTCGAGCGTCGCCAACATCGACTCGCAGCGGCTCCGGACCGGCTTCCTCGAGGAGCTCGACTTCGCCCGGATCGCGCCCGCGATGAACGCCCTCTCCGAGGCGCCGATGTACATCGACGACACGCCGAACATCTCGGCGATGGAGCTCCGGACGAAGGCCCGCCGGCTCCAGGCGGAGGCCGGGCTCGACCTCGTCATCGTGGACTACCTCCAGCTGATGCAGGCCACCACGACGTCCCGTGATGCCAATCGCGTGCAGGAGGTGTCCGACATCTCGCGCGGACTCAAGGCCCTTGCGCGCGAGCTCGATGTCCCGGTCATCGCGCTCTCGCAGTCTGTCGCGCCAGCCCGAGATGCGGGAGTCGAAGGAGCCTCGCCTGTCCGACCTGCGCGAGTCGGGCGCCATCGAGCAGGATGCGGACCTGGTGATGTTCCTGTGGCGGGACAAGGACCGCGCCAACGACGACTCCGACGTCGACGGCGAAGTCATCAAGCTCAAGCTCGCCAAGCACCGCAACGGGCCGACCGGCGAGATCGACCTCTGGTTCCGCAAGCGCCAGACGCGGTTCGTTAGCTACGCGGGCGAGCGGTTCGCCGAAGCCGGCTGATCGCAGACGAGATTCAATCTCGTCGCGGATGGGCGTCCAGGCGCGACAGCCGGATGTGCGGTCACCCTTCGTACTCGAAGCCGATCTTGACCTCGACGCGATACTCGACGATCTCGCCGTCCTCGACGATCGCGCTCGACTTCACGACCTCGACCGTCTGGATGTTGCGGACCGTCTTCGAGGCGGTCGCGACCGCCTGACGGGCCGCGTCGCTCCACGAGCTTGGGCTCGTGCCGACCATCTCGCGGATGATGATGACGCCCACGGCCGATCCTCCGATTCTCCATCCGCCGACGACCGTGGCGGGGCCGCCATGATGACACGAGGCCGACCCGTCGCCGGATCGGCCTCGTGGCTGCTCGGGTGATGCGGATGATGGGCGGGCTAGACGCTCGCCGCGGTCAGGGTCCCGGCTCGAACCTTGTCGAAGCAGGAGCTGCAATAGACGGGACGATCATTCCTGGGGGCGAACGGGACGACGGCCTGACCTCCACAGGCCCCGCAGATCGCGGCATGGAACTCTCGTGGGCCCTCGTTCGACCGCGCCCGCTTCGCTGCGGCCCGACATGATGGGCAGCGCTGCGGATCATTGGTCAGCCCCTTGCTGGCGTAGAAGGCCTGCTCGCCGGCCGAGAAGGTGAACTCCTCGGAACAGTCGCGACAGGTCAGTGCACGGTCCGTGTACACCCTCTCCAGACCCTCCATGGCTCGGGACGCCGTGAACCTGGGAGTTGTCCGTGCCCGAGGTGCAGCGGGACCGCCGCGGGGGCGCGCCAGAGTTGGGTTGCGCGCTCGGCGGTCCCGGGCTCCGGCCCGGAACTCATAGCGGAGAATGTACGCGTGCCGTCAAGCCCTTTTCGCGCCTTGGAGCGTCACGCGGAACCGCCCATGCGGTGCGAACGTCGGGGCGCCATGTCGAAGCTCACTCGCCACCTCTTGATCCCTGCCCTGCTCGTCTCCGTCGCCGCCTGCACCAGCGGCGGCACCAGCGGCGGCGCCAGCGGCTCGCCGGGCGCCAGCTCCGCGCCTCCGTCGAGCGCTCCATCGGGCTCCCCGTCCTCGAGCCCGGCCCCGGTCGGCGCCATCGAGCACGCGACCGGACCCACCGACGTGATCCTCCGCTACGAGCAGGGCGGCGGCTTCGTCGCCCCGTCGTTCCTCGCCACCCAGGTCCCCATCTTCACCCTCTACGGCGACGGCACGATCGTCTTCCGCAACCCCATGCTCGAGGGTCCGCCACCGGTCGGCTCGGTCTTCCGCCAGAACCCGATGCGCACCGCCAAGCTCAGCGAGGACCAGGTCCAGGACCTCCTCGCATTCGCCCTCGGCGAGGGCGGCCTCGGGGTCGCCCGCGCGAACTACGAGAACAACATGATCGCGGACGCCGGATCGGCGATCTTCACCGTCAATGCCGGCGGGCTCAAGAAGACCGTCTCGGTCTACGCGCTCGGGCTTGACGCGCCGGACGTCCCCGATGCGCCCGCTCGCGTGGGCTTCCAGAAGCTCGCCGACCGGCTCGGCAACTTCGACAACGGCGGCGCGATCGCCACCGACGTCTATTCGCCGGCTGCGTACCGCGCCATCCTCGAGGACGGTCAGGCGGCGCCCGACCAGAAGCCGTGGCCGTGGGCCGACCTGAAGCCGGGGGACTTCGCCTTCCCCGCGGACCCGAGCGCCTTCCAGCTGGCGACCCACGTCCTGACGCCAGAGCAGGTCGGGCACCTCGCGCTCGAGGACGTCGAAGGCGGTTTCCAGGGGATGGTCATCCAGGGGCCCGACCAGTCGAAGATCTACTCGCTCTCGCTCCGGCCGCTGCTGCCCGACGAGACGGAGTAACACGCAGGAGACTCGCAGCTAATGGTCGGGTGAGGGCGGTCCGGCACCATGTGACCCATGGCACTGCCGGACCCGCCCGTTGACACCCGCAGCGAGCGCTCCGTATCGTTCGCGCGGCCCGACACGTCCGACGACGACGTGCGTCCGAGCCCGCGGTCGCCAGGCGCGGCGGGGCCGGGACGACCGGCGATCGTTGCCGTCCAAGCCAACGGAGCCCACCGTGACGACGTGAGCGGCTTTCCGGTCCAATACGCGAAGGTCCAGCCTCCCCCGCTGCGGGAGGAGACGCTCGCGCGCCATCGGCTCCTGGACTGGCTCGCCGTCAAGATCCACCACCGCGTCATCCTCCTGCTCGCGGACGCGGGGTACGGCAAGACGACGCTGCTCGCGGACTTCTCCCGTCGGACGCGCCTCCGGACCCTCTGGTACCGGCTTGACGAGGACGATCGCGACTGGATCTCGGTCCTGAACCACCTCGTCGCTGCGGGCCGCGAAGCCGACCCGGCCTTCGCCCCGAGCACCGCGTCGCTCCTCGCCGACACCAGCTTGACCGGACCGACTCGCGATGCCGTGATCGACGTGTTCATGCGCGAGCTGCAGGGCATCGCGCCGCACGGCGCAGTCCTGATCTTCGACGACTTCCACCTCGTGGACGACGCTCCGGATGTCCAACTGATCGCCCGCACGCTGGTCGCGAGGGCCCCGGAGCGCCTGTCGATCGTGTTCGCGAGCCGCCGCGCACCGGCCCTGGCGATCGCGAAGCTCCGGGCGATCGGCGAGGTGGGTGAGCTGACGACCGACGATCTTCGCTTCGACGCCGATGAGACCGCTCGACTCTTCAGCGAATCGTACGGGCGCACGCTCGAGCCCGATGTCCTCGCGGATGTGACTGCCCGGACCGAGGGATGGGCCGCATCCCTCCAGTTGGTGCACGCGGCGCTTCGCGACCGGACGCCCGGCGAGATCCGCAGCTTCGTGCGGGGTCTGTCGGGCGCTGATCACGACCTGTACGACTACCTTGCTGAAGAGGTCGTCGGCGATCTGCCCGAGGATCTCCAGGGCTTCCTGATGCGGACAGCCATCCTCCAGGTGGTCACGCCGGACCTCGCGGAGGTCGTGACCGGGATGGACGCCCAGTCCGTGGCACGTCTCACGAGTGCGGCGGAACGGCTGACGTTGCTGAGCCGCCGGGCGCGCGGGCCTCGCACGGAGTTGCGGTACCACCCGCTGGTCCGTGAGTTCCTCGAGGCCCGCCTGGCTCGCGACCACGGCACGGACGCGATCCGGGAGCTCCATCGCACCGTGGCCGCCTACGCGGACGGCCGGGACTGGCGTGTGGCGGCTCACCACTACTGGCTCGCGGACGACCGCCTGCGCGCCTACGAGATCATCGACGCGTCCGCGCAAAGCATCATCGGCCGAGGCGAGTATCTCGTCGCCGCGTCATTCGTGGCCGACGTCGCGGATGACGCCCAACGCGCCAGCTTCGCCGTCGTGCTCTCGCGCCGCGATTTCCAGCGTGGCGACGTTCAGATGCGCTCTGAGCCGAGCGCGTCAGCGCCGTGGAGGACAACCCTGAGTCAGACGTCGCGCTAGCCAAACTAGCCGTCGCTGAGCTGTGACATATCGGAGATGCGGCGGCATCGAAGGCAGCGCGCAGAGCGCCTGGCTGAGTAGCACCAACGACCCCGCATGGCTCGGCATCGGCATCGAGGCTCATTGACCTGATCGGCGCATCCATCGATGGGGATATCGCTCAGCCCACCGACCGACTGCGCCGACTCGCTGACGAGCAACATGTGGCCGGTCAGACCCATTTCGAAGGCATCACGTATCTAAACCTCGCTGAGGCGCTCCGTGCTGATGCGGTTAGCAGCTGAAGACTGCTATGCACGCCGCGCGTCGCGCCATAGAACTCCTCGAGTCAAGTTCAGGCGCAGCGGAGATTGCGACTGCCCGAGCCATCGCTGCGTGGGCAAGCGCCCACAGCTTGGCAGACGAGCGATGTTGCGCTGGGCAGAGATGGCTCGGGCGCTCGCGTGAAACGAATGCAGCCATTCGCGCCGACGTTCTTGTGGAAGCAGCCGAACTGGAGGCCTTCTATGGAGATGCGGGACGTCGCCCTGGACTATTTGGCGGAACGCCGCGAACGCCTGTCGCGCCGATCCAACCAGCTACCCCAGCGATGCCATGCCAGCCTCAGGCCTACGTCGTTCATTCGAAAGCACAGGCTCAGCGAGGCGGCGGCGATCCTGCGACGCCATCGACCTCCGACCTTCCTACGGGCCGCGTTGGCCACAAGTCCCAAGTTCTCGCGGTTCGTGCCCACGTTGCGATCGCCACGGCGCACGCAGACCGAGCCTGCTGCAGGCTATCTCAATCGCGAAACATGCACTCGAGTGCCCAGTCGGCAGGCACGATGGCTTGCCTACTGCGATGCGCTTGAGGCGATCGTCCATGGACCGGAGTCCCTCGCGCAGCTCATTCGAACTGGCGCCGATGCGAGGGACGTGGCCACTGAGCTATGTTGCCGAACTAGTTGCCGAGCGCCTCCACGAGCTCGGCGACGAGGAGACATTGCGTGGTGTCCTCCGAGGCCATCCTGACGGCCCCGACGATGGAGACCAGCTCTTCGAATGGTCGATCGACGCGGCTGGGCGCGCGCAGCTCGGCGGCGGCCCGGATGCTTGAGCCGATCGGCGATCGCGAGGACATTGCACGCCTTCGGCGTGTCGCTCATCAGCATCGAGGCAAGCCCGATCGCGACCTTGGGCATGCCCTTGCGCGACGGATCGCAGGTCGTGTCTTCGTTGAAGACCAAGGCCGGGTGTCCATCCGAGTGGGAGAACGGTTTGTCGAAGGATCGTCCATCCGTCGCAAGGTCCTCGCGCTCCTGTGCTTTCTGGTGTCTCGCCCCAGGTTCTCGGCCACACGAGACGAGGTCATGGATGCGCTGTGGCCAGAGTTCGACCCGGCTGATGCTTTGAACTCGCTCAACCAGACGGTCTACTTCCTGCGGCGGATCTTCGAGCCGGATTACAAGGACGACCTTTCACCCGGGTATGTACACCACGAGTCGGACGTGATCTGGCTCGACACCGAGCTCGTCGCGTCTCGCAGCGAGCGATGCCTCGCGATGATCCGGGCGATGCCTTCCGATCCCTCTCCAGGCGATGTCGCTGAGCTGGCGGCGATGTATCAGGGGCTGTTTGCCTTGGATTTCACGTACGAGGAGTGGGCCGGCGACTACCGCTCATCGCTGCATTCGTCGTATCTGCAGATCATCGAGAAGGCAGTGGCCTCGGACACGGCTACTGGGCATTTCGAGCGAGGGATCGACCTGGCGCGGAGGGCCTTGGATTTCTCGCCCGACGCGGATCAGATCGAGTTGTCACTGCTCCGCCTCTATCGACTCAATGGCTCCCACGCGGCCGCTGCGGAGCAGTACAGCCACTATGCGGCGAATCTTCGCGAGACCTTCGGGGTCGAGCCACCCGCCTTGGAGTCGTTGTAGCGATAGGTAAGGTGCCGTATTGACCGGGTAGTTCCGGCGTCCATATAGTCCGGGTACTTCGTAGTACCCCCGTACTAGGAAGCAATGTCAAGAACGCTCGGACGCGCAGAAGCACCACCTGAAATGGGCACTTAGGGTGGAGCGGAGCGAGTAGTGCAACCGACCGACCACGAGTCTGGTCGGTTTTCGTGTTTCCACGTGGAACACGAGGGCCGCGAAGGGAGATCGAGCGTGACCGCTGAGTACGATCAAGGGCTGGACCACCGAGTCCATCAAGGGCTGGTAAGGAAGTAACCGCATGAAGGCCAAGATCGTGCGCATCATGTTGGCGCTTTCGAGCGTCGCGATGATCGCACTTGCAGGTGGAGCGTCTCTAAGGGGCTTCTAGTACGTTGGTCGCATTACCCAACGGGCGGGAAGGGAATAGAGTTCCCGGGTAGTGGACCAGCGAATTAGGCAGTCGATGCCGAAGTCCCTAAAGCTCTACATCGCCGGGGTCGTGGCTCTGAGTGCATTTGCGCTCGTGGCTGCGACTCTTGTGTTTCCCTGCTGATTCCCAGCCATTGCGATAGCGCACGACCCCGCCGCCGGGGCCGGCCATCGAAACGAGCATCCTGCTCGGCATCGGCTTCTGGACGTCCTGGCCCTGTTGGCTCGGCCTTGCCCGTGCAATCTGCCGAGAGGAACCCAGCACGCAGTCGCGATCGCGCCGATTCTCGGCGTCAATGTTCCTGGGTGGCCCGGCCTTGGCGGCATGGGTCGCGGCGATTGGCACGACCGAGGTGCGAGAACTTCGCGGGCAGAATCCCTTGGTACGGCACTCTTGCCAACCATGCGGGACTCGTGCTGCCCGCGGTTGCGGCGGGTCTGGTCCGCAGGCGTGCCGCGGTCTTCTCCGGGCCGTTCGCCGAATTCGCCGTCGCGATGATCGCCGCCGCGGTCTTCATGGTCGTCCAATCTGCTTCTTGCTTCCATCCTGCTAGCGCTACGGACCAGCCAGCGTCGTTCGCGAGGTGTCCGTCGGCGACCTCCGAGGGGCATCGCTGGCAGTTGGCTCGCGCTGGCGCCCCTGGCGTGGCTGATGGCGATGATCTACTCGTCCAGTGGTGGGCGACGGCGCTGTTCGCGGTGCCGCTGTACTCGACGCGGCTGGCCTACCAGCGCTTCGTCGAGATGCGGGACATGTTCACCCAGACGATCGGTGCGCTCGCCGAGGCCGTCGACAAGCGCGATCCGTTCACGGCCGCCACAGCCATCGGGTCAAGGAGATCTCGGTCGACATCGGGCGGGTGATGCACGTCTCCGACGCGGAGCTCGAGGCGCTGGAGTGGGGCGGCCTGCTCCATGACGTCGGCAAGATCGGTGTGCCGGACGACGTCCTGAAGAAGCCGGAGCGCCTCACCAAGGAAGAGCGGATGATCATGAACGCGCACCCGGTCCTGGGTGCGCAGATCATCGCCCCGGTCACGAAGCTGGCGCCGGAGCTGCCGATCATCCGCCACCATCACGAGTGGTACAACGGCTCCGGCTATCCGGACCGCCTGATCGGCGACGAGATCCCCAAGCTCGCCCGCGTCCTCCACGTCGCCGATGCGTTCGAGGCGATGACCGCGGCCCGCCCATACCGCATGACCCCGCTGACCCCGGAGCAGGCGCTCGGCGAGCTCCGCAAGTTCGCCGGCATCCAGTTCGACCCAGTCGTCGTCGACGCCTTCGTGCGCACCGACTGGGTCGCCGGGGTGCCCGACGCCGGCCGGTACGCCCAGCCGCGCCAGATCCCGCTGATCGCCCAGGCCGCCGATTCCATGACGAAGGCCGTCCGGCCGGACGACCCGACGATCGTCGGCGGTGCGGCCGCCGAGCGGGTCTGATCTCGACCGACGCCGCCACGCCGAGGCGCCCCGCCCCGCATGATGCTCTCGTGCAGGTCCGAACCCTGAGCGCCCACTTGTCGTGATCTTCGCCGGCATCGTCCTCGGGCTCCTGCTCGGCCTGCTCGCCGGCGGGCGGATCGCGAACCTCGGTTCGGTCCGGTTGCGGTGGGTCCCGCTCCTCCTGTTCGCCCTGGTCCTGCGCTTCGGCACCGAGGCGCTGCTGGGTCTCGGGGTGCCGATCGTCGAGACGCTCCGCGGGCCCCTGCTCGCGACCTCGTTCGCGCTCCTGCTGGCGGGGATCTGGGTCAACCGGACCTATCCGGGCATGACGCTCGCCTTCGTCGGCACGCTGTCGAACGGGCTGGTCATCCTCGTCAACGGCGGGTACATGCCGATCTGGGAGCCGAGCCTCGTCGCGGCCGGGTTCACGCCCGACGATGTGGGCACGGCCATCCATATGGTCATCCCCGCGACGCTCGACGCGAGCTTCCTGATCCACCTCGGCCCCCTCGCCGACGTGATCCCGATCCCCTTCCCCATCATCCAGAACGTCGCCTCGGTGGGCGACCTGTTCCTCATGCTCGGGCTGGCGTTCTTCCTCTTCGCGAGCGTGGTCCGCGTCTCGAGCGATGTGCCCGAGCCAGGCGGCACGGGCCTGTCGCCGGCGATGGCGAGCGCCGAGTCGCTGCGGCGGCCGGTGTTCCTCGGTGGCGTGCGGTCGAGCCTGTCGTCGCCGTCGTCCGCCACGTCGTCGACCGCGATCCTCGAGGCGCCCGCCGTCGGCGTCGCGATCCGGCAGCACCCCTACGTCCGGCTCGCCCTCAACGGCTCCTTCTCCGCGCTCTGGGCGGGCCAGCTGATCTCGATCCTCGGCGACCGGCTGCACACGATCGCCCTGCTCGCGATCGTCGTGACGTCGACCGGGTCGTTCGTCGCCGGCGCGCTGGCGTTCGTCATCGCCGCCCTCCCGAACCTGTTCCTCTCGCCGATCGCGGGCACGTTCGTCGACCGCTGGGACCGCAAGGAGGTCATGGTCGTCAGCGACATCCTGCGGGCCGCCCTGGTCCTGCTGATCCCGCTGGCGGTCATCGTCAACGCGATCCTCGTCTACCCGCTCGTATTCCTGATCACCGCGATCTCGATCTTCTTCCGGCCCGCGCGGGTCGCGATCCTGCCGCAGCTCGTCGATGAGGACGACCTGATCACCGCGAACTCGGCGATGTGGATCGGCGAGACGTTCGCGGACGTGATCGGGTTCTCGATCGCGGGGTTGCTCGTCGCGACCCTCAGCACGTCCCTGCCGCTCGCGTTCTGGTTCGACGCGGTGACCTATCTCGCGTCCGCGATCCTGCTCGCGTCGCTGGTCGTCCGGCCGCGTGCTCCCGCTGAGCCGAGCGAGGATGCGGGCACGGGCGTCGCCGGCTTCGTGCAGGAGATGCGCGCCGGCTGGACGTTCCTCCGCAACGAGCCATCGCTGCTCGCGAACACGCTGCAGGCCACGGTCGGCCAGTTCACCGTCGGCGCGCTGCTCGTCCTGATGGGGGTGTACGCGGCGCAGGTCTACCAGGAGACCGGGTTCGGCCGGTACGCCGCCTTCGGCTTTCTGGAGACCGGCGTCGGGGCGGGCAATCTCGTCGGCGGCTTCGTGATCGGCCTGATCGGGGCACGGGTCGCGAAGGGCCGCATGATCATCGCCGGGTACGTCGGGTTCGGCGCGATGACGTTCCTCCTCGCGGTGACGAACCACCTGCTGCTCGCGATCGGCTTCGGGTTCGGGGCGGGGCTCGCGAACATGGCGTTCATCATCCCGAGCCAGGCCATGTTCCAGCAGCGCACGCCGGCCGCCCTGATGGGGCGCGTCGTGAGCTTCCGGTTCTCGCTGGTCTTCGGCGCGATGACGCTTGCCTCGGGGGCCGCGACCGTGATGCTCCTGTTCCTTCCTGCGTCGATCATCCTCGCCGTGTTCGCCGTCATCACGACCGGCGCCGGACTCGCCGGATTGCTGGTCCCCGCGATCAGGGACGCGTGACGACGTTCGGGCGGGCGGTCGAGGCAGCCCTTCGGTACACTGGCGCCCGCGTGCCGCCGGCCGGATGGTGCCGCGCTCCTGGAGTGACACGACCGCATGACTGACCGACCCGCGGGCACGCCCGACGAGGACATCGAGCCGACAGCCGAGGCTGAGACCGAGGTTGAACCCGCGGCCGAGCCGGACGCCGTCGAGCCTGCGCCGGAGGCGGAGTCCGAACCGGAGCCGGCGGCTGAGCCCGAGGCGGCCGCCGCGCCGGAGCCTGAGCCGGTCCCGGCGCCTGAGCCTGAGCCGGAGCCGGTCGCGGCGGCAGAGCCGGAGCCCGTGGTCGAAGCCGAGCCCGAGCCAGTCGCCGCGGCCGAGCCGGTCCCGGCGCCGGAGCCTGAGCCCGAGGCCGAAGCCGAGCCTGAGCCCGAGGCCGAGGACGAGGACGAGGACGGCGGCGGCGGCGGTGATGAGACCGACGAGGAACCGGGTGCCACCGACGAGGACGAGGCCCCCGTCTGGCAGGCGCCGGCGGCCGCGGCGGCAGCCGCAGCCGGGACGACGCGCGGGGCGGCTCCGTCGACGACCAGGGCGCCGACGCCGTCGGAGCTGGCCGTCCACATCACGGACCGGCCATCCGCGATCTTCGTCATCGCGACGGTCGTGATCTTCGTCGCCATCCTGCTCAATGGCATCTTCCTCGGACACGGCGGGTTGCTGACCGGCTCGCCGACGCCGTCCCCCAGCGAGATCCCCTCGGCCGCCCCATCGGGCTCGGGGTCGGCGGCGCCATCCGCGTCGACGTCTGCGGCGCCATCCGCGTCGACGTCCGCGTCCCCATCCGCGTCGACGTCCGCGTCCCCATCCGCGTCGACGTCCGCCGTGCCCTCCGCCTCACCCGCGCCTTCGGTCACGGCCGTCCCCTCGGCCGCACCGTCGCCGTCCTGACCCCGCGTGCGGCCGCCCTGCGGCGGCGTATCCTGCCGGGCATGAGCGGCCCAGAGGCCGATCGCGAGACGCGCCTCGCCACGGACCGGGCGCGCATGGTCTCGAACCAGCTTCGCTCGCGCGGCATCGCCGATGAACGCGTGCTGGACGCCATGGCGACGGTCCCCCGCGAACGGTTCGTCGCCGCCACGGAGCAGCGCCACGCCTACGCCGACGAGGCGCTTCCGATCGATGCCGGCCAGACGATCAGCCAGCCGTACATGGTCGCCCGGATGACCGAGCTGCTGGCGACACGGCCCGGCGACCGCATCCTCGAGATCGGGACCGGGTCCGGCTACCAGGCGGCCGTCCTCGCGACGCTCGGCTGCCGCGTGACGACGATCGAGCGGCACGAGGAGCTGGCATCGACCGCCCGGCAGCGGCTCGACGAGCTCGGGCTCGGCGATGCGGTCGAGATCCGGGTGGGCGACGGCAGCCTGGGCGCACCCGATGGCGCGCCTTGGGATGGCATCGTCGTCACCGCGGCGGCCCCCGGGATCCCGGAGGCGCTCCGGGACCAGCTCGCGGACGGGGCGCGTCTCGTGATCCCGGTGGGCCCGCGCGACCGCCAGGTCCTGACCGTCGTCGAACGGCGCGGCGACGACTGGATCGAGCGTCCTGAGGGCGCCTGCGTCTTCGTCCCGCTCGTGGGGGCAGGCGGTTTTGCGGACCCGTGGTGACGCGGGGAGCGGCGTGATCGCGGCGATCCGCATCCGATGAACCTGGGCTTCATCTGGCGATGGTTCGCCCGCTACTGGCTGGCCGTGTGGTTCGGCGTGATCTTCACGATGCGGCTCGTCGTGTTCATCACCCGACCGGGCGGACTCGTGGGCTTCGATGCCCGGATCTACCTCGCCGCCACGCGCGCGTGGCTCGCCGGGTCGGACCCGTGGCTGCTCTTCGAGGGCCAGCGGTTCGCCGCGCCGCCGCCGAGCCTCCTGCCGCTCGCGCCGATCGCGATCCTGCCCGAGGGCGTCGGCGTCGCGCTGATGATCGTCCTGGCGATCGCCGGCGTCGTCGCGACGGTCCGGCTGCTGCGACTGCCGTGGTGGTGGGTGCTCTTCCCGCCGTTCCTCGACGGCGCCTGGAACGGCAATCCGCAGACCCTGCTCGTGCCGCTGATCCTCGTCGGGGCAGGTCCGATCGCGGCCTTCCTGAAGCTCTATGCGATCATCCCGATCGTCCTGACATTGCGCTGGCGGGCCGTGCTCATCACGGTGATCGTGTTCGTCGTGACCGCGCCGATCCTGCCGTGGGCCGCGTACATCGACCGCTTCGCGATGCTGTCCGAGGTGCTCCAGAAGCAATCGGACGGCGGGCTGTCCGTCACCGCGACGCCGTGGCTGCTCGCGGTCGCGATCCCGGCGTTGATCGTCTGCGGTCGCGAGCGGACGGCCTGGCTGGCGGTGCCGGTCCTCTGGCCGTCGACGCAGTGGTACTACTCGACGCTGGCCGTCCCGGCACTGACGCCGTCGCCGGGGCGCTCATGGCGCTGCAGATCCCGGGGGCCACGGTGGCCGCCGCGGTGGCGGTCGCGATCCAGGCCGGCAGCCGGTCGTGGCCGAGCCTGCGCAAGGCCTGGGGCCGGCACGCCGACCCCATCCCGCGGCCGCCGGACGGCTCGGTATACTCGCCCGGCCAATGACCCACGTCTTCATCGCCCCCCATCCGGACGACGTCGCCCTGTCCTGCGGCGGCCTCATCGCGAGCCTCCGCGAGCTCGGCCAGACCGTGACGATCATCACGGTCTTCTCGGGCGACGGGTCGTCGGACGGGTTGACGCCGTACCAGCGCGAGGCGCTCGGCTTCGGGTCGAAGACGATGTGGCCGGCGACCGAGGCATTCAACCGAAGCGACATCCTCGCGGACTGGCCGACCGCCGCCCTCGTCCCGTCGTGGGCGGCCGATGAGGACCGGCTCGAGGCGACCCAGGCCGACGCCGACGCGGCCGCGAAACGCTTCTGGCAGCGGTCCTCGTGGTACCGCCGGGCGAGCGTCCGGAACCGGTCGCTGGCCGACCAGATGGTCATCGACGACCTCCCGACGCAGGGCGCGGTCTTCACCGACGACGTGATGGCGGCAGCCGCCGCGGGCGAGCTGATGGCGAAGCGACGCGTCGAGGACGAGCGGTTCGCGTACTTCGCCGAGGCCTCGATCGTCTTCCTGGACCTGCCGGATGCGGTCTTCCGCGGCTACGAGGGCGACGAGCAGCTGCTGGGAACACCGCGCGCCGACGACACCGCCCCGTACGAGCTGCTGAGCCGCGAGATCGCCAGGCTCGAGCCGCAGCAGGTCTACCTGCCGCTCGGCGTCGGCGGGCACGTCGACCACCAGCTCTGTCGCGACGTCGGCATGCGGCTCCTGGAGGCAGGCCGGCGCTGGGTCATGCCGGGACCCGAGTACGCGGGCATCGTCTCCTTCTACGAGGACTTCCCGTACGCCTGGTGGAGCGACTTCCGTGGCCTGGAGGACCTCGGTCCGGAGGTGCTGGCAGGCCTGCCGGCCGGTGTCACGATCGCGCCGACGTACGCCGACATCACGGACCAGCTCGAACGCAAGATCACCGGCATCAACCTCTACCAGAGCCAGCTCGACCGGCTGTTCGACGGCACGCGCGCGATGGCCGATTCGGTCCGCGCGTACGGCCGGGCGCTCGCGGAGCTCGGCGAGGTCGACGGGTCCGCGGAACGGTACTGGGCATCCGGACTCGTCTGACCCGATGACGCCCGAGGCACCGCGGGCGACAAGCTGGTCCCGCCCGCTCCTGGTCGCGCTCGGCGTGATCGTGGTCGTCGGCATCGTCATCCGTGTGGCCCTGCTGCCGGCGCAGGGCCTCCGCGGCGACATCGACCAGTTCGTCATCTGGGTCCACGGCATCGCCCTCCACGGCCTGCCGAACGCCTACGACCAGAACCTGACGTTCGGACCGGTGATGTCGTACATCTGGGGAACGCTCGCGGCCATCGAGCCCGCATTCCGGACGGCGACCGATGCGTCCGACCCGGCGATCCGCATGCTGATGAAGACCCCGGCGTCGATCGCCGACATCGCCCTGGCGCTGCTCGCCGCGTACGCCCTCCGGCATCGGCCGGGCTGGGCGGTCGTCGCGGCCGCGGCGATCCTGCTCCACCCCGCCGTCTTCGACGTCAGCGCGTGGTGGGGCCAGTACGAGTCGATCTACCTGCTGTCGGCGCTGGCCGCCGTGATCGCCGCGACCCGGGGCCGCAACGGCCTCGCCGCCGCGTTGCTCGCTGTGTCGCTGATGACCAAGCCACAGGCGATCCCGTTCGTCATCCCGTTCGTGGCGTGGTTCTGGGCGACGGGCTACCGGCGCGAGGGCGGCAAGGGCGGCGTCCGAGGCGGGGTGCTGGAGCTGGCACGGACCGGGTTGATCGGCCTGGCCGTGGTCGCGGTCCTGTGGCTCCCCTTCATCCCCGCCAACGGCCCGCTGAACTACCTCGGCAACCTGCGCGAGTACCAGGGCGACATCTTCAACTACCTGTCGCTGCGGGCCTGGAACCTCTGGTGGCTCGTCCAGACACTGTTCGCGGGCGGTGGCTTCGTTCGGGACGACGTCGCCCTCGCCGGACCCCTGACGCTGCGCGTCATCGGGCTGGCCCTGACCGTCCTGCTCGAGCTGGTCGTCGCGAGCGCGGTGATCCGCGACCCGCGTCCGAGGACCCTCATCCTCGCCCTGGCCGCCTCCACGCTCATCGTCTTCACCTTCATGACCACGATGCACGAGCGCTACGCCTACGGGGCGCTCATCTTCCTCGTCCTGCTCGTGCCGGAGGCGGGCCCACGCTGGCTCTGGCTCGCGTTCGGGGCCGTGTTCACGCTGAACCTGCTGGCCGCGGTCCCGCCGACACCGGAGATCGGATCCGCGGTGGCGGTCGACGGCCTGATCGGGATCGTGGGATCGGTGGCGATGCTGGCCATCACCCTCACGGCGGTCCTTTGGCTCGATCATGCCGCAGGACCTTCGGGCGATAGGAAGGCGACCGGGGAGCCGATAGCGTCCCCGGCGTGATGCCGCACGCCCGGCGCCGCCCCGACGGCGCCGATCTCATCGCGTTGACGACCATCGTCGCGGGCTTCGTCGCCCTGCTGGCGCTGGGTCGTGGATTGACGTTCTTCGCCGACGAATGGGCGGTCATCGGCGACCGGCCGCTCGGCCTGGACACCTTCCTCCGGCCGTTCAACGAGCACTGGCTCGGCGTGATGACGCTCGTCCACCGGGCGATGGTCGAGGTGATCGGCCTCGGGACCTACATGCCATACCTCGCGCTGCTCGCCGGCCTCCACGCGATCGTCGTGGCCGAGGTCTACGTCATCACGCGTCGCGCGACCTGGCCGCTGCTCGCGGCCGGCATCGCGGTGATCGTCGCCTTCTTCGGCAGCGGCTTCGAGAATCTGTTCTGGGCGATGCAGATCGGCTTCGTCGGGTCGGTCGCGCTCGGATTCGGGGCGCTCATCCTGCTCGACGGCCAGCCGTCGCGCGCCCGTGTGGTGGCCGCGATCGCCCTCTCGACGATCAGCGTGGCCACGTCGGGCTTCGGGCTGTTCATGCTCGCGCTCGTGGGGCTCGACCTGCTGTGCGACCCCAAGCGGCGACGTCTCGCCCTCGGGATGGCCGTTCCGGCCGCGATCTACGCCGCCTGGTATCTCGCGTTCGGCCGGACCGGCCTCGCGACGTATGGCGACCCGTTCACGCTCGGCCGTCTCGTGGCGATCCCGATCTTCACCTTCGATGGGACCGCTGAAGCCTTCAGCTCGGCGGTCGGCGTCGGCCGCGACGGCGGCCGCCTCGTCGTCATCGGGCTCGCCGTCCTGCTCGTCGTGACCGCACTCCGGCGGCAGCCGATCCCCCCGCGCGCCCTCGCGTGCTTCGGCGCGATCGTCGTCCAGTACGGGCTGCTCTCGCTCGTCCGGGCCCAGCTCGACGTCGACGCGACCTACTACAGCCGCTACTCGTACCTGTCGGGGATCGTGGCCCTCATCGGGCTGGCATCGCTCGTCGGCCATCGTCCCCTGCCGGTCGCACCGCGCTGGCGGATCCTCGCCATCGCGGCCGTCGCGTCGGTCTTCGTCCTCTCGCTGACGCTCAACATCAGCCTGCTCATCGGTGGCCGCGCCCTGTTCGAACAGCGCGCCGACCTGACCCGGGCGCTCGTCGACCTTGGGACCACGACGCCCCTCCCGGCGGGCGTGGATCCGGCGCTGAGTCTCGTCCTCGTGCCGTCGCCGGACCGGCTCGAGCGGATCGTCGAGGCGCACGGCTCGCCGCTCCACGATGCGCTCGCGGGCGACGCCGTCCCCCCGATCCCGACGACCGTGCGTGCGGACGCGCTCGAGCGGGCGACCCATCCGCCCGCCTGGCTGCTGGCCAAGCCCGACTCGTTCTAGTGGGCGTCGCGACGCTCACGGCGGGACGAGCGGCGCTTGAACGGGACTGGCTCAGGGCGACGGTCGCCGCCGGAACCGCCCGCGGAACGCCGCCCAGTACCAGTGCAGGTAGTGGGGCAGCCACTTGCGGAGCTTGAAGTTGCTCTGACCCGCCGTCCGGTCGCGCCACGTCGTCGGCACCTCGGCCACCCGGCGGCCCGCCAGCGTCGCCTTGACGGTCAGCTCGAGGGCGAGCTCGAAGCCTGCCGTGCTCTCGATCGTCACCGAGTCGAGGAACCGCCGCGAGTAGAGCTTGAAGTTGTTCGTCGGATCGTGGGTCGGCACGCCCGCGAACCAGTGCAGGGTCAGACCGGCGGTCCGGCTCATGAGCCGCTTGAGGGGCGGCCCGCCGATCTGCCGTCCACCGCGCATGTAGCGGGACGCCGCGACCACGTCCGCTCCCTGCTCGGCGAGGGCGACCATCGGATCGACCACGTGGGGCTCATCGGATCCGTCGGACATCGAGATCAGCACGAGGTCGCCGGTCGACGCGGCGATCCCGGCCTTCATCGCATTGAGGACGCCGCGCCCGAGGTCGTTCCGGAGACCGCGGATGGTCGGCAGCTCGCCGGCCAGCCGCGCGATGACCGGGACCGTCGGGTCCTCGTCGAAGTCGTAGACGACGAAGATCTCGTGAGGTGTCGACACGCCCGCCGTCATCGCCCGGAGCACCGGCTCGACCGCCTCGCCCTCCTTGAAGACCGGCATCACGATCGAGAGCGTCGGGGAAGCGGTCACAGTCGGCCGGCCTCGACCTCAGCGCGGATCCATGGGATCACCTCGTCGAGCATCGCGTCGAGGGTGGTCGTGGCGTCGAACCCGAGGATCTCATGCGCCTTCCGCACGTCGGGGACCCGGAGCTGAACGTCGTGTTCGAACGGCGGGTCGCTGACGTAGTTGAACGGCCGGCCATCCGTGTGGATCTTTCGCCAGATGCACGCGGCCAGCTCGAGGACCGTCGTCGACGCCGCCGTCGAGAGGTTGAAGTCCTCGTTGAGCGCGGCGGGCGACTCCATCGCGAGCCGGATGCCGTGGGCCAGGTCGCCGCCATACGTGTAGTGGCGGACCTGGTTGCCCTCGCCGAGGATGTGGAGCGGGTCCTGCCCCTTCAGGACCTTCAGGACGAGGTCCGGGACGACGTGGGACAGCGCGAGCTTCACGTTGCCCGACATGACATCGCTGTCGCGAACGGCACGACGCTCGCCGATGCCGACGCAGTTGAACGGGCGGACGACCGTGTACGGGAGCCCGTACTGCTCGGCCGCCCCCTTCGCGAAGTACTCCGAGGCCAGCTTCTGGAAGCCGTAAGTCGAGACGGGCGGCGGTGACGTGCGCTCGGCCCCTTCGGGCGTCGGGAAGACGGTCGCGGACTCGTAGACCATCGACGACGACATCACGATGATGCGCTGGAGGTGGCCCTCGCGATACGCCGAGATGGCCGCGTCGAACGTCGCGGCCAGGATCCGCTCGTTCTCGGCGAGCAGGTCGTAGGCGAACTCGTGGAAGTAGCTGATCCCGCCGATCATCGCCGCGGCGGCGACGACCTGGTCGCAGTCGGCCGCGAGCTCGCGCATCAGGACTGGGTCCTTGGCGTCGCCCTCGACGAAGCGGTAGCGCGGATGCTGGTCGTAGCTCTTCGTCAGCGCGTCCGTACTTGCTGAAGTCGTCGAGCCCGATGACGTCGTGGCCCGCGTCGAGCAGCTCGGGGACGAGGTAGCCGTTGATGAAGCCGGCGGCGCCGGTGACGAGGATCCGCACTAGAGGCGGATGCCGCCGCCCAGCGCGCCCCACACGTCGACGACATCCTTGCCGCCGACCTGCAGCTCGCGATAGGCGTTGTGGGGCGCCCCGAGGATGAGCACATCGCTCTCGGAGAGGACGCAGTCGAGCGACACGAGCCGATCGTCGCGGACGTACGGGTCGGTCGCGAGGACGCGCGCCCCGGCCCACGCGAGGAGCTTGCGGAGCTTGTAGCTCAGCGACGCGCGGGTGTCGTCGGATTCGCTCTTGAACGCCATCCCGAGGATCCCGACGGTCTTGCCCTGGAGCCCGCCGTAGCGCCGTTCGAGGGCCGACACGATGTAGGCGGGCAGGCCCTCGTTGACCTGCATCGCGGCCTGGCCGAGCGGGAAGTGGTCGGCGGTGAAGGCCGCCAGCTGCATCGTGTCCTTGAACAGGCATGGCCCGGCGGCGAACCCCGGACCGGGCAGGTCGGCGGCTCGCGGGTAATCCTCGCGGATGGCACGGAGGACGTTCGTGTAGTCGACGCCCGCCTGGTCCGAGATCATCAGGAACTGGTTCGCGACCGCGAACTTCATGTACCGCCACGTGTTGGTGAACAGCTTCGCGAGCTCGGCTTCCTTCGTGGACGTCCGGATCGTCTTCGCGGCGAGCCGGCCGAACAGCGCGGCGGCCCGCGCGGCCGCCAGGTCGTCATCGGCGCCGACGATCTGGGGGAGCGTGTGCAGCTCCTCGAGCGCGTGGCCCTCGGCGATGCGCTCCGGGCAGAACGCCACGTCCACGCGGCACCCGCGCCCGGCGAGATGCTGCGCGACGTAACCGGTCGTACCCGGGTAGACGGTGCTGCGCAGGACGACGAGCGCGCCGTCGCGCAGGTGCGGCCCGATCTGGTCGACGGCCTTCTCGAAGATCGTCATCGACGGTCCGAGGAACTCGTCGACGGGCGTCCCGATGACGACCACGAGCTGATCGGTCCGCTCGATCATCGACGCGTCCGAGCCGAAGACGATCCGACCGCTCGCGAGGACCTCGCGGAGGAGGTCGTCGGCGCCGGTCTCGAGGAACGGCATCTCGCCGGCGGCGATGCGATCGAGCGTCGCCTGGTTCGTGTCGTAGACGCCGACCCGCAGGCCGGCCTGGGCGAAGGCGAGGCTCAGGGGCAGACCGACGTGGCCGCCGCCGCCGAGGACGACGACGTCGAGGTCGGGGGTCACCGCTGGTGTCATGCGGCCGACTCTAGCAGGGCGTTGCGCAGGGTCACCGGGGGTCGATGGTCCTAATGGGCGTGGGTCGGTCGGTGGCTTGTGTCATGTCGTGGGCGCCCGGAGCACGGTCCCATCGTCGTCCTGATAGGTCACCGTCCACCCGTCGCCCGTCAGCCGCTCGACCAGGCCGGCCTCGTCGCCACCCGCGGCGACCGCCATCGTCACCCCCCATCGCCGGAGCTGGTCCTGCCAGCCGTCAGCACCCGAGGTGACCTGCTGGTAGGCGTCCCAGACCGCGGGCGGGAACAGCTCGATGCGCGAATCGAGGGCGACCGGCGTGGCGGGGAAGGTGAACTCGAACCACGAGCCCCAGGGCTGCGGGTTGAAGAGCCGGTCGCCCGGGCGGAGCTGCTCGCGCAGCGCCCCGGTGATCCCGGGCGGCGCCGCGCCGACGACGCCGACCGGCGCGCCCAAGCCCGGGTCCAGCGGCCGCCACACGCGGCAGCAGCGCGACCCCTGCCAGGACGAGCACGCCGACGACCACGACGTTGAGCCGGCGGATCAGCGCGCGGGTCGGGCCGCGGTTCGCGGGTGGCCTCGGGCTCGGTCAGGAGCGTGCCCGCGATGACCGCGACCGCGGCGAGCGGCCACCAGGCGACGCCGCGGACGGCGTACGTGCCGATGAGGAAGAACACGCCCAGCCAGGCCAGGGCCGGCCAGGCCGTCATCTGCCCGCGCCGGGCGATGAGCGCGACGACCGCCAGCGCGGAGGCGAAGAACAGGATCCCCTGCACGTCGCGCAGCGAGGTCGGCTGCCACTCGGTGATCCGCTGGGTGACCTGCGGGTTGATCGAGAGGCCGATCGCGTACGCCCAGACGGCCGGGCCGGTCGGCGTCAGGCAGGCCGCGAGCGCGCTGACGAGGGCGACGGCGAGGACGCGTCGGGCCCCCGGGTCGCGGTCGTGGACGTCCTCGAGCCAGGCCAGGCCGAGGACCACCGGGCCGAGGAAGAAGCTGCCGTGCAGGTTGGCCCAGAGCACCACGAGGAACGGGATGGCCCACAGGCGGCCGGGGTGCGTTCGCCGGTCCACGACGAGGAGCAGCACGATCGCGAAGAGCGCCATGCCGAAGAGCTGCGGCCGCAGGGCGAGCGTCACGGCGGCGACGACGAACGCGGCGAGCGTCAGCCACGCCGCGCGACGCTCGCCGAGCCCGCGGTGCCGCCCGATGACGAACAGGCAGCCGAAGATCGACCCCGACCAGCGTCGCCCGCAGGAGGGCCAGCCCCGTCCAGCCGAGCGACTGGTAGACGGCGGCGAGGATGACCTGGGCGCCCCACTGCTGGTCGACCCACGGGGTGCCCGGGGCGCTGAACGTCCAGCTGTCGACGCCGGGGAGCGCCCGCGTCTGGAGGATCTCCCCGCCGGCGCGGAGGTGGTACGCGAGGTCGACCGACGGCAGGCTCGCCAGCAGCGACGCCAGGACCGGCAGGGCGACGGCGAGGAATGCCCAGAGACGCGACAGGGTCACCCGCGCATCCTAGGTGGCGGTGGTGCGCCCTCGCACCGGGGCGAAGGTCCGGGGCGCGGCTCGGTGACGAAAGTACCGCGGGCCGCGATCAGCCGGCGACCGCGACCTCGGACGGGCGGACGACGCGGGCGCCCTCGTCGTAGATGGTCTCGATGGCCCCGACCATGAGCTCGATGCAGAAGCGATCGTGGACCATGTCGTGACCGGCCCGGCCGAGCGTGTCGGCGAACGGGTGGTCGACGCAGCAGCCGCGTGATCGCGGCCGCGAGCGCCCCGGCGTCGTGCGGCGGGACGAGCAGGCCGGTCACGCCGTCCTCGATCATCTCCGGGATGCCGCCGACGTTCGAGGCGACGACCGGGCGCGACAGCGCCATCGCCTCGAGGATCGTCAGGCCCTGGGCCTCGCGGTACGAGGGCAGGACCGCGACATCGAGCGCGGCCGTGACGGCGGGGACGTCGTCGCGGCGGCCGGTGAAGACGACCCGGTGGGCGATCCGGAGCTCGCGCGCGAGCGCCTCGAGGGCGTCGCGGCGACTGCCCTCGCCGACGATGAGGAGGTACGCGTCGGGCACCGCGCGCAGGACCTGCGGCCAGGCCTCGAGCAGCGTCGGGTGGCCCTTCTCCGCCTCGAGCCGCGCGACCACCCCCACGATCTGCGAGCCGGGCTCCATGCCGTACTCCTCGGGGAGGGTGCAGCACGCCTCCTGGTTGTCGTACCGCTCGAGGTCGACGCCGTTGTAGATGAGGCTGACCGGGACGGTCGTGCGCTCCTCGTCGACGAGCTTGTGGCGGATGGCCTCCGAGACCGCGATGAGGTGGTCCATGTGGGGCGTCAGGTCGCGCAGGATCTGCTGGTCCTCGTGCGACCGGATCCGGCTCGAGTGGACGGTCGAGACGAGGTACGGGCGCCGGTGGCCGATCTCGGCGAGCGCCAGGACCGCCCGCGTGGCGACGGTCTCCGCGCGATACATGTGGGCATGGACCACGTCGGCGCGGATCTCGACGAGATGGGCGGCCAGTGCGCCGACCGCGATGGCGTCGTCGTGCTCGTCGATGAGCAGGACCGGGATGCCGGCACGCTGCAGCTTGCGGACCGCGCTGCCGGCCGAGAGCGCCACGACCGACACGTCGTAGCGGGTCTGGTCGATCCTCGACACGAGCGAGAAGAGGTGCTCCTGGGCGCCGCCGCTCGTGCCGGTCGCGAGGACCTCGACGACGCGGATCCGCCCGCCGATCAGGGCAGGGCGCTCGACCGACTCGAGACACGGGTCGGAGGGCAGGGGGGCGGACATCTCAGCGTCCCGGGCGCCGGACCAGCAGCCGCTGGATCGGCTCGTCGACGGCGCCCCACTCGTACTTGTAGGGCTCGTCGCCGCGCAGGAAGTCCATCCGCAGCTTGCCGGCGGCCAGGGCCCGGGCGACGTACGCATGGACCATGACGACGCCCGGTGACAGGTCGCGGGCGGCCGGGTCGAGACCGGCGTTGTAGTACAGGTAGCCGTCCGGCGTCTCGAAGTGGACCCCCGCCGCGATGCGCCGCCCGCCGACGGTCAGGAACGCGAGGCGGAGCGGCCCGTCGGCGCCCCACAGCTCGAACATCCGGCGGAACAGGACGCGACTCTGGTCACCGCCCAGGGTGGCAGGAAAGAGCCCGGCGTCGCCCCAGCGCTGCTGGTGGAGATCGATGAACGAGTCCAGCTCGGCCAGCGGATCGGCGGCATCGTCGAGGCGGATCTCCCCGGCCGCCTCCGCCCGACGGACCTTGCGACGGATCTCGTGGCGTTCCTTCTTGCCGAGGCCCGACAGGTAGTCGTCGATCGACGCGCCGGCCGGGAGCGTGACGACAGGGCAGACGTCCTCGCGCTCGAGGTTGAGCGTCCATCCCTCGTGGATCTCGCGGGTCCCGACCGCGGCTGCGAGCGCCTCGGCCGTGGGGTCCCCGCAGCGCAGCCGCCGGAGGTCCACGACGTCCCAGTCGGCCGGGAGAGCCGCGCTCAGGTGGTCCGCGAGGGCGGTGCTCACCACCGGAAGATCGGCCGGCGCCGCCAGGACGGTCGCGTAGTCGGCGTGGTACGACGCCCCGAAGAAGACCGCGGTCGCATCCGACGGGACCGCCGTCAGGTCGGCGTCGTGCCCGTGGCGCATCGTCGTGTGGGTCAGGACGTCCGTCGGCTCGACCTCGTGGCGGCGCATGAGCGGGACGATCGCGACGGGCTCGGCGGAGCCGTCGGTCGGGGCGTCGGCGGCCACGACGACGAGCGTCTCCTCGTGGGCATTCGCGCCATACGCGTCCCACCACGCGCGGTGGAAGGCCCAGGCGGAGAAGGGCGTCGACCACGGGGTGCGGGCCGCCAGGCCGTCCCAGGTCGCCGGGGCGATGTCGTCGATCGAGCGACGCTCGACGCGGACCGCGGAGGCTCGATCGTGGTCGTGGATATCGCCGGCGGGTCCGTCCTCCGGACAGGCAGGCTCCCGGTCGAGCGTCTGGGTGGTCACGATGGCGAGGATAGCATCGGTCGGCCGATTGGTTGCGGGAGCAACCGCGTCGGACCCGGTCGTCGCGTCGGCGGTGGCTCCTCTACGCCCATCGTGGCGCGCGAGCCCGGTGCGTCAACTGAGAAGAAGGAGTCATCCCGGCGGGACGGCGGGCCCCCGATCGATCCCGAAGGCGCGCCGCAGGAGGAAGTACTCCGGCCGCGGATGGTCGTCGGTGATGAGCGATCCCGGTCCGGCGTACGCGGTCACCTGGTCGCCGCTCATCCACTGCTGCTTGGCGATGACGTCGACCCAGTCGTCGACGGTCGACGCGGGCGAGTCGTAGGCGCTCGAGATGTCCTCGAGCACGCCCGGGCGGGCGAGGGCCGCCCGGATGGCGTCGGGCTCGAGGGTCACCGGGGCATCCGAGCCGAGCATGTAGACGCCGTACCCGCCGGCGCCGCGGACGATCGTCACGTTCGGGAAGACGCTCGCGAACGTCCGCACATGGTCCTTGAACTCGTTCTCGGGGGCGCCGTAGGGGACCCACTGCATCATGATCCCGTCCGGCGTCAGGTGGTCGTGCCCGGCCTGGTAGTACTCGAGCGAGGAGATGACCGAGGCGCCCGAGCTCTCGATCGGGGGCGGTGGGTCGGTGATGATGATGTCGAACTTCTCGTCCGACAGCTCGAGGTGGTTCCGCCCGTCGGCGACGATCACCTTCCCGTTCGGGTCCGCGAGGACCTTGTCCGCGTCCGGGTAGTAGTAGCCGAACATCTTCGGGACCGACGGCACGAGCTCGACGACGTCGGCCTTGAGACCGGCGGTCAGCGCGGATCGGAACGCGGTCCCCATCCCGAACGCGACGACCAGCGCCCGCTTCGAATCCGGCCGGGCGATGAGCGGGAGGATCGGCATCAGCTTGGCGTCGACGGTGAGCAGCGTCATCGACGTTCCCGCGACCCAGAGCTCGGGCGTCGGGTGGACCTGGCCGGCCTGGACGGAGGCGATCTCGTCCTCGGTCGATTCGAAGAGCGTCCCGTTGGCGGCGCTGATGTAGGCCTCGTTCGGCTGGACCACGGCGCCAGGCCGGCTGACGACCACGACGATCGCGACCAGGACCGCGATCCCCGCGAACACGCTCGGCCGCGCCGGTGGTCGACTCAGCAGGGCCAGCGCGATCCCCATGCCCGCGTTCACGAGCGCCAGCAGCACGATGACCGCCGGCGACCCGATCGTCGGCATCAGGACGAAGGGCACGATGAGGCTGCCCAGGATGGCCCCGCTCGTGTTGGACGCCAGCAGCGAGCCGGATTCGGTGCCGGCCTCGCCGGCCTCGTCGCGGAGCAGCGCGGCGGCGGTCGGGAACGCGATGCCGAGGACGATCGTCGCCGGCAGGACGACGAGCACGGCCGATCCCAGGAGCGAGCGGACGGTCCCGAGCGGATCGCTCGGATCGAGTGCATGCGGCTGGGAGATCACCGCCACGAGTCCCACGATCGCGAGCGCCGCCAGCACGATCTGGGTGGTCGCGAGCACCCGGACAGGATCGTGGAGGCGCGGTCGCAGGATGTTGTAGAGCAGCGCACCGATCGCGATGCCGATGAGGAAGATCGCCAGGATCACCGTGAAGACGTAGGTCGTGTTGCCGGTCCCCGAGGCCAGGAGCCGGGTCCAGGTCACCTGGTACGCGAGTGAGGTAAGGCCGGAGACGAAGGCGATCACCAGGGCGAGCCGGACGCGCGACGCCGGGCGGGCGGCGGGCGGCGTGGAGGCGTCGGCGGGCGCCGGGTCCGGTGCGGGCCGAACCTCCGCCGAGCTGCGCGCCGGCGGATGGGCCGCGCGAGAGCCACAGCGCGGAGAGGCCGGCGATGAGCGAGCAGCCGGCTCCCACCCACAGGGCGCCCGACAGGCCGAACAGCTCGATGAGGACGAGCCCAGCCACGAGCGTGCCGAGGATGGCGCCGATCGTGTTCGCGGCGTAGAGACGGCCGAAGGCGACGCTCAGCTCGGACGAGCGCGAGAAGTGCCGCACGAGGCTCGGGAACGTGGCGCCCATCATGATCGTCGCGGGCGCGAGGGCGAGGACCGCCAGGAGCAGGCGCACCAGCGGCAGCCCGGGCGTGCCCTCGAGTGACGGGTAGATCCCGCGATAGACCTCGTTGATGAGGCGGAACGAGGTCGGCGTGATGACGACGACGACCACAAGCAGCAGCTCGAGGATGCCGTAGAGGCGGAGCGGCGATCTGACCCGGTCCGCGATCCGGCCGCCGACGGCGGCACCGATCGCCATGCCGCCGAAGAACCCGGTGAGAATGGCCGAGACGGCCTGGGTGGTGTTCCCGAAGACCAGCACGAGCTGGCGCGACCAGACGATCTCGTAGACGAGACCGGCCGCACCGGACAGCGTGAAGATCAGGAGGACGATGACTCCCTTACGCATGGCGCCATGATGGGGCGGTCGCGGTCGCCGGCGCCCGGGACAGCGGTACTAGTGCGACGAGAACGCTTAGCCCGGCGAACCAGAGCGACGGAAGTGCAAGGGTGACCGCCACCACCAGCAGGATGTCCCCGCGGCGCTGGTCGAGGCGCGACCCGATGACCACGAGGACGACGGCGACGAGTGCCCGCGCGATGAAGGGGACCGGCAGGAACGACGACTGCTGCGCCGGGCCGCGATCCACGAGGAAGCTGATGTAGGCCTGCCAGTCGCTCGGGGCGAGCACGACGCTGACCGCCAGGATGGCGAGCCCCACCCCTGTCGCGATCGCGGCGTCCCGCCACCGCCCGCGCAGCGCGATGTACGGGATGCCGAGGCCGGGCGACACCTTGATGGCCGCCCCGATCGCGAACCAGCCGGCCCACCGCCGCAGGCCCAGCACGACCATGACCGCCAGGAACAGGTTGATGTTCCGGAACCAGAACTCCGCCGCGACCGGCGGGAACGCGACCAGGGCCAGCGCCCGGAGGACGTCCCGGCCGGCCAGCCACCAGAGCGCGAGCCCCATGGCGACCGTCCATGCCGCATCGAACAGCCATGACGGCACGATCGCGACGACCGGGACGAGGACCTGGGCGAGTGGCGGCGGATAGAGGTAGGCATAGGGCGTGACGAGCGTCGCGGTCGGGTCGTAGAGCGGCTGGCCGTGGAGCAGGCGGTCCGCGGCGAGCCAGTAGGCATGCTCGTCCGCGGGGACGCTCCAGCGATAGACGGCGACCACGAGGAGCAGGACCGCCCCGATCCCGGCCAGGCCGATGAGCCACCACGGCGCCCGCGCGGGGGCGACCGCCGGGGCGTCCGGCGGCGCCGCGTCGCCCGCCGGCGGCGTCGTGTCGTCGGCCGGCGGCGTCGCCGACCCGCTCACAGGTGCGCCCACATGAGCCCGAAGGCCATCACGAGGCAGCCGACGACGATGAGCACCTTCCAGCCGAAGCCGACACGGCCCCGGTAGACCGCGGCGACGCCGCAGAGCGCCATGACGAACGGCACCGAGTCGAGGAAGTAGCGGTACCCGAACTGAAACCATCCGCCGCCGTAGTAGAGGAGCGTCGGGATGAGCACGACGATCACGGCGACCGCGAGCCACCGTGCGCGCCGATCGCGCCAGTCCGCGCGGAGGGCGAACAGCAGGCCCGGGCTCGTCAGGAAGACCGACAGGCCGAGCCCGTCGGGCACGATGTACGGGAAGACCGGCGACAGCGACGGCAGGTGGACGAGGAAGTAGTCCAGGTTCATCGGGATGTGGACGACGGAGAACAGACCCTGCTCGCGCTGCTGCTCGAGGAACGGTGGCAGCGACGCGAGGGCATAGCCCGACTCGAGCGGCGTCCCGAACCTCACCTGGTTGTAGAAGAAGAAGAACACGATCGATGGCGCCGTCCCGAGCGCGAGCCCGATCCAGGCGTTCCACGGCCATGACCGGGGCGACCAGCCGACGGTCGCCTCGGTCGTCGGCGCACGGTCAGCCGCGGGACCCATCGGGGGCAGCGCCAGCATGAAGGCGTAGACGGGCACGGCGAACGCGAGGGGCGCCCGCGTCAGGAACGCCGCACCTGCGGCGAGGCCGATGAGCCACGCTCGTCGCTTGCCCCACAGCTCGAGGAGGCACGCGAACGTCAGGATCGTCGCCATGAGCTGACCCGTGTGCCAGACCCCGCCCCGCGTCGTGACCCACAGGATCTGCGTCGAGAACCCGAACAGGATCGTCAGCCACAGGCGGTCGATCAGGCGGGCGACCCCGATCCGTCCGAGGAGCCACCAGCACATCCCCACGCTCCAGGCCGCGAGGATCGCGTTGATCCCCGTCTCGACCTGGTCGGCGCGCAGGGGCCCGAGCACGGCGACGACCGGCATGAGGGCGATGGCCGGGAACGGGGCGAAGGGCACGTAGATCCGGCCGCCGATGTCGATCTGGTCGAACGGGCCGAGCTGGACGTCCATCCAGGTCCGCCCATGGAGGAAGGCGTCGGCGAGGTAGAAGAAGTCGCCGCGGCCGGCATCGAACGTCCGGTTCCCGAGCCAGTACAGGAGCGCGGAGACCCCGACGACGGCCCACCCGACCAGCCCGGCTCGGCCGATCCGGGGCATCGGGCCGGCGGTCAAGCGACCACCTCGGTCGTGGCTCGCGCCGACCGCCATCCGACGGCCACCGTCGCGCCGAGCGCGACCCAGAACGCGAGCGGATAGATGATCGGCGGGGTGACGCCCACGAGCGGCCACGCGGTGACCAGCGGGATGAGCAGCGCCCACCAGCGACCGGCGGCCAGCAGGTAGGCGACCGGCAGCAGCAGCAGGACCGCGTAGTGATCCCACAGGATCGGCGAGACGAGCTGGCTGACGAGCACGGCCGCCAGGTACGAGGCCTCCGGGACCGCCCAGCGGATCGCGACGAGGAGGACCGCGACGGCCGCGACCGTGCTCGCCACCTGGAGCAGCGTGGCGGCCCCGGACGAGAGCCCGAGCTGGAAGCCCACGGCACCCGGCGTGAAGTTGTGCGGCGTCGTGATCGGGTCGCTCACTGCGCGGGCCAGCGTCAGGAAGTCGGACCACGCGCCGGCGCCGGCGAGGACGGTGGCGAGGATCGCGAGCACCACCAGCACCAGCGCCCCGACCGCGACCGCCCGGAAGCGGCGCGTCAGCAACGCCCAGACGAGGATCACGCCGGGCTGGAGCTTGATGGCGGCTCCGAGCGCGGCACTGGCACCCAGCCGGATCGGCTCGTCGAGCCAGCGCCAGCCGATGGCCATGGTCAGCAGCAGGAGCGGACCGACCTGCCCGAGCTTGACGGCATACACGAACGGGAACGACAGGCCCGCCAGCAGGAGGATCCACCAGCGGACCGTCCTCGAGACCGGCAGGATCGCGATGGCGAGCAGCGATGCCGCCACGAGCAGCGCCGCCCACAGCCGGACCGCCGCGTCCGACGACAGCCAGCCGAGGGCCAGGATCAACGGCGCGAACGTCGGCGGGTAGTAGAAGAGCCCGAACCCGCCCGTCTGCTGGTAGCTCATGTCGTACAGCGGCTGGCCGTCGAGCACGCGCACGGCCGCCTGGTGGTACGCGAGGAAGTCGAACCCGAGCGTGTCGCCGGCGCCGGCGAGCCCCACGACGAGCCCGAGGACCAGCGAAAGGACGGCGAGGATCGGCAGCGCGGCCCGGCCGAGGCGGCCGAGGTCAGCGGTCCCCATCAGGAGGTCCGCGCGACGCCTCGGCCGCTCGAGCGATGGATCAGCGGGATGCGCAGCAGGTCCCACGCGACGCGGAGCGCCAGCCCGGGTCGCGCCCGCATCCTCGATCCCCGACGGTCGAACCAGCGGATCGGGACGATCGCGATCCGGTAGCCGCGCCGGCGGGCGAGGTAGATGAGCTCGACGTCGAAGACGATGCTCGTGATCCGCTGCCGTCCGAACAGGTCGTGCGCGGCCTCGCGGGTGAACCCCTTGAACCCGCACTGGGTGTCCTGCACCGGGCCGACGACCCAGACCGACGCGAGCAGATGGAAGACCTTGCCCAGCAGGCGTCGGTAGCGGGGCTGGCTCGCGCGCATGTCCGAGCCGTCGGGCTGGATCCGCGAGCCCAGCGCCACGTCGTGGTCGGCGAGGGCCGTCACGACGAGCGGCAGCTGGTCGGGTGGCGTGGCCATGTCCGCATCGGCGAAGACGATGAGGTCGGCGTCCATCGCGAGCATCCCCGCCCGGACGGCGGCGCCCTTGCCCCCGTGGGGGACGGTCAGGACGCGGAGCGTCACGCCATCGGCCGGGCTCGCGCACTCCGGTCGAGCGGCCACGATCGCCGCCGTCCCGTCCGTGCTGCCGTCGTCGACGACCAGGACATCGATCCGGGGTGGCAGCCCGCCGGCCCCGGGTGCGCCGTCGCGCGCCTGGTCGCCCCGGCGTCGCAGATAGCCGAACAACTCGTCGAGGGCCGGCCCGATCCGGGTGGCCTCGTCGTACGCGGGCAGGACGAGCCCGAGGCTAGCGTTCGGCGACATCCGGCGCAGTGTAGTCGTCCGGTTGGCGCCCGGCGGCCAGCAGTGTCGAGAACTGGTACATCAGGAGCCGCGGCGACGAGAAGACGACGAACACGACGGCCGCGGCCCACCCATACCGGGTCCTCGACGCCCGCCACGCCACGACCGCGAGGACGACCACGAGCACGCCCCACAGGACCGGGGAGATCGCGTACGGGGAGAGGTTCTGGACGTGGCCGACCTGGCCGAGGTCGGTGAAGCTCAGGAAGGCGATCGATCCGGCCGGCTCGACGATGAAGCAGAAGACGGCGATGCCGGCGAGCCACGCTGCAAGGAGCCCGATCGAGCGCAGGTCCCGCCGGCCGACCCAGTAGACGGCGACGAGCACTGGCAGCAGCTTGAGGTTCGTCGCGAGAGCGACCGCCCACGGGCTCCCGATCGTGAGGAAGAACGTGACGAGCACCTGCGCCTGGCCGACCGCGAGGCTCCACGCGATGGGCGCCGCGAGCCAGCCGAGCATCAGCCACGTCCACCGCCGGCGGACGCCGAGCCGGACGATGGTCAGCGCAAAGGCCACGATGAGCGCGATCTCCCAGATGAGCGCCGCCTGCTCGAACGGGAGCATCGCGAGCGGCCGGAAGACGATCGCGAGCAGCGGCGGATAGCGGTAGAACGAGGGGTCGTCGGTGGTCGCCGACTGGACGTACAACGGCTGCCCGGCGTTCAGACGCGCGCCCGCGTCGTAGTAGGCGTGCACGTCGACGAGCGGGTCGAGCATCAGGTGGAGCCGCAGGGTGTCGAGGCCGATGATGGCCCCGAGGATGGCCGCCGCGATCAGGACGTACTGGACCCTGCGGGACAGGAACAGGCGCTCCAGCCTCGACTCCGGGGAGGCCGTCACAGGCGCTCGGCCGCGTCGGCGAGCGTCACGACCGGCGCGGGACCCGGAGGTGCGACCGGGACGGCTTCAGGCTCGCGCGTCTCCCGGTAGCGTAGCGCGCCGACCAGGATCGCGGCCGCGTAGATCGGGAGCGGATGCGTCGTCGCGATCGGCGAGGCCGCGACCACGACGAGCGCCAGCGTCGGCAGGAACGCATACATGCCGGGCAGCGCCAGCGCGATCGGGAGCGCCGAATACGTCCCGGCGTAGGGCGCGATGAGGATCCCGGACGCGGCGGCCCAGGCGATGCCCGTCTCCCGGCCGCGCCGGAGCAGCACCGCGACGAGCCCGACGGCCGTGATGGCCGCGACCGGCAGCCACAGGTCGGGGAACAGGGCCGTGACGCCATGGTTGCCCGCGAACGGCGAGGCGAACCGGGTGCCGCCCGACAGCGCGTGGAGCCAGTCAACGTAGCTGCCCGGACCGGCCACGAGGGCGCCGAGCGCGGTCGCGACCAGGCCGGTCAGGACCGTCACGCCGAAGAGGGGCCGACGCCAGACGAGCAGCCACAGGAGGATCGGCACGACGAGCGGCTTCGCGAACGCGGCGACGACCAGTCCGAGCAGGATCCCGTGCCGCGGTCGCGGGGATGCGAGCATCGCCGGCACCATCGCCCCGACGAGGAGGACGTTCACGTTGCCGAGCATCAGGTCGTGCAGGAACGGGAGCGAGCAGATGAGCGTGACCAGCACCAGGACGCGCGCGAGCGGCGACCATCCGGACCCGACGCTCCACACGCACGCCGCGGCGATCGCGAGCTTGCCCGCGGCGTAGGCCAGGCTCACGGCATCGAAGTCGAGCGGCGCGAGCGGCGCGCCGACGGCCGCCGCGAGCGGCGGATAGAGGAACCGCGGGTCCGCGTAGATCGGCTGGCCCGCGGACAGCCGCGCACCGGCGTCGAGGATCAAGTGGAGATCGATGCCCCACCAGCTGTGGCCCTGCCACGCGGCCACCACCCAGCTGCCGAACTCGCCGAGTCCGAAGAGGACGACGAAGACGGCGGCAGCGAACCAGGCGAGGCGACGACGCGGTGTCACGAGGGCGGAGCCTACGCTCATCGTACGTCCCCGACCCCGGGACCTGCGTACACTCCCACGGCGGGACCATGGTCGGCGGGAGGTGATCGGTGACGTTGGCGGAGGTGACGGCGGACGTCACGCACCGGGCGGATGTCCTGGAGGCGCGGCTTCGCCGGCTCGGCGGGCGCTTCGGCCGGCCACTCCGCGACGCGCTCGTCATCATCGGCCTCGCCCGCGCGCTCCTCTATTTCGGCGGCCCGGTCTCCGTCATGGGCATGGAGGTCGGCCAGGGCATCCATCCATGGGAGTTCCTCGGCGTCGACGCGCGCGCGTACTGGAGCGTGGACCTCGCCCATCCGTACGCCGCGTCCGGGGTCGGCGTCCTCTCGACGTACCTCTACTCCCCGGCCTTCGCCCAGATCCTCGCGCCGTTCTCGCTGATCCCGTTCCCCGTCTTCTACGCGCTGTGGACCGTGATGCTCGTGGGCATCGTCATCTGGCTCGTCCGTCCGTGGCCCTGGGCCTTCGCGATCCTCGCGTTGCCGATCACTGTACGAGCTCGCCGTCGGGCAGGTCCACCTCCTGATCGCGGCGGCGATCGTCGTCGGCTTCACCCGGCCCGCCGCCTGGGCGCTGCCGATCCTGACCAAGCTCACGCCGAGCATCGGCCTGCTGTGGTTCGCGATCCGCCAGGAGTGGCGGGGCCTCGCCGAGGCCGTCGGGGTGACCGCGGCGATCGTGGCCGTCTCGTTCCTCCTCACCCCGAGCGCGTGGTTCGACTGGTACACGTTCCTGACCTCGAGCACGGAACGGGGAGAGGCGCTGTTCCTGCGGGTCGGGGTCGGCATCGTGCTCATGGTGCTGGCCGCGCTGAGCGGGCGACGATGGCTCGTCCCGGTCGCGATCTGGATCGCGCTCCCGGTCGTCTGGATCGAGTCGTGGGTCATCCTCCTCGCGATCATCCGGCTCGGACGGATGCCGGCCGAGGCGCCCGCGGCGCCCGAGGCGCCCGTATCGCCTCCCCTCGACGGCCGCCCCGGGCTGATCGATCGGGTCTCGCGCCGGCACCGGATGGCCCTCCGGTGGTCGATCCCGGCCCCGATCCCGGTAGGCCATTCGTACCGGTCGGCGCCGTCAAAGGCCGGTGCTAGGCTGCACCGACCGTGCGCATCCCCCTACTCCTGTACGGGCTCGCCCTCGCCGTCCGGGTGGTGCTGATCTGGCACTTCCCGTACCCGGCCTACCCGGACTCGTCCTACTACGTCGACGTCGCCCAGGCCCTCCATTCCGGCCACGGATTCAACGTCGACTTCATCTGGATCTTCCCGGAGATCGGTGGCGCGATCCCCGCGGATCCGATGCTGCCGATCCCCTCGAACGCCCACTGGATGCCGCTGGCCTCGATCGTCCAGCTGCCGTTCATCGCGCGTGTTCGGCGACGTGGCCTGGGCATCGGCGCTGCCCTTCGCGCTGTTCGGGGCGATCGCGGCGCCGCTCACGTGGGCGATCGCCCGTGACGTGGGCTCGTCGGACGTCGTGGCGATCGGCGCGGCGATCCTCGTCGCGATCCCCCTCCTGTCGGCGGTCTACCTGGTCCAGCCGGACAACTTCTCGCTCTATCAACCGCTCGTCACCGGAGCACTGTGGCTCGGGGCGCGCGGCCCTGCGGGGGTCCGGCTGGGCCTTCGTGGGTGCCGGGCTCCTCGCCGGGCTGGCGACCCTCTCGCGGAACGACGGCACCCTCGTGCTGCTGGCCCTCGGCCTCGTGTTCGCCTGGGACCGCTGGCGGGCCTGGCGCAGCCACGGCGGCCGTGCTGCCGGCGATCCCGTTCGCCTCGGCGATCGGCTGCGTCGCGGTCTTCGTCCTCGTCATGGCCCCGTGGTGGGCGAGGCAGCTCGCGGTCTTCGGCTCGCTGTCGCCGTCGACGGCCTCGGGCAAGGTCCTGTTCATCCGCGACATCGGCGAGTGGAACAGCATCACCACCCCGGCGGATCTCAACTACCTGCTCGGCATGGGGATCGGGCCGCTCATCGCGTCGCGCATCGGCGGGCTCGTCGCCGCGGTGATGATCTATATGACGCTGATCGCCGGGTTCGTCCTCGCGCCGCTGATGGTCATCGGCGCGTGGGCGCGGCGACGGTCGCCGGACTTCGGGCCCTTCTTCGTGTACGCGGCGCTCCTCTTCGGGTTCTCGGCCGTCGTCTCGGCGGTGCACGTCCCGGGCGGGACGTTCATCCATTCCGCCGTCGCCCTCGCCCCGTACAGCTACATCCTCGCGCTCGAAGGCATCGCGATCGGCGTGGCGTGGATCGCCCGGCGGCGGCCGGCCTGGGACGCAGCGGCGGCCACGCGGCTCTTCTCGGCCGCGGCCGTCGGGTTCGCCGTGGTCTGCGCGACCGCGGGCGCGCTCGTCGTGCACGGCGTGTGGTCGGCTCGGGCGGACTCGTTCCGGACGGTCGCCGATGCGCTGGACGCCGCGGGCGCCGGGCCCACTGACCGCGTGATGTCCATCGACGCGTCCGGGACGAAGTACTGGTCGGGCCACGGGGGCGTGGTCCTCGTCAACGATCCGCTCGCGACCATCGAACAGGTGGCACGCGCGTACGACATCGACTGGCTGGTGCTCGACGCCGACGACAGCGTGGCGGCCGTCGCCCCGATCCTGTCCGGTGCCGAGCACCCGTCGTGGATCGGCGCGCCCGTGCTGACCCAGGGCGACCCGGTACGGCTCGCGGTCTATCCGCTCACCACGGGGGCCCAGCCATGACCCGGCGGGAAGCGGTCCTGTCGGCGCTCGCGGTCTTCGCGGTGGCACTCATCGCGCGGGCCATCTTCGCGTCCCAGATCGTGTTCCCGAAGCCGGAGGACACCGCCTACTACGTCGGCGTGGCACGCAACCTGGTCGAGGGGCACGGGCTCGTCGCCGACGCGCTGTGGAGCTACCAGACGCCGCCGCTCGTGTTCCCGCGGCCCGCGTTCGAGGTGTGGCTCCCGCTGCCGACGTTCCTCGCCGCGCTCCCGATGGCCATCTGGGGCACGACCTTCGCAGCGGCGCAGGTCTCGTCGGTCGTGGTCGGCGCGCTCGTGCCCGTCCTCGCCTGGCGGTTCGGCGCCGACGTGGCGGCCGAACGTGGCCTGCCCGCCGGACGCGCGCGCACGCTCGCGCTCGGTGCCGGGTTCACGAGCGCGGTCTACCTGCCGCTGCTGCTCCACTCGGCCCTGCCCGATTCCACGATGCCCTATGCCGTGCTCGCCACCGCCGCCTGCCTGCTGATGGCGCGGATCGCGCTCGATCCGGCCGGTGCCCGCCTGACGGATCCCCGCGTGCTGGGGCTCGGCGCGCTCATCGGCCTCGCCGCGCTGACCCGCAACGACGCGGTCTGGCTGGGTGTGACGTGGGCGATCGTGGCGTGGCTCACGCCCGGGACGACGCGGGCGGAGCGCGTCCGGCTCATCGGTGTCGCCGGCGCGGTCGCGATCATCCTGTTCCTGCCTTGGGCGTGGCGCGACTGGGCCGTCTTCGGCAGCCCGTTGCCGGGCCAGGCGGCGGCGAACGCCCTGTCGGTGACCGGCTTCGACATCTTCGCCTGGAACGATCCGCCCACATTGAGCCGGTACCTGGCGGTCGGCCCCGCGCGACTGCTCGAGATGCGCGTGGAGGGCCTCTCGCACAACCTGTTCTCGGTCCTGCTCCTGACCGGCCTGCCGGTCTCGATCATCGGGCTGGTCGCGCTGCCATGGCAGGGACGCGGGCGCGTCCTGCGGCCGCTGCTCATCGTCAGCGTCCTCACGTTCCTCTTCACCAGCCTCGTCTTCCCCGTGGCGACGACCTGGGGCACCTTCCTCCACGCCGCCGGGCCCGTGCAGGTTCTGCTGGTCATCTCGGCGCTGCTGGCCCTCGATGCCGGGATCGCCCGGCTGGGTGCGCGGCTGGGCTGGACGCGCCCGATCGCGTGGCTCGGCCCCACCCTGGGGATCTTCGGATCGCTCCTGTTCTCGCTCGCCCTGCTGCCCTCGTTCGGGGCGGGGTCGCGCGATACCGCTGAGCTCTATGCCGAGCTCGGTCGGCGGATGGCCGCGGCCGGCCATCCGCTTGATGCGAGCGCCGGCCCCGTCATCACGGACTTCCCGATCTGGCTCGCCGACGCGACGGGGGTCGACGCGCTCGCGCTGCCCGATGAATCGCCATCGGACGTGCTCGATCTCGCGCACGATCCCGCGTTCCCGGGGACCCACCTGGTCATCGTCGTGAGCGACGAGCACGGGCGCTGGCCCGCCGTCCTGGACAGCTCCGCCCCCGACGCCGCCTGTTTCCGCGAGATCCCGCTCGGTCCGGGGCCGAGCGGCCGCACCGATCCGCTCGCCGACGTTCGCGCCTTCGAGGTCGTCTGTCCATGAAACACGACCCGTATACTCCGAGGCTCATGGAGGCAGCACGCGCGGGAGCGCACGGCGATAGCCGCTTCGACGGTCTCCGCGCGGAAGCGGCGGCGGCGGTCGGAACCAGCTCGAACACCCTTCGGGGCGTCCGGGAGCGCTACCGCGAGGCCTACTCGGACGTGCTGATCCGCTGGCAGGGCCTGCGCGACCAGCTCGAGGTCATCGACCGCGCGCCGACGAAGCGCCGAGACCCCGACGGCGACGGCTCGGTCGCGGACCTCGCGGCGGCGGCCGAAGTCGTCACCGACGACACCCTCGAGCCACGGCTTCGTGCCGAGGTGGACGAGATGGCCGTCGAGCTCGGCGACCGCCAGTCCGAGCTGGCCAAGCTCGAGCTCGCCCAGCAGACCCTCGAGCGGACTCGGCACTTCCTCGAGCGTCGCGATGCCACGCTGATGACGGACCCGGGTGGCCCGCCGACCTCGGCCGAGGTCGCGCTCCGGATCGTCGAGGCCCAGGAGGCCGAGCGTGCCAGGCTTGCCCAGGAGGTCCACGACGGACCCGCGCAGGCGCTGACGAACGCGATCTTCCAGGTGGAGTACATCGAACGGGTCATCCCTAGCGATCCCCGTCTTGCGCAGACGGAGCTCCGGTTCCTCCGCGAGCTGCTCCGCCGCGAGCTCGGCGACGTGCGCTCGTTCATCAGCCAGCTGCGGCCGCATCTCCTCGAGGAGCTGGGGCTCGACGGCGCCATCGTGGATCTCGTCGACCACGTTCGAGCCGTCACCGGGATCGACATCACGACCGACCTGACCGCGCCCGCGGCGTCGCTCAGCGATGGCGCCCAGACGGTCGCCCTGCGCGTGACCCAGGAGGCGCTCCAGAATGTCCGCAAGCACGCGTCGGCGACCCACGCCAGCGTTCGCACCGCCCTTGGCGACGACGGCTGGGTCCTGGAGGTGGATGATGACGGTCGTGGCTTCGATGTCGAGGCCGTGGCAGCGCGAGGCCGGCGGAATTTCGGACTCCAGTTCATGCGCGAGCGTGCCGAACTGGTCGACGCTCGATTGGATATCCGCTCGACGCCGAACGACGGGACCGTCGTTCGGCTGACCATCCCCTTGGACGCCGTCACGGGAGAAGAGGAGAACACATGAGTGGTTTGGACTACGGTGGCCCTGAGCGGCGTCGGGGTGGACCCGATCGCCGCAACGTCGGGGAACTCCGGACCAGGATCCTCATCGTCGACGACCATGCCCTGTTCCGCGTCGGGATCGCCAATATCCTCGGCCACGAGCCCGACCTGGAGATCGTCGGCGAGGCGGACGACTCGCGCAGTGCCGTGGACCGGGCCCTCGAGACCTCACCGGACATCGTCCTCATGGATCTGTCGCTGCCGCCGCCCGGCGGGATCGAGACGACCCAGCGGATCAAGCGGGAGCTCCCCTCGACCGCGATCATCGTGCTCGCGGTCAGCGAGGACGAGGACGCCCTCTTCGATGCCATCAAGGCCGGGGCGGCCGCGTTCATCCTCAAGGATGTCGGCCCCGACGACCTCGTGACCATCATCCGTCGCGTCGTCGCCGGCGAGTACCTGATCAACGACAAGGTCTTCGCCAAGCCGGCCGTCGCCTCGCGCGTCCTCAAGGAGTTCCGTGAGCTCGCGGTCTACGGTCAGGACGCGGCCCCGATCTTCGCGCCGCTGTCGCCTCGCGAGGTCGAGATCCTCGACAACATCGCCCAGGGCATGACTAACAAGCAGGTCGCTTATGCGTTGTCGATCAGCGAGCAGACCGTCAAGAACCACATGAGCTCGATCCTGCGCAAACTGTCCGTGAACGACCGGACCCAGGCCGTCGTCTATGCGATGCGCCAGGGCTGGATCCGGATGCCCGAGGATTGATCGATCCCGACCGAGCGACCCACGCGATCGGATAGACCACGACCGATGCCGCCATGACCGACACGACGATGACCGACGCTCCCGCCAGCCTGGCCGAGCTCGGTACCCGGCTGGCCGACGACGTGGCGCGCCTCGACCACGAACTCGAGGAGGTCGATCTCCTCATCAACCAGGCCCGGACCGAGGCCGGCCGGCACGAGACGCGGCGCGCGTCCACGGCCGAGAAGGTGGCGGCCTTCCCGCGCGATGGCGACGCGAACGAGCTGCTCGAGCTCAGCACGCAGCTCGTCAACGTCACGAAGCGCGCCGCCCTGATGGAGTCGCAGGTCGAGGTCCTCGACGGCAAGCGGCGGGCACTGTCGCGGCATCGCGACGCCATGGCCGCGTACACGGCGCTCGTCGAGGCGATGGATCCGGCGGTCGGCGCCGGCACGACGGCGACGCACGCGCCGAAGAGCGGAGCCAAGGGTGCCGCGCATCGGCCCGGACACATCGACGACACGGGGATGCCGCCCGCCGTGTCGCGCCTCGTGCTCTCTGCCCAGGAGGACCTCCGCCGCGAGATCGCGCGGGCGATGCACGATGGGCCGGCCCAGAGTCTGACAAACATCGTCCTCCAGGCGCAGATCGTCGAGCACCTCGTCGCCAAGGACCCCGCGAGCGCGCAGGGCGAGGTGCGCCAGCTGGTCGCGATGGTGCAGCAGACCCTCGAGGCGACCAAGACCTTCATCTTCGACGTCCGCCCGATGGTGCTCGACGACCTCGGCCTCGTGCCGACCCTGCGCCGAGCGGCGCGCGATCGCGGCCAGCGGGCCGGGATCCCGGTCGAATGCGAATCGATGGGCCAGGATCGGCGACTGCCGATGGACCTGGAGAGCGGGCTGTTCCGGATGCTCGATGAGGCCCTTGTCGCCTACCTGGAGCGATCCCCGGACCACATCAGCCTGCGGCTCGACTGGACGCCGGAGCAGGTGGAGGCCCGGGTCACCGCCTCGCGCGCGGTCACCGACACCCACGTGCCCGTCGTCGAGGAGGCGCCGACCGGTGGCAAGGACCTGCCGCCGGCTCTCGCCGCGATGATGGAGGACCGCCGAGCCGATGCCCGCGACAAGGCCGAGGCGGCCCGCAAGGAGGCGGTCGTGGCGATGGCGCCCTCGACCTGGCGCGAGATCCAGAGCCGCGCGGCGACGATCGGCGTCAAGGTCGAATTGCTGGAAGAGGGCGCCGAGCTCCACTTGATCGCGGAGGCCCCGGCCGAAGCGGAGGCCTGAGATGCCTCGCGCCTGGCTGGCCGGTCAGGGCCTCGTCGAGTACGGCCTGATCCTGGCCCTTACCACGATCTTCACCGTGATCATCCTCGGCGTGTTCGGCGGAACGGTGGCCGACGTCCTGGGCGTCATCGGAACGGCGATCGACGCGGCCACGGGCGGCTCCTGACCGGTGTCCGGCTGCACAGCCCTGAGTCAGGGGGCGTTCGGTACCATCTCGCTAGTGTGTTCACCGGAACGCCATTCCTATATTGGCGATGCCCTCGCATTTGGGGGGTGAGTACTCATCCAGGAGGCAGCCACATGGCGCTCATCACGAACTTCTACCTTCGAGTGGTCGAGAAGCTCGATCGCGACGAGGACGGCCAGGGGCTGGCCGAGTATGCGTTGATCCTGGCCCTCATCGCGATCGTCGCGATCATCGCCCTGATCTTCCTCGGCGGCCAGGTCAGCAAGATCCTGAGCACGGTCGGCAACTCGGTCTAGTTCCGGGTACCACCCAACGCATCGAGACCGCCAGCCTTCGGGCTCGGCGGTCTCGGTATTTCGGGCCCGGGACACCGCTGATCGGACGCTTGACAGCGTTCACAGCCCAACCGTACCGTGGCTCGGCCCCCGGGCAGCCGGGGAGCTCACAAGGAAAGGAGGTAACCCGAAATGACGTCGTTCTATCTTCGCGTCATGGCTCTTATGAACCGTGACGAAGACGGCCAGGGTCTGGCCGAATACGCCCTGATCCTCGCACTCATCGCCATCGTTGCGATCATCGCCCTGATCTTCCTGGGCGGCCAGGTCAGCAAGATCCTCAGCACCGTCGGCAACTCGGTCTAGCACCGCGTCACCGCGAACCCTCGAGACCACCGCGGCCCTTCGGGGCCCGGTGGTCTCGACATGTAGAGGCATCAAGACGGGACTTTCGGATGCTTGTCGCGTTCGGATCCCATTCGTAGCGTATGCGTGTCACCGGGAGCAGCCGGCGACCTTGCGTACAGACAGGAGGTCCTCTCGTATGGCGTCTATCGTGCTTCGCGCCATGGCTCTCATGAACCGTGACGAAGACGGCCAGGGTCTGGCCGAATACGCCCTGATCCTCGCGCTCATCGCGATCGTCGCGATCATCGCCCTGATCTTCCTGGGCGGCCAGGTCAGCTCGATCCTCAGCACCGTCGGCAATTCCGTCTAAGACGCTTCGCCACCGACCGGTCGAAGGAGACCGCCGATGCCTCGAGGCGTCGGCGGTCTCGTCACATCTAGGTGGTGCCAGGACGCATAGAACCAGCCTATCCGGGCTATTGACGGTCACCCACCGGACCGTACTGTGGGGTCATCTCGAGCGATCGGATCGTAGGCGTCTCGGGTGTCGAAATCGAGTATCGATCGGAAAGGAGGTTAAGAGCGAATGCATCCATGGACAACGTTCTCGCGGCTCGCGCGAGCCTGTCGCGCCGAGGCTGGTCAAGGCCTCGCTGAATACGCACTCATCCTTGCCCTTATCGCTATCGTCGCCATCGTTGCCCTTCTGTTCCTGGGTGGTCAGATCAGCGACAAGCTGAGCGTCATCGGAAGCGCCGTCTGACGACCGGGTCGCTCGCGACCAGACCTCTTTCGGATCGATCATCGACGGCCCGTCGGGACAGCCCCGACGGGTCGTTTCACGTCCCCTCGCGACCGGTCGCGCACCGGCCGGGACAGCCCTGGAGCGGACCTTGCAGCCAACCTTGCGCCACGCGTGGAATCCTTCCGTTTCCTCCTAATGGTCCTAGCCCTTTGGTATAGTCGCGCGCTCATTGCCCGGTGCTACAGTGGTGCCACCTGTCACACATCTCGGGGAGAACAAACTTGAAGCGCTCGAATCGCCTTGTCCTGCTCGTCGGGGTCTTCCTGGCGGTCGTTGCATTCGTCGGGATCCTCCTGCTTTCGAATGGAAGCTCGAGCACGCCGACGGTGCCGACAGATGGTCCCGTCGTCGTGGCGAAGGCCGATATCCCGCTCTCGACCCGCATCCGTCAGGACCAGGTGGAGGTCAAGACCGTCCCCCTGACCGCGATCGGCGCCGGCGCCTTCACGGACGTCTCGCAGGTCATCGGCAAGGTGGTCCGTGAGCCCGTCAAGACGGGCGCGCAGATCACGTCGACCACCCTCACCGGTGGGAGCCAGGGCCAGGTCGTCGACATCCAGGTCCCGGCCACGAAGCGCGCCATGGCGGTCCAGGTCGACCAGGTCACGGGCGTCGGCACGGTCATCAAGACCGGCGACTTCGTCGACATGGTGGTCGGCTTCGGCGGCGACAAGTTCCCCGTCATCACCGTCAATCCGCAGGACAACTCGGTCACCGTCGTCAGCGGCATCAACAGCACGAGCGTCAAGCTCCTCCTGCAGGGCATGCAGGTCCTCGGGACCCTCCTCCCGCCAGCCTCCGAGACGGCCGCCGCCGCGCCGCCCCCGGACACGACCGAAGGTGGCAGCGGCACGACCGGCGGCGCCCCGTCCCAGCCGGCAACCGCGCTCAACGGCCAGCAGCAGATCGTGATCCTCTCGGTCACGCCCCAGCAGGCCGAAGTCATCAAGTTCGCTCAGCTCGACGCCTCCGTCAGCCTGATCCTGCGGTCGCCCGACGACTTCATCGATCCGGTCACCGGCGAAGCCGTCGATCCGCTGCCGGCCGAGACGACCGGTGTCATCCTGAAGACCCTCGTCGATGCCTACGGCGTCCTGCCGCCGGAAGTCGTCGAGACCGTGACCCCCGCCAACCCGTAGACAGACCACGGTCGGCCGATCCTCGGCCGACCTGACCCGAGCCTGGCGCGACGGGCGCGACGGACCCCTCCGGGTCCCGCGCCCGTCCCCGTCCCGGCTCCCCGGACCAGATATCGAACCACCAAGACCAGAGCGAGATGGCCGACCAGATCCGCGTCCTCATCGTCGATGACATCCCCGAGACCCGCGATCACCTGACGAAGCTCCTGAGCTTCGAAAGCGACATCGAAGTGGTCGGGGCTGCCGCGTCCGGCCGCGAGGCCCTCGAGTTCGCGGCCAAGCTCAACCCCGACGTCGTCCTTATGGACATCAACATGCCGGACATGGACGGCATCGCGGCGACGGAGCAGCTGTCGGCCACGGTGCCGAACGCCGCGGTCGTGATGATGTCCGTCCAGGGCGAGGCGGACTACCTCCGCCGCTCGATGCTCGCCGGCGCTCGCGAATTCCTCGTCAAGCCGTTCAGCAGCGACGAGCTGACCGCGTCGATCCGACAGGTCTATTCCCGCGGACGCGACAAGGCCACCCGGATCGCCGCCGAGACGGTCCTCGCCCCGACCGTGCCGAGCGGCACCTCCTCGGGTGAGCCGGGCGTCGTCGTCGCGCTCTTCAGCCCCAAGGGCGGCGTCGGACGGACGACGGTGGCGGTCAACCTGGCGGTCGCGGCCGCGACCGAGCTCGGCAAGAAGGTCGTGCTCGTCGACGGCTCGTTCCAGTTCGGCGACGTCGGCGTCCTGCTGAACCTCAATCCGCGCAGCAAGTCCATCGCCGATCTCATCCCCGAGATCGAGGCCGGTGAGCTCGAATCGCTCGACACCTTCGTCATCACCCACTCATCGGGCGTGCGCGTCCTGCTGGCGCCCCCGAGCCCCGAGATGGCGGAGCTGGTCACCCCGAGCGGCATCAAGAAGGTGATCGAGGGGCTGCGCCACCAGAACGACGTGGTCGTCGTCGACTGCACCTCGTACTTCAACGACACGACGCTCGCGATCCTCGACTCGGCCGACATCATCCTCACGATGCTCAGCCTCGAGATCACGAGCATCAAGAACATGCGCCTGTTCCTCGAGGTCGCCGAGCAGCTCGGCTACGAGGCCCGCAAGGTCCGGCTGGTGCTGAACCGCGCGGACTCGACCCTCGGCATCCGCGTGACCGATGTCGAGAACTCGATCGGGCGCAAGGTCGACGACACGATCGTCAGCGACGGTCGGACCGTTGTGTACGCGCTGAACCGTGGCGTACCGTTCTTCCTGTCCAACAGGGAGGCACAGGTGTCGCAGGATATCCTTCGCCTCGCGCGCGTGGTCGTCGGCGCGGAAGCGAGCGTCCAGGTCGTCGACGACAAGTCCAAGGCCACCCAACAGAAACGTTCCCTGTTCTCATTCCGATGACGACGGCAGTAGCAAGCCCCAACGGGCGAAAAGGGGTGTAAGGCGATGTCCCTTCTGAAGCGCATCGAAAGCGCGCGACCGGGGTCCAGCGGGGCCCCCGACAACCAGCCGGGAGCTCCCGGCTCCAACCTGCCGGCCGTGCCCGGCGGCGGACCGCCCAGCGCCCCGTCGTCGCCGCGACTGACCAGCCAGGCTCCGGCACGGGAGTCGTTCCGGGACGTCAAGTTCCGGATCCAGAACCGCGTCATCCAGGACCTGGACCCGAAGCTCGACCTGTCCAACCAGGTGGAGGTCCGGCGCCAGATCGAGGAGATCTTCGGCAAGGTCATCGACGAGGAAGGCCTCGCCCTGACCCGTGCCGAGCGGGTCCGGATGCTCGAGCAGATCACCGACGAGATCATCGGCCTCGGGCCGCTGGAGCCGCTCCTGCGCGACGACAGCATCACCGAGATCATGGTCAACGGACCGCGCCAGGTCTACATCGAACGCTCCGGCAAGCTGGAGCTCACCAACGTCGTCTTCCAGAACGACGATCACGTCATGCGCATCATCGACCGGATCATCGCCCCGATCGGTCGGCGAGTGGACGAGTCGTCGCCGATGGTCGACGCCCGCCTCACCGACGGATCCCGTGTCAACGCAATCATCCCGCCGCTTTCATTGGTCGGCCCCGTCATCACGATCCGGAAGTTCTCCGCCTCGCCGTTCACGGTCGATGACCTGATCCGGTTCGGGACCGCGACCGCGGACATGTTCGACTTCCTGCGCGCCTGCGTGGAAGCCCGGCTCAACATCTTCGTGTCCGGCGGCACCGGCTCCGGCAAGACCACGACCCTCAACGTCCTCTCCTCGTTCATCCCGAACGACGAGCGGATCGTCACGATCGAGGACGCGGCCGAGCTGCAGCTCCGCCAGGAGCACGTCGTGACGCTCGAGTCACGCCCCCCGAACATCGAGGGCAAGGGCGCGGTCCCGATCCGCGAGCTCGTGCGCAACGCCCTGCGCATGCGGCCCGACCGGATCATCGTCGGAGAGTGTCGTTCCGGTGAGGCCCTGGACATGCTCCAGGCCATGAACACCGGCCACGACGGCTCGATGTCGACCGGCCACGCCAACAGCCCTCGCGACATGCTGTCGCGCCTCGAGACGATGGTCCTCATGGCCGGCGTCGACCTGCCCCTGCGGGCCATCCGCGAGCAGGTCGCCTCGGCGGTCGACCTCATCGTCCAGCAGAGCCGTCTCAAGGACGGGACCCGAAAGATCGTCAACATCACCGAGGTCCAGGGCATGGAGGGTGATGTCATCGTCATGCAGGACGTCTTCGTCTTCGAGCAGACCGGCGTCGTCGAGGGCAAGATCCAGGGCCGGCTCAAGCCGACCGGGATCCGGCCCAAGTTCGTCGAGAAGTTCGAGGTCATGGGGATCAACCTCCCGCCCGGCCTGTTCGGCTTCACGTTCTAGGCTAGGGAAGGAGCAACGCCCGTGAACCCCATGACGCTCGCGCTGGCAGGAGTCGCCGCCCTGGCGGTCATCCTGATCGCGATCGGCGTCGCGACCTCGGGCGGATCGGGCATCTCCGACCGCCTGGAGCGCTACGCCTCCGCCAAACCCGACAGCAAGAAGGCCGCACCCTCCGGACAGGGTGCCATCGTGGACCTGATCGCCCAGAGCGCCACGCTCGCCAGCCTGAACAAGGTCGTCGAGCAGCGCGACTTCGGCGCGAACCTCGCCCGCGAGATCGCCCGCGCGGACCTCAAGCTCAAGCCGTCGGAGTACCTGTTCATCTGGGCAGGCTGCATCGTCGGCGTGCCCGTCGCGATGGCCCTCCTGTCGGTCGTGCTGCCGACCCTCGGCAATCCGCTGGCCCTGCTCATCGGCGCGGTCGTCGGGTTCTTCCTGCCGCGGTTCTGGCTGAGCCGCCGCAAGAACGGACGCCTCAAGGCGTTCAACAAGTCCCTCCCCGACACGATCACCCTGATCGCCAACGCGCTGCGGGCCGGCTCCTCGTTCCTCCAGGCCATCGAGCTGGTCGTGCGCGAGTCGCGTCCCCCGATCTCCACCGAATTCGGCCGGGTGATCCGCGAGGTCAACCTCGGCCTCCCGTTCGACCAGGCCCTCGAGAACATGGTCCGGCGCGTGCGCTCGGACGACCTCGAGCTGATGGCCACGGCCATCTCGATCCAGCACCAGGTCGGCGGCAACCTTGCCGAGATCCTGGACTCGATCGCCTTCACCATCCGTGAGCGCGTCCGCATCAAGGGCGAGATCCAGTCCCTGACGGCGCAGCAGCGCCTGTCGGGCTACGTCGTCGGCTTCCTGCCGATCGCGCTGGCTGGCTTCCTCTTCGTCGCTGCGCCCGGGTTCATGACCCCCATGTTCCAACGGCCTCCGGAGCTCATCGGGCTGCCGGGCGGCGTCATCATCCTCATCGTCGGCGGGGTGATGATGTTCATCGGGTTCATGTTCATCCGCAAGATCGTCGACATCGAGGTCTAGCCCGATGCCTATCGCGACTCTCCTCGTCGCCGCCATCGCGGCCGGCGCCATCCTGTTCATCTTCATCGGCCTGAGCGGCGGCTCCGCGGTCGACCCGGTCCAGGCCCGGCTGACCCAGCTCGGGTCGATGCAGGCCAAGAACCTCGAGGACCTCGAGCTCCAGCAGCCGTTCGTCGAACGGACGCTGCGCCCGCTGGCCGCGCGCCTGTCGGGGGGCGTCTCACGCGTCACGAGCTCGTCCTTCTCGGATCGCACCGAGAAGCGCCTCGCGCTGGCCGGGAACCCCGGTGACCTCCGGGTCGCCGACTGGCTCGGCATCAAGGCGATCGGCGCCATCGTCGGCGGGGTGATCTTCTTCCTGCTGTTCGTGGTGCTGGGCGCGCTCGGGTTCCCCTTCCTGATCAACCTGGTCATGACGGCCGTCGGGCTGCTGCTCGGCTACACCGCGCCGGAGTTCTGGCTCGGACGCCGCGTCAAGAAGCGCCAGAAGGCCATCCTGATGATGATCCCGGACAGCCTCGACCTCCTGACGATCTCGGTCCGTGCCGGACTCGGCTTCGACGCCGCCCTCGGGCGGGTCGTCGAGAAGCTCAAGGGCCCGCTGTCGGACGAGTTCCGCCGCGCCCTGGCCGAGGTCCGGGTCGGCAAGAGCCGCCGCGAGGCGCTGCGGGACATCGTCCCGCGCACCGAGGTCCCGCCGCTGACCAACTTCATCGGCGCGATCATCCAGGCCGAACAGCTCGGTGTCTCGATCTCGAAGGTGCTGCAGGTCCAGTCCGAACAGCTCCGGATCGAGCGTCGCCAGCGAGCCGAGGAGCAGGCGGCCAAGGCGCCGATCAAGATGCTCTTCCCGCTCGTCGGCTGCATCTTCCCGTCGCTCTTCATCGTCATCCTCGGGCCGGCCATCATCCTGATCATCCAGAACCTGGTCGTGACCTGACCACGGATCAACGGACCCGCCGGGTCCGGACGACATCGATGATGGCCCGCAACCTCACCAGGGAGACCGTCCTGGCCGCCCGCCTCGACGTGGCCGCGGGCCTGTGGGGCAAGTTCAAGGGCCTCATGGGTCGTCGCGCGCTGGATGCGGACAGCGGACTGTGGCTGCCGGACAGCAACGGCATCCACATGATGTTCATGCGCTTCCCGATCGACGCGGTGTTCGTGGGTCGGCCCGACCCGGCGCGCGGCGACGGGCGTGCGGTCGTCTCGGTCCATCGGGCCCTTCGAACGTGGACCGGCCTCGTGCCCCTCGTCCGCGGGGCCCATGGCGTGCTGGAGCTGCCGGTCGGCACGATCGACCGGACGGGCACGGCCGTCGGCGACCTCGTGGTCCTCGCGGCGCCCGAGCCGCCCACGACGGACGGTGCTGGCTGATCCATCTACTTGGGAACCCGGGAAACCGAGTTCCGGGCGGTTGCATGCACGGCGCGAGAACTCGCGTCGGCGCGCTCGAACCCGTGTCGTTGCGCTCGAACCCGTGTCGTTGCGCTGGAACCCCGGTCGTCGCGCTGGAACCCCGGTCGTCGCGCTGAGGATCCGCCTTAGTCCCCACATGACTGTTATTGACGGTCGTTGCGGTCGCGCAAGCCGATCTGGCTCGTGACAGTCTCGAGGTGACTACCGCGGACCGGTTCGACGACGCATGCCCGGACTCGGGGCGTAGGCGGCTCTTACCAGGCACACCAGGACTGAACAACATCTGCCCCGCCGGCCCGGCCGGCCTGCCGACCGACCTTCGACGCCCGATGAGCCGGACGTAAGGGCAGCGGGTCAGGATCGGCCCGATGGATAGCAGGCACCTTGCCATGCTGCTGGTCGCAGTACGGCACGAAAAGGGGCTCAGGCAGCTCGACCTCGCGAAGCTCGCGGACGTGAGTCAGACGGTCATCTCTCGCGCTGAGCGAGGTCGACTCGACGGCATGACCTTCAGCGTGCTCGAGCGAATCGCCAGGACGCTCGAGATCGACCTTCGACTAGAGGCTCGATGGCGCGGCGGGACCGGCGACCGGCTCATCGACCGCGAACACGCCCGACTCGTGGAACTCGTCGTCGCGATACTGCGACGCTGGGGCTGGGACGTCCGAGTCGAGTTCACGTTCAATCACTTCGGCGAACGTGGCTCGGTCGATGTGCTCGCCTATCATCCCGGTGCGCACGCCCTCCTCATCGTCGAGGTGAAGTCGCGGCTGACCGATCTCCAGGCGTTCCTCGCTTCGTTCGGCCGCAAGGTTCGGATCGTGCCGGATCTCGCGAGACAAGAGCTGGACTGGGACGCCACCGACGTCGGGCGATTGCTGGTCGTCACGGGCTCGTCCTCGAACCGAGTCATCGTCGATCGTCATCGGGCGATCTTCGACGTGTCGTTTCCGGCCAGGGCCGCAGATGTCCGGCATTGGCTGCGGACCCCCACCGGTCCCGTGGCCGCGGTCTGGTTCGTCCGGTCCATCGGGCCTCGGACGTCGGCCCACCGGCGACGTGTCCGGTCGCGCCACGGTGCCAGCGACGAGCCGCGATGACCGCGGTCCCAGCGCGGATCGCCGCCCGCGTCCTCGACCTGGCCTTCCCCGCGAGATGTGCCGGATGCGGGATCGAGGGCGACCCGATCTGCGCCGGGTGCCACCCGGTGCTCGATGCGCGGCTCGACCTGCCGGCGGGCGTCCCGATCGGACTGCCCGCGGACCTTCCGCCGCCGCTGGTGCAGGTCGAATGGTGCGCACCGTTCGCAGGGCTGGTTCGCGATGCCCTCCACCAGCTCAAGTACGCCGGCGAGCGACGCATCGCGGAGCCGCTCGGGGCGGCGATCGCGCGGCGCTGGACACGGGCGGGAGCCGGCGGAGACCTGCTCGTGCCCGTCCCGGTCCACCGCGACCGGGCCGCGCGGCGCGGGTACGACCAGGCCGAGCTGCTCGCCCAGGTAGCGGGACGCCACCTGGGCCTGCCGGTCCACGCGGCGCTCGTGCGCTGGCAGTCCACGACCGCGCAGTTCGAGCTCGACCGGCGTGCGCGCGCCACCAACGTCGCCGGCGCGTTCCGCATCCGATCGCCGGCCGAGTCCGAACGCGTCGCCGGTCGATGGGTCGTCCTCGTGGACGACGTCATGACCACCGGCGCGACCCTGTCCGCGTGCGCGACCGTGCTGCGCGAGGCCGGGGCGACGGCCGTGTCGGCGATCACCGTCGCCCGCGAGCGATGACCGGATCCGAGCCAGGTGGCCACCCGAGATATACTCGGTACGGACACTCGGCCCGCGAGAGGTGACGCGTGAGAACCATCGTCAAGGGCAAGAACGTCGAGGTCCCGGACCGCGTCCGCGACTACGCGGAGCGCAAGCTCGGACACATCGCACGTGTCGTCGACGAGCGCACCGACGCGATCGTGGAGCTCTCGATCGAGCATCATCGGAGCGCCGACGCGGCGCACATCGCCGAGGTCACCCTGGTCATCAACGGCCGGACCTTGCATAGTCATGCAGCCGGATCGAGCTACCAGGCCGCCCTCGACACGGTGATCGACAAGGTCGAGCGACAGGCCGTCGACCACAAGGAGCGACCCAGGGTGCGCGCGCGACCGGTCGAGGAGAAGCAGATCCTGCGCCGGATCGCGGACGGCACCGCGGAGGGGGGGCGCGAATCCCGCGTCGTGAAGGTCAAGCGCTTCGACATCGAGCCGATGTTCGAGGAGGACGCCATCGCGGCCATGGAGGAGCTCGGTCACCGGTTCTTCGTCTTCGTCGATGCCGAGAACGAGCGGGTCGCGGTGCTGTATGCCCGCGACGACGGCGACTACGGCCTCATCGAGCCGATCGTCGGCGGTGGGTATGCTCCGGGCTCGAAGGACGTGAACGGCCGCCACTAGCGACAGGCGGAGCGAGGGGCCCGGCGTCGGGCATCCCCGTCAGCTCGGGCGCCGGTACTCCCCGGCCGACCGGGTCATGAGGCCGTCGTCGACCATGGAACGGCGGAGCGCCGCGACATCCGGGTGGAAGAGCGCCAGCCGCTGGTTGACCTCCTTCTCCGGGTAGGCGCGGTCCTCGGGGAAGGACCGGTCTCGCAAGTAGCGCAGCACGACCAGACGCTTCGCATGCTGGGCGGGGATCGCCACGAGGCGGTCCCCCTCGAAGTACCCGCGCAGCACGCGCGCGACGTCCGGGTCGAGGGGTTCGCCCGCGGGACCGATCCCGGGGCCGGACGGCACATCCGCTGACTCGGCCTCGAGCTCTGCCAGGCGCCGACCGAGACCGGCGAGCGCGTCCAGCCGGAGGGCGTGCCGCGACGATCGGCCGGGCTCGGTCGTGGTCAGGACGAGACCCGCGGCGACCAGCCGGCCGACGTGATGGCGCACGACGCCCGGCGCCAACCCGAGGTCCGCGGCCAGCTCGGGCGATGTCGCCGGGCCTGCCGCCAGCCGGCCGGCGATCCGCAGCCGGGTCGGGTCCGTGAGGGCCTGCAATGCGGCCGTCAGGTCGTGATCCATGGGCCCGCATCGTACGATGCGCCCGTGCTTCCAGACGGCCGCCGGCTCGGCATCCATCTGCCACTCGCCCGCGGCATGGCGAAAGCCGTCGATCGCGCGCACGCCATCGGCGCCGACGCGCTCCAGGTGTTCGGCGACAACCCCACCGCCTGGCGACGACGCATGGAGCCATCGTCCGAGCTCCCGGCATTCCGTGACCGGCTCGCTGCCCTCGATGTGGGGCCGGTCGCGATCCACGCCTCGTACCTCATCAACCTCGCCGGTGCCGACCCGGAACTCAGGGAGCGGTCGGCGACCCTCCTCACCGACGAGCTCCGCGCGGCTCCGGGATACACGGCCCGGTTCGTGAACGTCCACATGGGATCGCACGGTGACACCTCGGTCGAGGCCGGGGTCGGTCGGCTCGCCGAAGCGGTCGCCCGCATCCTCGGTGAGGTCGACGAGGGCGCGGATGCCGCGCGACTGGTGCTCGAGAACTCGGCGGGCGGCGGGTTCGTCATCGGCTCGGACGTCGAGGCGCTCGCCGACATCGCCGAGGCGCTCGCCGCGCACGGGATCCCCGACCGCCGCCTCGGCTTCTGCATCGACACCGCGCATGCCTGGAGTGCCGGGGCGGACCTCGCGACACCGGACGGCGTCGACGCGTTCCTCGCGGCGTTCGGATCGCGCATCGGCCTCGAGCGGCTGGTGATGATCCATCTCAACGATTCGAAGGAGGAGTGTGGATCGCGCGTCGATCGCCACGAGCACGTCGGGTCCGGACGGATCGGGGCGGCCGGCCTGGCGCGGATCCTCACCCATCCGGGTCTCGCCCACGCCACGTACTACCTCGAGACGCCGGGCATGGACGAGGGCTACGACGCGATCAACGTCGCGCGCGTCCACGATCTCGCTGCCGGTCGGCCGCTGGCCACGCTGCCGCCCGAGGCCATGACCGTCCGAAGCAGCCGCGCCCGCAGCGCGCCGGCGGAGGCCGTGACGTGACCGACGCCGCACCGGCCGGGGCCGGCGACCCGAGGCCCGTACCGGCCGGGGCCGCCGACGCGACGCCCGCGGAGACCCGCCCCGCGCCCGCGGAGGGACATGCCGGCGGTCGCGGGCGATCGGTCGCGTTGGCCGCCGTCGTCCTCCTGATCGTCCTGGCCGCCCTCACGCGGCTCCCGGACCTCGCGACGAGGGGGACGTGGGACGCCGACCAGGGCCACGACATGCTCGTGCTGCGCTCGCTCGTCCGCGATGGGGTCGTGCCACTCCTCGGCCCGCCGACATCGATCGGCGACTTCCACCACGGCGCGTTCTACTACTACCTGCTGGCCCCCGCCGCCTGGCTGACCGGTGGCGATTCGCCGCTCGCCGTCACCGCGGCCATCGCGCTCGCCGGGATCGCGGCCGTCGTCGTCACGTGGTGGCTCGCGTCGTCCATCGCAGGTCCGGCCGCTGGGTTCGCCGCCGGGCTGCTGATGGCCCTCTCGGCCTCGGCGATCGACGAATCGACGTTCATCTGGAACCCGAACCTCATCGCCCTCTCGAGCGCGCTCGCGCTGGCCGGCGCATGGCGGGCATGGTCGACCGGCCGGCCGCGCTGGTGGCTGCTGGCCGCGGCCGGCACCGCCATGACCATGCAATGCCACGTGCTCGGCGTGACCCTCCTGCCCGTCATCGGTGCGCTGTGGGTCGCCGATATCCGGCGCCGGCCGGATGGCGCGGGCGAGCGACCGACGCGGCGTGACGTCGTCCTGTTCGGGTTGGCCGGCCTCGCGCTCATCGCGCTCACCTACGTGCCGCTCGCGATCCACGAGCTCACGACCGACTTCGCGGAGATCCGGGCCGCCCTCGTCTTCATCGAGGGCGGCGGCGGCTCGACCCAGGCCTCGCTCCCCGTCCGTGCGCTCGTCGTGCTGCTCCGCGTCGTGTCGTGGCCGCTCAGCGGACTCATCACGACCACGTTCGCAGCGGCCCTGACGCTCCTCGGCGTCGTGGTCGGGATCGTCGTATGGCGGTGGCGCAGCACGGACGCGGCCGAACGCGTCGGCGTCCGCTGGCTGGGTCTCGGACTGGCCTGGACGGCGGCGTTCCTGACGATGGCGGCACCGAGCCTCGCCGTGATCGTGCCAGGCCTCCCCAACGACCACTACCACGCCTTCGCCGACCCGATGGTGTTCATCCTGGTCGGCATCGGGTTCGCCGTGCCGTGGCGGGCGTTCCAGGCGGCTGGAGCGGGACGCACCGTGCGCGACTGGCTCCCGGCCGCCCTCGCGACGGCGGGCCTCGTGGCGATCATCGGCCTGAACGTGACCCTGTGGCCCCCCGCCGCCGCCCCGGACGGTGGGTTTCCCGCCGCCGAGGCGGCCGCCGCGCGCATCGCGGCTGCCACGGGCGACCGCTCGGTCGCGATCCGATCACTCCCGGTCTTCAAGTCGCCCGACACGTTCGTCTATCCGCTGACGCGGGACGGCATCCCGATCGTGCCGGAGAACGAGACCCGGACGCTGGTCATCGTGTGCGATTCGCTCTTCGAGACGGCCATCGGGGCGCCGTGCGGAGGTCCGGCCGAGAGCGCGTCGCTGGCGCAGAACGTCTTCACGCCGCTCGGCAGCGATCCCGGCACGACGCAGCCGCCCCTGGAGACGCGGGATCAGTTCGAAGCCGCGCCGGGACGCTGGGTCACCGTGTACGTGGCCCGCTGAGGATCGGTCCCGGAATCGCGAACGCCGGCGCCCCAGACGCCGGCGTTCGCTGTCCCCGAGGCTCGGACGTGGAGGGCGATCCGAGCCATGCCCTGGTGAAAGCTCAGTAGCGGCCGGGCTCCCGGCGCGGATTGTGTGACGAGACGGGTCGGACCGATCCGACACCGACCCCGACGGGGCTGGATGTGCCGTTGATGCCCATCGCGCGGCTCGGACCGGCCGGTCGCCCCATCTGGCGATCTCCGGGTCGTTCCGTCGACGGCGCAGTGGCCTCGACCGGCTGGAACGGCCGCCCGTAGCGGCGCATCCGGACGGCGAGGTAGTACTCCATGATCTGACGGACCTGCGGCTCGGTGAGCAGGTCGTCCGCGCGGAGCGCGTACTCGACGCGCGCGGTCGGGTTCATCGAGCCGGACGCGACCAGCCCGAGGTATTGCGGGGTGTCGGCATCGTCGCGGAGTTCGCGCAGCCCGCGGGCCAGCTTGGTGGCGGTCCCGAGCGAGGGCATGCGATCGCCGCGGATGAGCCGGGAGATCGTCGAGTGGTCGACGCCGGACTGCTGGGCGAGCTGCCGCTGCGACATCTTCTTGGCCTTGAGCTGTGCTCGAAGCCACTCGTTGAACGCTCGGCCGTTTTGGGTCGTCATATCAGAGAAGGCGCTCCGTCAGGATCGGCCTGTGACACCGTTGCGGCCTGTTGCCGCGATGACCCAACTATCGAATCGCCCCGATCGCTCCTGTATCCCCCGTTGGTACCGGCGGCGTCGACGCACCACCACGCGGATCCACGGTCGGAGCGGTGGGGTGGCGCGGGGTGCAAGGCGGCAGGGTTCGGAACGTCACCCAGTACGAAAGTACGGGGCCCGTCAGGCCCTGATGTCTCTCCATGACAACGGTCGCCGCGCATCCTTGTTATGGATGCGTCGCGACGCGGATCGGTCAGGCGGCGGACGAGGCCGAGGCGGTCCCAGACGGCTGGACGATGGTGCCCATCCCGCGAGGCTTCGGGGAGATCGCGTAGGCGATCGAGCCGAGGACGATGACCGAGAAGACGCTGATGACCCGGTCGAGCAGCGCGATGGCCGTCGCCTCGGGGAGCGAGACGCCGTAGACGAGCGTCAGGACGCCGACGATCCCGGCCTCGACGATGCCCAGGCCGGCCGGACTGAGCGGCACCGCCGTCAGCAGCGACCCGATCAGGGCCACGAAGACCGCGCCCGAGAGGCCGAGCTCGACGCCCGGGAAGTTCAGCGCCAGGACGACGAAGTAGAGGCGCAGCGCCTCGGTCATCCAGATCGCGACGCTCAGGAGCCCGAGGCCCGGCAGCTGGCGCATCTTGAGGGCCCCGAAGACGCCCTCCTCGAACCGATCGTAGAACTCGATGATCCGGCTCGGCAGGAAGCGCATGGCGATCAGGATGCGACGGCCGAAGTTGCGCAGGGTGAACAGCGCGACGGCGAGGATCGCGACCACGACGAGCGCGATCCCGAAGATGAGCTGGATGGCCTGGGGCATCCCGCTCCGGAAGCTCCAGTAGCCGGCGGCAATACCCATCAGGGCGATCGTGAAGATGTCGAGGCAGCGCTCGATGAAGACCGTGCCGAAGGTGCGGCTCAACGAGGCATCGCTGTTGATCCGCAGGAGATACGCCCGATAGAGGTCGCCGAGCTTGGCCGGCACCACGCAGTTCACGAGCCACGACAAGAAGATGATCTCGGTCGAATCCTTGACGCCGATCCGGAAGCCGGTCCCACGCAGGAGGATGGCCCAGCGCCAGCCACGCAGCGGGAAGCCGAGATAGAAGACCAGGAACGCGACGAGCACGAGCGCGAAATTCGCCCCGACGATGAGCCCCGGCACCTTCGAGAGGGCCTGGTAGTTGAGCCCGACGAAGAGGCCGATGATCGCGAGCGGGACCAGGATCGAGACGATCGTCTTGGTCTGGCGCAGCCGCTGGCTCAGCGAGACGCGTTCCGCCGCATCGGCGATCGCGCCCACCTCGGCGTCGGCCCCGTCGGCCGCCGGAGTCTTCGGCGCCGGGTCGTCGCCAGCGGGACGTGGGTGGGCCGGGTTCATGCCCGGACTGATCTCCATGGCATCAGACCCTACCGGGTCGTACCCGTCGCCCGCCACCCGCCGATGGTCCTGTCCATCCGGGCCGTTCATCGTGGACCTGCCGTTCGCGAGGCGGAACTGTCGGCTGCGGGCCGAACTCGGCCGTTCCCGCGGAGTCGCTGGACACCCTTCGCGACGGGCGTCCAGAGCCGGACGAGGTAGCTCCCCCGGCCCGGGACGAGCTCGGCGCCCGCGAGCGAGGCGAGCAGGCCGGCGGGCGTCGACGGGTCGCCTTCGACCGCGATGTAGGCGACCGCCACCTCGAGCACCGAATGGGCATCCGACACCGCGACCCCGGGGAGCCCATGCTCCTGGGCGAACTCGGCGGCGAGGTCGTTCCCCTTGCCGACGAGCCGGGCATTGTGCGTCTCGACCCAGTCGACGAGCGGCGCGAGCGACGTCATCCTCGCGTCCTTGAGGAGCGAGCCGCGCATCCGGTCGAACGGGTGCGGGATCCCGACGAGCCCACCCTGTTCGCGAGCGGCCGCGACGGTCTCGACCGCGGACATGCCGGGCGGGATGGCGCGTTCGAGGAACGCGCAGATGAGGTCGCCGTCCGCGGTCTTCACCTCCTCGCCGACGATGACCGTCAGCCCGTCCGGCGCCGCGTCGCGCGCGGCGAGCGCGCCCTCGATCCGGTCATGGTCGGTGACGACGAGGTGCGTCAGCCCGCGCGTCCGCGCCGCCCTCGCCACATCCGCCGGCTTCGCCAGGCAATCAAAGCTAGCGGACGTATGACAGTGCAGATCGATGAACGCCCTGGTCATCGGAAGGTCGTTCCGGCCGTCGTGTCGTTCGCCGGCAGACCATGACGAGGAGCCGTCGCCTCAGCGACAGCGTAGCGACGGCGGATCATCAGGGTCGGCCGGCCTGACGTCGTGTCGTTGGCCGCTCGGCCGCGGCGAGTAGCCGTCGCCTCAGCGACAGCGTAGCGACGGCGGATCGCCGGGGCCGGGCGGCGTGCTGCCGGGGCCGGGCGGCGTGCTGCCGGGCTCAGCCGGACGACGTGCACGTCAGATCTGCTGCACCAACGACTTCTTGAAAAAGTCGAAGTGTTCCAGCGCGAGACCGGTGCCGAGGGCCACGCAATTCAACGGATTCTCGGCGACATGGCACGGCACGCCGGTGACCTGGGTCAGGAGCCGATCGATGTTGCGCAGCATGGCGCCGCCCCCGGACATCACCATGCCCTTGTCGATGATGTCGCTCGAGAGCTCCGGCGGCGTCTGCTCGAGCACGCTGCGGACCGCCGCGACGAGCTGCTGGAGCGGGGCCTCGATGGCCTCCATCACCTCGGACGACGTGATCGGGATCGTCCGCGGGAGCCCGGCGATGAGGTCGCGACCGCGGACCTCCATCGTCATCTCGCGCTCGAGCGGCAGCGCCGTCCCGATCTGGATCTTGACCTCCTCGGCGGTCCGCTCGCCGATCATCAGGTTGTACTTCTTGCGGACGTAGGTGGCGATGGCGTCGTCGAACCGGTTGCCGCCCACCCGGAGGCTGTGCGACACGACGATGCCGCCCAGGGCGATGACGGCGATCTCGCTCGTCCCGCCGCCGATGTCGATGATCATGTTCCCGGACGGTCCGCTGATCGGGACGTTCGCGCCGATCGCGGCCGCGAGCGGCTCCTCGATGAGGAACGCCTCCTTGGCACCTGCCTTGAGGGCGGCGTCGCGGACGGCCCGCTTCTCCACGCTCGTGACGCCCGCGGGGACGCTGATCATCACCTCGGGGCGGCTGAAGCCGATGCGGCCCTTCGTCGCCTTCGCGATGAAGAACCGGAGCATGGCCTCGGTGATGACGTAGTCGGCGATGACGCCGTCCTTCATCGGGCGGATGGCCTGGATGTTGCCGGGCGTCCGCCCGATCATCTCGCGGGCCTCCTCGCCGACGGCCACGATGCGGTTGTCGTCCGAGACGGCCACCACGCTTGGTTCGGTGATGACGATGCCCTTGCCCTTGACGTAGACGAGGACGTTCGCCGTGCCGAGGTCGATGCCGATCTTCATAAGCGGGTGACTAGGCCCCTTCCGCGATGCGCTCGATCCTGGCACCCAGGTCGAGGAACTTGCGCTCGATGTTCTCATAGCCCCGGTGAACGTGGTGCGCACCGTGGATGGTGGAGGTGCCCTCGGCGGCGAGGGCGGCGAGGATGAGGGAGGCGCCGGCGCGCAGGTCGCCGATCTCGACTTCCGCACCATGGAGTTCGGTGCGGCCGCTGATGGTCGCATGCCGAGGGTCGATCTGGGTGGCCGTGACCCCCATCTTGCGGGCCTCTGTGAGCCATTCGAGACGGTCCTCGAAGATGGCCTCGTGGACGCTGGACGTGCCCTGCGCCTGGGTCAGCAGCACGCAGGTCGGGGGCTGGAGGTCGGTGGCGAGCCCCGGGTACGGCCCGGTCTCGATGTCGCACGCCCGGTAGCCGCCCTCGAGCAGCCCCGTGCCGTCCACCTCGATCGTATCGGTCCCGCAGCTCACGCCGACGCCGACCCGCCCGAGCGTGTCGAGGAACGCCCCGAGATGGTCGCACGGGGCGCCGTCGAGGGTGATCCGGCCGCCGGTCACCGCGGCCGCCACGATGAACGTGCCGGCCTCGATCCGGTCGGGGACCACGCGGTGCTCGGCCCCGCGCAGGCGCTTGCGCCCCTCGATCTCGATGGTGTCGGGCGCCGTCCGCTCGACCGCGGCGCCCATCCGGACGAGGAACTCGATGAGGTCGTCGACCTCGGGCTCCTGGGCGGCGGGCCGGATGACCGTGCGGCCCTCGGCCAGGGTCGCGGCGAGCATCGCGTTCTCGGTGCCCATGACGGAGACGAACGGGAACAGCACCTCCCCGCCGCGGAGCCGGCCTGGTGACGTCGCGAAGTAGTAGCCGTTGCGGTACTCGATCGACGCGCCGAGGGCGCGCATCGCGTCGACATGCAGGTCGACCGGCCGGCGGCCGATCCGGTCACCGCCCGGGTTGCTGATGATGACCCGGCCGAACCGCGCGAGGAGCGGCCCGAGCAGGATGAAGCTCGCGCGCATCTTCGCCGCGGCCTCGAGCGGCACGAACAGCCACTCGACGTCGCCCGACGCGATCTCGTACACGTTCGGTTCGGGGTGCTCGACGACCACGCCGAGGTCCCGGAGCGTGTCGGCCATCACGCGGACGTCCTCGATCTCGGGCACGTTCGTGAAGCGGCAGCGCTCGCCGGTCAGCGTCGCGGCGGCGAGGAGCTTCAGGGCCGCGTTCTTCGAGCCGCTGATGGCGACCGTGCCGTGGAGCGGCCGGCCGCCATCGACGCGAAAGAGCTCCCGGGTGACCGGTTCCGGCTTGTACTCCCAGTGGAACGGACGTGCGTCAGCCATGACGGCCCCGTCGAACCGTACCAGTTGGTGTGCCTTGACCGTTCCGCAGATGGTGCATGGCAAGGCGGCGCTGAGGACGAGAGCGAGCGCACTCCAAGGTGCGTGAGCGAGCGCCCGCAGGCGCCAACGCCGCCAGGCGCCGTCGGCGGGACGGTCCGGTGTCCATGGCTATCCCCTGTGCCGGGGGCCCTCGCGGTGGCGACGCTCGGCGACGCGGATCCGGAGGAGTGCCTGCTGAAGTTGCGCCCTCGCGGAGGCCAGGTCCACGGCATCGGTCGGGGCGGCGCCTTCGAGCGCGCGTTCGGCTTCGCGCTTGGCTTCCTGCGCCTTCTCGAGGTCGATCTCGCTGGCCATGTCGGCCGTCTCGGCCATGACCACGACCCGGTCCGGGCGAACCTGGAGGAAGCCGCCGACGATCGCGAACGACTCCTCGGAGCCGCCCTTGCGGATCCGCAGCTCGCCGATGCCGAGCATCGTCACGAGCGGCGCGTGGTGCGGCAGCACCCCGAGCTCGCCCTCGCTGCCGGGCAGCACGACGGCGTCGACCTCGTCCGAATAGGCGAGCCGCTCCGGCGTGACGATCTCGAGCAGCAGCGGCATGCCGTCAGCCCGCCAGCTTGGCCGCGTTCTCGCGGACGTCGTCGAGCGTGCCCGCAAGGAAGAACGCCTGCTCCGGCAGGGTGTCGACCTTCCCGTCGAGGATCTCCTTGAACGAGGACACGGTGTCCTTGATGTTCACGTACTTGCCGGAACGGCCGGTGAACACCTCGGCGACGAAGAACGGCTGGCTCATGAAGCGCTGCAGCCGACGGGCGCGAGCGACGGTGGACTTGTCCTCCTCGGAGAGCTCGTCGATGCCGAGGATGGCGATGATGTCCTGGAGGTCGCGGTAGCGCTGGAGGACGCGCTGCGTCTCGCGGGCGACGTCGTAGTGCTCCTGGCCGACGATGTTCGGGTCGAGGACGCGGGACGTGGAGGTGAGCGGGTCGACCGCCGGGTAGATGCCCAGCTCGGCGATGCTGCGCTCGAGGCGGATCGTCGAGTCGAGGTGGGCGAACGTCGTGGCGGGGGCGGGGTCGGTGTAGTCGTCGGCCGGCACGAAGACGGCCTGGAGCGAGGTGATCGAGCCATCGCGGGTCGAGGTGATCCGCTCCTGCAGACCGGCCATCTCGGTGGCGAGGTTCGGCTGGTAACCGACGGCCGATGGCATCCGGCCCAGCAGCGCGGACACCTCGGAGCCGGCCTGGGTGAAGCGGAAGATGTTGTCGATGAAGAGGAGGACGTCGCGGTGCTCCTCGTCGCGGAAGTACTCGGCCATCGTCAGGCCGGTCAGCCCGACGCGCTGGCGGGCTCCGGGCGGCTCGTTCATCTGGCCGAACACGAACGCGGTCTTGGCGATGACGCCCGACTCGGTCATCTCCTTGATCAGGTCGTTGCCTTCGCGGCTGCGCTCGCCGACGCCGGCGAACACCGACACGCCGGCATGCTCCTGGGCGACGTTGCGGATCAGCTCCTGGATGATGACGGTCTTGCCGACGCCGGCGCCCCCGAAGATGCCGATCTTGCCGCCCTTCTTGAACGGGCAGATGAGGTCGATGACCTTGAGGCCGGTCTCGAAGACCTCGACCTCGGTGGACTGCTGGTCGAACGCCGGCGGGTTGCGATGGATCGGCAGGCTGAACTCGCTCGTGACCGGGCCCTTGCCGTCGATGGCATGCCCGAGGACGTCGAACACCCGTCCGAGGGTGGCCTCGCCGACCGGGACGGTGATGGCGGCACCGGTGTCGACGACGTCGACGCCGCGCGCGAGCCCGTCCGTGGTCGTCATCGCGACCGCGCGGACCCAGTTGTTGCCGAGGTGCTGCTGGACCTCGCAGGTCAGCGGCTCCTGGCCGGGGCGCTGGATCTCGACGGCGTTATAGATGCCCGGCAGCTGACCGGCGGGGAACTCGATGTCGACCACCGGACCGGTGATCTGGATGACCCGGCCGATCCCGGTCGGTGCGGCTGTCGCCATGTGGGTTGCCTCCTGCGTCCAGAGCGTCAGCGGGCGTTCGCGCCGGACGCGATCTCGATCATCTCGCGGGTGATGTTGGCCTGGCGGACCTTGTTGTAGGACAGGGTCAGGTCCTCGATGAGCTCCTCGGCATTCTCGGTCGCGTTCTTCATGGCGACCATCCGGCTCGACTCCTCGCTGGCCTTGGCCTCGAGGACCGCCTGGAAGAGGCGCGTCGCGACGTAGCGCGGCAGGAGCCGTTCGAGCACCGCGGAGGCGCTCGGTTCGAAGATGAACTGGTTGCCCGGGATCCCCTCGGTGTCCTCGGCCGGCTGGATCGGGAGGATCGTCAGGAGCTCGGGGCGCTGCACGAGCGTCGAGACCCAGTGGCTGTAGACGATGTCGACGCGGCTGTACGTCTCGGCGAGGAAGTCGTCCGTGACGAGCCTGGCGAGCGGCAGCACGTCGGCGAACGACGGGCGGTCGCCGAACGTCGCGAAGTGCGCCTCGAGCGGCACGCCGCTCCGGCGCATCGCGTCCCGGCCCTTGCGGCCCACGGTGATCATCGCGAGGTCGCCCGGGTTGTCGATGATGTCCCTCGCGATGAAGCGCACGATGTTCGTGTTGAGCGGACCGGACAGAGGCCGATCCGTGGTGATGAGCACGATGAGCCGCTTCCCGCCCACCCGATCGGCCAGCAGCGGGTGATCCTCCCCGCCGAGCACGGCGGCGAGGTCGGCGAGGACCTCATCGAGCTTCTCGCTGTACGGGCGCGAGGCCAGCGTCGCGTCCTGGGCGCGCTTGAGCTTCGACGCAGCGACAAATTGCATCGCGCGCGTGATCTGCTTGATGTTCTTCACCGACCCGATACGACGCCGGATGTCCCGCTGACTGGCCATGCCTAAACCCTCGACGGCCGCTGCGGACCGCCCATGGCGGCGTTGTCGCCTGCGCGCGCTCGCTCACGCACCGTCAAGGTGCGCTCGCTCGCGTGCTCGGCTCCGCCTTGCCCTGGACGCCCGGAGCGACCGATTTCGATTTCTTGCGACTCCTCGGCCCTACGCCAGGAATGACTGGCGGAAGGCGTCGACGGCTTCGTCCAGTGAGGCGGCGAGCTCGTCGGAGAGGGCCTTCTTGTCGCCCAGCTCGGTCAGGATCGCCTCGCGCTCCGTCTCGAGGAAGCGGTAGAACTGGCTCTCGAATTCGCGGACGCGCGGCGTCGGCACGTCATCGAGCTTGCCGGTGGTCGCGACGTAGAGGATGGCGACCTGCTTCTCGACCGCCAGCGGCTGGTACTGCGGCTGCTTGGTGATCTCCGACAGCTTCTCGCCTCGGGTCAGCTGGTCGCGCGTCGCCTTGTCGAGGTCCGACGCGAACTGCGCGAACGCGGCCAGCGATCGGTACTGCGCGAGGTCGAGCTTGAGCGGCGCCGCGACCTTCTTCATGGCCTTGGTCTGGGCCGCCGATCCGACGCGGGACACCGAGATGCCGATGTTCAGGGCCGGCCGCTGGCCGGAGTTGAACAGGTCGGTCTCGAGGAAGATCTGGCCGTCGGTGATCGAGATGATGTTCGTCGGGATGTAGGCGGACACGTCGCCGGCCTGGGTCTCGACGATCGGGAGGGCGGTCAGCGACCCGCCGCCGTTCTCGTCGTTGAGTCGCGCCGCGCGCTCCAGCAGGCGGCTGTGGAGGTAGAAGACGTCGCCCGGATACGCCTCGCGGCCGGGTGGCCGGCGCAGCAGCAGGGCCATCTCGCGGTAGGCCCAGGCGTGCTTGCTGAGGTCGTCGTAGACGCACAGGGCGTCGTTGACGAGGCCCTGGCCCGGCACCTCGATGCCGTTCTCCATGACCTCCTCGCCCATCGCCACGCCCGAGTAGGGGGCGAGGTACTGGAGCGGCGCCGGGTCCTCGGCACCGGCGACGACGACCGTCGTGTACTCCATCGCGCCGTGCTGCTCGAGGATCGCGACCGTGTTGGCGACCGTCGAGAGCTTCTGGCCGATGGCCACGTAGATGCAGACGAGGCCCTTCCCCTTCTGGTTGATGATCGTGTCGAGGGTGATCGCGGTCTTGCCGGTCTGGCGGTCGCCGATGATCAGCTCGCGCTGGCCCCGGCCGATCGGGATGAGCGCATCGATCGCCTTGATCCCGGTCTGGACCGGCGTGTCCACGCCCTGGCGGACGATGACGCCCGGGGCGATGCGCTCGGCCGGCCGGCTCTTCGTGGACACGATCGGGCCCTTGTCGTCGAGCGGGCGTCCGAGCGGGTCGACGACCCGGCCCAGCAGCCCCGCGCCGACCGGGACCTCGACCACGCGGCCCGTCGTCTTGACGGTGTCGCCTTCCTTGATCGCGGTCGCGTCGCCGAGGATGACCGCGCCGACCGTCTCCTCCTCGAGGTTGAGGGCCATGCCCATCAGCCCGTCGGGGAATTCGAGCAGCTCCGACGCGAGCGCGCCGGACAGCCCATAGATCTGGGCGATCCCGTCGCCGACCTCGACGACGGTCCCGACGCTGCGGGACTCCACGCCGGCGTCGAACGAGTCGATCGCGGACTTGATGATGCTGGTGATCTCGTCGGAACGGATGGCCATCGGTCTTCGATCTCCTAGAGGGCGCCGGAAACGAGCTGATTCCGCAGTCGCTCGAGGCGGCCTCGGACACTGCCGTCGATCAGTCGGTCGCCGACCCGGACCACGATGCCGCCCAGCAGGCTGGGATCGACCTGGGTCTCGAGTTCGATCCGGCCGCCGGTGTATTGCTCGAGCCGCGCGGTCACGGCCCCGAGCTCGTCAGGGGTGAGCGGCGCGGCGCTGATCGCGGTGGCGATGGTGATGCCCTGACGGGCGTTGTCGAGCCGGCGGAATTCGGCGGCGACGCGTGGGAGCTGGTCGATCCGGCCGCGCCGGATCATCAGCCCGATGAGGTTCAGGACGGGACGGCTCGCGATGGGGCCGAGGATCTCGTCGGCCATCGCCTGCCGCCGCTCGAGCGCGACGGCGGGGTCGGCCAGGGCACGCCCGATCTGCTCGTCGGCGACGACGCTCGCCGCGTCATCGAGCTCCGAGCGCCAGGTCTCGATCGACCCGTCCCGCAGCCCGACCTCGAAGGCGGCCTCGGCGTAGCGGCGCGCGGCCGTGTCCCGTCGTGCCATCAGTTGTTCGAGCCACCGCTGCTGGAGGACGCGAGGAACTCCTCGACGAGGCGCCGCTGGCGATCGTCGGACATGGTCTCGCCGACGACGTGGCCGGCGGCCAGCAGGGCCAGGTCGGCGACCTCGGAGCGGACCTCCGAGATGGCGCGGTTCTTCTCGGCCTCGATCTCGGAGGTGGCGCGGACGCGCATCCGCTCGAGCTCCTCGCGGGTCGCGGCGATGTCCGCGTCGCGGGTCTCCTGGGCGACCTTCTGGGCACGGTTGAGGATCTCGTTCGCTTCGCGGCGCGCCTCGGCAAGCGTCGAGACCCGCTCGGCCTCGGCGCTCTCGCGATCCCGGCGGCCCTGCTCGGCGTCCTTCAGGCCCTGCTCGATCCGGTCCTTGCGATCGGACAGCATCTTCGAGACGGGCTTGAGCGCGAAGGTCCAGAGGATCGCGAAGAACAGCACGAAGTTGGCCGCGCTGACGATGACCCAGAACAGGTTGATCTGGAACTTCGCCTCTTCGGCGGTCAACCGCACGACCTCGGTCCCGAGGCCGTTCGCGACGGCCAGGAAGTCCACGATGCGTACTCCGTCCGGTCGCGCTTACTTGATGAAGATCGCGAGCAGGCCGACGACCACCGCCAGGACGCCGAGCCCTTCGGCGAAGGCGGCGAGGATGATCGCGATGCCGCGGATCTGGCCGGCAGCGTCGGGATTCCGGCCGATGGCCGTGGCCGCGAGACCGCCGAGGATGCCGATGCCGATGCCGGGGCCGAAGACCCCGAGAGCGGCGAGACCGGCGCCGATGTGCTCCATGCGTGACTTCCTCCTCTTTCCCGGGCGACTCGCCCGGGATCTGTTGGGACCTGTGGGTTGGTTACGCCCCGCGGGCGCTCAATGGGCTGGCTGGGCTGACGTGGACTCCGGGATGTGGATCGCCTCGAGCGCCTCTTCCGCCACGTGGCCCTCCTCGTGGTCGTGACTCTCGATGGCGAGGGTGATGAAGACGAGGGTGAGGATGCTGAAGATCAGGGCCTGGATCGCGTTGAGCAGGAAGTCCAGGCCGATCAGGCCCACCGGGAAGACGACGATGGTGAGGGCCGTGATGACCGCGAGGGCGACCTCACCACCGTAGATGTTGCCGAAGAGCCGGAACGAGAGCGTGACGGGCTTGACGAACTCGAGCATGAGCTCGACGAGACCGACGAAGAGGGCGATGACGCCGGCCCCGATGCCCTTCCTGAACTCGTAGAACGGGAAGAACTTCCCGGCATAGCCGCGGAAGCCGAGCTTGCGGAAGCCTTCGGTCTCGAAGATGGCGAAGGACAGCAGGGCGAGGCCGAGCGTGATGTTGAGATCGCTCGATGGCGCCCTGAGCCATTCGACCCGGCCGACGCCCGGGAGCAGGCCGATCCAGTTGGAGAACAGGATCAGGAGGAAGAACGCCGCGAACAAGGGGACGTACGGGCGTCCGGCCGCCCCGGCGATCCCGAGCCCGAAGTCGCCGAGGCCCTCGTAGAACGTCTCGAACATGTTCTGCAGCCGGTGCGGCATCAGCTTCAGGCCGCGGGTCATCGCGATCGCGCCAGTGAGCACGATCGCCATCACGATCCACTGCGTGATGATCGTGTTGCTGATGCTGGGCGTGAACGTGATGAGGGCATCCGGGGGAGCCGTCGGCCCGAACACCGTGTGGGCCGCCGGGAACTCGAGCGTCCCGTCGATGAAGCACGCGGGATAGGCGCATTCCTGACCCGGGGCGCCGTCCTTCGGGAAGGGCGGCACGAAGATCAGCGCCGCCATGTTGACGAGGAGGACCCCGCCGATCAGCAGGAACCAGCGCGAGGACAGTCCTCGCCCACCCTTGGGCTGCGGTGCGGGGGCCTCCGTGACCTCGCCGGTCACGATCTGGTCGCTCACGCTTGCTCCACACACAGGAGCGCGGCGTGACGCCGCGCTCGCATCCTCCCTGACCGGTCGTGCAGTGACCGGCTAATCGAACGACTTCAAGAACTGGCTTACCAACCGGATGATCATCACGGTCCCGGCTCCGGCGCCGACGAAGAACCCGATGAGCATGAAGATCGGGAATGCCGTCCCCAACTGCCCGTCGATCCAGTGGCCACCGAGCGCACCGATCAGCGTCGTCACCAGCAGTGAGATGCCGATCTCCGAGAAGAGGGCGACGTAGGCCCAAACCCGGCCGTGCTCGATCATGGGCGACCTGACAAGGCGCGGGCATTGTAGCAGCTGCGAGCGAGGTCCCCCGTCGCGCCCAGCCCGCTCAATCGAGGAGGGCGAACCCGTCGATGTCGACGCGGCCGTCACCCAGCGGCTGGATCTTGAGCGTGTGGGGGCCCGAGGTCGCGAAATGCCGCTGGAAGACGAGCTTGCGATAGGCGGTCGACGACGTGTCGAGGTCGATGGTCGTCGGTGCCGCCCCGTCGATCGAGATGTGGGCCTTGCCGCTGGTCGTGGCCCGCGTGGCGATCCAGCCGACGTCGCGCCCGGTGAACACGAACGTCGCGGACCGCGTGGTCGATGACGCATGGCGGGCCGTGCCGCCGAGCACCTTCGAGGTGTGCGACATCGTCCACGACTGGACGTAGAACACGGTCGAGCTCTCCTGCGACCAGCGCGTGACCTTGAAGGTCGGGCCGTAGGCGTACGCGCCGACGTTGCCCTCCTTGTCGGTCGCCCGGACGCGGAAGCGGTAGCGGTTGCCGCTCTTGAGCGCCCGGTCGATGGACTTCGACGTCGGCTTCGAGAGCGTGATCGTCTTGTACGAGCCGCCGTTCGTGCTCACCTGGAGCTTGTAGCTCTTCACGCCGGAGCCCGCGTCGGTGGCGCCCCAGGCCAGCCTGACCTTCGTGGTCGTCGTGCCGACGGTCTGGCCGATGAACCGCTCGAGCGGCGCGGTGCTGACCGGGGCGGTCTTGTCGCGCAGGACCGTCACCTTGACCGTGGCCTGATCCGTGTCGCCGTGGCCGTCGTCGAGGGTGTACCTGAAGGTGTCGGTCCCGACGTAGTTGCCCGCGGGGTTGTACTTCAGTCCGGTGCCATTGCCGGTGATCGAAACGGTCCCGTGGGCGCCGTTCGTCTTCGACAGGATCGTGAACAAGTCGCCGTCGGGATCGGAGTCGTTGGCGAGGACGTCGACCACGGTCGGGCCGGCGCCCTCCGGCACGCTGACGAGGTCGTTGACCGCGTTCGGCGGATCGTTTTCGCCGCCGATGGTCACCGTGACCGTCCCTGTCGCTTGACCGCCGTGGCCGTCCGAGATCGTGTAGGGGAACGTGTCGTCGCCGGACTTGTTCGTGAAGGGTTTGTACAAGAGGAACTTGCCAGCGGTCTCATCGGTCGAGATCGTGACCGTCCCCTTCGTGGCGGGCCCCGCGGCGGTGATCGTGAGCGCATCGCCATCGACATCGCTGTCGGTGGCCAGGACGTTGAGCTGCTGCGGGTGCGGCAGATCCTCGTCGACGCGGAAGTCGTCGTGCACGGCGACGGGATCGTCGTTGACCGGGGTGATCGTGACGGTGACCGTGCCATCGGCTGTGCCGCCATGGCCGTCGCTCACGGTGTAGGTGAAAGTGTCCGTGCCGTCGAAGTTCAGCGCGGGGACGTAGCGGACCTTCCCGGACACGACCGTCGTCGTGCCGTGAACAGCACCCGTGGGACTGGAGATCGACAAGGTGTCGCCGACATCGACATCGGTGTCGTTCGCGAGGACATCGACGTCGACCGTGGTGTCCTCCGCGGTCGTGTCCGTGTCGGACCCGGCGATCGGAACATCGTTGACGGAGTTGACCGTTACGGTGACCGTTCCGACATCGGTCTTGGCCCCGTCGCTCACGGTGTAGGTGAAACTGTCTGGTCCGTGGTAGTTCGGGTCCGGTTGGTACGCGACCCCCGTGGACGTGATCGAGACGTCGCCGTGCGCACCCTGCGTCACTGCGCTCACATCGAGACTGGCGTGCGACGTGTCGATGTCGGTGTCGTTGGTGAGGACGTCGATCGACGTCGGCGGGTCATCCTCGTCGACCGTCGCGGTGTCGTTGACTGCGTTCGGGGCATCGTCCACGGCGGTGACCGTGATCGTCACATGGCCGTCGTCGGTGCCGCCGTTCCCATCGCTCACGGTGTAGTCGAAGCCGTCGCTCCCGGTCTGGTTGGCGCCTGGCGTATATGTGACATCCGCCCCGCCGTTGTGCACGGCAGCGAGTCCCTTTGCCGGGGTGGTTGTACTGATGACCGTCAGTGAGTCGCCGTCCGGGTCTGAGTCGCCGACCAGAACGCTGATCACGTTGTTGGTCGAGTCCTCGAGGACCGTGGTCGAATCGTTGTCGGCGACTGGCTTGTCATTCACCGGATCGATCGTGACGTTGACCGTGCCGACGTCAGATCCTCCCTGGCCGTCGCGGATGGTGTACGTGAAGCTGTCCGTGCCGTTGTAGTTCAACGCAGGGTCATACCGGATCTTGCCGGCCACCACCGTCGTCGTGCCGTGATCCGCGCCGGCCGGATTCCCAAAGATCGACGGCGTCCCGCCATCGATGTCGGTGTCATTTGCCAGGACGTCGAATTCGGTCGTCACGTCCTCGTCGATCGTGAATGTGTCCGTGTTCGCGACCGGGTCATCGTTGATCGAGTTGATCGTGACATCGACCGTGCCGACGTCGGTGCCTCCGTGGCCGTCGCTGACCATGTAGGTGAAGGTGTCGTCGCCGTGGTAGTTGCTATCCGGGCCGTATCGGACCTTTCCGTTCACAACGGTCGTAGAGCCGTGGGAGGCTCCGGAGGTCGATTGGATGGAGAGCGGCTGCCCCTCGACGTCTGTGTCGTTGGAAAGCACGTTGAAGTCGGTCGTCGTGTCCTCATTGATCGTGAACGTGTCCGGGTTCGCGACCGGGTCGTCGTTGACCGAGGTCACGGTGATGTTGACCGTCGCGGTCGAGACGCCGTCGTCGTTGTGGACGTCGTAAGTGAAGCTGTCTGACCCGAAGTAGTTCGGGTCGGGGTCATATGTGACGTCCTGACCATCGAGGGACGCCTGACCATGCGAGGCCAGCGACACGCTATCGATGACAAGCGCTCCGGCATCGGTGTCGTCATTGCCAAGAACGTCGATGACGTCTGGACCGCTGTCCTCTGCCATCGAGTGGCTGTCATCGACGGCGTCCGGAACGGTTGCCGCCACCGCGGCCGGCAGCAGAAGGGCGACCAGGCTGAATGCGATGAGCGAGGTCGCGAGGCGACGCCTGGTCACGGCCCCACCACGGTGTACGTGATGCTGTCCTTGTCGGAAAGGGAGCCATTCCTGACGGTCAACGTGATCGTGTAGTCCCCGGGTTCCGCATAGGGGTGCTTGGGCGGATTGCTTCCGTGGACGATCGGGGTCCCGTCGTCATAGTTCCACGACCACGACTTAGCGTGGTCCGACGCCGTCCCGTTGCAGTTGATGGCCAGGACGCTCACGACACACGAGAAGAATGCAATCGGTTGGGTCGGTTTGGGCGTGGGCTTGGGCGTCGGCCTTGGCGTCGGCTTGGGCGGCTTGGGGGTCGGCCTCGGGGTGGCAACCGTCCTGGCGGTCGGGCGGGGGGTCGGCTTGTGGGTGGGCTTCGGGGTCGGCTTGGGGGTCGGCTTGGGGGTCACGGCCGGGGTCTCGGCCGGCGCCGGCGGCACCTCGGCCACGGCCGGGTTCGCGTTCGGATCGGTCGTCGGCGCGGGCGCGTCGGTCGGGTCGGCGGTCGGCTCCGGCGTCAGGTCGACGACCACGGCCGCTTCGGGGGTCGGCGGCACGCCCGTCTCCGAGAGGACCTGCCCCTGGGCGTCGCGCGGCACGATGTTGATGGCGAGCAGGATGACCGCGGCAAGGCCGATGAGCGCCGCGGCCGTATCGCGGCCGAGCCGGCGTCGATCGGTGGTTTCGCCCGCGAGCTCCATCGGCGCCTTCGCGAGCGAGGTCGTTCCCGCCACCACGAGACGGGTGGGTCGCGTCGCCACCCGAACAGGCACGGGCTCGGGGGCGTCGGGGACCCCGATCCGGTGCTCGAGCTCGACCTGGTCGACGAACCCGACCTCGGCCTCGATGGGAACATCGCCGCGCCCCGTCAGGCGTCGGATGAAGGCCATGGCGATCGAGGCGTCGAGCACGCCCCGGATCCCGTCGCGTGGCGCGTCCGTATCGACGAACACCGCGTCTGTGCGGCCCGCGACCGCGGACGTCGGCGCGACGATCATCGCGGTCTCGGCCACGGCCGGCGGGATCGCGGCGGCCCGTGCGGGCTCGACCGGCTCCACCGCCTCGACGGCGTTCGGACCCGGCACGGCCTGATGCCGGCGTACGCGGGAGTCGTGGCGGCTGATGCCGCGGGCAAGCAGCAGCAGCAACGATGCCGCGACGAGCACCATCATGGCGACCAGAACATAGGACTGGAGACTCAAAGCGACCTCTGGTAGTACCGCCGTTCCCCTGCCGGTAGTACTTCAGTCCGATGCTATCACCGACCCCGCGGGACGCCCAATGCCCCCATTCCGCACCTGACCGCACCCATCCGACCAACCGTTGCAGCAAGGCCACGGTCTGGCCGCCGGGCACCGCTCAATCGGGCTCGTAGGTGTCGGCTTCGAGCTCCTCCGGACGCCGCAGCCCGCCCCGCGTCGGGATGAACAGGACGAGCCCCGAGGCGAGGAAGACGCCGAGGAACGCGTACAGCTGCTCGACGCCCGAGAGATAGAGCGCAAGCACCGCGAGGACCAGGCAGATCCCGTAGATCACGAACACGGTCTGGCGATGCGACAGCCCGAGATCGAGCAGACGATGGTGGATGTGCCCGCGGTCCGGGCTGAACGGCGAGCGCCCCTGCGAGATGCGCCGGACGATGATCCAGAAGGTGTCGATGATCGGGACCCCGAGGACCAGCAGCGCCACCGCGACCTTGGCCGTGCCGAGGATGGCGAGGAGGGCCAGGGCGTAGCCGACGAACTGGACGCCGCTGGTCCCCGCGAAGATCGAAGCGGGGTGCAGGTTCCAGCGCAGGAACCCGAGCAGCGCTCCGGCCAGGATGAAGCACAGGATCCCGATGAACGGCTGCAGCGGGTCCGAGGTCAGGCTGATGATCCCCATCGTCACCGCGGCGATGAAGGCGATCCCCGACGAGAGCCCATCGAGGCCGTCGATGAAGTTGATGCTGTTGATCATCCCGACGATCCAGAAGATCGTGAACCCGGCGGCGACCCACCCGTCGAGCGGGATCACGGTGCCCGCCCGGAATGGATTGGCGACGAAGCCGATCCTGATCCCGAGCGCGACCGCGAATACCCCGAGCGCGAGCTGGCCGATGAGCTGCCATCGGGCGCGCAGGTCGACGAGGTCGTCGATCGCGCCGAGGGCCGCGGCCGCGGCGCCGCCGAATAGCAGGGCGGTCAGCTGATTCGGCAGGAGCGGGATGAAGACGGTCGAGGTGGAGTCGTTCACGAGGAGGAACGCGACCGAGACGGCGATGAACGCGCTCGCGACCGCGATGCCACCGCCCCGCGGGATCGGCGACGTGTTGACCCGGCGCTCCTCGGGCCGGTCGACGACCTCGTAGCGCACGAAGACGCGGCGGACGAGTGGGGTAAGGGCGAGCGCGAGCAGCGCCGCGATGACGAAGCCGACGGCCAGTGGGCCGATCGCCGCGGCGATCGTCGGACTGACGGTCATCCCGCTGACAGGGTCGCGGCGGGGAGGCTGGACCAGCCGGGCGTCACGCCGCGGACAGGCCCGGGACCGGGAACTGCTCGACGATCTCCCTGACCTCGCCGGCGAGACGGGTCTGCGTGGCCGCGTCGTCGCGACCGCGGATCGCCTCGATGATGATCCGGCCGATCGCGACCATCTCGTCCGGGCCGAAGCCGCGCGACGTCGTGGCTGGCGTCCCGATGCGGATCCCCGAGGCGGTGTTGGGCGGGAGCTGATCGAACGGGATCGCGTTCTTGTTGACGGTCACCCCGATCTCATCGAGCAGGTGCTCGGCCTCCTTGCCGGTGACCCCGAGCGGGGTCACGTCGACGAGCATGAGGTGGTTGTCCGTCCCGCCGGAGACGACGCGCGCGCCGAGACCGGCCAGGGTCTCGGCCATGACCTGGGCGTTGATGACCGTGCGCCGCTGGTCGTCGCGGAACGTCTCGCCGGCCGCGAGGAGGAACGCGACGGCCTTGCCGGCGATCACGTGCATGAGCGGCCCGCCCTGCGTGCCCGGGAAGACATTGCGATCCACCGACGCCGCCAGCGACCCCTTCATGGCCGGGAATGCCGAGGCGTCGAGCCCGGCCGGCAGGTCGAAGCGGCTGAAGATCATGCCGCCGCGGGGTCCGCGGAGCGTCTTGTGGGTCGTCGTCGTGACGAGGTCCGCGTGCGGGAACGGGCTCGGGTGGACGCCCGCGGCGACGAGACCGGCGATGTGCGCCATGTCGATGAAGAGGACCGCGCCGACGTCGTGCGCGATCGCCGCCATCCGCTCGAAGTCCCAGGTCCGCGGGTAGGCACTGGCGCCGCCGACGATGAGCTTCGGCCGGACGGCCTTCGCCTGGGCCTCCATCGCGTCGTAGTCGATGCGCTCGGTGTCCTGGCGGACGCCGTAGGCGTGGACCTCGTAGAGGCGGCCGGAGAAGTTGAGCGCCATGCCGTGCGTCAGGTGCCCGCCGTGGGCGAGGTTCATGCCGAGGATCCGATCGCCTGGGTCGAGCACGCTGAAGTAGGCGGCCATGTTCGCCTGCGCGCCCGAGTGCGGCTGGACGTTGACGTGCTCGGAGCCGCTGAAGAGCGCGAGCGCCCGCTCCTGGGCGAGGCGCTCGGCGATGTCCACGTATTCGCAGCCGCCGTAGTAGCGCTTGCCGGGCAGGCCCTCGGCGTACTTGTTGGTCAGCCAGCTGCCCTGTGCCTCCATGACGGCGGCGGACGTGTAGTTCTCGCTCGCGATGAGCTCGATCTTGTCGTGCTGCCGGCGCCGCTCCCCCAGCATCGCCTCCCACAGGACGGGGTCGGTCTCGGCGATCGACTCCATGGCGATGCCTCTCGTCGGGGAGATGGTCATGGCTCGCCGACTCCTTCCTGGGGTTGTGTCCGGGCCCGCACGCGCGGGGCCTATCTTCCCACGAACCTGCTCGCGCGAGGTCGACTGGATGGTCAGGCGGTCCGGATCGTCCCGGGGCTCCCTGCAGGTGGTGCGTCGATCGCCATGGCGTGGGCGATCCCGGCGAGGTCGAGGATCTCGATGATCCGCCCGGTCGGGACGGCGCCCTCGCGGAGGATCGCCGGCACCGTGCCGGCGCAGTCGACGACCGTCGAGGCCGGACCGCCGTGGGCGGGGCCGCCGTCGAGGATCAGCTCGATCTCGTCGCCGAGGAGCGCTGCGATCTCGGCGGCGCTGCTGGCCTCGGGCCGGCCGGAGACATTGGCCGAGGTGACCGGCATCGGGCCGAGCGCGCGCGCGAGCGCGCGCGGCGCCGCATGGTCGGGGACGCGGAGGCCGATCGTGGGGGCACCGCCGGTCAGGACCTCGGGGAGCCACGCGGTCGGGCGTTGCGGGACGACCAGCGTGACCCCACCGGGCCAGCAGTCCCTGGCGAGGGCCCGCGCCGCCGGGGTCATGACGCCCAGCTCCCCGGCCTGCACCACGTCCCCGAGCAGCAGCACGATGGCCTTGTCGACAGGCCGCTGTTTCACATGGAACAGGCGCTCGATGCCGCCGGGGGTGGAGAGCGCGACGCCGATCCCGTAGACCGTGTCGGTCGGCATGGCCACGATCGCACCGTCGCGGAGAGCGTCGATGGCCTCGGCCCGGCCGGCCTCGTCGTCGGCGACGATGCGAGCCGTCACGATGCGGCGAGGAGCGTCGCGGCCTCGTCCGCGAGCCGGCGGGCCGCGGCCTGCGCGTGCGCCGGATCCGCGAGCACGAGCGACTCGATGAGTTGCGCGACGCCCTCCTCGACCAGTGACGGCGCCACGTACCGGGCGACCGCGCGGACCGGGGCCGGTGCCGACGGCATCGCCGCGCCGTGGCCGACCTCGGCGAGCATCTCGCGATCGTTCCACTGGTCCCCCACCGCGAGGGTCGCCCCGAGCGGCACGCGCAGCCGGCGCGCGAGCCAGCGCACGGCCCGTCCCTTCGACACGCCCGGCGCCACGAACTCGAGGAAGCGGGGGTGGCTGATCGTGACGTCGGCGCGCCCCGCGAAGGCGGCCGCGGCGAGCGGCGCCATCTCGGTCGGCAGCGGCGGCTCGCCGACGGCCAGCACCTTCGTGACGGGGTGCCCGATCGCCTCGAGCAGGTCGGGCACGAGCTCGGCGCGAGCGCCCATGAACGCCGAGTAGTCGTCGGCGCGGGGATCGTCGGCGCGGAGAACGAACCGTTCGAGATGGTTCATGTGCGGATCGAGGCCGTTCGCGATGTTCCAACGCACGATGTCGCGCGCCGTCTCCGCCGGGAGCGGCGTGTGGATGAGCAGTCGGCCGAGCCTCGTCGATCCCGGCTCCGGCATCGCCCGGATCAGGGCGCCCTGGTAGCCGACGACCGGCGCCGTCAGTCCGAGCTCGCGCGCGAACCGCATCGCGCTCGAGACCATGCGGCCCGTCACGAGCGAGACCGCGACACCACGGTCCATGGCGGCGCGGATGGCAGCACGCGTCCGGTCCCCGATGATGCCGTCGTCGCCGATGATCGTGCCGTCGATATCGAGGGCGATGAGGCGGATCGGCAGGAGCGGCTCGGTCACGAAGGTGGCCGCGGCGGACGCCGGGACCGCCGAGGCCGCCGAGGCCGCGGCCGAGCCTGCCGCCACAGCCGAGGCCCGCACGGTCGCGGCTCGCGCCGTCACGGCCGCCGCTCCAGGCGGGCCACTCGCGGCAGCCCGGCGAGGTCCCGTTCGACCACGCACGACCAGCCGGGCAGCGCGGTGGTCACGAGGGCGACGATGGCCGCGTCCTGGTCCGCCCCGATCTCGAGGAGCGCGACGCCGCCCACGGCCACGGCCTCGGGCAGTCGTTCGAGCAGCCGGCCGATGAGCCCGAGACCGTCGACACCACCGTCGAGCGCGAGCGAGGGTTCGAACGAGGCCGCGACCGGAAGCCCGGGGACGACCTCGCTGCGGACGTACGGGAGGTTGGCGAGGACCACGTCGTATGGGTCCGCGATGACCGGCGGGAGGAGGTCCGCCTCCAGGAAGATGAGCCGGTCGGCCGCGGCATGCCCGACGGCGTTCTCGCGGGCGAGGTCCAGCGCATCGGGCGAGACGTCGGTCGCGACGATCGACACCTCGCCGTCGGCCCGCCGGCGTCGCAGCCCGACGGCCAGCGCGATCGCGATGGCCCCGCTCCCCGTCCCGACGTCCACGACCCGGATCGGCGGCGAGCCGGCCGGCCGGGCCGACGAGGCGAGCCGCCTCATCACCTCGGTCTCGGCGAGCTCGACCAGGCGCTCGGTCTCCGGCCGGGGGATGAGCGCCCGCGGATCCACGGTGAAGGCGAGCCCGCAGAACTCCTTGAAGCCACGGATGTAGGCGACCGGCTCACCGGCGGCGCGGCGCTCGAGACCCGCCCGGAACTTGGCCTCGGCATCGGCGCCGACCGGCGCGTCGACGTGGGCGATGATGCTCGTCCGGTCCGCCCCGATGGCCTGGCCCAGCAGCAGCTCGGCGTCGAGACGCGGACTCTCCGATCCGGTCGCGGTCAGCCGCTCGACGCCCTCCCGCAGGAGCGTCCCGATGGTCGTCATGCGCACCGGGCGGGGGTCACAGCCGGATGGTCACGCCGACGTCGCCGACCTTCCGAAGCACCTCCGCGCTCGTGGTCCCGCGCCATCGGTGGAACAGCAGGTCGACCGACGCCTCGCCGACGCGCAGGTTCGTGAGCGTGACCTTCCCGAGCCAGTCCGGCAGATGCGGATGGAGCAGCTCCAGCTCGCCGGCGTCCGCGTGGGCTCGCAGCCCCAGCATGGTCGAGAGGAAGAGGAACGACGATCCGGCGGCCCACGCCTGTGGCGAGCAGGCGACGGGATACGGCACGGGAACGTGCGAGTCCTCGCGATCGAACCCGCAGAAGAGCTCCGGGAGGCGGTATTCGGGGAAGTTCTGCGCGGCCTCGAGGACGCGACCCGTGAGGAGGTTCGACCCGTCATCGAACCCGTACCGCTTCATCCCCGCGGCGATGATCGACGTGTCGTGCGGCCAGACCGTGCCGGTGTGATAGCCGAAGGGGTTGTAGCCGGGCTGGCCGGCCGCGTAGCTCCGGATCCCCCAGCCCGAGAACATCGACGGGTCCAGCAGGCGCTCGACGACCGCGCTCGCCCGCTCCGGAGCGACGATCCCGGTCCACAGGCACTGGCCGGCATTGGAGCCGATGGCATCGGCCGGACGCTTGTCGGCATCGAGCGCGAGGGCGTAGTAGCGCAGGTCGTCGATCCAGAAGGCGCGTTCGAACCGCTCGCGCAGCGTGTCCGCCTCCTGGTCGAGCCTGGTCGCCAGCGGCGCGTCGCCGCGCATCCGGGCGAGGTCCGCCATCCGTCGCTTGGCCGCGTACACGTAGCCCTGCACTTCGGCGAGCGCGATCGGCGGCACGGCCTCGGTCCCGTTCCGGTCGCGGATCGCGTCGCTGGAGTCCTTCCAGCCCTGGTTCAGCAGCCCCCGCTCGGAGCGCCGGCGGTACTCGACGAACCCGTCGCCGTCGAGATCGCCGTACCGATCGATCCAGTCGAGCGCGGCGAGGGCGTTCGGCCAAAGCCGGTCGACGAGGGCGCGGTCGCCGGTCCAGTCGAAAGTCTCGCCGAGCAGCATCAGCCAGAGCGGCGTCGAGTCGACCGAGCCGTAGTACGGCGTGTGCGGTAGCTCCCCGGTCCCGGCCATCTCGCCGGTCCGCAGCTCGTGGAGGATCTTGCCCGGCTCGGCATCGCGCCAGTCATCGACCTCGGTCGCCTGGCAGGAGGCCAGGACGCTCAGGATCTCGACGGCGATCTGCGGGCGGAACGCGACGGCCTGGAAGGCGGTGATGAGGGCATCGCGGCCGAACAGCGTGGCGAACCACGGGACACCGGCGGCGATGTAGCGCTGATCCTCTCCGGGCCCCTCGTTGACGAGGAGCCGGAGGTCCGCGACCGATCGCTTGATGACGCGATTGAAGAGCTCGTGGTCGCTCGCGACGGTCGTCGTCCCGCGCTCCCAGGCGTGGTAGGCACCCGCGCCCTCGTCCACGGTCACGATGGGGATCGGCGGGAAGAGCCCTGCCTCGTCGTCCGGGTCGACCGGTATTGCGGCGGTCGTGTGCCAGGTCGTCCAGCGCAGCTCGCCCGAAGCCCCCGGATCGAGCTCGAGGGCCCAGCGCAGGCGTACCGACGCGCCGTCGAGCGGGTCCGACGCCACCGGCTCGACGGGCTCGACGTCCCTTGCCGCCAGGTTGAACGCGAGATGCGTGAACCGGCGCCGGCCGTCGAGACCGTCATAGCGGAACGTGATCCGGTCCGCGGTGACGGCCACCGGCCGGAGCGTGCCGCGGCCTGCTCGCGGGTATCCGCGCACCTCGAAGATGTCCGCGCCATCCGAGCCGAAGTCGAGCTCGAGGGGGATCGTCAGCGGCCGCGACGCGTGGTTGACGACGCGGATCGTCTCCTCGAGCGCGCCGCCGCCGATCAGCCGGTCGCGCGAGAGTCCGATCGTCCTCCCGACCACGTCGTCGAGCGGATGGACCTTCGCGTCCGGGTTGCGGTCCGCGCTCGGGTTCGTGAGCTGGATCGTGCCGCGATAGTTGCCGCCCATCGAACCCTGGAGCAGCACCGGCCGCTCGCCACCGAGCCGCAGGATGCAGCACGACAGCAGACGCGTGTCGCCGTGGTAGACCCCGAGGCCCCGGCTGTCCGGATGGATGTCCCCGAACGGATCGGTCAGCAGGAACAGGTTGCCGTGCTTGAGGACCTGGACGGACCCGAGGTCCGTCGCCCGCACGATCGGCATCGCCCGCGGTTCGATGAACCGCACGGGCACGGTCTCAGGCGGCATCGTCGGCCCCGGTCAGCGCGCCGAGACGATCCGCCTGATCGGCCATCTGGAGCGCGTCGATCAGGTCGTCGAGGTCACCCGCCAGCACGCCCGGCAGGTTGTGGACGGTCTTGCCGATCCGGTGGTCCGTGACCCGGTCCTGCGGGTAGTTGTACGTCCTGACCTTGTCGCTGCGGTCCCCGGAGCCGACCATCGACCGTCGCGCGGCCGACCCCGCCTCCCGCTGCTTCTGGAGCTCGAGGTCGTACAGCCGCGAGCGCAGCACGGACATGGCCTTGGCCTTGTTCTTGTGCTGGCTCTTCTCGTCCTGGATCTCGACGACGAGCCCACTCGGGAGGTGGGTGATCCGCACGGCCGAGTCGGTCGTGTTGACCGACTGGCCGCCCGGCCCCGACGAGCGCTTGACGTCGATCCGGAGGTCCCGCTCCTCGTCGATCTGGATCTCGACCTCGTCGGCCTCGGGCATCACGACGACCGTCGCGGTCGAGGTGTGGATCCGGCCGGACGACTCGGTCGCCGGGATCCGCTGGACGCGGTGGACCCCGCCCTCGAACTTCAGGCGGCTGTACGCCCCGTCCCCGTGGATCTGGACGATCGCCTCCTTGATGCCATCGATGCCGGTCTCGTTGAGGCTCAGGACCTCGGGCTTGAAGCCGTGGCTGGCCGCGTAGCGCAGGTACATCCGGTGGAGCTCGGCCGCGAACAGCGCGGCTTCCTCGCCACCGGCGCCGGCGCGGATCTCCATGATCACGTCGCGGTCGTCGTTGGGGTCCCGCGGGAGCAGGAGGACCTTGAGGTCGTCGAGGAGCCGGGCTTCGTCGGCCTCGAGGCGATCGATCTCCTCGCGGGCCATGAGGCGCAGCTCGTCGTCGACGTCGCCGCCATCGCGGACCTCGCGCGCCCCCGCGAGCTCCGCCCGGGTCGCCTCGAGCGCCCGATAGGCCTCGACGACCGGCTCGAGACGGGCGAGCTCCCTGCCGAGTCGTCGGAGCTCGGAGGGATCGGATGACACCTCGGGTCGGGACAACTCGGCCTGGAGGTCGTCGTACTGGCGAGCGACCTCTGCGAGTTTCGCGTCGAGGTCGCTCATCACCCTGGCGGCGCGTCCGTCGGCGTCGGCACCGGGGTGGCTGGTGCGGCTCCGGCCGGTGGCACGACGGGGGCCGTGCCGGGGAACTCGGCCGGCCCAGGTGTCGCTGCCGTCGCGGCGGCCACGGCCGGCGTGGTCTCCGCGAGCGGCGTCAGCACCATCGCATCGCGCTCGAACGGCGTCGAGCCCTCCGGGATGGCTTCGCCATCGGCCGCGAGCGCTTCCTCCATCGAGACGATGGCGACCTCGATCATGTCGTCGCTCGGCTGCTTCGTCGTGATCATCTGGACGAGGAGCCCGGGGTACATCAGCACCTTGATGAGCGGGTTCGAGCGGTGGCGCGCACCGAACTTGAGGATCTCGTAGCCGACGGCCGCGATGACCGGGATGAGCAGGATCCGGCTCGCGACCATCACGAGCAGCGTCTGGCGGCCCACGAGCGAGAACGCGAGGATCGAGAGGATGATGACGATGACGAGGAACTCCGTGCCGCAGCGCTGGTGCGCGGTCGGGTACCGGCGCACCTTGTCGACGGTCAGCGGGTCGCCGGCCTCGAGGGCGTGGATCGTCATGTGCTCGGCGCCGTGGTACTGGAACACCCGCCGGATGTCGGGCGCACGGCCGATAAGCACGAGATAGCCGAGGAAGATCGCGACGCGGACCAGCCCTTCGACGACGTGCTGGACGAGGCCGTTCTCCACGTTCGCCGTGGTGACGCTCGCGATCAGGAGCGGAAGCAGGAAGAAGACCCCGACCCCGGCCAGCAGCGTCATGCCCAGCATCACCGCCACGGCGCTCTTGCCGAGCTCGACCCCGTCCTCGCGCGCCTGGACGTTGACGCTCCGGACGAGCCAGCGCGTGCCCATGACGAGCGTCTCGTACAGGACGACGAGCCCGCGGATGAACGGCATCTTCGACCAGGTGGTGCCGTGGAACCCGGCGTCGAGGCGTTCGGTCGCGAAGACGATCCGTCCGTCGGGGTGGCGCAGGGCCACCGCGATGGCGTCGCGGCCGCGCATGAGCACGCCTTCGATGAGGGCCTGGCCGCCGTAGGTGTACATGGGCATGGCGGGAAGTCTACCGGCGATGGCCGGCGGTGACCTCTCGTCGTTCGTCCTGGTACGCCCGAGTGGTCGGCCTGGTACGTCCGAGCGTCCGGCTTGCGCGTCCGCGCATCCGGCTTGCACCCGGTGACGCTAACGACCGGCGAGCGACGCGCTGGCAGGCTCTGCCGGTCACACGTTGCGTGTGGTGACACGACTGACCCGTGAGACCTCGATCGACTGCCACCGATCTCTCGTACGTGCGTGGGATGCAACGCGGGCCACCAGACGGACGGCCCGCCGATCGAGGGGGCATGCCGGGCTTCGGTGCGGAATCGGAACGGCGGGCTCGGAGAGCCCGCCGTCGTTCGGTGTCTGGATGCCGGCGCCGAGCCGTCAGGTGCGGACCTGGCGCTCGAGGCGCTTCTGGAACCGCTCGACCTGGCCGGCGGTGTCGATGATCGTCTGCTTGCCCGTGAAGAACGGGTGGCAGTTGCCGCAGACGTCGACGCGCAGCTCGGGCCTCGTCGAGCCGACGACCCATTCGGTGCCGCACGAGCCGCAATGGACCTTGGCTTCGTAATACTTGGGATGGATATCGGGCTTCACGGGTGCTTTCTCCTCCGACGCCGTCCGTGCAGGGCCATCGCCCCGCCGGTGGTCGCCGGCTCGATCCGGTCTGGCTAGGCGCTCGTCGCGACGGTCTCGACCGCCTCGACCCGGATGCGCTTCTTGTCCTTGGTGGCGTGCTCGAACTTGACCTTGCCGGTCACGGTCGCGAACACGGTGTAGTCCTTGCCGAGCCCGGTCCCCGGGCCCGCGAGGAACGTCATGCCGCGCTGGCGGACGATGATCGACCCGGCGGTGACGAGCTGACCGTCACCGGCCTTGACGCCGAGGCGCTGGCCGGCGCTGTCGCGACCGTTCTTGACGCTGCCGCCTGCCTTCTTGTGGGCCATCTCGACTACCCGTCCTTCTTCGTTGCGCGCGGCTTCTTCGGAGCGGCCGGCTTGGCCTTGCTGGCGTCGGCGTCGCTGGTATCGGCGTCGGCGGCGGCCTTGGCCTTCGGCGCGGCCTTCTTGGCTGCCGGCTTCGCCGGTGCCCTGGTCGCGGCCTCGGCCTTCGGGGCGGCCTTGGTCTTGGCCTCGGCCGCCTTCGGCGCTGCCGCCTTCGTGGCCGGCTTCTTGGCAGGAGCCTCGGTCCCGACCGCCAGCTTGGCGGCGAGCTCGGCGTCCTTCGCGGCCTGTACCGCCGCGGCGGCCTCGAGGCGCTGGCGCTCGGTCTGGGCCTCGTCCTTGGCCTTCTTGGCTGCGCCGGCCGCGCTCTTGCCACCGAAGACGATGTCACTGATGCGCAGGATCGTCAGCTCCTGGCGGTGCCCCTTCTTGACGCGGCTGCGCGCCTTCGGGCGGTACTTGAAGCTGATGAGCTTGGGGCCGCGAGCCTGCCGGACGACCTCGGCGCTGACCTCGGCGCCGCTCACGAGCGGACGGCCGATCGAGGCCTCGTCGCCGTCGGCCACGAGGAGGACGCGCTCGATGGTGATCGTCTTGCCGGGTTCGACGTCGAGGAGCTCGACCTCGAGCTCGGTGCCGACCTCGACGCGATACTGCTTCCCGCCGGTCTCGATGACTGCGTACATGGGTCCTCTGGGTTGATTGATGCGACGGCGGGCGACGCGCGTGGCGATCGGGACGTCGGACATGGGATGACGCGTCGGCAAGCCGGGCGCGGAACGGGAATGGTACGGCTGAACGGCCGCGTGGTCAATCGTTCACGACGTACCGGCTGGATCAGTCGAGCTCGTCGTTGAGGATGAGGCGCTCGCGGACGACCGAGACGGCCGACAGGGGACGACCGACCAGATCCGACACCGCCGCCACGACCTCCTCGGGCCGCCCGGTCCCGAGGACCGGATGGAACCGCGTCCGAGCCCGGATCACCACGGGTGGACCCGCCTCGACGACCTCCAGCCCGGCGAGGAGCGGCCGCAGGTCGTAGGCGATGATCGTCGTCCCCTTCTCGCGCTCGCGCGGCACCGATGGCGCGGCGATGATCGACCGGCAAGCCTCGGACACCGCCCCCGAGTCGGCACCCCCCTCGAGCGCGATCCGGTAGTCCGCCGCACCGACCACACCGGCGAGCGGTGGCCCGCCGAGCCACACGTCCGAGAGATCCACGAGCCGCCACCCGAGCGGCATGCGCGACTCGAGCGCCTCGCGCACCTCCCAGCGGGGAAGCCGCGCGAGCAGGAACAGGTCCATCAGTTCAGCGTCGGCTGCGATCCCGACCTGGAGCGGCGCCCCGAACGAGACCTTCGGTCGCGACGGTCCGCTCGTCGCACGCGCGGCGGGCAGCCCGCTCGCATCGATGGCCGACTCCCACGCCTCGATCGTCTCCCGCTGGGGCAGGCGGGGCGCGTCCGGCGCGCGACCGACGACGAGCCGCCAGCGCTGCCGCGGCTCGGGCGCGACCGCCTTGGCGGGCTCGGACCGGGCGTCCACGTCTGGTAGTCTGCCGCACGATGGACGAGCCCGCCCGGCCAACACCGGACCCGTCGCCGGGCGCCGGGACCCCGGGCGTCGGGGGCACGGGGATCACCCCGGCCGGCGCCACATCGGCCGGCGCGGCCGCGGCCCTGCCTCCGGCCCCGTTCGTCGTCCGACCGACCGACGGCTCGCCGCCGCGCTTCACGCCGCTGTCGCCGCGGGTCGCCGTGCTCGTCGTCGCGGCGATCGTCCTCGGGCTGTTGCTGTGGATGGCCCGCGACAGCGTGCGGCCGTTCGCCGTCGGCCTCCTGCTGGTGTACCTGCTCGACATCCCGGTCAGCCGGCTCGTCCGCCGCGGGGTCCGTCGATCGCTCGCGATCCTCGTCGTCTTCGTCCTGGCGGTCGTCGCGATCGTGGGCTTCCTGGCCATCACCCTGACGCCGTTGATCAACGAGGTCTTCCAATTCATCGAGGACTTCCCGAGGCTGGCCGAGCAGCTCAATTCGCGCCTCCAGGACCTCGCCGACTACTACTCCCACCTCCAGATCCCGCCCGGGCTGCGCGACTGGATCGACAGCCTGCTTGCCGGCGTCGCGAACGGCGAACCGGGGGCCGGTCTCAACCTGGCGTTCCTGTTGCCGCTGGTGACCGGCGCCGGAAGCCTGCTCGGGGCGCTCTTCGGCTACGTGATCCTGCCGATCTGGGTGTTCTACCTCGCCAAGGACCAGGAACGGCTCGTCGGCGCGTTCGATCGCGCGCTGCCGGAGACCTGGAAGTTCGACACGTGGGTGGTGCTCCGGTCGATCGAGCGGGTCTTCGGCCAGTGGGTCCGGGCACAGGTGATCCTCGGCTTCGCGGTCGGGATCTTCACGTTCATCGGCCTGCTGATCCTGAGCTACTTCGTCGACCCGATCTTCGGCCGCTACGCGATCCTGCTCTCGGTGATCGCCGGGGTCCTCGAGCTCGTGCCGGTCATCGGGCCGATCATCTCGGCCATCCCAGCCGTCCTGATCGGCGCCACCGCGGGGATCGAGTCGGTCATCGCCGCGCTCGTCCTGTACACGCTCGTCCAGCAGGTCGAGAACAACTTCCTCGTCCCGAAGATCCAGGGCGACGCGACCGACCTGCACCCGGCGGCCGTCATCTTCGCGATCATCATCGGCGGGGCCCTGGCCGGCCTGCTCGGCGCGATCCTCGCGCTCCCGGTCGCCGCGGCGTTCCGCGACGTCGTCCGGTACCTGTTCCGACGGCTCAGCCCGGACGCCGACGAGACCGTGATGCCGCTGCTCCGACAGGTCGGGATGGAGCCGCCCGGTGGCCTGGACCCGGCCGGTGGCTGAGGAGCTCGATCCCTACAAGACCCTCCAGATCGACCCGGAGGCCGACGACGAGGTCGTCCGTGCGGCCTATCGCGGGCTCGCGCGCAAGTACCACCCGGACGTGGCGCAGGGCGCCGAGGCCGAGGCGCGGATGTCGGCCATCAACGCCGCCTGGGAGCTCATCGGGGAACCCGATGCCCGGCGCCGCTACGACCAGGAGCGACAGGTGCGCGCGTACGCGCAGGAGACGACGCCATGGCCCGCGGCCGACACGGCTCCGCCGGCCAAGCCGTCCTCGCGTCCGACTCCGCAAGCTCCGCCGCCTGAACGGGTGTCGGGCGACTGGACGTCCGGCCGGTCATCGACCGGGAGCGGCTACGACCCATCGATGCGGACCGCCGAGGGGCTCGGGGCGGCCGGTCCGCCGCCGGGCCGGCCGTCGGGGAGCGTGCTGACCTTCGGACGCTATTCGGGCTGGTCGCTGGGCGAGGTCGCGCGGACCGACATCGAGTACATCGAGTGGCTGGACCGCGCGACGATCGGCCGGCAGTACCACGACGAGATCGACCAGATCCTCCGCAAGGCCGGCCGTCGTCGCTCGGAGGCCTCGGAGCAGGCCGATCGACGGGGACTCTACCGCCGGCGCTGACGCCGCGGGCCAGGCTAGGAACGCCCCTCGGCGGCGAGCGCATCGCCCTGGGCGCCTGCGTCAGGTGCTGGAGTGACGCGCGCGACGAGCCGGCCCACCGTGGTGCCCTGCACGACCAGCGTGAACAGGACGACGCCGAAGGTGATCTCCTGGAGCAGGGCACGCTGCGGCAGGTCCGCCGGGAGCGACAGGGCCATCGCCACGGCCACGGCGCCGCGTAGCCCGCTCCAGAACAGGACGTGTAACCACCCGATCGGAAGGCGGGTCGCAAGGCCCGGCGCCGGCGCCGCCCGCGCGACACCGCCGAGCAGCAGATAGATGATGAGCGCGCGCCCGATCAGCGCACCGACGACCGCCCAGACGATCGGGTCCACGGCCCCGAAGAGCCGGGCGGGCGGGATGGCCAGGCCGACCAGGAGGAACGTCACCGCGGTGAGCAGGTAGGCGAAGAACTCCCAGAAGGTGTCGATGGCATCGGCCCCTGCCTGGGTCAAGGCGCGCCCCGGCCCGACATTCCCGAACACGACGGCCGCGGTCACGGTCGCGAGGACGCCCGACAGGTGGAGCTGGTCTGCCAGGAGATAGCTGCCGTAGGCGAGCACGACCGAGATCGTGAGTTCGATCAGGTGGTCATCGACATGCCTGACGACCCGCGATGCGAGGTATCCGGCGACCAACCCGATCGTCACGCTCACGACGACCGCCCCGGCAAAGGCGACGATCGCCTCGCCGAGACCCAGCGGCCGGCCGACGGCTTCGAGGGCCAGCGCGAAGAGGACGAGCCCGGTCCCGTCGTTGAGGAGGCTCTCCCCGTCGACGATCATCGAGAGGGTGGGCGGCGCCTTGATGCGCTTGAAGGTGGCCACGACGGCCGCGGGGTCGGTCGCGGAAACCATCGCGCCGACGACGAACGCCAGCTCGATCGGCAGCCCGATCGTCACGGTCAGGGCGATGGCGACCACGATCGCCGAGATGAGCACGCCCGGCACCGCGAGCAACGTCAAGCCCGTCGCCCAGCTACGAAGGTCGCGGTACCGCAACCGATAGCCCGCTTCGAACACCAGCCCGGGCAGGAGCACGACGAGGACGATATCGGGCGTGACCTCGATCGGCGCGATCCCGGCGATGCTGGCCGCCCCGCCCACGAGGAGCCCGGCGATGACGAGCGCGACCGTGTACGGGATGCGGAGCGGCCTGGCGACGATCGCCACGATCGCGGCCAGCCCGAGCAGCCCGACGAGCAGGGCGATGACGCTCGGGACAGGCGTCCCGTCAGCCACCGAACGGGTCGAGTGTCAGTCGTTCGGTACGGCTGCCGAGTCCACGTAGTCGTGCGTATCGGGCTGCGGTCACCACTCCGCCCGGGTCTGGCGGACGTTGATGCTCTGGATGATGCCGAGGCCCAGCGCCATGCTCACGAGTGATGCCCCGCCGTACGTCACGAACGGCAGCGGGATGCCGGTGATCGGCATGATGCCCATCACCATCCCGACGTTGACCACGAGCTGGAAGAGGATGATCGAGGCGATCCCGGCGGAGAACATCGTCCCGAACGGATCGCGAGAGCGCCACCCGGCCACGAGCACCCGCCAGAGCAGCAGGAAGAAGAGCGTGAACACGACCATCGCGCCGATGAACCCAAGCTCCTCGGCCAAGGTCGCGAACACGAAGTCGGTGGTCTTGACGGGCAGGAAGTCACCCTGGGTCTGGGTCCCGTTCGTCAGACCCTTGCCCATCCACCCACCTGACCCGACGGCGATCTGCGCCTGGTAGAGCTGCCAGCCCGAGCCCTTGATGTCCGGTGAGGCGTCGAGGAACGCGACCAGCCGCTGCTTCTGGTAGTCGTGGAGGATGTAGGTCCAGGCGATCGGGACCAGCGCGATGACGCCCGCGCCCAGGATCAGCAGCCACTTCAGGCTGGCACCGGACATCCACAGCATGCCCGCCAGGATCGCGGCGAACACGAGGGACGTGCCGAGGTCCGGCTGGAGCATGACGAGCACGAGCGGGGGCCCGACGAGCAGGAAGGCGCCGAGGATCGAGGTCAGCGAATCGAGCTTGCCCTGGCGTCCGGCGAGGTAGTTGGCCAGGACGATGACCATCAGGATCTTGGCGAGCTCGCTGAACTGGAACGTCAGCGGCCCGAGCGGGATCCAGCGCGCCGACCCGCCGATGCCCTCGCCGACCGCCAACGTGAGGGCGAGCAGCCCGAGCTGGAAGACGTAGAGAGGCCAGGACAGCGTTCGGAGCCACCGGTAGTCGAACGCCGTCGCGAGGATGAACGCGACGACGGCGATGCTCGTCCACATGAGGGCGCGGGTGAACGTCGTCTGGGCATCGAGGCTCAGCTTCCCGTCCTCGACGCTGTTCGTGTACGCCATGACGAGGCCGATTGCCGCCAGGAGACCGGCGTACGTGACGAGCTGGATGTCGAACGCGCGCCAGACCGCCCCGATGGACTTGGCCGCCCAATCGGTGACGCGTGCGGGTTCGGCTCGGATGACGCCCATCACTCAGACCGGTAGAAGTTGCCGCGCTTCATCAGGTAGAAGTTGCGGTAATCGTGCTTGATGTGGTAGTGGAGCTGGAAGAAGTACTTCACGATCTCGGTCGCGGCGTTGCCCTTGGTCCGAGAGTCGTACGCGAAGGCCAGCACCATCAGCTGCGAATCGGTGTTGTCGAACGACCCGTGATACGGGTCCTTGGGCACGAACCCGACGAACCAGGAGTGATACGGCAGCCGGCCGAAGCGGTCGCGGGTGCCGAACTCGGCCGTCCCGGACTTCCCCGCCACCTTGATCGGCATGTCCACGAGGTTGTACGTGTGACGCACGAGGACCGTGTTCCTCGCGGCGTTGCGCATCGTTCGGAGGACGCTCTTCCGAACCTTCAGCTTGTGGATGAGGATGGGCTTGAAGGGCCGGACCACCTTGCCGTCCGGCCCGATGATCTCCCGGACGATCTGGGGCTGGTAGAGCTTGCCCCCGTTCGCGAGCGCCGCATACGCGTTGATGAGCTGGATCGGCGTGACGGCGTCGTAGCCCTGACCGATGCTCGCCTGGAAGGTCTCGCCGGGGAAGATCTTTGCCCCCAGCTCCTTCTGCTTCCACTTGTTGGTCGGGACGATGCCGGATGCCTCACCAGGCAGGTCGATGCCGGTCGGCGAGCCGAAGCCGTACTGCCGGGCCCAGTACCCGAGCCGGTCGATCCCGAGCATCCCGCCGACCTGGAAGAAGAACGTGTCGCTCGAGTGCCCGAAGCCGCAGTAGATGTTGCACAGCCCGAAGCCCTGGTGGTTCCAGTCGTAGTACCTCGTCGATCCGACGGTCAGGAAGCCCTTCGTGTGGACCAGCGTCGAGGCTGAGATCTTCCGGTCGGCGAGTCCTCCCGTCCCGGCCACGAGCTTGTATGTCGAACCGGGCGGGTAGTGGGCCTGGACCGCGTGGTTGAGCAGCGGCAGGTCCTTGTTCTTGACCAGCTTGCTGAACGCCTTGTTGCTGATCCCGCGCGCGAACGCGTTGTTGTCGTAGGTCGGCAGGCTGACCATCGCGAGCACTTCACCCGTCTGGGGGTTCATGGCGATGACCACGCCGCGCTTGTTGCCGATCGCGCGCATGCCCCACTTGAGCGCCTTCTCGGCCTCCTTCTGCATCTTCGTGTCGATCGTGAGCTTGAGGGAGTCCCCGGGCTGGACGTCCGTGAGCGTCGCGAGGACCTGCGTCTTCTGGCCGCGGGCGTTCCGCTCGACGCTTTGCGTCCCGTAGATCCCGCGCAGGTAGCTCTCGTATTCGAGTTCCACCCCGGCCTTCCCGACGAGGTCGTCTGGCAGATATCCCTTCGCGCGCAGATCGGGGAGCTGTTCGGCCGAGACCGGACCGGTGTAGCCGATGATCTGCGACATCAGCGCGCCATCCGTGTACTCCCGGCGGGCCTCGACCACGATGTCGACCCCGGGGAGCTGCGACGACGACTCGGAGATCAGACGGGCAGTGGCCTCATCGATGTCGCCGGCGATCCGCACGAGATCGAACGCCGACCCCGGGTTGCTGTCGATCGCCGAGTTGATCTCGGCCGGGTCGATCTTGAGGAGGGCCGCCAGCCGTTGGACGACTTCGGGCCGGAACTGCACGGGCAGGTCGGAGGGTCGGATCTTGACCGAGAAGGTCGGGACGTTCGAGACGAGCGCGCGACCCTTCCGGTCATAGATGAGGCCGCGCGGCGAGGCGATCGACTCGATCACCGTCCGGTTCGCGGTCGAGAGCGCGGTGTACTCGCCCCCGTTCACGATCTGGAGGTAGAACAGGCGAGCCGTGAGCGTGACGATCGCGAGGACCACGGCCACGGCGAAGACCAGGAACCGGGAGAACCGGCGGATCGGCGTGGGTCGTCCGTCGAGGTAGGCGTTCACCAGTCGACCCGCTCGGTCTGCGCGCGACGATCGTGGATCGAGATGAAGAGCGGTCCGATCAGCGCGGCAAGCACGGTGTCGTAGATCGCACCGGGCAGCACCATGCCGATCGGGTCATCGACCGACAACGGCGTGCGGAGCGCGCTCACCAACATGAACAACACCAGCGAATACAGCAGACTCAGTAGGAATGTGGCGATGATCGGAGCGAGGGGTCGGACGCGCGAGAACAGGTGACCGAGGACGGATGCGGCGCCCATGCAGAGCAGGAGCGCGAATGCCGTCGATCCGAGTGGTCGCTGCGCCAAGACATCAAGTGCAAGCCCACCGATGAACGCCCAGACGAGACCCGCTTCGAGTCCGACCGCGATCGTGACGATGATCCCTAGGACCAGCACCAGGTGCGGCAGGGCGTCGCCGACCTTGAGGTACGGAGCTACGGTCAGTTCGAACAAGGCCGCCACCGTCGCGCCGACCGCGGCGAGTAGCAGGGTCATTGAGCGATCGATCCTCGGAGAGATGCCCGAAGGTCGCGCGCCCGCCAACGCGGCACTCGACGCGATCGATTCGGCGGCGACGTCGGGGGCGAGTATCCCACGGAAGCATGCCGACGGGCAACGACCCCGTTCCTCGGGGCCCTCCGAACGGCGTTCCGGGTCGATGCCTCGGCGATCGTCGCTGTTTCACGTGAAACGTGGGATGCCTAACTGAGCCACGAAGCCTTCGATCACGGGCCAGTACTCGTCGGGGGCGTCCAGCCAGGGGAAATGGCCCGCGCCCTCGATGACTTCGAGCCGCCCGATGCCCGCGGGCAGCGCCTCGAGGATCTCCTCGGCGGCGTCCACCGGCGTTACCCCATCGCGGTCGCCGACACACACGAGCGTCGGAGAGGCGACCTTGGACAGTCGGTCCACCGCGTCGAACGTCTGCAGCAGGGCCGCCCCGTGCTCCCCGAGATCGGGATTCCCCATTCGGCGAGCCAGCTGCTGCCGGTCCGGTACCCGCGGACCGAATGCTGCGAACACCTCCTCCCACTCAGCATCGGTCACTGGGTCGCCGCCGTAGTCGCGTCTCGCGAGCTCGGCCGCGCGATCGCCTCGGTTCCGGCGCACGCCCGCGACCAACCGGTCGAGATCGAAGCGTGCCATCGTCGACTGCAGCACCAGGCCCGCTGCATGGCCCGGGTGGCGGGCCCCGTACAGCATCGCCACGAACCCGCCCATGGAGTGGCCGTAGACGATCGGTCTGGTGATGCCGAGGGTGTCGCAGAAGGCGCGCACGTCGTCGGCGCAGGCCTCGAAGGTCCAGTCCGTCGGGTTCTGTCGCGCCGAGCGGCCATGGTCCCGCAGGTCGAGGTACACGACCTGCGCGCTGCGTGCCAACCGCGCGAAGTCGGGTTTGAAGTAGGAGTGGTCGTACCCACCGGGACCGCCGTGCAGCAAGACGACCGTCGGCCGCTCGCGCATCGCCGCACCGTCCGGTACCAGCGCCGGACCGTCGACATCGAACCACAGCCGCGTCCCGCTCACGTCAACGTGCATCGACGCTCCTCCCCGTGGGCCGAGCCCGACCGTTCGAGCCGCCCGCGACCGAGCGTACGCTGCCAGTCCAGCGTTCGAGGCCCGCTCGTCAGAGCGAGGCAGGCAACCGGACGTGTTTCACGTGAAACAGCGCAAACGGTCCCGCGCTCGACTACGCGCATCGGCCCGATCGCCGCGGCCGCGGCACGACCCGCGACTCGCCATCGGGAAGCACCGAGCGGGTTGACCCGCGGGTGATCTGTGAGCACGTGCCGGTGAAGGGGTGCCTGCGAAGCTTCGGAGCGATCCGCCCGACCCGAGGTCCGGGCGTCTCCGATGGTAGAATCAATGACCGTGAGAATCATCCGAGCAGGACGCTGAGTGGGGCAGACGATCGCCTGCGCGAACCAGAAAGGCGGCGTCGGCAAGACCACGACGGCGATCAACCTCGCGGCCTACTGCTCGATGGCGGGGGACCGGGTCCTCCTGATCGATCTCGATCCCCAGGGAAACGCCACGAGCGGGCTCGGTCTCGACCGCACCAAGTACGAACGCTCGGTCTACGACGCGCTGATCAGCGATGTCGCCCTTGTCGAGCTCGTGGTCGAGGGTCCGATCGGACTCGACGTCGTCCCGTCCGCCATCGCGCTCGCGGGCGCCGAAGTGGAGATGGCGTCGTTCGAGGCTCGGGAACGTCGGCTCGCCCGGCTCGTCCGAGCGATCGCCGGCAGCTATGACCACGTCCTCATCGACTGTCCGCCTTCGCTCGGACTCCTGACCGTGAATGCCCTGACCGCCGCTGACGCGGTCCTCATCCCGCTCCAATGTGAGTACTACGCGCTGGAAGGACTGACCCAACTGCTCGCTACCGTGAACCTGGTCCGAGACCACCTGAACCCGTCGCTCGAACTCGACGGGGTGCTGCTCACGATGTACGACAGCCGAACGAACCTGTCGGCCGACGTCGCCACCGAGGTGCGTCGTCACCTCGGAACGGCGGTGTACGGCACCGTGATCCCTCGAAGCGTCCGCCTCTCGGAGGCCCCGAGCTACGGCCAGCCGATCGCCACCTACCGACCCGACTCGGCCGGGGCCGTGGCCTATCGCCAGTTCGCGGCCGAGTTCCGTGCGCGAGCGGCCGATAGCCGGGGCGGGTCGTTCATCCAGGCGACGGCCTCGGCGGTACCTCGGGCGGCCGAGGCGTTGACCCCGCCGGAGTCGCCCGGCCTCCCGTCCGTGAGCGTGGTGTTGCCATGACCATCCGCCAGGATCGCCCGCAGAGCCTTGGCCGCGGGTTGGCGTCGCTCATCCCGCAGCGCAATGCCGGGCATGCCGGTCCGGTCGAGATCCCGACGGCGCGCATCCACCCGAACCCGTACCAGCCGCGCCAACGGCTCGACGAGGCAGCCATGGCGACGCTCATTGCCAGTGTCACCGAGCACGGCGTCATCCAGCCGATCCTCGTGACCGAAGTCGTCGATGGGTACCAGCTCGTCGCCGGCGAGCGTCGCCTTCGTGCGGCGCTGGCGGCCGGACTCGACCGCATCCCGGCCGTCGTCCGCCAGCTGGCCAACCGCGAGCAGCTTGAGCTCGCGCTCGTGGAGAACCTCCAGCGCGAAGACCTCACCGCCATCGAGGCGGCGACGGCATATCGCCAGCTCGTCGACGAGTTCGGGTTCACCCACGAGGCGCTGGCGCAGCGGGTCGGTCGGGCGCGCTCGACGGTGGCCAACACGCTCCGCCTGCTCGATCTCGCTCCGTCCGTGCAGGCCGCGGTCGCCGACGGCACCCTGACCGAGGGCCATGCGCGCGCACTCGGCGGTCTCCCGCCCGAAACGCAGGAACGGGTGCTGGACAGCGTCATCGGCCAGGACCTGTCGGTCCGCCAGACCGAGGAGCTCGTCCGGCGGCTCCGTGAGCCACGACCAGAGCCGCTCGTTCGCACCTCACCGGCCGTCGACCCGGATCTGGAGCGGATCGAGGAGGACCTGCGGCGCTCGCTGGGCACCAAGGTCAGCCTCGCGCGCTCCCGCAAGGGCGGCAGGATCGTGATCGAGTACTACAGCGACGAAGAACTCGGGCGCCTCTACGAGCGCCTGACCGGAGGGACCGCGTGACTGAGGAAGCCACCCGCCAGCCAAGCGGCGCAGCCCCGAAGGGAAGCCCCGTCCCGAAGGCCGGACTCCCGGTCCCGAAGGCGTCCGCCGCAGCCGGCAAGGCGACCGCCCCAGCGAAGGCCAGCCCCGTGCCGAAGACGGCCGACGGCGCGCCGAAGGCGAGCCCGACCACGAAGGCGGCCGGCGGCACAGCGAAGGCATCGGGCGCGGCGACGAACGGTGCACGGGCGAAGCGCTCCGGAGCCGCCGGTTCCGACTACACCGCAGCGAGCATCCAGGTGCTCGAGGGCCTCGAGGCGGTCCGCCGCCGTCCTGGCATGTACATCGGCTCGACCGATGAGCGGGGCCTGCATCACCTCGTCTGGGAGGTCGTCGACAACTCGATCGACGAGGCGATGGCCGGCTTCGCGACCAAGATCGCCGTGACGATCAAGACCGACGGCACCGTGATCGTGCAGGACGACGGCCGTGGCGTGCCCGTCGGGAAGCACTCGACCGGCAAGGATGCCCTCGAGGTCGTGCACACGGTCCTGCATGCCGGCGGGAAGTTCGGGGGCGGCGGCTACAAGGTGTCCGGCGGCCTCCACGGCGTCGGTGTCAGCGTCGTGAACGCGCTGTCCGAGTGGCTGCGCGTGGAATCGGCGCGCGACAAGTTCATCTGGGCGCAGGAGTACAAGCGCGGCAAGCCGCTGGGGCCGGTCAAGAAGATCGGACCGCAGGGGACGCGCACCGGCACGACCACGAGCTTCCGCGCCGACCCCGAGATGTTCGAGACCATCGAGTACTCGTTCGAGACCATCAGCCAGCGTCTGCGCGAATTGGCCTACCTGACGAAGCGGGTGTGGATCACGTTCATCGACGAACGGCACGACCGCGAGCGATCGTTCTACTTCGAGGGCGGGCTCCAGTCCTTCGTCCGGCACCTCAACCGGAACAAGGAGGTCCTCCACCAGCGGCCGATCTACGTGGAGCGTCGCGAAGGATCGACGGCCGTCGAGGTCGCGCTCCAGTACAACGACTCGTACACCGAGAACGTGCTCGCGTTCGCCAACAACATCAACACGGTCGATGGCGGCACGCACGTCACGGGGTTCCGCGCGGCCCTGACGAGCTCGCTCAACGACTGGGCGCGGCGGGCGGGCGTGCTCAAGGACGCCGATGGCAACCTGTCGGGCGATGACGTCCGGGAGGGACTGACGGCGGTGATCAGCGTCAAGCTGACCGATCCGCAGTTCGAGGGCCAGACGAAGGCGAAGCTCGGCAACGCCGAGGTCAAGGGCCAGGTCCAGACCGCCGTCGCCGACAGCCTGGGCCAGTATCTCGACGAGAACCCGGGCGACGGCCGTCGCATCATCGAGAAGTGCCTGACGGCCGCGCGCGCCCGCGAGGCGGCGCGGAAGGCCCGTGACCTGGTCATCCGCAAGGGCGCGCTCGACGGGATGTCCCTGCCGGGCAAGCTGGCCGACTGCCAGGAGCGGGACCCGGCCCGCAGCGAGATCTACCTCGTCGAGGGCGATTCCGCCGGTGGCTCGGCCAAGCAGGGTCGAGACCGGCGGTTCCAGGCGATCCTGCCGCTCCGCGGCAAGCTCCTGAACGTCGAGAAGGCCAGGCTCGACAAGATCCTGTCCAGCGAGAACGTCCGGCCGCTGATCATCGCGCTCGGCGCCGGCATCGGCGAGAACTTCGATGTCTCGAAGCTCCGCTACCACCGGATCATCATCATGACCGACGCCGACGTTGACGGCGCCCACATCCGGACCCTGCTCCTGACGTTCTTCTACCGGCACATGCCGCAGGTCATCGACAACGGCTTCCTCTACATCGCGCAGCCGCCGCTCTATCGCGTGAGCACCGGCAAGGTGACCCGCTACGCGCAGAGCGAGAAGGAACGCGACCGGATCGTCAAGGAGTTCAACGTCAAGAACCTGTCCGTGCAGCGGTTCAAGGGCCTCGGCGAGATGAACGCCGACCAGCTGTGGGACACGACGATGAACCCGGAGACCCGGTTGCTGCTCCAGGTCGACGGCGAGAATGCCGCCCTCGCCGACGAGATCTTCACGATGCTCATGGGCGAGAAGGTCGGGCCGCGCAAGGACTTCATCAAGACCGAGGCACGGAAGGTCAGGAACCTTGACGTCTGAGCTCCGCGACGTCCGGCCGTCGCCCGTCGGCCGACTCGAGTTCACGCCACACAACTGCTTCGGCTGCGGCACCCTCAACACCCACGGCCTGCAGATGGACCTCCACCTCGAACCCGGGCGTGCCTGGACCGAGCTGCGCCTCGACCACCGCTTCGAGGGCTGGGCCGAGATGGCGCACGGCGGGATCGTCTGCACGATCCTCGACGAGGTGATGGCCTGGGCCCTGGTGGCCGAGGACAACTTCGGCGTCACGGCCCGGATGCGGGTCGATTTCCGCAAGCCCGTCCCGATCGACACACCGATCCGCGCCGACGGCTGGGTCACGCGCTCGCGCCGACGTCTTGTCGAGACGGCCGGGCGGATCGTCGACGTCGAGCACGACCTCGAGCTCGCGACCGCCGAGGGGACCTACCTTGCCGCCGCCGCGGATCGCAAGCGCGAGCTCCGCGAGCGCTACGCGTTCCGCCGGCTCGACGACCTGTCCGCCACCGCTACGCCCGAACCGGTGGACCGCCGGTGAGCACGGCCGTCGCGTCCCCCACCGTCAGCCCGGTCACGGAACGGGCCGTGGCGTTCGTCGCCGCGAACAAGCCCGCCGCGGAAGCGCTCGGGGCGAGCCTTGCCGAGGACATCGGCGACCCGGACGCCTTCGCCGCCGCGCTGACGGCCGGCCTCCAGCGCCTCGCCGATCCGGAGTACCTCGACGGCCAGCAGCGGATCGCGCCGGGCATCGGCAAGGTCTACGGCGTGCGCTGGCCGCTGATGGCGGCCGTCGCCCGCGGCTTCCGCGACAGCACGCGCAAGGACCCGGCCACGCCACTCCTCTTCGTCTGCGATCGGCTGTTCGCCGAGGACCACCTGGAGCCTCGCTGGTTCGCGTTCGGCCTGCTCGAACGGACGCTCGGGACGGAGACCGAACGCACGTGGCAGCTCCTGCGTCGCGCCGCGCGGGAGGCCGGCGACTGGATCACCGTGGACTCGCTGGCACACCCGTACGGCAAGGGCGTCCTTGCCGAGGCCTATCGATGGGCGGAGCTCGAGCAGCTCGTCTACTCGCCGTTGCGCTGGGAGCGGCGGCTCGTGGGCTCGACGATCGCCACGATGACCCACGTCGACCGGCGCCGCGGCCGCGATCCCGAGGTGGCCCGGCGCGCCATCCCGATCCTGGGCCAGCTCATGGGCGACGCCGAACCCGACGTCCAGAAGGCGCTGTCCTGGGCCTACCGGTCGCTGGCGGCCGTCGACCTCACCGCGACCACCGAGGCCCTGCGCGAGGAGACGGAGCGCGCCGCATCGACCGACGACGGCCACCGCGCCTGGGTCATCCGCGACTCGCTCTCGAAGCTCGACCCGGCCGTCGCCGAGGAGCTGCGCGCGCGCCTCGCCGGCATCCGCAAGCGACCGGGCGCCCCGACGACCTCATCCGCCGCGCTCGCGGCCGCGCGGTTCGGCGACCTGCCGGATCCCGCGACCTATCCCGAACCGCCGCTCGCCTGACCGACCTGGAGGAGTAGCACAGCGTGACCGACGACGTAGGAGACATCCGGGCGATCCGCATCGAGGACGAGATGCGGACGAGCTACCTCGACTACGCGATGAGCGTGATCGTGGCGCGCGCCCTGCCCGATGTTCGCGACGGCCTGAAGCCGGTCCATCGCCGCATCCTCTACACGATGGGCGAGATGGGCCTGTCCGCCACCAGCTCGTATCGCAAGTGCGCGGCGATCGTCGGCGAGGTGATGGGCAAGTACCACCCGCACGGCGACGTGGCCCTCTACGACGCGCTCGTCCGGCTCGCCCAGGACTTCTCGCTGCGCTATCCGCTCGTCGACGGCCAGGGCAACTTCGGCTCGGTCGACGGCGACGGCGCGGCCGCGATGCGCTACACGGAGGCACGGCTCACCGCGATCGCCGCCGAGATGCTCGACGACATCGACAAGGAGACCGTCGACTTCGAGGACAACTACGACGGGACCCAGCGCCAGCCGACGGTCCTGCCGGCGAAGCTGCCGAACCTGCTGATCAACGGCTCGTCCGGGATCGCGGTCGGCATGGCCACGAACATCCCGCCGCATCACCTGGGCGAGATCGTCGACGCCACCGTCGCGCTCATCGACGATCCGGACCTGACCTCGGACGACCTGTGCAAGTTCGTCCTCGGGCCGGACTTCCCGACCGGCGGCACGATCTTCCGATACGAGCGCCAGCGCAACCTCCTGACCGGCGAGTGGGAGACCGTCGACGCGATCCGCCAGATGTACGCCCACGGTCGCGGTCGCGTCGTCATGCGTGCGCAGGTCGCCTTCGAGGAGTTCCGCGGCGACCGCACCGCGATCATCGTCACGGAGCTCCCGTACCAGGTGAACAAGGCCACGCTCCTCGAGAAGATGGCCGAGCTCGTGAAGGACAAGCGCATCGAGGGGATCGCCGACCTGCGCGACGAGTCCGACCGCGACGGGATGCGCATCTTTGTTGAGATCAAGCGCGACGCGAACCCGCACAAGGTCCTCAACAACCTGTTCAAGCACACGCCGATGCAGCTCGCGTTCAACATGAACATGCTCGCGCTCGTCGACGGGCAGCCGCAGACGCTGCCGCTGCGCAGCGTGCTCGTCCACTACGTCGAGCATCGCCAGAACATCGTCCGGCGCCGGACGGAATTCGACCTCGGCAAGGCGCGGGCCCGCGCCCACATCCTCGAGGGCCTCAAGATCGCGCTCGATCACCTCGACGCGGTCATCAAGACGATCCGCGAGTCGGCCGACGTCGACCTCGCGCGGTCGAATCTCATGGCGCGGTTCGACCTGTCCGAGCTCCAGGCGCAGGCGATCCTCGACCTGCGGCTGGCACGGCTGGCCGCCCTCGAACGCAAGAAGATCGAGGACGAGTACCTCGCGATCATCCAGCAGATCGCCGAGCTCGAGGACATCCTCGCCAACCCGGCCCGCGTGCTCTCGATCATCAAGGACGAGCTCGTCGAGCTGAAGCGCAAGTACGCGGGCGAGCGGCGCACGCGCGTCGCGGACGACTCGAGCCGCGAGATGACCGACGAGGACCTGATCGCCGACGAGGACGTCGTCGTGACCATCTCCGGCCGCGGCTACATCAAGCGCCAGCCGGTCGACACGTATCGCCGCCAGCATCGGGGCGGCAAGGGGATCATCGGCCACGTCACCCGTGAGGAGGACGCGGTCGAGCACCTGCTCGTCGCGAACACCCACGACTGGGCGCTGTTCTTCACGAACCGCGGCCGGGTGTTCTCCGCCAAGGTCCACTCCATCCCCGATGCCAGCCGCCAGGCGAAGGGCATCCCGATCATCAACCTGCCGGAGGTCCAGGTGGAATCCGGCGAGGTCCCGATGGCCACGATCATGCTGCCCGACTTCACGGAGGGCTCGTATCTCGTCCTCGCGACCCGCAAAGGCATCGTCAAGAAGACCCCGCTCGAGCAGTTCGAGAAGGTCCGCTCGTCGGGGATCCGCGCGATCACCCTGCACGACGACGACGAGCTCGCCTGGGTCGACGTCTCGACCGGGTCCGACGACGTCATCATCGCGACCGCCCAGGGCAAGCTCGCGCGCTTCTCCGAGGACGAGGTCCGGCCGATGGGTCGCGACGCGGCGGGCGTCATCGGCATCCGTCTCGCCCGCAAGGGCGACGCGGTCGTCGTGATGAACGTCGTCCAGCCGGACAGCGACCTGCTCGTGCTGACCGAGACCGGCTACGGCAAGCGCGTGCCGCTGACCGAGTTCCGGCGCAAGCACCGCGGCGGCCAGGGCGTCGGCCTCATCTCGCTCGAGGGCCGCAAGACCGGCGATGTCGCCGCCGTCCAGCAGGTCACCGAGGCCGACGAGGAGCTGCTCCTGATCTCGGAGGGCGGGCAGGTCATCCGGACCGAGACGAACACGATCAACCGCTATTCCTCGCACGCGCGAGGGGTCATCGTCATGCGTCTCGCCGAGGGCGACCGGGTCGCGGCGATCGCCGCGTTCCGTGCCGGACTTGCGGAGCGGGACGGCATGGGCGACGATGACGGCCCCGCGACGGGTGGACCTGGGTCGGCCGGTCCCGCCAGCGCCGGGTGAGACGGGTGTGACCGGCACCTGACGGCTTGGGCCAGCGAGAGGCGGCGCGCTTGTACGCGGATCAGTTCGAGATCTACCACGGCAACTCGAACCCGGGCCTGGCCCGGAAGATCTGCCGCTACCTCGGGACGGAGCCCGGCAAGGCCGAGGTCTTCCAGTTCGCCAACGAGAACATCTTCGTCAAGATCCTGGAGAACGTCCGCGAGAAGGACGTCTTCCTGATCCAGCCGACCAGCCACCCCGTCAACCAGTCGATCATGGAACTGCTGATCATGATCGACGCGTTCAAGCGGGCGAGCGCCGGGCGGATCACCGCGGTGATCCCGTTCTACGCCTACGGGCGGTCCGACAAGAAGGACCAGCCGCGCGTCCCGATCACCGCCCGCCTCATCGCGGACATGATCACGGTCGCCGGCGCGGACCGCGTCCTCACGATGGACCTCCACCAGGGCCAGATCCAGGGGTTCTTCAATATCCCGGTCGACGAGCTGACCGCGGTCCACATGCTCTCGAACTACTTCCGCCACAAGCGCATCGAGGACCCGGTCGTCGTGACCGACCTCGGCTTCGCCAAGCGGGCGCGCACGTTCGCCGAGCTGCTCGATGCCCCCCTCGCGATCATCGAGAAGCGCCGCGTCGGGAACCTCGACCGGGCCGAGCTCATGAACGTCATCGGCGACGTGGAGGGCAAGCGCGCGATCATCGTCGACGATGAGATCGATACGGCCGGCACGCTCGTCGAGATCGTCCGCGCTCTCGAACGCGAGGGCGTGACGGAGATCTACGCCTGCGCGACGCATGGGGTCCTGTCCGATCCCGCGGTCGACCGGATCGCGGCCTCGTCGCTGCGCGAGGTGGTCCTGACCGACTCGATCCCGCTCCCGGAGCGCAAGCGGATCCCGAAGATCACCACGCTCTCGGTGGCGCCGCTCATCGGCGAGGCCGTCAAGCGGATCCATCGCGGCGAGTCGGTGGGCGCGCTCTTCTCGAGCGAGGTGTCGCTGACACAGGAGATGCTCCTGTGGGAGGACGGCAACGAGGGGACGCTCGACACGCGTGACGAGGGCGATGGTCCCGGCGATGGCGGCGACGACGACGGGGAGCCTTCAACAGACGACGTCCTGAGCGCCGTCCCCACGGGCGACCGATGAGCCTCGAGCTCCACCGGCCCGACGGCGAAGGCGGCGTCGAGCCGCGCGTCGAGACCGTGCCGGACTGGCGGACGCAGCTGCGGTCGCCGCGCTGGGGCCGGGACCTCGACAGCGAGCGCCTGCCGACGCTGAAGAACCCGGAGATGAACCCGACATCGCGCCTGCGGTCCGCCCTCTTCTGGGCCGCGCTGGCGGCGATCACGTTCGTCATCCTCGTCGCCGGATACGTCTCGGGCTTCTGGCACCTGGTGCAGCCGGGGGGGTGACGGGCGCGGTCACCCTATACTGGACCGTCCCATGAAGTTCTTCTCCCGTTTCGTCGACTCGAACGACCGCGAAGTGCGGCGCATGCAACCCCTCGTCGACGAGGCGAACGTGCTTGAAGCCGAGTTCGCCGCGCTCTCCGACGAGGAGATCCGCGCCCAGATCGCGGATATCCGCGCCGAGATCCGCGAGCTCGCCAAGCCGGACGACCCGTCCGAGGACGAACTCAACCATCCGGACCTCGAGCGCCGCCGCGAGCTGACCAAGGAGCGTCGCAAGCGCGAGAACGATCGGATCCAGAAGGCCCTCGACGACGTGCTGCCCGAGGTCTTCGCGATGGGCCGCGAGGCGATGCAGCGGACGCTCGGGATGCGCCACTTCGACGAGCAGCTGATGGGCGGCGCGGTCCTCCACCAGGGCAAGATCGCCGAGATGAAGACCGGCGAGGGCAAGACCTTCGTGCCGACGCTCGCCGCGGTCCTCAACTCGCTGACGGGGCGCGGCGTCCACGTCGTGACCGTCAACGACTACCTCGCCCGGCGCGACCCGCAGTGGATGGGCCCGGTCTTCCACTTCCTCGGCGTCAGCGTCGGGATGATCACCCACGACGAGTCGTTCGTCTTCGAGCCCGGCTATCCCACGAGCGACGAGCGGCTCATCAACCTGCGGCCCGTGTCACGGCGCGAGGCGTATGCGGCCGACGTGACCTACGGCACGAACAACGAGTTCGGGTTCGACTACCTGCGCGACAACATGGTCATCGAGCTCGATCAGCGGGTCCAGCGCGAGCGGAGCTACGCGATCGTCGACGAGGTCGACAACATCCTGATCGACGAGGCCCGGACCCCGCTCATCATCAGCGGGCAGGCCGAGGAGTCGGCGGACCTGTACTTCACGTTCGCCCGGCTCGTGCCGCGGATGAAGGAGCGACCCGAGGGCGCCGAGGAGGGTGGCGACTACTTCGTCGACCTCAAGGATCGCGCGGTCAGCCCGACCGAAGAGGGCATCGACAAGATGGAGGGCTGGCTCGGGGTCGAGAACATGTACGACGCCGACCCGCGGCTCGCCCGGCACTTCGAGCAGGCCCTCCGCGCCCACGCGCTCTACAAGCGCGATCGCGACTACATCGTCAAGGACGGCGAGATCATCATCGTCGACGAGTTCACCGGGCGGCAGATGCCGGGGCGCCGCTGGAGCGAGGGCCTGCACCAGGCCGTCGAGGCCAAGGAAGGGCTGCGCGTCCAGCGCGAGAGCGTGACCCACGCCACGATCACGTTCCAGAACTACTTCCGGCTCTACGACAAGCTCTCCGGGATGACCGGCACGGCGATGACCGAGGCCGAGGAGTTCCACAAGATCTACCAGCTCGAGGTGGTCGCGATCCCGACCCACCGCGAAATGATCCGCGAGGACTCGCCGGACCTCGTATTCCGCGACGAGAAGTCGAAGTTCAACGCCGTGATCGACGAGATCGCCGAGATGCAGGAGGCCGGACGGCCTGTCCTGGTCGGCACGATCAGCGTGGAGAAGTCCGAGGTCCTTGGCGCGATGCTGAAGCGACGCGGCGTCCAGCACGAGGTCCTCAACGCCAAGTTCCACGAGAAGGAGTCCGGCATCGTGGCCCAGGCGGGCCGGACCGGCGCGGTGACCATCGCCACGAACATGGCCGGCCGCGGCACCGACATCCTGCTCGGCGGCAACCCGGCGGGGCTCGCGTCCGAGAACCTCCACAAGCGCGGCCTCAATCCGGCCGAGGTGGACGCCGAGGTCTACCAGGCGGCACTCGCCGAGGCAAAGGCCATCACGGAGGAGGACCACGAGCGCGTCGTGGCCGCCGGCGGCCTGCACATCATCGGCACGGAACGGCACAATTCGCGGCGCATCGACAACCAGCTCCGCGGTCGCGCCGGCCGCCAGGGCGACCCCGGCTCGTCACGGTTCTACCTGTCGCTCGAGGACGACCTCATGAAGCGGTTCGCCTCGGAGCGCGTGACCGGGTTGATGGAGCGGCTCGGCCTCGAGGAAGACGTGGCCATCGAGTCGAAGCTCGTGTCGCGCACCATCGAGAGCGCCCAGAGCCGCGTCGAGGGCTTCAACTTCGACATCCGCAAGCGCGTCGTCGAGTTCGACGATGTCATCAGCAAGCAACGCGAGACGATCTATGCCGAGCGCGACAAGGTCCTCCACAACGAGAACCTGACCGAGACCGTCCGCGCCTTCCTGGACGAGGAGCTCGATGTCGTCGCCGACATGGAGCTCGCCGGCGACGACCCCGACCAGTGGAACCTCGAGGGCCTCTCGAACGCGCTCCATCAGATGGGCCTGACCGGTCCGGGCACCACCGCCGACGAGCTGTGGGAGCTGGGCGGCCGGGACGCGATCATCGAGCATCTGCGAGAGCTCGCCGACGCTGCCCTCGACGCCCGGGCGGCCGAGGTCGGGGACGAGGACTGGGCGACCGTCGAGCGGCTCGTCGTCGTGCGCACCATCGACGGCCTGTGGGTCGAGCACCTGACCGAGCTCGACGACATGCGCCGTGGCATCGGCCTGCGCGGCTACGCACAGCAGGACCCGCTCAACGAGTTCCGCCGCGAGGCGTTCCGGCTCTACGAGGAGCTGCGCGGCCTGATCCGCCACGGCGTCGCCACGACGATCTTCCGCGTGACGGTAACCAAGCAGCCGCCGGCGAGCGGCGGCGACGCCGACGTCAACGCCTCGCTGGCTCGCGGCGCCAAGGCGCTCGCCGGGAACGGGAAGGGTGCAGCCGGCGCCATCGCCGGGACGACCGCGCTCGAGCCGGGTGTGGCCGCGGCACCCGTCGCGGCCGCCGGATCGGCGATCCTCCAGGGCGGCCCGGCCGGTCCGGTGACCCGGAACATGCGTGAGTCGCTCGGGGACGAGCCGGTCGCGGGCGGCGCCGGCGCAGCGGGGGGCAGCGCGGCATCGAACGACGGACCGCGCCCGGGGTACACCCCCACCGGCGCGCGGATCGGGCGCAACGACCCGTGCTGGTGCGGGTCCGGCGCCAAGTACAAGAAGTGCCACGGACGCTGACCGGGGACGCCCTGCGCCTCGCGGCGGTCGGCGCCGCGGGACTGGTGCTCGTGACCGGCTACGCGACCTGGCGGATCATCGCCGAGGGTGACCGCGACGACGCCCGGCCGGCCGATGCCATCGTGGTCCTCGGTGCGGCGCAGTACGACGGACGCCCCTCCCCGGTGTTCCGGGCGCGCCTCGACCACGCGGTCGACCTGTACCGGGAAGGCCTTGCCCCGTACCTGGTCGTGACGGGCGGCAAGGCCGAGGGCGACCGGACGACCGAAGCCGCGACCGCCCGCGGGTACGCGATCGCGAAGGGCGTGCCGGCCGAGGCGATCCTCGTCGAGGACCAGGCACGGACGACCATCGAATCGATCCGCTCGGTGGGGGCCATCATGCGAGCCGCGGACCTGCGATCGGCGGTCTTCGTCTCGGATCGGCAGCACATGCTCCGCGTCCTGCGGATGGCCGCCGACGAGGGGATCGTGGGGTGGGGATCGCCGACCGCCACGAGCCCGCTCGAGGGCGACCCGGTCGCGCGCCTGGACGCCACGATCCACGAGCTCGGCGCCCTCGCGGTCTACTTCGTGACCGGCGACTCCCCCTGACTCGCGCCGAGGAGTCCCGGTAGGCGAACCGGACAGATTTCCCTCTTGGCGATAGGAGTTTGGCCCCGTATACTCATCCAAGCCTGCCACCCCGGACCGCCCGAGTCTGCCAGCAGGCCTCGCCCCCAGGCGAAACCCATGTCCTGCCCCGAGCTAGAGTGAGGGAGTCCGTGAAGCAGGCCGAGGAAGCGTCGTTCGTCGATCTGATCGCCTGTGAACGTGACTGCCGGACGTGCAGCTACGCGGCGGCTCTCGACTGCGACGGCAACTGCGGCGTCTGCCCCCACAACGGCTACTGCCCCTGCGTGAACCCCGTCGTCGCCCGGAGCAAGACGGCGCTGCGGCTGATCGAGCTGCGCCCGCTGCTGCTCCAGGATCTGCAGACCAGGAACTAGGTGGACCCCGCCGCCATCCGCGACCTGGCCGAACGGATCCGGTCGACGTCGGGGCGTCTTTGACCTCGAGGCCAAGCAGGCTCGCGTCGACGAGCTCGATGCCCTGACCCAGGAGCCCGGCTTCTGGGACGACAGCCGGGCCGCCCAGAAGATCACCCGCGAGGCGAACGGCCTGCGCGAGGAGATCGAGATGTGGGGCGATCTCGAACGGCGGGCCGGCGACCTGCTCGCCGCCGTCGAGCTCCTGGCCGAGATGCCGGACGCGGACCTGGAGGCCGAGCTCGATCGTGACGCCACCGCGCTCGAGACCGACTTCCGGCGCGAACGGACGGCCCTCGTCTTCTCGGGCGAATACGACGATCGCAATGCGCTGCTCTCCATCAGCGCCGGCGCCGGCGGCACCGAGGCCACCGACTGGGCGGAGATGCTCCTCCGCATGTACCTGCGCTGGGCCGAGCGGCATCGCTACTCGACCGAGATCCTCGACCAGCAGGAAGGTGAGCAGGCCGGCCTCAAGAGCGTGACGGTCGCCGTCGACGGCCGGCGCGCCTACGGCTGGCTGCGGCCGGAGCGCGGCGTCCACCGTCTCGTGCGGATCAGCCCATTCGACTCCCAGAACCGGCGCCAGACGACCTTCGCCCTCGTGGAGGTGCTGCCCGAAGTCGATGACGACGTCGAGATCGAGCTCGACTGGGACGAGATCCGCGTCGACACCTTCCGCTCGCAGGGCGCCGGTGGCCAGCACGTGAACAAGACCGACTCGGCGGTCCGGCTGACCCACATCCCGACCGGGATCGTGGCGCAGAGCCAGAACGAGCGGAGCCAGACCCAGAACAAGGAGACGGCCATCAAGGTCCTCAAGGCGCGGATGCTCGAGCGCGCCCTCGAGGAGAAGGAGGCGGAGATCCGGAAGCTCAAGGGCGAGCACGTCGAGGCCGGTTGGGGTAACCAGATCCGGAGCTACGTCCTCCACCCGTACCAGATGGTCAAGGACCTCCGGACCAACTACGAGACGAGCAACACCTCCGCGGTCCTCGACGGCGATCTCGACGCGTTCATGCAGGCCGAGCTGGAGCGCCTGATCGGCGTGGACGAGGACCCGGCGTCGTGAGCCGGTCGACCGACGCCGGCACCACGTCCGCGGCGCTCGCCTACCGGCCGGTCCGTCCCGACGAGCTCGAGCGGTGCGCCGACATCTGGCGCGACTCGATCAACGACTACATCGGGCGGCTCGGCCAGATCGAGATCGGCTCGGAGACCGGACCGCTGCTCCGCCTGTACGGCCACCTGTCCGGGACCGATCCGGACCGGTTCGTCGTCGCGACGCGCAAGGAGCCGGAGACCGGCGAGGAGCGGATCGTCGCCTTCGCCGCGGCGCTCGTCCGCGAGCGGCTGTGGTTCCTCTCGATGCTGTTCGTCGCGCCGGACGTCCAGGCCGCCGGGATCGGCCGGGGACTCCTGGCCCAGGTGATGCCGCGTGATGCCGTCGATGGCGCCGTCATGGCGACCGCGACCGACAGCGCGCAGCCGATCTCGAACGCGCTCTATGCGAGCTACGGCATCGTGCCGCGCATGCCGCTGCTCAACCTCGTCGGGCTGCCGGAGCGGCCCGAGGCCTTCGAACCGCTGCCGTCCGGCGTCACGCCGGTCCCGTTCGAGACCATCGCCGCGGGCGGCACGGCTGCCGGCAGTGGCACGGGCCCCGGCAGCGGGCACGCCGCGCTCGCCGAGACGGTCGACACGCTCGATCGCGAGGTGCTCGGCGTGGCGCACCCCACCGACCATCGCTATCTGCGCCAGGAGTCGCGCCGCGGCTGGCTCTATCGGGGTCCGGACGGGGCGCCGCTCGGGTACGGCTACGCCACGGAGGCCGGTCGAGTCGGCCCGGTCGCCGTCCGCGATCCCGCGCTGATCACCCCGATCCTCGGGCACCTCATGACGGTCGTGCAGCCGCGCGGCGCGTTCGCCCTGTGGCTCCCTGGCGCCGCGGATCGGGCGGTGACCGCCGCGCTGCGCGCCGGGTTCCGGCTGGACCAGTTCCCGGTCCTGCTGTGCTGGGACCGGCCGTTCGCCGACTTCTCGCGCTACCTGCCGATCTCGCCCGGGCTGCTGTGAGGTCCGTCCGGGTCCGCTAGGACCGACGCTCGACCGGCCCGGGTCATCGCCCCGCGCCGCCCCGGACCGAAGCGGACCCCACCGGACCGGACCATCGTTCGGTCGGCCATGACCGCTCGTCACGTTTGCCGGACCCCACCGTCGATGGTAGCCTCGGACCGACGTGGCTCCCCTTGCCGTGCCCGCGGACGGAGTCCAGCCGCCTCCCGCCGGCGACACGTGGTCACCGGCAGCCTCACCCGCGGAGCCGAACACGTGACCATCGCCCCAGCACCGCCCGCGGTGCGCTCCATCCGCCATCGGGTCCTGCGCAGGCCGACCGAACAGGCCTCGCAGGAACGCGACGTGCTGGTGCTGCACGACGTCACCAAGCAGTACCCCAACGGCAAGCTCGCCCTGCGCGACGTGGACCTCGTCATCCCCGAAGGCGACTTCGTCTTCCTCGTCGGCCCGTCCGGGGCCGGCAAGTCCACGTTGATCAAGCTGCTCATCCGCGACGAGCTCGCGTCGCGCGGCCAGGTGGTCCTCGACGGCCAGGACCTGGCCCGTCTGCCGCGCCGCCAGGTCCCCAAGATGCGCCGCAAGATCGGGATCATCTTCCAGGACTTCAAGCTCCTCCCGAGCAAGACCGTGTGGGAGAACGTCGCGTTCGCGCTCGAGGTGACGGGCACGCCCCGGCGCCGCATCCGGCCGGCCGTCGACCGGGTGCTCGCGCTCGTCGGGCTGACGGCCCAGTCGCAGCAGATCCCCTCGCAGCTCTCCGGCGGCGAGCAGCAGCGGACCGCGATCGCCCGTGCGCTCGTGCATGACCCGCGGCTCATCATCGCGGACGAACCGACCGGCAACCTCGACCCGCTCATCAGCTGGGAGATCCTCCAGCTCCTGCTGCGGATCAACGAGCTGGGCGTGACCGTGCTGATGGCCACGCACAACGCCGAGGTCGTGACCTCGCTCCGGCGCCGCGTCGTCGCCCTCGAGGAGGGTCGGATCATCCGGGACGAGGTCGGTGGCGCCTACCACCGCGAGGACTAGGCCGTGATCTCGTTCGTGGTCTTCAGCATGACCCGCGCCTGGCAGGGGTTCTGGCGGAACGCCGTCATGAGCCTCGCGGCGACCGCGACGATGGTCCTGATGCTGCTCCTGCTCGCGGGCTTCTGGGTCATCCAGACCGGCCTGCTCGCCGGTCTCGAATTCACCGAGCAGAAGGTCGAGGTCGTCGCGGACCTCCAGGACAACATCATCGAGAGCCAGGTCACCGACCTCGAGGCGCGCGTCCAGGCCCTGCCCGAGGTCGCCACGGTCACCTACGTGAGCCGCGACGCCGCGCTCCAGCGCTTCCGCGACCGGCTCAAGGAGCAGGGCCAGGAGGACCTGACCCGGTTCCTCGAGAGCAACCCGCTCCACGCCAGCCTCGAGGTCAAGCTCCAGGACCCGCACGTCTTCGGCAGCGTTGTGGAGATGCTCCGCCAGGAGTCGATCGTGTCCGGCGTCCAGGAGCAGCAGAAGCTCGTCGACCAGGTGCTGACGATCACGAACATCCTGCGCACGGCCGGGACCGTCATCCTGCTGGTCGTCGGGGTGATCGCGCTCTTCATCATCGTGAACACGATCCGGCTGGCGGTCCTCGCCCGCGCCGAGGAGATCGAGATCATGCGGCTCGTCGGCGCCTCGGATTCGTTCATCCGCTGGCCGTTCGTGTTCGAGGGCGCGTTCGTCGGGCTGCTCGGGGCGGTCATCACGCTCGCGATCCTCGTCGCCGTCGCCGATCCGGTCACCGGCTTCATGGTCGACTTCTTCCGGATCCTCCCGCTCCAGTTCGGGTCGCTGTCGCGCGACCTCATCGTGCTCATCTTCGGTGCGGGCGTGGGCCTCGGGATCCTCGGATCGTGGGTCTCGGTCCGCACGTACCTGATCCGCTGAGCCGATGTCCCCCACCGATCGCGACCCGGCCGACCCGCCAGTAGGGCTCGATCCAGGCGAGGCTGCGCCCGTGGCGGTCGAGGCTGCGCCCGTGGCGGTCGAGGCGGCGAGCCCCGCTCCCCGCGCGCGAGCCGCCGGCCGCCGGGTCCCGGTGTTCCCCCTCGCGATCGTGCTCGTCGCGATCCTCGCCGGCGGGGCCCTGTTCCTCTCGGGCTACTCGCTGGGTCTGCGGGCGACCACCGAGCCGGGCACGCCGGTCACCGACGAGCAAGCCTTCGAGCCGTTCTGGGACGCCTATCACACCGTCACCGAGCGATACGCCGGCGGCGAGGTCGATCGCCAGGCGCTCATCTCGGGCGCCATCAAGGGGATGATCGATGCGCTCGGCGACCCCTACTCCTCGTACCTGACCCCCGAGGAGTACCGCCAGAGCCTGCTCGGCATCAGCGGCCAGTTCGAGGGCATCGGCGCCGAGATCGCCACGCAGGGCGCCAACGGCACGCAGGGATGCGTCACGCTCGGCCCCGACTGCCGGCTCCTCATCATCTCGGCGATCCCCGGTTCGCCGGCCGAGAAGGCCGGGCTGCTGGCGGGCGACCTGATCACCGCCACCGATGGCGTGCCGCTCGACGGGCTCGACGTCGATGCGGCCCGGAGCAAGATCCGCGGCCCGAAGGGGAGCGTCGTCACGCTGACGATCCTCCGTGGCGACACGGCGCCGTTCGACCTGGCGATCACCCGCGATCTCGTCCAGCAGCAGGAGGTCGTGAGCCAGGACCTCGCCGACGGGACCGTCGGCTACGTCCGGATGACCGGCTTCTCCGACGCCGCGGCGGTCCAGCTGCGCGACGTGCTCGCGACCGACGTGGCGGCCGGGGAGAAGACGCTGATCCTCGACCTGCGCGGCAACCCGGGTGGGTTCGTCACCGCCGCCCGGACCGTCGCGAGCCAGTTCATCGCCTCGGGGCCGATCTTCTTCGAGCAGGACGCCGCGGGCACGCAGATCGCCACGGACGCCCTCCCCGACGGTGTGGCCACGGATCCGGCCCTCCGCATCATCTGCCTCATCGACGGGGGATCCGCGTCGGCGAGCGAGATCGTCGCCGGTGCCCTCCAGGACACGGGGCGAGCCACGCTCGTCGGGGAGAAGTCGTTCGGCAAGGGCACCGTCCAGCAGTGGCAGGAGCTGACCGGCCAGGGCGGCGCCTTCAAGCTGACGATCGCGCGCTGGCTGACGCCAAAGAAGCGCTGGATCCACGGGGTCGGGCTGACCCCGGATGTCGTCGTGCCACTGCCGGAGAGCGTGCCGCCCGGTACGGACCCGATCCTCGACAAGGCCCTCGAGCTCGCCGGGGCGTCCGGGGCCATCGAGCTTCGACCGGCGGCCTGAGCCCCTCGGCCGCGGTCGGCCGGCAGGCCCCCGGGGTGGACCGCCATGCCGGTCCCCGAGCCGTCCCGCCCGGTCCGTCCACCGTGCCGCGCGCATCGCCCTTGCGCTGGCTCGCACGTTCGGGTACGGTTTCCGCGAACGAAAGGAGGTGATGTGCAGTGATCGACAGTACGCGTAGCTGCACCACCTCGCAGGAGATGGCCGTCTAGTCGGACACCCTGTGGGTGGCAAAGCAACCGGACGCCGGCCCGCATAGGGCCGGCGTTCGTGCGCCTCGACCATCCGCGCCGCACGCCATACTCCGCGTGCGCCACGTCCGAAGGAGCCATCCCATGAGCGACGAGAAGACCGTCGCCCTCAACCGAAGAGCCCGGCACGAGTTCACCATCGACGAGACGTTCGAGGCGGGCCTCGTGCTCACGGGCACCGAGATCAAGTCGATCCGTGCGGGCAAGGCCAACCTGTCCGACGCCTACGCGCGCATCGAGCGCGGCGAGGCGTGGCTCGTCGGTGCCCACATCGCGCCCTTCGAGCAAGCCAACCGCTACAACCACGAGCCGAAGCGGATCCGCAAGCTCCTGCTCCGCCGTTCGGAGATCGACGAGCTGCTCGGTCGGACCAAGGCCAAGGGCCAGACGATCGTGCCGCTCCGGCTCTACATCAACACGAAGGGGCGGGCCAAGATCGAGCTCGGCCTGGCGCGCGGCAAGCAGCTCCACGATCGCCGGCGGGACATCGCGGACCGCGACGCCCGGCGGGACGTCGACCGCGAGCTGGCCGATGCGCAGCGCGGACGGCGCTAGCGGTGGCCGGCGTCCCTGAGCGACTCCGGCTCGGCCCCACCATCGAGGCCGTCGACGCGCACGCCTGCGGCGAGCCCGGCCGCGTCATCGTCGGCGGGGTGGAGGACGTCCCCGGCGCCACGATGTTCGACAAGATGACGTGGCTCCAGGCGAACCGCGACGACCTGCGGCTGCGGATGCTGCGCGAGCCGCGTGGCTACCCGGCGGCCAACTGCAACCTCATCCTGCCGTCGAGCCACCCGGAGGCCGACGCGGGGTACGTGATCATGGAACAGGTCGAGTACCCGGGCATGTCCGGCACGAACACGATGTGCGTGGTCACGGTCCTGCTGGAGACCGGGATGCTCCCGATGCGCGAGCCGGTCACGGAGCTGACCCTCGAGGCGCCGGCGGGGCTCATCCGCGTCACCGCCGAGTGCCGCGACGGCAAGGTCGAGAGCGTCACCTTCCGGAACGTGCCGGCCTTCGCGACGCACATCGGCGCCGCCGTGGAGGTCCCGCACCTGGGCACGGTCACCGTCGACGTCGCCTACGGCGGGATGTTCTACGTCATCGCCGACGCCGAGCGGTTCGGGCTCCGGCTCACGCCTGACGAGGGCGCCGACATCGTCCGGGTCACTGAGATGGTCAAGGCAGCAGCGAACGAGCAGCTCCCGGTGGCCCACCCGGACCAGCCGGGGTTCGCCGGCATCACGATCGGCCAGCTGTCGGGCCCGGCGCACGACCCGGTGAATAGCCGGCGGAACGCCGTGACGGTCTCGACCGGCACGCTCGACTGGGAGCGGCCTGCGACCTGGACGGGCGCGATCGACCGCTCGCCCTGCGGCACGGGGACCTCGGCCAAGATGGCGACGCTGTACGCCAGGGGCGAGCTGAAGGTGGGCGATGCGTTCCGTCACGAGGGCATCCTCGGCACGGTCTTCACCGGCCGGCTGGTCGAGGAGACGCAGGTCGGGGAGTACCGGGCCGCCGTCCCGACGATCACCGGCCAGGCCTGGATCACGGGGTTCGCGAGCTACGTCGTCGACCCGAGCGACCCGTTCCCCGACGGTTTCACGATCGGCGACATCTGGGCGTAGGCCGGAAGGTCAGCGAAGCCAGTACCGCCGGTTGAGCGGGAGGTCATCGACCGGCTCGACCTCCAGCGGGCGCCCCGCCAGCGTCACGCGACCATCGCCCGGATCGACCTCGATCGGCGCCGTCGCCCGGTTGCGAGCGAGGGAGTCGCGGGTGAGGCCCCGCGTCGCCGCGACGGCCAGCACCGTCCGCCCGCTCGCCTCGAGGCGGCCCCGAAGCCCGGAATCGGCGGCGCCGCGCCCGGACACGAACGTCACCGACAGGCTGGCTGCGGCGCGGCCGCTCCCACCCCAGTCGGGCCGGTAGCGCGTCGGTTCCGCGCGTTCGACGGTCGCGTTCCCCTCGCCGAGCGGCCCCCACGCAGCGTACCCGCTCTTCAGCACGAGCTCCGGCTTGACCCCGAAGTAGGCCGGCCGCCACAGGACGATGTCGGCGAGCCGGCCGGCCGCCAGCGACCCGACGTGGTTCGCGATGCCATGGGTGATCGCGGGCTCGATCGTCACCTTCGCGAGGTAGCGGAGGATTCGCTCGTTCGCGTCGAACGCGTCGCCGGACGACTCCGGGAGACCCGGGTGGCCGAGCCCCGCCGGTGAACTGCGCCAGGCCGCCATCACGTGCGCCAGCTGGATGGTCCGGCGGACCGTCTCCATCATCCGGCCCATCCCCTGCGAGTCCGAATTGACGATGGCGATGGCGCCGAGCTCGTGGAGCGGGCCCTCGGCGGCCATCGACGCCGGGTGGACGCGCTCGCGGACGAGCGCGACGTCTTCCTCCACGCCCAGCGACTGGCCGTGGTTGAGGACGATCATCGGGACGGCCTCGGCGGCTGCGTTGCTGCCGAACGGGATCGTCGGCGTCGTCGAGGAGCAGATGATGTTCGGCTCGCGGACCAGCCCGAGCAGGTCGGGGACGTGACCGCCGCCACTCCCCTCGACGTGGTAGGCGTGGATCGTCCGGCCGGCGATCGCGGCGATCGTGTCCTCGAGCTCGGCCGACTCGTGGAGGCCATCGGTGTGGAGCGCGACCGCGACGTCGTGCGCATCGGCGAATCGGAGCGTGTGATCGATGAGCTCCGGGTCGGCGCCGAAGTCCTCGTGGATCTTGAAGCCGCACGAACCGGCATCGAGGAGGGCCTCGAGGACGCCGTCGTCCTCCGCCCGGGCGCAGGCCTGCAGCCCCACGTTGAGCGGCCAGCCCGCGAGCCGCTCGAAGGTCCGGGCCATGGCCCAGGGCGGCTCCTCGAAGCCGGCGGTGAGGAGCGTCGTGACGCCGCCGGCCAGCGCGGCGGGCAGGAGCTCGGGCGTGATGAGGTGGACGTGGCTGTCGACCGCGCCGGCGGTCGCGATGAGGCCGTAGCCCATGATCGGCTGGGTGTGCGGCCCGATCGGCAGCTCGATCCCGTCGCTGATGGCGTCGTTGCCGGCCCGGCCGACGCCGACGATCCGGCCGTCCTTGATCCCGATGTCCGCCTTGACGACACCGATGACCGGGTCGACGACGAGGGCGCCGGCGACGACGACATCGAGCTCCGACGGTCCGGCCCGACCCTGTGCGGAGTGCGGCCGGATCGTCTTGGCGTAGCCCCAGATCGGCTCGTCGCCGGGCGCCTGGCGATCCTCCTCGACCCGCACCCAGAGGTCCGTGTCGGCGAGCCGTACCCGGTCGCCGGTCGTCGGACCGAAGCGCGCGAGCCGTTCCTCGGGGGAGAGCCGGCTCACCGTCCCGCCTCGCGGCGGTCGCCGCCGTCGCCGCGGCCGTCGCCGCTCTCTTCGGCCCCGCCGCCATGGCCGGCCTCGCCGCCGAACCGGACGATGCGGACCGTCCTGGTCTCGCCCGGTGCCCAGCGCTCGGTCGAGCCGGCGGGGATCGCAAGGCGGAACCCGGTGGCGGCCGCACGATCGAACTCGAGGCGCCGGTTGGTCCGCTCGAGCGGGAAGTGCGACGAGACCCGCACGGTCCGGGTCGAGGCGTTGTGGACCTCGAGGTCGCGTTGTTCGCGCTCGCTCGTCGGACGTGCCGTACCCGCGACCCGGATCGCGCCCGGCCCGTCCGGGACCGTTCCGAGCGGCTCGACGAGCACCATGAGCCGGACGCCGTCCTCCATCTGCACCTCGAGGCGGACCTCGTCGACGAGCGCCTCGACGCCCGGGATCACCTCGGCCGGGTTGACCGCCGCGAGCCCGGCGGCCTCCACATCGGTGTACGAGGCGCCGGCTCGGGCCTCCTCGAGCATCGCGTCGCAGATGATGGCGATCGCCTCGGGGGCGTTGAGCAGCAGTCCGGCCGCGCGATGCCGCCGCGCGAGCTCGGCCGCCGTGAAGATGAGGAGGCGCTCCTCCTCCCAGGGCGTCAGGCGCATCGCGGCCATCGTAGCGGCGGCCCCGGTGCCCGGGAATCACTTCATGTTCTGGACGACCTGCTGACTGGTGTCGGAGAGCTTCTTCATCAGGTTCGAGAGCGCGCTCATCATCTTGGTGATCCGGTCCATCATCATCTGGAGGCGAAGGCTCTCCATCTCGCCCATCTCGCTCATCGAGTCGATGTCGTCGATCAGCTGGTCGACCTCCCGCTCGACCACGATGCCGTAGGCGGTCAGGAGGACCTCGAGGACCGCGTCGGGCTCGCGGGTGCCGCGAGCGAGAGCCTCCTTGCGTACCTCCTGCCGCTGCGCCTTCATCGCTTCGATCGCCTGTCGGTTGCGAGCGCGCCTCGCATTGACGGCCTGCATCTCGGCCAGGATCGCCCGCAGGTCATCCTGTGCCGCGTTCGCGGTCTCCATCATCACCAGCATCACGGCCAAATCGACGTCGATGTCCCCGAGGGATCCGAGGAGTGACCGGTCTCCCACATCGACGGCGAGCCTGATCGCCGGGCGCGACTCCTCGAGGACGCGGAGGCGGACGGTCAGTGCGGCGGCGAGACCGGCCGCCTCGCGGGCGTCCCGGCGAGCTTCGATGGGATCCACGGGTTCGACCTCCCGACGTGCGAAAGCAGGACCTGGACATTGTGGTCCGACGCTGCGGCGCGTCCTGGGCGAAGTCGAGGTCTAGGGCCGCGGCCGCAACGACCCACCGACCGCGGTGCGCAGGCCCGAGGCGGCGCGGACAGCGCGACCCGGAACCGGGGCAAGGACCGTCGTCGCAGGAGCGGCGACCACGGTTGCGGCCGGTTCGTCGGTCCCGGCGCGCATGTAGAGCGCGACGCCCACCGCCGTCGACGCGGCACAGAGCAGGAGTCCCGTCGTGACGTCCACGATCCCGGCCTGCAGCAGGGCGCTCATCAGGAACGCGGCCCCGATCCCGCGCGCCCCGGTGATCGCGTTCCAGCCGGCCATCGCCGCGGACCGGGCCGCCAGCGGGGTCTGGTCGCTGACCACGGCGACGATCCCCACGTCGATCGAGGCGCTCGCGGCGCCAGCGGCGACCGCGGCGACCCAGAGGACGACGACGTCGGGGGCGAAGGCGTAGGAAACGAGCGCGGCGAGGCCCATCGCGGTCCCGAGACGCATCGCCACGAGCGGGCCGAACCGGTCGCTCACGAGACCCCAGGCGAGGAACGAGACCGTCGTGGAGGCGGCGGTCAGGATGCCGATGATGCCGACGTCCGAGAGCGACAGGTCGAGCCGGTCGACATAGACGAGCGCGTAGAGCGGCAGTGCCGCGATGAGACCGCCGCCGTAGAACCCCTGCGCGAGCGCGATCTTCCCCAGCACCGGTCGTTCCCGCAGGGCTCGGATGGAGTCGCGGGCCGAGAACGTCGGTGGGCGCTGCGCGGCATGGGCGCGAAGGCCGGCATAGGCGAGGGCGCAGAGCGCGCCGACGAGACCCGCCAGCGCGACAGCCGCGGGTCCGCCGAGATGGTCGGCGGCAAGCCCGCCCGCGAACGCGGCAAGCGCGCCCGCGGCGGCACGGCCCGTCCCGATGACCCCGATGACGCGGCCGCGGACCCGCGCCGGGTACATCGCGCCCCACAGGCGCAGATGGAACGGACCCCCGAAGGAGAGGCTGAGCCAGAACACGATCGCGACGGCGATCATCATCGGCGCGGTCGGCAGGACGAACAGCGCGACGAGCGAGGCCGCGCCGAGGCCGCGGATGAGCGCGAGCTGTGCGGACGATCGCGGGCCGAACCGGCCGGCGAAGACCCCGAGCAGGTTGGCGATGAACGGGGCCGCCGCGAGGGCGGCCAGACCCATGGGTTCGACGCCGCCGCGACGCGCGATCGTCGGCAGCAGGGTGGTGACGAGGGCCATGCTCACGCCAACGCCGACGGCCGCGACGAGGTCCAGGGCGAGGTTGCGCCCGACCGCGCGCTGCGAGGGCGAAGGGTTCAGAGACGGCCGGACCACCAGGTACCTCGAAGCGCCCGCTTGGCCTGCGAGGTGAGCTGACGGGCTCGGCGTGGGTTCGCCGTCGCGGTCGGTCCGCGATTCGCCCCGGGTGATGGGTCCCCCGTCCTCGTAGAGGAGGTTCGGCCATCGCCAACGATAGCAGCGATGCCCGTTGCGAGCCCATGGCCAATTCGTCATGGGCCGCGCACCCACCGGTGGTCAACGGCACCGCGGGCGGGCCCCCGGCGAGGGCTTCGCGCGGTGCCGGCTCGGTCGCGGCTTTCGCCACGGTCAGGCCCGGACTAGACCTCCGCCACGGCGGCGGTCGCACACGCAGCGCACCGGCCGGTGATCGTGATGTGCGACCGGTCGACGGTGAACGACCGCCCCGCGTCGAGCATGCCGGCGATGGCATCGGCCTCGTGCGGCTGGATCTCCCAGGACCCGCCGCAGGCGCGGCAATGGAGGTGGCCGTGCTCGTCGGTCGGCAGGACGTGGTACTCCTCGCGCCCATCGATGCCGTGGTGGTGGCTCACGTAGCCGAGCGTCTCGAGGACGTCGAGCGTTCTATACACGGTCGATGGCGTCGTCGTCGGATCCAGCTCGCGGCAGCGCTCCACGACCTCCGAGCCCGTCACGTGCCCGTCGGTGTGGCTGAGGACCTCGACGAGCGTTCGCCGCTGTGGCGTCCAGCGCAGCCCCTCGGCGTGGAGGCGCTCGCGGACGCCCCGCCATGCGTCGCCGTCCGATCGACCGATGACCGGCACGGCGTCCCGGCTCAGAACGGCAGGATCGAGTCGAGGGCCGGGAGGACGCCGTCCAGCCCGAACAGGAACACGGCGCCGATGACGAGGCTGAAGACGCCGGCGACCGCGCCCACTGCGACATAGAACCGCTCGCGGGTCTGGCTGGCGACGAACCCGACCGAGCTCATGAGCACGATCGCGAAGTTCGAGATCAGGAGGCCGAGGACGAAGGCGAGCAGCATCGGGACACCGAGCCCGGCGCTTGCCGCGCCGCCGACGGCCGCGATCAGCAGCACCTGGGTGCCGGTCTCTGCGCCGATCCCATGGATCATGCCGACACCGAACGCGGTCCTCGTCCCGTAGGAGCTCATCTCGAGCGGCTCGACATGCTCGTGACCGTGGATCCGGGCCTGGAAGTGTCGCCAGCCGTAGCGGGCGCCATCGAAGACGAGCATCCACCGGCTCCGGAGCCGGAACGAGTCGCCGGCGCGCGCATAGCGATAGACGGAGTAGAGGACCCAGGCCCCGAGGCCGACCAGGGTGAGGCCCACGACGCGGCCCATGATCGGGTCGAGCCAGTCGGGCAGGAGCGCGCCGAAGGCGAGCGCCGCGACCCCGAGCGCGATGACCACGGCACCATGCCCCAGGGCATAGAGCGTGCCCAGCCGGATCGCCTGGACCTGGTCGGACGACAGGAGCGCTCGACGCGTCTGCGTGCTGAGCATCTGGGGAGCGAGGGTCGCGGCGCCGGGCCCGGTGTCGTGGGCGCGGACCTCGTCCCGGCCGCCGTGGTCGTGGTGGTCGCCGGTGATCAGGCGGTGCTGTTCCTGGTGTCCCGCCTCAGCGGCGCCGGCCGCCGCGGCCGTGCTCGTGATGTCGGTGATCGCGGCGATGTGATCCCAGTCGATCCCATGACGGATGCCGAGGACCAGCCCGGTGACGAGGATGCCGAGCGCGGCCGGGTCGACGATGGATGGGGAACCGAGAACCATGTGCTTGCACCCTCCCGCGCGGACGAACAGGCTACCCGACCCGAGCGTCTGTTGCAACGTGTCGCACTAACCACGACGTGCTTTCGCGTATCTGGATGGGGATACGTTCGGTTGCCCATCTCGGATGAGTCCGACGCACGCGGAGCAGACTTCGCAACAGATGTCGGGCGGAGGGAACCGTTTCGCCGTCAGCGAGGCTCGGACAGGGTAGAGCGCGGCCATGTGTGCCGCGTCGTACCGGTGGCGACATGCAGCGAGAGCTCGTCGAGCGAGCGCAGTCGGGAGACCACGACGCATTCTCCGTCCTGGTGAGAGCGTCGTTCACCCGCGTGTATGGCGTCGCCAGGCTCATCCTTCGCGACTCGGACCGCGCCCAGGACGCGGCCCAGGACGCGCTCGTTCTGGCCTGGCGCCACATCCGAGCGCTCCGGGACGCCGATGCGTGGGATGCATGGCTCAATCGCCTCACGGTTCGCGCCTGTTACCGGTCGGCGCGACAGGGGAGGCGGCGGGATCAGGTCGAGCTGCACGTGATGCCCGACCTGGACCCGATCGGAGCCGGCGACCTCGCGGTCACGGTCGCGGAACGCGACCAGCTTGCTCGAGAGCTGGGCCGATTACCGATCGACCAGCGCACCGTGCTGGTGGTGCACTTCTACCTCGACCTCCCCCTGACGGAGGTGGCCGAGATCCTTGATATCCCCGTCGGGACCGCAAAGTCCCGCTTGCACCGGGGCCTGGAGACCTTGCGGACCGAGATGGCCGCCCGGTCCCAGGACCCGGTGAGGAACATCCGGGAGCGATCGGCATGAGTGACGACATGTCCCTCGAACGCATGGTCGCGACGGTCATGACCGAGAGCGTCTCGGGGACCGTCCCCGACCGGATGATCGATGACGTCCTCTTCACGACGGGCCGGATGCGGCCTGCGCCGCGCTGGCTCGCCCTCCTCAAGGAGCCTCCCATGCGTGCTGATTCGCGAACGGCGGTCGGGATCCCGGCCCGCCGACTCGTCTTCGTCATGACCATCGTCCTTCTCCTGATCGCCCTGGCCGCGGCGGTGGCCGGAGCGAGCCTCCTGCTCCGGCCGCCCCAGACGACATCCGCCGACTGGCCGATGTTCCGCGGTGACGCCGCGCGGACCGGCACGGCGCTCCAAGGTCCCATCGGTCGACCGATCCTCCATTGGCGCTATCAGGCACCCGGCGGGGTCAGCGGCAACATCGCGATCGTCGGCGATCTCGTATTCGCCCCGAGCGACGACGGGATCCTGCATGCCCTTGGGCTGGCCGACGGTCGCGAGCGCTGGACCTTCAGCCCGGCCGGTGGTTCCGTGTCGGGGCCGGCAGCCGCAGACGGTCGGATCTATGTCTCCGACGGCGCCGGCACGTTCTACGCCCTCGACCAGGCCAGCGGCCGGCAGATCTGGACGTCCTCGTCGTCCTACGCCGCCCCCTCCGCGGCAACGGCGGACGCCGGCGTGGTGTATCTCGGCACGGCCGACGGGGCGCTCGTCGCCCTCGACGCCAGTACCGGTGTCGAGCGCTGGCGCTCGACCATATCGCCGACAGGCGGCGCGGCGAACGCTCCTGCGGTCGCCGGCGGTCTCGTGTATGCGGGCACGAGCGGCGGCGAATTCGTGGCGGTCGACGCGTCGACGGGCAAGCTCGTCTGGCGGGTCGACACCGGGTCGGAGTCGACCGGCACCGCGATCGTCGCCGCCGGGATCGCCTACATCGGATCGTCCACGGAGAGCGGGCCGGGGGGTCATCTTCGCGCCGTCGACGCGCAGACGGGGCAAGTCCTCTGGCAGGTCGACGGGATGAACTACTCGCCGACCGTGGCCGACGGGATCGTGTACACCGCGTCGTCCTCTGGTGCGGTCGGCGCACGCGACGCACGCAGCGGCGTCGAACGCTGGCGATTCCAGGTCCAGGGTACGGCGCGCGCGCCGGCCGTCGCCGGTGGGGTCGTGTATGTGGCGGCGGACACGGAGCATCGCGTGTACGCGCTGGAGGCCTCGAGCGGCCGTGAACTCTGGCAGTACGACGTGGACAGCGCGAACGACTGCTGCATCGCCGTCGCGAAGGGCTCCGTGTTCGTCGGGACCGCGCTTGGCGGCGTCTACGACATCGGTGGCGACGGGACCGCGATCGCACCGCTCCCCGCCGCGAACCTGGCGCCGACGGCTGCCGCGTCGCCGACGCCCGCGCCCAGCCCCGCCAGCGCACCCCCGTCTTCGGCCCTGTCGCCGGTGAGCCTCCTCTGGACGGCCACCGACCCAGCGGGCGCGATGTTCCCGAGCGCTCTGACCCTCGGCCCGAGTGGCCTCCTGTGGGCGGCCGATACCGCCAACGATCGGTTCGCGATCTTCAAGCCCGACGGGACCTTCGTCGGCTTCTGGGGAGAGTCCGGTTCTGGCGACGGTCAGTTCGACCTCACCCGCGCGAACGGGGACCCCTATGGCGCGGTCGTGTTCGAGCCCGACGGCTCGTTCTTCGTCCTCGATGTCGGGAACCGGCGTGTCCAGAAGTTCGATCCGGACCGCAAGTTCGTGCGGGCATGGGGCGGGTTCGGCGACGCGCCGGGCAAGTACAGCGACCCGGTGGGCATCGCGGTCGGTCCTGACGGCAACCTCCACGTCCTCGATGACGTTCGCCGGGTGATCGAGACGTATGACGTCGAAGGGACGGTCCTCGGCTCCATCCCGGCCTTCCCGGGGATCTTCGGTGGGCTGGGCGCGAACGCGCTGGCGATGGATGGGGGCGGCAACTTCTACGTGAGCTCCGTGGATCCGACCGAGGTCCTTCGGCTGGATCCGACCGGCAAGGTGACCGCGACCTACGGAGCGTCCGGCAGCGGTCAGGGTGAGTTCCACGAACAGCCGACCGGGATGGCCATCGACGACGCAGGTCGACTCTACGTGACGCAGGGTCCAGAACGAGGCGACCACCCGGGCGTCCTGGTCTTCGACCCGAGCGGGCAGTACCTCGCCGGCTGGGGCGCGGCCGGCACGGGAGACGGCGACCTGGGGTTCCCCTGGGGCGTCGCCCTCGACACGGTCGGCAGCGTCTACGTCGCGGACTACGGGCCCGCGGAGCTCGGGCTCAAGAACCGGATCGAGAAGTTCGGCCTGTTGCCGCCCCTCGGGCAGTAGTCCCATCCGAGCCTGGCGCCCTGGCCCCGGACGGGGTCAGGGCGCTCAGCCCATGGCGTCCCCGGCCGGTCGGTGGTAGCATCCCCGGTCCGAACCGGTGTTTCGGGACCTGTGGGGATGTGTGGTTTCGACAGGGTCTGGCTACCGGAGAACGCGAGCCGAGGATGCTGCTCAGGCCTCGTTAATCAGGCAGCAAAACGAAGTACCTGGCAACCGCCAGTCGACTCTCGCCCTCGCTGCTTAGGCAGTAAGGTGAGCGTGGAAGCTACCTCCGCCTCGCGGGTAGTGGAAGCGTCACTCAGCGAGGCTGCGATCCGGACCAGCGTCACGTAGTCCGGAGTCAAGCCCGATCTAGGGGCACGTGACTGGACCGCCCGGCAGAGTGCCGATGCCCGTCCGGGCGGTCGACGACAAACCATCGGACACGCTCGTAGTTGGTCTCCGGCGAAGGGTCCTGGACGGGGAGTTCGACTCTCCCCCATCTCCACCAACCCAGCCGCTCCGCGCCCAAGCTGCCAGCACGCGCGGACCCTCGAAGGGGCGGACGGCGCCCGCGGCGATCGCGGTTCGCCGGCCCGGATGCGGCCGGCGAGTGCTGACCTACAGAGGCGGGTCGTACAGCGCCAACTCGTCCTCCGTCGGCGGCTGGAAGCTCCGTCGATACGCATCCATGTGGCTCTCGGTGATCGCCAGGCCCCCATCGGCGCGGCGATCCACGACTCGCCGGAGGAGTTCGTCGTAGGGCACATCCAGGAAACGGAGTTCGACCGCCGCGCCGAGCGATCGCCCGAGGTCCCGCTTCTCGTCGCGTTCCTCTCGCGCCCAGAAGCCCCACTCCAGGATCACCGAGACGCCCAACGCGAGGAGTCGCTCGGTGAGTCGCGCAAACTGCGCTTCGAGCCGGTCTTGAAACTCCGCGTCGAAGGGGTCGACGCCCAAGGCGAGTTCCCACTCATCGGGGTCGAACCGGACCGCCCCGTAGGCGGCTGCGATCTCGCGGGCGAGCGCGGTCTTGCCCGAGGCGGGCAGGCCGCACAGCAATACCAGCCTCGGTCGTTTCCTCGTGCCGTCGGTCATCGGGGCGCAAGTCTATGGCGTTCCTCGGGGGATGATCGTCGTGGACAGTGGTCATGCCCGCGATAATCGCCGACGTGGATGAGGTCGAGGTCGTCGTCGCCCATCGAGAGCGGGCGACGCTGCGCGTCGGCGACGTGTTCCTGAAGATCGACGCCGACCAGACACGCACCGACGTCGAGGTCGAGGCGATGGCGTTGGCCCCGATCCCGACCCCGGACGTCCTGTGGCGGAAGCCGCCCGTGCTCGCGCTCGCCGCCCTCCCGGGAACGGCACTCGGCCGCCTCGGCGAACCCTCGACCGCGTCGGCGGCGGCGTGGGCCGCGGCGGGTGCAGCCGTGCGGATGCTGCACGACGCGCCGCTGCCGCCATGGCCAAGCAGGCGACTCGAGGAGTCGGCATCGGATCTCGACGGAGAGTGCGAGCGGCTCATCACGAGCGGCGTCCTTCCCACCGACCTGGTCACGCGCAACCGCCAGGTTGCCGAGGCAGTGTTCCGGCCGTACACCCCGGTGTTCATGCACGGCGACCTGCAGATCACCCACGTGTTCGTCGACGGGGACGCGGTCACCGGCGTACTCGACTGGTCCGAGGCGGGCCAGGGCGATCCCCTGTACGACCTCGCCATCCTGACGCTCGGCCACGCGGAGCACCTCGGTGACGTCGTCGCCGGCTACGCCACCGATGTCGACATCGACGTGATCCACGGGTGGTGGTCGCAGCGAAGCCTGATGGCGACCCGTTGGCTGGCCGAGCACGGCTTCGATCCGTTCCTGCCCGGCTGCGAGGTCGACGTGCTGCGATCCCGGATGTGAGGCCGCGCCCCGGGTCGGCGACCGTGCCCGATCGCCACCCGAGGCGTCGACCGTCAGGTCGCCGGCTCGACCCTCGTCGTCGCCCGCCGCAGCGATCGCTCATCAGTAGACTCGGCGGCGATGGCTGCCGGATTGAACCCCTTCGCGATCAGCCACACGGCCAGGACCATCTCCTGCACGGCGATGGGCAGGGCCAGGACGACCTGCGTCGTCGAGAGGGGGTCGATCAGGCGGAACATCACCAACAGCGCGGACACCATGACCGACACGATGGCCACGAGGCCCCAGGCTGACAGCCACCTCGGGACCAGTCGCGATCGATAGAACACCCAGTAGTACATGAGCGCCCCGAGGCCAAACGTCAGCACCGCCATCTGGCCAAGCCCTTCACGTGCTGCCGTCAACAGCCCCGCCGGGACCTGGAAGGCCGTCGAACCCGGAGTCGCGGCGTTCGCCGAGTCCTGGCTCAAGGTCACCAGCATGAGCACGCAGACCACGCTGCCGACGTAGAGCGCTCCCTCGATGAGCCTGAAGCCGACGGATCCCAGGGCCAGCCCTTCGTCGTGCTTCCTCAAGACCGGGTACAGCGCGATCGCGATCGCGGGACACGCGACCGCCCCGATGAACAGGAAGAGCGATCCCAGGAGGACTTGATCCTCGTTGGCCGAGATCTTGGTGAGGTAGTCCGACGCGCCCAGGATCGGTCTCAACAGCACCGCGCTTGCCAGGTCCGACCGTCGCGACGATGAACAGCACGCCTGCTGCGACGGCGATCCTTCGGTTCGTATCCATCGAATGCTCCCGTCCTCGAGCCCGCGACCCGGCCGTGCTCATGACCGGCCCGATCTCCATGGCGCGGAGGTCGCGAGTCGGCACGCGCACGAAAGCCCTCCGCGATCGCGGAGCTCGATGTCCCAAGATTCCAGATCCCCGGAGCCCGCCCCGCAAGTGCGATACCGCCCTGCGGAGACGTCCGGATGGCCCCCGCCCGTCCGCCGCCGCCTCCGTCAGCCGGGCTCGAGGCGCTCGAGGATCCGGAACCGCTCCAGGACGACCTGGGTATCGTCGGTCAACGCGAACGTCGGATCACCGAGGCCCTGCCGGATCCGATCGATGTATCCGTTCCAGTAGGCCTCGTGATCGACCCGGAACGCAGCGGCATCGGCGTAGCCCTCGCCTTCGTCGATCGCGTGCTGATCGTCGACGTCGGCCAGCCGCACGGTCCGGACGCTGACGTTCTCGACGATGGCGACCGGACGCTCATCCGAGTCAACCAGGACATCGATCTGGCCCGTCACGGGGACTGCCTCACCCTCGAGCCCGAACTCGACGAAGAGGCTGGCCGTGGTCGTCTTGATCCCGGCCAGGGCCAGGGCCGTCAGCTCCTCGCGTAGCGGTCCGGGCTCCGCAAATCCCCACCGGATGAGCCCGCTGATGTCGATCGATGCGCCCATGGCCACGATCATAGCCACCGCGCGTCGGCGATCGCCGCCTCCCAGGCGGTCACTCCATCGGTTCGAGTACGAATACCGGGATCTGCCGCGAGGTCTTCGTCTGGTACTTGGCGTAGTCGGGCCAGGTCTCGACCGCCCGCGCCCACCAGAGGGCCTTCTCGTCGCCGGTGACCTCGCGAGCCAGGTAGTCGCGTCTGCGCGCGCCATCCTGGAGCTCGACGTGCGGCTGCCCCTTGAGGTTGTGGTACCAGACCGGGTTCCGCGGGGCGCCCCCCATCGAAGCCACGACGGCGTAGTCCCCGTCGTGCTCGACGCGCATGAGGGCCGTCTTGCGGAGCTTGCCGGTCTTCGCGCCGACCGAGGTCAGCACGATGATCGGCCTGCCGCGAAGGTCGCCGCCCTGCTCGCCGTTCGTCGCCTCGTACAGGTCGACCTGCTTGCGCGACCAGGCGGACGTGCCCGGCTCATAGGTGCCGCTGAGAGGCATGTCCCGATGATGCCACCGGCGCGCCTAGCCGGCGAGCTTCGTGCTCATCCCGGTGTGGAGATAGGCCGTGAACCGCGACGAGAAGGAGGTGATGCGATGCACGCGCACCCCGCTCTCGAGGGCGCTGATGGCCTTCCCGCCGCCGACGTAGATGCCGATGTGCGACCCGCCGCCCCAGATCACGAGGTCCCCGACCTTGGGGCTGGACCGGTCGGCCAACCCGCGCGCCTTGAACGACTGGTAGATCTGGCGGGCGGAGCGGAGCCGGTCGGAGCGGATGACCCGACCGTCGCCGGCCGCCTTGTAGGCGTAGAGGACCAGGCCGGAGCAGTCGAAGGACCGCGGGCCGACGGCGCCCATCCGGAACGGGTCGCCGGTCTGCGCCCGCGCGATCCTGATGATCTGCTGGGCTTCGGTCCGGGTTGTCGCGGCGGCGGCGGGACCAGGCGCCGAGAGCGCGAGGCTGACGAGCAGGCCTGCCGCGACGGCCGCGACGGACGCGTGGACGCGCGAGCGATGTGAAGACAATCGGTGTTCCTCCGACCATGGGGTGCCGTTCGTTCCCCGGGTCGCATTGACGACCCGGCCGCCGGGGGCCGGGGTTCGGAGGAAAGGCGTCTGGTTGCGGGTCGAGCCGCACGGTCAAGCCTGGCCCACAACGGGAGGAGGGCAAACCACCCATTCGTCCGGTAGGCGCATGGGAAGGCGAGCCCACGCCCCGCAGGACATCGGTGAAGGCGGTCGCGGCGCGACGTTGCGCGTCTCGGGTATCGTGACCGGGCCCACCCCAGTCGTCGTTCTGGCACGGACCCGCGCCAGTCCTGCGCCCACCCCGTCGCGGGGAGAAGCCATGGACCACGAGCCCGTTCTCATCGCCACCCTCGCCGTCGGCCTCGTGGCCGCGTTCGTCGGTGGCATCGTCGCGCACCGTCTCGGACTCCCCACGATCGTCGGGTACATCGTCGCGGGCGTCGTGATCGGGCCGTTCACGCCCGGGCTCTCCGCCGACCGTGGCATCGCCACGGAGCTCGCCGAAGTCGGGATCATCCTGCTGATGTTCGGCGTCGGCATCGAATTCAAGATCAAGGACCTGCTCGCGGTGCGGGGCGTGGCGATTCCCGGCGCGGCCATCCAGACGCTCGTCGCGACGCTGCTCGGCATCGCGCTCGGGACGGCCCTCGGCTGGGGCCTGGGCGGCGGTCTCGTGCTCGGCGTCGCGATCTCGGTGGCGAGCACCGTGGTGCTGCTGCGGACCCTCGCGGACCGCAACGAGCTCGACACGCCGCAGGGCCGGATCGCCATCGGCTGGCTCATCGTCGAGGACCTGCTGACGGTCATCGTGCTTCTGCTGCTGCCGACCGTCGCCCCGCTCCTGGGCGGTCACGCACCCGAGACGACGGCGTCCGGCCTCGGTCTCGGCACCGCGGGCGTGCTGATCCTGGCCCTCGGCAAGGCGGCCGTCTTCGCGGTGCTGATGATCGTCGCGGGCGTTCGACTGGTCCCGTGGCTGCTCACGTTCGTGGCCCGCCAGGGCTCGCGCGAGCTGTTCACCCTGTCGGTCCTCGCGATCGCGCTGGGCATCGCGTTCGTGTCCTCGGCGGTCTTCGGCGTGTCGCTCGCGCTCGGCGCGTTCCTGGCCGGCGCGGTCGTCGGCGAGTCCGACATGAGCCATCAGGCCGCGGCCGACGCGCTGCCGCTCCGTGACGCGTTCGCCGTGCTGTTCTTCGTCTCGGTGGGGATGCTCGTGGACCCCGCCTACCTGATCGCCAATCCGCTGCCGATCGCGGCCGTGCTCGTGGTCATCGTCGCGTCCAAGGCGATCCTCAAGTTCGCGTTCGTGTCGCTCTTCGGCTATCCGGTGCGGATCGGCCTCACGGTCGGCGCGGGGCTCGCCCAGATCGGCGAGTTCTCGTTCGTCCTCGGATCGGTAGGTCTCAGCCTCGGCCTGCTGCCGCCCGACGGCTTTCAGCTCATCGTGGCCGGCGCGCTCCTGTCGATCACGCTCAACCCGTTCCTGTTCGATGCGATCACGCCGCTCGAAGCCCGGCTGCGCGACGTCGGACTCTTCGTGCGCCTGGCCGAGCGACGGGCCGGTGCCCTCGCCCATCTGACCCCGGGCCCCGACGAGACGGACCTCCGGGGCCATGCGGTCCTGTGCGGCTTCGGGCGCGTGGGCCGGATGATCGGGCCGGCGCTCGACCGCCGCGGGTTCAAGTACGTCGTCATCACGCTCCAGCGTCAGGAGGTCGAGCTCCTGCGCGCCCGCGGCATCCCGGCGATGTACGGGGATGCCTCCAACCGCGAGATGCTGGCGCGCGCCCATGTCGAGGCGGCGCGTCTCGTCATCGTGGCGAGCTCCGACCCGCACGCCACGCTGCTCATCGTCGAGCGGGCGCTGGATGCCAACCCCGGCGTCGACCTAGTGGTCCGGACGCACAGCGACGCGCAGGCGACGCGGCTGCGCGCCATCAGCCCGAAGGTCCGGACGATCCACGGGGAGCGCGAGCTCGGCGTCCAGATGGCGCGCTATGCCCTGCGGCGGTTCGGCGTCCCGGCGACCGAGGCCGAGGCCATCGCCCAGGGGCTGCGCAACCGGACCGCCGGGTCGGTCGAGCCGGCCGGGAGCGAGCGGGTCGGGTTCCTCGGTCGCCTTCGCGGGCGGTGACCGGCTCAGGCGAACCGGGACCCTGGCGCGTTCTGTGGCCGTGGCGAGCGCGGCGGCGCCGGGCGACCTCCGCGGCCGTCCAGCGGGCCCCCTCAGCGGTCGCCCGGCGTCAGCCCGGCGAGCGGGGGACGAGCACGACTCGCCGGTTGGGCTCCTCGCCGATCGACTGTGTCGCGACGTCCGCGTTGTCGCGCAGGGTCAGGTGGATCCAGCGGCGCTCGAGAGCCGGCATCGGCTCCAGCTGCAGCATCTTCCCGGTCTCGACGACCCGCGCGGCGGCGCGCAGGGCAAGGTCGCGGAGCTGGCGCTCGCGCCGGCCGCGGTAGTCCTCGACGTCGACCAGGACGCGCGTCCAGGTCCCCATCTCCTTGGAGAGCATCAGGTTGACGAGGTGCTGGAGCGCCGACAGGCGCTCGCCCTTGCGACCGATGAGGGCGCCGAGCGCCTCGCGCTCGTCACCCTCGCCGACGACGTTGAGGCGGCTGGTCTCCCCCGCGGCGACCTCCACCTTCACATCGAACCCGAGGTGGGTCATGAGCTGCTCGAGGATCGCCTTGCCGGCGGCGAGGGCCTCGGGCGTCGCCTCGGCAGCCTCGAGGTCCGCGCGCTCGGCCGCGAGCGAGCCGCGGGCCGCAGCCACCTCCGCGGCCTCGGACGGCGACAGGCCCCCGGTCGCGTCGTGGCTCGGGACGCGGTCGTCCCGGCGCGGTGGGCGATCGTCCCGGCGCGGCCGGTCGTCGCGCCGCGGGCGGTCGTCCCGGCGCGGCGGGCGGTCGTCGGTGCGGGGACGGTCGTAGGTTCGCGGGCGGTCATCCGTGACCGGCCGGTCGGTCGTCGCGGGGCGGTCGTCGGTCGGGACCGGTTGGTCGGTCCTGGGGCGGTCGTCGCGCGGGCGGTCGTCGCGTCGCGGCGGGCGGTCGTCGCGTCGCGGGCGATCCTCGCGGTCGCGCGGCGGCGACGCCGGGAGCGGCACGGCGGCAGCGGCCTCCCGCTTCGGGGCGGCGCCGCCGAGCGCGGCGCGCGGGGCGGCCACGATCCGGGCGGGCTCGGCGCCCATGCCGAGGACGCCGCGGCTGCCCGGCGTGAGGATCTCGAAGTCGAGGTCCTCCAGACCTGCGCCGAAGTCCTCGCGCGCGAGGCGCAGGGCTTCTTCCACCGTCTTGCCGGAGAACTCCTTGTAGGCACTCATGTCAGCGTCGTCTCCCTCGTCGGCCCTGACGGCCCCGCTCGCGGGGGCGGATCGTCTTGGTAGCCGTGGTCTTCTTGTCGGCGTCGGTCAGGATCGCCGCGCGTTTGCTCGGGTCTGGGGGCGGTGGCATCGCCACCGGGAAACGTGGGGTGTGGCCCACCGCGAACGCCGGGGTCCGTCCGAACAGCGGGAACATCCCGCCCCACCCGACGATGAGGTATTGCTGGACGATCCCGAAGATCGTCGCGGTGATCCAGTAGATGAACAGGCCGGCCGGCAGGAAGCCGCCGTACACGATCGAGATCAGCGGCAGGAAGAGCATCGTCTGGCGCTGGATCTTGGTGTTCGGGTCGTCGTCGCCGGAGGACGGGGCCAGCATCATCCTCGACTGCACGAGCTGGAGCAGGGCCGAAGCGACGGCCAGGATGCTGATGCCGAAGCCGAGGATCGAGAAGATCGTGGACGGCGCCCCGACGTTGATGCTCGCTCCACCGGGCAGCGGGATGATCGTGTTGATGCACGCCCCCAGCGCGGCGTCCGGCACGCCTGCCGCATTGAGGTTGTGACAGGTCAGCGGCACGACCTGGTGGCCGAAGACCACGAGCATCTGGGTGGGGTCGACGTTGGTCAGCCCGTTCTGGATGACCGAGTACATGATGAACAGCAGCGGCATCTGGAGCAGGAGCGGGAAGCACCCGGACAGCGGGTTGATCCCTCGTTCCTTGAAGAGCTCCTGCTGGGCCACGCGCGCCTTGGCGGCGTCGCCCTTGTAGCGCTTCTGGATCTCCTTGATCTCGGGCTGGAGGAGCTGCATCCGGCGCTGCGACACGAGCTGCTTGCGGACCAGCGGGATCACGATCGAGCGGACGATGAGCGTCAGCATCACGATCGCCCACCCGATGGCCGCCGGCAGGCCGATCGCCGTGAACAGGTCGTAGAAGGCCACCAGGACGATGAACATGGCCTGGAAGATCGGCGTGAAGGCCCAGGCCAGGAAGCTGATCGGGTCCGCACCCGGCTGTGCCGGCGTCAGCGGGGGGTGCGGCGTCGGCGATGGCGTCGGGGCGTGCGAGGCGCCCGGCGACGAGCCGGGTACGAGCCCCTGGCACGCCGCGAGGACCACGGCGACCACGACCAGGAGCAGGATCGGGCCGAACGGGATCTGCCGCAGGCGGGAGCGTGTCACGAGCCGTGCGCCTCGCTAGCGGACTGGGTCATACCCGCCCGGATTCCATGGGTGGCAGCGAGCGATCCGCTTGGCGCCCATCCAGCTGCCCTTGAACAGGCCGTACTTCTCGATCGCCTGCTCGGTGTATCGAGAGCAGGTCGGCTCGAACCGACAGCTCGAGGGCAGCCAGAAGAAGACGATCCGATAGCCCTTGATCAGGGCGACCCCGACGGTCTTGTCGATGCGCTTCACGCGACTGGTCCTCCGAGCGCGCCGCCCCTCGACAGGGTCCGGCGCAATGCACCGACCAGCGCGTCATGGTCGGCCTCGACGATCGCGGGCCGGGCGATGATGAGGACGTCCCAGCCGGGCTGGAACGAGGGCGCCATCACCCTGAGCGCCTCGCGGAGTCGTCGCCTGACCCGGTTCCGGACCACGGCGCCGCCGAGCTTGCGCCCGGTCGACAGCCCGAAGCGGGTCGTCTCGAGGTCGGTCCGCAGGAACCGTACGGTGAACAGCGGGTGGGACTTGGTGGTCCCGGATCCCCCGATCGCCGCGAAGTCATGCGGGCGAGAGAGCATCACGAGCCGCGGCGAGTCTGTGCCGCGCTCCGTCGTCAGGCCGTCAGCCGTTTTCGACCGCGTGCCCGTCGCGTCGCCAGGACACGGCGACCGGCGGTCGTCTTCATCCGGGCTCGGAAGCCGTGCTCCTTGGCGCGATGGCGCTTCTTCGGCTGATAGGTCTGCTTCATGGGGCTGGTTCGGGATCCTCTCCATCCGGCCTCGGGGACGTGTCGATCGTCGACCCCTAGAGGCACGCAAACGCGCCTGGCGCCCGAAAGCGCACGGCGCGTCGTCGTCCGGCGGATGATACGGCCCGCTCGGAACGGGTGTCAATCGCGCCCCCGGTCGCGCGAGCGGCCGGCGGCGAGGGGTCGCGCTACCGGTCGACTCGGGCGGGCGCGCGAGCCGCGACCACGCCCTGACGACCCGCCACGCTCGGATACTCCCGGGGGGTATTGCACGATCGCCTTGCGACGGCCCGTCGGCCGGTGCTATCCTCTCCGGGCCCATCGGCGCCGGGACGCCTGCGGGAGACCCGGGACCCCATCGATCCGGGACCCCGGGAGTGCCTATCGCCCGGACAGCCGACGGCCATTCGAGATCGCTCGCGTGCCCCGGCCCCTCGCACGGATCCTTGGTCAACGCTACCCATCCACCGATCCCCCAGAGATGACAGGTCACATCGAACGAATGGATGCGAAGCAGGTCTGGCGAGCGGCTCTTGGTGAGCTGCAGGTGTCGCTCTCCCCGGCGAACTATGAGACCTGGCTACGGGACACCCAGCTCGTCGACGTCGAGGACAACCTCTTCCGCATCTCCGTCCCGAATGGCTTCGCGAAGGACTGGCTCGAGTCGCGCTACCGCTCGCTGATCAGCCAGACCCTCGCCCGGATCGTCGGGTACAGCGTCCAGGTGGAGTTCGCGATCGGCACGGCGCCGGCCGAGGCGGCCGAGACGCACGACGTCCACCCGCTCGCCGGCGGTCCGGCCCCGGCCCCTTCCCCGGCCCAGTCGTCCACCCAGGTCCGCGTCGAGCCGACCCGCGTCGGCGGCGAGGGCGGGACTACCAACATCAACCCGCGCTACACGTTCGCGAACTTCATCGTCGGGTCGGCCAACCGGCTCGCCCATGCCGCCAGCCTGTCCGTCGCCGAGCGACCGGGCCATGCCTACAACCCGCTGTTCCTGTACGGCGGGGTCGGCCTCGGCAAGACCCACCTGATGCACGCGATCGGCAACCAGGTCATCGCCAAGTTCCCGCGCAAGCGCGTCGTCTACGCGACGTCGGAGAAGTTCACCAACGAGTTCATCACGTCCATCCAGCAGGGCAAGATCGACGACTTCCGAGCCCGCTACCGGCGGATCGACCTGCTGCTGATCGACGACATCCAGTTCATCGCGGACAAGGAGCGGACCCAGGAGGAGTTCTTCCACACGTTCAACGCGATCCACGAGGACGGCAAGCAGATCGTCATGTCCTCGGACCGTCCGCCGAAGGCGATCTTGACCCTCGAGGAACGGCTGCGCAGCCGGTTCGAATGGGGGCTCATCGCGGACCTGACCGCGCCCGACCTCGAGACGCGCATCGCGATCCTGCGGGCGAAGGCGGAGGAGGGCTCGTTGCCCATCACCTCCGACGTCATCGAGTTCATCGCGCGCAAGGTCGTCAGCAACATCCGCGAGCTCGAAGGCGCGCTCAACCGGATCGTCGCGTACGCGAGCATGGGCGCCACCCCGATCAGCATCGAGCTCGCCCAGGCGGTCCTCTCCAACGTCCTCTACAACCCGAAGAAGCGGCAGGTCACGCCCGAACGGATCGCCAAGGCCGTCTCGGACTACTACAGCGTGCCGCTCGACGTCCTCCAGGGCCAGAAGCGCGACAAGTCGATCGTCATGCCCCGCCAGATCGCGATGTTCCTGATGCGCGAGGAGACCGACGTGTCGCTGCTGCGCATCGGTGCCGAGCTCGGCGGCCGCGACCACTCGACGGTCCTCCACGCCTGCGACAAGATCACCCGGGAAGCCGCCGTCAACGACGAGCTGCGGCGCGAGATCGCCGCCGTCCGCGAGCTGATCTACGCCGACTGAGCGGCGCCGCGCCGGCCGGCGAATGGGCCCGCCGGATGGGCCCCAAGAGGCCCTTTCAGGCCGTCTCGTGTGGATAACCACGCGGAATCCGTGGAAAACCCCCTCCGGTTGTGGACATCCGCAACCTTGGGTGTCGACGACCAGGGGCCCGCTCCACGCCGTCACGGCCACGTCCGACGACCGTCCACCATCCATGCCCGGTCGTCTCCCCGGATCCGGCGGGCTCGTCCACCATCACCCGTCGGCCATCCACGTCCGGACCGAACGGCGCCACGCACGGACGTCCACGCGCTCCACACCCTGATGGTGATGATGACGGGGTGAGAAGATAGAGAGAAGATACCCACGACCCCATGCGGACGGCCCGGGAGCCCGACGCGATCCTGCCGACAGCCCGCCCATGGCGTCGCGGTCGCACCGCCCGCCGCCGTTACGACGATGCTTTGGAGTGAACCCGACGTGAGACTCTCGGTGATGCAGGAGAACCTGGCGCGCGGCCTGTCCATCGTCAGCCGCGCCGTTTCGAGCCGGAGCACGCTACCGGTCCTGGCCAATGTCCTCCTCAAGACCGAGGACGCCGGCCTGAAGCTCACCGCGACGAACCTCGAGATCGGGATCACCTACTGGGTCCCCGGCAAGATCGAGACCGACGGGGCGACCACGGTGCCCGCCAAGCTCCTCACGGACCTTGTGAACTCCCTGCCGGCCGGCGACAAGATCGACTTGGAGCTCGGGGCTGGCGAATCGCTCCATCTCCGCAGCGGGCGCTTCGAGACGCACATCAAGGGGATCGATGCCGAGGAGTTCCCGGCGATCCAGACCGCCGGCGACCGGCCGACGACCCGCGTCGCCCAGAACGTGCTCCGCCGCGCGCTGACCGAGACCGCGTTCGCGGCCGCGAGTGACGAGGCCCGGCCCATCCTGACCGGGGTCCTCGCCAAGTTCGAGGGCGACCAGCTGACCCTGGCCGCCGCCGACAACTACCGGATCGCCGTCAAGACGATCCCGATCCTCGATGCGGTCCCCGAGACGAGCGTCGTGATTCCGGCGCGCGCCCTCAACGAGCTCGCCCGCGTGCTCTCCGACGTCGACGACCCGGTCGAGATCGTCCTGGCGGCCGGTCGCAACCAGGTCCTGTTCCACCTCGACGGGATCGATCTCGTGAGCCGGCTCATCGACGGCCAGTTCCCCAACTACCAGCAGGTGGTCCCGAAGGAGCACTCGACCCGCGCGGTGCTCGATCGCGAGGAGCTGCTCCGGGCCGTGCGTCCGGCCGCCCTGATCGCCCACGAGTCGGCCAACATCGTCAAGCTCCAGATCGGGGCCGACGGCGAGCCCGGCATCACGGTCAGCGCCAACGCCGAGGTGGGCGACCACGTCGGCCAGGTGGAGGCTGCGGTCGAGGGCGACGGCACCACGATCGCGTTCAATGCCCGCTACCTCGCCGACGTCCTGACCAACGTCGACGCCGACCAGTTCGCCCTCGAGCTCAACGGCCCGCTGTCACCGGGCGTGTTCAAGCCCATCGGCGACGACCACTACGTCCACGTCGTCATGCCCGTCCGGACGACCTCCTAGCGACGACCGGAGGCCGGACCGGCCCCGACCGGACCGCGGAGACCCTGCTCGACTCCATCAGCCTGCTCGACCTCCGCGGCTATGCCGCACTCGAGGTGGCGTTCGGTCCCGGACCGCACATCGTGTGGGGCCCGAACGCGGCCGGCAAGACGAGCCTGCTCGAGGCGATCGTGCTGCTCGCGTGGGGGCGGTCCCACCGGACCTCGGCGGACGGCGAGCTGATCCGGTGGGGAACCGACCTGGCGCGGGTCGAGGGCCACGTCGGGGTCGACGCCGTCGAGGTGGCCGTGACCCGGTCCGGCGCGGACGGGACCAGCGGACGCAAGCGGATCCGCGTCAACGGAGTCGGGCGGCGGGCGGGCGGTCTCGACGGGCCGCTGCGCGTCGTGGTCTTCGCTCCGGAGGAGATGCTCCTCGTCGCCGGGTCGCCCGGCCTTCGCCGCGCCGCGCTGGACCAGCTCGCCAGCACGACCGCGCCCGGCTACGCCAGCGCGCTCGCGACGTACGGACGGGCGCTCCAGCAGCGGAACGGGCTGCTGCGCGCGATCCGCGAGGAGGGCGCCGGACGCGACGAGCTCCGGTTCTGGGACACCGCGTTCCTCGATGCCGGCGGGCGGATCGTGGCGGACCGCCTCGCGCTGCTCGGACGGCTCGCCGAGCCGCTGGCGCGAGCCCACGCGGAGATCGCACCCGACGAGGCGGACGCCTCGAGCCTGACCCTGCGGTATGCGACCAATGCCCCGGCGGCGCCCGGCGAGGCGCCACGCGACGCGCTCGCACGGCGGCTGATCGAGACCGCCGAGAAGGAGGTGTGGAACGGGGCCACGCTGATCGGCCCGCACCGCGACGACCTCGTCTTCGAATTGGCCGGCCGCGACCTGGCGGGGTTCGCCTCGCGCGGCCAGCAACGGACGGCGATCCTGTCCTTCAAGCTCGCCGAGCTCGACCTGCTGACCGCACAGGATGGTCGCCCGCCGCTCCTGCTCCTCGACGACGTCTTCTCGGAGCTCGACCCGGACCGCCGCGCCCATCTCGTCCGGCGGATCGCTGCCCTGCCCCAGGCCTTCGTCACGACGACCACGCTCGACGACCTCGACGCCGCCCTCCGCGCGGTCGCGACGACCTGGGAGGTCCGGGCGGAGGGTGGCGGCGCCCGGCTCGTGGGGAGCGTGTCGGCGGCGCCGTCATGAGCCCGCGACGCCGACCGATGGTCCGGCTCGGCGACCTCATCCCCGATGCGGCGCGCTCGCTCGGTCTCGAGGAGGAGCTGCGGCTGTCGAAGGCGATGGCGACGTTCGAGTCCCTCGTCGCCGAGCGCGTCCCCGCGGCTGCCGGGTCGTGCCGGGTCATCCGGCTCGAGGGCTTCGCCGTCGACGTCGAGGCCGACGCCCCGATCGTCGCCCAGGAGCTGCGCCTGCGGTCAGCCGAGCTCATGGCGGCCTTCGCGGCATCGCCCGGCGGGCTCGGCGTCCGCGAGTTGCGCGTCCACGTCCGCCGTGGAGGTCCCCGCGTATAATCCGCGGCACCTGCCAGCCACTCGGGGTGCACGTCCCCGACCAAACCGGGATCGTCCGCCGCTCGAACCCCCGTCTGATCGGAGCACGGGGGATCCGCCCGACCACGAGAGGCCCGCATGGCCGTTCGACTCCAGATGAAACTCGGCGTCGTCGCCGAACACGACCGGCTCCCTGACTCGCCGGACACGCTCGTCATCGTCGAGCCGCAAGTCGGGTCGGTCGCCCGCTCCAAGGGCCTGCTCTACCTGCTCGTCACGTCCCGGATCAGCTCGCGCCATGCGCTCGAGGCGACGCGGCTGGCCGCCGAGACCATCCGGAACGAGTACTACTACGACGAGTCGGCGGGGATCCGCGTCTGCATCCAGAAGGCGATCGGCACCGCGAACAAGCGGCTCGCCCACCAAGCGGACCGGCTCGGCCTCAAGTCGCCCGACGGGAACGGGCCGATCGGCGTGGCCCTCGCCGTTGTGCGCGGCAACGAGATGTATGTCGCGACGGTCGGCCCCGCGGAGGCCTACCTGATCCGCCAGGCCCGCCTCTCGACGTTGCCCGACCCCTATCGCGAGCGCGGCCTGCCGTCCGGGGAGCTGGAGCCGGACGTCTGGCGGGGCGAGGTCTCCGTCGGCGACTCGCTCGTGCTGGTCTCGCCGAACCTCATGTCCAAGCTCGGACCGGACGAGCTCAAGGACGCGATGCTGACGCTCCACCCGCAGTCCGCGATGGAGCATCTGCACCACCGCTTCGTGGCCGATGGCGGGGCGGGCAGCGACGGGGCGATCGCGTTCGAGGCGTCCGAGGTCTCCGCCACGGCACGCGGACGGGCGCCCGTCCCGGTCAAGCCGGCCGAGCCGCTGGCCGGTGCCCCGGACCGCTCGCCGATCCCGCTCGCGGACAATGTCCAGGCGGCCGGGGTAGCGGTCAGCGCCGCGGCCGGCAGTGCGAAGGTCGCGGCCGGCGGGGCCTTCGAGCGAGTGATCGGACGGTTCCAGGACCTCCTGCCGCGTCGCAAGCCCGCCTATCGCCGCGTGACGCCGCTCGCCTCCCGGCGGGAGACGCAGCGCCGTGCCGCCCTCGCCCTGCTCGCGCTGGTGGTGGTCGTCGGTGGCCTCGGCCTTGCCGTCTACGCGTTCGGCGGCCAGAGCAAGGAAGGGGCGATCAGCTCGGTCAATGCCGGTCAGACGGCGCTCCAGAAGGCGAAGGAGGACCTCGCCGCCGTCAAGGCGCCCGGCGTCGACCTCGTCACCGACCAGCCGGGCCAGGCGAAGGAGCTCCTGACCGACGCCTACACGCAGCTCCAGGCGGCCCGGGCGGCCAACGTGAGCGATGCGGTCATCGCGCCGCTCGAGAAGCAGGCGGTGGCCGGTCTCGACAAGCTGTACAAGGTCGTGCCGGTCGCGACCTCGCCGCTCTTCACGTTCAAGGCCGCGGAGGGTGCCGATCCGATCAACCTCACCGCGATGGTCAAGGGGCCCGACGGGGCGCCTTACGTCATCGACCGCTCGACCAAGACCGTCTACCGCATCGACCTCAAGGCGAAGAAGGCGACGATCGTCGCCCGCGCCGGCCAGAAGGCGGGCGGCACGACGATCGCGACCCCGCGGTTCCTCGCGGTCGGCGGGCCGGACCTGCTGATGCTCGACTCGAAGAACAACCTGTGGCGGTGGCGGCCGTCCAACTCGAGCGGCAAGGGGACGCTGGGCAAGATCAAGGTCAACGGGTCGGCGTCGTGGGGCGACGACGTCGCCGGCATCGGCACGTACCTCAAGGACGAGGGCCGCGGCCTCTACAACCTGTACGTGATCGACCCGTCCGAGCAGCAGATCCGGGCGTACTCGCCGGCCTTCGACGGCGGCGGGTTCCCGGCCGCGGCGCTCCCGTGGCTCGCGACTGCCCGCCCGGTCGACACCATGTCGTCGATCTACATCGATGGCGACCTGTTCGCCACCGAGGGCGGCATCCTGGAGCGCTTCACGTCGGGCAAGAACGACGGCTGGAAGGCCGACGCGCCGGACGACGCCCTGCTCCGCCCGAACCCGTCCTACTCGATCGTGGCGGGGAGCACGCAGCGCCGCACCGGCGTGGTGTACGTGTACGACAAGGCCAACGACCGGATCATCGCCGTCGACAAGGCGAACGGCGACTACAAGGGCCAGTTCCGACTCGCCGGAGGCCAGCCCGGCTGGGATGACCTGCGCGGCATGGCCGTGACGACCGGCATCGACGGCGCCCCCGACACCTTGCTCTGGGCATCAGCGAACGGCGTCCAGCAGGCCGCCCTCGAGGCGGTCCCCGATGAGGTGGCGACTCCGGCCGAGAGCGCGAGCCCGTCAGTGGCGCCATCGCCCACCAAGACGCCGAAACCGACCAAGAAGCCGTAACGAACCGGGCTTCATGATCCCGTTGCGCGACGCCAACCCGACGCGCCGGACGTCGGTCGTCACGATCGGGATCGTCATCGCGTGCTTCGCCGTGTTCGCCTACGAGCTCGGGCTCCTCGCCAGCGGCGGCGAGGCGTCGCTGGACGCCTTCGTCACGACCTGGGGCGTCGTCCCGTCCGAGCTGCTCGCGGCGTGGGGCGCCGGTCACATCGTGTCGGCCGAGACGGCGACGCTCATCACGAGCCAGTTCCTCCACGGCGGCTGGCTGCACCTGCTGGGCAACCTGCTCTACCTGTGGATCTTCGCGAACAACGTCGAGGACCGGCTGGGTCGCCCGGCGTTCCTGCTGTTCTACCTGGCCGGGGGCGTGGCCGCGGCCGTCGCCCAGGTCGCCGTCGACCCGACGTCGACGATCCCCACGATCGGGGCATCGGGGGCGATCGCGGCGACCCTCGGGGCGTACTTCGTGTTCTTCCCGCGCGCCCGGATCACCTCGCTCGTCTTCCTTGGCTTCTTCTACCAGCTCATCGACGTCCCGGCCGTGCTCGTGCTGGGCTTCTGGTTCGTGCTCCAGCTCATCGACGGGATCACCTCGATCGGGCTCGTCGAGAGCAACACCGGGGGCGTCGCCTTCTTCGCCCACATCGGCGGGTTCGTGGCGGGCGCCCTGGTGGCGCGGCTGGTCGTCGGGATCCGCGGCGGGCCGCGCCGGCCGCCCGCTCCGGCGACCGTGGGATAATCGCGGCATGGCGGGCGACGAGCTGGTCGAGATGGTCGTCGAGAGCGTGCGCGTCCACATGCTGTCGAGCCGCCACGTCGTCATCCTCAAGGACGCCGCGCGCGACCGCTACCTGCCGATCTGGATCGGCCCGTGGGAGGCGAGCGCCATCGCCATGAAGCTCCAGGGCCTGACCCCGGAGCGACCCCTCACCCACGACCTGTTCGCGACCACCCTCGACCAGCTCGGGGTCCGCGTCGAGCGCGTGGTGATCAGCGACCTGGCCGACGAGACCTTCCATGCCCGGCTCGTGCTCGAGAGTCCCGGCCGCACGCTGGAGATCGATGCCCGCCCCTCCGACGCCCTGGCCCTGGCCGTCCGTGCCGGCGTCCGGATCTTCGCCGCGGACTCGGTCCTCGAGCAGGCCGGCCTCGGCGCCGACGGCGGCCTCGACGACGAGGAAGGGGAGGTCGGCGCGCTGCTCGAGACGACCGGGGAGCAGATGGTCGACCCGCGACTCGACGTGTTCCGCGACTTCGTCAATTCGCTCGACGTCGACCCGGACGCCGAGCGCGGCCGCGGGAGCTGAGCCCGACGGTCCGGGCTCCGGGTCAGCGCCGGATCGGCTCGCCCCGTCGCAGCGCCTGCGCACGGTGCGCCCACATGTGGAGCCGCAGGCGCCAGAAGTCGCGCACCGCGCGCAGCACGACCTGCGGCCGCGCCCCGGTCGCCGAGCCGGCCGTACGCGGGTAGTGCGGCACCCCGACCTCCACGACGGAGCGGTCGGCGGCCTGCAGCTTGATCAGGAGCTCGGCCGAGAAGAAGGCGCCGTCCGACTCGACGTGGATGCCGTCGAACACCTCGCGCCGGAAGAGCTTGCAAGCGCCGTCCACGTCGCTCACCCGGAGGCCGAAGAAGATCCGGTTCGCGAGCCGGTAGGCGCGGGCGTAGGCGATGCGGATCGGCGGATCCGCGCGCTTGATGCGGTAGCCGACGACCACGTCCGGGGCATCCGAGGCGGCCAGGCGGGTCGTCAGCCGGCCGATGTCGACGATCCTGAACTGGCGGTCGCCGTCGGTGAACGCGACGAGGTCGTAGCTCGCGGCGGCGAACCCGGAGCGAAGCGCGGCGCCATAGCCGAGGTTGACCGGGTGGTGCACGACCCGCACGACGCCGGGGTGCCGGGCCGCCAGCTCGTCGGCCAGGCGTGGCGTCGCGTCCTTCGAGCCGTCGTCGACCGCGATGATCTCGAACACCTCGGCCAGGTCCGGCAGCGTCGAGAGAGCCTCGTCGACGAGGCCCTCGATGTTCGCCTCCTCGTTGTGGGCCGGGAAGAAGTACGAGAGGCGCGGGACGCGGGCCACGGCACGATCCGCGGGCGACGCCGCGCGGGCGGGAGCCTTGGTGTCGGTCATGACGCGCCGTGGCGCTTGAGCACGTGGATGAGCAAGCCAGGGTCCTCTGGGAGGAGATACTCGACGTCGTACAGGTCCGCGAGGTTCGGGATGGTCGCGAGGCTCCCGCGCAGCAGGTACACGGGGACCCGCCCGAGGTTGGCATCGATCACGTCCTGGACCGACCCGAGGTTCTCGTCGAGCCGTGTCCGGTCGTCCACGATGACGATATCAGGCCGGCGGCCCTCGACCCGCTGCGCGTACCAGAGCGGCGTCGAGTAGCTCCACCAGCTGATGACGACCGCATCCTGCCCGAGCAGCGGCAGGGCCTTGTCCAGCCAGTCCGCCGCGGCGTGTTCGTGGCTCCGGTCGATCGCCGCGTACGTCGCCTTCGCGGTGGACAGCGCCGGGCTCACGAGCAGGATCGCGGCCAGGCCGGTGGTGATCGCCACGATGGCGCCTCGGCGCCGCGGATCGCGGCCGCTGGTGTCCGGTCCGGTGGCCGGTCCGGCTCCGAGCAGCGTGGCCGCCCCCTCGGCCGCGGCACCGGCGAGGATGGCGATCCACGTCCACGCCATCAGCGCGGGGCCGAGGTAGTAGCGGGTGATGTCGGCGTTGTCGTACGACGCCGAGAAGAAGCAGGTGATGAGGACGGCGGACCCGGTCAGGAGGGCATAGGGCGGCCGGCGGATCGCGGTCGCCACGAACCCGATGGGGATGAGTGGCGCGAGGATCCCGAACTGCGCCACCGTCAGGTCGACGAGGTCGCGGAACTTGCCCGGGAGGTCGTCGAACGGGGACATGAGGCTGCCCCGGAACTGCTCCGCCAGGACGACGTAGCGGAACCCGTCCCAGGTCTCCGGACGTCCGTAGACGAGCGCCGCCCGGAAGGGGCCTGCCCGCAACGGCAGCTCGAGATAGACGATCGCGACCGTGATGATCAGGGCCGCCAGGCAGGCCGACATCAGGCGGGGGCGGCGCAGGATCCCGGGCTCGACCGTCAGCACGTAGAGCCCGACGGGGATCGCGAGGAGGAGCGTCAGCGAGTGGTTGCCCATCGAGATGCCGAAGACGACGGCCGCCGCCACGAGGTAGCGGTCGGCGCTCGGTCGCCCGTCGCGCACGCGATCCTCCCAGGCCACGAGCACGCGCAACAGGATCGCGACGAGCGCGAGGTGCAGGGCATGCGGGTCGGCATGGGTGCCGATCGCCCAGGCGATCGGGGTGAGCGCCAGGCCGAGCCCGACCGCGACGCCGATGAGGACCGACCCCGTCAGCGCGCGAACCAGGTCGACCGTCACCGCCGCCGCGACGCCCACGAAGACGGCGGACAGCAGGTTCATCCGGAACGCGGGATCGCCGAGGGGCTGGAAGACGACGCTCGCCAGCCAGCCGAGGAGGACGTACGTCGGGAACCCGGTCGGGTGCGCCGTCCCCAACAGCGGTCCGACCGTCTGGAACTCCCCGGTGTCCCAGAACCAGACGCCCGGCAGCAGCGCCGCTCGCGCGATGGCGAACGCCACGACGCCGACCACGACGGCCGGCGCCAGGTGCCAGGGGTCCAGCCTGCGACCCTGTGCTACGCTCCGATCCACCTTCCACGCTCGTGCAGGAGCCGTTCCCGGTGACTGGCCCCGCCTCCGGTGGCACCGAGCGAGGCACGGGAGCGCCGTCGCGGGCGACCGGGACGCAGGGAGCCGTCGGCGCGGTCCTGTTGGTCCTCGCGCTCGGGTTCGCCCTCCGCCTCATCATCGCATACCTGCTGCCCGGATCCGGTTTCAAGGTCGACCTTGGCGCCTTCCGGTTCTGGGCGGACTACCTCGCCACGCACGGGCCGTGGGGGTTCTACGACCAGGACTTCCTGCACGACTACATGCCCGGCTACATGTACGTGCTGTGGCTCGTCGGGCTCGTCGGCAAGGTCGCGGGCGGCGTCGGGGACCTCATCAAGATCCCGCCGATCCTGGCCGACCTGGCCATCGGCTGGCTCGTCTACTCGATGGTCACCGAGCTCGGCGGCCGGCGCAGCCTGGCCATCGGCGGCGCACTGCTCGCGATCCTCAACCCGATCAGCTGGTTCGACAGCGTCGTGTGGGGCCAGGTCGACTCGTTCGGCGTCGTCTTCCTGCTGCTGGCCCTGCGCGAGCTGTGGCGCGACAACCCCGAGCGCGCCGCGATCTACACGGTCATCGCCGCGATCATCAAGCCGCAGCTCGGGATCCTCGTGCCGCTCGTGGCGGTCGTCACGATCCGGCGGGCGCTGTGGCCGGCCGGGGGCGGGGGCGACCCGGACCGCACGGGACGACCCATCCGGATCCTGACGACCGGTCTGGCCGGCCTCGCGACGGCGGTCGTCCTGTCGATCCCGTTCGGCCTGTCGCCGGTCGGGTTCGTGCGGCAGCTGCTCTCGACCGGCGGGACGTACCCGTTCACGACGGTCAACGCCTACAACCCGTGGTCGCTGGTCGTCTCCGATCTCGGCCGCAGCCCGGCGAACAGCGGCGGCTGGATCTGCGACGCGGCGGCGGCGTTCGTCAAGGACGACTGCGGGTTCGGGACGGCCTTCTTCGGGCCGATCCCGGCGATCGTCGTCGGCACGGCGCTGCTGCTGGCCGCCATCGCGATCGTGCTCGCCGTCGCGGCCTACCGCCCCGATCGCCTCACGCTGCTCGTGGCACTCGCCGCGCTGGCGCTCGCGTTCTTCATCCTGCCGACGCGCGTCCACGAGCGCTACGGCTACCCGTTCTTCGCCCTGGCCGTGATCCTGGCTGCGGTCTCGAGACGCTGGCTGGTCGCCTACCTCGTGCTGAGCCTCGCCACGTTCGCGAACATGTACGTGGTCCTGACGACGCTCTACACGGACAACCCGTCGATCCACGACTGGCTCGGGATCGGGGAGGCGATCCGCTCCGAGGCGGGCATCACGCTGATCGTGGCGCTGCACGCCGTGGGCTTCGCGTGGGTCCTCTGGCAGCTCCGCCCGGCGGCGCGGGCCCGCCTGGCCGACGAGGTCGAGGAGGCGTCGGCGTGGCCGGAGCCACCGGTCGAGGTCACGGCGCCCGGGGCGGGTCGTGAGGTCCCCGCGGGTGCCGCGCTCGGCGCGACGGCCGGTGGTCCGGCGGTCGCCGTGGCCGTCGGTGCCGCCGGTGCCGCCGGTGCCGCCGGTGCTGTCGCCGTCGCCGATCGGCCCGTGGCCGTCCAGCTCCCGACGTGGTCGAGACGGCCGGGCCTCGGCGAGCTCGGCATCGTCGGCTGGATCCGAAGTCGTTGGGACGAGCCGTCCATCCGGCCGGACCGAAGCGCCGCGCTCCGGAACGAAGGCGGGGGCCGGCTCGACCGGCTGGACCTGTGGTTCCTCTTGGTCCTCGTCCTCGCCTCGATGACGCTCCGGATGTTCCGCCTTGCCGAGCCGTACCAGATGCACTTCGACGAGGTCTATCACGCGCGGACAGCCGCGGAGTTCCTCCAGGACTGGCGGTACGGCGAGTCGCACGACATCTACGAATGGACCCACCCGCATCTCGCGAAGTACGCCATGGCGGCCGGTCTCGTGCTGTGGGGCGAGGACCATGTCGCCAGCACGAGCGAGCTGGGCGTCCCGGTGCGGGCGGCGGTCGTCGAGCCGCGGCGGGACGACGCGGACGCCCCGCTGGGCCGGGCCGGCGAGCGGCTCCACGTGGCGACCGGCACCGAGATCCGCACGTACGACCTGCGCTCGCGCCTCCTCATCTCGACGATCCCGGCGCCGGGGGTCAGCGCGCTCGCCATCGATCCGACCGGCCTGCAGCTCGTCGTCGGCTACGACGACGGCCGTCTTGCGACCGTCGACCTCACCGCCATCGACACCGACGCGGCCGCGGCCGGCGTGGAACCCGTCCCGCTCGGCACGGTGAGAGGCCCCGTCACGCACCTGCTGGTCCCCGAGGACGGCACGACCGTGGCGGTCGGGCAGTCCGATCGACTCGACATCGTCGACCTCGCCGACGGGACCGCGGTCGGCGGGATGGAGCTCCCCGGGCTCATCGACCTGGCCGATGCCGGGAGCGGGGACATCCTGCAGGCGACGCTCGCCGACGTGACGGACCCCGCCGCCGAGGCGGCCGTCCTCGCCATCTCGCTCGAGGGCACGGCGGCCACGTATGAAGCCGCGCTGAAAGGTGACGGCGAGATCGCGTTCCTCGGGAGCCCCAGCAGCGGCAAGCCCCGCGAGGCGATCGAGGCCGCCATCGCCGACGGCAAGCTGCCGGGGATCGAGATCGCCCAGGTGTCGCGGATCGCCGCGGCCAGCCCCGCCGGCGTGACGTTCGTGGACCCGGTCAGCGGGCTCGGCGTCCCGGGGCTGGACCCGACGACCAAGGCGCTGACCCCGACCATCGCGCTCGACGGCGGCGCCCACGGCGTCGCCTTCGTCACCGGACTCGACGACGACAAGCTCTATGTCACCACGGGGACCGCGGACGCCGCGACGTATCACGTCATCGTGCTCGGCGGCGACACCGCGAAGGACGGGCCGCGCGTCGACGGCGCCGCCAACCCGCTGCCCGGTCTCGGGAGCTCGATCGTGTACGACCCGGCCAGCCAGATGGTCCACATCCTGGGCCTCGCCCCCGACGCCCCGGTCCCGGTCGCGGGCGAGTCGGCGGCCGGCCCGTGGACCGTCTACGTCATCGAGCCGCACGGGAACGCGGTCTTCGCCGACGCCCGGCTGGCCGACGACTACCGCCCGGTGGCCGTGGCGGCCGACGTCAACGCCCAGTACCCGTCGGACGACCGCCAGGACCTCCTCGTCCTCGACGGCAAGGGCTCGATGGCGTCGATCGAGATGGGCTCGCACGCGTTCGCCTGGCGTCTCCCCGGCGTGATCGCGGGGACGCTGACCCTCGTCTGCCTCTACCTGCTCGCACGGATCCTGTTCCGGCGGCGCCTCGTCGCCGGGCTGGTCGGGCTGTTCGTCCTCGCCGACGGCATGTTCTTCGTCCAGTCGCGCATCGGCATGAACGACGTCTACGTCGGGCTCTTCATCGTGGCCGCCTACACGGTCTTCGCGGCGGTCTGGACGGGCTGGTGGCGCGGGCGGTTCACGTTCGTGCTCGCGTTACCGGTCATCGGGGTCCTCCTCGGGCTGGCGCTGGCGAGCAAGTGGGTGGCGCTCTACGCGATGGCCGGGATCGCCCTGCTCATCCTCGTCCGCAGCGCGCTGGGCCGGGTCGTGGCGATCCTGGGGATGATCGGCGTGACGGCCGTGCTCGGCTACATGGCCATCAGCGTCCCGGACGGACAGGGCTTCGGCAACCTGACGTTCCTGCTCGTCATGGTGGCGCTGACGCTGCTCGCGATCGTCGTGGCGATCTTCCACCCGATCGCCTGGACCGACGAGGAGATGCGCCTCGCGGTCATCGCCCCGGCGGCGCTCGGCGCGCTCGTCTTCTTCGGCGCGCTGGCGGCCGGCCGGCTCGACACTCAGATCGTCATCCGGTCGATCGCGGTGACGCCGCTGCTCGTCGCGATCCTGCTGGCACTCGGGTCGCTGGCCGTGTGGGCCGTGATCGGGTTCGCCGGCCGACTGGGGTTCGGGCCCATGGCCAGCCCGCCCGGCCCCGACGACCCCGCCCGTCGTCTCGAACCGCCGGCCCCGGCCCCGGAGGGCTGGCTGCGCCCGGGCTGGCTCCTGGGCCTCCCGATCGTGTGGGCCGCCATCTGTCTCGTCGCCCTGCCCCTCGCGCTCTACGTCGTCTCGTACATCCCGTGGGCGATGGTCGAGAACCACCGGCTCTTCGCCGACATCACAGTCCTGGGTCTCCACATCCCCGCCTGGCCACCCGGCCACGACGGGCAGACGCTCCTCGACCTGACCCAGCGGATGTACGGCTACCACAACGGGCTCACGACGCCGCATCCGGCCTCGTCCCCATGGTGGGCCTGGCCCCTCAACCTCAAGCCGGTCTGGTTCTACCAGGAGGGCCTCGCCGGAGGGACTGCGGCGGCGATCTACGACGCGGGCAACCTCGTGATCTGGTGGCTCGGCGCGGCCGCCCTCGTCTTCGTGAGCGTCGTGGCGTTCCGGCGCCGCAGCGCCGCCCTCGCGCTCATCGCGATGGGCTTCGCCTTCCAGTGGATCCCATGGGCGAGGATCGACCGGGCCGCGTTCCAGTACCACTACTACACGGCCCTGCCCTTCGTGGTCCTCGCCCTGGCCTACTTCATCGCCGAGATCTGGGAGGGTGCCTCGCGCTTCACGTGGCAGTTCGCCCGCCTGGCCGGGGCCGTCGCGCTGTCACTGCCGGCGGCGATGTGGCTCCTCTCGCGGCCGCTGTGCGCCCTGGTCGGCGTCGAGTCCGTCAACCCTGGCTCGGCCGCGTGTCCGGCGGTCATCCCCGAGTTCGTGCTGACGACGCGGACCGCCGGCCTCGCGATCGTGGCGGGGATCGGCCTCTTCTTCGTCATCCGGGCGATGCTCGCGATCGCGGACGCCGATCGCGACGAGGTGTCGCCCGATCCGGGCTGGTACCGGAGGCTCGTCGTGACCGGCCTGGTCGTCGGCCTGGCGTTCGTGGGCGTGTCCCTCCTGCCGGACACCGCGATCCTCACGCTCAACCGGATCCCCGTCGAGCCGATCGTGCTCCTTGCGGCGCTGCCGCTCGGGTACCTCGCGTTCGGCGTCATCGGCGGTCGCGACCCGCGTCGGTACGTGGTCGGATATCTCGTCGCGGTCGTCGCCTGGGGCGTCGTGCTCTACCCGAACATCGCGGCGCTGCCGATGCCCTCGATCCTCGTCAACGCCTACCAGGGGATCGTGCCGACCTACCTGTACTCGTTCCAGTTCCCCGTGAGCAAGATCGACCGGAACCTGCCGACCCCGATCTTCACGCGCGAGTTCGTGCTGCTCCTGGTCACCCTGACCATCACCTGCCTGGTCGTGGCCTACTCGGCGTGGGTCTGGAGGCTCTCGCTGGCGGACTCGGACGAGGCCGACGAGACCGGCGAGGCCGATGCCTTCGCCCGGAGCGGCGGCGCCTGAGGGATCGGGGCGTGGTAGCCGGCAGGGAGCTGGCCGCTCGCCGCCAGCCGGCGGATCACGAACCCGTAGTACTCCTCGACCTTGGCGGTGACGCGCGGCCAGCTGAACTCGTCGGCCCGGCGCTGGCCGGCCTCGCGCATCGACGCTCGGAGCGGCGGATCGTCGAGGAGCCGGGCGACGGCCATGGCGAGCGCCTTCGGATCGCGCGGCGGCACGAGGAGGCCCTCCCGATCGCGCCGGACCACGCCCTTGTAGCCGTGGATGTCGGAGCAGACGATCGGGGTGCCCGCCGCCATGGCCTCGAGCAACACGATCCCGAACGATTCCCCGCCGGTCGCCGGCGACACGAAGACCGTCGCGGTCTTGTACAGCTGTGCCTTCTCCGCGTCGGAGACGCGGCCCAGGAACTCCACGCCCTGCAGGCCGCGCGTGGCCACGTACCGTCGCGCCTCGCGCTCCTGCGGCCCGGTCCCGACGACGAGGAGCCGGGTGCCGTACTCCGTCCGGCGCAGGATGCGCTGGGCCTTGAGCAGGTCCAGCAGGCCCTTCCGGGGCTCGTGCCGGCCGACGAACAGCAGGTTCGGGGTGCCGTCCTGCCAGCGGGCGATCGGGACCGCGTTCGCGAACCGCGCGATGTCGACGCCGTTCGGGATCACCTTGTAGTCGCCCGGGAAGAAGCGGTCGATGAAGTGGCGGGCCGCGGCGCTCACGGCGATCCGGCCGTGGAGCCGGCTGGCGTGGCCGCGCATAGCGCGACTCCCCAGCTCGTAGGACGGCGAGAACCCGGCGTAGGCGTGGAAGGTGGCGACGTTCACGCTCGTCGATTCGCGCAGCAGGAAAAGCGACAGGAACGGCACGAACGGCTCATGGAAGTGCAGCAGGTCGAACTGCTCGCGCTCGAGCAGGGCCCTGACCTGGCTGATGTAGCGCGGCGAGAACGTCAGGGTCCCGACCGAGCCGTTCGTCGGCATCGAGAACCCGACGCCGATGCGCAGGATGTCGCCCTCCGACGAGCGCTGCGGGCCGTGGCTTGCGGTGATGATCCGGACGTCGTGGCCGGCGAGACGCAGGTTCTCGTAGAGGAACCGGACGTGCTGCGCGACGCCGCCGGCCTCCGGGTAGATGTACGGGCAGACGAGGCCGATCTTCACCGCCCGTCGGCCTCGAACCGCGGTGGTCGCTGGCGCCCGCCCGGGTAGCCGTGATCGCGGCCCGTCCCGTCGCGGCGAAGGCGGCCGCCGACCTCGTCACGGGCATCGCGACCGCGCTTGCGGAGCTGCTCGCCGAACGTCTCGAGCTGGCCGGACGTGCCGTGGAACGTTCCGTGGTGCGCGGTCTCGTGCGCCACGATGGCGGCGCGGAGGTCCGCGGCGGTCCGGCCCGGGAAGGACGACCAGCCCGTCCCGATCGCCCCGAGCGCGTGCGCGTCGCTGTTGCCGAGGTGGGCGATGCCGTGCCGGTCGGCGAACCCCACGACCCGCCGGTGCCACGGCCGGCCCAGGGCCGTCGGGTTGAACGTCTCGATGGCGTCGGGGTGGACGCGGGCATCGGGATCGTCGAGCAGGCTGCGCAGCATCCAGCCCTGGGCGCACAGCGGGACGGGGACGAGCGGATGGGCGGGGACGGCCAGCCCGCCCGCGTCATGGATCGCGACGATCGTGTCCCGCAACGAGCGGTACGGCCGGATGCGCGTCTCGATGAACAGCGCGAGCACGTGCCCGCCGCGCGTGGTGACCTCCTCGCCGACCACGACCTCGACCGGGATGCCGCGGTCGGTCGCCATCGCGCGGGCGGCCAGCGCCGCGTCGATCCGCTCGTGGTCGGTGATGGCGATGACGTCGAGCGTGCCCATGGCCGCGACGTGCTCAAGGATCTCGGTCACGCCCGCCGTCCCGTCCGAGGCGACCGTATGGATATGCAGGTCGGCTCGCCCTTCTTGGACGGCGCCGTTTGCGCCATCGGTCGGTCGGGCGTTCATGCCGCGGCCTCCGCCGATCCCCCGCCCGGCGCGGTCGCGGTGGCGGCCGACTCGAGGTCCGGCCAGATCGGGAAGAAGACCGCCCACCACTGGTCCGGCGCGTCCCGGACGATCCGCTCGAAGGCGCTCGCGAGCGCGGTCATCGTCGCGGTCACACGCTCGCGGCGCGTGCCGTCGGGCGGGACGGCGATCGTCTCGAGCCGGCCCACGTACCGGCCGGAACCGACGCGCCGGACGCCGACCACGTAGGGATCCGCACCGCTCTCGACCGCGAGCAGGGCCGGTCCGAGCGGGAGCATGGCCGGTGCCCCGAACAACGGGACGAGCGTGCCGCCACCGGTCAGGTCGCGGTCGCCGACCAGCCCGACCGCGGTCCCGTCGCGGAGCGCGCCGAGGAGCTCGCGGCGGGCCTCGCGCAGGCCCACGATCCGGACGCCGGCCGCGCCGCGGGTCCGGGTGAAGTACGCCTGGAGCGACGCGTCGTCGATCGTCTCCATGGGCGCCACCGCGCCCCCGACCCGGGCCGCGAGGAAGAGCGCCGGGAGCTCGATCGCCCCGAAGTGGAGCCCGACGAAGATGACCGCCCTGTGGCCGGCGAACGCTTGCTCGACGACCTCGGGTGTCTCGACCCGCATGCGCGTGTCGATGTCGGCCGGCCGGATGGCCGGCGTGCGGGCCACCTCGAGGTAGTAGCGCGCGTAATGGCGGAACGCGGAGCGGACCAGGCGCTCGAGGGCGCGCGGGTCATCGGCGGCCGCCCGGGCGAGCGGACTGCCCTGGTCGTTGGCCGCCAGCCACGTCGCGACGCGACGCAGGTTGCGCCGGGCCTGCGCGGCGCGATCGGGCGAGGCGCGGTACCAGGCGTCGCCGGCGAGGTCCGCCAGGCGGACGAGCGGCCCCTCGGGCAGGTGGCAGGCCAGCCACGAGGCGGCGATCAGGCCACGGCCCCTGAGCCGGCGCAGGAGGGCGCTCACGAGGCGGCCTCACCGGCGGCCCGCTCATCGGTCCGGGGGGCGTCGTCGCCGTCGGGAGCGAGCGGGCGCCCGGGACCGGGGTCCCGTAGGCCCGCCTGCATCGCGCGCGCCCGACGCTCCAGGTCGGCGGCCTCGGCCTCGGTCGCCGGCCAGATCGGCTTGAAGTTGTACCACTGCTCGGGCGCGCCCCCGATGGTGTCGGCCAGGGCGTCGGCGATGGCCTGCGTGGCACGCTGGAGTTCCGCCGGGTCCGACGACGCCACCTCGATCGGGTCCTTCCAGGACACGCTGAACGTGCTGTCGGCCTGTCGCCGGATCGTGACCGGCAGGATGAGCGAATCCGTCCTGGCGGCCAGCGTCGCCGGACCCGCCGGGAGCGCGGTCCAGCCGTCGAACAGGCGGACCGGGATCCCGTCGGCCCGATATCCCCAGTCGACCAGCAGCGCCAGCATCTCGCGGCGGCGGAGCACGCCGTAAATCTCGCGGAGGTTGCGCCAGCCGATGAGCGTGGCCCCGCGGGACTCGCGTTCGCGTCGGAGCAGGTCGAACAGCTCGGGGAACGCCGAATCGTCGGCGACCGCGCTGATCGGCATCCCGTGGTGCGCCAGCGCCGCCATCACCGCATCGTTGCTGCCCACGTGCCCGACCGTGTAGATCAGGCCGCCCCGCGAGCCGGCCGCGATCCGCTGGAGCTCCCCGACGTTCCCGAAGGGCACCATCGCGGTCATCTGCGTCTCCGTCCGCGTCGAGAGCCGCATCATCTCGACGAGGTAGCGCCCGTACTCGCGATAGGCGGCCAGCGCGAGGCGACGGACGCGCGGGTGGTCCGGTGGCAGACCGAGGACGTGCCCGAAGTTCTGGTTCGACCAGCGCCGCTTCGTCGGCCACAGGAGGTAGGACGCCTGGGCACTGAGTCCGACCACCGCGCTCGCGAACCGCGGCGGCACGATGCTCGCGACCTTCGTGGTCGCCCGGTAGGCGAGGACGGCCAGACGCTCGACGACGCGAGGGCTCGAGCCCCCGCGTCGGTGCGGTGCCTCGAGGCGGCGCTCGCCCGAGGCCTGAGCTGACCCCCGGCGTTTGCCGTCGGTCACTTGGCCGCGGCGGTCGCGACCTTGGCCGGGCGACCGGCGAGCTTGCGGTACGTCCGTTCGACGAGCTTCTCCGTGCCGACCAGCGTCTCCGAGTCCTCGCCCCGGATGAACGCCTCCACCCGGTTGAACGCGATGTCGTCGTGGATCTGCTGGGGCGGGCTCTTCATGAAGTAGCTCGACGGGGCCACGAGCGTGCCCTTGAGGCCACGGTCGAGACCGAGCTTGAGGCAGCGGATGGCGTCGGTGATGACGCCCGCGCTGTTGGGGCTGTCCCAGACCTCGAGCTTGAGCTCGGCGTTGAGCGGGACGTCACCGAAGGTCGTGCCCTCCATCCGGATGTAGCACCACTTGCGGTCCTTGAGCCACGGCACGTGGTCGCTCGGGCCGACGTGGATGTCGCCCTCGTCGAGCTCGTAGTCGAGCATCGAGGTGACCGCGTTCGTCTTCGAGATCTTCTTGGACTCGAGGCGCTCGCGCTCGAGCATGTTCAGGAAGTCGGTGTTGCCGCCGAAGTTGAGCTGGTACGTGCGGTCCAGCCGGACGCCGCGGTCCATGAACAGGCGGGTCAGGACGCGGTGGGTGATGGTCGCGCCGACCTGGCTCTTGATGTCGTCGCCGATGACCGGCAGGCCGGCCTCCGCGAAGCGGCGCTGCCAGTACGGCTCACGGCCGATGAAGACGGGGATCGCGTTGACGAAGCCGACGCCCGCGGCCAGGGCCTGCTCCGCGTACCACTTCGTGGCCTCCTCGCTGCCGACCGGCAGGTAGGAGACCATCACATCGACCTGGCGCTCCTTGAGGATCCCGACGATGTCCGCCGTCTCCCCGGGCGCCTTCTCGATGATCTGGCTGAGGTACTTGCCGAGACCGTCGTGGACCATGCCCCGCTCGACCGTCACGCCGAGGTGCTGGACCTGCTGGAAGACGAAGGTGTTGTTCGGCTTCGTGTAGATCGCCTCGGACAGGTCCTTGCCGACCTTGTTCTTGTCGATGTCGAAGGCCGCCACGAAGTCGATGTCGCGAACGTGGTAGCCACCCAGGTTGACGTGCATCAGGCCGGGGACGAAGTCGTCGTCGTTCGCGTTCTCGTAGTAGTAGCGCCCCTGGACGAGGCTGCTCGCGCAGTTGCCGACGCCGACGATCGCGACGCGGATCTTGCCGTCGGCGCGGCGTCGGGCGCCGGCCCACGTGTTGGTCGGCGTCGCGCCGTTCTTGCCGTTGCTTCCGTTCTTGGCCACTGTGCTCTCTCCGTTGTACTTACTTGGTCTGGGTGGACTGCTGCTGGTCTTCGCGGTACACGAACAGGATCCGCTGGACGACGGTGATGACGGCCCCCACGAGGACGACGCCGAGCGCGAACTCGATGGCCGTGAGGCCGATGCTCGTCCCGGTCAGGACGATGCCGAGCGAGATGATCACGAGGCGGACCTCGCGGGGCATGACCCCGATCGCCGCCAGGCCCATGCCCGAGGAGTAGCCAAGCCCGTCGGATTTCGCGCGGGCGTAGCTGACCATGATCGAGGCGCCCATCGCGGCCGCGGCCACGAGGACGGGCACGTCGGCGGCCCCGGCGGCCTGCATCCCGGCGAGGATGCCGAGGAACACGATGATCTCGCCAGCCTTGTCGAAGGTCGAGTCCATGAACGCGCCGAGCTTGCTCGCCTTGCCGGTGGCGCGGGCCAGCGTGCCGTCGAACATGTCGAAGACACCGCCGGCGAAGACCACGAGGCCGCCGACGACCCAGGCCTGCAGCCCGACGAGGATGGAGCCGATCACGGTGATCGCGAACCCGATGAGGGTCAGCCCGTTCGGGGTGAGTCCGATCCGGCCCATCGCGAGCGCGATCGGCTCGAAGACCTTCTTCACCCGGCCGCGGGATTCGTTCGAGATCGTCATCGTCGCCCGGTCAGCTCGCGAAGCCGAGGATGGCGCGCTCGCGCTCGGCGAACTCCGAGAAGGCGCCGTCGCGCAGGCGACAGACGGTCTCGCGGCCCTTGCGGCGCGTCTCGACGACCCCGGCCCCCCGCAGGCGGCCCAGGTGCCACGAGACGAGCGGCTGCGACAGGCCCACGTGGTCGATCAGCTCGGTGACGGTCGCCTCGCCGTGCGCCAGGCGTCGGACGATGCGCAGGCGATTGACGTCGGCCATCACCTTGTGGAAGGCGCGCAGCTGACGCAGGTCTTCGGGCTGGACGACCGCCGCGGCGATGGTGCCGCGGACCCGGGCGGGCGAGGGGGACAGGGCGGGGACTCCGGCTGGGGGCCTGGGACGTGGTTGCATCAACCACGGTTTATATGAATGGGCGTTGATGCTAGGACCGTCGCGATACCGATGTCAAGTCCCGTCGTCGCGGATCGTGGCGCGATGCTGCACGAACGGCTCGACCGGAGCCGCATCCGGCGGGTGCCCCTACACTCCCGCGAATGGACCGCCGATCCGCCGTCGTGCTGCTCGCCGTCTTCGGCACGGGCGTCTTCCTCGCCGGGCTCGAGCTGATGGTCACGGCGGTCGCCCTGCCGTCGATCCTCGACGACCTCGCGGATCCGAACGGCGGCTCCGCCTGGATCGAGCTCCGCAAGGCGAGCTGGATCATCAACGGGTACCTGCTCGTCTACATCCTCACGATGCCGCTCGCCGGGCGGCTGACCGACCTGTGGGGCGCCCGCCGGCTGTTCCTCGGGGCGCTCGGCATCTTCGTCGTGGGGTCCGCGCTGGCCGGGCTGTCGCAGACCATGGATCAGCTCATCGCCGCGCGACTCCTCCAGGCGGTCGGTGGCGGGGTGCTCGTGCCAGTCGGGACCGCGGCCGCCGCGCATCTCTTCGCCGGGCCGGCCCGGCCGCGGGCGCTCGGGGTCATCGGGGCGCTGACCTTCCTGGGGATGGCCGCAGGCCCGTTCGTCGGGGCGGCGATCCTCGCCTCCTTCCACGCGGAGGACGCCCTTGCCGGGGCAGGCCTGACCGGCACGGCGAGCGATCTCTTCGCCCCGGCGTGGCGGTGGGTCTTCTTCATCAACGTCCCGATCGGCCTGCTCGCGCTCCTGTTCGGGTGGGCGGCCTCGGCCGGCTGGGACACTCCGCGCAGGTCCGGCCGGATCGACATCCCGGGCGCGATCTGGTTCGGCCTGGCGCTGCTGGCGGGCCTGATCGGCCTCACCCTCATCGGCACGACCCAGATCGCCGGCGGCGCCGCGGACCCGACGGTGGTGACCGCGGCGCTGCTCGTGACGTCCGGCCTGCTGACCGTCGTCGCGGTCATCCACGGTCTTCGACGCGACGACCCGTTCCTCGATCCGCGGCTGTTCACGATCCGGGCGTTCGCCGCCGCGGCGATCGTCTCGCTGCTGACCGGGTACGCCTTCGCGACCGCGATCATCGGCGGCGCTGTGTTCGTCGATCGTGTGCTGTACGGCGGTCCCGATGAGCAGCGGCTGGCACTCGGCGCGCTGGCCGGGGCCACCGCGGTCGGGGCGCTCGTCTCCGGGCTGGCCCTGCGGGTCCTCTCGTTCCGGCTCGTGACGGTCGTCGGCCTCGCGCTGAGCATCGGCGGACTCGCCGCGATGGCGTCGTGGTCGCCCGATACGGACATCGGCCTCGTGGCCGGGTCGCTGGCCGTCTTCGGGTTCGGGTTCGGGCTGACCGTCACGCCGCGCTCGACCGCGGCCGTCGAGGCGGCCGGGCGGCGCGCCTTCGGCGTGGCGTCCTCGGTGGTCACGGTCGCGCGGATGATCGGGATGGCGATCGGGCTCGCGATCCTGACGGCTTACGGGTCCACGACGATCGACCGCCTCGCGAGCGAGGTCTACGCCACGCCCGACGCCTACCTGCAGTTCATCCCGGCGAGCCTGCGCGACCGGCAGCTCCGCGATCCGCTGGTCGTGGACGCGCTCGAGGAGTGGGCGTCGCGCGAGGCGGCCCGCATCATGGTCGGACTGTTCATCGTCGCGGGCGCCGTGACGGCCCTGGCCATCCCGCCCTCGCTCGTCCTCGGTGGCCGTCCGCGTATGCTGGCGGGCGAGCAGGCCGCCCCTGACGCGGCCGGCGCCGGCGGAGGCCCCGACCCCGATGGCAGCCGATCCACCGAACCGAGCGCGGCCCTCTGAGCCATCGACCCCCGTCGATGACGCGACGGTGACGGCCGTCGAGCGGCCCGCGTTCCCGGGGACACTCGGGGAGCCGATCACCTTTACGCGTCGCGGCGCGGTCGGGGACGCCGGGGAGGGGACCATCCGCCTGAGCGCGATCGTCGATGGCGACCTTCGCGAGGAGACCGGGCCGGAGGCGATGGCGCACATCGCCGACGTCGTCCAGCTGCCGAACGCGAGCGTCTGGGTCGACCTGGCCGGCCCGTCGACCGAGCAGGTCGAGGCGGTCGGGGCCGCGCTCGGGCTCCATCCGCTCATCGTGGAGGACGTCCTCGAGGGGAACCAGCGCGCGAAGATCGAGACGACCGACGGGATCGTCCATGTCGTGCTCTTCCACCTTGACTACGACGCCGCGCTCGTCGCCTCCGAGCTCGACATCGTCCTCGGCGACAGCTACCTCCTGACGGCGCACGACCGCTCGTGGGACCCGTTCTCGTCGCACCATCTCCGCGGCGGCGTCGAGCCGATCCTCAAGCACGGCCCGGACCACCTGCTGTGGGCCGTGGCCGACGACATCGTCGACGGCTACTTCCCGTTCGCCGATCGGATCGGGGACGCGATCGACGAGGTCCAGGACGCCGTCGTCCAGAAGGCCGACAAGGAGAGCCTCGAGCGGCTCTTCTTCCTCAAGCGCGAGCTCATCGACGTGCGCCGCGCGATCAGCCCGGTCCGCGAGGTCTTCAACCAGCTGACCAATCGTGACACCCCGGTCATCGACGAGGAGGAGATCGTCTACTTCCGGGACGTCTACGACCACGTGATCCGGCTGACCGACGAGCTCGACAACTATCGCGAGCTCGCCTCCGCGACGCTCGACGTCTACCTCACCACGATCAACAACAACCTCTCGATCATCATGAAGCGGCTCACCGGCGTCACGGTCATCCTGGCCGGCATCGGTGCGGTCGCCGGGATCTTCGGGATGAGCGAGGCGGGTCTCGCGCTCGGGGGCGGCGAGGCTGGTGGCTTCTGGCTCGTGACCGCGATCGTCGTCGGCATCGCGGCCATCGCGGCGATCATCCTGCGCCGGATCGACTGGATCTAGGGTCCGTCCCCTAGCCGCAGACCACCGGGTGCGCCTTGGGGTGCGCCGAGGCGTGGTCGGCGGCCTCCTGCGAGAGTGGCATCGCGAGGACCTGGAGCTTGCCGGGCGTTCCCTTCGGCCCCTCGGACGTCTGGAGCCACAGCTCCTCCTCGGTGGCGGCTACGGCATCGTCGAGGTTCCGCTGGTGGCGCCGGACCTCGGTGATCTCGTAGAGGAACTTCTGGTCGTCGCTCGTCCAGATCTCGACGATCATGCCGAGGAGCTTCTTGCCGTTCTTGACCTTCGACGCCTCGAGCAGGGGCAGGAACATCCCCTGGCGGGCATGGGCGTACAGGTACGTCGCGCGCCCCTGCCCCGGCTGCCCGAGGGTCGCGAACCACATCGCGACGTTGCAGAGCGGGTAGTCGTTCGAGTCCCCGGGCTTGACGACCGGCAGGTCGATCTTGAGCGCGGCGACCCGGACCCGTGTCGCATGGTGGTTCGCCGGTGGGCTGGGGGCCGCGCTGGGTGGCGCGGACCCGAGTGGCGGGAGGGTGATCCGCGCGATCGGCGAGGCGATGCCGGGATCGGTCGGTGCGGGCGACGCCGTCCCGTCGGGGTCGGCGGCGACGGGTCTCGTGTAGGTCAGCAGGCCCGCGACCAGGAGCGTGACGCCGAGGGCGGTCAGGAGCGCGGGGAGCAGTCGCGTCCGGAGGCCTGACATCGGACGGGCATGGTAGCAGCGACCCTGCGGGGACGCCGCGAGCCGCTCGTACTGGTACCCTCGCGGCCATGTGGCCACGTATCTCGATCGTCGCCGGCCTGCTCGCCGGCGTCGCCGTCGCGGTGCTGGTCCTCGGGGGGATCCTCGTCATGGGTCCGGCCCCGGCGCCCGCCGCGCCGCCGCCGCCATCCGAGGCCGCCCGCCCGTCCGCCTCGACCGTCGATGCATCGCCGTCGCCGGTCGCCACCACGACGCCGGCGGCATCGGCCGAGGCGTCCCCGTCCGCCGTGACGGTGTTCCATCTCGGCGAGCCGGCGCCGGCCCTCGTCGTGCCCAAGGTCGGCGGTGGCACGGTCGACCTCGCAGACCTCAAGGGCAAGCCGGTCTGGGTCGACTTCATGGGCACGTACTGCCCGCCGTGCCAGGACGAGTTCCCGCTGATGAGCGGCTTCGCGGACCGCTACGCGGACGCCGGACTCGTGGTGGTGGCCGTCGACGTCAAGGAGGACGCGGCGACGATCGCGGCCTTCGCCGATCAGCTCAACGCCACGTTCCCCATCGGCCTCGACGCGGACGGTTCCGTCGCCGATACGTGGGGCGCCGCCGCGCTGCCCGTCCACTACTGGATCGACGCCGAGGGGATCGTCCGCGACGGCGCGTTCGGCGGCATCGGGTCGGACGTCATGGTCAAGGGCCTCAAGACGATCATGCCGGACGTCGACATCCAGCCGTGACGCTCGCGATCTCGACGGGAGCCGAGATCGCCGCAGCCCTCGACGGGCTCGCCGGCGCACCGGGATCCCTCCTCGTCGTCGCCGACTTCGACGGCACGCTCGCGGCCGGCTCGCGCGACCCCAGGGCCGCCCGCATCGAACCCGCCGCCCAACGGGCGCTCCGTCGACTCGCCGGCCTGGCGGCCACGCGCCCCGGCCGCCTCCACGTCGCGATCCTGACCGGCCGCACGGTCGCCGACGTCGCCGCGCGCGCCCGCGTCGGGGGCATCGAGTATCTCGGGGACCACGGGCTCCAGACCGCCACCCTCGCCCGCGGTGCCCGCGCGTCGTCGATCCGGGCCGTCACCGAGCCGGGGTTCGACGGTCACGGGGTCCCGGCCGAGGTCCTCGCCGCCGGTGTCGCCGATGCGCTGGGCCGCCCGCCCTGGCTGTTCGTCGAGCGCAAGGGTCCGTCCGTCGCGTTCCACGTCCGCCAGGCCGACGACGTGCCGGCCGCGCGCGCCGCGGTCCTCGCCGCCGTGGCGACCGTGGAAGCGGACGCCGAGCTCGGTGACCACGGCCTCACGCCCTATCGCGGACGGTCGGTCGTCGACCTCCGCCCGCGCGGCGCCGGTGGCAAGCGCGAGGCCATCGAGCACCTGATCGCGCGCCTCGGACCCGCGGCCATCCTGTCGCTCGGCGACGACCTGAGCGACGGTGACGCCTTCGACGCCGTCCACGCCGCGCGCGCCTCGGGCCAGATCTCGGTCGGGGTGACGGTCGCCGTCCACGGACGTCTGCCGGCACCCCCGGAGGTGCTGGCCCGGGCGGACCTGGTCATCGGGTCGTCGCGCGAGGTCGGCCCGCTGCTGGCGGCCCTGGCGCGCCGGCTCGCCGTCCCGCCGCCGGCGGGTTAGCCCGGGATCGTCGCGATCGCCTGCGCGGCCTTGCCGACGATGTCGAGGAGCGGCGTCGGGAAGAGCCCGATGAGGATCGTCAGCGCCGTCGCGACCGCCAGCCCGCCCCACACCAGCGCCCCGTGCCGCATCGGCGGCGCGTCGCTCGTCGGGTCGCGCATGTACATGTACACGACGCAGCGCAGGTAGTAGAAGGCCGCGACCGCCGCGTTGAGGACCGCGATGACCGCGAGGATCGTCAGCGGACCGCCGGCCTCGACTGCGGCGAGGATCACGTAGGCCTTGGCGAAGAACCCGGCGGTCGGTGGGATCCCGGTGAGCGAGAGCAGGAACAGGGTCATGAGGATGCCCAGGCGCGGCTCTCGCCGGCCCAGCCCGGAGAACGTCTCGAGCGACGAGGTGACCCCGGTCCGCTTCTGCATCGCCGCGATGACCGCGAAGGCGCCGAGGTTCATGAACGCATACGCGGCGCCGTAGAAGAGCAGCCCCTGGAGGCCCTCGATCTGGCCGGCGCCGTACGCGGCGAGCCCGACGAGCATGTAGCCGGTGTGGGCGATCGAGCTGTAGGCGAGCATGCGCTTGACGTTGTCCTGCGTCAGCGCCACGAGGTTGCCGAGCGTCATCGTCAGGGCGGCGAGCACGATGACCACCGGCAGCCACCAGTCGGCGAGCGGCCCCATGGCCTCGACGAAGAGCCGCAGGATGAGCGCGAACGCGCCGACCTTCGGGAGCACCGAGAGGTACCCGGTGATCGGGGTCGGCGACCCCTGGTACGCGTCCGGGGTCCAGTAGTGGAACGGGACCGCCGCGATCTTGAAGGCGACGCCGGTCGTCAGGAACGCGAGGCCCATGGCCAGGCCCGCCGAGAGCGGCGCCGTGCCCGCGACGATCGCGCCGAGCTGCGCCTCGATGCCGTTGTCGCCGGTGATGAGCGTGGTGCCGGTCAGGCCCCACACGAACGACAGTCCGAACAGGAAGATCGCGGAGCTGAACGAGCCCAGGAGGAAGTACTTGATCGCGCCCTCGGTCGAGTACGCGTCGGTCTTGTGGTACGCGGCGAGCAGGTAGCCCGGCAGGACCATCAGCTCCAGGCCGAGGAACAGCACCAGGAGGTCGGTCGAGGCGGCGATGAGCATCGTGCCGCTCATCGCGAAGACGAGGAGCGCGGCGAACTCGGCGAGCGGCAGCCCGCGCGGCGTCAGGTAGTCGGGCGCGAACATGATCGTCAGCACGATGATCGAGATGAACAGGATGTCGAGGAAGGTCGTGAGCGCGTCGACGGTGTAGGCGCCGCCGAAGGCCGTCAGCGTCCCGTCGGTCGCATTGCTCGCGGCCGCCCCGACGACGAGCGTCACGATCGTCGTCAGCGCGAGCCCGACGAAAGCGGTCCCCGCGGCGAGGATCGTCGAGTGGGGCCGGATCAGGTCGACGATCATCACGGCCACGGCCGTCAGGATCGCGATGATCAGCGGGCTGATGACGTAGAGGTTGTCGGTCGTCAATGCGCGGCCCCGCCTGTCGCGGTCGCCGGCACGGTCGATGCCGGCTCGGACGGCTCGGTGGGCCGCATCCGCACGTAGGCGATGCGTGCGATCACGCCCAGGACGAGGAGGGCCAGCAGGCCGATGACGAGCTCGGGCGCGACCGGGATGGCTGTCCCAGAGCTGGCGGACGCGAGCGTCGCGGTCACGGTCGTCGGGAAGACGTCGAGCAGCAGGCCCGGCTGCACGCCAAAGGCCACGACGAGCGCGCCGAGCGGGACCAGCGTCAGGACCTCGGTGGCCGTCATGTCCGTGAGGTGGCTGCCGAGGCCCTCGAGGAAGCCGGAGACCTCACCGAAGACGATCCGCCCGAACATGTACAGGAGGTAGCCGGCCGCGAGGATCATCACGAACGCGGCGATGGCCGCAGCGCCCGGGTTCGCCTCGAAGGTGCCCACGAGCGTCAGGAACTCCCCGACGAACCCGGACAGCCCTGGGAGGCCGGCTGAGGCGAAGACGAAGAACCCGAAGACCGCCGCATACACGGGCATCCGCGCCGAGAGACCGCCCATCTTCGCGATGGTCCGGTCGTGGGTGCGCTCGTAGATGACGCCGACCAGCAGGAAGAGCGCACCGGTGATGAGGCCGTGGTTGACCATCTGCAGGATCGCGCCCTGCACGCCCTGCTGGGTGAACACGAACAGCCCGAGGGTCACGAAGCCCATGTGGCTGACCGATGAATACGCGACGAGCCGTTTGAGGTCGGGCTGGACGAGCGCCACGATGGCGCCGTAGATGATCGCGATCAGCGAGAGCACGATGATGACCGGCGCGAACGTCTGGGCCGCGTCGGGGAAGAGCGGCACCGCGAACCGGATGAGTCCGTACGCGCCGAGCTTGAGCATCACCGAGGCCAGCATCACCGAGCCCGCGGTCGGCGCCTCCGTATGGGCGTCGGGCAGCCATGTGTGGAACGGGAACATCGGGACCTTGATGGCGAACGCGAGGAAGAAGGCCAGGAACGCGCCCACCTGGAGGGCCTCGCTGAACCCGCTCGTGGTCGCGAAGTCCCGGAGGGTCACGAAGTCGAACGCGCCTGTCCAGGAGCCGGTGGTCGCCTGGAACGCGAACGCCGTGGCCAGGATGGCGACGAGCATCAGCAGCGACCCGACGAGCGTGTACAGGACGAACTTGATCGTCGCGTAAATGCGGTTCGCGCCGCCCCAGATCCCGATGATCAGGTACATCGGGACGAGGACGATCTCCCAGAAGATGTAGAAGAGGAACAGGTCGAGGGCCAGGAAGACCCCGATCAGGCCGACCTCGAGGACGAGGAAGGAGATCATGTACTCCTTGATCCGCGTCTGGATCGGCTTGAAGCTCGCGAGGATGCTGATCGCGGTGAGGGTCGTGGTGAGGACTACGAGGAGGACCGACAGCCCGTCGGCACCGACCTTGTACTGGATGCCGAAGAGGGGGATCCAGTCGATCGTCTCGGTGAACTGGAAGGCCGGGTCGGCCGGGTGGTAGGCGACGAGCAGGACCAGCGAGACGGCCCACGTGAGGAGCGCGACGGCGAGGGCCAGCGGCCGGGCGACGCGCGACGGCAGCAGGGCGATGAGGATCGCGCCGACGAGCGGCAGGAAGATGACGACGCTCAGGATCGGGAACGCGCTCACGTCGATAGTCATCGGGCGACCAGCACGAGGTACGAGCCGACCATCACGATCAGCCCGATGGCGATGCCCAGGGCGTAGTTCTGCACGTGCCCGGTCTGGATGCGCCGGATGCCGCGTCCGGACGCGATGGTGTCACGCCCGATCGCATTGACCGTGCCGTCGACGATCTCGCGGTCGAACCACCACAGCGCGTTCGCGATCCGCCCGCCGATGACCATGAACAGCAGATGGTTGAGCTCGTCGAACCACCACTTGTTGAGCGACGCGCGGTACAGGAACGAGACCCGAGCCGTGAGCTCGCGGACGCGTTCGGGTCGGGCGGGCATCCGGATCGGCCCGATGTGGACGCCGAAGAGCCGCCATGCGAGCACGAGGCCGAGCGAGGCGATCGCGACGCTCAGCAGGATCAGCACGCCGTCGATGCCGAACAGGCTGAAGGCGGCCGGAGGGGTCTCGTGCAGGATGTGCTCGGACTCGGCGAAGACCGGCTCCAGCCAGGTCGTGATCCGGCTGGCCCCGAAGGGCAGGCCCAGGAAGATCCCGAGCAGGACCGAGGGGATGGCCAGCAGGATGAGCGGGATCGTCATGACCGCGGGCGACTCGTGGATCTTGTCCCAGATCGCCTTCGGGCCGCGGAACTCGCCCCAGAAGGTCAGGGCCATCAGCCGGAACATGTAGAACGCGGTCAGGCCGGCGACGATGAAGCCGATGACCCAGACCCAGTAGAACCCGCTCTTGAACGCCTCGCCGAGGACCTCGTCCTTCGAGAAGAAGCCGGCCAGCGGCGGGATCCCCGCGATCGCCAGCGAGCCGATGAGCATCGTGGCGTAGGTGATCTTGATCTTCATGGCCAGACCGCCCATCTGGCGCATGTCCTGCTCCTCGTGGACGGCATGGATGACCGAGCCGGAGCCGAGGAACAGCAGCCCCTTGAAGAAGCCGTGCGTCATGAGATGGAAGATGGCCGCGGTGAACGCCCCCACCCCGAGCGCCGCGAACATGTAGCCGAGCTGGGAGAGCGTGGAGTAGGCGAGCACGCGCTTGATGTCGGTCTGGGTCATCGCGATCGACGCCGCGAGGATCGCGGTGAAGATGCCGATCCCGGCGACGACCACCATCGAGCTCGGCGCCATCGCGAAGATCGGGTTCGTCCGGGCGACCAGGTAGACGCCGGCGTTGACCATCGTGGCGGCATGGATGAGCGCGGAGACCGGCGTCGGGCCCTCCATCGCGTCGGGCAGCCAGACGTGGAGCGGGAACTGGGCGCTCTTGCCCATGGCCCCCGCGAAGATCAGCAGCGCGATGGCGAGGATCGTCGTCCCGTCGAGCGTCCCGATCCGGGCGATGACCTCGCGGATGTCGAGCGTGCCGAGGCTGACGAAGATGAGCATGATGCCGAGCGCGAAGCCGACGTCGCCGACGCGGTTGACGATGAAAGCCTTCTTCGCGGCCAGCGCCGCGGAGCGTTTGCGGTACCAGAACCCGATGAGCAGGTAGCTCGACAGGCCGACGAGCTCCCACGCGACGAACACCAGCAGGAAGTTGTCGGCGAGGACGAGCAGGAGCATCGAGAACATGAAGAAGTTGAGGTAGGCGAAGAACCGCCAGTAGCCCGGGTCGTGGCTCATGTACCCGATCGAGTAGATATGCACGAGGAGCCCGACCGTCGTGACCACGATGAGGAGGCACGCGGTCAGCTGGTCGACGTAGAAGCCCGCGTTCACGGTGAAGTCGCCGGCCGGGATCCAGGTGAAGAGCGGCACGCCGTAGCCATGCTCGCCGTACGGCTCGGCGCCGGTCAGCGCCCCGTACGAGACCCACATGGCGATGACCCAGACACCCAGGATCGCGAGGACCGGGATCCAGTGCGCCTGCTTGTGGAGGCGCCGCCCGATGAGGGCCGTGATGCCGAAGCCGGCGAGCGGCAGGATGACGAGCAGGGGGATGAGCTGCTCCGAGGTCATCGGCGCATCGAGTCGTATTCGTCGACGAGCGGGGTCCGCTTGTTGCGGTAGATGGCGATGACGATGGCCAGGCCGGCGGTCGCCTCGGCCGCGGCCACGGCGATGACCATCAAGGCGATGACCGACCCCTGCGCCCCGAGGTCCGGGTTGAATGCCCCGAAGGACACGATCGAGAGGTTGACCGCGTTGAGCATCAGCTCGATCGACATGAGCATGCTGATGGCGTTGCGCCGCGCGAGGAAGCCGAACGACCCGATCGCGAAGAGGATCCCCGACAGGACCAGGTAGGCGTCGAGCGAGTCGCTCATGACGGTCCGCCCGGCTCGCGCTTGGCCAGGAAGACCGCGCCGATGACGGCCGCCAGGAGCAGGACGCTCACGACCTCGAACGGCAGGACGTAGTCCGAGAACAGGATGGTCGAGACGTCCTTCGCCGAGACGGTGATCCGCTTGGAGACCTCGTGCCAGTCCGTCGCGGCGACCGCGAGCCCGATGAGGACCGCGATGACGACCGCGGCGATGGCCGCCGGACCGGCCTGCGTCTGGAAGACGAGCCGCGTCGGGGCGTCCTTGGTCTGCGTGAGCATGATCGCGAAGAGGATCAGGACGCTGATCGCCCCGATGTACACGATGACCTGCGCCGCACCGATCAGCGTCGCGCCCATGAGGACGTAGATCCCGGCCAGCGCGCCGAAGCACACGATCATCGCGAGGCCGCACCGGATGATGTCGCGCATCGTGACGACCAGGAGCGCCGAGATCACGAGCACGCAGGCGAAGACCCAGAAGAGCGCGTCGCCCCAGTCCTGGCCCAGGAAGAGGAGCATGACGGCCGCGATCCCGGTGACGGCCCCCATGACCGCGAGCGCGAGGATGATGGGGACGAGGTGCTTGAGCACGTCCGCCTACTCGTGCCCGCCGGGGAGCAGGGCCGGTCCGGACCCGTGCCCATCGCCGTGTGCGTGCCCGTGGCCGTTGCCGCCGTTCGTCGGGATCCCCGTGACCGTCGCCGGCAGGACCGGCAGCAGCCGGGCGGGGTCGAGCCATCGGCCCTGGGCCGCGGCGGCCTCCGCCCATCCCCGCTCGCGGCGGATGTACGTCACCTCGGTCTCGCGGTCGACCGCGGCGATCGCCATGAGGTCGATCATCGGGTCGGCCCGGCTGGTGTGGGCGAGCTCGATGTCGGCGCCGTCGCGGAGCGCGTCGTACGGGCACGCGTCGACGCAGATCCCGCACAGGATGCAGCGGCTCTCGTCCACGTCGTACTTCTCGAGGACGCGCGGCTTCGGCATGAGCGCGCCGGTGGGGCACGTCTCCGCGCACCGCCCGCACGACACGCACGGCGTGTCGTTGAGGCTCATGTCGAGCGGCGTCGTGACGAGCGTGTCGAACCCGATCCGCATGAAGTCGTAGCAGGCCGCGCCGACGACCTCCGAGCAGACCTGCGCGCAGCGACCGCAGTCGATGCAGCGGGATGGCTCGCGCAGGATGAAGGCGTGCGAATTGTCGCGGATGTAGTCGTGGTTGATACCGGTGAACCGGTTCTCCGTGACGCTCCGGTAGCCGGCACCCTGGTCGTGCTGCGGTTCCAGCGTCTGGAGCGTCGTCCCGTACTCGATGCCGAGCCGCCGCAGGTCGCAGAAGCCGATCGCCTCGCACGTGCACTGGAGACAGCGCGTGGACTCCGCGACCGCGTCCTCGCGGGTGTACGGGAGCTCGTACTCGATGTAGCTGTGGTTGCGCTCCTCCGCCTCGAGCGCCTTCATCCGATACCGGGGCTCCTTCACCTCGGCGGTGAACGGCACGATCGAGAGGAACTCCGGCTGCGGCTCGGCCAGCGTCTGGCGGGTCCGGATCGCGCCGAGGTCCTGGCCCTGGAGGAAGGCATCGACGGCATACGCCGCGCGCCGGCCCTCGGCCACCGCCTGGACGACGGTCGCGGCTCCGATCCGCACGTCGCCGGTCCCGAAGACGCCCGGGCGGCCGGTCTCGAACGTGACGGCGTCGGCCTTGAGCCGATGCTGCTTCGTCGCCTCCACCCCGTCGGACCCGGGCCCGATCCAGTCGAGCTCCGGTCCCTGGCCGATCGCGAGGAGCACGCGGTCGCAGGGGACCGTGAACTCGGTCCCGGGCGCGGGCTCCGGGCGCCGCCGGCCCGACGCGTCGGGGGCGCCGGGCTGCATCCGGATGAACTCGACACCGGTCACGTTGCCGGCCTTGTCGGTGACGACCCTGACCGGGCCGGCCTGGAAGATGGCCGTGACCCCTTCCTCGATCGCCTCGTGGACCTCGTTGGCCGCCGGCATGTCCTTCATGTCGCGGCGGTAGACGAGCGTGACGTCCTTGGCGCCCTGCCGGATCGAGGTCCGCGAGCAGTCCATCGAGGTGAACCCGCCACCGATGACGACGACCCGCTTGCCGGCGTGCCCCGGGTACGGCAGCCCGAGCGTCGCCGTGCGCAGGTACTCGAGCCCGTCAAGGACCTCGGCGGCATCCTCGCCCGGGATGCCGAGCGTGTTCGTGTCGTAGCAGCCGATCGCGACCACCACGGCATCGAAGCCCTGGTTGGTCAGGTCGTCGAGCGTGAACTCGGTCCCGAGACCGGCGTTGCAGATGATCTTCCCGCCGAGCCGGGTGACCGACTCGTACTCCGCCTCGAGCACCTCGACCTTGGGCAGCCGGTACTGGGGGATGCCGTAGCGGAGCATCCCGCCGGGAGAGGGGTCGCGCTCGTAGACCGTGACGTCGTGACCGGCGAGGAGCAGGTAGTACGCGGCGGCCATGCCCGCCGGCCCCGACCCGATCACGGCCGCCCGCCGCCCGGTCGTCGCCTGGTGCTCGTACGGCAGCGGCGGATCGACGCCCTCGTCGAGCATCGCCTTGAGGACCTGGTCGCCCGCGTAGCGGTGGCTGTCGCGGATCGCGATCGCCTCGTCCACCTCGTCGCGCCGGCAGTGCTCCTCGCACGGCGCCGGGCAGACCCGCCCGAGCACCGACGGGAACGGGATCGTCCGCTTGAAGATCCGGGTGCTCTCGCGCCAGTCGGCCTCGGCATTGGCCTTGAGGAAGCCCGGGATGTCGATGTGGCTGGGGCACTTGTTCTGGCACGGCGGCAGGCAGTACGCGTTGTGGTCGCTGAAGATGAGCTCCAGGTTCGTCCGGCGTAGCCGGCGGACCGTCTCGGTCTGCGTCTGGATCTTCATCTCGGGCTCGCACGCCCGCGAGCAGCTGATCGGCGGGTGCTCCTCGCCTTCAACCTCGACGACGCACATCCGGCACGCCCCGAAGCCCGGGAGCTTCGGCTCGTAGCAGAGGGTCGGGATCTCGATCCCGTTGTCGCGGCAGACCTCGAGGATCGTCTGGCCCTCGAAGCCCTCGACGACCCGGCCATCGACCTCGACCCGGATGCGCGGCGACGACTGGGGCCGCTGCGGCGAGCGCGTCTCGAGAAGCCGCTCGGCGAGCGACTCCGGTTCGGGCGATGGGGGGCTGTCGGGGCGCGTCAGGAGGTCAGCCATGCGTCGCCTTCATGCGGTCGCGCCGGCAGCCACCGCGATCGGGTGGCAGACGCCGGCAGGGCAGGCGCTTCGGAGGAGATGGTCGTCGAGCTCGGAGCGGAAGTATCGCATCCCGCTCATGAGCGGGAGGGTCGTCAGCCGCTCGTGGTCGCACAGCGCGGACGCCACGATGTCGGCCGAGAGGTCCACCAGCAGGTCGAGATCGGTGGGCTTGGGGTGGCCGTCGATGGCGCGATCGGCGATCTCGACGAGCCGTCGCGTCCCGATCCGGCAGGGGATGGTCTTGCCGCACGCCTCACTCGCGCAGAACCGGGTCAGCAGGCGGGCCAGGTCCACGATGCAGGCGCGGTCGTCGGCGACCACGACCGAACCGGACCCGACGTGGGCGCCCACCGCGCGGAGTGCCTCGAAGTCGTACGGGGTCGCGAGCAGCTCCTCCGGCAGGAGGCCGCCGGATGGCCCGCCGACGAGGACCGCCTTGATCGACCGGCCGGCGGGGAGCGCTCCGGCGAGCGCCACGATCTTGCGGAGCGGCGTCCCGAGCGGGACCTCGGCGACCCCGTCGCCCGACGGGGTCCGGAGGCCGACGAGGATCGTGCCCGGACTCGCCTTCGAACCGGTCGCGGCGAACGCCTCGGGACCCTGGCGCATGATCCAGCCGAGCGCGCCGAGCGTCTGGACGTTGTGGACGACCGTCGGCATCCCGAGGAGGCCGCGCTCGGCCGGGTGGGGCGGTCGCTGCTCCGGCTGGCCGCGCTTGCCCTCGAGCGCCTTGAGCAGGACGGTCTCCTCGCCGAGCATGTACGCACCCTGCACGGGCCGGACCGTGACCGTGAGGTCGCGCCCGGGCCCGAAGGCGTCCGGACCGATGAAGCCGGCCTCCTCCGCCGCGCCGACGGCCGCCTCGAGGCGGCGGATCGCCTCGACGTCCTCGGTCCGGACCGCGATGAGCGCCTCGGTCGCGCCGATCGCGAAGGCGGCGATGGCCGTGCCCTCGATGACGCCGAACGGATCCTCCTCGAGCAGGTACCGGTCGGTCGGGCAGGCCGGGTCGGCGCCGTAGCCGTTGGCCACGACGTACTTGCGCGGCGCCTCGGTCGTGGCCGCGGTGCGCCACTTCTCGCCGGCCGGGAAGCCGGCCCCGCCGCGCCCGCGCAGGCCGGACGCGGCCACGGCCGCGATGGTGGCCGTCGGCCCGAGGTCGCGGATCGCGGCGCGAAGGCCGTCGAAGGCGCCGACCTTCACCGCGGCGTCGAGGTCGGTCGGGTCCGCGGTACCGGCGCGCTCGAGCAGGATCGTCGGCCAGGCGTCCGGCGTCGTGAGGCGGTTCGTCATGACTGGGCGCGCGCCTGACGCGGACGGGACCGCGGACGCGGTCCTGGCGCCCCGCCGAGGGCCGTGTCGAGCGCCGCGAGGTACGACGACTCGGGTGGTCGGTGCGCGGCGACCGCGGCGGCCTGCTCGGTGGCGGCCGGCGGCTCGAAGCGCAGGTGCGCGTAGTACGTCGCGGTGCCGTAGATCATCGCGTACCAGGCGCCGGTCCTCTGGCTGATCCGCTTCAGCGCGGCGACCGGCAGGTAGCCGTAGGCGGTCTGGGTCGCCTCCAGGATCGCGAGCATCCGGGCCGGGTCGTGGTCGTGGTCCTCGAGGATCGCGTCGACGACGGTCATGTCCAGCGGCGCGAACGGCATGTAGGCAGGGTCCGGGACCGTCCGGCCGGAGCGCCGGAGGGCCGACTCCTCGCGCCGCTCCCCGTAGGTCTCGGGCGCGCCCCAGTGGACGTGGAATCGTCCGCGCGTGTCGATGCCGCCCATGTCGATGCACTCGATCGGACAGGCCTGGGCGCACTGGAAGCACGTCTCGCACTTGAGCGTGCCCCACTCGTCGTAGAGCAGCTGGAGCCGGCCGCGGAACTTGGACGGCGGGTCGAGTCGGACCTCGGGATACATGATCGTGACCTTCGGCTCGAAGAAGCGCCGGAGGGTCAGCCCCATACCCTTGACGATGCCCAGACCGGGGACGAGGCTCACGCGCCGATCCTCCGGATGACGACGATCGCCGTGGCAGTCACGAAGAGGTTGAGGAGCGACGCCGGCAGGAGCCACTTCCACGCGAAGTCCATCAGCTGGTCGATCCGCACGCGGGGCAGCGTGCCGCGCATCCAGACGAACGTGAACACGAAGACGTACGTCTTGAGCAGGAACCAGAAGATGCCGGCCACCCAGTCGAGGCCGATGTAGGCCCACGCCCCGATGACCGCGACGACGAAGAGGTTGGCGAGCACGAACCCGCCGATGAGCGCCTGCCAGCCCTTGATCCGCGAGCTCACCAGCCAGATCGGGGCGGCGAACGCGAAAGTCAGGACGAGCGGCACGATCGCGATGAGGATGAGCAGCGCGACGCCGAGCTGGCTGAGGTCGATGCTCGTGTCGATCGGCCATGGCCACGGGAACGGTGCGTTCCAGCCGCCGAAGAACAGGGTCACGGTCAGCGCCGAGATGATGAAGACGTTCACGTACTCGGCGAAGAAGAAGAACCCGAACCGCATGCCGGAGTACTCGGTGGCGAAGCCGGCGACGATCTCGGAGTCGGCCTCGGTCAGGTCGAAGGGCGTCCGGTTCGCTTCGGCCGTGGCCGCGATGAAGAAGATCAGGGCACCGAGCGGCTGCTGGAAGATGTACCAGTTCGTGAACCAGCCTCCCTGGTTGTTCACGATCTGGTTGAGGCTCATCGTGCCGGCCAGCAGGATCAGCCCGACCACCGACAGCGTCAGCGGGATCTCGTAGCTGATGACCTGCGCCGCAGAGCGGAGACCGCCCAGCAGCGAGTACTTGTTGAAGCTCGACCAGCCCGCCATCAGCAGCCCGACGACGGCGAGGCCGCCGATCGCGAAGAAGTAGAGGAGCCCGATGTTCATGTCCGCGCCGAAGACGTTGGGCGCGAACGGGATCACCAGCAGGCTCAGGACGCTGGTCAGGTAGACGACGACCGGCGCCCACGTGAAGACGAGTGGGTCGACGCCGGTCGGGGTGAAGTCCTCCTTCATGAGGACCTTGAGGCCGTGGACCACCGACAGGAGCGAGCCGAAGGGACCGACGCGGTCCGGCCCGATCCGGAGGTTCATCAGGGCGATGACCTTCATCTCCATGAAGATGATCAGGAACGCGGTCGGGATCGTCATCAGCAGGATGACCGTGACGGCCACCACGAACCGGACGATCGCCATGTTGTTCGCGAGCAGGTCGACGATCGTCGGGCCGAGGATGGCGACGAACGCGACGAGCGCGATCGTCAGCGCCAGCAGCACGGGCACGACCGTGAACACGATCTTGCCGGGGAGCGTGAGCCTCGACCAGGACCGCCCGATGACCGTCATGTCGCCGTCACTTGTCGACGCCGCCCATGATCGGGTCGAGGCTGGCCATGACGGCCATGGTGTCGGCGACGAGGTGGCCCGGAACGGTGAGCCCGACGGACTGGAGGTTCACGAACGAGGGGTCGTGGATCCGCATCCGGAACGGCTGGTCCGTGCCGTCGCTGATGACATAGGCGGCGTACTGGCCGCGTGGCCCCTCGATGCCGGCATAGGCGCGTCCGGGCCGCGGCCGGAGCAGCCTCGGCAGCTTCGCCATGATCGGCCCGTCGGGCATCTGGTGGAGGCACTGGTCGATGATCCGCAGGCTCTGCTTGATCTCGTCCATCCGGAGCAGGTAGCGCGCCAGGCAGTCGCCCTCCGACCGGGTCGGGATGTCGAAGTCGAGCTCCGGGAAGACGCTGTACGGGTGGGCGCGGCGCAGGTCGAACGGCACGCCGGTCGCCCGCAGGTTCGGGCCGGTCAGGCACATCCGCAGCGCGGTCGCGGTGTCGATCGTCCCGAGGCCGCGCATCCGGCGCACGAAGATCTCGTTCTCGTTGAGGAGCGCGTTGCCGGACTCGATCTGCTCGGCCGCGTGGCTCATCCAGTCGCCGAGGCGGCTCATGAACTCGTGGTTCAGGTCGCCGTTCACGCCGCCGATCCGGAAGTAGTTGAACAGCATCCGCTGGCCGGTGAGCGACGCGAGGAGGTCGACGATCTCGTCGCGCTCGATGAACGACCACAGGATCGGTGTCAGGCCGCCGAGGTCGAGGGCCATCCAGCCGAGGAAGAGGGCGTGACTCGCGATCCGGTTGAGCTCGGTCGAGAGGACCCGGATGTACTCGGCGCGGCGCGGGACCTGGACGTCGAGGAGCTTCTCGAACGCCATGACCCCGGGCCACTCGCAGAAGAGCGAGCTGACGTACTCGAGCGGGTCGAGGTAGCAGATCGCCTGGTGATAGTCGGCGTTCTCGCACAGCTTCTCGACGCCGCGATGGAGGTAGCCAAGGACCGGGTCGAGGTCGACGACCTTCTCGCCGTCGAGCTTGAGGACGACCCGCAGCACGCCGTGGGTGGACGGGTGCTGCGGCCCCATGTTGATGAGCATCTCGCCGTCGCCGAGCGTGTAGAACTCGGCCTCGCGCTCGGTCCGCGGCGGATAGGGCGGGACGGGCTCGTAGACGCCGAGCTCGCGGTCGAGCGTCACGCGGGGATCGTCGGCGGAGGGGCGTTGCGCGGTGACGGGCATGGTCGGCTGGGACCTCGATCAGTCCGGCGCGCGACGGAGCAGCGTCGCGGCCGGGGCGTTGCGTGGCGTGTGGGTCCGCTCCATCGGCCGGACGCCACCGCCCGGCGAGCGCGCGGCGTCGTCGGCGAGGTAGAAGTCCTTGCGGAGCGGGAAGCTCATGTAGTCGGGCGGCATGTAGATGCGGCGCAGGTCCCGGTTGCCCTCGAAGGTGATCCCGAACATGTCGTACGCCTCGCGCTCCTGCCACTCCGCGCCCTTCCAGAGGAACGTCGCGGAGGGGACCCGCGGATCCTCGCGGGAGAGACCGTCGGCGACGACCCGGAGCCAGTCCGGCGTGGTGTCGCTCCACAGGTGGTAGACGACCTGCATGACCTCGCCGGTGTCGACGCCCGCGAGGTCGGCGAGGAACTCGAAGCGGAACTCGGGCTCGTCGTGGAGCGCGGTCAGGACGGGGACCACGTCGCCGGCCGCGATGCGCATCTCCGTCTCGTCATGCCGCTGCCGGATGGGCCCGGTGAGCTGGTCGGCGAAGCGCGACTCGAGGCGGGCCTTGAACCGTCGATCCACGCTCAGACGTCCTGCGGGACGGTGGGCCCGATGGCCCGCTCCGGCCAGTGGCCCCGGCGATCCTTGACCAGCTGCTGGAGCTTCATCATCCCGTAGATGAGGCCCTCCGGGCGCGGCGGGCAGCCCGGGATATAGACGTCGACCGGCATCACCCGGTCGATCCCCTCGACCGTCGAGTAGCTCCGCTTGTAGCGACCACCGGAGCACGTGCAGTCGCCCAGGGCGACGCACCACTTCGGCTCGGGCATCTGCTCCCACAGGCGGACGAGCGGGCCGGCCATCTTCGTCGTCAGGGTCCCCGCGACGATGAGGACATCGGCCTGGCGCGGGCTCGCACGGAACGGGAACATCCCCCAGCGGTCCATGTCGTTCTTGGACGTCGCGGCCGACATCATCTCGATCGCACAGCAGGCCAGCCCCGACAGCAGCGGCCAGAGGCTGTTCATGCGGATGAGGTCCAGGACGTAGTCGGCCTTCGTCGGGATGACCTCGAGCGCGCCGCTCCAGCGCGCATCGTCGCGCCGTCCAAGCCCGCTCGCCTCGAACTCGCGCAGGTGCGTGATGTCGCTGGGTCGGCCGCCCTCGTACGCCGCCGGATCGGCCGCCTGCCAGAGGGTGTTCGGGACGACGATCGGCGCCAGGACGTCGCGCTCGCCGTCGGCCGGCGTGAGTGCCGACTCTTCCGCGGCCTTGGGGCCCTTCGGGCGGCTCGGCGTCAGCGCCACGTCAGGGCTCCCTTCCGCCAGGCATACGCCAGCCCGAGCAGCAGGATCGTCACGAAGATCACCATGCTGACGAGCCCGCCCGCGAGCGCGTCGATGTCGAGCGAGTTGAAGTTGATCGCCCAGAGGTAGATGAAGACCACCTCGATGTCGAAGGCGACGAAGAGCAGCGCATAGATGTAGAACGACAGGCCGAACCGACCGTGGGTGTCACCGTAGGTGTCGATGCCGGACTCGTACGGGAGGCCCTTGTGCTCGTCCCCACGGTTCCGATGCGACACGATCCAGGCCGCGCCGATGGTCAGGAAGACGAACGACACGCCCGCGAAGGCGAAGCCCACGATGTACCAGATGCCGGTCAACCGAACTCCCTTCGAGCGACAGGCCGGAGGGCTCGCGTCGCTGGCTGGAGACCCCTGAGCGAGCGGGCAGGCGCACCCGCACGAGGCGCACCGACGCCTGTCGGCATTCTAGCAGTGGGAGCGGGCCGGAGCGGCGGCGGGAGGGGTGCCCGGACGGTGCCGGGATCGTGCTCGCGGGCCGCGGGCGGGATGCGTCGGGGAGCGGCGCGCGCCGAGCGCGCGTGCAGGTTCGCGCGCCGCTCCCCGTCAGGTCGTGCCCGACCGTGGCAAATCGTGCGCGACGGCCGAGATGAGGGGCAATAGGTATATCGCCCTAGTCCGGGGCGCTCCGGGGTGGTACCCGCCGGCCGGGCTGACGGAAGGCGAAGGCCGATGGGAGCGGCCCGTCCGGCCATGCCCGGCCGAAGCCCATCACGCGGAATCGGCCCATCGCCGCCGGGTCGAGCATCCGCATGAGCGCCGAGCGGACGACCAGGTACTCGTCGAGCGAGGTCGCCGGATCGGCCTGGATCGCCCGCAGCCGCTCCTCGATACCGAGCCCCACGAGCGCCTCGGCCTGGGTCGTGATGCCGACGGTCGTCAGCCCGGCCCGGTGCGCTGCGCGCTCGACCGCGGTGACGTCGACATGCGCGGTCAGGTCCTGGCGGCCGACATGGCGGTACGGGTCGTCGTGCACCTGGTGGCGGACGTAGGCGCGGAGCGTGCCGTCGGGACGGCGTGCGGGATCGTACAGGTCGGTCGCCGGTGCGCCGTAGTCGATGAGGAGGAGCAGCCCGCGACGCAGACCGCCGGCCGCCTCGGCGACCCACCGATCGAGGTCGAGGCAGATCTCGGCGGTCTGGCCGTCGGCCAGGTCGATGCTCTCCGCTTCGAGGCGCGCGGCGAGACCCTCGGTCGGCTCGACCTCGACCTCGGTGAAGGGCCCGGCGGGCGACACGTCGACCGCGAGCTCGCGCAGGGTCAGTCCGCGCCGTCGGACGCGATGGACCGGGAGGGCGTCGAGGACCTCGTTCGCGACGATGACGCCGTCGATCGGCTCCGGGGCGCCGGCCAGCCCGGCGTCGTCGAGCATGGCGGCCAGCCCTGACGCCGCGAGCCGGTCGCGGATCTCGACGATCCGGTGGGCGGACATCTCGACGGGCTGGTAGCGCACCCGTTCCTCGAGCGATGAGCCGCGGAGCGCTCCGAGCAGCGCGACCGCGAGCGCGCCGGTTCCCGCCCCGATACTCGCGGACGGTGAACCGGTCGGGCTCGCCGAGATGATGCCACGTCTCGAGGACGAGCCCCGACAGGGTCGCGCCGAAGATCGGGTGGAGCTCAGGGGCGGTGATGAAGTCGCCGGCGCGGCCGGGCCGGGGGTCCGGGCCGGCGTAGTAGCCCGCGTCCCCGTCGTAGAGGCTGATGGCCATGAACCGCGCGAACGGCATCGGGCCGTCACGCCGGATCTCGTCGCGGATGCGATCGGCGAGCTCGGCGTCCTCGCCGACCGCCGTCGAGGTCGGTCGGTGGCTCGCGTCGCAGGCCGGGCTCGATGTCCATCGGTCAGCCGGCCGCCTGTCGCCCGATGACGAGCCGGATCCCGGGTCCGACCAGGGTGTGACCGCCGAGCAGGATCGGGATCGTCGCAGCCGCAGCGGCGGCCGTCAGCTCGCGCAGCCAGGGGTCCCCGATCCGCTCGGCGAGCAGCAGGTCCGAGGCGAAGCGGTCCTCGGCCGGCGGCCAGGCTCGCTCGTCGGCGCCGAGGCGATGGGCGAGAAGCACGCGCGTGTCGATGATCGCCGCGTCGGCCAGCGCGGCCAGGTGCGTCCCGAGGGACGCCGGTCCGTCCCGGTCGAGCAGGGCTCCCAGGACGGAGGCGGGTCGGCGCTGCCCCACCACGCTCGTGCGCAGGCCCCGTTCTTCGATGAGGGCCCGCGTCCGCGACCGCGTGTGCGTCTCCAGCCAGGCGACCGTCGCGGCGGAGGTCCGGCCGGCGACGAGCAACTCGGCCCGCCGATCCGCCGCGACCGAGCGGATGGACGCCAGTCGGGATCGCACCTGGCTCGTGTCGACCGATCGCTGACCGGGCGGCTCCGCGACGCCGATGAGGACGAGGTCGACCGGCCCGTCCAGGTCGATCGCGAGGCGCCAGCGACGACGAAGGTCGGTGACGGCGTAGCCGGCCTGCTCGGCCAGCCAGCGCGGCAGCGCGTTGTCGCCGGGGAGGTCCGGGACCACGGCGAGGCCGTCGGTCGCGCACGAGACCGCGATGACATCGGCGGAGTAGCGGTTGTTGGCGACGGCCCGCCGGTCGTCCGCCGCAGGCTGCGGCGACCAGGTCGCGACGGTCACGGGCGGTCGCGAGCGGGATCGCGCCGGAGCCAAGGATCACGAGGCCGCCCGGTCGGTCGGCGCGGACGAGGTCGCGGAGGCGTCTCCCGAACGGTGTATCGTCGGGCGGCCCGGCGACGATCCGGACATCGGCCGCTCCGGCCGCCTCGAAGCCGGACCGGTGGCGCACCGCGAGAGCGGCACGCGCGCCGGCGACCCAGCGTTCGATGAGACCGGCGTCCGGGGCCGGATCGGGGTGGAGGATGCGGACGGCGACCGGTCGCATCCGGCGAGTCTAGGGCCCGGATCGCCCGATGAGCCCGAGGAGGCCGTGACCGACCGTCGAGTCCGCGCGTACATCGGTCTCGGGGCGAACGTCGGCGACGCCGAGAGGACCCTGACCGAGGCGGTCCACGCCCTCGGATCCGCGCCCGGACTGCGGCTCCGCGGCGTCTCGCGCCTGTACGCGACGGTCCCGGTCGGCGTGACCGACCAGCCCGAGTTCCGCAACGCTGCGGTCGCCCTCGACGTCCCCGCCGGCCCGGACCCCGCGGCGGGCGCGACGACGCTGCTGATCGCGCTCAAGGACCTGGAACGAGCTGCCGGTCGTCGCGCCGGTCGCCGCTGGGGGCCGCGCGAGCTCGATCTCGACCTGCTGGTCTTCGGCCGGGCGCGGCTTGCCATCGAACGCCCACCCGACGCCCGGTCGATCGACGCGGCCGCCGACCCGGCCAGGGCGGCGAGGCTGCTGGAGGTCCCGCACCGCGATGCCAGCGAGCGGCTCTTCGTCCTGGCGCCGCTCGCGGACCTGGCGCCCGGGCTCGTTCCGCCCGGCTGGGGCGAGACCGTCGACACCGCCCGTCGTCGCCGGCTCGCGCTCGAGGGCGAGGCGGCCGTTCGGCCGATCGGCACCTGGGATGCCGCGGCGGGTCGCTGGCGCCGGCGTCAGCCGAGGTAGCGGGTCTCGAGCGTCGTCTCCACCGCGGTCCCGTCCGGCCCCGGCTCGACGCGATAGGCCCAGGCGGCGGGTCTCGACGCGACGACCGCGTGCAGCTCACCGTCCCGGAAGACGAGGGCCGCTCCGTCATCGGCGGCATACCCCGCGGGCAGCCGCCGTTCCGCGACGAGCCGCTGGTAGAGCGGCCGGCGTCCCGGCTCGCCGTCGTAGTGCGGGCAGTGGCTGCCGGCGATGAACCCGAGGCCATCGTCGATCGGCGCGAGCTCCGGCCCGAAGGAGTCCGTGGTGCCGCCCTCGAACCAGCACAGCGATCCGGCCGACAGGCCGGCCATGACGATCCCGGCCTCGTACGCGGCGCGCAGGATGCGATCCACCCCGTGGACCCGCCACACGGCGAGCATGTTCATGGTGTTCCCGCCCCCGACGTAGATGACGTCCTGGGCGAGCAGGAACCGCTCGATGTCCGTGACGGATCGGGAGAACAGCTCGAGGTGCGAGGCCTCCACGGCCTTCGGGTCGAACGCGGCGTGGAATTCCTCGATGTACGCCACCGAGTCGCCGCTGGCCGTCCCGAGGAAGCACACGCGCGGGCGCTCGACACCGCGCGTCCGCCGCGCCAGCGCGAGGAGCTCGTCGTCGAGCAGCGGGTTCTCCGGCTCCATCGAGAAGCCGCCGCCACCCATCGCCACGATCCAGCGCGGTGGTTCCATGCGCCGATGCTACGCTCCGCATCTGGCCCACCGCCCGCCCAGCCGGAGACCCATCGATGACGAAGATCGGCTACGCCGCGATGCTCGAGCAGTTCCACCCGACCGACCTGCTCGACTGGTGTGCCGCGGCCGAGACGGCCGGCTTCGAGGCGGGGTTCATGGTCAGCGAGCACTTCCACCCATGGACGCCACAGCAGGGCCAGAGCGCGTTCGCGTGGTCGTTCATGGGGGCGCTCGGGACGCGCACGTCGCTGCCGTTCGGGACCGCCGTCACGTGCCCAGGCTTCCGCTACCACCCCGCGGTCATCGCCCATGCGGCCGCGACCCTGGGCGCCATGTACCCGGGTCGGTTCTACCTGGGTCTGGGCGCCGGCGAGGCGCTCAACGAGCACGTCGTCGGGGGGGTCTGGCCGGAGATCGGCATCCGCAGCGCGATGATGTTCGAGGCCATCGAGATCATCAACAAGCTGTTCACCGGCAAGGTCGTGAAGCACAAGGGCGAGCATTTCACGCTCGAGAGCGCCCGCTTGTACACGATCCCGGAGGAGCCGGTGAAGGTCTACGTCGCGACGGCCGGACCCATCAACGCGAAGAAGGCCGGCAAGTTCGCGGACGGGATGATCACGGTGGGCGCGGCCGACGAGAAGATCAAGATGCTGTGGGAGAAATGCGACGAGGGCTGCCTCGAGGCCGGCAAGCCCATCGGGACCCCGAAGCTGCTCCAGATCCACGTGTCCTGGGCCCGCACGGACGAGGAGGCGATCCAGAACGCGGTCGTCGAGTGGCCGAACGGCGGGATGCCGTTCCCCAAGCAGGACATCAAGAACCCCGAGGACTTCGCGGCGATGGCCAAGCTCGTCCGGCCCGAGGACTTCAAGAACCGTGTTCTCATGACCAGCGACCTCGAGGCGCACACCGCCCACATCCAGCACTACGTGGACATGGGCTTCGACGAGATCCACCTCCACAACGTCGGGCGCAACCAGGCCGAGTTCATCGAGGTCTTCGGTCGCGAGGTCCTGCCGAAGCTGCGGCTCGGCTGACCGGGCGCCTCGTAAGAGGCGGGCGCCGGCGCCGGTTCTCTAGAGCCGCACCCTCGGCGGCGAGTCGCGGTCGAACATGTGGACGGTGTCGACGAACCGGACCTGCTTGGTCTGGTAGGCCATCACGAGCGAGTGCGTCCGGGCGCCGCCGCCGAAGAAGCGGACGCCTTCGAGCAGGTCGCCCGCGGTCACGCCGGTCGCGGCGAAGACGAGGTTCTCGCCGGGCGCCAGGTCCTCCGCCCGATAGACGCGGGTCTCGTCGCCGTGGCCCATCCGTGCGCCCCGCTCGCGCTCCTCGTCGCTGCGATATCGGAACCGCGCCTGGATCTCGCCGCCGAGACAGCGCATCGCGGCCGCCGTGATCACGCCCTCCGGCGCCCCGCCGATCCCCATCACGGCATGCACGCCGGTGCCGGACACGGCCGTCGAGATCGCGGCCGAGAGGTCGCCGTCGCCGATGAGCTTGATCCTGGCGCCCGCCTCCCGGACCTCGGCGATGAGCGCGTCGTGGCGCGGCCGCTCCAGGATGACGACGGTGATGTCGCGGATGCGCCGGCCGAGCGCGTCGGCGATCCGTTGCAGGTTCTCTGTCGGCGACTCGCGGATGTCGACCTTGCCGGCCACCCCGGGCCCGACGCAGATCTTCTCCATGTACGTGTCCGGGGCATGGGTGAGGCCGCCGGTCTCGGACGCGGCGAGGACCGTGATCGCGCCGGCCTGGCCGTGGGCCACGAGGTTCGTCCCCTCGAGCGGGTCCACCGCGATGTCGACGCGCGGCGCGTCCGGATCGAGATGTGCCCGGCCGACCTCCTCGCCGATGTAGAGCATCGGGGCCTCGTCGCGTTCCCCCTCGCCGATGACGATCCGGCCGGCGAAGTCGATCTCGTCCATCGTCTTGCGCATGGCTTCGGTAGCCAGCTGGTCGGCGCCGTGCCGATCGCCGCGACCCATCGAGCGCGCCGAGGCGATGGCCGCCTCTTCGGTCACGCGCACCATCTCCAGCGCGAGGAGCTGTTCCATGCGGTTCCCCGATCAGTGACGGAAGTGGCGACGACCCGTGAACACCATCGCGAGATGATGGCGGTCGGCGACCTCGATGGCCATCTCGTCGCGGATCGAGCCGCCCGGCTGGATGATGGCGGTCACGCCGGCATTGGCCGCGGCCTGGATGCCATCGGGGAACGGGAAGTAGGCGTCCGATGCCATGACGGCGAGCCGGGCCCGGTCACCTGCGCGGCGGAGTGCGATCTCGACGGAGACCTGCCGCGATGCCTGTCCCGCGCCGATCCCGACGGTCGCCCCGTTGCGGGCGAGGACGATCGCATTGGACCGGACGTGGCGGACCGCGCGCCAGGCGAAGAGCAGGTCGGTCAGCTCTTCGAGCGTGGGCCGCCGCTTGGTGACCACCTGGAGCCGCCCGCGGTCGAGGCCGAGGTCGTCCTGCGTCTCCACGAGCAGCCCGCCGGCGACCCGCTTGAAGTCGAGGCTCGCGATGCCGTAGTCGCGCATCCCCTCGGTCGGGTCCGCCGGGACCGCGAGCAGCTCCACGCCGGTCTTCTCGCGCAGGATCCCGATGGCCGACTGGCTGAAGCCGGGCGCCACGACCGCCTCGTAGGAGTTCGCCGCGATCTCGCGCGCGGTCGCGCCGTCGAGCTCGCGATTGACCGCGACGATCCCGCCGAACGAGGCCACCGGATCGGTCTCGAGGGCGTGGCGATACGCCTCGACGAGTTCGTCGTCCGAGGCGAGCCCGACGGGGTCGGTGTGCTTGACGATCGCGACCGTCGGGGCGGTGTAGTCGCGGGCGATCCGATACGCGGCGTCGAGGTCGAGCAGGTTGTTGAACGAGGGCTGGTCGCCCTGGAGCTGCGTCGCGTCGGCCAGCGTGCCGCTGCGGTGGGTCGTCTCGCGGTAGAAGGCCGCCCGCTGGTGCGGGTTCTCCCCGTAGCGCAGGTCGTCCACCTTCTCGAGGACCATCGCGAGGCGTCGCGGAAAGATGTTCCCGGAGATCTGGTTGAGGTAGGCGGCGATCTCCGCGTGGTACGCGGCGACCATGCTGAAGGCCTCGGCGGCGAGGCTGGCCCGGGTCTCCGCGCTCACGAGGCCGCGCTCGCGCAGCTCCGCGACGATCCGGTCGTACTGCGACGGGTCCGAGGCCGCCGCCACCCCGGCCGAGTTGCGGGCCGCGGCGCCGAGGAGCGCGGCACCCCCGACATCGATCATCTCGATCGCCTCGTCGAGACCGACGAGCTTGACGCCGACGGCCGGGGCGAACGGCTTGACGTTGACGATGACGAGATCGATGGGGACGATGCCCTGCGCCTCGAGCTCGGCCATCTGGGCGGGCACGTCCCGTCGGGCGAGGATGCCCGCATAGACGGCGTGGTGGAAGGTCTTGACCTGGCCGCCGACCGTCGTCTGGCCGTCGGTCAGCTCGGCGACCGATCTGACCTCGATCCCGTCGCTCGCGAGGAACTCGCGGGTGCCGTCGGTGGCGTAGATGTCGACGTCGAGTGCATGCAGATCGCGCGCGAGAGCGGTGATGCCTGCGCGATCGGCGACTGACAGCAGGGCTCGCACCCGGGGCATTCCTCCCGTCCGACGGCTCCCCGGCGCGCTCGGGGGTCGCCGCGGAGAGGCGCCCCGTGGTGGGTCGATGGCGCCGCACCGCTCGGCCGAGTATAGCGCCCGGCATGGCATACTCCGGGGCGTCCACTGACATCCTGCGATGAGGTCGGCGCGTGACGCTCGCCCCCTGGGACTACCTCTTCCTCTCGTTCAACAGCAAGAACTTCCCGGACCTGTTCCACCCGACGTGGATCGCCTCCCTGGTCCTGCTCGTCGTGCTCGCGGTCCTGTACTGGGCCCGGACCCGCGCGCTCCACCGGCACCCGCCGTACACCGAGATGTGGGAGTGGCTGTGGTGGACCGGGCTGATCACGTTCAGCCTGCTCATGGTCGAGGCGTTGTTCGTGTTCGACTTCTTCATCGTCCTGACCACCGAGATCATCGGCATCGGCACTCTCGTGTGGGTCCGGTTCATGCGGTTCCCGCCGATGCTCCGGGCGTACGAGACGAAGCTCGCCCGCGAGCGCTACTACACGAAACAGAAGTTCGCCGTCCCGGAGGCCACGATCCGGCGCCGGGGCGCGGGCGGCAAGCGGTCGCGCGGCCAGCGACGCCGGCGCTGACGCGCCGGTCCGAGGCGCACGGTCGATGACCATCGAGATCCACCGGTTCGGGGTCGGCCATCGGCGCCCGGAAGGGCCGCCCGGCACCACGGGCCTGACCGGTCGGACGATCCATTCGGACATGCGCGGCCTGATCGCCGAACTCGCGTTCGCGCGCGGGGCGCACATCGAGCCGCACGCGAACCCGAACACGACCTGGTTCATCGTCATCGAGGGCGGCGGCTGGGTCGGGGTCGGCGAGGAGCGGACCCGGGTCGCGGCCGGCGAGGCCGTCCTGTGGCCGGCGGACGTGACGCACACCGCCTGGACCGAGCACTCCGAGATGCGCGCGTTCGTCGTCGAGTTCATGGGGGCGGACGATACGGGCGTCGGGGCGTTCCTTGAAGGCCGCGCCGTCGAGATCGCCGCCATCACCGGCGAACGGGCCGACGGCGAGCTCGTCGAGCGCCCGTCGGACCGCTCGACGGATCCCGGGAGTGGTGAGCCGGCCTGACCGCGGACGAGCCGCGATCAGGCCGGGGTCTCCTCCGGTGACTTATCCGTCAAGGCGATCGGCGGCGTCGAGCAGGTCGAGGAAGTCGTGGACCTGGTCGGTCGCCGGCAGATCGCCGGCCGACTCGTCCGCGACCTGCAGGATCTCGCCGAGATCGAGCCGGCCGTCGAACGGGCTGTCGCGCAGGACCTCCGCCGAGGCCGCCACGATGGCATCGAAGCGGAAGTGCGGGTCCGTCCGCTCGAACGAGTTCGCCAGGTCGTGGCCGGTCACGTCGCGAGCAAGCTCCCGGCTCCCCCCATCGTCGGGATCGGTCCAGCGCAGCCGGACCGTCGCGAGCCGGTCGCCGTCGCGGATCCCCTCGCGGAGCCGGACCGCGTACAGCGCGGTCACCGCGTGGCCGGCGCCGATCGCCCCGGCCTCGACGTTCGGGTCGGTGAAGTCCTGGTCGGCGACGTCGCGGTTCTCGTATCCGACCAGCCGGTAGGCGGCGACGAGGTTCGGATCGAACTCGACCTGCACGCGGGCGTCGAGCGCGACGGACTGGAGCGTCGTGGTCAGCCGGTCACGAAACAGCGTCCGTGCCTCCTCGACATCGTTGACGTAGGCGTAGAACCCGTCGCCCTGGTCGGCGAGCTGTTCGAGCAGCGCGTCGTTGTAGTTGCCCATCCCGACGCCGACGCTCACGAGCTCGATCCCGGCGTCCGCGTCGTGACGGATCTGGCCCAGGATCCCGGCGCTGTCGGTCAGCCCGACGTTCGCGACCCCGTCGGAGGCGAGCACGACCCGGTCGATCCCGTCCTCGGTCAGGGCATCGCGGGCCTGCTCGTAGCCGAGCCGGAGCCCGGCCTCGAGGTTGGTCGAGCCGCCCGGCTTCAGGTGATCGATGGCGTCGAGGATCGTGTCGCGGTCCCGCGCCGAGGTCGAGGGCAGGACCACCCGCGCGTCGTCGCCGAACGTCACGACCGCCACCCGGTCGTCCCGGCCGAGCCCGTCGACGAGGATGCGCAGCGCGTCCTTGACGAGCTCGAGGCGGCCCTCCCGCTGCATCGAGCCCGAGGTATCGATGACGAACGTGAGCGAGGCGTCCTGCCGGGCGCGATCGCGGACGGGACGAGCCTGGAGCCCGATCCGCACCGTGACCTCGTCGGGGTCGGTGAACGGCGTCGGACCGCCGTCGGCGGAGATCTCGAACGCGTCGTCATCGGGCGCCCGGTAGCCCTGGTCGAAGGCGTTGACCCACTCCTCGACACGGACGCTCGCCGGATCGGGTCGGTGGCCGTCCTCGATGTAGCGCTGGGCGATGCCGTAGGACGCGGTGTCGACATCGAGGGCGAACGTGGAGACCCGGTCCTCGTCCGGGTCGACGAAGGGGTTGACGCCCGGGTCCTGGTAGGTCACCCCGTCATAGGGCGTGCTCCGGGGCTGCTCGGGCGCCGCGGTCGGCTGGTGGTGGCCCGGGTCGGATCGCTCCGATGTCCCGTAGGAGGCCGACGAGGAACTGCTGCACCCGCTCGCCACGAGGGCGACGGCAGCCAGGGACAGGAGTGGCTTGCGCATGGCGCAACCTCCCTGCGAAGAGCCCGCGAGGGCTCCCGGCCACGTGGGCGGGATCGACGGTGCGGTCCCGCAGGTCCCGAATCGACGCCGCGATGTGCGTCGTCGGGCCGTCGCCACGACGCCGGTCGGGGCCTGCCGGTTCCCGCCTCGTGGGATGGCCTCCTCCGGGCGCTCCCCGGGCCCGCGGGTCCGATCCCGCTTCAGGCCCGGATCAGCCCCCGGCGCCGAGCCGCGCTCCGGATCCGCCCGCCGAGCCGCTTCGTCTGCCGGGCGAGCCCGCTGATCCGCGTCTGGCCGGTGTACGTCACGGGTGGCGGGAATGGCGTCGCCGCCATCCGCTCGTCGAACCGTGTGGGGTCCTCGCCAGGCTCGAAGACGTGCCCGAGGTCGTGGCGCCCGAGGAACCCCGTGAACGTCGCGAACCTCGCGGCGTGGCCGCGCTGGAGCTCGCCATAGTCGGCCTCCTCGTACAGCTCGGCCGCATCCGTCTCGGGTGGCACGGCGGTCATGATCCGGTGCGGGATCCCGAAGTAGCGGGCGAGCTCGAGCGTCCGGGAGTCGTGGGCCAGGACGTACGCGGGGGTCCCGGCCAGGAGCGCGGCGATGTTGCCGTGGATCCGGGTGCCGAACGAGAAGTCCACGTCGCGCAGTCCCTCGATCCACGGCCACGGGTCGACGTACATGCGCGTCCGGTCCTGCTGGAAGAGCGGATGCGACGCATGGATCGGGTTCAGGGCGTGGTCGTCGGGGGCCGGCGCCGGGTCGCCCCAGAGCATCAGCTCGAGTGTCGCGAGGTCCTGCGCGATGTATCGGAGGGCCGGGTAGCGCTCGACGTGCGACATGACGAGCGGGCCCATCGCCTTGACATACGGCGAGACGTTCATCGCGATCGGGGTCGCGCCGGTCAGGGCCGGCACCCGCTTCTCGACGACGAGGCGGTCCCCATGGAGGAACATCGAGGGGCAGCCGATGACCTCGACGTCGCGGAAGCCGAGACCCTGCAGGTAGTCATACGTGAACTCGCCACGCACGCCGACCGAGGGGGCCCGGTCGAGCGCCGCGCGCATGAAGGCCCGGACGGAGCCTTCGAGCCGCGCCAGCTTGGCCGCGTCGTACTTCACCGTCGACTGGGCGCCGACCCCGAGCACGACGACCGGGATCGTCAGGCGCTCGATCAGTCGTGTCATGGCGATGAGCTTGGCCTCGAAGCTCGGGCGGAAGGCATTCGCCAGCGGGACGACGTACGCATCGAAGCGCTCGTTGATCCGATCGGCACCCAGCCGGTCGGCCTCGAACCGGTCGGGCGTGATCTCGATCCCGCTCGTGGCGAGGAGCTTGTACGCGGCCTCGATGAAGATGAGGTTGCCGCTGTTGTTGCCGATGAGGTTCTGCTCGAGCGTGCGCTCGGGGGAGACCACCTCGAACGGATCCTTGGGGGCGCGGAGGAGGATGCGCTTCACGCCGGCAACGATATCGTCCGCGGCCGCCCCGGGTCGCCGGCCGTCCCGAGTGCGGCCTCAGCGAAGCGCGAGGATGGCGCCGAGCTGGCTCAGCACGCGCGCGGTGGCACCCCAGACCGACAGCCCCTCCACCTCGTAGGCGCCGTAGCGCAGCGGCCAGTCGCGGACCGTCCGTTCGACGATCCGGATCGACGCTCCGGGCAGGAACGCGTCCATCCGCGGCTCGACGATCCGTGCCACCTCGCGCGGTGACGGCGCGAGCACGGGCTGTCGCGCGGCGAGCGCGACGACCGGCGTGACCGCGAAGTCACTCACCGGGATCCAGAACGACTCCAGGACGCCGACGACCCGGACCCCCGCGGCGACGGGGTCGAGCGCGACCTCCTCGGCCGCCTCCCGCAGGGCCGTGGCGACGACATCGGCATCGTCGGGCTCCGCCTTGCCTCCCGGAAAGCTCACCTCGCCGGAATGGTGGCCGCCGCCGGTCGTCCGCTCGATGAGGACGATCCGTGCCGCCCCCTCGGCATCGGGGTAGAGGAGCGCGAGGACGGCCGCGGGACGACCGGGCCGACCACGCGGTGGCGTGCGGGCGGGCCGCAGGTCGTCGCGACCGACGAGGACCGGCATGAGGACCTCGGCCGGCGCCGGCAGCGGCTCGGGCAGGACCGCCAGCCGCTCGACCGCGTCCGCGAACCGCATCGCCGCCGGTCGCCGGCTAGTTGACGAGGTCGCCGTCGTCGCGCTTCGGCCGCGTCGGCGGGAGGTCCAGCGGCGACGACCCGCCCCCGACCCCGGCGCCGACCTCGGTCTCGGCGGCACGCGACCGCGCGTCGCGCCGACCGCCGTCGGCGACGACCGTTGCGTCCGCGCTCGAGAAGACGAGCGTCCCGCTGATGAGTTCGGCGTCGACCATGACCCGATCGCCCGGCTTGAACTCCCCGGCGACGATGGCCCGCGCCAGCGGGTTCTCCAGGAGCCGCTGGATCGTCCGCTTGAGCGGCCGGGCGCCGTAGGCCGGATCGGTGCCCTCGCGGACGATGAGCGCCTTGGCCGCCTCGGTCATCTCGAGCGCCAGGTCCTGCTTCTCGAGCCGCCGCGAGAGGTCGGCCAGGAGCAGATCGACGATCCGCGAGAGGTCGTCGGACGTGAGGGCGTGGAAGACGATGACCTCGTCGATGCGGTTGAGGAACTCCGGCCGGAACTGCGTCCGGAGCGTCTCGGTCACCTCGCGCTTCATGGCCTCGTACGCGTCGTCCCCGGCGCGCGCGCCGGTCGAGGCGATCGCGGCGCTGCCGATGTTGCTGGTCATGATGACGACGGTGTTCTTGAAGTCCACGGTGCGGCCGTGGCCGTCGGTCAGACGCCCGTCGTCGAGGACCTGGAGCAGGATGTTGAACACGTCCGGGTGCGCCTTCTCGATCTCGTCGAGGAGGACGACCTGGTACGGGCGCCGACGCACGGCCTCGGTGAGCTGCCCGCCCTCCTCGTACCCGACGTACCCGGGGGGGCGCCGACGAGCCGCGAGACGGCGTACTTCTCCATGTACTCGCTCATGTCGATCCGGACCAGCGCGGAGTCGTCGTCGAACAGGAACTCGGCGAGCGCGCGGGCCAGCTCGGTCTTGCCCACGCCGGTGGGGCCGAGGAACAGGAACGAGCCGATCGGGCGGCGCGGGTCCTTGAGGCCGGCGCGCGCGCGACGGACCGCATCGGCGACGGCCTGGATGGGCTCGTCCTGACCGACCACCCGCTCGTGCAGGCGCTCCTCCATGCGGATGAGCTTCGCCGTCTCACCTTCGAGCAGCCGGCCGACCGGCACGCCGGTCCAGGACGCGACGATCTCGGCGATGTCGTCGGCGCTGACCTCCTCCTTGAGGAGCGAGCCGGGGCCCTGGAGCGCGGCCAACGCGGCCTCCTGCTCGACCATCCGGTCGTTGAGCTCCTTGAGCGTGCCGTACTTCAGCTCGGCGGCCGTGGCGAAGTCCGCCTCGCGCTCGGCCTGCTCGATGCGGACCGCGAGTGTCTCGATCTCCGACTTCGTCGCCCGGATCGCGGCGATCGCGGCCTTCTCGGCCTCCCAGCGCTGCTTCATCGCGCCGAGCCCCTCCTCGAGGTCGGCCAGCTCGCGCTCGAGCGCCTCGAGCCGGGCCTTCGACGCGTCGTCGGTCTCCTTGCGGAGCGCCTCGCGCTCGATCTCGAGCTGGATGCGGCGCCGCTCCAGCTCGTCGAGCTCGATCGGCATCGAGTCGATCTCCATGCGCAACCGCGACGCCAATTCGTCCACGAGGTCGATCGCCTTGTCGGGCAGGAAGCGCTCGGTGATGTACCGATCCGACAACGTGGCCGCGGCGACCAGGGCGGAGTCGGTGATCCGCACCCCGTGGTGGACCTCGTAGCGCTCGCGCAGGCCGCGAAGGATGCTGATCGTCTCCTCGACGGTCGGCTGGTCGACGAGGACCGGCTGGAAGCGCCGCTCCAGCGCGGCGTCCTTCTCGATGTACTTGCGGTACTCGTCAAGCGTCGTCGCGCCGATCGTGTGGAGCTCGCCGCGGGCGAGCATCGGCTTGAGCAGGTTCGAGGCGTCCATCGCGCCTTCGGCCGCGCCCGCGCCGACGACGGTGTGGAGCTCGTCGATGAAGAGGATCACCTGCCCGTCCGAGTCCTTGATCTCCTTGAGGACGGCCTTCAGCCGCTCCTCGAACTCGCCACGGAACTTGGCGCCGGCGATCAGCGCGCCGAGGTCGAGCGCGACGACCTGCTTGTTCTTGAGCCCCTCCGGGACGTCGCCGCGGACGATGCGCTGCGCCAGCCCCTCGACGATGGCCGTCTTGCCGACGCCGGGCTCGCCGATGAGCACCGGGTTGTTCTTCGTCCGGCGCGAGAGGACCTGGATGACGCGGCGGACCTCGTCGTCGCGGCCGATGACCGGGTCGAGCTTGCCGGCCCGTGCCTCGATCGTGAGGTCGCGGCCGTACTTCTCGAGGGCGGCGTACGTGCTCTCGGGGTTCTGCGAGGTCACGCGCTGCCCGCCGCGGACGCTCTGCAGGGCCTGGAGGATGGCCTCCTTGCCGGCGGCGTGGCGCTCGAGGAGGCCCTGCGCCTCGCCGCCCGCCTCGGCGACGCCCAGCAGCAGGTGCTCGGTCGAGACGAAGTCGTCGCCGAGACGGCGAGCCTCGGCCTCGGCATGCTCGACGACGGCCTTGGCTCGCGGATCGAGCGCGAGCGAGCCGCCCTGGATCCGGGCACGCTTCGCGAGGATCGCGGCGATCTCGCCACGGAATGCGGGCAGGTCGACGCCGAGGCGGCGCAGGGTCTCGGCCGGGATGCCGTCCTCGGGCTCGACGAGCGCGCTGAGGATGTGCTCCGCGTCGAGCACGGGGCTCTGCAGCCGCTCGGCGGTCTGCTGGGCGGCGAGGATCGCCTCCTGGGCCTTCTGGGTGAATCGATCGAGTTGCATCTGTTCGTTCTCGTGCGTGTCTGGTGGCCGCGGATCAGCGCGGGTCTGGCTGGTGGGCCAGCTCGAAGAAGTGGCGGGCGGCCTCGGTGGCCTCGTCGGAGAGGTCCGTCGGCAGGACGACCCGCACGCGGGTGTAGAGATCGCCGTACGTGTCGGCGCCGAGCTTCGGCATCCCCTGCCCCGCGAGTCGGAACATCCGCCCGGGCTGGGTCCCGGCGGGGATCTTGAGGAGTCCGCGACCCTTGATGGTCCGGACCGGCACCTCGGCCCCGAGCAGGGCCTCCTCCAGGGTCACGGGCAGCTCGCGCTCGAGATCCGCGCCACGGCGGGTGAAGATCTTGTGGGGCGTCATCCGCACGACCACGTGCAGGTCGCCGCCACCCGGCGCCTTGCCGGAGAGCCGGACCCGGGTGCCGGTGTCGGCGCCGCGCGGGATCGTGACCTCGAGGCGCTTGCCGTCGAGCTCGATCAGCCGGGTCGTCCCGTGATAGGCCTCCTCGAGCGTGATGTCGGCGATGGCCTCGGCGGCGGGCGCCTGCCGGCGACTGCCGGCGGTCCCGCGCGGTCCCGTTCGCGCCCGCGGACGACGCGGACTGGTCGAGCCCGAGACCGGCGGCGATGTCGTCGAACGTGGCCCCGCCGGTCGGGCGGCGGCCGCGACCCGGGCTCGACGACGCCACGGTCGGGCCGTCGTCGCCGAAGAAGACCCGGAAGAAGTCACTGAACTCGCCGGCGTCGCCGGTCGTGTGGAACTCGTATCGGACGCCGCCACCACCGGGGTTCGAGAACCCCGCGAACGGGCTGCCCGCGGGGCCGCTGCCGGACGAGCCCCAGCCGGTCCCAAGGGCGTCATAGCGCTGGCGCTTGCCCGGGTCGGACAGGACCTCGTTGGCCTCGTTGATGTCCTTGAAGCGCTGCTCGGCGACCCGGTCGTCGGGCTTCGCATCGGGGTGATGCTGACGGGCGAGCTTCCGGAAGGCCTTCTTGATCTCGGCCTGTGACGCCGTCCTCGGCACGCCGAGGACGGCGTAGTAGTCCTTGTACTCGAGGCCCGGCGCCCCGGGCCTGCTACCTGCCAACCTGGTCCTCCCGTCAGGAGCTCTTGACCACCACGGGCGGCTGGTCGGTCGGGAAGTCCCGACGCCGGACGCGAGGCTCCGGCGATGGCTCGATGGGGTCGTCGCCCTTGACGACCTTCGGGGGCTCGGCCGGGAGGCCCTTCGGCTTGCGCCGGAGGGCGGCCTCCAGGACCTGCTCCATGTTGTCGACGAGGATGAGCTTGATCGACTTGCGGATCTCCTCGGGGATATCGCGCAGGTCCTTCTCGTTCTTCCTCGGGAGGATGACGATCTTGGCGCCCGAGAGGTGGGCGGCCAGGATCTTGCTCTTGAGCCCGCCGATCGGGAGGACCCGACCGCGCAGGGTGATCTCACCAGTCATCGCCACGTCCTTGCGCACGGGGATGCCGGTCAGGGCGCTCACGATGGCCGTGGCCATGGTGATCCCGGCCGAGGGACCATCCTTGGGGATGGCGCCCGCAGGCACGTGGATGTGCAGGGTGTTCCGCTCGAAGACCTCGCGCGGGATGCCGAGCGCGTGCGCGTTGGCACGGGTCCACGAGAGACCGGCGCGTGCCGATTCCCGCATGACCTCACCCAGCTGGCCGGTGAGGATGAAGTCCTCCTTGCCTTCCATCCGGGTGACCTCGATGGCGACGACGTCGCCGCCGACCTCGGTCACGACCAGGCCCGTCGCCGAGCCGATCTGGTCCTCGGCCTCGAGCTCGCCGTACTCGAACCGCTGCGGGCCGAGCAGCTCCGCGAGCTTCTTCGGGTCGATGACGGTCTTGCGCTTGCGGCCCTCGGCGACCTGCCGGGCGACCTTGCGCATGACGTTGGCGAGCTCGCGCTCGAGGTTCCGGACACCCGCTTCGTGGGTGTAGGCGCGGACGAGCTCGGTCATCGCCTCGTCGGTGATCTCGATGTGCTTGGCCTGCAGGCCGTGGTTCTTCATCTGCTTGGGGACGAGGAACCGCTTCCCGATCTCGATCTTCTCCTGCTCCGTGTAGCCGGGGAGCTGGACGACCTCCATCCGGTCGCGCAGGGCGGCGGGGATGGGATCGAGCAGGTTCGCGGTCGCCACGAAGAGGACCTTGGAGAGGTCGAACGGCACCTCGAGGTAGTTGTCCTGGAAGGTGTTGTTCTGCTCCGGGTCGAGGACCTCGAGCAGCGCCGAGCTCGGATCGCCACGGAAGTCCATGCCGATCTTGTCGACCTCGTCGAGCATGAACACGGGGTTGTTCGTGCCGCCGGTCTTGATGCTCTGGATGATGCGACCCGGCAGGGCGCCGATGTACGTGCGCCGGTGCCCGCGGATCTCCGCCTCGTCGTGGATGCCGCCGAGGCTCATCCGGACGAACTTGCGACCCATGGCCCGGGCGATGCTCTTGCCGAGCGAGGTCTTGCCGACGCCGGGCGGTCCGACGAAGGCGAGGATCGGGCTGCGGATCTCGTCGGCGAGGGTCCGTACGGCGAGGTACTCGAGGATCCGCTCCTTGATCTTCTCGAGGCCGTAGTGGTCCTCGTCGAGGATGCGGGCGGCTTCCTTGATGTCGAGCTGGTCATCCGTGGAGACGTTCCATGGCAGGCCGACGAGCCAGTCCACGTAGGTCCGGATGACCCCGACCTCGGGCGACGCCGACGGGATCCGGCTCATCCGGTCGATCTCCTTGATCGCCCGGACCTTGATCTCCTCGGGCATCCCGGCGCTCTCGACCTTGTCGCGCAGCTCGTTGATCTCGGCCTGCTGCGGGTCGTCCTCGCCCAGCTCGCGCTGGATGGCCTTCAGCTGCTCGCGGAGGATGTACTCCCGCTGGGTCTTGTCCATCTCGGACTTGACCTCGGACTGGATCCGCCCCTTCAGCTCGAGGATCTCGATCTGGCGGCCGAGGAAGTTCGACACGAGCTTGAGGCGCTCGACGATGTCGACCGTCTCGAGGAGCTCCTGGCGCTGCTCGGTCGTCATGTCCGGGCTGTAGGCGACCATGTCGGCCAGCAGGCCCGGCTCGGTGATGTTGCGCGCGGCCACGGCGGCCTCCGGCGGGACCGGCGCGCCGTTCGCGACGTACTGCTCGATCTGGGCCTGGACGGTCCGCATCAGCGCCTGGACCTCGAGGCCGGTGGGGCTCTCGTCGGCCAGCTCGGTGACCGTCGCCCGCAGGTACGGGCCGGTCTCCGTGAAGCCGTGGACGCGCAGGCGCGACTGGCCCTGGACGATGGCCCGGACGGTGCCGTCCTGGAGCTGCACGACCTGGGCGATCTTCGCGAGCGTGCCGATCTCGTAGAGCTCGGACGGGTCGTCGATGTCTTCCTGCTCGGCGTGTCGCTGGGTCACCAGCGCGATGGGCCCGCCGTCGGCGACCGCGGCGTTGAGCGCGTTCACACTCTTCTCGCGGCCCACCTGGAGCGGGACGATCATCTCCGGGAAGATGACCGTCTCCCGCAGGGCGACGAGGGGCAGTTCTCGCGGTCCGGCGGTGGTCGGCTGCTTCTCGACCGGGGTGGACGGTCGCTTGGCCATCAGGGTGTTCTCCTAGTGCTGGTGCTACGCGCTGGTGCGTGTGTCGTGGGGTTGCGGTGATCCGGTCGGATCGCCGGTCGGTTCGGGTTCGGACGCCTCGACGGCGGCCGTTCCCTCGGCATACAAGGCCTCGAGGATCCGCGCCCCCAGGCGCTCCTCGAGCTCGAAGAGGATCCGGATGCCGGCGAGGTTCACCCCGCGCTCCCGGGTCAGGTGGCGGATCCACAGGATCCGGCGGATGTCGTTCTCGCTGTAGAGGCGGATGTTGGTCGGCGTCCGTGCCGGGCAGAGGAGCCCCTCGTCCTCGTAGATCCGCAGCGTCCGGGGATGCGCGCTGACGAGCGTCGCGGCCACGCTGATGACGTAGACGGGCTGCGTCGGGTCTCGATCCGGACGGGTGACTGTCATCCCGGATGCTAAGAACGTTGACAATGGCGTTGTCAAGAGTTCTGCGCTATCCGTTGATTGAATTCCTTGGTCGAGCCGGCGTCCGGGATGCCGGGCCGGGGCCCTCAGGCGTCGGCGCCGATGGGCTCCGTGTCGCCGATGAGCTGGCCGTGGAGGAGCTCCTGGCACTCCGCCTTGCCGATGGCGATCACCTTGTCGCCCTCGAGCATGACGGTGTCGGGACGGAGCGGCGTCGCGACGCCGTCGCGAATCACCGCGAAGAGCGAACAGCCCTCCGGGATCGAGAGGTCCTTCGGCGCCCGGCCGATGGCCGGCGATCCCGCCTGGAGGTGCGCCTCGATCAGCTCGAGCTCGCCCTCACCGAGCGTGGCCAGGTGGAGCAGCTCGTGGACGGGGATGTCCTGCTCGATCGAGCCCAGGATCATCCGGGTCGGGCTGATCAGCTCGTCGACGCCGAGGTGGCGGAAGAGCTGCTCGTTCTTGGGGTTGTTGACGCGGGCGATCGTCCGCGGGACGTCGAAATGGTGCTTGGCCATCTGGCAGATCACGAGGTTGTCCTCGTCGTCGCCCGTGACGGCCGCCACGACGTCGGCGCGGTTGCAGCCGGCCTCGGCGAGATACTTGCCCTCGCAGCCGTCGTGCGGGATGACGATCGAGCCGATCTCGTCGGCGATCTGGCCCGCGCGCGACGGGTCCTTCTCCATGAGCGCGACCTCATGGCCCGCTTCGACGAGCTCCTTGGCGAGGTAGTAGCCGACCTTTCCGCCACCGACGACGAGCACGAACACGTCAGGCCTCCGTGGCGCGGGCCGGGGTCGCGTCGGCCCCGGCGGCCGGCGCCGCTTCATGATCAAGATGATGGTCGCCGCCCGGGTGCGTCCCGGACGGTCGGAGCAGGCCGCCCATGCCCGAGGCCGGGAAGCCGAGGTAGGCGTTGACCGCGTCGAGCATCAGTCCCGTGCGGCACAGCGTCGCGAGGCCGAGGGCCGCGTACGCCTCCGCGCGGAGCGGGTCGTTGATCTTGGCGATCACGCGCTCGATGCCGAGCGCCTCGGCGGCGAGCTGGGCCGACATGACGTTGCGGTTGTCGCCCTCGGTCATCGCGAGGAAGACGTCCGCGCCCTCCGCGCCGGCCCGGAGGAGGACGTCCTCGTCCGTGCCGTCACCCCGGATGGCCCGACCGCCGAATGACGATGGCAGGCGGTCGAACGCGTCGGTCCGCACGTCCACGATGGTCACCTCGTGGCCGGCCTTGTCGTAGGACGCCGCGATCGCGGCGCCCACCCGGCCGCAGCCCACGATGACGATCTTCACGCTGCCTCCTCGGGCATCGGCTCTCGCACCACCCACACGGTGCACGGCGCGTTCTGCAGGATGTACGGGATCGTCCGGCCGATGGCGAAGTCGCCACCGAAGCGCGTCCGAACGGGACGCCGAGGACGATCAGGTCGGCGTCGCGCTCGACCGCCTCGTCGACGATCGCAGCCCCGACGTCACGGGCCTGGAGCAAGACCGGTTCGAGGACCTGCTTGGACTCCTCGGCCACCGTCTCGGCGAGGTCGAGCACCCGCTGGACCTCCTCCGATCGACCCGCGATGTCGGCGTCGAGCGGCAGGGTCCAGTCGATCTCGACGACATGCACGGCGATCAGCTCGGCCTTGGCCAGGCGCGCGTAGTCCGCGACGAGGCGGACGATGCGGGCGTCACTCGGGCCGCCGTTGAGGGCGATGACCGCGCGCTTGAACGCCGGAGTGTGGCTGTCTGACATACGCGGCGGTCACGATACCACCGTCCGCGCGGCCTACTCGTTCGGCCGTTCCGCCGCGTCCGACGGAGGCTCGAAGAGCTCGGGGTCCTCGCGTCGATACGGGACACCGACCACCACGGTGTGCGGGCGTCCGAGCAAGACCGCCCGCAGGCGCTTCGAGGCCTGGTTGTAGAGGATCCGCTCCCACCAGCTCCGCGCGACGTACTCCGGGATGATCACGAACGTGATCGGGTCGGGCTTGTCCGGCGGCCACGCGGCGTCAAGGACCTCCAGGTAGGCGAGCAGCGGACCGCCCAACGCGCGGTACGGCGACTCGACGACGACGAGTGGCACGCCGGGCACCTGACGTTCGAACGCCTCGCGCAGGGCGGACGCCGACTCCGCGTCGTCAGAGATGTAGACGGCGCGGATGTCATCGCTGATCGCGCGGGCGACGTTGACGGCCTGGACGACGGCCCGATTGAGACCCGGGATCGGGACGACGACCCGCTGCTCGCGGTGCGGGGCCGTCACGATGAGATCGGGCCGCACCGCCAGCTCGCCCTTCGAGCGTTGGTACTGGTGGCTGATGAACAGCATCATCAGGACCAGCGTCGGGACGAGGATCACGACGAGGTAGGCGCCGTCGACGAACTTCTCGGACGTGACCACGACCAGGACCACCGCGGTCAGGACGGCGCCCAGGGCGTTGACGACCATCCGCCATCGCCAGCCGGTGGATCGCTCGTCGAACCAATGGCGGACCATCCCGATCTGGCTGAGCGTGAAGCACACGAAGACACCGACCGAGTAGAGCGGGATGAGCGAGTGCGTGTCGCCGCCGAATGCCCAAAGGATCCCGAATGCGACCGCCGCCAGCAGGACGATGCCCCACGAATAGGCCAGGCGGTCGCCGCGGAACGAGAACTGGCGAGGCATGTAGCCGTCCACGGCGAGGATCGCGGCGAGCCGCGGGAAGGCGTTGAAGCTCGTGTTCGCGGCGAGGAACAGGATCAGGGCCGTGCTGGCCGCGAAGACCACGTACAGGATCGAGCCGTTGCCGTAGGCCGTGCGCGCGGCCAGGGCGACGACCGACGGACCACCTTCCTGCGTCGGGAGCAGGCCGTACTGGACGGCGAACAGGGTCAATCCGATGAACAGCACGCCCAGCAGCACAGCCATCGCGGTCATCGTGTTCGCGGCATTCTTCGCCTCGGGCGGCTTGAAGGCCGGGACCCCGTTCGCGATGGCCTCGACGCCGGTCAGCGCGACGGAGCCGCCGGCGAAGGCCTTGAGGAGCAGCACGACGCCGAGGACCTCGGAACCGAACGGGACGGCGTCGGGTTCGGGCGGAAGCTGGGGGACGGTCCCGCCGATGATGTTGATGAGCCCGATCGCCACGATCCCGAGCGCGAGCGACACGAAGAGGTAGGTGGGGATCGCGAAGATGTTCCCGGATTCGCGCAGGCCGCGCAGGTTCGCGATCGTGATGAGCGAGATCGAGACGAAGGCGATCTCGATCCGGTAGTCGTACACGGCGGGGATGACCGACTGGATCTGGGCGATGGCCGAGGCCGTCGAGACGGCGACCGTCATCACGTAGTCGATGAGAAGCGCGGCGGCCGCGATGAGGCCGAAGATCGGGGCGAGGTTCGTCCGGGCCACGACGTAGGCACCCCCACCGCCCGGGTAGGCACGGCAGACCTGCCGGTATGACACCGAGACGACGGCCAGCAGGACCGAGATCGCGACCGCCACCTGGATGGAGAGCAGGACGGCGCTGGCTCCGGCGAGGACGAGGACCCGCAGGATCTCCTCGGTGGCGTAGGCCGAGGAGCTGATCGCATCCGAGCTGAAGATCGCGAGCGCCTTGGTCTTCGAGAGTCGCTCTCCGAGCTCCTCCTCGGTCGAGAGCGGGCGACCGAACACGACCCCGCGAACGCGTGCGAGGAACCGGCCGGCCGGCGTCTGGGGGACGTTGGCGGCGGGCTTGGCCACCATCTGGCCGGGTCCCGTGTAGCGGAAGAACGGCGCGTGCGGGCGTTCGACGCGGACGCGCCGGTCCGCGGGTTTGCGACCCTTCAGGGGCCGCCGGCCACCGATCAACGGATCTCCAGTGGTTGGGCGATGCGCGGCTGCGGCGCCGGTGTCCTCGGCGGAACCGCGTCGGCGATCACGGCGTGTCCGCGTCCCACGAGGTCGGCCTCGAGCCGATTGGCGGTCTGGTTATACAGCAATCGGTCCCACCGGTGACGCACGATGCAGTCGGGTCGCGATGCGGGACCGCCGATCCTCGGGCGTGGATCGCGCGTCCCGACGCGGCATCCGGCCGGTACGTCAGACACCGTGGCGCAGCCGCTCCGCGAGCCGGTCGGGCAGGCCGACGGCCCGCATCGCCGACATGACGGCGTCGATGTCGTAGGCCACCCGGTGCCAGGTCGCGGTGCCGGCCCCCGGGTCCAGCACGAGGTAGCTCGCGCGCGGATCGCCGTCCCTCGGCTGGCCGACGCTGCCGGGGTTGAGGAACACCCGCCGGCCGTCGAACGCCAGCGTCTCGCCGTCGTTCGGCTCGTGGCCGCGGACGCGATCCCCGTCCTCGACGAAGGCGACGGGCACGTGCGTGTGCCCGTGGAGGCCATGCCGGGTCGCCAGCACAGCGAGGCTCGCCCTGGCCGCCCGCTCGCTCGTGACGTACTCCCAGGTCGGATCGCGCGGGCTGCCGTGGACGAGCGTGATCTCGCCCTCGACGTGGCGGTCGGGCAGCCCCGCGAGCCACGCCCGGGTCGCGTCGCCGATCCGGCGGCGGGTCCACTCCATCGCCGACCGCGCCTCGGGGTTGAAGTACTCGATCTCGCTCCCGCCGACCGCGGCCGCGTCGTGGTTGCCGCGGACCCCCACCGCGCCGAGACCCGACAGGCGCTCGACCACGGCGTCGGGTTCCGGACCGTAGCCGACGACGTCCCCGAGGTGCCAGACGGCATCGACGGATCGGGCGTGGGCGAGGACGGCCTCGAGGGCGACGAGGCTGCTGTGGATGTCCGAGAGGACAGCGATCCGCATCGATTCGTCAGCCTAGCAGCGGCCGGCTACCACGGCCGACGCCGTCTCGCGGCCGGATCGCGGGGATAGCCCGACGGCACGCGGCCGCGCGACGTGACGATGACGAGCCGATGGCCCTCGAGACCGCCGACGGCCGTCGCCACCGAACCGACGGTCCCGCCGCCGAGCGCCTGGATGGCCCGCCCTGCCGCGGCGACCTCATCGACGATGTCGCCACGCTTCCAGGCCACGAGCACGCCGCCTGGTGCCAGGAGCGGGAGGCTCAGCTCGACGAGATCGGCCAGGCTCGCGACCGCCCGCGCGGTCACGGCCGGCCAGCGACCCCGATGGGCGGGCTCCCGGGCGAGTGCCTCGGCACGGACGGCCGCGACCTCGACCGTGGGTGGGCCGGCGGCCTGCGCGGCGACCACCTCCAGGAACCGGGCCTTCTTGCCGACCGGCTCGACGAGAAGCGCCTGCTCGGCCGGGAGCGCCCACGCCAGCGGCAACCCCGGGTAGCCGCCACCGGAACCCAGGTCGAGGAACCGCGTGATGCCCCGCTCGCGGAGCGGCGCGAGGCCGGTCAGGCTGTCGAGGACGTGGGCGAGCGCGACCTCGGCCGGGTCGCGGATGCCGGTCAGGTTGATGGCGTTCGTCCAGGCCAGCAGCAGCCGGACGTGGTGGTCGATCGCGGTTCGCGCCGATGGCGGCAGGTCCAGGCCGAGCTCCGCGAGCCCGGCGTCGAGGGCGAGGCCGTACTCGGGCGGGAGCTCGGAAAGGCCTTCGACGCGCGTCGGGAGCGGCTCACGCGCGGGATGGATGGGCACGCCTCCTGTCGTTCACGTGCCGAGTCCCGCGCGGCGCCACTCCCGGCGTCGGCATCGTTCGCACCACGGGTCGAGGTTCGGTCTTCCGCTCTCCGTCCGGTTTCACGGCCGGGTTTCCCCGGACCCCTCGCGGACCTCGGTACCCTTGCTGACCCCTGTGCGGATGCCGGACGTTACGACCCGCGGCGCGGTGCGTCAACGCGGTTATCCACCAAGTGCACGGGGCGCGGCGGTTTCGTGGATAACTCCAGGCCCCGCGCCCCGCCCGGTGGCCCCTGCCGGCCGCGGTTCAGCTGGAGCGGCCACTCCCGCGGACCGGGCGGCCGAGCGTCCGGCGCACGACGTCGATGACCTCGTCGACGTACTGGTCGGCCTCGCCGGCCTCGGCCGCGGTGCGGACGCAGCCCTGGACGTGATCCTCGAGGAGCAGGATCGAGAGCGAGTCGACGGCGGCCCGCAGCGCCGCGGTCTGCTGGAGGATGTCGACGCAGTACTCCTCGCGCTCGATCATCCGGGCGATGCCGCGCACCTGGCCCTCCATCCGCGAGAGCCGGCGGACGAGCTGGGCCTTGTCCTTGGTGTAGCTATGTCGGAAATGGCTCGGGTCGGGGGTATGAGCCTGACCGCGGGCGGGGCTGGACGGCATGGATGGTGACCTCGAGTCTTCGCGGATCGGCGACCTCCGGCGATCGTACCATACTCCCTGGGGGTATCACGACGCCCCGTCGGTCACGACCTTGCCGGTTCCGACGACGCTTCGGCTAGACTGTGGGCCGATGGACCCTCGACGGCCCGAGACGGCCTCGTTCGCGCACGCCAGCGAGGCGGAGATGGCTCGCATCCTCGACTTCTACGCGGTCCGTTGGGAGTACGAGCCCCACACGTTCCCGATCCTGTGGAACCTCGATGGAGCCGTCGTCGAGAGCTTCTCGCCGGACTTCTATCTCCCGGACCTCGACCTCTACCTCGAGATGACGACCCTCCGCCAGAAGCTCGTCCGCAAGAAGAACCGGAAGCTCCGCCGGCTGCGCGAGCTGTACCCCGACCTCAACGTGAAGCTGTTCTATGCCCGCGACTTCCGCGCCCTGATGCTCAAGTACGGGCGGCTGGCGCTCGCCGACGGGTTGTCCGGCACCCTGGGCCAGGTCGTCCCGGTGCGCGACCTGGCCGTCGACGTCCCGGATCGCCGATGTCGGTCTCGCGGCCGCCGCCGCGCCGGCCGCCGCAGCCGCGCCGTCCCGCCACCGACCTCCACCCCGGCCGCGCCGGCCCGACGTCGCCGCCCGGTCGCGCCCGGCTCGACCGCGAAGGGCCCGGCGACCACGCGATGACGCACGCCGATCGACCTCCACGCCGACATCGGCGAGGTCCTCCTGACCGAGCAGCAGATCCAGGCGAAGGTGCGCGAGCTCGGCGCGCTGGTCAGCGCCGACTATGCCGGCCGGACCCTGACCCTCGTGTCGGTCCTCAAGGGCTCGCTGCCGTTCATGGCCGACCTGATGCGGGCCATCGACATCCCCGTCCGGATCGACCTCATGGAGGTCAGCTCGTACGGCGGGACCTCGACCGAGTCCTCCGGGCTCGTGCGGATCCTCAAGGACCTGTCGGCGAGCATCGACGGCGAGGACGTGCTGATCGTCGAGGACATCATCGACACCGGCCTGACGCTCAACTACCTGATCCGCTACCTGCGCGGCAAGAACCCCGCGACGCTCCGGATCTGCACGCTGCTCGACAAGCCCGCCCGCCGGCTGGTCGAGATCCCCGTCGACTACCGCGGCTTCGACGATCCCCGACCGGTTCGTCGTCGGCTACGGCCTCGACTACGGCGAGTACTACCGCAATCTGCGTGATGTCGGGGTGCTCAAGCCGGAGGTCTACTCGGGGGTCGACGGCGGATGACGATGCATCGTCGGCCGCTCGGGCGGGGACGGACGCTCGCGGCGGTCGCGGGCGTCCTGCTGGTCATCGGCTGCGTGCTCCCGTGGTGGCGGGTCGGCGGTGGCGAGACCGGGATCACCGCCCAGACCGGCAACGGCCTCGAGGGCGCCGGCATCCTCGTCTTCCTCGTCGGCATCGCCACCCTGGCCCTGGTCGCCCTGCCGTACGCCGTGGGCGACCGCCCGGTCGGCATCGACCGCTGGCTCTCGTATCTCCTGCTGTCGGTCGTCGGCTGGATCGGCCTCGGCATCAGCATCGTGCGCCTGTCGATCATCGGGGCGTTCCAGTTCGCCGAGCCGGTCCAGGTCCTGACGAACGGCCCCGGCCTGTGGATCGCGATCGTCGGCCTGATCGTCCTGTCGCGGGCGACGTACGACATGGCCCGCGAACCGGTCTACCGCTGAGCATCGCGCCGACCGTGGACCGTCTCGAGGGGGTCTGGAACATCGTCCCGACGCCGTTCACCCCCGACGGGGCGCTCGACGCGTCCGGTCTCCCGCGACTGACGTCGTTCGTGGCCGGCTGCGGCGTGGACGGCATGACGATCCTCGGCGTCCTCGGTGAGGCCGGCAAGCTCTCGGACGACGAGCGACGGGTCGTCATCGATGGCGTCATCGGGGCCGCCGGCGACGTGCCGGTCTGCGTCGGCATCAGCCACGCCGCCACGGACCGCGCCGTGGCCTTCGCCCGCGACGCGCAGGCCAAGGGCGCGCACTCGGTCATGCTCGCGCCCCCCGCCCTCGCCCGTCCCGACGACGCCGCGATCCTGGCGCACTACCTTGCGGTGGCCGAGGCGGTCACGCTCCCGGTCGTCGTCCAGGATCATCCCGCGAGCAGCGGCGTCCCCATGTCCGTCGAGGTGCTGGCGACCATCGCGGAGCGCGCTCCGACGTGCCGCGTCGTGAAGCTCGAGGACGAGCCCAGTCCGCCGAAGATCGGCCGCCTGGTCGCGGCCGCCCCGGGCATCCGGGTCCTGGGCGGTCTCGGGGCCATCATGCTGCTCGAGGAGCTCCGGCGCGGTGCCGTCGGGACGATGACCGGGTTCGGGTTCCCGGAGCTCCTCGTCGAGATCGTCGCGTGCTATCGCTCCGGCGACGAGGCGCGGCTCGGGAGCGGTTCCACCGGATCCTGCCCCTCATCCGCTTCGAGAACCAGCCCGGGCTGAACCTCGCGATCCGCAAGCACATCTACCGACGGCGCGGGGCGATCGCCTCCGAGCGCGTCCGGGCGCCCGGACCGCGGCTCGACCCGGGGACCATCGCCGACCTCGACGCGATCCTGGTGGCGCTCGGCCTCGCCGACCGGCTGACGGCCGCGTGACCGCCGTGTCCGCGTAGGGCGGCCGCCGAACCTAGGGCAGCGCCCGGATCATGCCGCCATCGACCGGGACGATGGCCCCGGTCACGAACGACGCCGCGGGCGAGAGCAGGAACGCCGCGACCCGGCCCAGCTCGTCGGGGTCGCCGTAGCGCCCGAGCGGGATGCGATCGATGGTCCGCTGCCGGATCTCCTCGACGGACACGCCCATGCTCGCGGACCTCGCGGCGTCCAGCTGGGCGATCCGGTCGGTCGAGAGACGGCCCGGGGCCAGGCCGTTGATCCGGATCGGCGCGATCTCCTCGACCATCGACTTGAGCAAGCCCGCCAGCCCTGGCCGGATGAGATTGGAGGTCGTCAGGCCCGGGATCGGCTCGCGGACCGAGCTCGAGAGGATGATGAGCACCGCCGGGTCGCGACCCTCGCGGAGGTGCGGGAGCGCGGCGCGCAGGAGCCGGATGGCGCTCCACAGCGTGCCGTCGATGGCGCGGGTCCAGGCGGCCTCGTCGAGGTCCTCGAAGCGGCCGGGCGGCGGACCGCCCGAATTCACCACGAGGAGGTCCAGCCCTCCGAACGCGTCGACGACGGCGTGGACGGCGGCCGCCGGGCCATCGGGCGTCGAGAGGTCCGCCGGCACGGCGAGGGCGTCGAGCCGGGCCGCCTGCGCGTCGAGTCGCTCGCTCGCGCGGGCCACGAGCCCGACCCGCGCCCCCTCGGCTCGCAGGACGCCGCCGACGGCCCCGCCGAGACCGCCGCTGCCGCCACCGACGAGGGCGCGCGCGCCCGTCAATCCCAGGTCCATGGATCCTCCTTGGTCGGAGCGCGATGGTATCGGCTGGGGAGAGGCGCCGTCCCGCCCACGGACGGCGGAGGGCTCACGGCGCGAGCTCGAGGCGTGGCCGTCGTTCCACCTCGATCGCGAACCAGCGTTCCTGTCCGCCGGCCGACCGGTGGCGGAAGACGAACCGCCCGTCCGGCCAGGCCTCGGTCGGGGTCGCCCGGCCCGGCCGGGCGCGCGGCCGGGTGTCCGGCGGGCCTCCATCCGGGCCACCCGCCGGCGGCCCGTACAGGGCCCCGAACGCCGAGACGGCGCCGGACGGCCGGTCCTGCTGCATCGCCACCGACACGGCGCCGCCAGGGGTCACCCGCCAGACGTCGATCGTGGCGGCCCCGAGCCGGCTGGCCGCCACCGGCCACGGGGGCGCACCAGCCCAGCTCGCGGACCCCTTCCGAGACGAGCGGCGTGACCGGGATCGCGGGGTCCGCCGGGCCGCGTGCCGCGGTGGCCGGCTCGAGCGCTCGCCAGACGCGGACCGTCTGGTCGCGCCAGACCTCGACCGATGCCACCAGCCAGGTCGATGGATCCAGGCAGAAGTCGGCGACCCTGGCCCCGCCGTCCCCGGCCGGACCGTCGGACCGGCCGTGGCGGATGGCCGAGCGAGGGCGCCGGCGGCCGCATCGAGCGAGGCCGGTGGCCCATCGCCGGCGCCGACGGCTCGACCACGGTCGCGCGCCCGCGCCCCAGCCCCACGGATCGACGACGCCGAGGGCGAGACCGATCGTGACCAGGGCGATCCACAGGGCCGACACGCGGCCGGTCGGCGGTCAGCGCGACGGGCTCGAAGGTCCCGTCTCGTGGCGGGCGATCCGGAGGCGTCTCCGGTCCGTGCCTGCCGTCCATGGCGCCCGGCGGTCAGTCCTCGCCGAGGTAGGCCTTGCGCACGGTCTCGTTCTGCTTGACCTCCTCCGCCGGGCCGGTCAGCACGACGCGGCCCGTCTGGAGGACGTAGGCGCGATGGGCGATCGACAGCGCCTGGAGCGCGTTCTGCTCGACGAGCAGGACGGTCGTCCCCTGGGCGTTGATCTCCTTGATCGTCGAGAAGACCTGCTGGACGAGGATCGGCGACAGGCCGAGCGACGGCTCGTCGAGCAGGAGGACGCGCGGTTGGGACATGAGGGCCCGCCCGATCGCGAGCATCTGCTGCTCGCCGCCGGACAGCGTGCCGCCGAGCTGGTGCGTCCGCTCGCGAAGCCGCGGAAACAGGTCCATGACCCGGTCGATGTCGGGCTGGATGGTGTTCTGGTCCCGCGTGAAGGCGCCCATCAGCAGGTTCTCGAGCACGCTCATCCGCGAGAAGATCCGGCGGCCCTCGGGGGCGTGCCCGATGCCCTCGTGCACGAGGCGGTGTGCGGCGACCCGGGAGATGTCCTTGCCCTCGAAGATCGACCTTGCCCGCGCCGCGGGTGGAGCAGGCCGCTGATCGTCTTGAGCGTCGTGGTCTTGCCGGCACCGTTCGCCCCGATCAGCGTGACGATCTCGCCACGACCGACGGTCAGGGAGATCCCCTGGAGCGCGTGGATGTTGCCGTAGTAGGTGTTGACGTCCTCGAGCACGAGCATCGTGGAATCGCCGACATTGGTCCCGGGCTGGCTCTGCGTCGCGGTGGCGGTCATTCGGCCGGCGCTCCCAGGTAGGCCTCGATGACCCTGGGGTCGCGGCGGACCTCGGCCGGCGTGCCCTCGGCGATCTTCTCGCCGTGGTCGAGGACGGTGACGCGATCGCTGATGCCCATGACGACCCGCATGTCGTGCTCGATGAGGAGCACCGTCAGCGACAGGTCGCGCCGGAGCCGCCCGATGAGTTCGGTCAGCTGCTGGGTCTCCTTGGGGTTCATCCCGGCCGTCGGTTCGTCGAGCAGGAGGAGGACGGGCTCGGATGCCAGGGCACGGGCGATCTCGAGGCGCCGCTGATCGCCGTACGGCAGGTTCTTCGCGAGCTGATCGCCTTCACCCTTGAGCCCGACGAGCTCGAGCAGCTCCTCGCCCCGGATCCGCGACGTCACCTCCTCATGGCGATCGCGCGGGGACGAGAACAACGCGTCGATCCAGCTGGCCTTGAGGCGGGTGTGCATCCCCACGAGGACGTTCTCCATCGCGGTCATGTTGGGGAAGAGGCGGATGTTCTGGAACGTGCGGCCGAGACCCGCCACGACCATGTCGTTCGGGCGGGCGCTGTGGAAGACGCCGAACCGCCGCAGGAACCGTTCATACCGCGGCGTCCGGGCCACCCCGGTCACGAGGATGATCAGCAGCAGGATCACGCTGATGAAGATCCCGAGGATGATCGTGCCCTCGCTCGCGCCGAGGAGCGCGAACAGGATGGTGACGAGCGCGGCGATCCCGGGGACGAACAGCCAGATCAGCGGTTCGAGCCAGACCTTGCGCGACCGGGCGATCATCGTGCTGCCGTGGAAGTCGATGGTCCCGGCGGTCGGGTCGTAGATCCCGGCGATGATGTTGAAGAAGGTCGTCTTCCCGGCGCCATTGGGCCCGATGAGGCTGACGATCGACTGTCGCGGGATCGTGAAGTCGATGCTGTTCACGGCGACCAGGCCACCGAACCGCTTGGTGACCTTCTGCGCGTGGAGGATGTCGGGCTCGGTCGTCTCGACCGCGGCCGGGGCGACGTCGGTCACGGGGATCGCGGCGTCCGTCATCGCGGGGCCCCCTCACCGGACGACTCCCCGAACATCTCCTCGGCGCCCGGCGTCTCGCCGAGCGACCCTTCGATGCCCGGGTCCCCGCCGATGTCCTCCCCGATGTCCGCCGCGTAGTCGTCCGCGACGTGCAGCTCGCGACGGCGACGCTGGCTCGGGAAGAGGCCCTCGGGTCTGAACAGCATCATCAGCACCAGGGCGATGCCGTACAGGAGGAACTGGTAGTCGAGGAAGTTGATCTTGGCGATGTCGATGTGGAGATTGACGAGCGGGAGGTCGAACGGCTGGAAGTTGAACGCCTCCTTGACCGTGTTGAGCTGCTTGAGGAAGACCGCCTGGATCATGTACACGATGAACGCGCCGGCCGCCACGCCCCAGATGTTGCCCATGCCGCCGAGGATGACCATGGCGAGGACGGTGAACGAGACGGTGAAGTAGAACTGGTCCGGCGAGACGATCGTCAGCTTCGAGGCGTTGAAGACGCCGGCCAGGCCGGCGGTCGTCGCGCCGAGCGCGAACGCGAGCAGCTTCGTGACGACGGTGTTGATGCCGTTGGCCGCGGCCGCCAGCTCATCCTCCCGGATGGCGTTCCAGGCCCGTCCGACCCGGGAATCCTGGAGCCGGTACAGCAGCGCCATGGCGATCGTGATGATGAACGGCCATCAGGATGAAATAGGAGAACGGGGTCAGGGCGGAGAAGATCCCGAGGCCAGGCAGCGGCTCCGGCCGGTAGATCCCGCCGATCCCGTTCGTGCCCTCGGTCCATGGGTCCAGGTTCTTGAAGACGATCGGGACGATCTCGCCGAACCCGAGGGTCATGATCGCGAGGTAGTCGCCGCGCAGGCGCAGGGTCGGGGCGCCGAGCGCGATCCCGAAGACCGCCGCGACGGCCGCGCCCACCACGAGCATCGGCAGGAACGGCAGGTCCATGTGGGAGATAGGGCGAGTTGCGAGTAGGCGTACGTGTACGCGCCGATCGCGAAGAAGGCGGCATAGCCCAGGTCCAGCAGCCCGGCCAGGCCGACCACGACGTTGAGCCCCATCGCCAGGAGGACGAACACGCCCGCGTTGGCGAACGAGTCGTACCACGGGCTGTGGCGCCTGGAGGAAGCTGAGCGGCGGGACCTGGGGCAGGAGGGCGAGCAGCGTCGTCGCGATCGCCATGCCGACGATGATCGTCGAGGAGCGGTGGTGCATCCGCGAAGTCGGCGATGCGCGCGCGAGGCGTGGTCGGGGTCGGCTTCGCCTGGGTCGCGGATGCGGCGGTCATGCCCGGTCTCCGGAATGCCTGGCCGAGGATGCCGGTCGGCTTGAAGATGAGGACGAACGTCAGGATCAGGAAGACGAGGAACTCGGACCAGCGCGAGAAGCCGAGCGACGACGCGCAGTTCTCGATGAACCCGATGACGAAGCCGCCCAGCACGGCGCCGGTGATGTTGCCGATGCCGCCGAGCGACCGCCGCGGTGAACGCCTTGAGACCGGCGTTGAAGCCCAGGTCGAACCGGACGTAGCCGAAGCGCAGGCCCCAGACGACGCCGGCCGCCGCGGCGAGCGCGCCACCCAGCAGGAAGGTCAGCGAGATCGTCTGGTTCATGTCGACGCCCATCAGGGCCGACGCCTCGCGGTCCTGGGCGGTCGCGCGCATCGCGCGTCCCAGCCGTGGACCGGCTGACGAAGAGCTGGAGGGCGGCCATCAGCGAGAGGGCGAGGACGAAGATGAAGATCGACAGGACCGAGATCGACGCGCCGCCGACCGGGATCTGCCAGCTCAGCGGGAAGATCTGCGGGGCGGACCGGTCGCCGGTGCCGGCCAGGATCTGGGCGACGTTCTGCAGGATGAACGACATGCCGATCGCCGTGATCAGTGGGGCCAGTCGCGGGGCATTGCGCAGCGGCCGGTAGACGGACCGCTCGATCAGGACGTTCAGCCCGCCGATGATCGGCATCGTGAAGGCGAGGGCACCCAGGAGCAGGAGGATCAGCGGGATCATGTCGGTCACCGCGCCGGTCTGTCCCATGATCCCGCCGAGGAAGACGACCGACAGGAAGGCGCCGAGCATGAAGATGTCGCCGTGGGCGAAGTTGATCAGCTCGATGATCCCGTAGACCATCGTGTAGCCCAGGGCGATCAGGGCGTAGATCGCGCCGATCGACAGCGCGTTGACCGTCTGTTGCAGCGCCGACCGGGAAGCGCCGTCGTCGAGCGGCGAGCCCGACGATCACGGTAGAGCAGCACCCAGAGGATGGCGAGGTACGCCACGATCCGCGACGATCGCGAGGCCGCGCGACCCGCAGGGTCCGCGAGAGCAGGTTCGGTCGGGTGACCGGACTGGCGATGGCTGTCACGTCTCGGACCTCGGGGACGATGCCAGGGCCTGAAGCGGTGAAATGGAGCGGCCGGGGACCCGGTGGATCCCCGGCCTCTCGATCATGGTCGGTTACTGCGCGTAGTCGACCTGGGTCTCGAACTTCCAGTCGCCCTTGCCATCGGCGCCGGCCTGGTCGAACGAGTAGATCGACACGATCTTCTGGCTGGTGTCGCCGTTCGCGTCGAACGTGATCGGCCCGACGATCGTGTCGTGGGTCGCGGCCGTGTCGGTGCCCGCGACGCGGACAGCCTCACGAAGGGCGGCCATGTCAGCCGGGCTCTTCGCGCCGGCCGCATTGATGGCATCGAGGACGACCTGGGCGCAGGCATAGCCCTGGCCCGCGTAGCCCGTGGCGTCGATGCCGTACTCGGCCTTGTAGTCGGCGTCGAACTGGTCCTTCTTGTCGAAGGTGCCCGCGCCGGCCAGCGTGCTGTACGAGCTCTTGGCGGCGGCCGCGGCGAGGTTCAGGAACGAGTCCTTCGTCGCGCCGGAGCCGTCGTTGATGCCGTCGGGACCGACGAACGGGACATCGCCGAGGCCGGCCTGCTGGGCCGCCAGGAGGATGCGCGCGCCGCCGGTTGCCGTGACGCCACCGAAGTAGATCGCCTCGGGGTTGAGCGCCTTGGCGGCGGTCATGATCGAGACGTAGTCCTGCGTGGTCTTGTGCGCGCCGTCGTGCTTGACGACGGTGCCGCCGCGGGCCTTGAAGTCGGCCTCGAACGCGTCGGCGACGCCCTTCCCGAAGGTCTCGGTGTCATCGATGATGTAGACCGAGTTCTTCTTGAGCGTGTCGTGGATGTACTGCGACGCCGCCGGACCCTGGACATCGTCCGTGGTGACGACGCGGATGTAGTTGTTCGGCTTGGTGACGGCGGATCTCCGCCGCCGGGTCACCCTTGGTCAGGTCCGGGTTCGTGTTGGCCGGCGAGCACTGCAGCAGGCCGCCCTCGTTCGAGATCGGGATCTGCGCCTTGGCGACGCTCGAGTTGAGCGGGCCGATGACCGCGACGACGTTCGGCGTCGGCCACGACCTTGGTCATGTTGCCGCGCCGGTCTGCGGGTCGTGCGCGCCGTTGAGCGCGTCGTCGTAGATGGCCGAGTCCGGCACTTCGATGGCGTAGCCGCCGGCTGCGCCGCCGGCCTGCTTCACCGCGAGCCGGATGCCGTTGATGATCGGGTCCGACGCCGCCTTCTCGCTGCCCTGGAGCGGGAGCTCGATGGCGATCGTGGCCTTGCCCTTGCTCGTGTCGCCCTGCGGGGCGGCGCTCGAAACGCCACCGCCACCGCTGGCGGCCGCGCTCGGAGCGGCGCTGCTGCCGCCGCCGTTGCACGCCGCGAACGCCAGCGATGCTGACGGCCGCGAGCGCACCAATCCTGTGAAGTTTCATCCAGTACTCCTCCAAATCACCGGTCGAAACCACCGGCCGCCGACCCGAGGCCGGACCGCAGCCGTCCCCCCGTCGCCCTCTCGCCGTCCGCTCTGCCGCTCCCTGTTCGGGGTGGGCGAGACGGGTGTCGGTGCGTGCCGGGGTGGTGGCTGCCGATCCGCATCCGGGCGGCGCGCAGGTGGCCGCCGAAGCGATGCCGTATCATAGCGGCCGGCGAACCGATTGCAATACCGGTCGGCCGCACCCGTCAGCCCGTCGCGAGCGCCCATCGCTCGCCGCCCGACGAGGGGAGCGCGGGCCCGGTACGACCTCACGGTCGAGCCCCGGTCGGGGGTGAACGGTCGCCCAACCCTGCGAGGTTGCACGTTCCGCGTGGAGTACCTGGTCCGAGCAGCCCGTGTCACGGACATCGATCGGCTCGTCGCCTTGAGCGACGGGACCTTTCAGACCGCCCGTGACGAGGGCCCGCTCGCGGCCGCGGACCTCATGCGACAACTCGTCTACCTGCCGCAGGCCAGCATCGTGGTCGCAGAAGCGCAACGCACGGTCGTCGGCGGGGGAGTCCTCGCCCTGCGGCCGTCGGTGCGTTCCGGCGGTTACGTCGGGACGATCGACCTCCTGGTCATCGATCCCGACCACGATCCTCGACCGGATCACGGAGGCGCTCGTCGAAGAGCTCCTCCGCTCGGCCAGCAACAAGGGCTGCACCGTCGTCGAGACGGTCCGGCCCGATGATCCCGCGGCCCTGGCTCGCCTGCGAACGATGGGCTTTGGCGAGGCCGGACCGCGAATGGAACGTATCGTGACCGCGGCGGGAGCTGCCGCGCGTCGCGCCTGATGATCGTCCTCGCCGTGCAGCGTCATCGCGCCGACGAGGCGAACCGCTAGACCAAGGAGTCAGTGTGAGCAAGAACGTCGCCGTCTTCGTAGACGTCGCGAACATCTTCTATGCGGCCAAGGCGGCCGGGGTGGACATCGACTACGTCACCCTGCTGAAGTCCGCCTCCGCGGGGCGCGATCTCGTGCGCGCCTATGCATACACGGGGCTGGACCCCGACAACGAGAACCAGCGCAACTTCCATGAGTTCCTGCGCCGCCACGGCTACAAGGTGGTCAGCAAGGACATCCGCAAGTACGGCGACGGCAAGGTCAAGGCCAACCTGGACATCGAGCTGGTCGTCGACATGATGAAGACGGCCCGGAACCTCGACATCGCGATCGTCGTGTCCGGGCGACGGCGACTTCGCACCGGCCATCCGCGCCGTCCAGGAGATGGGCGTCCGCTGCGAGGTCATCAGCTTCCGCGGCAACACGAGCTCCGACCTCATCGAGGTGGCGGACCTGTTCACCGACATCACGCAGCTCGCCCGCGTCGAGAAGGGGTCGCGCTCCGGACGGCGGGTCGTCCGAGGACGATGCGGACCTGTCGATGACCGAGGTCCCCGACAAGCAGACCGAGGGGACCGGCGCCGGCCGTGGTCGAGGCCGCGGCCGGGGTCGCGGGCGGGCCGCCGAGCCGGAGCCCGTGGCGGCAGCATCGCCGAGTCGCGGCCGTGGGCGTGGACGCCCGGTCGCCGTGGCCGGTGCGGTCGCCCCGGCGGCCGCTGCCGTCGTGGCCCTGCCCGGCGAGCGCCTGTCGCGCGCCGGATCGCTGTCCGAGGCGGACCTCGCGAGCGCCGAGGTGTTCACGCTGGACGATGTCGTCGCCGTGGGCGATGACGCCGAGGCGCCGATCCGCACCGATGGACCGATCCTGGAGGGCGACGACGCACCGCGCCGTCGCCGTCGTCGAGGCGGTCGCGGTCGCGGTCGCGGTCGCGGTCGTGACGGCGAGCTGGAAGGCGCCCCGTTGACCGGATGGGAGCGGCGTGGTCGCCGCCTCGGACGGCGAGGGCCCGATCGATCTCGAGGAGGACGAGGACGAAGCGGAGCTCGACGTGGTTGCCGCCGCGCCCAAGAGCCCGCGACCGACGCCGTTCGGCTCGGTCTGGGACTCCCAGCTGGGGACACCGACCCCGAGGTCGTCCGAGACCTTCGCGCCGATCGTCGACGACGAGGACTTCGACGAGCCCGAGATCCCCGAGTACCTCATCGCCGAGCAGCGCCGCGGCAGCGCGCAGCGCAGTGGCGCCGGCGGTGGCGGTGGCGGTCGAGGCGGGCCGCGCGGTGGTCGCGCCGCCTACCAGTCCGCCGTGTCGCGCGAGCGATACGGTCGCGGTGGCGGCGGCGGTGGTGGCGGCATCAACCGCTACCCCGACGTGAGCGGCCGGACGAACCGCCCGCGCGAGGACCGCTCGTACGACCGCGGTCCGCGACCGGCATCCGCCGCGCCGGCACCGCGCGCGGACCCCGGGTGAGTGGAGCGAGGTGCCGCCGGAGCTCGAGGCACAGCTGCGCGCGCAGCTCGCCCAGAAGACGGTCGCCCCGAGCGCCGCCCCGACCCCGCCGGTCGCCGCCGTGGAATCGGCCCCCGAGGTCGCGCGCGGAGACGCCGAAGCGTCGGACGACGCGCAAGACCGCGACGCCGTCGGACGACGGAGCCGCGAGCGCGACGGCCGACAAGCCGGCCGCCAAGCCTCGGGCGACGCGCAAGCCCGCGGCGACGACCGCGGCCGGTGCCGAGAAGCCGGCCGCGAAGTCGCGGACGACACGCAAGGCGGCCACCACCGGCGACGTCGAGGGCGCGGCGGAGGCCGCTCCCGAGAAGCCTGCCGCGAAGCCGCGGACGCGCAAGCCCGCCTCTGCCTGACCCCGCGATGCAGGGCGCTCGGACCCGCGGGCACGGCCCGGCGCTGGCCGCCGCCGGCGCCATCATCCGGGGTGGGTCCGTGCACGCCGTGCTGCTCAGCGGGCCGGGCGGGGTCGGCAAGACGACGCTTGCGCTGGACCTTGCGGCGGGCCTGCTGTGCACGTCGGCCGACCCTGCCGCGCGTCCATGCCGGGTGTGCCGCGGCTGCCGGCTGGTCGAGCACGGCGACCACCCGGACCTGCACCTGCTCGGACCGGAAGGGCCGGGCGGCCAGGTCACGATCGGCACCGACGACCCGCCGGTCCGCGGCGTCCGCGACCTCGTCGCCGAGCTCGCCCTGCTGCCCCTCGAGGGCGGCGCGAGGGTGGCCATCATCGAGGCCGCCCACCGCATGAACGAGCCAGCACAGGGTGCCCTGCTCAAGACCCTCGAGGAGCCGCCGGCCGGCGTCACGATCATCCTCTGCGCCGACGAGGAGGCTCGCCTCCTGCCGACGGTCCGGTCGCGCTGCGCGCGCATCCGCCTCGGGCCGGTCGGACCGCGTGACGTCGAGGCGATCCTCGGGGAGCGAGGCGTGGCCGACCCGCCACTCGCCGCCCGACTCGCACGGCTCTCCGGGGGTCGCCCGGGGCTCGCGCTGGCCTACGCGCAGGCGCCCGACGCGCTGCTCGCGCGCGACGAGCTCGCGCGCGTCGCCCTCGATCTCCTCGACGCCGGTCCCGCGGCTCGCCTCGCCGCGATCCGCGAGGCGCTGCCGCGCGCCCTCGCCCACGACGCGGCGCTCGACGACGCGGCCGCACGGCAGACCGGAGCCGCGGAGCCGAACGGCGCGACCCCCGCCCGGGGTCGACGCCGGACCAGATCGACGGCCCCGGCGCCGGTCGAGGGCAACGGCGGCGACGTCCCGACCGGCGAGGGAGCGGCGGCCGGTGACGCCGGCGTGGACCCGGTCGAGGAGAGCGCGTCGCCGAGGGCCGTGGCGGCGCCCCTCCGGCGACACGCGGCCGAGACGCTCATCACGATCTGGACGGAGGTGGCACGCGACCTCGCGATCACGCAGGCCGGCGGCGGGCGCTCCATCCACGACCCGGGTCTCCACGACGAGCTCGTCGCGTCGGCCATCGCCATCCCGCCCGGGAGCGCCGCCGAGGCGCTGCGCGTCCTGGAGCGGGCCGGCATGCTCATCGCCGCGAACGTCAACCCGGAGCTCGTGCTGGACAGCATCGTCCTGTCCTGGCCGCGCCGGCGCCACGCGGCCTGATGGCGGACGACGGTCCGGCCGGCCGGCCGGAGGATCCCAGGGCGGCGGCTCGGGTCGACGCGGTCGTGCGCGGGCGGGTCCAGGGTGTCGGCTTCCGCTATTTCGCCTGGCGCGAGGCGATGGATCTCGACCTTGCGGGCTGGGTCGCGAACGAGATGGACGGCACCGTCCATTGCGTCGCGGAGGGGCCGCGTCACCTCCTCGAGGAGTACCTCGAGCGGCTCCGGGCCGGTCCACCGGCCGCCTCGATCGACCGGGTCGATGTCGTCTGGATGACGCCGGTCGGCGGGCTCGGACCGTTCGCCGTGAGGAGCGGTGGCCACCGCGGCGACTGAGATGGGCCCCACCATCGCCGCGCGCGCACCGGACCGGTGGGCTATTCCCGATGGGACCTTCGGTCCGGCATGGTTGGACATGATGGAGCCGAACTCGCCTGCTGAAGAGTTGCCTGCGCTGTATCGCGCCATCCTCGACCGGGTCGCGGACCTCGAGTCGGACGGTGCGCGGACGCAGGCCGCCCGCGTGCGCGCGAGCGCCACGAAGATCTACTCGCGAGCGTGGGACGAGCGGGCACGCAAGGAGCTGATGGCGCTCCTCCGCGGTGCGACGCGGCCGGGATCGGGCGAGCCCGTCATGGCGGCGAACGAACCGTTGACGCACGGCATCCGCTCGAAGAGCGCCGCCGCCTCCTGAACCGGTCCGAGGTCGTAGGCTGTGGCGGATGCCCGCCGAGACGACCACCGACCTCATCGCGCGCGTCCTCGACGCCTACGCGACCCTGGAGCTCCTCGGCGAGGAGGTCGAGGATGAATGGACCTACGTCACCGACCTCGAGGCCGCATGGCGGGCCCGCCTGACCGAGGTCGCCGACGATCGTCGCGACGCGGTGGTCGGGCCGGATGTCGTGACCGCCATCGAGGGCGCGATCGCCGAGATCGGCCGCATCGAGGATCCGCACCGGGCGATCGACTGGCTCTCGACGTTCCCGCAGCTCGTGCTGATCGCGCTCGGCGACCCGCTGTGAGGTTCCAGGACGCCGCCCGTGACGCGCGCGCCGTCGTCTACGCCGGCGTGCAGGCCGACCCGCTCGTCGCCCGCGCGGCGACGCTGCTCGCCGAGGCGACGCTGCCCGAGCGCGTCCTGGCGCGCGCCGTCATGAACGGCGAGTCCCTCGACCCGGACGTCTGGCGGTCGATGATGCCGTCGCTCTTCCGCGCGGGCGGCGCCGAGCCCGAGGCCAGGGAGCGGGCCGAGTCGATCCTCGCGGTGTCACTGGAGGTCGCCGACCGCGGCGAGCAGGTCCGCAGCCAGCTCCGCGGCGCCATCGTCGAGGAGCTGACCGCGCGGCTGCTCGCCCGCAGGGTGGACCCGGGCACGGTCCGGCGAGAGCGGCGGATCCTCTTCGACGGGGTGACCGCCGAGATCCACCCGTATGACGTGACCGTCGAGCGCTCCGGCGCCGCCGAGGCGTACGACTGCAAGTGGGGTGCGCGCGGCATCAACGCCGACGTCCTGTACCAGCTCGACGACGCGCGATCGCACGCCGTCGACGAGGAGGAGCCGCTCTCGGTCGCGCTGGTCGTGTTCGACGCCGAGCGATCGTGCCGCGTGCGCCTCGAGCGCCAGACGGCGCCCGTGGCCGGGACGCGGCTCATCGGCCTCGAGCGCCTCGATGACCTGGGCGCCCCACCATGAGCCTCGAGGTCGACGAGGCGTACAGCGCGCCGTATCGCGTCCGCTTCGACGAGGCCGGTCCGGACGGTCGCCTCCGGTCGTCGGCGGTGCTCCGGTTCGCGCAGGACCTCGCCTGGCTGCACTCGGCCGCGGCCGGGTTCGGTCGCGCGTGGTACGCCGAACACCGGCTCACCTGGCTCGTCCGTGCCGCGGAGCTCGAGCTCTTGGCACCGATCGGGGTCGGGACGACGCTGACCGGCACGACGCAGGTCGTCGGATTCCGGCGCGTCTGGTCGCGTCGCCGCTCCGAGTTCCGCGATGCCGGACGGCAACCTCGCCGCATGGATCCACATCGACTGGGTCCTCCTCGACGAGCGCGGCGCGCCGACGCGGATCCCGTCGATCTTCGAGGAGCTCTTCCAGGTGCCGGCCGTCCCGCTGTCGCTCGGACGGGTGCCGCTCCCCGCCGCGCCCGACGACGCGCACCGGATCCGGTTCGCCGTTCGGCCGCAGGAGCTCGACCCGATGGATCACGTCAACAACGCCGTCTACGCCGATTGGCTCGACGAGGCGGTGATCGGCGCCGGTGACACCGAGGCGACACGGGCGATTCCGCGGACGGTCCGGCTCGAATACGCCATGCCGGCGGCGCCTGGCGCGATACTCGAGTCCACGGTCTGGCCGGCCGCGGGTGGGTGGTCCTGCCGGATCAGCAGCGACGACGGCTCGGAGTTGTTGCGTGCGAGCCTGACTGGCGCCGCGACGCCCGGCGACCTGCCCTAGCGCTCGGCGAGGACCCTACAGGCGCCCGAAGACCAGCGTCGCGACCAGAACGACCGCGATCGAGTTCAGGCTGCAGTGGACGACCATCCCGAGGTAGACGTTCCGCTTCCAGCTGACGGCGTAGACCGTCGGACCGAAGCCGAGGATCCGGGCAACGATCTGCCACGGCGACCAGAAGTGGTAGAGCGAGAAGAGGGTGACGTTGACCAACGGGGCCCACCGGCCCATGTACTCCATCCGCGGCAGCAGGTAGCCGCGGAAGTAGAGCTCCTCGACGATCGGACCCACGAACCCGTTGATCGCAAAGAACGCGACCAAGGTCATTGTCCACACAGCACTGGAGTAGTCGCCGACCTGGTCGAGCGCGATCGGGGTCACGAACCAGTCCGGCAGCCAGCCGAACAGGGTGTCGATCAGCTGGGGCTCGATGACCTGATGGACGCCGAACCCGACGAAGGCCGCGACGACCAGCGTCGGCACGAGCCAGAGCCAGGTCCGTAGCGGCATCGGCCGGCGGAAGGGCACGCCGCCGAGCGCCGAGCCCGTGCCACGGCCGGCCCGCAGCACGATGCCGAGCTCGATCGGCACCAGGACGCCGACGATGGCCACGAGGAGCGCCACGATCGGCGGCAGGCCGATGCCCTGGACGACCGGCGCGAGGACGACGAAGGCGACGGTCATCAGCGCCCCGGGCACGAGGAACAGGGCGAGCAGCTTGGGGATGGGCAGCTGATCGGGAAACGATCGAGCATCGGCACCGGACGCACCGGAGGACGCGAGGGTGGTGGGCGTGGCCGCCAGATCGTCCGTCATGGTTCGGGCCTCCGGGGATGTCGGGATGTCCAACGATGATGCAGCACGGGTCCGCGTCGTCGGGAACACGGCGGGGATGGCCCTCGACGCCGGGCAGGGTCAGCCCGGAGCCGGTCGAGGCTCGAAGCATCGAAGGACCGGACGGGCACCAAGGCACCCGTCCGGTCCGAACTGGTCGACGTCGAAGCTAGAACTCCTGGCGATCGAAGACCAGTTTCGCCCCGACCACGATGGCCGTCATCGAGACGAGCCAGCCGACGAGGGTGATGACCGACGCCGGCTCGCCCTTCGCCGTTGCCATCGCCCAGACGCCGATCGAGGTCGGCGAGACCTCGGCGACGATGGGAAGCAGACCTCCGAGGATCTGCGGCACGAGCATGACCGCGAAGGCGATGCCGGCCACACCGGCGGTCGACTTGACCGCCGCGCCCAGACCGACTGTCAGCGCGATGTAGAACGCCGGCAGGGTCAGGAACAGCAGACCAAACGTGGCGATCGTCGCGAGGTTCGGCAGGCCGCCGTACACGACCGTCGCGAGCACGGACGATACGACCAGCGGCAGGACCACCGCGGCGCCACTGAAGACGAAGAATGCGGCGAGGAACTTGGCCGAGATGATGCTGGTCGGCGAGACCGGATTGGTCAGGCTCCAACCGAGCGTTCCCCGGTCTCGCTCGCTCGACACGAGGGCCATCGTTGCGACGATGGCGATGAGTGGGACGGTCATCCCGGTCCAGCCGAGCAGGACATTGGCGGTCGGATCCATCGTCAGGTTGAGCGGGCTCCGCTCCACTCCGGTTGCCGCCGCTTGGCTCGTGGCCTTGGTGATGAACGGGATCAGCGTCGTGAAGATCGCGCCGGCGACGGAGATCCCGGCGACGATGAGGGTCTTCGGGCCTTTGAACCACTCGGTGACTTCCTTGCGGAACGCGGTCCCGAAGCCGAGAAACATGCCGCTACGGGCCTGGCCCTTGGCGGTCGGCCCGAGGGCCGCGGACTGGGCGGTCATGCCGCTACCTCCTTCTGGTCGATGAGTCGCAGGAAGACGGTCTCGAGATCGAGCGTCTCCTCCGAGTTGCTGATGAGGGTCAGGCCCGAATCGACCGCGAAACGCGTGATCAGGCGCTGGACGTCGGCCAAGGTTCCGTCGGACGCGGTGACGTCGTAGGTCGTCTCGTCGGCGGTGCGCTTCACGACCGTGACCAGGGCGACGCTCGCGAGCTCCTTGAGCCCGGCGTCGGTCGCCGGGGCAGCCCCGCCGAGGACGACGCGGAGCATATTGCGCGTGAACGAACCCAGGAGGGCCTGGGTCGGGGCGGCCTTGACGAGGCGTCCGTGGTCGAGGATCGCGACATGGTCGCTGACCCGCTGGACGTCGTCGAGGATGTGCGTGGAGTAGAAGACCGTCGTCTCGCCCTTCAGCTCGCGCATAAGGTCGAGGACGTCCTTGCGTCCGATCGGATCGAGCGCCGAGACTGGCTCGTCCAGCAGCAGGACGGCAGGCCGCCCGACGAGGGCCTGGGCGATGCCGAGGCGCTGGCGCATGCCACCCGAGTAGGTCGACGTCCGTCGATCGCCGGCCTCCGCGATGCCGACACGGTCCAGAAGGTTGGTGATCCAGCCCTCGCGGTCGGCGTCTGCGCCCCGGAAGCGGGCGACGTACCGGAGCGTTTCGCGGCCCGTCATCCATCCGTAAAACCTGGGGTCCTGGGCGAGGTAGCCGAGCTGGCGCCGATGCTCCCCGGCCGCGGAGACCGGGACGCCGTTGATGGTCGCGCTGCCACCCGTGCTGCGGGCGAGTCCTGCGAGGACCTTCAACGCGGTCGTCTTGCCCGCCCCGTTCGGGCCGAGGAAGCCGAAGACGGTGCCGCTCGGCACATCAAGGGTCAGATCGGTCAGGGCCTGGACGCCCTTGTAGTGCTTCGTCAGGCCGACCATCGAGATCGCGTTCGTCATGCGTGGCTCTCCTTTCCAATGGGTGATTGCCTTCCGGCCAAGCCTGCGATCCAACTCCCGCCTCGCCATCCGGGCCGCCCCGACAACAGGTTCAGGGTCAGCCCTGTCCCTTTGCCCCGGGGCGGGTCAATCGGCCGTCGATCCGGCCGGGAGTCGCCAGCCGGGCTCGGGAACGATGTGGCGCATGGCGGTCTGGCCATTCGCCTGGGCGACAGCCGCGAAGAACGCGGCTCGGCGGTGCGAGACGATGCGGCTGTCCTGGCACGAACAGCCATCTGTGCGGCACGAGCGCGCGACGGGCTGGCTCTGTGCGGTGGTCTCGTCCGATCCATTCATGGCTCGTGGCCCCCTCTGCCTCGCATCCAGCAGTCGCTGGATGACCGCAGCGTGGTCCCCGTGCCGTCACGCACCATCGGGGAGGGCCCGACTTCTCGCTCAGTGAACGCCCGGATCCGGCCTGAGGGCTAACCCGGAGCGGCCCAGCCGGACGACGCCGAGACGGACTCGGCGGTCAGGTGATCGGGATCTCTGCGACGACGAGGGTTCCCTGGCCCGCGGGGCTGTCGATCGTCAGCCGACCGCCGAGCGCGGCAACGCGGTCCTGGAGGCCGCGGATCCCGGATCCTCGTGAACGGTCGGCGCCACCGATGCCGTCGTCGCCGACCTCCACGCGAAGGATCGATCCACGACATTCGGCGCCGATGCTGGCCCGCGTTGCGCCGGCGTACTTGGCCACATTCGCGAGCGCCTCGGAGACCACGAAGTACGCGGTCGCCTCGACGGCGGGCGACAATCTCCGATCCGGGAGCGAGCTCACCTCCGCAGGCACCGACGAGCGCTCAGCCAGTGCGGTCATCGCCGCACCGAGACCGGCCTCGGTCAGGATCGCTGGATGGATGCCACGGGCGAGCTCACGAAGCTCCTGGATGGCGATCTTGAGCTCGGCCGCGGCCGCATCGGCCGCGGCGATCGCCTCGTCGTTCGGCTCGTCCGCGGCGCGAAGCCGCGACCGGAGAAGCCGGAGGGCGAGCGAGAGCGAGACGAGCCGCTGTTGGGCGCCATCGTGCAGGTCGCGCTCAAGCCGTCGTCGCTCTGCATCGGTAGCTTCCACGATCCTCGCTCGCGAGCGGCGCAACTCCGCCTCCGCGGTTCGCTGGTCGGTGAAGTCGCGTACGATCGCGGTGACCTCGTCCGCCCCGCTGGGCGCGATCCGCGCCTCGAAATCGCGCGTGCCGCTCGGAAGGTCGAGCGAAAAGTCATAAGCCTGGAGCTCACCGCTGTCGAGGGCCCGGCTGGCCGCGAGGGCCGCGTCGGATCCCTCCGCGAACATCAGGTCGTGGAGTTGCCGACCGATGAGGGCGTCGGTTTCGGCGGCTCCGTTGGCGGCATCGCCGGCTCGCTCGTCGATGTAGTGGCCATCGCGCGCGAATCGGAACATCCGGTCCGGGATCACATCGACCATCGCCTGGAGACGACGCTCGCTCTGGCGATAGAAGCCGATCAGCAGAGCGACCGGGATGGCGGCCGGGGCGAGATCCTTGGCGGCGACGAGGATGGCACCGACGTCCTCGGGGACGTCGGCGATCCGTCGGACGATGTTGATGATGAGTGTCGCGAGGAAGACCGCTCCGGCGACGAGGACTGGCAACAGGTCACGGCGGGCGCGAGCTGGAGCGATGAGCCATCGCCGGAGCACGACGACGCTGGTCATGATCGCGAGGGCCAGGCCCCCGTACAGACCGCTGGACTTGTCGGCGATGAGGGTCAGGCTGGTCGAGTACAGGATGTTGAGCCCTGTGACGCCGACGGCCAGGATGGCCACGGCCGCGCGATCGACCCGGGTCTCGAGGCGCCCGCTTGGGTACGCGAGGACGAGCGCGAGAAGGACGATATCGAACGTGTCCTCGAGCGCGAGAGCCAGCTCGTTGACGAGCGGGATCGTTGACCCGATCAGTGTTCCGATGAACCAGGTCAGCCCCACGAGGGTCATCAAACGGCCGGTCCGGTTCGCCGGCTCGTGGTCCCAGATCGCGAGTCCGCCGTAGAGATAGGTCAGCCCGATGGCGAGATGGAGCAGGCCCGCGCTGGCCGGCTCCCCGATGCTCACGGCGAAGGCCTCGCCGGCCAGGGCCGCGAGCGTGCCCAGCACGCCGATCGTCAGACGGATGGAGCGTCCGCTCATCGCGTGACTCTGACACACGGGCATCGGCGCACATACGGGGCTAACCCTGTAGGCGCTGCGGTCGTGCCGTGCCACGATGGCGCCGATGGAGACCATCCTGATCGTCGACGACAATGCCGGCTTCCGCGTCCAGGCGCGCGCGCTGCTCGAGGCCGACGGGTTCGATGTCGTCGGCGAGTCCGAGGACGGGTCCTCCGGTCTCGCCGCGGCGCGCGCGCTCCGACCGGACCTCGTGCTGCTCGACATCGGCCTCCCCGACGTCGAGGGGTTCGAGGTGGCCCGGGAACTGGCGATCGACGGCCCTCCGCCCCTCGTGGTCCTGACCTCGAGTCGAGAGGCGGCCGCCTATGGCCCGCGGCTCGACAGCAGCCGTGTCCTCGGGTTCATCCCGAAGGACGAGCTCTCGGGGGCCACGATTCGCGCCCTCATGGCTGGCGCGTGACCCTCCGCCTCGTCCTCGCCGACGACTCGCTGCTCCTGCGCGAGGGGATCGCCCGGCTGCTCGCCGATGCAGGCTTCGAGGTCGTCGGGCAGGCCGCCGACGCACCCGAGCTGCTCGCCGCGGTGCGCGAACTCCGACCAGATGTCGCGATCGTGGACATCCGCATGCCGCCCACGCACACCGACGAGGGCCTCCGCGCGGCCGAGGCGATCCGAGCCGAGCACGGGACGTCGGTCGGGATCCTGGTCCTGTCCCAGTATGTCGAGACGACCTTCGCGCTCAGGCTGGTGTCGGACGGCGCCGGCGGCGTCGGGTATCTCCTGAAGGACCGGGTCGACGACCTCGACGACTTCGCGGACGCCGTCCGTCGGATCGCCAGGGGCGGCTCGGTCATCGACCCCGAGGTCGTGGCCCAGCTCGTCGGACGACGACGGACGAAGGTGCCGCTCGACGACCTGACGGAGCGCGAGCGCGAGGTCCTCGCCTTGATGGCCGAGGGCCGCTCGAACCAGGCCATCTGCGACGCGCTGTTCCTGGCGCCCAAGACCGTCGAGGCGCACATCGCGAACATCTTCTCGAAACTCGAGCTGCTGCCCGCGCCGGACGACCATCGACGGGTGCTGGCCGTCCTCGCTCACCTGCGCGGCTGACAGGGTCTGCCCTGACGGGCTGGCCGGGGGCGCCCCGATGGCAGGCACCGGCGCGGCGGGCATGGTGGACGAAGCCGGCGAGGACCGGTGGCACACTCAGCCGAGGAGGCCTTCGATGTCTCGTTCACCCATCGCCCGGTTCGCTGGTCCGATCGCTCTCGGGGCCGGCCTGCTGCTCCTGATCCAACAGCTCGTGATGATGCCGATCGTGGATCGCACGCAGATCGAGACGACGATGGCGAATCCGCTCTTCCCCGTCACGGCCGTCGGCTACTTCATCGCGTTCTGCGGGCTGCTCATCGCCCTCGTCGCGGCTTATAGCTGGGAGGCCGACGAGGCGGGTGCCTTCGGCGTCATCGGCTTCCTGGCCGCGCTCGTCGGCACGATGTTCCTGGCCGGCGACCTGTGGTTCGAAGGCTTCGCCGTGCCGTGGCTTGGCAACGTGGCCCCGGCGTCGCTCCACCTCGCCGGCGGGATGCTGATGATCGGCGGCTTCACGAGCTATGTGCTCTTCGCGGTCGGCTGGGCGCTGTTCGGCATTGCCAGCATCCGGGCTCGCGTCTTCCCGCTGCCGATCTCGATCGCCCTCGTCATCGGCGGGCTCGTCGGGTTCCAGGCGGCCGTGCCACCGTTCGCCGTCCCGCTCGCCCTGGCCATCGCGGCGCTCGGGATCTGGATGATCCGGACGAGCACTGTCCGCATCCCGGCCACGGTGTTCGCGGTGGCGTGAACGACGGACGCGGGCGCGAGGCACAAGACTCGGGCCTGCAACGAGGACGGGACGAAGGCCGCCAGCCGACGGCTGGCGGCCTCAGTCGGTCACGATCCTGCCGGTCACGGTCGCGTCGATGCTGTTCGTCGACGCGCCGAGACTCGTGGTGTGCTTGACGTGCTGCGAGCCCTTGTCCGGCACCGGTGGCCGGCTCAGGCCAGGACCGGGTCGCCAGCCGGTGGCCGCTGGGGGCCGTTCGGCTCTGTCCCAGCCCGCGTTCATCGGCGATGATGGTGGTTCGATCGGAAGGGGACACCGACATGGACAGCAAACGACCATCCGTCGCCGACATCATGACGATCGACCCCGTCGTCCTCGATGCCGACGCGTCGCTCGAGGAGGCGGACCTCGTGCTTCGCACGACGTTCCTCAGCGGCATCCCGGTCGTCGACCGCGACGGCCGATTGGTCGGGATCGTCACGCACGCCCATCTCGTGGCGTACCGCTTCGGCCTCGCCAACTTTATCCGGCCCAAGGCCGAACCAGTGCCGAGACGGCGGTCCGACGACCCCGCCGAGGGCCACGACCGCCGGTGACCGCGCGGCTCGCCGCGGCGGGCCGGTGATGGCTCGCCGCGATGCGCGCGTGATGGACGGTCAGACCCGCTCGAAGGCCATCGCCACGGACCCGCCGCCGCCGAGGCAGAGGGTCGCGAGGCCATAGCGGCCATCGCGTCGGGCGAGCTCGTGGAGGAGCGTCGCTACGACCCTGGCGCCCGATGCGCCGACCGGGTGGCCGAGCGCGATCGCGCCGCCGTTCACGTTGACCTTGTCCCAGTCGAAGCCGAGCTCCCGGCCGTCGGCGAGGACCTGCGCCGCGAACGCCTCGTTGATCTCGATGAGATCGAACGCCTCGATCGGCATCTCGATCCGATCGAGCAGCCGGCGGACGCCGTGGATCGGGGCGAGGAAGAGCCACTTGGCCTCGATATCGGCCTGGGCGTACCCGATGATCCTGGCCAGGGGCTTGAGGCCGTACCGCTCGACGGTCCGCTCGCTGACGACGACCGTCGCCGCGCCGCCGTCCGTGATGCCGGGCACGTTGCCGGCCGTGGCGGTCGCGCTCGTCGCGTCGCCGCGATCATCGCCGTCCGGCAGGTCGAAGGCAGGCTTCAGTCGTGCGAGCGCCTCGATCGTCGTGTCCCGCCGTGGGCCCTCGTCGAGCGAGACGATGGTCTCGCGTCCCTTGGCGTCGCGAACCGTGACCGGGGCGATCTCGGCGTCGAACCGGCCCGCGTCCATGGCCGCGATCGCGTTCATGTGGCTGCGCAGCGCGAACGCGTCCTGGTCCTCGCGACTGATCTGCCGCGCGATGGCGACGCGTTCCGCGTGCGTGCCGACATGGCAGTCCTCGACCGCGCACCACAGCGCGTCGTGCACGGTCGCGTCGACGACGGCTCCGTCGCCGAGGCGATAGCCGAAGCGGGCACGCGGCAGGAGGTACGGCGCGCCGTTCATGCTCTCCATCCCACCGGCAACGACGACGTCGGCGTCGCCGGCACGGATCTCGGCGGCACCGAGCATGATCGCCTTCAGCCCCGAGCCGCAGACCTTGTTGATCGTCGTCGCGCTCGTGGTCACCGGCAGTCCACCGAGGATCGCCGCCTGGCGCGCGGGTGCCTGGCCGGCGCCGGCCTGGATCACCTGGCCCATGAGGACCTCGTCGACCGGGGTCTCGGCCGGCAGGCCGCTCCGCTCGACCGCCGCCCGGATCGCGACGCCGCCGAGCTCGACCGCCGGAACGCCGGCCAGCGCGCCACCGAACTTGCCGATCGGCGTCCGTGCCGCGCTGACGAGATAGACGCCGCCATTGCGGCCAGTTGGGGTCGTGTCATCCATGATGGTTCTCCGGATCTTGCGTGCGACAGGTCCCCGGTCGGGGCGGGTGGGCTCGCCGGTCGGCCGGCGTTACGTGTACAGCCCGCCGTTGATCTCGATGACCTGACCGGTGATGTAGTTGCCGTTGGTGACGAGGTAGGCGACGAGCTGGGCGATCTCCTCCGGCTGCCCGAAGCGGCCCATCGGGACCTTCGCCAGGATCGCGGACCGGACATCCTCGGGCATGGCCGCGATCATCTCGGTCTCGATGAACCCGGGCGCGATCGCATTGACCGTCACGCCCTTGCGGGCGACCTCGAGCGCGACCGACTTCGTGAAGCCGACGACGCCCGCCTTCGCGGCCGCGTAGTTGGCCTGGCCGAAGTTGCCGTGGAGGCCGACCACGGAGCTGATGCTGACGATCCGGCCGTATCCGGCCTGGACCATGTGCGGGAGGACACGCGAGGTCATGTGGAACATGCTCGTGAGGTTCGTCTGGATGACGGCATCCCACTCCTCGAACGTCATCTTGGCCATCGAGCGGTCGCGGGTGATGCCGGCGTTGTTGACCAGGACATCGATCTTGCCGAAATGCTCGGCGACGCTGTCGACGGCCGGTCCGATGGCCGGCGCATCGAGAAGGTCGAGGCCGAAGATGAACGCCTGGCCGCCGGACGCGACGATCTCGGCGGCCACCGCTTCGGCATCCGCCTTGTTGTCGTGCGCTGCCTCCCCGGGGAGATAGGCGACGGCCACGGAGGCGCCGTGTCGTCCGAGTTCGAGAGCGATCGCCCGGCCGATGCCGCGCGATCCGCCGGTGACGAGGCAGGACCTGCCGGTCATCTCAGCCATCGCTGGACCTCCTTGACTCGGCCGGACAGACGGGGCCGGCCGGCGATCGCCGGTCGACCCCGTGGTATCGGCCGCTTGTTCAGCGGGTGATGGCTTCGGTCGCCGACGTGGCTGCCTTGACGGCGGTCTGCCAGCTCTCGAGGGTCGCCTGCTGCGTGCGCTTGACCAGCGTCGAGAACTGCTCGACCGCCTGCCGGTTGCCCTTCACGCCCATGTCGAACAGGCGCAGGCCCGCTTCCATGGCGGCGTTCTGCGCTTCGAAGGCGGTCTTGATGGTCGCCTCGCTCTGGACCGACCAGGTGCCGAGCAGGTCGCGGCTGAGCGCGGCGCTGTCGTTCACATAAGATCGCGCCGCCTCGAACGAGGCCCTCGCGGTCTCGGTGCCATTGCGTGCGGCCTGCGTCGCGATGCGACTTGCTTCCTTGACGGCAGCGGCTGCCGACTCGGGAATCTCGCTCGTCGTGGTGGACATCGTCGTCCTCCTTCGGCTACTATCCAGCTGCCTCTATTTGCGCGACAACTCTATGTGCATATTGCACTTAGTGTGGTAGGATTGTCAAGTGCCGCCGGCAAGGGCGGAGAAGAGGACCTCGAAAGACGCGCCATGCCTGACCGCCGAACGACCACCGATGCCAGCGCCGCTCCCGATCGGCCGCGCCGTGCCCGCGCCGTCCGGCCACCTGGCGCGGCTGCGAGTCCTGCGCCGGAGCCCCTCGACGTCGATGGGCAGGCCCCCGCTGCCGACGGCCACGCCGCTGCTGACGGCCCCGGCCCCGCCGAGCCGGCCGAGCCGGCCGAGACGGCCGAGGCGGCCGAGGCGGCCGATGAGCGCGAGGCGTTTCCCGGCTGGCCACCGCGCGACTTCCTATCGCCGTTCGTCCTTCTCGCGGTCTCGCTCCAGCGGGCTCACGGCTACGCGATCGAGGACCTCCTGCGTGGCTTCGGCCTGTTCGGGATCACGATGAGCACCCTGTACCGCACCCTCCGGCAGATGGAGAAGGACGGCTTCCTCGAGTCGGTCTGGGAACCCGGTCCGACCGGCCCGGCCCGCCGCATGTACACGATCACCGATGCCGGCGATGCCTGGCTGGAGAGCTCGGCGGCGATGCTCAATGTCTATCGCGAGACGATCGACCGGTTCTTCGGCCTGTATGACGCTGGCCCCGGCGCGAGGCGCCGCCAGCCCGACGAGCCGACTGGTGAAAAGGAGACACGGCAATGACGAAGACCGGAGCAGCGGGCACCTCGACCGATCCATACGAGGTCTGGCGCGAGATGTACGACGCCAACGAGCGCGCCTGGAGCACGGCCCTCGACCAGGCGATGAACAGTCCGGAGTTCGGCGAATCGAGCGGGAAGATGCTCGAGACCATGCTCGCCGCACAGAAGGCCGTCCGCACCAGCATGCGCACCTTCCTCGAATCGATCAACGTGCCGACCCGCGAGGACATCGCCGGGCTCGGCGAGATCGTGATCGGGGTCGAGGAGAAGGTCGACCAGGTCCTCGACCGCCTCGACGCCATCGAACAGGCCATCCGCGCCGTCCCCGCCGGTCCCCCGGGCCCGACGGGTGAGGCTGGCCCGATCGGTCCGGGCGGTCCGGTCGGTGCGGTCGGTCCTGCCGGTGCCATCGGTCCCGCGGGTCCTGCCGGTGCCGCTGGCCCCGTCGGTCCGGCCGGTGTCGTTGGCGCCGGGGTCCCGCCGGTGCCTGCTGGTCCCGTCGGTCCGGCCGGTGCCCCCGGTGTCGCTGGTGCCGTGGGTCCCGCCGGGCCCGCAGGACCCGCTGGCTCCGTCGCTCCGGCTGCGTCCGTCGGAGCCGCCGTGCCCGCCGCGCCGGTCGCCCGCACCACGACGGCCAAGCCCGCCGCTCCCGCCAAGAAACGCGCCCCGGCCAAGACCACGACTCGTGCCAAGCCCGCCAAGGGCACCAGCGCAAGGGGCATCCGATGACGACCTCGCCGTGGCCGGAATGGCCGAACGCCGAGACCATGTGGTCATCGAACGAACGAGCGCTGGAGATGGCGCGAGCCCTGCTCACGTCGCCGGACGCACCCGTCGGTCTGACCCCGAAGGAGCTCATCTGGCGCAAGAACAAGGCTCGCCTGTACCGCTACATCCGCTCCGAGCCGGCGACCCACAAGACGCCGATCTTCCTGGTCCTACCGCTCATCAACCGGGCCTACATCCTTGACCTCCGTCCGGGAGCGAGCTTCGTCGAGTTCCTGCTCGGCGAAGGCTTCGACGTCTTCCTCATCGACTGGGGTACGCCGGGCGACGAGGATCGGGCGCTCGACGTCACGACGCTCATCACCCGCTACCTGCCGCGCGCCGCGAAGGCGATCCAGCGGACGACGGGTTCGGAGCAGATGACGGTCCTCGGCTACTGCATCGGCGGCACGTTGGCGGCCTGCTTCGCGGCCCTCAACCCGGACATCACGCGCAACCTCGTCCTGCTGACGGCCCCGCTCGACTTCGCGAACGCCGGGCAGTTCGGCCAGATGACGCGACGGGACGTCTTCCCGATCGATCAACTGGTCGACACGTTCCCGATCGTGCCGGGACAGATGCCGGAGGTCGGTTCGAAGCTGCTCAACCCGATGTCCAGCTACGTGGGGACGTATCGCCAGCTCTGGGACAAGCTCGCCGATCCCAAGTTCGACGTCACCGCCTGGCAGGCGATGTACCGCTGGGTGAACGAAGGCGTGCCATTCGCCGGGGCGGCGTTCCGCCAGTGGATCGTCGAGTTCTACCAGGAGAACCGGCTGTCCCAGGACACGCTCGAGATGGATGGCCGCCCGGTGCGCCTGTCGGACATCCGCTGCCCGCTGCTCAACATCGCCGCGAGTCGCGACCAGATCGCGCCCCGGGCGACGACGAATATCGCGACGGAGCGCGTCAGCAGCGACGACGCGTCAGAGATCCTCGTCGAGGGCGGCCACGTCGGGATCGTCGTCGGCCGGAATGCCAGCCAGAACCTCTGGCCCAAGGTCGGCGTCTGGCTCGCCGAGCACGACTGACCCGACCGACCGGAGGCTAGGCGACCAGCGGGACCGGCGTCCCGATCAGCTCGGCGAGCCGCTGCCCGTCGGGCTGGACCAGTTCGGCGACCCGTGCCGGGTCGACGTCCGCGACGATGATCTGGCCGATCTCGGTCCGAACGACCGTGAAGATGCCCAGCTCGTGCATGCGCTGCGTCTGGAGCCGGTTGTCCTCGGTCGGGGTGAGGTAGTGGAGGGACGCGGCCCCGTAGCGGTGGATCAGGAAGAGCTGCGTGAGCGTCATCAGCCGGCGCCGGCGGATCGACGGCTCGGTGTGCTGGTCCCGGATCGAGAGGATGCTCCGACCCCGCCGGTCGACGATGCTCGCGAAGATCACGTCGGCCAGGGGCTCCTCGGAGTCGTCGAGGACGCGGAGCTCGAGCAGATCGGAGCCCGCGGTGTGGGGTCGCAGCTCGACGCGGATCGTCCCCGGCCGCTCCCAGCGGGTCGACCAGGCGGCGAGCCAGCCCTCGAGCAGCCTCGTCGGGACCTCCGTCTGGACGAGGTGCTGATGCTGCGTCGAGCCCTTGCCCATGGCCTTCGTCGCGGCGGTCCGTCCCGACGCGGCCATCAGCGCGGCATCGAGCCGGTCGCCGCCGACGAGGGACTGCGGGGTCCGATACGGCGATTCGAGCAGCCGGAACTTGCGCTGGAGCCGGGCGAGGGCGAGCATGCCGTCCTCGCGTAGGGCCCTCGTGAACTCCTCGGCGGCGAGGCCGTCGATCTGGTGGCCGCCGTACGTGATGAAGTTGAACACGAACCCGAGCTTGCCGAGGTCCTCGGGGAACCGCCGCATCTCCTCGTCGCTCAGGCCGGTGGTGTCCCAGTTGAACGAGGGCGAGAGGTTGTACGCGAGCATCTTGTCCGGGTACTCGGCATGGATCGCCTCCGCGAAGCGTCGCGCGTCCTCGAGATCGGCGGTCTTGGTCTCCATCCACAACAGGTCGGCGAACGGCGCCGCAGCCAGCGACTTGGCGATCGCGTAGTCGATCCCGCCCTGGACCTGGAAGTAGCCGTCCGGGGTCTTGGGCAGCTCAGGATCCCAGGTGACCCGGATGCCGAGCTCGTCGGCCTTCGCCCGGATCTCCGAGAAGGACGCGCGACGCGCGAAGGCACGCCATGCCTCGAGCGCCATGTCGAACCGCTCGCCCTCGGCGATGCGGTCCTCGAGGATGTCCGCGACGGCCTCGCCATAGGTCATGAGGCCGGCCTCCGCCTGCCAGGTCTCGGCGTAGCGGGTGTCGATCGCGTCGAGCAGGTGCTCGGTCGGGGTGCCGGGCTCGGCCGCGCGGATCGCCTCGGCGTTCCGTTCGATCACCGTCATGAGCCCGACCTGGACGAGCCACGCCGTGGCGCGCTGCATCTCGGCCTCGGGCACCGCGAACAGGAGGTGGCCCCGGATGTCATCGAGGCCGAGGTCGAACAGCGCCTTCTGGATCGCGAGGAAGGCCACCCGGTAGCTCGGCAGCCCGAGGTTCGTCGCCCCGAGGATGAACGGCTGATCCCGCTCGTCGCCGCGGTCGTCGAGGAACGTCGCCGCCTCGGCGTCGGTCCGCGCGACGATGATCCCGGGCACTCGCATGATGTCGAGCTGGAAGCGCGCCGCGTTGAGCCGCTTGTTCTGCTCGTCCTGGGCGACGAGGACCTTGCCGCTCTGGTGCCCGCACTTCTTGGCGCCCGGCTTCTGGTCCTCGATGTGGTAGCCGGGCACGCCGACCTCGACGAATCGACGGACGAGGTTCCGGACGTGCGCATCGCCGCCATGCCCCGTGTCGGCGTCCGCGATGATGAATGGGCGGAAGTCGACCTCGGGGGTGGTCCGCCGTCGCTCCTCGGTCATCTGGGACCGGGCGAAATACTGGTTCTTGTCGGCCGCGAGCAGCGCACGGACGAGGCCGGCTGCCTCGTCGGGGACCTGTCCGAGCGGGTAGCTCGCCAGGTCGGGCCCGGGATCCTCCGCCTTCGACCCCTTCGCCGAGGTCGCCCAACCGCCGAGGTAGATGGCCTCGATGCCGAGCCGCTTCATGACGACCGCCTGGCCCGGGGAGTACGGCCCGAAGGTCGTGATCTGCCGGCCTTCGGCGAACAGCTCGCGGAGCCGGGCATGGAACGCCTCGGCGGCCGTCCGGGCGACCGTGTAGTCGGGCTGGATCGTGCCCTGCTGGGCGGCGACCTCACGCGCGGTGTGGAGTCGCACGATCCCCTCGAACCGGGGCTGGGCGAACCACTCGCGAGCGGCGTCGACCTGGATCTCGAACGGATCCGCGGTGGTGGGCATGGCAAGCGCGCTCATCGGTCGGTCGTCACTCGTTGGAATGGTCCCGCGAGCAGTCGTCGGGGCACTCGCAGTCGGCCCAGAAGCTGTACGGGTAGGTGCCGCCCCCGACGGAGGTGCGCTCGTCGTCCGCTGTCCGACCGGTATCGAGCCCATGTGCCGGCGTCGCCATGGCGAACGGCGTCGGGACGGGGTGTCGGGGATCCGGGGTGTATTCCATCGGGCGACCTGCGTAGCGGGGCTGGGAGAGCGACCTTACGGGGTCGTCGGCCCATCCGTCCAATCGAAAGTTTGATGGGGTATCATCGACAGCATCGATCACTGACGGGGAGGTCGTTCCATGCTTCTCGGGCAGATCGAAGGGTTCGTCGAGATCGCTCGGCAGGGGAACCTGGGTCGTGCCGCACACGCCCTCTCGATCAGCCAGCCGGCACTCAGCGCCCGCCTCCAGGGACTCGAGGTGGAGCTCGGCGCCTCGCTCTTCCGGCGGACCCATGCGGGCATGGTCCTCACGCCGGCCGGCCGCGCCTTCCTGCCGCATGCGGACCGTGCGATCGAAGCGATCCGCAGCGGCGGTTCACTCGTCCGGCAGCTCGAGCACGGGGTCATCGGCGAGCTCGCGCTCGCGGTCGCCCCCGCCGTCAGCGCCTACGTGCTGCCGGAGATCCTGGTGCGGTTCACGGAGCGACACCCCGACGTCCGGCTGCTCGTGCGCACCGGCCACTCGGAGGAGATCGTCGACCTGGTGGCGCGCGGCGAGGTCGACCTCGGGATCGTCCGCCAGCTCCGCGACGCGCGCGTCCGCAGCCTCCCGCTCTACGAGGACGAGCTCCTCATGGTCGCGCGACCGGACCACCCGTTCGCCATCGCGGGGACCGTCGACGTCGAGGAGATCAGCCGCGCGCAGCTCATCCTGTTCGACCGCACGTCGAGCTACTACGACGTGACGAATGCGCTGTTCCGCGTCGCCGGCGTCATCCCGCGGGGCGTCACCGAGGTCGACAACATCGAGGCGGCCAAGCGGATGGTCGAGCGTGGTCTCGGCGTCGCGCTGCTCCCCGGGACGGCGGTCGCCGACGCGCTGGCCGCCGGCTCGCTCAAGGAGATCCGGCTCGCCGGGGCGGCGACCATCCGGCGGCAGATCGTGGCGGTCGAGCGGCTCGGCGAGCGTCCCGCGTCGCCGTCCCTGACCACCCTGTGGGAGCTCCTCGACCGGATCCCGGAGCTCATCCCCCGGGCACTGCCGATCGCCGCCGACGGCTGAGCCGGGCCGACCGCTGGGTGCCAGGCCGATCCGGCGCCGGCCAGCTCCGGCACGACCTCGTGGCCGGACCGCCGGCCGAGCGGTTACGCTGCGGGTCCCCAAGGAGGAGACCACGCCGATGCGCGTCACCGTCACCCCGGAGCAGATCCAGTCCGCGTTCGAGGCCGTGAAGGACGATCCATCCTTCGACGAGAGCCGGGGCCTGTGGGAGCGCGGGCGACCGCCGGTCGAGATGATCCAGGCGATGTGCCTGCGGCCAGAGATCCTGCGCGGCTTCGCGGGCTTCGGCGACGCCGTCTACCCGGGCGGGCTGCTCGAGCGGCGGGTCAAGGAGCTGGTGATCATCACGGCTTCGAAGACCAACGAGTGCCAGTTCTGCACGTACTCGCACTGCGACCTCGTCGACATCGCGGACATCGTCGCGGACCCGTTGATCGTCATCGAGCAGACCGATGGGCTCCCGCCGCGCGAGCGTCTCGGGATCGAGTACACCCGCGCGGCGATGCACGACTCGAACGCGATCCCGGAGTCGCTCTCGCAGCAACTGCACGAGCACTTCACCGACCCGGAGCTCGTCGAGCTCACGTTCCTGATCGGCTACATCAACATGCTCAACCTGTTCAACAACCTCCTGCAGGTCCGCTACAACGGGGAGTACAGCCTCCTGAAGACCCCGGTCGGCTGACGGCCTGCGTAACGATCCAAGTACCTTCGGGCGCTGGTCCCGTTAACAGCACGGCGGTACGGTCGCCGGCATGGACCTCTCGTCGCACCTCCTCCTTGCGGCCGGGCACCCGATGATCCTCGACGTCGTCATCGGGATCGTGTGCGGGATCGCGATCGGGCTGGGTCTTTCGTCACTCCGCTCCAGCTCGCGCTAGCGCTGATCCCGGGGCCGCCGCCAGCGCGGCATCACGCGAGGAGCCAGTAGACCTCGGTCCAGACCTCGGCGGGATCGTCGGAGTGCGGTCCGTAGACCTCCCACCGCGCACCGGTGAGAGGGAGTCCCTGCTCGGCGCACCAGTCCATCACGGCCCGATGGGCGGACCCGAGCCGGGCATACGAGCCGCGATGGACGGTCATCGCGACCCGCCCCGCAGGCAGGCTCGAGGGCACCACGCGTCCGGTGAGCGGGCATGGCTCGGCCCGCTCCACGCCGACCTCGACATGCGGCACGTCGTCGCGGTACAGCATGACGTTGCGACAACCGCGCTCGATCCCGCTCGCGCGGAGGCACGACCACACCTCGTCGAGGAGTTCCTTCCAGAGCGTCGGGAACGCATGCCACGTCGTGGTCGCGGTGACGACCAGGGTCGGACGGGCCACCGCGTCGGTCACGATCACCTGGTAGCCCATGCCCCACCTTCCGCTGCCGCACGCTCCACGTGGCGCCCGCGACAGCATCGCATCCGGGCGGCCGGACCCGCCGGCCGCCCGGGTCGGACGCCTACGACGCCCGTTCGCGGTCGTACAGCCGTCGCGCCCAGATGTAGCCGGCGACCGAGATCGCGATGCACCATGCGACCGCGACCACGCCGCTGTCGCCGATCGCGGTGCCGAGCAGGAGCCCCCGCACGGTCTCGATGAGCGGCGTGAACGGCTGGTGCTCGGCGAACCAGCTCAACCCCGGCGGCATCGACTCGGTCGGGACGAAGCCGCTGCTCAGGAACGGCAGGAACACCAGGAACATCGGGAGGTTGCTCGCGGTCTCCACGCTGTTCGCCGACATCCCGAGGGCGACGGACAGCCACGAGATCGCGAACGCCGCGAGCGCGAGCAGGCCGGTCGCCGCGAGCCACTCGATCGGACCCGTGGTGGAGCGGAACCCGATCAGCACGGCGACGACCATGACGATGACGATGGCCAGCATCGTCTGGATCACGCTGCCGACGACGTGGCCCGTCAGGACGGACACGCGGGCGATGTCCATCGTCCGGAACCGGGCGATGATCCCTTCGGTCATGTCCATCGAGACCGAGATCGCCGTGCCCTGGGAGGCGCCCGCGACGGTGATGAGGAGGATCCCCGGGACGACGTACGCGATGTAGGCGTCGCGACCGCCGGACACGAGACCGAGACCTGCTCCGAGCGTGCCGCCGAAGACGTACACGAACAGCAGCAGGAGCACGACCGGGATCCCCGCGATGAAGAAGGTCAGCGACGGGTAGCGGCGCATCCGGCGGAGGTTGCGCCGGAGCATGGTGGCCGAGTCGGCAAGGACGAGCGGATACGCGGTCATGGGACAGTCACCTTCGGTTCGTCTGGGTGGCCGGTGAGCGACAGGAACACGTCGTCGAGGTCCGGGGTCAGGAGCGAGAGCTCGCCGACATCGATCGAACCCGCGTCGAGCTTGTCGAGGAGGGCGCGAAGCGCGTCGATCCCGCCGTCGCTCGGGACCTGGAGGGTGAGCGACTCGTCGTCGCGCGACGCGCCGTCGAACGCCCGCGCCGCCCGCTCGAGCTGCTCGGCATCGGCGAACGAGAGCTGGATGTGGCCGCCCGGCACGAGCCGCTTCAGCTCGTCGGGCGTGCCCTCGGCGACCAGCACCCCACGGTCGAGGACGCCGATCCGATGGGCGAGCCGATCCGCCTCCTCGAGGTACTGCGTCGTCAGGAAGATCGTGACTCCGCCGGCGACGAGCTCCTGGATCGTCTCCCACATGCCGCGCCGGCTGCGCGGATCGAGTCCGGCCGTCGGCTCGTCGAGGAAGATGATCCGTGGATCGCCGACCAGGGTCATGGCGAGGTCCAGCCGTCGCTTCATGCCGCCCGAGTACGTGTTGACGGGTTTCCGTGCCGCGTCGACGAGATCGAACCGCTGGAGCAGCTCGTCGACGCGTCGGCGGCCCGCCGGCTTGTCGAGGTGCCGCAGGTCGGCCATCAACCGCAGGTTCTCCTCGCCGGTGAACAGCGCGTCGACCGCCGAGAACTGGCCCGTGACGCCGATGACGCCCCGGACCGCGTCGGGCTCGCGGACGATGTCATGGCCGGCGATCCGGACCTCGCCGCCGTCGGCGGCGATCAGGGTCGAGAGGATCCGGACCATGGTCGTCTTGCCGGCGCCGTTGGGCCCGAGCAGGGCGAAGACCGTCCCTTCGGCGACCTCGAGGTCGATGCCGTCGAGGACGACCTGCTTGCCGTAGGACTTGCGCAACCCGGCGACGTGGATCGCGACCGGGGACCCGATGGCCGTCATGCCGCACCTCCCTGGGGGTGCGCGACGCGACGACGCGGATCAGATGTCGAGGTCTTCGACGGGCTGGCTGCTGCGCTGGGCCGGCGACCATGTCGTAGAGCTGTGGCGGGATCCGCTCGCGGAGCTCCTCGAGCGTCGCGACGACCTCGAGGGTCGACTCCCCGGGCGAGTTCCCGTAGCTGATGTTCCCGAGCCCGAGGTAGCCGCGCCACCCGGCCGGCTTGCCCTCCTCGTTGAGGATCGTGTAGTCGGGGGTGCGCTCGATGTGGAGGACGAACTTGCCCGTCCGGCCACGGTAGACGTGGAAGGACTCGACACGGTTGAACGACGAGTTGATCCACTCGCCGAGGAGGACCCCGGTGAACCGGACCTTTCGACCCTTGCCGGGCCCGACCCGGACGATGATCTCGTCGAACCCCTCGCGCCGGCCTTCCTCGACGTCGACGTAGCGACGGAGGGCGGACGTGATCGCAGCAGAGAGGTTGCCGCCGGCGAGCTCCTGAGCGCGCTGATAAAGGGTGAGGTCTCCGTCAGAGACATAGATCGTCTTGTTCGGCACCACGACATCGTAACTCCTTGTCGAGCGAGGTAGCTATACGTAGCAGTATACGTATATCCACAAGTCGCGCAAGGGGGTATCGTGCGGTCCTGACATGCTCAGGGCACCCGGGGTGACGGCAGCCTGCCCCTACCCGTTCTAAGCGTCGAGCCCGAGCAGCCGAGCGGCGGTGCCCTTGAGGATTCGTGGTCGAACGTCGTCGCGAACCTCGAGTTCGGCAAAGTCCGCCAGCCAGCGGTCTGGTGAGAGCAAGGGATAGTCCGAGCCGAACATGACCTTGTCCGCAAGGAGGGTGTTCGCGTACTGCACAAGCTGCGGGGGGAAGTGCCGGGGCAGCCAACCGGACAAGTCGATGTACACGTTCGGCTTGTGCAGTGACACCGACAGGGCCTCGTCCTGCCAGGGAAACGACGGGTGCGCGAGGATGATCGTCAGGTCGGGAAAGTCCGTGGCGACATCGTCCAGATCCATCGGGTTCCCATACTTGAGTCGGATTCCGCCACCGCCGCGCAGCCCTGCCCCGATGCCGCTGTGGCCGGTGTGGAAGATGACCGGCAACCGGGACGCCTCGATCACTTCATAGAGCGGATACGCGAGCCGATCGCTCGGAGCAAATGCCTGGAGCGCGGGGTGGAGCTTGAACCCTTGTGCGCCCGCGCTGATGAGGCGCTCGGCCTCGACGATGGCCGCGTCGCCGCGCCAGGGATCGACGCTCACGAACGGGATGAGCACATCGGGATTCTCTTGTGCGGCCGCCAGCACCTCGTCGTTCGAGACCGGCGCGACGCCGGTCGTTCGTTCCGCATCGACCGCGAACAGAACTGCCGCCATCGACCGCTCGCGGTAATACGCCGCCGTTTCTGCGGCACTCGGGAGATGCGCATCGCGGCGGAAGTACGCGTTCGCGCCGGCCCGAAGGGTGGGGCCGAGACCGTCATGACCCGCGACCGAGACCTCGAGGTGGACGTGCATATCGATCGCCGACAGCGCTTCGAGGCGCATTTCCAATGGACCACCTCATCTCAATCCGCTTGAGACGTCCCCAAGCCAGCTTGGCCCCCATAATGGGCCGATGACATCAAGCGACCGGATCACTTCCGTCGCCGAGCCGGGCCTTCCGGCGCCCCCGAGGACGAGCTATCTGGTGGCTCGCCTCGATCGGCTCCTTCGCCTGTGGCTCGCTGATGTCCTGGCGCCGTTCGCGGTCAGTCTGCCCGAGTACACGGCCATGAGCATCCTGGGCCGACGTGCCGGGCTCACGAGCGCCCAACTCGCTCGCCGGACCTATGTCAGCCCCCAGGCCATGCAGCAGATCACCGAGAGACTGATCACGCGCGGCCTGATCCAGCGAGCTCCCGACCAGAGCCGCGGCCGCGTGCTTCCGGCGACGCTCACCGCGGCTGGTCAGGATCTCCTGGCGCGGTGCGACGAGGCCGTTGACGGGCTGGAGGAGCGAATGATGAGCAGCCTCCGCCCCGGGGCCCGCCAGGCCTTCTTCGAGTCCCTGCTCGACTGTATCGAGGGACTGAAGCTGCCGCTCGAAGCAGGTGATTGACACGGGCTAATCGTATCAAGTAGCTTGCGAAGATGGCCGATCCGCTGCGCCTCTTCGCGGATGTCTCGGTCAGTCTCGACAAGCGGCCCGACGGGTCGATGCTGTTCAAGTCCAACGCCGCGCTGCCGGCACTCGACCGCTGCGTCGGCGTCTGGCTCGAACGGTGGGCCGATGAGCATCCCTCACGCCCGTTCCTGATGGAGCGAGACCCAGCCGGTCCCGGGTGGCTACCCCTCACATTCGGAGAGGCGCGCGACCGCGTCCATGCGATCGCCACATGGCTCCTTGCACAAGACGTGTCGGCCGAACGCCCGATCGTCATCCTCTCGGGCAACTCGGTGCGGCATGCGCTCCTATCGCTCGCCGCGATGCATGTCGGCGTCCCGATCTGCCCGGTGTCCACCGGCTGGTCGTTGCTGGCCGAGGACCACCAGAAGCTGAGGAACGCGCTGGCGCTCCTTACCCCCGGCTTGGTCTATGTCGAGGACCTGGATGCATACGGCAGGGCGGTGGATGAAACGCTCGATGCCCATGACGGCCGGGTCATCGCCGCGCACGGTGCCGGCGGCGCCGTCTTCGACTTCGCAGAACTCGAGGGGCGCGCGGACGAGCGGGCAGTACGGAGCGCGTTCGACCGGATCGGTCACGACACGGTTGCGAAGCTGCTCTTCACGTCCGGATCGGTCGGTGCGCCGAAGGCCGTGATCACGACGCAGCACATGCTCGTTTCGAACATGGCGGCCAAGGGGTTGCTGTGGAGCTTCGTCATCGAGGAGCCGCCTGTCTTCCTGGATTGGCTGCCATGGAGCCATACGTTCGCGGGCAACCAGAACCTGGACATGGTCCTCAGGTTCGGTGGGACCATGTATCTCGACACCGGACGACCGACGCCCGAGATGTTCGAGGAGACGGTCCGCAACATCAAGACGGTCTCGCCGACGATCTACTCCACGGTGCCGCGTGTCTACGAATTCCTCGTGCCCCGTCTCCGCGACGACTCGGAGCTCCGTTCCACGTTCTTCCGCCGCCTGCGCCTCATGCATTACGCCGGATCCACTCTGCCAGATCACTTGTTCGCCGAGATCCGGGCGGTCGCACGGGCGTCGGCCGATCGGAGCATCCCGCTGGTGTCGTCCTGGGGCTCCACCGAGACCGCCCCCATGGCCACCGACTGCCACTTCGAGGTGGAGCAGGCCGGGAACATCGGCGTGCCGATCCCGGGTACCGTGCTGAAGCTCGTGCCAACGTCCGGCAGCCTCGAGATCCGCGTGATGGGACCCAACGTCACGCCGGGCTATTGGAGGGCCCCCGAGACGACAGCTGCGGCATTCGATGAGGAGGGGTTCTATCGGATCGGCGACGCCGTTGCCTTCGTGGACGGCAGGCACCCCGAGGCCGGTCTTCGTTTCGACGGCCGGGTTTCCGAGGACTTCAAGCTCTCGACCGGTACGTGGGTCCGGGTCGGTGCGATGAAGGCCCGGGCGATCGCGGCCCTTTCGCCGATCGCCTCGGATGTCGTGGTCGCCGGCGCCGGCCACGATTCGCCTGGCCTGCTGGTCTTCCCGGATCCGAGCGGCTGCCGCCAGGTCGCCGGTCTGCCCCGCGAAACGCCGTTGAGCATCGCCGTCGAGGCCCCGGCCATTCGGCGCTACATCGAGGTTGCCATGCGCGAGATGTCCACCGCCGCCGGCTCATCGATGTACCCGACGCGTTGTCTGCTGCTGGGCGACCTGCCCTCCCGGGAAGGCGGGGAGATCACCGACAAGGGTTACGTCAACCAGCAGGCGGTCCTCAGGCGCCGCGCGGACCTGGTCGCGACGCTCTTCGCCGAACCACCTCCTGAGTCCGTTGTCTCACTCGCACCGAGGACCATCTCGTGACACCCCCCCTCGTCGAGCTCGACGTGGCCGACCAGATCGCCACGATCACACTGGCCAGACCCGACAAGCGCAACGCGATCAGCGACGCCCTTCTCGCGGACCTCGACGCTGCGCTCGACGCCGTCCCTGAAGAGACTCGGGCGATCGTGCTCGCAGGGCGCGGCGAGCATTTCTGCGCGGGGCTCGACCTATCGGCGCTCGAGGAGCTGACGCCGCCTCAGGTGATGGCGCACTCACAGTCGTGGCAACGAGTATTCAGCCGGATCCAGCTCGGCGGCATCCCGGTGATCGCAGCGCTGCATGGCGGGGTGATCGGTGGCGGACTGGAGCTCGCCGCCGCGACGCACGTCCGTGTCGCAGAGCCCGACACCTTCTTCCAGCTCCCCGAAGGTCGACACGGGATCTTCGTCGGCGGGGGAGGCTCGATCCGCGTCGCCAGGATCATCGGGACCGGCCGGATGTGCGAGATGATGCTGACGAACCGCCGCGTCGATGTCGAAGACGGATACGCGATCGGCCTCGTCCACTACCGAGTAGCCACCGGGGAGGCGCTCGCCACGGCCAGGCGTCTGGCCGAGGCCGTCGCGGAGAACGCCCCGGCCAGCAACGTTGCCATCACGACGATCCTCCCCCGGATCGCGAACATGGCCAGCGATGACGGGATGCTCGTTGAGTCGCTGACGGCCGCGCTGACGTCCAGCGACGACACGTCGCGTCAGCGCATCCGCGCATTCCTGCGCGAGCGCACGCGCCATGAGCCGACAATGGAAACTCCATCCTGATGAGGATCAAGGGCTCGGCCTTCATCGTCACGGGCGGAGCGTCCGGGCTCGGGGCAGCGACAGCGCACGAATTGCTCGAGCGCGGCGCGAACGTCGGGATCGCGGACCTGGCCGACTCCCCGCTCGAGGTGAATTCGAGGGCGCTCTATCGGCGGATCGATGTCCGCGACGAGGGCCAGGTCGGGTCGCTGATCGCGGACGTCCTCGATCAGTTCGGCCGGCTCGACGGTGTGGTGAACTGCGCCGGGATCGGCGTGTCGGCTCGGGTGCTGGGCAAGGACGGGGTCCATTCGCTCGCGCTCTTCCAGCGGTGCCTGGAGACGAACCTCGGCGGGACGTTCAACGTCATCCGGCTGGCAGCAGCGGCGATGGCGGAAGCCGAGCCCGGCATCGACGGTGAGCGCGGCGTCATCGTGAACACGGCATCCGTGGCGGCGTTCGACGGGCAGATCGGTCAGGCAGCCTATGCGGCATCCAAAGGTGGGATCGTGTCCATGACGCTACCTCTTGCCCGCGAGTTTGCGAGGATCGGCGTACGAGTGATCACGATCGCGCCCGGCCTGTTCGCAACCCCGATGACCGGCCAGCTCCCCGACAACGTCCAGCAAGCCCTGGGTGACTCGGTGCCCTTTCCGCGGCGCCTTGGCGACCCGAGCGAGTTCGCGGCCCTGGTCTGCCACGTGATCGAGAACCCGATGCTCAATGGCGAGACGATTCGGCTCGATGGCGCGCTTCGTCTCCCCCCGCGCTGAGCACGGTTCCCTCGGTCGCGGCGTTGAGACGTTGCTGGTTGCCCCCTCGCAGGCCTGACGATGGCCGATCCCGAAGCCCGCTACCGATCCGAGGTCGAGCTGCTTCTCGCCGGGCTTCGCGCTCGCCTCTTGCTGGCCAACACCTGAAGGAGCACGCGATGCGTGGCCGCGCAATGTGGCGTGGTGAGACACGACACTCCGTCCCGCCACTCGTCGTCCTGCTCGGCCCGGATCATCCCCGACCAGGGACAGCACGCCGGCCCCCGGGGGTCATCTGGTCGGGGACGGATGCGGTCCGTCCACGGCGCGTCCACCGCCGGCGGCGAGCTGCAGACCGAGGGCAACGAGGTCGACTGGTTGTCCGGAGATCTCAGAGAGGATCGCGCTTCGGCGACGCAGTTCATCGGCGTAAGGCCCGCTCCCATACAGGGCAGCGTCGGGCAACGACTGCGTCAGCTCCCTCTCCGGTCCGAGCCAGAGCACCGCGTCGACCTGGCGGCCGAACTGGGCACTGGCCCCGTCGACCAGTCGATAGGGCACGGATTCGTCGGCGAGCCAGGTGCCCGCGACGGGCGTGATGGACGGGGGTGGCACGTCCGCGAACGCAGCCTCGACCTTCGTGACGTCTGGCGCGCCCGGTGAGCGGCCGGAGAGGGGGAATATCACGTAGAGGGAGCCTGGGTGGGCATCGCTGAGCAGGGTGGCCACATTGGGTTGGCGAGCATTCGGGGAGGGATTGAACCCACCGGGCGAGGCGTACTCGCCGCGACGCAGGTGGTCGCCGCCGATGACGAGAAGGGCGTGGTGCCCTCGGGCCAACACCTCGCGTTCGACGACCTGCGCGAAGAACGGCTCACGGTCGGCCTCGGTGGGGATCTTGTCGCGATCGGCCGCGCTCCTGATCTGTGCCCAATCGAGAGCGGGGTCGCCGAGCAGAACCCGGATGCGCTGCGCGGTTGGCAGGGTGGCGTTGAGGGTGCGCATCGACCGGAAGAACTGCTCGTAGACGGGGGCGTCCCAGAGAACGAGGCCCCCGACCGCGGTTCGCCAGATCTGGGCGAGCTCATCGGGGGTCACCGGTTCGAGATCCAGGATGAACCGGTCGGCGACGTCCTGGTAGTGCGCGTTGCCGAACTCCACCACGATGTCGTTCACCCGTCCGGGAAGCTTGGGAAGCAAGTCGCCGAGGAAGTCGTGGAACTGTTGGTTCAGGTGGACCTCGCCAAGCCCAACGAGCGGATAGGTCGCGGTCGCGTTGACCACGGCGTCGACTGCATCGGTCGGTTTCAGCGTGGAGTCGGGTGAGCCCTGGGCGTCACCGAAACTGCGGAGTGGCGACGCGGCGGTCGTCTCGACCACCGTAGCGGTCGGTTTCAGCGACGCGTCGGGCAGGCCGGAAGCGCAGCCCGCCAATAGGCCGGCGAAGACGCAGCCCATGAGGACGACGACGGCGCGTCGGACGCGCCGTCCTCGTACGAGGGATCGCTCTGTCCGAATTCCTCGATGTGCTCGGATCCGGCCACATTCGTTACGGCGATTCCTTCGACACCCGTCCATCGCTCCTCGTTTCACGGCTGCTCATGGGCGCGGGCGTCTCGATGAACGTCGCCATTGTCGCCGGGTCCGGCGTAGTGTCGCACGCACCTCATCGCGTGTGGCCCGACCTGGGTCGGGAGCACAGAGCAGTTGATCTACCGCGGCCGTGCCGAGGGTTGGCTCGTCGTCCCGGACCTCGAGTCTGGCTGTCGCGCCGAGCGCCCCGATCGCCCACCGGTACTGCTTAGATGGCGTGCATCAGATCTGCCTTCTCTCGGGTACGTCTGCCGGTCGAACTGACTCGCCGAGGGCCTGCAGATCACGCTACGGCTCGGTCTCACAAGCCACGACTCACGCTATCGAGCCAACGTGATGAACTGGCGGATCTGCGACGCGTGTTCTGTGGTGTGAACGAGCCCGCAGGCTGATCGCGCCCAACCTGCGGGCGGTTGGCATCGAGGTCGACCGACGGCGTGAGTCTCACGGCCGCCGAGTGATCGTGGTCCGCACGATCCGCGAGCTGGCCCTGGAGCACGCGGCCGGGCGCTTGGGACGGCGGCGCTGCGCGGCATGCCACGTCCGACCGCCGGACCGGACGAGGTGCGGATCTATTCCGTGCGACGGTGGCTAGTTGTGACAGGTGACACGATCACGGCGGCCGGCTACCTGCTCGCGTCGCCGCCTCCGCCGGACCCTTCGGGCGAACGATCAGCACGGACGCGCCGGCATGCAGGACCACGTTGCGCGCCACGCTCCCGAGGAGCCAGCGGTCGACGCCATGCAGGCCGCGCGAGCCCGTGACGATGAGATCGGCCCGGCGCCCGCTCGCCGCCGTCAGGATCTCCTGGGCCGCATCGCCCGTGGCGACCATCTCGACAGACGCTATGCCTGATTCCGCAAGGCGTTCGGCCAGCTGAGCGGCGTACCCGCGATGGAGCTCCAGCAGCTCCTTCCGCTGGCGCTCGAACAATTCGCCACCCAGGGTGTACAGGCTGACCATCAGTTCGAATACCGGCGAGTCGACCGGTGCGACGCTGATCGCGACAGCCTCGAGGCCACGCAGGATGCCCCATCGGGCGAGGACGTCCACGAGAGCCGAGGCGCCATCGGAGCCATCGGTCGCCACCACGGCTCGCGACACCCGCGGTCCCCGAGCGACCAGGACGGGTCGATCCGTGCGGCCCACGACCTCGGCCGAGACCGACCCCAGCAACATCGACCGGATGGGGCCGAGACCGCGAGACCCCACCACGATGAGGTCTGCGTCCACGTCCCTCGCCGCCGACAGGATCGCCGTGGCCGCGCGGCCCTCTGCCACTCGGTCATCGATCGTCCAGCCACGCCCCTCGAGCGGTTCACGCATCGCCGTGAGCGTTTCCTGAGCCTGTTGGCGCAGCGCGGCCTCCGCGTCGGCGAGCCAGTCGCCGCCAGGGGCAAGTCCGTCGGCGGCCCAGGCGATCGGGATGTCAACCGCACTCATGAGCGTGACCGCGGTCTTCGCCGGCCATCGAAGCCCGGCTACCAGGTCGCGCGCGGTGAGCGACGAGGGAGAGCCGTCAAGCGCCACGAGGATTCGCATCAGGGGCGTCCTGCGGTGGCCCGAGGGACGAGGTCCCCGCTCGTCACGCGTCCACGCCGGGGCGCCCGACCCAGAGTCAGGCGAACGATCGGCCCGCCGCGTCGTGCTGCGAGAACGATGGCGAGCACGGCCGATGCCGCCCACGGCACGAGCCAGAACCGTCCGCCGGGATCGAGCGGGCCAGGGACGAGGGCCGACGGGGTGATGCGCACGAGCGGGACGCCGCTGTGCGCTGCGAGCAGCTCGGCGTCGGAGAGCCCGCGAACATCGCCGACGGTGAGTCGGCCGATGACGCCGAGGCTCGCGATCAGCGCCCGGTAGGCTCGGATCCACTCGTCGGGTGCGCTGACCGGGACGGCCTCCCCCCGAAGAGTCCGTCCGGGAAGCACGACCTCGACCCGCGGATCCGCCAGCACGTTCCGGTACCAGGCCGTGGTCTCACCGAAGCCGGCGCAGCAGTAGATGGCGCCATCGAGCACGACGTAGCCGAGGGGCGCAGCGCGCAACAGACCGGTCCGTCGCCCGCGCGTCCGCAGCACCATGAGGTAGCCGGTCAGCGGGTTCGAGAACAGCGCACCGAACCCTCGCTCGAGCGCCGGAGAGAACAGCGGATTGACGATCAGGAACGCTCGGTGCAGTGGTTCCAGGAGGTGGGTCATCGTCGGGCCATAGGGAAGTGTCCGACCGGTCGGCTTCCGCGTGACAGACCCATCTGTGTCGGTCGCGCGAGCCGCGCTGACGTGCTGGTACGCGGCCACCAGCTGATCTGGTGACCGCCATCGATCACCTTCGCCTTCGGAGCCCGCGCTGAGCCGGGCGCCGGACCTGCTGTGCGAAGCGTCCATTCGCCCGCGTCCTCGACCGCGTCGCTATCCAGACCGACGCTGATGTATCCACGTTCCATCCTCGACCTTCTGGGGCGACCGTTGGTAGAGCCGGCGGGCCCGTTCCCGCCGGTCCCATGGCCCTGTCCTCACCGCGGTCGTGGATGTGCGGGCCGGCCGGCCGGCCGAATGGCGCGGGACCGCCTGATTCGGGACAGCCGATGTCTCCGATCGGTCCGATCGGCACTGCCGCCGGCATGTCGCGGCGTTGACGATTGAGATCGTACCGGCCGAAGTCAGCCCGACCGTACCCGGTGCGACGGACCGGAACCTGCAACATGGGCGTGCTCCCAGGCGACGGTGGATCCGCGGGCGTCCAGATCGAGGACGCGCCCGCGATGCCCTGCGACCGGGACCCTTGGGCGGTCGATGCTCCGAAGGTCGCCGCCGCCCTCGGCTCCGACGCGGATCGGGGCCTCGATCCCGACGAGGCCCGTCAGCGCCTGATCACGCTCGGGCCGAACGAGCTCGAGACGCGCGCGGCCAAGCCCGCCTGGCGCCTGCTGGCGGAGCAGTTCACCAACGCGATGATCCTGGTGCTGCTCGGCGCCGCCGCGATCACCGCGGCCATCGGCGACCTCAAGGACACTGCGATCATCCTGGTCATCGTCGCGCTCAACGGAATCATCGGGTTCGTCCAGGAATACCGGGCGGAACAGGCGATGGACGCGCTGAAACGCATGACCAGCCCGTCGGCGCGCGCGGTTCGTGCCGGCGTCACGATCGTCGTCCCGGCGGCCGAGCTCGTGCCTGGCGATCTCGTGCGGCTCGACGCGGGGGACGTCGTGACCGCCGACATGCGCCTGGTCGAGGCTCGATCCCTCCGGATCAACGAGGCACCCTTGACGGGGGAATCGGAACCCGCCAGCAAGATGACGGCTCCGATTCCCGATGTCACCGCGGCGGTCCTCGCCGACCAGCGGAACATGGCCTTCAGCGGCACCGCGGTGACCTATGGGCGTGGCCTTGGCCTCGTGGTGGCGACCGGGATGAAGACGGCCCTCGGACGGGTGGCCGCACTCCTCGAGGAACACGGCACTGGCCAGACGCCGCTCCAACGGCGGCTGTCGACGCTCGGCAAGCGACTGGCGATCGCGGCGTTCCTGGTGTGCATCTTCGTGTTCGTCAGCGGCGTCGCCCGTGGCGAGCCGGCCGATGTCATGTTCCTGACAGCGGTGAGTCTCGCGGTCGCGGCCATCCCGGAAGGCCTGCCGGCCGTCGTCACGATCGCCCTGGCCCTGGGCGCCCGACGGATGGCCCAGCGCCACGCGCTCGTCCGCAAGCTCCCGGCCGTCGAGACCCTCGGGTCGGTCACTGTGATCTGCAGCGACAAGACCGGCACCCTGACCCAGAACCGGATGCTTGCCGAGCGGGTCTGGACCCCGAACGGCGACTATCGCGTGAGCGGCGATGGCTACGCGCCGACCGGACGGTTCGATCCCCAGCCGGCGCATGACGCCGCCCTTGAGCGACTCGCCCAGGTCGCCGCCGCCTGCAACGATGCATCGCTCCATGCTCCGGCCACCAGCGGTGGCTCGTGGACCACCAGCGGCGATCCGACCGAGGCAGCGCTGCTCGCCCTCGCCGGCAAGCTCGAGGTCGATCCGCACCAAGTCGCCGCCGCCTGCCCGCGGGTCGAAGAGCTGACGTTCGACCCCGAGCGACGACGGATGGCGACCATCCACAGAGCCGGTGCGGAGGTCTGGGTCGCCGTGAAGGGCGCCCTGGAGGCGATCGGCCCACTCCTCGATGCGACCGAGGCCGACCTGCAGCGGCAGGCCGAGCACGTCGCCGAGCGCTACGCCCTCGACGGATACCGCGTGCTCGCATTCGCGGAGCGCACGATCGACGACGTCCCTGCCCGGCTCGACGACGCCGAGCACGGCCTCCATCTTCTGGGGATCGTCGGGATGGCGGACCCACCGCGCGAGGCCGCGGCCCCGTCGATCGCGGCCTGCCGTGCGGCCGGCATCACGCCGATCATGATCACCGGCGATCACCCGCTGACAGCCAACGCGATCGCGCGACGGATCGGCGTCCTGCGCGAGGGCGGACGCAGCCTGACCGGCGCCGAGCTCGAGCAGCTCGACGGCGCCGCTTTCGACGCGATCGTGGCCGATGTGGCCGTGTACGCGCGGACGAGCCCCGAACAGAAGCTGCGCATCGTGGACGCCTGGCGGCGCCGTGGGGCGGTCGTCTCGATGACGGGCGACGGCGTGAACGACGCCCCTGCCCTGCGACTGGCCGACATCGGCGTCGCCATGGGCGTGACCGGGACCGAGGTCAGCAAGGAGGCGGCCGACATGGTCCTCGCCGACGACGATTTCGCGACGATCGTCGCCGCCGTCGAGGAGGGCCGCCGCATCTACGACAATATCCGGCGATTCGTGCGCTACCTGTTGACCACGAACTCCGCCGAGATCTGGGTGATGACGCTCGCCCCGTTCCTCGGGCTCCCATTCCCGTTGCTCGCGGTCCAGATCCTGTGGATCAACCTCGTCACTGACGGTCTGCCGGCCCTCGCCCTGGGCGTGGAGCCAACGGAGCGCGGCACGATGCGCCGTCCGCCGCGGTCGCCGTCCGAATCGCTCTTTGCCCGCGGCCTGTGGCAGCAGACGATCTGGGTCGGGCTGCTGATGGCGTCCGTCGCTCTCGCGATCGAGGCGTATGCCGTCGGCCAGGGCTGGCCGTGGCAGACGATGGTCTTCGCGACCCTCGCGCTCCTCCAGCTGGGCAACGCGCTGGCCATCCGGTCGGAGACGGACAGCCTGTTCCGGCTCGGCCTTCGATCGAACCTGCCGCTGACGATCGCGGTGGCGGGGACGTTCGTCGTGCAGATGGCACTCATCTTCGTCCCGGCTCTGCAGCCGATCTTCGGGACGGTCGCGCTGACCCTGCCCCAGCTGGCATTGGTCCTGGTCGCCTCCACCGCCGGTTTCGCGGCCGTCGAGATCGAGAAGTGGGTCGGTCGGCGGAGGTCCGGGCCGCACGAAGGTCGGAAGCCTCGCGCGTCGGCGAAGATCCATGTGCTAACGGCGCTCGTCGCCATGGTGGTAGGCATGGGCGTCGTCCTCGGCCTTCGCCCATGAGCCTCGGTCACGATCAGGTGGTCGAAACACCGCTGACGTCGGCGCCCTCCCGCCCGGGCGGCAGGCAACGATTCGGTCCGCGACCCGTCGGGACCGTCGTCCTGAGCTGGCTGGCCATGATCGGCGTCGACTTCTTCCTGCACGCGGGGCTGCTCGCCCCGCTGTACGACTGGGATAGTCCATTCCTCCTTCCACCGGAGGAGGCCTTCCTCCGCATCCCGATCGGCTATCTGGGCTTCCTGCTCCTGGCCATCGGCCTGGCCTGGCTGCTGACGCGCCTCGAGGTCGAGCGTGGCCCTGACGGAGCGCTGATCGCCGGAGCGCTCGGTGCCGTTGCGTGGGGTGCTCTCGTCCTTGGCCTCTGGTCGATCTCGACGGCGGACCCGGCGCTCCTCGTGGGCTGGTGGGTCGGGCAGACGGTCGAGCTCGCCGTGGGTGGCGCCGTCATCGGTTCCGTCCTCGGTGGCACCCGGCTTCGCACCGTGGCGTGGCGGGTCGGCCTGGTTGTCGCCGTGGGCTTGGTCTCGGCGATCGCACTCCAGACGATCGGCTATGCCACGGCCCCGGTCATCGCCCGCTGAGCGTCAGCCACGCAGCTCGTGTGGATCCTCGCCTCGCGTCTGCCCGAACCCGAGGGCATGGCCCCACCGGCCTCACTGGGTCGGCCGGACGGCCCTTGACCCGAGCATGGCCCGACCATAGGCTGCGGCGGAGTACGTGGAAGGAAGGGCAGCGTGGCGCGGAAGGCGGCGGGCTGTTACGCATCGGTGCTGTTGGCCGCGATGGTCCTGGCGGGGTGCACGGGGGGCGGCGCAGAACGGACGAACGTCTCGTTCAGCACCTCCAGCCAGGTACCCGGAGCCACCGACCCGGCCGCTGCCCATCAGCGCGCCCAGACGGTGCTCTCGGCGTGGGCGGAGGCGGTGGCCGCCGCCGGTGCGCCCGCTGATGTCACCCCGGTCGGCGAGCTGACCGGCCAGATCGGCGACTGGGAGCCGGCCGTCGGCGACAACAACAAGCGCGCGCTGATGGCCGGGATGGTCGCGTCAGTCGCCCCGCTGTCCGAGGAGGCGCCGCCCGACGGGCAGGTGGCATGGCCGGACGGGACGACGACGAACGTGCCCCTCCTCTCGGCGCAGGACGCCATCGTTGCGATCGAGTCCACCACATCGGAGCCCTGCTCGGACTGCGAGCAGCTCCTGGTCACGGAGGCACGATTGACGTCCGGGCCGATCCAGACGACGCGGGGCCCCGCGACCGCACCTGTCTGGGAGTTCATCGTGCAGGGCACGGATGTCAAGGTCACTCGCGTCGCGATCGCCGATCCTGTCATCGTCGCGCCCGGCGAAGGCGGCTCGCAGCTGGGGCTGGCGATCGACTCGGCCAGCGGGACGGTCGACGGAAACGAACTCACCGTCGCATTCGTCGGCGCACCCGATCCGGGGAACATGCCCTGCGGCGAGGACTACACGGCGGAGGCCGTCGAGTCTGATCTGGCCGTCGTGGTCATCGTCACGCGGCATCCCCATGCCGCGCCTGTCGGTGGCGCGTGCTCGGCCGTCGGGGCACGACGCACGGCGTCGGCCACGATGGCCGCCCCACTCGGCGACCGAGTCGTGCTTGACCTGCAGCAGGGAACCCCGGTCCCCGTCGTGCTGGCCCCCTAGAGGATCCGCTGGCTCAGGGGCCCCGACCGGCGCGGTAGGGTGAGGGCCGGATGGCCCGCCACGGCGCCGTTCGGGCTACGGGCGCACGACCATGCTCTCGGCGCACGCCCCCGTCCAGAGATCCTGGACCGGTGCCGGGTCCTGCGCCTTCGCGCCGGCCACCACGAGGGAGATCTCGTCGCGGATCGAGTCGTCGGCGAAGCGGGGGTCGGCGACCATCATGAGCTTCGGAAAGCCCTCGATCCTCGCCAGTGCGGCGGCCATCTGGGCGTCGTTCCCGGCGCGCTTGCCGACCAGCCAGTAGTCGGTCCAGGCGCACGTGTAACGCTGCTGCACGGTGATCGTCCCCACATGTCCTGCGCGCCCGCTGTCGTCCTCCGCGATGGCGCGGATCTGAGCGAGGGGGTAGGCATAGCCCGGCGGCAGCGGGTTGTCAGCGACCGCCGAGCTGATCTCCGCCTCGATGTCGGCGACGGACGCCGGGTGGTCGACGGGGCCCCACTCGCCGACGTAGCGGACGCCGATCGCTGTGCCGGCGACGAGGAGCGCGGCCGCGAGGCCGAGGGCGACGACCGTCCGGGTCCGGGGTCGCCGGCCGCGAGCGCGGGCCGCCGGCGCGGCGTCGAGGCGGGCGCGGATGCGCGTCCTCGCGTCCGACGGCAGGCCCACGGCCAGGGCGCGCGTGAGGAGGTCGTCGAGGTCGCGCGGTTCGAGTTCAGCGGTCATGGCGTGCAGCCTCCCTGAGCGCGGCGAGCGACCGGCTCAGCAGCTTCTTGGTCGCGTCGTCGCTCTTGCCGATGACGTGGGAGATCTCGCGGCTCGACAGGCCGGCCGCGAAACGGAGCGCCAGCGCGTCCTGCGCGGGCTCCGGGAGTTGGGCGAGCAGACGCATGACGAGCGCCCGTTCCTCGGCCGCGATGGCGATCGCCTCCGGCGACGGGCCGAAGGCCGGGAGGGCTTCGGCCTCGACGAGCCCGGCGTCGTGGGCCGAGCGGCGGTGGCCGTCGACCCACGCGTTCCGAGCGATCGCCAGGAGCCAGGGCCGGAACCCGCTGCGGCCCGGCTGGAAACGGTCGATCCGGCTCAGCGCGCGCTCGAAGGCGACGGCGGTCAGCTCCTCGGCCTGGTCCTCGCCAGCACCGCGGGCGCGCAGATAGCGGAACACGGCGAGGGCGTGGCGCTCGTAGAGGAGCCCGAATGAGGCGTTGTCCGTCCTGGCCCGAACCGCGAGCAGCTCGTCCTCATCCGGCACCGCGCCCGTGGGTGCCGCCTCGAGGACCGTGAGGTCTTCCATGCTCCCTCCCAGCATGACGCCGAAGGGCGTCTCCGGGATGGATACGCGCGAACCGGGCGATCGGGGACATCGTTTGGCCCAGGTCGCCGGACTCGAGGTGACGAGGCCACCATGGCGTCGGCCGCCCGTGAGCGACCCTGTCTATGCTGGAACCAGCATCTGCGGGACGGCGTCCTTCATGGCGCGAACGGTTCCACGAGGCCGACGATGCCCAAGCGCGTGATGATTGCTGCGGTAGCTGTTCTACTGGCCGGGGCTTGCGGCACGTCAGGCCCGGGACCATCACCGCGGACGCTCGGGTTGAACGAATACGCCTTGCCGTCGGACCCGAACCTTGTGCTGGGCCCTGACGCCACGCCGATGGCCTGTGCTGGCGTCGGCTTGGACGCCGTGCTGGTCGGCAGCGCAAGCGATCCCCGGAAGGTCTGGCTCTCTGACGCGCAGACCGGCCGCCGCATCGAGCTCGTGTGGCCCTCGGGCTTCGCCGCGCGCTTCGATCAGGGCACCGCGTTCGACGTACTCGATGCCTCCGGCGAGCGTGGCCATCGCCGGCGGGTCCCACGTAGACGGCGCGTGCGTCAGTGCGGACGCGTACTGGCTGGACACGGTGGTCCAGTAGCGTGCGACGGCTTCTCGGACTGGCGGTGGTCGCGGTCCTGCTCGCCTCGTGCTCCTCGGCTAGACCAGCCGCGCCGTCCAGCACCTCAGGTAGCACGCCGATGGCGTCGCCCACGGCGAGTGTGCCCGGGCAGCTCGCGACACAGCCTGCCAGTGGCTCAGCCACGTCCACAATCCGATCGCCAGACGCGATGTTCCCGTCCGAGGTCGCCGGCCTGCCGGTGATCAGCGTTGCTCGTGCCGACGAGCTGCTGCGGTCGGGTACGCTCGACGGCCAGGCCGTCGCCGTTGGCGGGTATTTCGACCAGTTCACCCCATCGTGCCCGTATCCGGGTCGATACATCGGCCCGCTCGAGGGCTGGTGTCGATTCGTGGCCTTCACCGACACTCGCGCCAGTGCCCAGCTGTGCCAGCCAGCGGGCTCCGAAGGCATGAGCTGCAGCCAGCCATCCGGAACGAACCTGGCGCCCTTCTTCATGACCGAGACGAGCGGGAACGCGTGGTCGTGGATGACGGGGGGCGCGACGGGCGAGCCGGTCGCCCTGGTGCTCGTCGGGCACGCGGGCGACGCTCGGCAATGGCAGTGCACCACGGCGACCCAGGCCGAGTGTGCGGGCGCCTTCGTCGTCGACCGGATCGCCTGGGCGGAGGGTCACGACGTACCGCCGACGGCCCCGGAGACCGGCGACCAGCTGACGGGCAAGGTGATCACGCCCAGGATGCCGCTCGCGCAGGTCGCGGCTGCCATCGGGCTCGGTGACGACCTGCTGACCGGGGCCGCGTTCATGGCCGGCGACATCGCCAGCATCGACCCGCGCTGGAACCTCGCCGGTGACGACATCGTGTGGCTGGTGCGGTCGCTCGGGCAGGCCGGGGGGTCGGGGGCAGGCCAGACACGCCCTGAGACAGTCTGGCTCGCGGACGATGCGACCGGGCGGGTCATCGACAGCCACCCACTGGCGCTGGACTCGGACTACCAGCCGGCGCGGTCGTGGCAGATGGCCACGATCCACGGGGTCGAGTGCTGCGAGAGCAACGTGTTTCCCTTCTACCGCGTGGAGTCCAGTGAAGGCGAGGTGGTCTACGAGGGCATGGTGACGGGCGGCTCATCGGGCGGGACCGACTCGACGACCTATGGCGGGGGATACGGCTCGACCCCGCTGGTCCTTCCCGCCGGTGGCTACTCGATCGCGTCGTGGCTGGCTACCTACGACAACGGCGTGATCGGCACGCCCCGCGACGAGTGCTCCACGCAGGTCATCCTCGGACCGCTCGACGTCGTCGCGCTCAACGCCGATTTCCCGCCTGACAACAAGGCGTGCACCTTCGGGCCCGCGCCATCGCAGTCGCCTGGCCTGTAGGTCCGGGCACCAGGGCATGGCCAATACGGCCAAGTAGCGACTGGATCGGCATACTGGAGCGAGTGCGCAAGCAGTCGTCTCGGAGGACGTCGATGGCCGTGCGGGTTGACCTGAACATCTCCCTGGACGGCTTCGCCACCACGACCGACCAGACGCGCGAGAACCCGTTCGGGCCCGACTGGTCGCGCCTCGTCGAGGCCTACGTCGCGACCCGCACGTTCCGGGCCCGGGTGCTGCACGACCCGTCCGGCGAGGGAACCACCGGCGTCGACGACGAGTACGCGCAGGCGTACTTCGCCGAGGTCGGCGCGGAGATCATGGGCGCCGGCATGTTCGGGCTCCACGACGCCGCAGACGATCCGGACTGGCGCGGCTGGTGGGGCGACGAGCCTCCGTTCCGGGTCCCGGTGTTCGTGCTCACCCATACGCCGCGCCCGGTGCTCGAGATGGCGGGTGGCACGACCTTCCACTTCCTGGCCGCGACGCCCCGCGAGACGCTCGACCTCGCGCTGGATGCCGCGGGCGGCAAGGACGTGCGGATCGGCGGCGGCCCGACCGTCGTCCGCGAGTTCCTCAAGGCCGGACTCGTCGACCGGCTCCACGTCGCCATCGTCCCGATCCTGCTCGGCCGGGGCATCCGGCTGTGGGACGACCTCCGCGGGCTCGAGGACGGCTACAGCGTGACGTCGGAAGTCGCCCCGAGCGGGATCACGCACCTGACCTTCTCGCGCTGAACGTCCGGGTATTCCGGCTGAGAGCCCGACCGAGGCCCACGTCGCCTAAAGACGTCCACGACCATCGCATGCGCAGAGACCCGCGGTTGCGCGATGCGGTCGGCTGCCACCAGTCTCGAAAGGAATCCGGTAGGCGGTGTCGGATCTGGCCAGAGGCGTTCGTAGTTAGGGTGCGAGGCCGCCCACGAGGGGTGGCCCACAGGGACAAGATCCCAACGAGAAAGGAACGGACGTCATGAAGTTGACGACCACCACCCAGGTCTCCGTTGACGGAGTCATGCAGGGGCCAGGCGGGCCGGATGAGAACCGCAGCGGCGGATTCGAGCGCGGCGGATGGGCCCATTTCGACAACGAAGCCGGGACGGTCATGGACGAGATCTACCAGCGCGCCGACGCGTTCCTGTTCGGCCGGCGCACCTACGAGAGCTTCGCCGGCACCTGGGGCAGATGGCCAGATCCGGGCGACAGCCCGATCTGGACGGCGTTGAACACGCGGCCCAAGTACGTGGCATCGACCACACTCAAGGACCCGAAATGGGCGCCCGCGACGGTCCTCTCCGGTGACCTCGCGGCGGCCATTCGCGAGCTAAAGGCCAAGGCGGAAGGCGAGCTGCACGTGTCCGGCAGCGGCGTCCTGGTCCGGTGGCTGCTCGACAACGACCTCGTCGACGAGATGACCCTATTCACCTTCCCCGTGGTCGTCGGCCAGGGCACGCGGCTGTTCCCGGACAACGGCCCGGAAAAGGCGCTCGAGCTCGTCGAAACCCGGTCCACCCCGGGCGGCGTGACGATCCAGGTCTATCGGCTCACCGGTCGCCCGCAGTAGTGCCAGGGTGAGCGGCCGCCCATGGGGCCACGGCCACGGTGGCGACCGACGAGCCGGAGGCCGTCACCCAAAGACTCAGTCGTCCAGAAGCAGTGGTCTCCCGTGGCCGTCCTGGGTACGGCAGCGGCGACCGGCGGTGTCAGATCTACAGGAACGAACCCCGGCACTACGAACTGGGCGAACTTGAGGGCCGCCTGCTGCTGCTCGGGGCTGAGGGGGCACGCGTGATCGGCTCTGTGGGGTTGACGCAATTCAGCGGTTGCTATACTGTCCATAGCAACCGAATGATTGCTATGCCACTCAGGGGACTCTCATGGGTTTTCCAGATCGAATCGAACGAACCGTCGAGATCGCGCATCCGCCGGCCAGGGTGTGGGCGGCGTTGACCACGGCCGAGGGCCTCGGCACGTGGTTCGGCAATGAGGCCACGATCGATCTCCGGCCTGGCGGCGTAGCCGAGATGACGTGGACCAGCGGCGACAAGGCGTCGATGCGCATCGAACGGGTCGAAGAGCCGACCGTATTCGGGTTTACGTGGGGCATCTACGGCCTGCCCGACGACGATCCGCGCCACACGTACGTCGAGTTCACACTTACGCCGACCGGCATCGGCACCCGGCTGACAGTCGTCGAGTCGGGCTTCGCGCAACTGCCGGAGGACAGCTACCGCAAGGCCTTCGAGGCAAACACCGACGGCTGGGCCACTGAGCTGGGCGAGCTCGTCGAGTACCTCGATGCCAGCGCGGCCTGACGTCGAGGCCGTCGCCGAGGAGGTCTTCACCGCCCTGGCCGACCCGAGCCGGCGGGAAATCCTGGCCGCACTCGCGGCCAGCGGGCCCGCCACTGCTACGGATCTGGCCACCCGCCTGCCCATCACCCGTCAGGCCATCGCCAAACACCTGGCGCTGTTGGCCAAGGCGGGACTGGTGGCTGCCGAACCGGGGGAGCGACGCCGCGTGCGGTATCGGCTTCGCTCCGAGCCGATGCAGGTGGCGCAACAGTTCTTGGCCGCCCTGGCCCGGGACTGGGACCAGCAGCTCGAAGCGCTCAAGGACCACCTCGACGCGGTCGTGGCGGTTCAGCCGAGACGAAGGAAGAAAGGAAAGAAGAAGGCATGACCACCGAAACCCACAGCGCCTGGCGTCGCCCTCCGGAATGGCTGCCAGACAGTCCAGCCGTGACTGGTCACCGGATCGGAACGCGCGAAGAGTGGGCGGCGGCTCGCGCGGAGCTGCTCGTCCGTGAGAAGGAGCACACGAGGTTGGGCGATGAGCTGGGGCGTCAGCGACGCGAGCTGCCATGGGTTCGCGTTGAGAAGGAGTACCGCCTCGACACTGACGACGGCCCGCGCGCGCTTGCAGAGCTGTTCGATGGCCGCGGTCAGTTGCTTATCTACCACTTCATGTTCGGCCCGAGCTACCAGGCCGGCTGCCCAGTCAACTCGTCGATCGCTGACGGTGTCAGCGGCCTCATCCCGCACCTGAACGCGCGCGACGTGACGATGCTCTTCGTCTCGGGGGCCCCGCTCGAGAAGTTGCAGACGTACAAGCGGCGCATGGGCTGGGAGTTCCCGTGGGCGTCGTCGGCCGACAGCGAGTTCAACCTCGACCTCGGGTACTCGATCAGCGACGAGCAGGCGCGCGGGTGGGTTGCCCAGAACGGCGGGTCGCTGCCGCCGATCGTTGACCGCAACGCCGACGCCAGCGGCACCGACATCGCCGGGTACCTGACCGAGAGCCCCGGCTTCAGCGCCTTTGTCCTGCATGACGGGGCCGTCTATCAGACCTATCAGACCTGGTGGCGCGGGCTCGAGTTCCTGATGGGCTACTACCCGATCCTCGACCGGGCACCGAAAGGCCGCGACGAGGACGATGGGTTCCAACTCTGGATCCGGCGCCATGACGAGTACGACAGCTAGCTAAACCACGAACCGTGTTTGATCCACTGCCCGTAGCCTGGCTGGCTAGGTAGGAAGGATTCGAACCTTGGATGTCGTGGTCCAGAGTCAGAGCACCTGGGTCTCGGTCGACCACCGATCAGCGCTGCTCTGACCCATGGAGTCCGAGTATCGCCCCATGTGGAGGAGCCCGGAACGGTTCGAACGCAAGGCGCTTCCGCCAGAGGTCGGCTCGAGACGCGTCCACCCTAACGCCGGATGCGTATGCCCGGTCTCGCGCTCGCTCGCCCTGCCGAGGTTGTGGGTTCCAGCCCTTCCGACCTGGGGCAGGGCGCGGCGGCGACCACAATGTGGCATTGGCGCGCCCGACAGGACTCGAACCTGCGACCTTTGGGTCCGGAACCCAACGCTCTATCCACTGAGCTACAGGCGCGCGAGCCTCGAATGATAGGGCCTGACAAATGAAGGGTCTCCGCGCGAGGAAATACCGGACCCTCGCGATGTGGAGCGCCACCCATTAGCCCGAGTCTTCATGCAGGCCGCGACGGGCGCGTGAAGGCAGAAGGGCAGGTCGGGATGATCACCAACGGGATGGAACTCGTCGCCATCGAGCGGATCCGGGCGCGGCGGGAGGAAGCCAGGCGCGAGTGGCTGGCGCGGGGCGGCGCCGACCGCCCTGAGCGCGCGTCGCCGTGGCGCAGGTGGGTCACGCTCGCGGCCCTCCGTCGGCGCCCGCGCGTGGTCGAAGCCTCCTGACCCGGACCGATGGCCGGAGCCTCGCGTCGACAGGTCCGGGGCTGTCGATCGACTGGCATCATGGACGCCGGCCAGAGCCGCGGCCCGAGGGAGGTGGCAACGTGGATGGGGACACGAGACCGCTCGACGACCTGATCGAGCGACTGAGGCGCCGGGCGAGCGATCCAGCGCGCCGTGTCGACACGCCCGTCTCGGTCTTCTCGGCGACGGTCAAGACGCTGTCGCTGACCGACCTCGCGAGCGCCGCCGGGTCCGCCGCCGCCGACCTTCGTCGCGTCGTCGAGGCGAACCGCGCGGGGCGGATCGATCCGGAGCTGACGGAGAAGGCGACCCGGATCGAGACGGCCATGACGATGCCCGCCGAGCCGGACCTTCGGCCGACGGTCGGAGCCGGCGAGCTGGAGCGCGCCGAGACGACCCTCGGGTTCGCACTGCCACTCACGCTGCGGCGGTTCTACGTAGAAGTGGCGAACGGCGGCGTCGGCCCCCGCTCGGGCCTGCTCTCGCTCGAGGCGGCGGTCGCCGCGTATCAGTCGCTGCGCGCGGACCCGCCCGGACCGGTCGGTCAGGACTGGCCGGCAGGACTCGTCCCGATCGTCGAGATGGACCCCGGCTTCGACTGTGTCGAGGCGGCGACCGGTCGGATCGTCGCGTGGGACCCGGAGGAGCTGACCGAGCGCTCCGGCGAGCGCGGCTGGCGGCGCTCCTTCAAGGAACAGGCACCAAGCTTGGAAGCCTGGCTCGACGCGTGGCTCGAGACGAGACCGTTCCAGGAGCGGATCGCCGACCAGGTCCAGGCCTCGATGATCGAGCAGGCCCGTGCCGCGCGCGCCCGGATCGCCGAGATGAGCCCGGAGGAGCGCGCGAAGATGGGCCTGCCCGAGGTCGGGTGGGAACGCGTGGTGTGGGGCGGACTCGGCCTCGATGAGGACGGGGCGTAGCCGGGTCGCACGGGCGAGTCCCGTCGGCTAGGCCGACCGGCTGGGTGCCGGACCATCTGGCCGCGGCGACGAGACAGCCCGCATGGCCTCGTCGAGGACGAGGCCGATCGCCCCTGACAGGACGATGGCGCCGAGCCAGAGGTGGATGGTCCAGCCGATGCCGGCGGTCACCTCGAGCGTCACGAAGTACGCGGCGGTGACGCCGGCCGGGATGGCGAACGCGATCACCGCGTCCTTCCGGCGGGACACGCCGTAGCTCAGCCGCCAGACGAGCAGATCCGCGACGACGCCCGCGACGATCGCCCAGGGGATGAACCGGGACTCGTCGCTGACGAGCGTCATGAGGGTGGTGGGCGCCACGATCAGCAGGGTCATTCCGCCGAACGGCACGGGCCCGCGGCGGAGCGCGACGAGGGCGACGCCGGCGAGGAGCGCGCTCTGGATCAGGATGCCCGCCGCCCCGAGGGCGACGCCGACCTCGTCCGCCTGCGGGGATGCGCCCTCGCCCTGGCTCGGGTAGAGGATCGAGCGTCCGTCCGGGGACCAGGACGGCCCGAACCAGCCATCGGTGATGCCCGGGCTCCGGGTCAGGTTCCGCTGGTCCGTGCCGTCGGCGTCCATCACGTAGACCTCGAGGTCGCCGTCGCGGTCGGTCGCGAACGCGATCGATCGCCCGTCGGGGGACCAGGCGGGGAGCGAGCTGGAACCCGGCGGATCGGTCAGGCGCCGAGGGTCCGTGCCGTCGGCCGCCATCGAGACGATCGCGGTGCCGCCGTCCGGCCCGGGGGCATCGAACGCGATCCGCGTGCCGTCGGGCGACCACGCGGGATCGCCGCCGCCGCCCGTCGTCAGCCGGCGGACATCGCTCCCGTCCGCCAGAGCCGTGTAGACGTCGGTTCCCGGGCCGTCCCGGTCCGACGCGAACGCGATCCGGGTGCCGTCCGGCGACCACGCCGGGCCCCAGTCCGACGATGGCCATGCCGTGACCCGGCGGACGTCCGACCCATCGGCGGCCATCTTGTAGACGTCGAGCGACCCCGCCCGATCGGACTGGAACGCGAGGTGGCGCCCGTCCGGCGACCACGTCGCGCCGCCGTTGTTGCCCTCGGTCGCGACCGGGTGGCGGTGCGAGCCGTCGGGATCGCTCACGACGATCTGCCCCGAGCCGTCGACGAACGCCCCGAACACGAGCTGCCGGCCGTCGGGCGACAGGCGCGGGCCGCGTTCGTCGACATCGCTGATCGCGATGCGCCGCTGGTCCGTGCCGTCCGCCGCCATCGCGTAGAGCTGGGACAACGGGCCGCGCACAGGCGAGCCGTCGACCGCCTGGGCCCGCGGATCCGCGACCGGATGGGCGTACTGGGTGAACGCCGCGAACAGCGACAGGATCGCCGTGAGCCCCATCAGCGCCGGGCCGTGCCGCCACCACGACGGGACGCTCCAGGGATGGGACCAGACGGAACGGACCGGCCCGCTCAGCGCCACGATCCCGCAGGCCGCGAGGGCCAGGTGCGGCGGCGACAGCAGCGCCTCCACGGAGACCTCGAAGCCGAACATCGAATGCCAGACGAAGTCCGCCTGACCGGCGACGACGAAGGCGATGGCTCCGCCCAGCGACACGAGGTACGGCCCGGGAAGGGCCTCGCGCCACGGGCACCTGCGCGCGAGGTTTCGCGCGGCCACCAGCCCCAGGGTCAGGCCGAACGTCGCCGCGCCGGCATAGAGGACCGCGTGCCACGGCGTCAGGAACGTGTCGTCGACCATGCCGTGGGCATGCGCCCACAGGTCGAGGTAGAAGCCGACGATCAGCCAGACGCAGAGGAGCGCGATGCCCCAGTCGAACCGGGTGCTGGCCTGCCCGGCGATGCGGGCTGGTCTGGAGGCGGCTTGGACATCCGAGGCGTCCGAGGCGTCCGCGCTCATCGATGGGTCCTCACGCGCCTGTGGTGTCGGCGAGCGTGTTGCGCGCCATGGCACCTATACAACGCCGGGGCGTCCGAGGTTCCGGACCGTCCGGGTCCGCGCGGCGGCCCCTCGATCGATGCCTGCGTTCGAGGCCCGGCTAGGCCCGCGCGTCCGCCTGGTCGGAGGTTCGATGGCGGTCGGTCAGGGGGGCATCGCAGATCCGTGCCATGACCTCGCTGAACCTTGCCGTGGCGAGGCCGATGACCGTGTCGGCGGCACCGTAGTAGAGATAGAGGCGGTCGTCGGCGGCGTCGAGGACCCAACCGCACGGGAACACGACCCGGCCCACGTCACCGGCGATCTCGTAGGGCGCGTCCGGCCCGAAGAGCCATTCGTCGGTCTGTCGCAGCACGATCCGCGGATCGTCGAGGTCGAGGAGCGCGAGGCCCATCCGGTAGATCGGGCCGTCCGAGGTCGTGTGGACCCCGTGGTACATCACGAGCCAGCCATCTGCGGTCTCGAGCGGTGGCGGACCGAGGCCGATCTTGCCCGCGTCCCACCACGCCCCGTCGCGCGCCTCGAGCAGCAACGTGTGGTCGCCCCAGTGGCGTAGGTCGGGCGAGAAGGAGATCCACATGTGGGCGCCACCGCGCAACGGCGACGGCCGGTGGATCATCGCCCAGCGACCGTCGAAGCGGCGCGGGAAGAGGGCCGCGTCCTTGTCCTCGGGTGGCATCACCGGCCCGAGGCGGTGGACGGTCCGGAAGTCACGCGTCATCGCGAGCGATACGAGCGGCCCGCGCCGGCTGTAGGCCGTGTAGGCGATCGCCCACTCTTCGCGCTCCGGGAGCCAGGTCAGGCGAGGGTCCTCGCAGCCCCAGATCTCCTCGGGGTTGTGATCCTCGTCGGAGCGCAGGAGCGGCTCCGGGTCGAAGCGCCAGTCGGAGATGCCGTCGGCGCTGCGGACCACGTGCAGCTGCGAGATGCCGCGAAGGTCCTCGACGCGGATCAGCAGGACCGTCTCGTCCTCGAGGCGAGCCGCCCCGGGGTTGAAGACCGAGTTCGCGGGGTACGGCAGGTCCGCGGCCGTCAGGATCGGGTTGCCCTCGGCCCTGCGGAAGAGGTCATGCGGTCGCGTCATGCGGTGGACACCGCGAGTCGCGTCTCGGGTCCCACCGACCCGCGTCCCACGTATCCCGCGGATTCCCGGGCCCGGACCGTCCGGATGTGCTCTGCAGCCATCAGCCACATCAGCGTCGACTCGGCGCCCTGGTTCGTGTTGACGCCCTCGGGCGTGAGACCGTCGTAGCCGGCACCCGTCGTCGGGTCGGCCACGTCGATGCAGAGGTCGTTGCCGCCGAGGAACCAGGCGTACGCGCGTTCCATCGCCGCGAGGTAGGTGGGATCGGCGGTCACCTGGTAGGCGGCCTCGGCCGCGAGGAGCATCGCCGTCGCCTCGATCGGCTGCTGGTCGAAGCGGGACTTCTCGCCGTCGCGTACCCACCATCCGTTGCCGATCGGGCTGAGCCGGTCGTCGCTCGATGTCTGGGCGTCGATGAGCCAGTCGAGGGCGTTGAGCCCGACATCGATCATGGTCTGCGAGCCGAGTGTCTGGCCCGCGACGATCAAGGCGCGGGGGAGGACCCCGTTCTCGTAGGTCACGATGGCCTCGGGCCACGCCCACGCCGAGGACGCCTGCGCCTCGAACAGGGCGAGGAGCGGGAACGCCAGCGCCCGACACGCCGCTTCGGTCGCGGCATCCGGCACGGCGCGAAGCCTGGCACTGCACCCGAGCACGACCGAGGCGCGGGCCCGGAGCGCGGTCAGCTCGAGCGCGGCCGGCAGCGCGCGGTCGAACAGCGAGGTCGCGCATTCGATCATGTGCGCATCGGGCGAGGCTCCGATCAACTCGCCGAGCGCGAGCATCGCGCGACCGTGACAGTCCTCCGACCCGACGCCGTCGACCCACGTCCCGTCGACGGAACGGAAGTTCCAGAACCGGCCGGTCGTCCCGGCGAACCCCTCGGCGAGGAAGTCGAGGTTGCGGGACGCACGATCGGCGACCGTCGGCCAGCCGATGACCCGCCCGTGGAGCAGGTCGACCTGGAGCGCCCGTGCGACATCATCGGTGCAGTAGCCGTGGGCGGGGTCGGGGCGGGACCCGATCGCGTGCTGCATGATCCCGACGTGGTCGGTCAGCTCGTCGAGGTGCACGCGACTGACGGGGTGGAGCGGGGCGAGCTCACGCATGGACGGCCGCCAGCACCGTCGGCTGGACGACGGTGCGGGGACGAACGGCCATCTGCGCGAAGAGGCGGTTGTACTCGCCACCGACCGAGGACCACACCATCCGCCGGCTGTGCTCGTACGCGCGTCGCCCGATGGCGGCACGCAGTTCGTCGTCACCGAGCAGCTCGTTCAAGGCGGTCGCGAGACCGGCCGCGGAACCGGGGGCGATCAGGACCCCTCGTCCGTCGGCCAGCAATTCCGTCGCATAGGTGTAGGGCGTCGAGACGATGGCACGGCCCGCGCCCATCGCATAGGACAGCGTGCCCGAGACGATCTGGTCGAGCATCGGGTAGGGGGTCACGAAGACGTCCGCCGCCTCGAGCCATCGCGTCAGCTCGACCCGGCCGACGAATCGATCGACGAACTGGACGTGGTTCTTCATGCCGAGCTTGCGGACCTTCGCCTGCAGGGTCTCGCGATAGGCCTCGCCCTCGCGACGGAGCAGGTCGGGGTGGGTCGCGCCGACGATCACGTAGAGCACGGTCGGGTTCGCCGCGACGACCGCGGGGAGCGCGTCGAGGGCCAGCTCGAGTCCTTTGCCGGGGCCGAGGAGGCCGAAGCTCAGGATGACCTGGCGGCCCTCGACGTCGAGGCCGGGCTTGATCGTGGCGGGATCGACGAGCGGGAGGTCCGGCACGCCGTGCGGGATCACCTGCACACGCCGCGCGTCGACGCCGTAGACGCTGGTGAGCAGGCTCGCGGCGGAGCGTGACATGACGACGGTCGCGTCGGTCAGCTCGACGAGCTCCGTCAGGACCGCTCGCTGGCCCGGTGTCGGGTCGCGGAGGACCGTGTGGAGCGTGGCGACGGACGGGACGAACAGGGAATCGGCGAAGTCGAGGACGTACGAGCCGTCGTCGCCGCCCCAGATGCCGTACTCGTGCTGGATCGAGACGACGTCGACGCACGCGTCGAGCGAGTGGGCGGTCTGGCGGTAGTCGGGGAGCTCGTCGCGTCGGATCCGGTGGTGGACCTCGAGCGGATAGGGGGTCGCCTGCTCGGGTGGGTGCAGGACGACGACCTCACGACTGCCCGTGGAGGCAGCCAGGTCACGCGTGAAGGTGGCGATCCCGCACCGGCGCGGCGGGTAGGTGGACGCATACGCGATTCGAACGATGGCGAAGCTCCTCTCGATCGGGTCCGCGTCGAACGGTCCCCGAGGAACGTAGGGGTGCAGTGCTCACGACCCGACGTTGGAGGCTGACTTGCCGAGAAGGCCGTCGATCGGCGCGCCGAGACTGCCTGAGTTGGATCCGGAGCGACCCGCCGTGGCGGGTCGCCCGGGAGAGGCCTAGGCGGCGCGGACCTGGGTCGCGCGTGCGCCCTTGGGGCTCTCTTCGATCTCGAACTGGACGCGCTCGCCGCCGACCAGACGGTCGAAGTCGAGCGAGGAGTCGAGGCCGCCGCGATGGAAGAAGTATTCCTTCGCATCCTCAGCAGCGATGAAGCCGAAGCCGCGATCGGCGACGACCTTCTTGATGGTACCGGTGGTCATGAGGACCTCCAACACTTCCCGAACTGGGATTGCAGATCGCACGGTCCGTTCGAAAAGGTGGTCGACCACGCGGAGCATCGTCGCGAGTTGCGGCGAACGACAATCATAGCACAGATGTTCGAAGTTCCCAACCCCGGACCTTCGACGGGACGCGCACCACACGCCTCGGTGAGCATGTGGGCCGGCCAGACCGTGCCTTCGCGACCAACGGCTCTACCCGCCGGATGGAGGTGCGGAAAGACTGTCCCCGAGTCTCCATGCGATGCACGAGGGCAGCACGATGCGATACCTCCGCAACCTTGGCCGGCGCCCGGTCCGAACGACCCTGACGATCCTCGGGATCACTATCGGGATCTGGGCACTCGTCGTCTTCGGCTCGATGGCCAACAAGATCAACGCCCTGGTCGAAGGCGGGTCCAGCTACTACGCGGACAAGCTCACGCTCAGCGACAGTTCGGGCGCGGTCGGCGGCTTCTCCGCGACTCCCATGTCGCTGAAGACCGCCGACCTGGTCCGTGCCGTCGACGGCGTCGATGTCGTCGTCCCGGCGGTGATGATGCTGATGGACGACCAGGCCTCGGCGATCACGATGGGCGTCCCGCCGATGATCACCGGCGCGCTCGCCGATTCGGACCAGGGACGCGAGACGTTTCCGCTTGCATACGCCCAGGGCCGCGGCCTGACCCCGCAGGACGAGGGTCGGCTCTACACCGTCCTCGGGTCGGACATCGCCCGCAAGTACGCCAAGCAGGTCGGCGACATGATCGCCCTGCACGGCGTGACCTTCCAGGTCATCGGGATCCTCCAGCCGACGTTGACCGCGCCCGACCAGGCGGCGTCGGTCCCGCTGCGGGCAGCGCAGGACCTGTTCATCAAGTCGCTGCCGCCGATGGTCCAGCAAGGGCTCACGGCGTCGGATCTCGTGACCACGATGACCGTCTATCCGACGCCCGGCGTCGACCCCGAGGTGCTCGCGGACCGCATCGAGACCCAGGTCCCGAACGTCGCCGCCATGACCGGGAACGACTTCGACCAGCAGATCGGCGCGGCGACCTCGATCCTCAACTCGATCCTCGTCGGCATCGCGCTCATCAGCCTCGCCGTCGGCGGCCTGTCGGTCGTCAACACGATGGCGATGTCGATCGCCGAGCGGACGCGCGAGATCGGCATCAAGCGGGCGATCGGTGGCAGCCGCTCCCGGATCGTCCGTGAGCTCGTCACCGAGTCGGCGCTGATGGGGTTCCTCGGCGGGACGATCGGCCTGGTCCTCGGCGCCGTCGTCGTGACCTTCGTCAACGAGGCCGGTCGCTCGACCGGCACGGTGCTCTTCGAGCTGACCGCCGGCACGGCGCTGACGGCGATCCTGTTCGCCACGGTGCTCGGCGCCCTGGCGGGCTTCTTCCCGGCCATCCACGCGGCCCGGCTCGATCCGGTCACCGCCCTTCGCTACGAATGACGCAGCCGAGTCGAGAAGGAGAACGAACGATGGCACTCCTCGAAGGCCGCAACCTCCGAAAGACCTACCGCCTCGGCCGGCGCAACCTCGTCCCGGCGCTCCGTGGCGTCGACATCTCCATCGAACGGGGTGAGATGGTCGCGATCATGGGCCCGTCCGGCTCGGGCAAGAGCACGCTGATGCACATCCTTGGCCTCCTCCACGCGCCCGACCTGAACGACGGCCCTCGGCCGGACCTCACCTTCGACGGTCGTGACATGGTCGACGTCGGGGAAGGCGAGCGGACGCGGATCCGTGCCCAGCAGATGGGGTTCGTGTTCCAGGACTTCAACCTGGTCCCGACGCTCACGGCGATCGAGAACGTGATGCTCGCGAGCGACTACGCCGGGGTGAAGGGCTCGGTCGCGCGGCCGATGGCGCTGGAGGCCCTCCGCGTGGTCGGCCTGCAGGACCGGGCCGACCACCGCCCGGCCGAGCTGTCGGGTGGCGAGCAGCAGCGGGTCGCGATCGCCCGGGCGCTCGTCAACAAGCCCACGTTGATCCTGGCCGACGAGCCGACCGGCAACCTCGACTCCGAGATGACCGAGGAGGTCCTGGCGCTCCTTCGCGACTTCAACCGCAAGGCCGGTCAGACCTTCATCCTCGTTACCCACGAGCCCGATGTCGCGGCCGCCTGCGACCGGATCATCCGCATGCGCGACGGCAAGGTCCGCGAGGAGATCCTGACGCGGGAGACGGCCCGTGAGACCGAGGTGGTCCCACCCGTCACGGCACCGGCGCCGGAGCGGGAACGGGAGCCCGTCCTCGTCTAGGGTCGCCTCGCGACGATCCGCTCGATCACGCCGAGCCGCGACCGCTCGGCGAGTTCGACGACGAAGCCGACCGGCACGAGATGGTCCAGGGGATCGCGTAGCAGGTGATCCCCCTGGCGGGGCAAGGTCCAGCGCTCGAGCAGCCGCTCGATCGCGCGAACGACCCGATGATGGCTCCGCACGTGCTCGATGAGGATGAACCGCCCGCCCGAGCGGAGGACCCGGTACGCCTCCCCGATCGCCCGACGGTCGTCCGGGATCGCGCAGAGCGCGAGGGTGCAGACGACCGCGTCGAAGTCGCCGTCGTCGAACGGCAGTCGCTGGGCGTCGCCGACGAGCAGCCGGACGTCGCGACCGAGGGTCGACGCTCGACGCGCCGCGATCGCCAGCATCTCCGGGCTGATGTCGATCGCGGTCAGGGTGACGTCGGCCGGATAGGTCGCGAGATTGCGACCGGTGCCGACGGCGATCTCCAGCGTTCGGCCCGTCGCGAGCGCGGTCGCCCAGGCACGGCCGTCGCCGAGCAGACGTGCCTCCAGACCCGACGATCGGTCGTAGTACGGGGCGTGGCGATCCCAGATGGCCCGGACTCGCTCGGTCTCATCGACGTCGGACGGCACGACCGGATTGTCCATCAACCCGGCACCGGGCTCGGGCCAGGTCGCGAGGTCCCGGACAAAAAGCCGAGGCGGCTCCCGAAGGAGCCGCCTCGATGCTGTCCCGGTGAAAGAGTCCGAATGAACGGACACTTCTGCCGCGCGCCAAAGGCATCTATCACGTCGGCTGCACCGACTACCCTGACCCTACCTACCCATGACCTTGACGCTGGGGCAGCTTGGCTGACTGAGCAGCCCACATATCCTATCTGCTCATGGGTCATTTTCCAAGGGTTTTGTCAGGTTCCCGGGTGTAAATTCCTTAACCTTCCTCGCCACGACGATCGGATGTGACGACGTGCACCGGCCGGATCAGGCCTCGTCGTGGATCGTCACCGAGGTCATCGCAACGGGCTCGTTCGGGAGGTCGCGGCTGTTCCTGGGGGCGTTCGCGATCGTGTCAACGACCTCGATGCCGCGCGTGACCTGACCGAACAGCGTGTACTGCTTGGGCAGCTTCCCGGTCAGGTCCTGGTGGCAGATGAAGAACTGGCTGCCGTTCGTGTTCGGGCCGGAGTTGGCCATCGCGAGCGCCCCGCGCAGGTAATCGCCCTGGACCGGCTCGTCCTCGAACTTGTAGCCGGGACCGCCGGTCCCGACGCGGCCCGCCTCGAGCGCCGCCTTCTTGCCGAACTGCCCGTCGCCACCCTGGATGACGAACCCCGGGATCACGCGATGGAAGATGACGCCGTCGTAGAAGCCCTTGCGGGCCAGGTCGGCGAAGTTCTTCGCGGCCTTCGGGGCGCTCTCGTCGTACAGCTCGACCTCGATGTCGCCGATCTCGGTGGCGATGGTCGCTCGGGTCATGGGCGTGGCTCCTTCAGGCTCGGATGTGGGTGTGGATTGGCGTCACGGGTTGGCGACGGTGACCTTGGTCATGGTCACCGGGTTCGTCGGGATCTCGGCATCCGCAGCGGCCGCGATCGCGTCGGCGACCTCCATGCCGGCGGTGACCTCCCCGATGATCTGGTAGTTGTTGGCGCTCGGGTCCGCGAGCGATGTCGCGGCGTTGTCGTCAAGGACGATGAAGAACTGGGACCCGACGGAGTTCGGGGCGGAGGAACGGGCCATCGCGACGGTCCCGCGCTGGTACGTCGCGGTCACCGGTTCGTCCTGGATCTCGTATCCGGGGCCACCGGTCCCGACCAGCGGATCGCCGGCCACGCGGCCGTGCTCGCCGTCGCCGCCCTGGATGACGAAGCCCGGCACGACCCGGTGGAAGATGACGCCGTCGTAGTACCCGCAGTCGGCGAGTGCCACGAAGTTGCCGACCGCGATCGGCGAGAGGTCCGCGTCGAGGGCCAGGGTCATGTCGCCCTTGTCCGTCTGGATGGTGACGGTCCGCGTCTCACCCGCACCGAGCGGCTCGGGCTGGCTCGTCGGGCAGCCGGTGGGAGCGCCCGCGACCGACGGTGCGGTCGTGACGGCCGGGCTGGCGGCCGGGCTGGCGGCCGTGCTGGCCGCCGGTGCGCCACCTGCGCCCGACGTGCAGGCGGCCATGACGGCGGCGAGCGCGAGCACGGTCAAGGCGAGCGCGACGCGACGGGATGGGGCAGGGATCATGTGGGAGTCTCCGGCTGATGGTCGGGGATCGGGGGCCGGCCGATGGTGGCGCCCGTCCGGGACATCTTCGCATCGTCGGCGCGGGAGCGCCCCGGACCGCCGGCGCACCCCGGACCCACGCGCGTCATCAGGCGAGAGCCTGGAGCGCCGCCGGGAAGTCGATCGCGCCCGACAGGAGCGCCTCGCCGAGGATGACGCCCGCGACGCCCGTATCCCGGAGTCGCCGCAGGCCGTCGAGGTCGCGCGCTCCGCCCGCCACGACGAACTCCGCGTCGAAGGTCCCGACGAGCGTTCTGACCCGCTCGAGATCCGGCTCCGCGCCGCTGTGCGACAGCACGAACCGGCCGACGCCCGCCGCGACGAGCTCGCCGACCAGGTCCGCGACGGTCGGCGGGGTCGCGCGCCGCCACGGGAAGGCGGCGAGGCGCTCCGGCCGGGGATCGAGCCCGACCGCGACCCAGTCCCCGGCGACCTCGACGCAGGCACGGAGCTCGTCCGGCCGGTCGGCGATGGCGGTGCTCATCACGACCCGCGTCGCGCCGGCGGCGAACACGAGGCGGATGGCATCGGCCGAGTCCACGCCGCCGGCGACCTGGAGCGGGACCGCGACCCGGGACGCGATCGCGCCGATCGCGTCGAGCTCGGCCGGCGCGCCGGTCCGGGCCCCGCCGAAGTCGACGAGGTGGATGAGCCTCGCGCCCATGCCGACGAACGTCTCCGCGATCCGATCGGGCCGGTCGGTCGGCGCGCCGACCCCCGCCGCCGCCCCCGGCCAGTAGACGGTCCGCGAGCGGCCGGCCTCGAGGTCGATCGACGGGATCACCTGCACCGGCGATCAGCCCTCGCCGGCGAGCAACCGTCGATGGAAGCTGACCGGGAGCGAGCCGTTGCGCAGGAGGGTGTCGTGGAAGCCCTTGAGCGAGAACCGGTCGCCGAGCCGCCGCTGCTCGTCAGCGCGCAGGCCGAGCAGCAGCGTCCGGCCGAGGAGGTACGACAAGGGATAGGACGGCCGGTACGTGTACCAGCGGACCTCGGCCGCGGCGTTGCTCCGCTGGAAGCCGGTCTGCTCGACCATGAAGTCGGTCGCCTCCTCGGTCGTCAGCTCGCCACGATGCATCCGGACGTCGAGGATGATCCGGCACGCGCGCCAGATGGCATCGGTGTGCATGATCACGCGGAAGCGCGGATCGTCATCGAAGCCGTGCTCGCGCATCATCAGCTCCGAGTACATCCCCCAGCCCTCCACGAACTCCGGGGCGTCCGTCAGCGCCCGGGTCAGCGATGGATGCCGGCGCGCCGCGTCGAGCTGGAGATGGTGGCCCGGATACGCCTCATGGATGCTCGTGTTGCTGATCGACGCGAAGTTGTGCTCGAGCATGGCGTCCGGATCGCCGCCGACCGAGGGGGTGACGATGTAGATGCCCTCGGGCCGGGCGTCGAACGTGGCCGGCGGGAAGTAGGCCGCGAACGGCACGACGTTGCGCAGGTACTCGGGCGTCTCGATGACCTCGATCCGCTCGTCCGGGGGGACCGTCACGAGGTCGCGATCGATCAGGTGCTGGCGCGCGCGGAGCATCGCGGTGCGGTAGGCCTCGAGGGCGCCGGCGAAGTCGGCCGGGCCGTCCTGCTTCACGCGGGCAAGGACGGTCGGCTCGTCGGCGTCGGGATCGATCTCGCGCGCGGCGAGGACGCGCGCGGCCCTCTCCTCGGCCAGCTTCTGCCAGCCGAGCTCCAGGATGGCGTCGCCGTCGAGGCCGTCGAACGCGCGATGGGCGACGAGCGCATCGTGTCGCTCCCGCCCGATGGCCCACGCGTCGGTGCCGCCCGCGAGCGTCCCCTCGAGCCACGTGGTGTACAGCTCGAGCGCGACCTTGGCGCCCTCCGCCGCGCGGACGAGCCGGCGCTGCTCGGCGGCGGGCAGGGTCGAGGTCCCGGCCGCGACGAGCTCGTCGAACAGCGCCGGGAGCTCACCGGCGGTCTCGAGCTCGATCTGCTGCCAGAGCCGGACCTGCGGGACGGTCGCCCGCGTGCGCGCCTGGTCGAGGTAGAGGGCGACGCCCTCGAGCCGGCCGGTGACGCGTTCGAGCCGCTCGGCGAGGGGCGCGTAGTCCCGGGCGAAGAGCAGGAACAGGCCGTCCCCGATCAAGTCGAGCGCGAAGGACCGGCGCTCCCAGATCCGCAGGACCTCGGGATCGAAGATCGCGCGCCGGACGTTGTGGATCTCGAGGTCCCGTTCGAACCGCGCGCCGGCCGACAGTCCCGCCGGATCGATCGCCTCGACCGCGGTGAGGTGCGCCTTGTCGGCTTCGAGCTCGCCGATGACGGCATCGCGGCTACCGTCCCCGAGCTCGTCATCCGCGTCGTGCAGGCCGAACGCCGTGGCGAGGATCGGGTCGTTCTGCATCACCCGGCGGAAACGCGCCTCCACGAGGTCGTACAGGCCGGTGTCAGCGGAGCCGGCCGCACCCGGGCCCGCGGGGCGCGGGAGGGCGCGGTCATCGATCAGGCGAGTCTGGGTCACGTCTGGTCCTCACTGTGGCGCCGCGCCACGCGAACGGCGCGGCGTGGTGATGTCGGGAGTCGCGGGTCGCGGGTCGCGAGATCGCCGTGGGCGGGCGGGCTCTCGGGCCCGACGACCGGTCAGGCCGGAGCGCCGACCGGGTCGGGTGCGACCGGCCGAGGATCGGTCTCGGCCAGGGCGGCCCGGGTGGCCGCGATGGTCGTCTCGATGTCGTCGGCGGTCACCCCGTAGTGGGTCACGGCGCGGACCTGTCCGTGCGGATATTCCACCATCAGGACGTTCCGCGCTTGGAGCGCGGCGAGGAAGGCGGCCCGGTCGCGCGCGACCTTGAACACGACGAAGTTGGTCCGCACGCGACCCGGGTCCAGCGGTCCGGGCGCCGGCTGGGCCGTCCCGCCGGCCGACTCGATGCCGTCCATCGCGGCCAGCGCCTCCGCGAGGCGACGGGCGTTGGCATGGTCCTCGGCGAGCCGATCGATCATCCCGTCCGGCCCGTCCGAGAGCGCGACGAGCCCCGCCGCGGCGAGGATCCCCGCCTGGCGCATCCCCCCGCCGACCATCTTGCGGGCGCGCCAGGCGCGGTGGATCACATCGGCCGGCCCGACGACCACGGAACCGACCGGACACGCGAGGCCCTTCGAGAGGCAGAACGTCACGGTGGCCGCTGGATCGACGAGGTCCCGCGCGGTGACGCCGGCATCGCGCTGCGCGACGACCGCGTTCCAGAACCGGGCGCCATCGACGTGGAGCGGGATCCCGTGACGCTCGGCGATCGCGGCGACGGCCCGCGTGTACGCCGGCGTCAGCGGCTGGCCCATCGAGTGGGCGTGGGTGTTCTCGATCGCAATCAGCCCGGTCAGCGGTTCGTGCGCGTCGGTCGGGTCGCGGAACGCGTCCTCGATGGCCGCGAGGTCCATCGTCCCGTCGGGGCGATCGTCGAGCGTGCGGATGCTCGTCCCGACGATGACCGCGTGGCCGGCCGCCTCGTCGATGACCATGTGGTGCTCGCGGCCGGCGATCGTCTCGTCGCCGCGCCGGAGGTGCGCCATCTGGGCGACCAGGTTGCCCATCGTCCCCGACGCCACGAAGAGGCCGGCCTCCTTGCCGAGGAGATCTGCGGCCCGTTCCTCGAGCGCGTTGACGGTCGGGTCGTCACCGAAGACGTCGTCGCCGACCTCGGCCTCGGCCATGGCCCGGCGCATCGCCGGAGTCGGCTTCGTGACAGTGTCGCTGCGGAGGTCGATCAGGGTCATGGGCGGCGAGTATAGGTGAGGCTCCGCGGCCCGGCCGACGACTGACAACCCCCGGCGCACCTGCTATGCTCCGCCCTCGCCGCAACTGGACCCGTGGTGTAGCGGCCCAACATGCCAGCCTGTCACGCTGGAGATCGCCGGTTCGAATCCGGTCGGGTCCGCCACCAACACCGCATTTTCCTACGCCCCGTCCGCCCGCCCGGACGGGGCGTTCCTTTTGCCCGGCGGCTACCGCTGGTACGATCGCGACCGTGAGCCGCCGCCCGATCCTCGTCGTCCTCGCGCTGCTGGTCCTTGCCATCGCCGTCCCCGTGAGCGGCGGCGAGCTGGGATTCGGCAAGGCCGGCCCGACCTCCTCGCCGGTGGCCGCGGCCGATCCCGGCGCCGGCTCCAGCGCGTCGCCGAGCGACACGTCGTCGCCCGCGCCAGGTGATGTCGTCGCGGGGCCTGCCGAGGACCCTGCCCCGGCCATCGCCGACGTCCCGGTCGTCCCGGTCGCGCAGTTCCGGACGACGCGGACCTCGACGTCGCTCAAGGAGGTCAAGGCGGTCCTGGCGGGCACGAGCACGCGCTATGACGCGATCGAGCTCGTCGACGACGAGGCCGACGCGGTCCTGGCCGCCCTCGGGGTCGACCGGCCCAAGGTCAAGGCGCGGCTCGTCCTCGCGACGACCGCGTCGAAGCTCCAGACCGACCTCGCCAAGCATCGCAAGCGCCTCGGGTTCCTGCGCGCGGAGGCGGTCGGGCCGGGCGTGCGGGCCCTCGCCTGGGGGACGAAGAGCCTCTTCGGGAACGGGCGCGTCACGGACCTCGCCAAGTGGACGCTCGACGCGAGCCTCCCGGCCGCACCGGCCGACGCCGCCTTCGACGCCGCGGCGACGTGGACGCTGGTCGCGGGTGGGGACGTGATGCTCGATCGCGGCGTCTACGAGGCCCTGCGCGTCAAGCGCAAGAACGAGGACTTCATGTTCGACGGCGGGACGGCCCAGATCACTCGTCTCGTCTGCTGCTCGTCGTTCGGCTGGAAGACGCCGGTGCTCCAGCGGACCGGCGACAAGGGCGCCGTGCGGAAGCTCATCAAGGGCGCGGACATCGCGCTCGCCAACTTCGAGAACCCCGCCCCGAACACCTTCCGGTGGCACCACAGTGGGACGATCTTCTCGGCCGACCCGACGATCATCGACGGGCTCACGGCCGCGGGCTTCGACGTCATGGGCACGGCCAACAACCACATCCGCGACCAGGGCGCGACCGGCCTGCTCCAGACGCTCAAGAACCTCCACAAGCGCGATCTCAAGACCGCCGGGTCGGGCAAGAACCTCGCCGCGGCCCGCAAGCCTGCGACCTTCACGACGCATGGGGTCAAGGTCGCGATCCTCGCCTACGACGCGATCGCCGCGTCCTACCACGCGACCGCGAGCAAGGTCGGCAGCGCGCCGATGACGGGCAAGGTGGTCGTCGCGGACGTGAAGAAGGCCAAGAAGGACGGTGCGGACGTCGTGATCGTCTTCCCGCACTGGGGGACGGAATACCACGCGAAGCCGAACCCTGGGCAGGTCACGCTCGCGCACAAGATCCTCGACGCCGGTGCCGACTTGATCATCGGCAACCACCCGCACTGGACGCAGGCGATGGAGGTCTACAAGGGCAAGCCGATCTGGTATGCGCTCGGCAACCTCGTGTTCGACCAGACCTGGTCGGCCGAGACGATGGAGGGCATGACCCTCGAGCTGACGTTCGCCGGACCGAAGCTGGCGCAGGTCCGCATCCGGCCGCACGTCATCCTCGACAAGGCACAGCCGAACTTCCTCGATCCCGCGAAGTCGGGGAAGGTCGTCATGGACCGGGTCTTCAAGAACTCGACGAACCTGCCCTGGTAGCCAGGCTGGCGGCGCGCGAGCCCGCGCCGCGCCGGCGTAGACGCGCTAGACGATGCCCGCGAAGAGGTCCGTCTCGGGGGGCTCGGACGGGACGCGCGACTCGCGCAGGATGTAGGCCTCCTGGCCCCAGCTCTCGCGCCAGCCCTCGAAGCCGAGCAGCATGAACGGGCTGTCCGGGCTGATCTGGGTGACGTGCTCGTGGATGGCCCGCCACTTGCGATCGAGCGGGTCGCCCGACACGTCCAGCCACGTCGTGATCGATTCGTCTGGCACGAGCATCTTCGCGGCGAACGCCTCGAACTCCGCGACCTGCTCCGGCGTCGCGTCCTCGGGCGGCTCCCAGAACGACGTCTTGCCGAGCTCCTTCAATCGCTCCGACATCTTGGTCCGGACCGACGCCGGGATCGCCTGCTCGTAGAGCTTCGACGGGGTCCACGTCTCGACGCCGCCCTCGGCGAGCTGCTCCGGATACCAGGCGGGGTCGCCGGCGCGATCGAACGCCCGGATCGCGACGTCGTGCGTCCGGATGTGATCGGGATGCCCGTAGCCGCCGAACGCGTTGTACGTGGTGATGACGTCGGGCTGGTAGCGCCGGACGAGCCAGGTGAGCCGTCCGGCCGCCTCGTCGAGGTCGGCCTGCCAGAACGTCCGCGGGTCGAGGTTCCCCGGCCGGCCCATCATGTCCGAGTCCCGGTAGCCGAGGTTCTCCCACTCGGTGACGCCGAGCACGGCCATCGCCCGTTCCAGCTCGACGGCCCGGATCTCCCCGAGCCGGCGGTGGTTCTCGGGCGTGTCCATGTCCGGCACGACGATCTCGCCCTGCTCGCCGCGGGTCCCGGTCACGAGGACCACGCGACGGCCGTCGGCGACGGCCTTGGCCATCGCCCCGCCGGTCCCGATGGTCTCGTCGTCGGGGTGGGCGTGGACGGTCATGAGCGTCGGGCGATGGGGGGCAGGCCCGGACGTGGGCTCGGGGTCGGCGTGGATGTCGGTGGTGGTGGGCTGATCGGTCATCCGTGGATGCTAGCGCGGCTCGCGGATCACCACCGGGGACCATGGACCGAGGATGTGCGGCGCTACCATCGCGCTCATGCCGGACCCCTCCGTGACAGGTCCCCTCGCCGGCCTTCGGGTCGTCGATTGCTCGACCGTCCTCGCCGGCCCGTACTGCACGATGCTGCTCGGCGATCTCGGCGCCGACGTCGTCAAGGTGGAACCGCCCGAAGGCGACGCGACGCGCGGCTGGGGGCCGCCCTGGGTCGGCAGCGAGACCGACGGCTCGCGGACCGCGGCCTACTACCTCGCGGTCAACCGGAACAAGCGGAGCGTCCGCGTCGATCTCCGTCGACCAGCCGGGGCCGACATCCTGCGGCGACTGCTGGACGGCGCCGACGTCCTCGTCGAGAACTTCCGGCCCGGCGGGTTCGCCCGGCTCGGGTTCGACGACGAGGCGCTCGCGCGGCTCAACCCGGCGCTCGTCCACCTCGCCATCTCCGGCTACGGGCCGGATGGTCCGGCGGCGGAGCGCCCCGGGTACGACTTCGTCATCCAGGCGACCAGCGGGCTGATGAGCATCACCGGGGCCGCCGACGACGACGGCGGCGGCCCGACCAAGGTGGGCGTCGCGATCAGCGACGTCGCGACCGGGATGCTCGGGGCGGTCAGCGTGCTCGGCGCGCTCGTCGGACGCGGGCCCGGCGAGCGGCAGCCCGAGGGGGCACCCGCGCCGCCGATCGGCGCCGGGCAGCGGATCGATATCTCGCTCCTCGCCTCGACGATGGCGACGCTGGTCAACCAGGCGCAGAACGCGTTCACGACCGGGGCGCCGCCCACGCGGCGCGGCAACGCCCACCCCAACATCGTCCCGTACGAGACCTTCGCGACCGCCGACGGCGAGATCGCGGTGGCGGTCGGATCGGAGCGGCAGTGGCCGCGGTTCTGCGCGGCCATCGGGTTGCCCGCGCTCGCCGCAGACCCGCGATTCGCCACGAACGGCGACCGCGTCGACCACCGGTCGGACCTGCGGCCGATCCTCGCGGGGCGCTTCCGCGAGCGCGACACCGCCATGTGGATCGCGCCCTGGAGGCTGCCGACGTGCCCTGCGGGCCCGATTCGCGACGTGCTCGCCGCGTTCGCCTCGCCCGAGGCGGTCGCCCGCCACATGACGGTCGAGATGGACCACCCGGCATGGGGCGTCATCCGGCAGGTCGGCGTCCCGTTCGAGCTGTCGGCGACGCCGGCGTCGATCCGCCTCCCGCCGCCGCTCCTCGGGCAGGACACCGGGGCCGTCCTGGCCGGCCTCGGCTACGCGGCCGACGAGATCGACCGGCTCCGGCGCGACGGGGTCGTCTGAGCGGCGCTAGAGCTCCTGCCGCCGGAACGACAGGGCGGCCGCGCCGAGCGCGAGCCCGATGAGCACGATCGTCGAGACGATCGGGACGAGGAGGTCGCCCGCGTCGACCGGCAGCCCCGTCGCGATCGCGGTGGTCGGGCCGGCGAGGCCGCCCGGGGTCAGGCGCCCGACCGTCGGGATGGCCGACACGATCGAGAGCACGAGCCAGGCCATGAAGCCGATCCCGGCGGCCGCCGCCGTCGAACCGGTGACGGTGCTCCCGAGGAAGGTGAGGGCGGCCCACGCGCAGAGGCCCAGCCAGGCCGTCACCGTCATGACGACCCAGCCGCCGACCGGCTGCGGCTCGAACAGGATGGCCGTGTAGACCCACCCGACCACGACGGCCAGGACCGTGGAGACCGCGAGGACGGCCCCGATCGCGACGACCTTCGCCCCGAGGAACGCGCCGCGCGACGCGGTCTTCGAGAGGACGAACGCGGCGGTCCCGCGCTCCTTCTCGGTCGAGATCGCGCCCATCGCAAGGATGATCGCGGCGAACGCCCCGAACTGGGCGAGGTTCTTCCAGAGCTGGGCGACCGCGTCGGCGGCGGTCGGCGTCGGGATCGACAGCACCCCGAACTGGTCGCCACCGGCGGCCTTGAGGATCTCGGGCAGGAACTTCGCGAGCAGCGGCGAGGTCAGGCCCACGAACAGGAACAGGCCGCCGACCACCGGCAGGCGCAGCGTGCGCCAGGACTCCACCAGCTCCTTGCGCACGAGGACGCCGATGCCCGGCATCATGCTGCCCGCCCGACGAGCCGGAGGAAGACGTCCTCGAGCGACGGCCGGACCCGCTCGTACGCGGCGAGCCGGACCCCGTCGGCCACGACCAGCGGCAGCAGCCCGGCCGAGGCCAGCCCGGCGTCGGTGACCGAGACGATGAGGCCGCCATCGCCCTCGGTGACCCGGTCGATCCAGGGGATGGACCGCAGGTGCGCGACGAGGGCGGCGATCGCCGCCGCCTGTCCGGGCTCGGGATCGAGCCGGTACAGGGGCAGCGCGTAGCGTGCCAGCAGGTCGTCGAGTGGCCCCTCGGTCACGAGGCGCCCGTGGTCGAGGATCCCCACGCGGTCGCAGATGCGCTCCACGTCCGAGAGCACGTGGGTCGAGAACACGATCGTCGCGTGTTCGCGCAGGTCCGCGATCAGCGCGAGGAGGTCGCGCCGGCCCTCGGGATCGAGCGAGCTGACGGGCTCGTCGAGGATCAGTAGCGCGGGCTCGGCCACGAGCGCCTGGGCGATCCCGAGGCGCTGGCGCATCCCGCCCGAATACCCTGCGATCCGCCGGCCGGCCGCGTCGGCCAGCCCGACGCGCTCCAGCGAGGTCGCGGCGCGGCCACGCGCGTCGGCCGCGGCCAGGCCCTGCAGCCGGCCCGCGAGCTCCACCAGCTCGCGACCCGTCATCCAGCCGTAGTAGCGCGGATCCTGGTCGAGGACGCCGATCGCGCGACGCGCACCCGGGTCGCGCGGATCGACCGGCGTGCCGTCGATCGAGGCCACCCCGGACGTCGGGGTGGCGAGCCCAGTGACGAGGCGCAGGGTCGTCGTCTTGCCGGCGCCGTTCGGGCCGAGGAGCCCGAAGACCGATCCGGCGGGCACGTCGAGATCCAATCGGTCGACCGCCAGCACGCCGGTGGCGCCCCCGAAGCGCTTGGTCAGCGCGCGACAGCTGACCGACGCGCCGCTCATCGCTCGTCGCGCCCCACCACGAAGTAGAGGATGGGCCCGATCATCCCGATGACGCAGATGATGATCCCCCACATGAGCTTGCTGTCGCCCTTGACCTTGCGCTCCGGGCGGAGGAGATCGCGCAGGGCGAAGATGATCAGCCCGATCTGGATGACGATGATCGGCGTGAGGAGCAGGAGGATCTGCGTGTCGCTCATGCGGCCTCTTTCCCGGGTCGTGCCGGACCCGATGCGAGTGATCGGAGATGACGACGAGCATCACGATGATGACCGCTGCGCCCGCCCCGCACAGGGCCTCCGGGCCCATGACGAGCGGGCCATGCAGCCCATCGCCCGGCCGTCGCTCGACGAGCCCCCGCCGGTGAGGGCGGCGACGAGGATGGATGTGGCCCTGCACCGAATCGGCAGCCTCGCGGGGGCTCGCTGCTAGACTCGGGCCGCTTCGACCGACGACCACCCCGGAGGCGCACCCGATGACCGACGACCGAGAACGCTGGGCACTCATCCTGGGGGGCTCGTCCGGGATGGGCGAAGCGACGGCCGTCACGCTCGCGAAGGCGGGCTACAGGATCTGCGGCATCCACCTCGACTTCCGCGCGGCGCTGGCCCACGTCGAGGAGGTCAAGGCCGCGATCGAGGCGGCCGGGTCCGAGGCGATCTACATCAACATGAACGCCGCGGATGACGAGAAGCGCGCCGCCGCCCTGGCCACGCTCGCCGAGCGCTTCGACCGGTCGCGGGCCGAGGGCCGCGAGCCGTACGTCCGGGTCGTCATGCACTCGCTCGCGTTCGGGTCGCTCGTGCCGTTCCTCGCCGAGGACCCGAAGGCCGCGGTCGATCGCAAGAAGATGGAGATGACCCAGGACGTCATGGCCAACAGCCTCGTCTACTGGGTCCAGGACCTCTGGCGCGGCGGGTTCCTCGGGAAGGGCTCGAAGATCTACGCGATGACGTCCGAAGGCTCGACGCGCGTGGTGCCCTCGTACGGCGTCGTCTCGTCGGCGAAGGCGGCGCTCGAATCGCACATCCGCCAGCTGGCGATGGAGCTGGCGCGCAACGGCACGGGCGCCACCGCGAACTGCATCCGCGCCGGCGTGACCATCACCCCGGCCCTGCTCAAGATCCCCGAGTCCCAGACGATGATCGACATCACGATGAAGCGGAACCCGACGGGCCGGATGACGACGCCGCAGGACGTGGCGAACGCGATCCTGGCCCTGTCCGGCGAGGGGACGGACTTCATCAACGGCGACATCATCAGCGTCGACGGCGGCGAATTCGTCACGGGGTCGTAGCGCCCGATGGGGCGCGTCATCGTCGTCGGCTCGATCAACGTCGACGAGGTCGTCACCGTCGACCGGCTGCCGGCGCCCGGCGAGACCGTCATCGGCGGCCGGTACGAGCGTCACCACGGTGGCAAGGGGGCGAACCAGGCGGTCGCCGCGGCACGGCTCGGAGCGAGCGTGGCGTTCGTCGGGGCGGTCGGCCGGGACGCCTTCGGCGCCGAGGCACGGGCGGCGCTCGACGCGGAGGGGATCGACCTGTCCGGGCTCGTCGAGCTCGACGGGGAGGCGACGGGGGTCGCGCTCGATCGTCGTGGACCACACGGGGGAGAACACGCATCGCGGTGTCCGGCGGGGCCAACGCCGTGCTGACCTCCAACGCGGTCCGGGCGGCGCTCAAGCGGCTCGCTCCGACCGCGGGTGACGTCGTGCTCGTCGGCCACGAGATCCGGACCGGCGCCGCGCACGAGGCGTTGCGCCTGGGTCGGATCGCCGGCGCGACCACGATCCTCAACCCGGCCCCGGCCGGCGGCCTCGAGCGCCCGACCCTCGACCTCGCGACGATCCTGACGCCGAACCGCGGCGAGCTGCGGCGTCCTCGCCGGTGACGCCGGCACGACCGCGGCGCAGGCCAAGGGCCTGCTGGCCGCGACGAGCGGGCGGGCGGTCCTGGTCAGCCTCGGGCGCGACGGCGCGCTCCTCGTCGCCGGGCGGAAGGCCTCGCCGATCCATGCCCCGCGGGTCGAGGCGGTCGATTCGGTCGGGGCCGGGGACACGCTCAACGGGGCGCTCGCCGCGGGGCTCGCGAGCGGCCTCGACCTCGACACGGCGGCGCGCCGGGCGGTGGTCGCCGCGGGCCTGGCGGTCCTCGCGCGCCGGCGCCCGCGAAGGCATGCCGACACTCGCGGAGCTCGAGGCCAGGGTCGCGGCGTCCTGAGCCGGCTCCGCGCGTCGTGGCCTGACGCCTACGACTCGCCGGCCACCCAGAGCGTCCGGGCGCGTGCGGCCGCCGTCATCTCGAGCGACCCGTCGTCGGTGACCCACCAGGCGGCCAGGCCGCGCGACTCGGGCCTCGCCGGCGATGCGCGCCCGCCCGCCGATGAACAGGGTCTTCGACCACACCTCGGCCCAGGCCGGGTCCGGCCCGACGACCGTCACGGCACGCAACCCGGCCTGGGCCGGTTCGCCGGTCCGCGGATCGAGCAGGTGGTGGACGGGTCGGCCGTCGTGGATCCACGACAGCCGCCGGATCGACGAGGTCGCGGCGGCAGCGTCCTGCATCTCGATGGCCGCGATGGGCTCCGCCCCGCCGGACGGGTCCTCGATCCCCACGACCCAGGCATCGTCCTCGGGCCCGAGGCCGTGCGCGACGAGATCGCCGCCCGCCTCGAGGAGGTAGCGGACGATGCCGTGACGCTCGAGCGTCGCCGCGGCCCAGCGGAGCGCGAGGCCCTTGCCGATCCCGCCGAGGTCGATCGGCTCGCCGACGGCGACCGTGCCGTGACCGGTGCGCTCGACGATCCGTGCCTGCGGGTCCGTCCGTCCGGGCGCGCCTCGGCGACGGGCACGCCGGCATACCCGAGCCGGTCGAGGTCGCGGAGGACGCGCGGGTCGAACCGGCCATCGGTGATGCGGTGCGCGCGGTCCGCGGCGACCAGGGCGCGCTCGAGCCGGCGCGGCACGCGGACGCCCTGGCCGGAACCGGCCGCCCGGTTGAGGCGCGTGACGTCGCTCGTTTCGCGGAACCGGGACATCGCGGCCTCGGCCGCCTCGAACTCCGCCCGGACAGCGGTCCAGGCGTCCTCGACCCAGCGCGCGGACCGGCCTTGCCCGGTCTCGCCCCAGCAGGCGGTCAGGCGCAGGGGCGACGCCATCGCGCTGGCCTCGAACGACGAGAGCCGGCGCGGTCCGCTCGGGGGCGGTGGACCCGGCCGGCGCGGCCGAGCCGAGGTCGGTGGCGGTCAGCCGGATGCCCCCGTCGTCGCATGGACGACCCTGGTCCGGGTGACGGTCCGCGTGGAGACGGTGATCTGCGGCAGGCTGACCCGGCCGGGCAGGGCGTTCGCCGCCCCGGTGACCTTCTCGACCCGTTGACCGAGCGTGTCGAGCGCGGTCTCCACCTCGGTCAACCGTGGGGCGAGCCGCTCGTACCGGCCCGCCGCATCCGCATAGATCCGCGTCACGTCGTCGAGGGACGTGTCGAGGGCATCGTGCCCGCTGGTCATGACGTCTGCGGCATGGCCGGCCGGCGCCCGCTCGGCGGTGATCCGGGTGTCCGTCGCCGACTGGAGCGCGGTGATCCCGGCAAGCGACACGGCATACGCGCTCGCCGACACGCCGACGAGCACCGCCAGGTGGACGGGGCGTCTCGACTCAGTCATCGCCGCCCTCGTGGTCATCGCCCTCGCCGTCGTCGCCGTGGTGCTTCGAGGCGGCGGTCACGGTCTTCGTCGTCGTGACGACGACCTGCGGATGGGCCGCGGCCCGCCGGGCCTTGGCGATCGACGCCTCGAGCTTGGCCAGCTTCTTCTTCGCGGCCTGCAGCTCCTTGGCGAGGGCCTTGGCATGGTCGGTATCGGCGGTGATCCGGGCCTGCGCCGCCTCGAGCGCGGCGGTCATCGCGGCCGACTGGGCCGCGAGCCCCTGGAGACGTGACTCCATGTCCGCCGAACGCGCCCGTTCGAGCGCGAGGCGGTCCTGGATGACCGACACCGACACCGGCGCGACCGTCAGCGGGGCGGTCGATGCCGTCCAGGTGGCCGCGGCCCGGATCGAGCCGTAGCCGAGGACGAGTGCCGCGACGACCCCGATCGTGGTGGCCGTGCGGCGGAGCCAGAGCTTCCTGGTGGTCATTCGGCGGGTACCTCCTGTCGTGATGTCGAGAACGTGGGCTTCTTCTTGCGGCTCGCCATGTACCGGTAGGCGCCGGCCGCCGTCACCAGCAGGCCCGCCCCGATATAGAGCGGCCCGAGCGAGCTCGTGTCGGTCCCGGCCAGCACGCCGTGCATCCACGCCATGGCCCAGATGACCAGCGCGAAGCGATGGATCGAGAGCCAGACCCCCCGCGGGAGCAGCTTCGTCCAGCGGGCGGTCACGGCGGTGAAGACGAAGGCGTACAGCGCCAGCGTCCCGATCGCGACGGGCGAGCTCCGGTATTCCGAGAGTCCGGGGATGAGCGCGCCGCCGAGGCTGACGCCGGCCTTGGGGTCGACGACGAGGCTGACGACGTGCGCCACCAGGAACGCCATCACGAAGACCCAGATGTGGTCGTGCCACGGGAAGATCCGCTTCGAGAGGTTCCAGGTGGAGCGGTTCGTGGGATGGCTGAGTACGAGCCCGAGGACGATCTGGAAGGTCAGCAGCAGGAAGGCCACGATGCCTGTCGCGCGCGCGGCCAGCCAGAAGCGGAGCTCGGCCTGGCGCTCGGACGTAGCCGGCACGATCTGGTCGGTTGCGTAGAGGAGGAGCAGGCCGAGCAGGCCGATGAGGATCGCCGTGCCTCGTGCGGACAGGCGGAAGGGTCCGGTGCGGGTCGGGGTCGCCGTGGCCATGTGGGTCTCCGAGCGGATGCGTCCTACTCCATCCGAGACACCATCGGCTCGTCAGGTTTCACCGCCGGCGGATATCCGATGGTCCCCGGGCCTGCTGGGACCTTCAGCGCGTCCAAACGGGGTAGGCTCTCGCTGATGGTCCCCGACCAGTTCCAGCGCCACCTCGCGGCGACCCTCTATGGGATCGTGCTGATCGCCCTGGTTCTGCTGCTCCCCGACCTGGCGCCTCGCCGGAGCGCCGACGGCGGTCCCGTCGAGGCGTACCGCGGCCGGATCGAGCAGATCTCGACCCCATCCCTAGACGCCGAGGGCGGTCTGCCGCCAGTCCCGATCGCCACCGTCACGATCCTCGACGGGCCGCGCGAAGGCCAACGGGTGGACGCCTATCTGACGGGCCCCAGCGGCTCCCAGGACACCTCGACCTACTTGGCCGGCCAGGAGGTCGTGGTGACCATCACCAAGACCCCGGACGGCTCGCAGGACTACATCGAGGTCAGCGACCGCTGGCGGCTCCCCGGCCTGGGCTTCCTGGCACTCTTCTGCGCGATCGCGGTGGTCGTCGTCGGTGGCTGGCAGGGGGTCCGCGCCCTCGTCGCGCTCGGCCTCACGGCCGTCGTCATCCTCAAGATCCTGCTGCCGCTCATGGTCGCCGGGGTCCCCCCGGTCCCGCTCGCGGTCCTCACGGCAAGCGGCGTCACCGTGGTGACGATCCTGATGACCGAAGGCTGGCGACGAAGCAGCCTGGCGGCGATCCTCGGTACGACCGGCGCGCTCGCGCTCACCGGCCTGCTGGCCGCCGTCGCGACCGCGATCCTCGGCTTCACCTACACCGCCGGCTCCGACCTGGCCTTCCTGGCGACGCCTGGCGGTGGGGGCCTCGACCTCCGCGGGGTGCTGCTCGCGGCGATCATCCTCGGGTCAGTCGGCGTGCTCGACGATGTGACCGTCACCCAGGCCGTCCTCGTCGAGGAACTCTCCGGCCAGGGCCAGCTCCGCGGCGCGGCCCTGTTGCGCAGCGCGATGACGATCGGCCGGTCCCACATCGGGGCGACCGTGAACACCCTGTTCCTCGCCTACGTCGGGGTCGGTTTGCCGCTACTGATCGTGCTGATGGTCAGCGCCCAGCCGAGCGCCGCGGTGCTCAACGACGAGCTCATCGCCACCGAGATCGTGCGAACGCTCATCGGCAGCGTCGGCATCGTCACGGCGATCCCGCTGACGACCTTCATCGCGGCGTCGCTGGTCGCTCCGGCGGCCCCAGCCTTCGAAGGCGGTTCCGGGCCGGGCGGGGCGCGCCGGCGTGTCGCGGCCGTCGTCGGCCTCGTCGTCGTGCTGCTGGTTGCGACGTCGGCGTCGTCGCTGCTGGCGCCATCGCGGGCGCCCCTCGCGGCGGACACCCTCGACCCGAACGCGCTCGGTGTGGGGGGCGGCCCGGGTTCGTCGGCCGTTCCGCTCAACGAGCGGTCGCCCCGAGGCTCGAGCGACTCAGTCGAGCCGGACGACTCGCTCGCTCCCGAGGCGTCGATCTCGCCGGACGACTCGGCCGCGCCCGATGCGTCGGCCGCGACCGACGGCGACTTCCCGCTGGAGGATCCGGGCCAGCCCGTGCCGGTCACGGTCGACGGCGGGGACGTCGGCACCGTCGCGGTTCAGGATCCGCGGCTCACCCCCGGCCCCACCGCGAAGCTGGCGACCGTCACGGTCACGATCCGCTACGAGGCCACCGCCCCGTTCCCGCTCGCCAGCGGCAGCTGGGAGGTGCTGCTCGACGACGGGACCGAGGTCGCGCTCGAGCCGGTCCACGGTGACGAGGTCATGCAGACCACGCTGCGGGCAGGCCAGCAGCTCGACGTGCCGCTCACCGCCGCCATCAGACGTGACGCGACGAGCGCGTTTGTGGTCTACGTTGACGCTGAGACGTCGACGTTCCTCTTCGCCGTCGACGTCGAGTGACATCGTCAGGCCGTGGCTGACCTCGCCCGCCTCGACGCGACCAGCCCGCTGCGCGGCGAGAGGATGAGGGCCGCGACGAACGCCAGCGTCTCGATGAGGACGATCGACGCGCCCGACGCCACCTCCAGGTAGAAGCTGAGGTACATGCCCAGGACCGTCGAAGCGAGCGCGATCGCCACGGCGATGATGATCAGCCGATCGAACCGGATCACCACGAGCTGGGCCGTCGCCGCCGGTGTCACCAGCATCGCGACGACGAGGATGATCCCGACCGCCTGGATGCTCACGATGATCGTGACGCCGAGCAACGCGAGGAGGAGGTACTCGAGAGCCGTGACCGGCAGGCCGGACGCGGCGGCGCCGGCCGGGTCGAACGTCGCGTACAGCAGCTCCTTGCGCAGCACGAGCACCGCCACCAGGACGAGCGCGCCCAGGATCGCAACCTGGACGAGGTCGGCGGGCGTGATGCTCAGGACGTTGCCGAGGAGATAGCTGAACAGGTCCGTGACGTAGCCCCGGATCGTGCTGAACAGCAGGATGCCGAAGGCGAACATCCCCGCGAACAGCACGCCGACCGACGTGTCGAACCGGAGGTTGCCGCGCCTCGAGACGAAGCCGATCGCCAGGGCCGTGCTTACGGCTGCGACCGCGCCGCCGACGTAGAGCGGGATCCCGACCAGGTACGCGATGACGAGCCCCGGCAGCGCCGCATGGCTGACCGCGTCACCGATGAACGCGAGGCCCTTGAGGACGACGAAGGCGCCCATCACGGCACAGACGACCCCGATGATCATCGTGGCGGCGAGGCCGCGCTGCATGAACCCGTAGCTCAGCGGGTCGAGGAGCAGGTCGATCACCGTCGCGCGTCCTCGTGGTAGTGCGGCTCGCGGCCGGCCGGCTGGTCGTGGTGGTGGGCGTCGTCGAGCACGAGCGTGCCGCCGGTCAGGTCGGGCAGCACCAGCACGTGGCCGCCGTAGGTCTCTGCCAGCAGCCGCTGGTCGAGCACCAGGTCCTTGGCCGGTCCCGAGGCGACGATCCGACGGTTGACCAGTGCGGCGTCGTGGAACCGGTGCGCGGCGCCGGCGAGGTCGTGGGTCGTCGCGATGACCGTCTTGCCGGCGCGGGCCTCGGCCTCGAGGACGTCCATCAGGTCCTCCTGCGTCGTCGCGTCGACGCCGGTCACGGGCTCGTCGAGGAGGTAGAGATCCGGATCCGCGGCGAGGGCTCGTGCCAGGAACACGCGCCGACGCTGGCCACCCGACAGCGCGCCGATCTGGCGATCGCGGGCGGCCATCATGCCGACCGTCTCGAGGGCCCGCACGACCGCGTCCCGATCGATCGCGCCGGCACGCCGGCCGATCCCGATCGACGGATAACGACCCATCATCACGACCTCACCGACGGTCACGGGGAAGTCCCAGTCGACGGCCTCCGCCTGCGGGACGTAGGCGACGCGGTGCGCCTCCCGGCCGGGTTCCGCCCCGAGGACACGTACGGTCCCGGCACGGATCGGCAGGAGGCCGGCGATCACCTTGAGGAGCGTGCTCTTGCCGGCGCCGTTCGGCCCGATGATGGCCAGCAGGGATCCCCGGGAGATCGTCAGGTCGACGTCGTCGAGCGCGATCCGGTCCCCGTATCCGGCGGTGACGTCCGTGAGCTCGACCGACACGTCTGCGGTCATCGGAGGGCCTCGGCGATGCGATCCATGTTCCAGCGCATCAACCCCAGATACGTGTCGGCCGGCGCGGGGCCGAGGGCATCGTTATACAGGGTCGTGACGACGTCGGCGATGCCCGCTTCCCGGGCGAGGGTCTCGGCCAGACCCGGGCTGAACTGGGACTCGCTGAAGACCGCCTTGACCCCGGCGGTCTTCACGGTCTCGACGAGGGCCGCGAGCTCACCGCCCGAGGGCTCCTGCCCGGGGTTCGCGAGGATCACGCCGACGACGTCGAACCCGAAGTGCTTCGCGAGGTACGGAAAGGCGTCATGGAAGGTCACGAGCTTGCGGTTTGCCACCGGGATGGTCGCGACCTCCGCGGCGAGGTCGGCATCGAGGCTCGTGAGCTCGGCGGCATAGGCGGTGGCGTTCGCCTGGAAGGTCGCCGCGCCGCCCGGGTCCAGCTCGGTCAGCTTGGCCGCGATGGCCGGCAGGTAGTGGTCCCGGACGATGGTCGGGTCGAGCCAGAAATGCGGGTTCGGCGCGCCGTCGACGTTGATCGTCGGGATGCCGTCCCCGAGGACGAGCCGGGGGGCGTCACCGCCGTTCCCCGCCTCGATGAGCCCGTCGAGGAAGTCGTCGAGCCCGACCCCGTTCGAGACGACGAGGTCGGCGCCGTCGAGCGTCCTCGCGTCGTCGGGCCTGGGTTCGTAGTCCTCGGGACCGACGCCGGGCGGGATGATCGAGGAGACCGTCGCGCGGTCGCCGGCCACCTGCGACACGATGTCGGCGAACACGGTCGTCGTCGCGACGATCCTGAGTCCCGACGAAGCCGGGCTGTCAGCCGTCGACGCGCACCCGGAGGCGACGAGAGCGAGCAGGAGGACGAGGACCGGGACGATCCCGTGACGAGTGATATCGAGTCTCACCAAGCAGCGCGATCGTCGAGCCATGCTGTGTTCGACCATGGACTACGCCGTGCGGCGGATGGGCGTGGGCTCGGCGGCCTGGCAGGCCGGGCACAGCCCGAAGAGCTCGAGCCGGTGCTCGTCGACCCGGAAGCCGGTCCGTCGCGAGACCTCGCGCACGACCGTGCGCAGGCCGGCGTCGGCGATCTCGGCGGTCCGCCCGCAGCGCGAGCACACGACGTGATGGTGATGCGTCAGCTCGCATCCGACGTAGGCGTGGTCGCCGCTCGGGAGGTCGATCCGCTCGATCGCGCCGACCTCCGAAAGGACGTCGAGCGTCCGGAAGATCGTCGCACGGCCGATCCCGAGCCGCCGGGCCCGCGCCTCGCGAACGAGGTCCGCGCTGGTGAAATGCCCCGGCTGGTCCGCGATGAGCTGGGCGACCACGCGGCGTGGCTCGGTGAGCCGGAATCCGGCCCGCTCGAGGGTCGCCGTGATGGGTGTCACGTCGGTCATCGGAAGACCCTACCACGATCGAGGCGATCGCGATACTCAGTCTCATAAGGCACCGAACGTACGGACGGCCGCCGGACCATCGGGTCGGGTCGTACCGGGACCCTCCGTTCCACACTCGACGCGATGGCGCTCAACATCCTCAAATGGCGGCCGACCGCCCCGAAGTTCAAGGTCCCCAAGGTCGGGGCGATCGGGGAGCCGGACGCGCATGTCTTCAACTGCCCGAAATGCGCCCGACCGCTGACGGAGGGCACGCCGCGCTGCCCGGGGTGCGGCACCCGCCTCATCATGGGCGTGGCCGCCCGGCGCGCCTCGATCCTGATGGGGGCGGGCTTCATCGTCGGCCTGTTCCTCGGCGGCGGATTCATGTCCCTCGTCATCTCGAACCTGATCTCCCCGACCACCCCGGTCTCGGCCGCCGACTCGACCGATGGCTCCGCGGCGTCGTCGGTGACGGGCCCCGGCGCCTCGCCCGGGACCCTGGTCCCGGACGCGTCGGTCCCCGCCGGCGCGCTCTCCTCGCTCCGTCAGGCATCCCTGCTCGACTCACGCATCGCCGCCGACGCCAGGGCGCTGTCGAAGGCGTACAAGGCCAGGTCGTCGGGCGCCGACCTCGCGCCGATCCTCCGGTCGCTCGCCTCAAACGCATCCATCGGCGGTGAGCTCATGCCGCAGTTGCGGACCTGGGACAAGGCCCACGCTCTCGCGTCGGCACGGACGGCGTTCTACAGCTCGGTCTCAGCCACCGCCATCAAGGGCTTGCGGGCGTCGGTCACCGACCGGTCGTCGTATCGGACAGCCTCGAAGCGGTTGCTCACGACGCTCAAGAAGCTGGTGGCGCTCGATGCCGCGTCCCGCGCGCTGGCCCTCGAGGCGAACCTCGTGCTTCCCGATGTCGACCTGAGCCACCTCGGCTCCTGACGCCTCAGGGCGCCGATGGCGCGTACCCGGTGAGCTCGACATACGCCTGACCCGCCACCGGGGCCCCCGCGAGCGTCGCGTCGACCCGTTGCGAGCCCTCCCAGTAGATGACACCGGTCGTCGCCCTCGTGTCGAGCTCCTGGGCGGCTACGGTCGGCGTGAGGTCGATGTGGAGCTGCTCGGACGGCACATCGATCGACCAGCCGGCGGGATAGTCGGCGCCACTCGCCGGGCTCTGCCAGCGCCGCGTGACGGTCACCGCGAACGTGTCACGGTCGAGGTGCGTGACGCGGCCATCGCGATCGACGAGCGTCCCGTAGACGAGCGGCAGGCTGCCGTCGGCGTCACGGACGAGCGAGAGCGTCAGGTCCGTGCCGTTCGCGAGCTCGACCGCAAACCAGTCCCAGCCACCGCCGCCGACCGAGATGAAGTCGCCCCACTGGTGATCGAACCAGCCCTCGCCCTCGACGGCGATCGTCCGGCCGTCGAGCGTGAGCGTCCCCGCCGCGGTCATGGCCGTCCGCGAGTAGTAGTACGACCCGCCGGCCGCCCCGAAGTCGATCCAGCCGTCGCCATCGTGGAGCGCGGGCGGCTTCGTCGCGTGCAGCGCCAGGTCGATGCCGAGACCGCCCGGAACGCCCGCCGCCGTGGCCTCGTCCGGCGCGAGCGACGCGGTCAGGTGGTCCTCGCCGTCCGCGCCCCGCATCGTCCAGGCGGGCCGATCGAAGGTCTCCGGCCGTGACGGGTCGGCGCCGGTCAGGGACAGGTCGAACCCGGTCGGCACACCGTCGGGACCGCGCGGCGACCGGTCGACCTGCGGACCGACCTCCAGCCGCTGGCTGTAGACGAACCGGTCGCCCGACTCGTCGGTGACCGCGAGGTGCGAGGCCCAGGACGTCGGGAAGGCCCCGCGCTCGGCCCGGAAGATGACGTACTCGAACCCGTAGGTCGACCCGTCCGCGGCACGCAGGTGCCCGGTGTCGTACCACCACTCGGTAAGCCGGTCGTGCGGCCCGTCGTCGCGCGGGAGCACGACCGGCTGCGGGTCGACGATCGCGGCCGGCGGCGGTGTCGGCGGCCGAAGCGATGGGCGCGGCGCGGTCGGGTTCGCGAGGATTGGCGCGCCGCCCGCGCCGGCCGTGCAGCCCGCACCGAGCACGAGCATCGCGAGCGCCACCAGCGCCGCGCGCGCCCGGTGGGTGGTCGCCGGCCTCATCGGACGGCCGCCTCGACGTCCGCCTCGGACGCCGGCAGCCGGTTGCCGACCAGGCGTTCGAGCGTCGCGGGCATCCACCAGTTCCACCGTCCGAGGAGGCGCATCGTGGCGGGCACGAGCAGCGCCCGGACGACGGTCGCGTCGAGGGCGACCGCGATGGCCATCCCGACGCCGAGTGCCTTGATGAGGACGATGTCCGCGAAGGCGAACGACCCGGCGACGAGGACCACGATGAGCGCGGCCGAGGTCACGATCCGCCCGCTCCGCTCGAGGCCGCCCGCGACGGCCTCGATGTTGTCGCCGGTCCGGTCCCAGACCTCCTTCATCCGCGAGAGCAGGAAGACCTCGTAATCCATCGAGAGGCCGAACAGGACGCAGAAGAGGATGACCGGCTGGGTCGTCTCGACGAACCCGAGCGGCTGGAAGCCGAGGGCCGCCGAGAGGTTCCCGTCCTGGAAGATCCACACGAGCGCGCCGAAGCTCGCGACGATCGACAGCGTGTTCATCACGAGCGCCTTGGCCGGGAGGACGACCGACCGGAGCAGGACGAACAGCACGAGATAGGTCGTGACCACGATGAACAGCGCGGTCCGCGGGAAGTCGGCGGCGACCCGGTCGACCACGTCGGTCACGTCGGCCGCCCCGCCGCCGACGAGCACGGTCACCCCGGCCGGGGGCGCGAGCGCCCCGTTCGGATCGCGGAGGTCGCGGACGAGCGCCCGGCCCTCGTCCCGGTTGCCGCCGTAGGGGGTGTAGACGGTGAAGGCCGTGAGGTCGCCCTTCGTCGTCGCGCGCAGCGTCGTCGCCACGAACCGGTCGCGCGGTCCGTTCGGGTCCCCGTAGAGGAGCCGGTACTGATCGAGGCCGAGGCGACGGTCGACGTCGACCAGGCTCTCGACGCGCGTGACCCGCGGGTCCGCGGCGAGGCGCCGCGAGTAGTCGAACAGCGCGGCGAGGTTGGCCGGGTCCGTCGCGGCGCCGGTGGTCCGGACGGCCAGGACGAGCGGCGCGAACTCGCCCTCCCCGAACTCGGCCTGCAACCGGTCGAACGCGGCGCGCGACGGGACTTCGGGGGGAAGGATGGACGCATCGGGCGCGTTGAACCGGATGTGCAGGAACGGCGAGCCGAGCAGCAGGAGGAACGCCAGGGTCGGCACGAGGACCGCGACCGGGTGGCGCATGACCCGATACGCGAGCCGCGACCAGGGGCCGTCGGCGTCGGGGGACGGCCGGACGGTCCGGATCGCGAACCGGTCGATGCGGTCGCCGATGAGGGTCAGCACGGCCGGCAGCAGCGTGAGCGCCGATAGGACCGCCAGCCCGACGACCATGGCCCCGGCGATCCCCACGGATCGAAGGACCATGAACTCGAAGAGGACGAGCCCGAGCAGGCCAAGGAGCACGGTCAGCCCGCTGAAGAAGACCGCGCGGCCCGCGGTCGCGACCGTCACCCGGACCGCGTCGGCGACGCGCGTCGGGCCGGGCGGCCGCGCCGCAAGCTCCTCGCGGAAGCGGCTCGTCATCAGGAGCGAGTAGTCGACGCCGAGACCCAGCCCGAGGAGGGTCGCGAGATTGAGCACGAAGATGCTCATCGGCATCACCGAAGCGACCAGGAAGATCCCCGCGAGCGCGACGAGGACCGCGGTCCCGCCGACGATGAGCGGCACGCCGGCGGCCACCGCCGACCCGAAGACCACGAGCAGCGCGAGCGCGGCCAGCGGCAGCGAGATGATCTCGCTCCGCTGCAGGTCGGCCTCCGAGACGTGCTGGACGTCGCCGTAGAAGGCGGGCCCCCCGGCGAGCTCGACGCTCAGGCCCGGGGCGTCGTGCAGTCGCTCGCGCAGGATCGGCAGCGCGTCGGGTGAATCGTCCGGCGGGAGGTCGAGGAAGACGATGTCGTAGGCGGTGTGCCGGTCGGCCGAGATCTGGCGCGGCGACATGAGATGCGAGACGAGGCGGGCGACGTGCGGGGCGCCGGGGACGTCCGCGACCGCGGCGGCTGCGGCCACCTCGAAGGCCGGCGTGCCCGCCTCGAGGGTCGGGCTGCTGAAGACGACCACGAGCGCGGACGGCGGTGCGCCGAGCTCGGACTCGAGCAGGGCGTTCGCCCGGGCGGACTCCAGGTCGGGGAGGATGAAGCCGCCCGCGCTGAGGGCACCGGGGGCTCGTGGCGCCAGCGGCAGGGCGGCGAGGCCGAGCAGCAGCCAGGCGCCGACCACCCACCACGCGCGGCGCGCGACGAACCGGCCGAGACGGTCGAATGGGGTCACCCGAACATCGTAGTCCCGGTGCCGACAGGGGGTCGCCGAGCGGCCCGGCCGAGGCGCCGGCGGGTGGGCGTTCGGGGCCGGCAATCTGCTAGCATCGGCCGGTCATCACGGCCGACTGAGGAGCCTCTCGCGTGCAGCTACTCCTGGCACCGTTCGCCGTCTTCCCGGTCTCGACGGTCGCGTGGGCGATCTCCGGCGGCATCGTCACCGTGATGATCCTGATCATGCTGAAGTCGGCCCTCTCGACCGAGGGTGGTGCCCGCTGGGTCCGGCGGATCACGAACCCCAACGCCCGCTACCTGTTCTCGTTCCTGTGGGTCGCGTGGCTGCTCTTCTTCGGGATCGCGCTCCTCGTCGTCCCGCAGATCGGCGCCGGCTCGCCGTACGGCGCGCTGGGCCTGATCGCGCTGTTCACGGGCACGTTCCTCCTGTTCGGCTTCCTCTGGGCGGTCATCGGGGAATAACACCGGCTCGGCGCTGGCAGGCGTCGTCGCCCGCGCCTGACCGGCCCGCCATCGGGCCCGACATCGGGATGGACCGCATCGGGACCATCGCGCTATCATCCCCGGACTTGCAGTCTGCATAGACTTTATGCGTCGACCGCGTACGCACCCGGAGGCTCGCCGCCTTGGACGCCCACGAGATCAAGACCGCCGTGGCCCACCAGGATGCCGCGCGCGCCGCTGTCGAGGCGCCGTTCGTCAACCGCGCCGATCCGGCCCAGGTCCTCGGCCCGGACGGCCGGCCCGCGGTCAGCCGTCGCGCACCGATCTGGGACGACGTCCCCGACGAGCAGTGGAACGACTGGCGCTGGCAGCTGTCGCATCGGGTCAACGACCTCGAGGAGATCGAGCAGGTCCTCGAGCTGACCGACGAGGAGCGTGAGGGCCTGTCGGCGCCGGACAAGTTCCGGGTCGACATCACGCCCTACTTCATCAGCCTCATCGACCCGAAGGACCCGGACGACCCGATCCGACGCCAGGTCATCCCGATCGGCCGCGAGCACGAGGCCTTCACCGCGATGATGGAGGACTCGCTCGCCGAGGACCGCCACTCCCCGGTGCCCGGGCTCGTCCACCGGTACCCGGATCGCGTGCTGATGCTCGTCACCACGCAGTGCGCGTCGTACTGCCGGTACTGCACGCGGTCGCGGATCGTCGGCGACCCGACCCAGAACTTCAATCGCAAGGACCACGAGGCCCAGCTCGACTACCTGCGCCGGACGCCGCAGGTCCGCGACGTCCTCATCTCCGGCGGTGACGGGCTCACCCTCGCGCCCAAGCTCTTCGAATCGATCCTGCGCGGACTGCGCGAGATCCCGCACATCGAGATCATCCGGATCGGGTCGCGGGTGCCGGTCTTCCTGCCCCAGCGGGTCGACGACGAGCTGTGCGAGATGCTCGCGAAGTACCACCCGCTGTGGATCAACCTGCACTTCAACCACCCGAACGAGATCACGCCCGAGGTCTCGCGCGCCGTCGACAAGCTGACCCGGGCCGGGCTGCCGGTCGGCAACCAGAGCGTGCTCCTCGCCGGGGTGAACGACTGCGTCCACATCCAGCGCGCCCTCGTCCACCGGCTCGTGGCGAACCGGATCCGGCCGTACTACCTCTACCAGTGCGACCTCGTCGAAGGCTCCGGCCACTTCCGGACGCCGGTCGGCAAGGGCCTCGAGATCATGGAAGGCCTGCGCGGCCACACATCGGGGTACGCGGTGCCGACCTACGTCATCGATGCACCCGGCGGCGGCGGCAAGATCCCGGTCATGCCCAACTACCTGATCAGCTACTCGGACCACAAGGTCGTGCTCCGCAACTACGAGGGCTACATCACGACCTACGAGGAGCCCGAGACCTACCGGAAGCACGACTCGCACGCGTGCGCCTACTGCCAGCACGAGCGCCCCGAGCCCGGCCAGTCCGGTGTCCTGGGCCTGCTCGAGGGCGAGCGGATGTGGATCGAGCCGAAGGGGTTCAGCGAGGTCCACACACGCGGCAACACGGAGGCGCATCGCCTCCAGGACCCGTCGAAGTGGGTGCCGTTCGGCGTCGGGGCGATCGAGGGATCGGCCGGTCAGGCCCTCCCCGTCCTCGAGTCAGGCGAGAACGGGGCACGCGTCGACCCGGACGCCGACGCGCCCAAGCCCGAGTACGGTCCGGGCGAGGAGCCGCGCCCGCGCGAAGGCGAACCGACCGCGTCCGCCCACGGCGAGCTGCTCTAGGCGAACCCCGGGGACGACGCCGTCAGGCCGTGGGGTTCTGGCGCGGGTTCCCGGTCCGGTCCTCCTCGAACGCGACCTGGACGTAGTAGTGCCCGGGTTCGTCGGTCTCCTCGCCGATCAGGACATCGGCGATCACGAGGTTGCCGGTGCGCGCCTCCGAGTTGGCAAGGCGCACCACGCCGAGCAGGCCCCCTGGCGTGTTCGAGTCGAGCGCGCGGTGGAAGACGAGGTCCTTGTGGGCATCCCGGTAGCCCGCGTCCTGGAGCCACTGAACGGCATCATCCTCGCGCCCGTCCTCGACGGCGACAACGAAAGTGCCAAGGTTCTCGAGACTGCCGCCCGAGACGCCCTCGATATTGATCGTGACGGCTCCCTCGAGTGCCGGTTCCGAGAGCACCTTCAGGAAGGCCTCGAGGTCGGCCGGTGACGTCGCCGGGGTCGCGCGAACCTGGATGTGCATGACGCTCCCTCCGCCGCGACGGAGTCGGCGGGGTCGACCGAACGGTCCGTCGGGGCGCCGAGTATACGGCCCGGATCCCACGGTCTCGTAGACTCCCCGGATGGGTCGCCTTGCGCCATGACCAAACGGAAGCGCCGCCCGCTGGGCGAGACGATCGGCGGGATCGTCGTCGGGTTCGACTACCAGGTGTTCCGCGCCACGAAGCCCCCGGCCGAGATGGTCGAGGCGGCCAAGCCGATCCCGCCCGTGGCGGCGTCCGGTGGCGGCACGATGGCGATCGGCCTGCCCGGCGTCGCCGGTCCCGAGGGCGACGGAACGCCTGCGCCGGATGGAGCCGGCGCCGACGGCGCCCCGACGCCGGGCGACTCGGCCCCCGACGACTCGGCCCCCGGCGACTGAGGCCGCGCGGGCCGACCGCTACTTGATCGAGGCGACCAGGCTGAGCGCGCGCGCGAGCTGCGGGTCCGCGATCTTGTCGACGCCGGCCGGCGTCAGGTCGCGGACGTCGATCGGCGTCAGCGGGGGGACATCGGCGGCCCGGTCCACCACGACGTCGGGCGTGATGCCTTCGTGCCAGATCCGGCGCCCGTTCGGGGTGAGCCATTCGACCGTGCCGATCCGGAGCGCCGAGCCGTCGGTCAGCGGGAACTCGCCGAGGACCGTCCCGGTCCCGAACGTCTGGACGCCCTCGATCCGGGCGCGGCCCGCATCCTGGAGGGCCCCGGAGAGGATCTCGGCGGAGCTGGCGGTGCCGGCGTCGACGAGCACGATGAGCGGGATGTCGAGCGCCACGCCGCCCGGCGACACCGGATGTCGCGTCTCATTCCCGTCGGCGTCCCGCTCGACGAAGACATCGCCCTTGCCGATGAACTGGCTCGCGATCCCGACGGCCTCATTGACGTATCCGCCCGGGTTGCCGCGCAGGTCGAGGATGAGCCGGTCGGCGCCGGCCTTCTCGATCGCCTTGAGCGCCGCGACGACCTGGTCGGCCGAGCCGCTCGAGAACGAATCGAGGCGCATCAGCGCCGTGCGGCTGCCGGGCACGAGCGTCCACGTGACGGGCTGGTCCGCGACGTCCGCCCGGGTGAGCGTGTAGGTGGCCTCGGGTCCGTCGGCGCCGTGGGTCACCACGATCGTGACGGTCGTCCCGGCCTCACCTCGGACGAGGGCCGCCACGTCGTCGATGGCCAGGCCGGTCGTGGTCTTGCCGTCGACCGACACGATGATGTCGCCGGCCTTGATCCCCGCGGTCTTGGCCGGGCTGCCGTCGAACACGTCGACGACGTGCGGCCGCCCGTCCTTTGTGAGATCGATGCGGACCCCGATCCCGACATACGAGCCGGACAGGTCCCTGGCGCGCGCGGCGCGCTCCTCCGGGGTCACGAACGAGGTATGGCCGGTGTCGCCGACCGCCTCGGTCAGCCCGTCGATGGCGCCGTACGCAAGGTCGCGGTCGTCGAGCTCGGCGCGGGCGACGTACTTCTCGTGGAGCGTGTCCCACGCCTGCTTGATGAGATCGAACTCGGCAGCATCGGAGCCGGCCGCAGGGCTCGGGGCGGTCGCATCGCCAGTCACAGAGGAGGTGGCGGTCCGTCCGACCCCGATCCCGACGGTGAACGTCGCAGCGAGCGCGACCACGAGGACCGCCCGGCGGCCCCACGACCGGCGCCCGCGACCGGCCGCCCGTGACGACGGATCCAGGGAGGGGCCGGTCCCGGCAGATGTCGGGTCCGGTGGTCCGGCGTCGGTGGTCGGTTCGGTCTGGGTCCGTTCGGGATCCGTCGGGGGCAGCATGGCTCACGTTTCGTGACGACGATCGGCCGTTCCGTGGATGCGGATCGGCACCGGGCGATCACCCGGCTGCGACAGCATGACGCCCTTCGGTTTCGGATGGGATATCGGGAAGGTGAAGGTTCGTTCGCGTGCACCGGCCGCCATCGGTGGTGTTCGCGCGGGGCTCGTGATAGGCTCTGCCCGAATCCCTACTGAACCAGTCGGAGATGCCGATCCCGTGACCGACGCTCCCGCATCGGACCGACCGACCCACACCATCGGCCTGGGGCCGTTGCGACCCGCTCCGCCGGGGATGCCCGACCCCTCGATCGCGCCGCCGACGATCGGAGAATCGGGCGACCCGTTCACCTCGCTCCGGGTCATCGACCTGCTGGCCCGGATCGAGCGCGGGCAGCCGGTGCGGCTGGCTGACATCGCCGACCGGCTCAATGCCACGTATCTCGACTGGCTCTTCCCCGTCCCGGTCGTGACGGCCGTGACGCTCCAGCTCCAGGCCAACTGGATGGCGGATTACCGGAACAGCTCCGGGATCGTCCTCGAGGACGGCCCGCACGGTCCGACGCTGACCATCGAGGCATCGAGCCGCGTGGACCCATGGATCGTGCGGCAGGCCCAGCGCGAAGCCGCCTCGTGTACCGAGCGGCTCGCCGAGTTCAGCCGCCGCGACCGACCATCGTCCGGAGACTGAACCCGAGCCGCGACCCCAGCCACACGGCAGCAGCGCCCGGCACCTCCGGGACCCACCCAGAAAGGGGAGCAACCATGACCACCGGATACGCCACCGAGGACACGCTCGTCGATGCCGCCTGGGCGCAGGCCCATCTCGACGACCCGAAGGTCCGGTTCGTCGAGGTCGACGTCGACACGACCGCCTATGAGCAGAGTCACCTGCCCGGCGCGATCGGCTGGAACTGGACGAGCCAGCTCGCCGACGGGATCCGTCGGGACATCGCCTCGCGCGAGGACTTCAGCGCGCTCCTGAGCGGATCGGGGATCGGGCCGGACACGACCGTGATCCTGTACGGCGACAACAACAACTGGTTCGCGGCGTGGGCCTACTGGCAGCTCAAGCTGTATGGGCATCGCGACGTGCGGATCCTCAACGGCGGACGCAAGTTCTGGCTCGACCAGGGTCTGCCGCTGTCGGTCGACGTGCCCACGTATGCCGCCACCGGCTATCAGCTGCCGGAGCCGGACTTCAGCCTGCGCGCCTTCCGCGACGACATCCTGCCGCGGCTGGGTGACGAGACGCTCGCGCTCGTCGACGTGCGAAGCCCGGCCGAGTTCAACGGCGAGATCATCGCGCCCCCCGGCATGTCCGAGACCGCCCAGCGGCCCGGCCACATCCCCGGCGCGTCGTCGATCCCGTGGGCGCAGACGGTCCGCGAGGACGGCACGTTCAAGAGCGCGGACGAGCTGGCCACGCTGTACGAGGCCAAGGGCATCACGCCAGACAAGGACATCATCGCCTACTGCCGGATCGGCGAGCGCAGCAGCCACAGCTGGTTCGTGCTGCACGAGCTGCTCGGCTACAAGCGCGTGCGCAACTACGACGGCAGCTGGACGGAATGGGGCAGCCTGATCGGCGTGCCGATCGAGAAGCCGGCAGCCGTCGCGGTCGGCTGACCACCCTAGCCCGATCGAGGGCGGCGGGTCGGGTCGATCCGCCGCCGCCCGGTCACAGGAAGCCCGGGTTCGGCAGCAGCCGGACGGGGTCGAGCAGGTCGCGATCGGTGGCGCACCACTGGTCGCGGTCCGCGATCCGGATCCCGTGCTCGAGCAGCACGGGGACGGCCGGGTGCGGCCCGGGCACGCAGCCCATAACGCGCCCGCCATCCGGCGCGGCCGCCAGCCACGCGCCCACCGCGGTGCGGACCGGGTCGGCGTCCGGCGCGATCGAGACGTGGTCGAGCCAGCGGCCGGGCTCCCGGCGGGCCCGCCTCGCCCAGCCGACCGCCGCGACGTTGCCCGCCTCGAGCACGGCGAACCCGGTGCCGCCCGGCAGCCCGGCGTAGTGGGCGAAGTCGACCCGCCGGTCGATCCCGGTCCAGGCGCGCGAATGCTCGGCGGTCTCGTCCACGCCCGCGACGCGCCACGTCGGCGGGTCGGCGCCACCCGCGAGCCGCGCCACGTCGCCGGCGAGGTAGAGGAGCGGCCACCACGGCCGCATCCCGGCCCGGATGTACAGCGCGAGCGCCCGCTGGTCGGCGGAGCTGAACGTCATCCGCGCCGGCACTCCGGCGACGACGTCGTCGAGCAACGCGCGTCCCGCTCCGCGCTCATGCCGGGCGGGGTCGACGAAGAGGTCGGTCACGAAGCTGGCGCCACCCGAGTCGATGGAGCCACCGAACCCCACCACGGTCCCGGCCACGTCCGCCACCGAGACGCGCGACCGGCCGAGGAGATGCTCCAGGTACGGCCAGCCCGGGAGGTCCGGCCAGTCGATCGGTTCGTCGTTGGCGGCGAGGATCGCGGCGATCGCCGGCAGGTCGGCCGTGGTCGCCACCCGGATCAGCGTCACGGCGCCGCGGCTGGCCGCCCGTAGCGCGCCATCGTCTCGAGCAGCCGGTCCACTGGCAGGGCATGGGCCGTGACACCGTCCCGGCCCACCATCGTTTCGGCGGCGACCAGTGCGTTGACGATGGCCTCCTCGGTCGCCTCGATCGTGGCGTCGAAGAGCGGGTCGATCGCCCGGTCGGGGACCATCCGGACCTCGATCGTGTCGCGGGCCGTGCCCCGCTCGGAGAGCGCGGGGAGCCCGCGGTTGCCCGTCGCCCAGGCGAGGAACAGGTCGCCCGAGTAGTTGCCGGCGGTGCTGCCGACCCGCGCCAGCCCGAGGCCGGCACGCTGCGCCAGCCGGGTGCACTGGTGGGGGAGGAGCGGCGCGTCGGTGGCGACGAGGATGATGATCGAGCCGGTCTCGCCGCGCGGGCCGCGGGCCGACCCGGGCGACCCGGGCGACGATCCGGCCAGGTCCGCAGCTCGGGCGGCGTCCGCGGCCTCGGACTCGTCGTGGGCCGATGGGACCTCGTCCTTGCCGATCGCCTCGCCGACCGGCACGCCGTCCACGCGCAGCCACTCGCGTCGGCCGTAGTTGGCCTGGACGAGCACCCCGACCGTCCAGCCGCCGCGGTCCGGGTCCGCGACCCGCGACGCGGTCCCGATCCCGCCCTTGAACTCGTGGCAGACCATCCCGGTCCCGCCGCCGACGCCGCCCTCGGCGACCGGCCCGTCGGCCGCCGCGGCGATCGCGGCGCGCACGTGCTCGGGCCGGACATGGAAGCCGTCGATGTCGTTGAGGCTGCCGTCCCAGGTCTCCCCGACGACGGGCAGCGACCAGGTCTGCGCGCCGACCGGGATCGATTCGATCGCGTCCGCGATGAGGGCGTCATGGACGACGCCGACGCTGTGGGTGTTCGTGAGGCCGACGATGCCGCCGAGCTGGCCCGCCTCGCGGATCCACTCGAGGCCGGTCAGCTCGCCGTTGCCGTTGAGCCGGTGGCAGCCTGCGAAGACGGGCTCCGACCAGGGGTCGCCGTCGTGCGGGACGACGACCGTGACGCCGGTCCGTACCGGGCCCGTGCCGCGGACGAGCGGCCCGTCGCCCTCGATGAGGGTCGTATGGCCCACGCGGACGCCGGGCACGTCCGTGATGGCGTCGTGTGGCCCGGGCCGGCCGCGCCCGATGACGATGCCGAGGTCTCGCGTGCGCATCCGCCGATGCTAGCGGGCCGTCGCTCCGCGCGACCGGCCGTATCATCCGGCGGTGATCCCGGCATCCCGCCCCAGCGCGCCGCTCCGTCTCCGCCGCCTGCCGGACCGACTGGCCGCGGCGCGGCCGATCGACGTCGCCGAGCGCTTCCAGGACCTGCCCGGGCTCGCGCTCCTCGAGAGCGCCCGGCCCGGCCGCAACGCCCGCTGGACGTACCTCACCGCCGACCCGGTTGCCGTCCTCGAGGCCCCAGCGGCCGGACCCGACCCGTTCGCGGTCGCCCGTCGGCTGGTCGCGCGGCTCGACCGGACGGTCGTCGTGCCCGCGGATGCCCCGCGCTTCACCGGCGGGCTGGTCGGCTTCCTCGGGTACGACCTGGGGCATGCCCTGGAGCGACTCCCGTCCATCGCGGCCGACGACCAGGGGCTCCCGCCGCTGCGGCTCGGGCTCCACGACTGGGTGGTCGCCTGGGACCGTCGCACCGGGCACGCCTGGCTGGCCGGACGGGCGCTCGACGGCGACGGCCGGCGCCTGGCGCGCCGGCTGGACGAGGTGCACGCGCGCCTCACCGGCCCGGAGCCTTCGCCCGCCGAACCACCCGCGGACGCGCCGGTCCTCGAGTTCCGTTCCGGTCTGACCCGGGCCGCCTACGAGGCGGGCGTCGAGGTCGTCCGCGATCACATCGCCCGGGGCGACCTGTACCAGGCGAACCTGACCCGCCGGCTCGAGGCGCCATTCGTCGGCGACCCGTGGGGCCTGTACCGGCGGCTCCGGACCGGCGACCCGTCGCTCTTCTCCGCGTATCTCGACCTGGGACCGAGCCAGCTGTCCGGACGGCCCCGCGCCCTCCTCTCGGCATCGCCGGAGCCGTTCCTCATGGTCGACGCGGAGGGACGCGTCAGCAGCGACCCGATCAAGGGGACGCGCCCGCGCGGCCGGACGCGCGAGGAGGACCGCGCGCTCGCGCGCGAGCTCCTCGGCAGCGCCAAGGACCGCGCCGAGAACGTGATGATCGTGGACGTCCTGCGCAACGACCTCGGGCGCGTGTGCCGTCCCGGCAGCGTCCGCGTGCCCCGCCTGTGCCGCCTCGAGCGCACGGCCGCGGTGCAGCATCTCGTCTCGACGGTCACGGGGCGGCTCGCCGACGGCCGGGACGCGTTCGACCTGCTGGCGGCCTCGTTCCCGGGCGGCTCGATCACGGGCGCCCCGAAGATCCGCGCGATGGAGATCCTCGAGGGGCTTGAGCCCGTGCGGCGCGGCCCCTACACCGGGGCGCTGGGCTGGATCGGGCCGGACGGCGCGATGCAGACGAGCATCCTCATCCGCACGTTCGTCGCCGACGGCCGGCTGATGACGCTCCACGTCGGTGGTGGCATCACGTACCGCAGCGAGGCGAGCGCCGAATGGGACGAGACGGTCACCAAGGCGCGCGGGCCGCTGGGGGCCATCGGCGGGGTCGAGGTCGCCTGAGCCGATGAGCGTGCCCCGTCACGTCTGGGTCGACGGTCGCCTCCTGCCCGCCGAGGGACCGCACCTGTCGGTCTTCGATCGCGGGTTCCAGCTCGGCGACGGGATCTTCGAGACGCTGCGCGCCCGCGGCGGCCGTCCGACGGAGCTGGCCGAACACCTCGAGCGGCTCCGCCGATCCGCCCGCGGCCTCGCGATCCCCCTGCCGGACCACCTCGACGCGCTGATCGCGGCCGGCATCCGGGACCTGCTCGGCGCCGAAGCGCTCGACGGACCCGACGGCGACGCGTCGGTGCGGATCACCGTGTCGCGCGGCGCGTTCATGGGTCGCGGCCTGCTGCCGGCGGACGAGGTCGTCACGGCCACGATCGCCATCCAGGCCTGGCCGGTCGTGCCGCCGCCGGCCGACCACCTGACCCGCGGCCTGCACCTCGTCGCCTCGCGCGTGCGCCGGGACCCCTCGAACCCGCTAGCCACGCTGAAGACCACGTCGCGCGCCGACTACGTCCACGCGCGGCTCGAGGCGCGTCGCGCGGGCGCCGACGACGCGCTCTTCCTCACGATCGACGGGTTCCTCTCCGAGGGCACGACCGCGAACATCTTCCTCGTCCGCCGCGGCGCCGACGACGTGGCCGAGCTCGCGACGCCGTCGCTCGACTGCGCGATCCTGCCCGGCACGACGCGGTCGTGGTTGCTCGACTGGGCGGCGCGCGCCGGCCTGCGCCCGGTCGAGGGGCACCTCACCACGGCCGACCTGGCCGCGGCCGACGAGGCGTTCCTCTCCTCGAGCGTCGCGGGCGTGCTGCCGGTGACCCGCTTCGAGACCGCCCCGATCGGGACCGGCCTGCCCGGCCCCTGGACGAGTCGCGCCCGCGCCGACCGCGAGGCGATGATCCGCGACGGCGACGGCCCGCGATGACCCGCGACGAGCTCATCGCGCGGACGCGCCAGCTCATCGACGAGGGCGACCGGCTCAGCGCCGACCCGTCGATGGGATCGCTGCGGGTGTGGCTCCAGCATTCGGATGACCTGCTCTCGTCGGCGTGGGGGACGATGGACCGCTACCACCTCTCGTGGCTCATGGTCGGCAAGCCCAAGGACATCGTCCGTGGCCGGCCGATGACGCCCGACGAGGAGGACGCCTACGTCCGGGAGGTGGCCGGCCAGAAGACGGCCGCGCTCCGCATGAGCCTCGACGCCGTCGAGCGCCAGCACATGCCGTTCGCGGGCGAGACCGGCGGCGTCGGGTCGGGCGGTGCCTGAGGTGCGTGACACGAGCCTGCGGGACGCCGCGTGACCGCGGCCGACGCCCTCGTCCCGGCGGTCGGCGGGACCCGGATGGTCCCGGCGCCCGACGCGGTGGCCCGGGACTACATCGTGCTCGCGCTCCGGCTCGACCAGCACATCCCGGGCCTGGTCGATGGCTACTACGGCCCCGCCGATCTCAAGGCCCAGGTCGACATGGAGCCGTACCGCCTCCCGGCCCGCCTCCGCAACGATGCCGAGGCGCTCCGGTCGCGGCTCGCCGCCGAGGTCGATGACGCGGGCCGGCGCGACTGGCTCGACGTCCAGCTCGTCGCGCTCGAGACGCAGGCGGCCGCGCTGGCCGGCGACCCGCTGCCGTATCTCGAGCATGTCGAGCGCTGCTTCGCGTTCCGCCCGCCGCGCCGTCCGGACGCCGAGTTCGAGGCCGCCGCCGCCCGGATCGACGAGCTCCTCCCGGGCGACGGGCCGCTCGACGAGCGGCTCGAGGCATGGGACCGGCGGTTCGAGATCGCGGTTGACCGGCTCCCGGCGGTCATCGCCTGGCTCACGGGCCGGTTCCGCGACCGGGCGGCGACGCTGTTCGGGCTCCCCGACGGCGAGGACCTGCGGGTCTCCCTCGTCACGAACCAGCCGTGGTCCGGCTACAACTGGTATGACGGCGGGCGCCGGTCGCGGGTCGAGATCAACACGGACCTGCCGGTCCGGGTGCCGGCCCTCGTGACGACCGTCGCCCACGAGACGTACCCGGGACACCACCTGGAGCACGCCTGGAAGGAGGCGGACCTCGTGGACGCGCAACGGCGACTGGAGTCGTCGATCCTGCTCATCAACACGCCCGAGTGCCTGATCAGCGAGGGCCTGGCCGATCTCGGCGCCTCGTTCGCGGTCCCGCCCGAGACGTCGGCCGACCTGCTCCTCGAGGCGTTCGGGCGGGCCGGCCTGGCGCTCGCCGCGGATCCCGCGGAGGCGCGCGAGGCCGCCGAGCGCGTCGTGGCCATGGAGGGTCCGCGGTCGGCGCTGGCCGCGATCCGCGGCAATGCGGCGATGCTGCGCCACGCGGACGGGCGCTCCCACGACGAGGTCCTCGCCTATCTCCGGACCGTCGGGCGGTACTCGGCCACCGCCGCGGAGAAGCGCCTCGAGTTCATCGAGCACCCGCTCTGGCGGACGTACGTGTTCGTCTACGCCGAGGGCGAGGCCCTGCTGCGGCGCTGGGTCGACGCCGCGCCGCCGGACGAGCGGGCCGGCCGCTTCGGCCGGCTGCTCCACGAGCAGCTGACCCCGGCCTCGGTCACAACGCCTTGGTGAAGACCACCCGATCGTCGCCCTCGGCGTCGTAGTCGGGGTAGGCCGAGGTGCCGTAGAGGTTCTGCGTCCCGGGCCCGGCGTCGGGGGTGAACCCCATGGCCCGGTGGAACCCGACCGAGACCTGGTTGCCCGGCCACGTCACCGCCATCACGTGCCTCGCCCCGGCCGCGCGCGCGTCGTCGAAGAACCGCTCGTACAGGGCGCGCCCGAGCCCGCGCTTCCGGCGGTTCGGGTTCGTGCCGATCATGTGGACGTAGGCCTCGTCGGGGCGATCCGGGCTGACGAAGCCGATGAGGAAGCCCATGAGCCGGCCCTCGTCGGTCTCCGCGATCCACGAGAGCGCCGTGAAGTGCCGGAACCACAGGCGCGGGAGGAGCGCGTGGACCTTGCGACCGCCCCACCACTCGTCGACGACGGAGATCACCGCCGCGTGGTCGGCCTCGGTCGGCCGGCGGAACCGGACCTCTCCCGCGTCCGCGTCGCTCATCGCGCGACGACCCAGGCCACGGCCATCGCGATCGCCGCCTGGACCGGCACGAGCGGCCCGAACACCTGGGCCAGGTAGTCGACGAAGGAGAGGACCCCGCCCTCGCTCCCCGCGTAGAGCCAAAGGCCGACCTGGCCGGCGAAGACCGCGACCAGGGCGGCCACCGCGGCCACGATCCCCCGGCGTCCGGCCGGGATCGTCGTCCCGGCGCCGAGCCGCAGCGCCCAGGCCGTCCCCCAGCCGATCAGCGCGGCGGCGACCAGCAGGCCGCCGGTCAGGGTCAGGATGCCGCCGAGGACGGTGATGGCGACGGCGCCGACGAGGCCGACCACGACCACATAGGCCAGGCCGCGCGAGGGCGAGACCGGTCGTGGCGGCGGGAGCGCCGCCGCGGCCGCGGCCTCGTCGGCCCGGTAGCGATCGGATGGCGGATGGGCGAGGCGACGCTCGCCGGGGATCGGCGATCCGGGTTCGGTCATCCCCGCCATCGTAGTGCGACCGCCCAGGTCGCACGCTAGACTGCCGCTCGTGAGCCACCCGAGCCTCGGCCGACCGCCGCTCGACGCGACCGCCGGCCACCCCGCCGCTGCCGCGCGGATCCGATCGAACGCGTCGCGCCTCGGGGCGCGGGCCCTCGACGTCGCCCTGGCGGAGACCCCGGGCATGCGTGAGCGTTACGACGAGCCGCGCCTGCGCTACCTGCTCCGCGGCGCCGAGCTCCTCGCGGAGCGCATCGCGCTGTGCGTCGCCGCGGACGACACCTCGCCGGCGCGCGAGTACGCGGAGTGGACGGCCCCGCTGTACCGCCGAAGCCGGATCCCGATGGACGACCTCATCGCCCTGTGCGATGGCCTCCGCGCCGCGCTGCCCGGCGTCCTCCAGCCGGCCGAGATAGCCACGGCGAACGCGGCGCTCGACGCCACCGTCGAGGTCTTCCGCTGGCACCGCCGGATCGCGGGCGACGCCCGCAAGCGCAACCCGCTCCTGCAGCTGCTGTACAAGGGCGGCTGAGCGGCCGATGACGGTCAAGTGGGTGCAGCAGGATCCGCTCGTGCTCAACGGCGAGCCGTTCTGCTACGGATCGCGGCTGACCGTCCGCCAGCTCCTCGAGCTGCGCGCGAACGGGTACGACCTCACCCGCATCCTGACCGACCACCCGGAGCTGCGCCGGCTCGGGATCGCGGCGGCCTTCACGTACGCCGCCGACCACCGTGACCGGTACGCGGACTTCTTCGAGCCGGACGGGTCGCTCACCGGACCCGGGTACTCGACCGAGGAGGCGGCGGCGCTGCCGGCGCAGTACCGGCGCCCCGGGATCGTCGTGAAGGAGCGGGCACCCGCGGCCTGAGCCGGTCTCCCGGGACACGGTGGTACGCTCTTCCCCCACGCCTCCGGAGAGCACCCAGCCGATGACCGACACGACCCCCACCGCCGCAGCCGAGCCGACGACGCCGGCCGAACCCGCATTCGATGCCGAGCGACGGGCCACGGAACTCGCGATCCTCGACGCCCTGCGCGCCGTCGTCGACCCCGAGATCGGGATGAACGTGGTCGAGCTCGCGCTCATCAAGCAGATCCTGCTGGGCCCGGACTCGACCGAGATCAAGATGATCCTGACGACGCCGTTCTGCCCCTATGCCGGCTCGATGATCGCCCAGGTCAAGGAGCAGGCCGAGTCCGTCGTCGACCACGACGTCAAGGTGACGCTGCTGGCCGAGCGCTGGGACCCGCGCGACGCGGGCCTGATGTGGTGATCGACCGGCCATCGGCCTGACCGGCGCCCGAGCGGGGTTCGAGCACGAAACTGGTACCGTTATCCGCAGAGGTCGGCCGTCCAACACTTCGGCCGACGAGGAGCCACCAGACCGATGATCGACAACCGACCCCCCGTCCCGTACGCGAGCCCCTCGTCGCTCGGCGTCAAGCCGGACGCCCGGCTGCAGGCCGCGTTCCTGACCCACGCGTTCGTGTGGATGTTCGCCGGCCTGCTGCTGACCGCCGGCGTCAGCTATGCCGTGCTGAGCGCGCCGAACCTGCTGCAGTTCGCCGCCTCCAACATCTTCCTGATCATCATCGCCCAGCTCGCCGTCGTGGTCGTGATCTCGGGGGCGATCAACCGGATCTCCGCGACCGTCGCCCTCGGCCTCTTCTTCGTCTACGCGGCCACGGTCGGGCTCTCGATCGGGCTGATCGTCTACCAGTACGAGGGGACCTCGGTCACGGCCGCGTTCCTCAGCGCGTCGGCGACATTCGCCGCAGCGGCCGTGTACGGCGCCGTCACGAAGCGATCGCTCGCGACCCTCGGCGGGTTCGCCTTCATGGCGCTCATCGGGCTGCTGGTGGCGATGTTCCTGAACATCTTCCTCCACAGCACGCAGCTGTCGTTCATCATCTCGATCGTCGGCGTCCTCATCTTCACGGTGCTGACCGCCTATGACGTCCAGCGCATCCAGGCGGGCGATCTCGCGGCGCGGCTCGGGTCGATCGAGAAGGCCGCCGTCGTCGGGGCCCTGAGCCTGTACCTGGACTTCATCAACCTCTTCCTGTTCTTCCTCCGCCTCTTCGGCGGCCGCAACTGACCGCCGGGGCGGCCCGGACGGTCGCCCCCACCCTCACGGCTCGCGAAGACGCCAGAAGACCCTGGGTCGTGCCGTCGCGAAACCGTTGACCGCAGGCACGTTCCACGACGCGCGGACACGGCGGCGTGGCACGATAGCTGCGGCTGCGAGCGCGACCAGCCCAGGGACGCGCCGCCTGCCCACCGGAGGTCCCGCGATGGCCGTCGACCCCGCCGCCCCCACCTCACGCCGAGCGCTCCTCGCTGCCGCCGCAGGTGGCGCCGCCGCGCTCGCCGTATCGGCCGCGATGCCGCTCACGGCTGCGGCCCACGACGCCGACGATCTCCAGCTCGGCGTCGACAACCCAACCGCGGCGACCACGTCCGTCTCGAACTCGGCCGCCGACACTGCCTTCGGTGCTGCCGCCACGGGCACCGGTTTCGGGCTCCAGGGCTCGAGCACCGGCGGCGCCGGCATCGTCGGCTGGAGCATCAACGCGTCGCCGTTCTTCGTGCCCGCCACGGAGGGTCCCTACACCGGGATCTTCGGCTACTCGCCGCAGAACCCTGACCCGGACATCGCCGGCGTCGGCGTGTGGGGTGACAGCGACGACTTCGGCGTGTACGGGTCCGGCACCGTCGGCGTGTACGGTCGCGGGACGATCGGCGTGGTCGGCGAGAGCGTCAGCTCGGAGCCGGCGATCATCGCGTTCGCCAGTTCCCCGACCGATTACGCCCTGGATGTCGAGGGCAAGGTCTTCTTCAGCCGAGCCGGTCGCGCCACGGTCGCCAAGAACACGTCGTCGAAGAAGGTGACCCTTGCGGGAGTCGATGCCAACAGCCGCATCCTCGCGGTCTGCTACTCGAACCGATCAGGGCGGTGGGTCCGGTCGGCCACGCCGGGCGCCGGCTACTTCACCATCTACATGAACGCGAAGGTCTCCGCGGCGACCTACGTGTCCTGGTTCGTGATCAACTAGCCATGGAACGCCACATCAAGCCGGCTCGTCCCGGCACCGTCCCGAAGGGCCCGATCGACCTCATTCGACTTCGCGCCGCGGCGAAGGCCCGCGTGGCCGGCCGCCCGGTCCACAACGGCCATGCGGTCGCGATGGTCCGGGCGCGCCAGCACGCCATCGCCCGCGGAAAGCCGAGCGCGGCACCACCCGTGCGGCGCGGCAGCTCCACGGGCTGACGCCGACGCACCTCAACGGTCGATGAGGTCCTCGACGCTCTCGAGGACCGAATCGGCCAGCGGGGCGAGATCGGCGCGCGTTCCGACGCCGGTCAGCACGCCGTAGCGGCGAGCGACGCCGGCCGCCCGGCCCATCTCGAGGTCGGCGATCGAGTCGCCGATCACGGCCGTCCGCGACGGCGGGACACCGAGCTCCGCGCACAGCCGGACGACCATGTCCGGGGCGGGCTTGGGCGCCGTGCCATCGTCTGCGCACACCATGGCGTCGACGAGACCGGCGATGCCGAACGCCGCGACGGTCCGGAGGGTCGGGGCACGGTCGTCGGTCGTGGCGATCGCCACCCGGCGCCCACCGCGCCGCACCGCCCCGAGCAGCGCCGGCAGGTCCGTGACCGGCCGGGCGAGCGCCACCGGATCGGGCGCGTGCCACGCCGCGGCCATCGCGCTCGCGACGGTCGCGTCGTCGATGCCGAGCTCGACGAGCGAGGCCGCGGTGAGGTCGCGCAGCCGCGCCATCGGCGTCGCGGCCAGCCGCCCGTGCGCGAGGACACGTCCGCTCGCCTCGTCGTACCCGAACAGGGCGAAGAGCGCCGGGCGAACGTCGCGCCCGGTGGCGGCGGCGAGATCGTGGGCGAGTCCGGTGGCCCACGTGCCCCACATCGCATGGAACTCGATCAGCGTGCCGTCCTTGTCGAAGACGACGAGGTCGACGCCATCGAGCAGCCCCGTCACACCTCCGCGCCGGCCGCGACCTCCGGGTCGACGGCGGCGACTTCGGACCCGGCGAGCACGAAGCATGCCTCGGGCGGGAACGAGATGCCGATCGTCTCCCCGACGCTCGGCAAGCTGAGATGCGGCTCGTTGAAGGTGTCGAGCGTGATGGTCGTCGGCGCCGCGTCGGCGATGGGATCCGCCAGAGCCAGCCGGAGCCGGACGACCGATCCGAGGAAGTTGATGTCCTCGAGCGTACCGCGGATCCGGTTCCAGCCCTCCTGGCCATCGCCGAGGTCGATCCCCTCCGGGCGGACCGCCAGCGTGACCCGGTCGCCGGCCCGGGCGACCGTCACGGGCTTGCCGGTCCGGACCTCCTGGCCCGCCAGCGAGAGCCGCCCCGACGGCGCGTCCACGACGCCCGCGGTGACGAGGTTGAGCGTCCCGACGAACGACGCGACGAACGGCGTCGCCGGGAAGTTGTAGATCTCGAACGGGGCGCCGATCTGCTCGATCCGGCCCTCGCTCATCACGACGACCCGGTCGGACAGCGAGAGCGCCTCCTCCTGGTCGTGGGTGACGTAGACCGTGGTGATGCCGAGCTGGCGCTGGATCGCGCGGATCTCCTTGCGCAGGACGATGCGGATCTTCGCGTCCAGGGCCGAGAGGGGCTCGTCGAGCAGGAGGACCTGCGGCTCGATGGCCAGCGCCCGGGCGAGCGCGACGCGCTGCTGCTGGCCGCCCGAGAGCTGCCACGGGTAGCGGTCGCCGCGGCCCTCCAGGTGGATGAGCGCGAGGAGCTCCTCGACCCGCTTGTCGATCTCCTTGCCCGGTTGCTTGCGGATCTTCAACCCGAAGCCGACGTTGGCGGCGACGGTCATGTTCGGGAAGAGCGCGTACGACTGGAAGACCATGCCGACGTTGCGCTGGTTCGGAGCCCGGTTCGTGATGTCCGCACCGTCGATGGTGATCCTGCCGGCCGTCGGTCGTTCGAAGCCGGCGATCATCCGCAGCGTCGTCGTCTTGCCGCAGCCCGAGGGGCCGAGGAACGAGACGAACTCGCCGCGCTCGGCGCCGAGGTTGAAGTCGAGCACGGCGGCGGTCTCGCCGAACCGTTTCTGGATGCCGGTCAGTTCCAGGAAGGCCATCGTCTCTCGTCTCCTAGCGAGCGCCGGTCACGGTGATCCGGCTCCGCGAGCCGCGCCCGAGCAGGGCGATGAACCCCATGGCGATCCAGGTCAGCGCGAAGCTGATGAGGGCCACGGCCGACTGTTGGTACGGGGCGTTGCTGCCCAGCAGCGAGAGATACGGGCCGAACGCCGGGCGGGCGAGGAAGAGGGCCATCGTGAACTCCCCGACGACGATCGCGAGGGTCAGGAAGGCGCCGCTCAGCAGGGCGACCCGCAGGTTGGGCAGGATCACCGAGACGAGGATCCGCAGCCAGCCCGCGCCGAGGCTCTGCGCAGCCTCGGTCAGGCTCTGGACGTCCATCGACCGCAGCCCCGTGTCGACCGCGCGGTACATGTACGGGAACGAGAGGACGACGTAGCCGCACACGAGGAGCGCGGTGCTCCCGATGTCTGTATGGGTGAAGGGGAGGGGCGGGTGGCTGTACGTGCTGATGAGCCCGAAGACCAAGACGATCGGCGGGATGACGAACGGCATCAGCGTGATGAATTCCACGTACGGCCGCGCTCGCGGCATCCGGAGCCGGACCCAGTACGCGGTCGGGACCAGCAGGGCGATGCTCAGGATGATCGTGATGAACCCGACCAGGAACGAGTAGCCCAGGCTCAGGTAGAAGTGCGGATCCTGGAGGACGCCGGTGTAGGCGGAGAAGAGCGGGATCGAGCGCATCGAGAAGGCGAACGTCCCGAGGAGCGGCAGGAAGAAGTACAGGACCCCGGCCCAGAAGATGAGCCACCACGCGAAGCGCCAGCGCGACTTGCGCTCCTTGGGGCCCGCGTCCTTCGCCTGTCCCTGCATCGCGTCGATCCCCTGGCCGAGGCGATTGGTGCCGCCCGCTGCCGTCATCGGAGCCACCGCTCGGAGCGCTGCTGGAGGAACGTGTAGGCGATCAGCGTGAGTGCGAGGATCCCGACCATCCCCATCGCGAGCGCGTAGCCGAGGCCGACGTTGTGGAGGACGTCACCGGTCAGCTGGTTGCCGATGAGGATCGTCACGATGTTGATGAACCCGCCGGTCAGTTGGTAGGCCGTCGCCTGCGCGCCGAACGCATTGCCGAAGAGCAGGATCACGGCCCCGAGCAACGACGGCAGCAGGACCGGCAGGGCGACGTAGCGCCAGAACTGCCAGGTCGAGGCGCCCATGTTCTCGGACGCCTCGCGCCATTCCTGCTTCAGGCCGTCGATCGCCGGCGCGATGATCAGGATCATCAGCGGCAGCTGGAAGTAGAAGTAGACGATCTCCAGGCCGAGCTTCGTGTAGAGCGAGAACCCCGAGTCGTAGGGTTTGAAGCCGAGCCCGACGAGGAACTGCGTCAGCAGGCCCTGTCGCCCGATCGTGAAGATGAAGGCGAGGGCCAGCGGGACGCCGGCGAAGTTCGAGGCGACGCCGGAGAAGGTCATCAGCCCGCTGCGGAACCGGCGCGGCCCGCCCGAGATGACCGCGTAGGCCATCAGGAACCCGAAGATGCCGCCGGCGACGGCGGTGACGAGGCTGATCTCGATGCTCGTCAGGTAGGCGTTGAGCGGCACCTCCCCGGTCAGGCCCGCGTAGTTCTGCAGGGTCAGCTGGCCGGTCGAGTCCTGGAAGCTGCCGACGATGAGATAGAACGTCGGGATCAGCAGGAAGAGGGTCGCGAAGAGCAGGAACGGGACGAGCCCGAGCCAGGTCAGGGAGAAGCGGCGCCCAGGGCGCGCCGGTGGCGCGCCCTGGGCCGTCCGCGGCAGTGCGGTGTCGGTCACCGCTCGAGGCGGTTGGTACCGCTGTCCGTCGGTGACGGGCCTACTTGACGGTCACGCCGACCGTGGTCGGCCAGCCGGTGGTGATGGCCGTGGTCGCGGCCGTGATCTGGTCGAGGGTCGGCAGCACCGCGCCGGTCGAGTCGGGCAGCTTTGCCGCCAGGTCGGCCGGGACGACCTTCCGCGCGACGAGGTCGTCGTAGCGGATCGGGTTGCAGTAGCCCTTCAGCCAGATGAGCTGGCCCTCGTCGGAGTACAGGTACTCCATCCAGAGCTTCGCGGCGTTCGGATGGGGGGCGTACTTGCTGATCGCCTGGACGTACATGCCGCCGAAGCGACCGGACGTCGGGACCGCGACCTCGACGGGCGGGTTGCCGGCGAGCGAGTCCTTGTCGGCGAGGCCGTTGTAGGTCCACGTGATGCGGATCGGGGTCTCACCCGAGGCGACCGTCGCGGACTTCGCGATGACCGGCACGAAGTTGCCGGCGTCGTTGAGCTGCTTGAAGAAGTCGAGACCCGGCTGGACGTTGTCGATCGAGCCGCCGTTCGCCAGGGCTGCGGCCCAGACGCCGGAGATGGCCTGGTTCGACTGCGTCGGATCGCCGGACAGGGCGACCTGGCCCTTGTACTGCGGATCGAGCAGGTCCTTCCAGTCCTTCGGGACGTTCTTGACGACGGCCGTGTTGGTCTCGAACGAGAGCACGCCGTAGTAGTCGCCGTACCAGTTGCCGTCCGCGTCCTTCGCGGCCGCCGGGATCGTGTCCCAGGTCGCGACCTTGTAGGGCTGGACCAGTCCGTCGGTGACGGCCTGCGGGCCGAACGAGAGCCCGACGTCGATGACGTCCGGCGCCTGCGGACCCGGGTTGGTCGTGTTGGCCTTGATGGCGTCGATCTCCTGGGCGGAGCTGCCATCAGGGTTGAGCTCGTTGATCGGGATGCCGTACTTCGCGGTGAACCCGGTCAGCATCTCGCCGTAGTTGCACCAGCTGTGCGGCAGGGCGATGGTGGTGAGACCACCCTCCGCCTTGGCGGCATCGATGAGCTGCTGGCTCGCGCCCGAGCCCGCCGCGCCGGACGCCGCTGCGCCCGAGGCGCCGGCGCTCGCGCCGCCCGACGTCGAACAGGCTGCGAACGCTACGACGGCGACAGCCAGGAGACCCGCGACCCGGGTCAGTGAACGCTGTGTAGACAAGATCCATCCTCCAGCTGTGGTCGGATTCCGATCGAGGTTGCCGATCGCTCGGGGACCTCCTCATCCCCTTCCGCACGACCCTGCGACCGTCCGCCGAGTGAGTGTGGCGGTCGACGCGGGCCGCTGCACGGCCTCCGCGTGCATTGGACAGCCCGCATCAGCGGGCGTCAAGACCATGTGAGAGGTTTGTTAACGCGAAGTAGTCGGAGATGTACTTTTCTCCCTCGTCGCAGAAGAACGTCACGATCTCGCGTCGCTCGGGATGCTGCGTCCCGCCAGGCGCGTGCCGCGACGAGGTTCGCACCCGAGCTCGGCCCGACGAACAGCCCGTGCTCGCTCGCCAGGCGGCGCATCTCCGCGATCGACGCGTCGCTGTCGACCGGGACGAGGTCGTCGATCATCTCGCGGTGGCGCTCGATGATGCCGGGGATGAACCCGTCGCTGATGCCCTCGATGAGGTGCTTTCCGATCTCCCCGCACATCAGCGTGCACGACTCGCTGGGCTCGACGCCGACGACGGCGCAGCCCGGGTTCACCGCGCGGAACGCCTGCCCGACGCCGATGAGCGTGCCGCCGGTCCCGACGCCCGCGATGACCGCGTCCGGGACGATGTCCTCGGGGAGCTGCTCGAGGACCTCGGGCCCCAGCCACTCGCGGTTCTCGTCGACGTTCCACTCGGAGTCGAACTGTCGCGGGCAGAAATAGCCCGGCTGCTCGCCGAGCTCGTGCGCCCTCGCGAGCGCCTCGGTCACGTGGAAGTCGCCGACGGTCAGCACCTCGGCACCGAACGCGCGGCTGATCGCCTGCCGTTCGGGGCTCATGCCGTCGGGCATGACGACGATCATCCGGTAGCCCTTCACGGCCGCGACCATGCTCATCGCGTTCCCGGTGTTGCCGCTCGACGCCTCCACGATCGTGTCGCCGGGCCGGAGGCGGCCCTCGCGCTCGGCGCGCTCGATCATGTACAGCGCGATCCGGGCCTTCACGCTCCCCGAGGGGTTGAGGTACTCGAGCTTCACCCAGATGTCGTCGATCCGGATGAGCGGGGTGTCGCCGATGGCGTCGAGGACGGTCGCGGTGCGCGGATCGGCTCGAGCGATGGCTGTCATGGTCGCAACCTCTGCAGCTCCGGCGGGGATCGCAGCATGGGTGGGCCGCCCACCGGGCCGTCGCCCGCACCTTGCTCCGGCGCGTTCGCGCGCGTGCGACCGCAGCCTATACTCCCTCATCGCGCCGATGCGGTCGGCGCCATCCGCTGGACGGAGGGTCCCGGTCGATGACCGCTGGCGCGGACGACAAGGGCGACACGCGAACGCTTGCCGACCCTCTGGCGGAGGCCCTGCGCGTCGTCGATATCGCGGACCAGCAGGGCCTCCTCGTCCGACTCATGGGCGGCATGGCGATCCGGGCGCACGCGCCGGACTGGCCGGCCCGCACCAGGCGCGTCGAGGTGGACCTCGACTTCGCGACCCGCTCGCGCGACCGCAAGGCGTTCTACGACCTCCTCGGCGCGGAGGGCTACACGCCGGACAAGCGGCACAACGCACTGTTCGGCAACAAGCAGGCGTACTTCGTCGACGTGCCCCGCAACCGCCCGGTCGACGTCCTCGTGGACAGCCTCGAGATGTGCCACCGCTTCGAGTTCGGCGACCGGCTCGGCAAGTCGAGCCCGACGCTCCCGCTTGCGGAGCTGCTCCTCTCGAAGCTGCAGGTCGTCAAGATCAACCGCAAGGATGTCCTCGACGCGCTCGTGCTCCTCGCGGAGCACCCGCTCGGCCAGGACGACGGCGCCCCCGATGCCCGCCATGGCCTCGGCACGATCAACGTGCCGCGCATCCTGTCCTTCACGTCGAACGACTGGGGCTGGTGGCGGACCGTGACCGGCAACCTCGACACGCTCGACCAGTACCTCGCCGTCGAGCTGACGCCGGAGGACCTCGACCTCAACAACGGCCGCGACATCCTGTTCGACCCGGCCGGCCAGGTCGCCGGGCTTCGGGCCGCCATCAACGACGCGCCGAAGTCGACGCGCTGGAAGCTCCGGGCGCAGGGTCGGCGAACGGACGGCCTGGTACAACGACCCGGAAGAGATGGGGCACGACCCGGCATGAGGATCTTCTTCGCCACCGACGTCCACGGATCCGAGGTGTGCTGGCGGAAGTTCCTCAACGCAGGGACGTTCCACAAGGCCGACGTCCTGGTGATGGGCGGCGACATGACCGGCAAGGCGATGGTCCCCATCGTCAGCCGAAGCAGCGGCTGGACGCTCCGGCTCCAGGACCAGGACTACGTCCTCACGACCGAGTCCGAGGTCCAGGCGATGGAGAAGCGGATCGCCGATCGCGGCTACTACCCGATCCGGCTGTCGCAGGACGAAGTCGCCGCGTGGGAGAGCGACCCGGCACTCGTCGATGCCCGGTTCAAGGCCGAGATGATCGGCATGGTCGAGCGCTGGATGGCGCTCGCCGACGAGCGCCTCGCCGGCAAGGGCATCCGCTGCATCGTCTCGCCGGCCAATGACGACATCTTCGAACTCGACCCCATCATCGCGGCTGCCGCGCTCGTCGACCTCGGTGAGCAGAACACGATCGAGCTCGACGGCTTCACGATGGTGTCGACCGGATGGGCCAATCCGACGCCATGGAACACCTTCCGGGAGCTGCCGGAGGACCAGCTCCGGACGCGCATCGACGAGCTGCTCGCCGACGTCCCCGACCGGCGACGGTCGATCTTCAACTTCCATGCCCCGCCGTACGCGTCCAACCTCGACGCCGCCCCCAAGCTCGACGCCGACATGCGGTACGTGTCCGGTGGCCAGGCGCTCGTCCCCGTCGGGTCGCATGCCGTGCGCGACGCGATCGTCGAATACGGCCCGGTCCTGTCGCTCCACGGCCACATCCACGAGGGCCGCGGCGCGGTCAAGATCGGACGGACATTGGCGGTGAACCCCGGCAGCACGTACGAGGACGGGGTCCTCCAGGCGGCCATCGTCGACCTGGACTCGAAGAAAGGCGAGGTGAAGCGGTACCTGCTCATCAACGGTTGATCCGGGTCAGGCAGATGGAGGAGGAGGCTCGATGACAACGCCCGACGTCGCGAAAGCCCCAGCGCTGTTCCTGCGGAACGCGACCGGCCTCGTCAAAGGCTGGTCGGCATTCGACGCGTTCGGCTACTCGTTCTTCTCGGTGAACCTCGTTACCCTGGGGATGTTCTACAGCCTGGCGATCTTCGCGTTCGTCCCGGATGGGTCGGTCCTGTCGGCCCTGGTCCTGTCCGGGGTCACGATGACGTTCCTGTGCATCGTGTATGCCGGGTTGATCGCCGTCATGCCGCGAGCCGGCGGCGACTACGTCTGGCAGACGCGGATCTTCGACGGGGTCCCCGGTGCGGTCGTCTCGGCACTGGTCGGCGGGCTCACCGGCTACCTCGCCGCGAACGCATTCGCCCTCGGCGATGCCATCGCCATCGTCGCCGGCGTGGCTGGCCTGGTCATCGGCGCGGTCCTCGGGATGCGGCGAGGCGGGATCGGATTCGTCCTGTCCAGCACGGGTTGGTGGTTCATCCTCGCGTTGTGGGCACCGATCTACGGCTACATCCTCAACATCGAGGTGCTCCAGCCCCTTGCGGCGATCGCCGGGGCGAGTGATCTCCTGACATTCCTCAGTTCACAGACCGGGACGTTCACGGTCTCGATCATCACGATCATCATCGCCTCGGGTGCCGTCGCCCTGGGCATGGCCGGCTACGCCCGGATCCAGCGGGTGAGCCTCTACATCGGCCTCATCGCCCTCGCAGCCATGTTCATCCTGATGATCGTCTCGTCGCAGGACACGTTCAAGGCCGCCTTCGACCGCGAAGGGCAGAGCCTGTTCGGCGTCGGGAACGCCTACCAGGCGACCATCGACAACGCCGTGGCCAACGACGCCTTCGTGCCCGGCGGCTCACCGCTCGACTTCGGGCTCGGGGCCGGCACCTTCCTGCTCTTGCCATTCATGATGTTCTGGATCCTCTACCCGAACTGGGGCGCGACCCTGTACGGCGAGGTCCGTGGGGCCGGTGACTTCCGCAAGGTCCTCAACGGCATGCTCGGCGGCCTCTGGGTCACGATCATCCTGGCCATCGGTTTCGTCCTGCTCGCCTCGAAGACGTTCGGCTGGGACTTCTTCAACGCGACCAACGTCAACTTCATCAACTACGCCTACGGCTACGTCACGGTCCCGCCGGCGATCCCGATCTGGGGCTATCCGCCGATGCTGGCGGCGTTCCTGATCGACAACCACCTGCTCCAGATGGTCATCGTGATCATCTTCGGCGTCTGGTTCCTCGGCTGGGCCGGGACCCTGTGGCTGTCCTCCACGCGGATGATCTTCGCGGCCGCGTTCGACCGGGTCCTGCCCGAGCGAGCCGCCCGCGTGTCCGATCGCGGCGTGCCGTGGACGGCCCTGCTCCTGATCATGATCCCGGGGGTGATCGTCTCGTACCTGTACTCGTACGTGACCGGCTTCTCCAAGCTGACCCTCGACGCGTCGCTCGTCATCGCCGTCACGTTCTTCGGGACGTCGATCGCGGCGACGATCCTGCCGTGGTGGAAGAAGGATCTCTACCAGAAGTCGCCGATCGTCCGGTATGCCATCGCCGGGATCCCGATCATCAGCATCGCCGGGGCGATCATGACGATCTTCCTCGGCTGGGTGATCTACGAGTGGCTGTGGAATCCGCTCTACGGGATCGGCGTCAGCAACACCCAGTCCATCCAGTTCCTCGCCGCGATCTACGTGATCGCCGCGGTCGTCTATGTCGTGGCCCGCGTCGTCCGTCGCCAGCAGGGAATCGACCTGGACGCGATCCATGCGGAGATCCCGGCCGAATAGGCTCGATCCATCCGACACGCGAAGGCCGGCGGGCGACCGCCGGCCTTCCGATTCGCTGGCTGATCGCGTCCGCCCGGCCCGGGTGAGGCGAGGGCCCTCAGCCGCCGAACCAGCCGGTCGGGCCGGGATCGGTGTTCTGCCAGATGTGCTTCGCCTCGCGGTATTCGTCGAGGCCGCTCGGACCCAGCTCCCGGCCGATACCCGACTGCTTGAACCCGCCCCACTCCGCCTGGGGCACGTAGGCGTTGTAGTCGTTGATCCAGATCGTGCCGTGCCGGAGCCGCGCCGCGACCCGCTGCGCGCGGCTCGCATCCGCGGTCCAGACCGCGCCGGCCAGACCGTAGGTCGTGTCGTTGCCGAGCTCGATGGCCTCCTCCTCGGTCGAGAACCGCTCGACGGTCAGGACCGGGCCGAAGACCTCCTCGCGGACGATCCGCATGTCGCGGCGGACGTCGGCGAAGACCGTCGGGCGGTAGTAGAAGCCTGCCTGCAGCTCGGGCTCCGACGGGCGCCGGCCGCCGGCGACGAGCCGCGCCCCCTCGGCGATCGCCGCTGCGACGTGGGCCTCGACCTTGGCCCGGTGCTCGGCGGTGATGAGGGCACCGGCCTCGGTCGCGTCGTCGGTCCCGTGGCCGAGCCGGATCGCATCGGCGCGCCGGCCGACCTCGGCCACGAACGCGTCGTAGACCTCGTCCTCGACGATGGCGCGGCAGCCCGCCGAGCAGACCTGACCGGAATGGACGAAGGCCGCCGTCAGCGCGTTGTCGACGGCGGTCTCGAAGTCCGCATCCGCGAAGACGATGTTCGGGCTCTTGCCGCCCAGCTCGAGGGCCACGCGCTTCACGTTGATGGCCGCCCCTCGCATCAGTGCCCGTCCCGCCTCGACGCCGCCGGTGAGTGAGACCAGGTCGACATCGGGGCTGTCGGCGAGGGCCTGGCCCACGCGCTCGCCCGGTCCGAGGACGAGGTTGACCACGCCGCGGGGCGTGCCTGCCTCCTCGAGCAGCCGGGTGAGGTGGATCGCGGTCAGCGGCGTCACGTGGGCCGGCTTCATCACCGCCGTGTTCCCGGCGGCCAGGGCGGGCGCGATCTTCCAGCTCATCTGGAGGAGCGGGTAGTTCCACGGCCCGATGAGCCCGCACACGCCGACCGGCTCATAGACGATCCGGCTCAGGACGTTCGGGTTGCTGGCATCGACCAGGCGGCCGGCCTCCTTGTCGGCCAGGTCCGCGTAGTAGCGGAACACCTTCGCGACGTCCGCGATATCCCAGCGGCTCTCGCGCATCGCCTTGCCGGTGTTCAACGTCTCCTCGCGCGCGAGCTCCTCGTGGTCGCGGTCGAGCAGGACGGCGACCCGGTCGAGCAGCGCGGCGCGCTCGCCGGTCGGGGTGCGGGCCCAGTCCGTGGTGTCGAAGGCGCGGCGGGCGGCGGCGATCGCGGCCTGGACCTGGTCGTCGGTCGCGACGTCGACCTCGGTGACGAGCGTGCCGTCCGAGGGGTTGACGACTGGGCTGCAGGTGCCGTCGCCGGACGCGATCCACTGGCCGTCGATGAACAGGCTGGGCACGGGTGACCTCGGGCTGCTCGGGTCCGCCCAGAATCGACCGCGCTCGACCGCGCGTCAAGACGCGGGTGCGCGGCACGGGCCGGCGAGACTCGCCGGTCGCCGGTCAGCGCGGCGGCTCGGACGGTGGGCGGTTTCCGTAGGTCGGGCGGGCGCCAGCGGGTTGCGCGGCCCACCGGGCGGCGTTCGCGATGACCCGGCGGACGTTCGGGTCGAAGTAGGTCGGGTAGGTCTCGTGGCCCGGGGCGGAAGTAGACGATCCGGCCACGGCCGCGGCGGAACGTGCAGCCGCTGCGAAAGACCTCGCCGCCCTCGAACCAGCTGACGAGGACGAGCTCGTCGGGCGCCGGGATGTCGAAATGCTCGCCGTACATCTCCTCCTCGGCGATCACGAACGACTCGTCGAGACCCTCGGCGATCGGGTGGGACGGGTCGACGACCCAGAGCCGCTCACGCCGCCCGTCCTCGCGCCACTTGAGGTCGCACGACGTGCCCATCAGCCGGCGGAAGATCCGCGAGGCGTGGCCGGAGTGCAGGACGACGAGACCCATGCCGTCGAGGACCCGCGCGTGGACCCGCTCGACGACCGCGTCGGTCACCTCGGGGTGGGCCATGTGCCCCCACCAGGTCAGGACGTCGGTGGCGGCGAGGACCTCGTCCGGGAGGCCCTGGTCCGGCTCGTCGAGGGTCGCGGTCCGGATCTCGAACCCGCCGTGCTTCTCGAGACCGGCCGCGATCGCGCCGTGGATGCCGTCCGGGTAGATCGCCCGCACGACGTCATCCGAGCGTTCGTGCCGGTACTCGTTCCAGACCGTGACGCGGACCGTCATGCCGGTGCGCCCGGCTGCACGACCGCGCCACCGCGAGCCGACGACTCGCGGATGGCGTCCCAGAGGCGGGCCATGCGCAGGCCGACCTCGGGCGGACTCGGGTTTGGCTCGCGACCGTCGCGGACCGCGAGGAACTGCTCCCAGACCGTCCGCGACGCCACGGATCGCACCGGCCCGAGGCGCTTGGCCCCGTGCCGCTGGAGCGTCAGGTGCTCGCCCCAGACGCCGGTCCGGAGCGTGGCCCGCTCGCAGAACACGCGGATGTCCGAGCCGAGCGATGGGATCGCCCGCCCGCAGCCGTTCATCGTCACGAGGGCGCCCGACGCGAGCCTGGCCATGACGACCCCGCGGACGTCGACCGGGCTCCCGTCGTCCGCCATCCAGGCGGCCACCTCGGCGACGTCCTCGCCGGCGAGGTCCGTGACGGTGTTGAGCATGTGGGCGCCGGTGTCGAACAGGAAGCCGCCGCCCGACATCGCCGGCGCCTGGCGCCACGTGCCGGCGGCGTTGCGCTGCCAGTCCTGCCAGACCAGCGCGTCGATGTTGAGGATCGGCCCGACCTCCCCGCTCGCGATGAGCCGCGCGGCCGTTCGGACCTGCGGCGACAGGCTGCCGGGGAACGCGACGACGAGCAGCCGGCCGGTCCGGTCGCGGGTCGCGATCAGGGCCTCGGCCTCGGCCGCGTCCATGACCATCGGCTTCTCGAGGAGGACGTCGAGGCCCGCCTCCATGGCCGCGGTCGCCTGGGCGAAGTGGAAGACGTGCGGGGTGATGATCGCGACCGCGTCGAGCTCGCCGGCGAACCGGTCGAGGAAGCGTTCCCAGTCCGGTTCGTTGGGCGGGACGGCCCGGCCGAGCTCCGTGAACTTGGCGGCGGCGGTCTCGAAGGCCGCCGCGGACGGCTCGCAGACGGCCGCGACGACCGTGTCGGCTCGGGGCAGCATCGTCGTGAGGTGGTACCGGGCCATCGCGCCTGCGCCGATGATCCCGACGCGGACCGCGCTGGTCGTCGCCATCGCCGGAATCTAGTCGCTCCCGGTGCCGCCCGTGGCCGCGATCGGCGGCGCTGGTAGCCGGCGATGCGCGGCGTGGGCGGGCGCGTCGCCCGGCTCGGTGGGGCCGGGTATCCTCACTCCTCGCGGAGCCACGGGGTTCCCGCTCGTGGAGGACGAGATCGGATGAGCGCGTTCCCGGAACGGGCGGGCGTGGTGGTCATCGGCGCCGGCATCGTGGGCAACAGCCTTGCCTACCACCTCGCGCTGCTCGGCTGGCGGGACATCGTGCTCATCGAGAAGGGAACGCTCCCGAACCCGGGCGGCTCGACCGGCCACGCCTCGAACTTCATCTTCCTCACCGATCACTCCAAGGAGATGACCGCGCTCACCGTCGAGAGCGCCCGCCAGTACCGCGAGCTCGGGGTCTTCGACGAGACGGGCGGCATCGAGGTCGCCCGGACACCGGAACGGATGGAGGAGCTGAAGCGCCGGATGGCGTCCTCGGCGTCGTGGGGCATCGAAGGGACGCGCCTCCTGACCCCGGCCGAGGTCAAGGCGATGGTCCCGTTCATCGATGCGACCGTGATCCTCGGCGGGTTCTACACGCCCGGCGTCGGCATCGTCGATTCGCTCCATGCCGGCACCCTCATGCGCGAGCGCGCGACCGGGATGGGCGCCCTCACGGTCGGCGCCGGCGCCGAGGTGACCGGTCTGACCGTGGTCGATGGCCACATCCGCGGTGTCCGCACCGACAAGGGCGACATCGCCGCGGACACGGTGGTCATCGCCTGCGGCGTCTGGAGCCCGCGGATCGCGCGGATGGCCGGCGCGTCGATCCCGCTGACCCCGGCCGTCCACCAGATGATCGACATCGGGCCCGTGCCCCAGTTCGAGCACACGACGAAGGAGGTCGGCTACCCGATCGTCCGGGACATGGACACGAACATGTACGAGCGCCAGCACGGCGACGGGCTTCGAGATCGGCTCGTACGCCCACCGCGCGATCCTCATGGACCCCGACGACATCCCCTCGATCGCCGCCGCCGCGCTGTCGCCCACGATGCTGCCGTTCACGCAGGAAGACTTCGACCCGCAGCTCGAGGACTCGCTGGAGCTGTTCCCGGAGATCGTCGGCGACGAGTCCGTCGGCGTGAAGCTCGCCATCAACGGCCTGCTGTCCCTGACCCCTGACGGCAACCCGATCATCGGCGAGACGCCCGAGGTGAAGGGCCTTTGGTCGGCCGCGGCGATCTGGATCAAGGAGGCCCCGGGCGTCGCCAAGACCCTCGCCGAGTGGATGACCCACGGCACGCCCGAGATCGACCCGCACACATCGGACATCGCGCGGTTCTACGACCATCACAAGACGGCGGTGCACATCCAGGCCCGCACCGTCGAGGGGTACAACAAGACCTACGGCATCGTCCACCCGATGGAGCAGTGGGCGAGCAACCGCGACGTCCGGCTGAGCCCGGTCAACGCGCGCCAGCACGGCCTCGGTGCGGTCTTCTTCGAGGCGGCCGGCTGGGAGCGACCGTTCTGGTACGGTGCCAACGAGCACCTGCTCGACGAGTACGGGCACCTGGTCATGCCGCGCCACGCGGAATGGGAATCGCGCTGGTGGTCGCCCATCGTCAACGCGGAGCACCTCGCGATGCGCGAACGCGTCGGGATGGTCGACCTCGCGGCGTTCGCGATCTTCGACGTGACCGGACCGGGCGCCATGGCCTATCTCCAGGGCCTCGTCGTGAACCAGGTGGACGTGCCCGTCGGACGGGTCGTCTACACGCCGCTGCTCAACGAGGCGGGCGGCATCGTCGCCGACCTCACGATCATGCGGCTGGGCCGCGACCTCTTCCGCGTCGTGACCGGCGGCGGCATGGGGATGCGCGACAAGAAGTGGTTCGTGGACCATCTCCCCGAGGACGGGTCCGCGCAGCTCCACGACGCGACGTCGGCCTGGTACACGCTCGGCGTCTGGGGCCCGCAGGCGCGCGACCTCGTCGACGCGGCGACGGCCGACGACGTCTCGAACGCCGGCTTCCCGTTCGGGACGTGCCGCACGATCGAGATCGGGAGCGTCCGCGCGCTCGCCTCGCGGATCTCGTACGTCGGCGAGCTCGGGTGGGAGATCTACGTGCCGATGGAACAGGGCGCGCGCCTGTGGGACACGCTGTGGGACGCGGGGCAGCGGTTCGGCGTCGTCCCGGTCGGGATCGGCGTCTACGGCACGACCGGCCGGCTCGAGAAGGGCTACCGCGCCCACGGCAACGAGCTGGAGCTGGACTTCGACCTCGTCGAGGCGGGGATGGCCCGCCCCAAGGTCAAGGACGCCGACTTCGTGGGCAAGGCGACGTACCTGGAGCAGCGGTCCCGCCCGCCGGCCGCGGTCCTCTGCACGCTGACCGTGGACGATCCGAAGTCGGCGATCGGGCGTCGCCCGATACATGCTCGGCAAGGAGCCGATCCTCACGCCCGACGGCCGTCCGCTCGTCGACGGCAAGGGCCGGCGGTCGTATGTGACCAGCGCCGGATCAGGACCGTCGGTCGGCAAGCACATCCTCTATGTCGTACCTGCCGCCCGAGGTGGCCGTCGCGGGCACCAGGCTCGCCGTCGAGTACTTCGGCGAGCGGTACCCGGTCACCGTCGCGGTCGCCGGCAGCACGCCGCTGTTCGACCCGGACAACGAGCGGGTCCGCGCGTGAGCCTGCGGCGCGGATGAACATCCTCGTCTGCGTCAAGCGCGTGCCCGCGACCGGCGGCCGGATGGTCGCTGACCGCGGACGAGCGCGACATCGACACGCGGTTCCTCGGGTTCGTCGTGAGCCCGCACGAGGAGTGTGCCGTCGAGGAGGCCGTGCGCCTGGTCGAGGCACACGGCGGGACCTCCACGGTGCTCACGCTCGGCCCCGAGGCGGCCGCCGACCAGCTCCGGGACGCGATGGCGATCGGCATCGACCGGGCCATCCTCCTCGAGACCGACGGGAGCGACTGGGACCCGATCGCGACCGCCGGGTCGATCGTCGAGGCGATCCAGGCGCTCGAGGCCGCCGGCGAGCGGTTCGACCTCATCCTCTTCGGCAACGAGTCGGCCGACTCGGGCGGCTTCCAGGTCGGGATCCGCGTCGCGCATGCCCTCGATCGTCCGTGCGTCACCGGCGTCAAGGCGCTCGAGGTCGGCGACGGGACCGCGTCCGCCAGGCGCGAGGCGCCCGGCGGGTGGGAGGTCTTCGAGGTCGCCGCTGCCGGCCGTCGTCGCGGTCCGCGAGGGGATCAACCTGCCGCGCTATCCCTCGGTGCCGGGGCGCCTGCGGGCCAGGAAGAAGGAGATCGAGCGGATCTCGCCGACCCGGCGGCCGGGCGGTCCGGAGCTGATCCGCCTCGTCCTGCCCGCCGGAGCACATCCAGACGGCAGAGATCCTCGGCACCGGCCCGGACGCCGCGCCCCGCGTGGTCGAGGTCATCCGCCAGTTGGGCCTGCTGTGAGCGCGATCCTCGCCTTCGTCGAGCACGAGGACGGCCGGCCGGACCGGCTCAGCCTCGAGATGCTCGCCCTGGCCGGCCGGCTCGGCGCCGCGTCGGGCCTGCCGGTCCACGCCGCCCTGGCCGGGGCAGGAGCCGACGCCGCCGGCGGCCGAGCTCGGCGGGCTCGGCGTCTCGACGGCGCACGTCATCGCGCACCCGCGACTCGATGCGTACGCGCCGGGGGCGCTCGCCGCGAGCCTGGAGCAGCTGGCCGCGTCCGTCGCAGCCGCCGCGGTCGTGGCGCCCGGGAGCGAACGGGGGACGGAGGTCCTCGCCCATGTCGGCGCCCGGACGGGCCAGCCGATGGCCGCCAACGTCACCGACGTCGTCCCCGGTGAGCGGTGGCGCGTCACACGGCAACGCTGGGCCGGCAGCCTCCTCGAGGAGGCCTGGCTCGACGGTTCGCCGCACTTGCTGACCGTCGCCCCGCATGCCGTCGCGCCGGCCGAAGCCGCGCGGCGCGAGTGCGACCCCGAGCATCGAGCCGATGACGCCCGAGCTCTCCGACCGGGACCTGCGCGTCCGCGTGACCGGACAGGTCCAGACGAAGAGCGACAAGATCTCGCTCACCGACGCGCGGGTCGTCGTCGGTGGCGGGCGGGGCATCGGCAGCGCCGAGGGCTTCGCGATGCTCGAGGAGCTGGCGGGCCTGCTCGGCGGCGCCGTCGGTGGCTCGCGCGTCGTGACGAGCGCCGGGTGGCGCCCGCATGCCGACCAGATCGGCCAGACCGGCGTCCGGATCGCGCCGGACCTGTACATCGCCTGCGGCATCAGCGGGGCGATCCAGCACATCGTCGGCTGCAAGGCCGCGAAGCGGATCCTCGCCATCAACACGGACCCGGAGGCGCCGATCCTCAGCCACGCCGCCTACGCGGTGATCGGCGACCTGCACACCATCGTGCCGGCCATCTCGGCCGAGATCCGCCGGACCTCGTGACGAGGTCCGGCGAGAGCCGGCTCGTCACCGATATCGATGGGCCCGAACCGGGCTGACCATCGACGGGTTTCGGTTTCTGGCCAAGATGTGAGATGGTGCGCGAAACGGTCCCCATCCTCGGGCGACCGGCCGATCCAGGAGAGCCCATGCGAAAGCGCAAAGTGACGTATCCCGTCGCCAAGACAGCCAATCGACCGGTCCGCTCGAGCGGGACTGGTCTCGAGCCAAGACCCGAACGACCGACGGTCGCCACGATCGACGTGACCGCCGGCGCCGGCAGGCCGGGACTCCTGATCGGGAGCCGGGTCCGGATCATCGGGAACGGGTTGTACAGCGGCGAGATCGCCGTCATCGAGCGCTTCGCCACCGGGGTCATCCCGTCGGCGCACGTGCGGACCGAGAGCGGCAAGACCCGCCAGGTCCGGACCATCGACCTCGAGCCCGTCGCGCCGGGCACGACCACCCCGCCCCGGCAACGCCCGCACCGGCCGCCACGCCCGCGGCCACGGCCCAGCCGGCCAACGGCACGGAGCCGACCGCGAGCGCGGCACCGGCCGGGAACGCGGCACCGGCCGCGACCGAGACACCGGCCGGGAACGCGGCACCGGCCGCGACCGAGACACCGGCCCCAAGCGCGGCACCGGCCGCGAAGAGCCCCGTACCGACCGCAGCCGCGGCACCGGCCGCGCCGGCCAAGCGTCCCGCGCCGGCCGCGAGCGCCACGCCCGACTGACGCCTCGGCCGTCGGGCCGGGCGTCGTCGCGCGCCACGGAAAAGGGTTACGCGGTCGCGAGCGCCCGGGGGAGACGCCCGCGACCGCCTGAGAGAAGCTAGGCCGTGGCCTTGGTCAGCCAGCCCGGCTCGGGCTCGCCGAACTTCGAGAGCAGGTAGTCCCGCGACCCCTCGACGGCCTTGCGCGGGCTGTCGAGCGAGGCCTTGAGCCGGAAGTCCTCCTTGAGCGCCTCGCCGTCGACGAAGACCGTCTTGACGTTCGAGACGTCGGCGGCGCAGACCACCGCCCCGACCGGGTCGATGATCGGCGCCACGTTCACGGCCGAGCCGTCGATGATGACGATGTCGGCCTTCTTGCCCGGGGTCAGCGAACCGGTCCGGTCCGCGATCCCGGCGACCTGGGCGCCGCCGATGGTCGCCCACGACAGCACCTGGCGCGACGTGATCAGGCCGGGCGAGGCCTCCAGCCCGTCGAGGTTCGGCGTCCCACGCCTCCTGGTGCTTGCGGCCGCGCTCGGAGCCGAAGATCGAGCGCATCTGGGTGAACTGGTCGGACGGCGCCGTCGTCGCGACATCGGACGACAGGCCGATCGGCATGCCGTGGGCGAGCGCCGTGACGGCGGGGGCCCAGCCGTGGCCCATCTGGACCTCGATCTGCGGCGCGAACGAGACGTTCCCGCCCGAGTCGCTCGCGAGCTTCCACTCCTCGTCGGTGAAGTGCGAGGCGTGGACGTAGGTGGTGTTCGGGAAGAGCAGGTCCATGTCGCGGAGCGCCGTGATCTGCATCTTGGTGTAGCCGAACCGGTCCATCGCCACGTGGACGGTGATGTTGAGGCCGAGCTCCTTGGCGAGCGCCCAGTCGTGCTTGACGACGTCGGGCTTGCAGAAGTTGGGGCCGCGGGTCGCGAGGGCCATCGTGATCCAGGCCGTCGTCCGAGTTGAAGTACTGCTTGCGGATGCGTCGCGCGTCGGGTCCGTCCGAGGTCAGGACGCTGCCCGTGTAGTCCGGCCCGAACCACCAGTCGACGAGCGAGGTGTTGCCGAAGCCGTAGGCGAACACGGAGCGGATGCTCGACTCGCTGAGGCCGCGGATCGCCTCGTCGGCGTGGGCCGGCGTGTTCATGATGTGCGACCAGTCGACGAGCGTCGTGATGCCCGCGTTGATGCACTCGAGCGAGCCCCACAGGTTGGCGGCGTAGACGTCGTCGGGCCGGTAGTGCGGGCGCGAACTTGTCGAGGATCGAGCTGAAGTAGGTGATCAGCGCGAAGTCCGGGCGCGCACGTCCGGATCGAGGTCTCCCAGGTGTGCCGGTGGGTGTCGATGAAGCCCGGGATGACGATGTCGCGGCTGGCGTCGATCGTCCGCGCGCCGTCCGCCGACAGGTTCCGGCCGACGGCCGCGATCTTGTCGTCCTCGATCAGCACGTCCGCGTCGGCCATCTCGCCGAGCGCCGGGTCCTGCGTCAGCACGATCCCGCCCTTGATGAGTGTTCGGTCGGTCATCGATCGTTCCCTCGTTCGATGTGGTCGGGTTGGGTGGTCGCTGGGTCCGCCTCATCAATGCTCCTGGGGTCGGACTCCTCCTCATGGCCGATCGGTCATCGCCGGCCCTCCTCGCGCAGGTGGCTGCGCGACCGCGAGAAAGTCACGCGTCGTCGCCCACCGAGCGCTCCGCGGCCTGGATGGATCCGAGGTTCGCGGCGGCCTGCGGCATCGGCGTGCCGGTGGCCGCGGCCTGCTCGGCGATGAGCCGCAGGTCCTTGTCGGCGAGGGCCAGCGCGAAGGCGACCGGGGTCGTCTCGGGCTCGAGGAACGACGCCCGCTTGTACTGCGACGAACGGCGCGCCGACGGCGCTCGCGGCCAGCACGTCGTAGGCGGTCGCCCGCGCGATGCCGCTGCGCTCGGCCAGGACGAGGCCCTCCGAGACCGCGCCGTTCAGCCCGTAGATGACGGTGTTGACGGCGAGCTTCATCGCGGCGCCGGTCCCCAGCGGCCCGAGGTGGAAGATGCGCTTGGCGAGGCGCGTCGAGGACCGGTCGGGCGCGCTCGAGGTCGGCGGCGTCGCCGCCGACCATGATCGTCAGCTCGCCGGCCAGGGTCGTGGCGACGCTCCCCGACACCGGGGCGTCGAGGATGCCGGCGCCGCGCGCCCGGACCGCGGCGCTCGACGACGGCCGATCGTCGCGGGCAGGACCGTGCTCATGTCGACCGCGACGGCGCCCGGGCGCAGGCCCGGCGGCGATCCCGTCGGGTCCGGCGTACATGCGCCCGGACCGCGTCGTCGTCGGCGAGCATCGTGATCGACGACGTCGGCCTGGCGCGGCCGCCTCGGCCGCGCGAGCCGGCGACGGTCGCACCGATGCGCTCGGCCAGCGCGATCGCCCGGTCCGGGGTCCGGTTGAAGAGCACGACCGTCGTGCCCGGGCGCGCCAGCCGCTCGGCCATGGCCGAGCCCATCCGGCCCGTGCCGAGCGATCGCCGACGGTCGGCTCAGCCATCGGCCCGGTCGCGTCATGCGGCGTCGTCCAGGCGGCGCTTGACGGTCTCGACGATCCGCTCGACCGACGGGGACCGCGAGGTCCTCGAGCGCCGCGGCCGACGGGAGCGGGATGTGCGGCGTCGTGATCCGGACGATCGGCGCGTCGAGGCTGTAGAAGCCGTCGTCGGCCACGATCGAGGCGATCTCCGCGCCCCAGCCGCACAGCCGCGGGTTCTCCTCGACGGTGAACAGCCGGCTCGTCTTCTTCGACCGAGGCCAGGATCGTGGCGGTGTCGAGCGGGACGAGCGAGCGCAGGTCGATGACCTCGGCGTCGACGCCGTGCTCGGCCGCGAGGCGCTCGGCCGCCTCGAGGGCCTTCGGCACCATGGCCGCGAGCGCGACGATCGTGACGTCCGATGCCGGCCGCGCACGATCTTCGCCGTGCCCGAGCGTGTCGACGATGCTCGCCGTCGGGGACCTCGCCCTTGGTCGCGAACAGCGCCTTGTGCTCGCAGAAGATGACCGGGTCGGGGTCGCGGACCGCGGCCGCCATCAGGCCCACGACGTCGGCCGGCGTGGACGGCGCGACGACCTTCAGGCCCGGGATGGCCATCGCCCAGTTCTCGACGCTCTGGCTGTGCTGGGCGCCGAAGCGGAGGCCCGGCGCCGTTGGCGGTGCGGATCACGAGCGGCAGCGAGACCTGGCCGTCGGTCATGTAGCGGGTCTTGGCGATCTGGTTGGCGACCATGTCCCAGGTCACCGCGAAGAAGTCCGAGAACATCAGCTCGGCGATCGGGCGCAGGCCGGTCATCGCCGCGCCCATCGCCGCCCCGATGATGGCCTGCTCGCTGATGGGCGTGTCGCGGACCCGCTCGGCCCGAACTCGTCGAACAGGCCCTCGGTGAGCTTGAAGACGCCGCCGGCCGCGCCCACGTCCTCGCCGATGAGGACGACGGTCGGGTCGCGGCGCATCTCCTGCGCGATGCCCGCCGCGATGCGCGCCGCGGTACGTCAGTTCCGCCATGCGGAGCCTCCGTCGGCCCAGACCTGGGTCTCGAGGACGTCCGGGCTGGGTTCGGGGGCGGCGCGCGCATCGGCCTCGGCGGCGGCGACCGCGTCGTGCGTCTCCGCCTCGATGGCGTCGAGCTCGGCGGTCGCGACGCCCGCCTCCTCGAGCCGCGCCCGGTAGGCCGGGATCGGGTCGCGCGCCTTCCAGGCGGCGACCTCCTCGTCGGGCCGGTACTTGCCGGGGTCGGCCCGCGAGTGGCCGCCGTGGCGGTAGGTGAGCGCCTCGATGAGCGACGGGCCGTCGCCCGCCCGTGCCCGGTCGATGGCCGTCTTGCCGGTCAGGTGGACCGCGTCGACGTCGTTCCCGTCGACGACGATCGACTCGAGGCCGTAGGCGCGACGCCCGGTCCGCGGCCGGATGCTCCACCGCGGTCACGTCGCCGATCGGCGGTGTACTCCATGTACTGGTTGTTCTCGCAGACGAACACGACCGGCGCCTTCCAGACCGCGGCCATGTTCAGCGCCTCGTGGAACGCCCCGATGTTCGTGGTGCCGTCGCCGAAGAAGCAGACCGCGACCTGGCCCGGACTTGCGGTACTGCGCGGACCAGGCCGCGCCGAGGGCGATCGGCAGGTGGGCGCCGACGATCGCGTACGAGCCCATCGCGCCGTGCTCGACGCTGGTCAGGTGCATCGAGCCGCCCTTGCCGCCGAGCAGGCCCGTCGCCCGCCCGAACAGCTCGGCGAAGATCGGCGCCATCGGCACGCCCCGGGCCAGCGTGTGGTTGTGGCCGCGGTACGTGCAGAACGTGTAGTCGTCGGTCGCGCATCGCCGCCGCGACGCCGGCCGCGACCGCCTCCTGGCCGACGCCGAGGTGGGTCGTGCCGCGCACGAGCCCCTCGAAGAAGAGCTCCTGGGCGCGGACCTCGAAGTACCGGCACTCGACCATCGTCCGGTACATCCGGAGCCGGGTCGCGCGGTCGATGTCGGCGCGGTCGTGGTCGCCATCGGCAGGCTCCTAGTACGCGTTCGCGACGAACAGCTCGTCGGAGGGGAAGCGGGTGATGACGTGCGGCCCGTCGGCGGTCACCACGACCTCCTCCTCGATCCGCGCGGCGGACACGCCGTCCTTGGCCGGGCAGTAGGTCTCGAGCGCGATGACCATGCCCTCCTTGAGCTCGACCGGGTGGTCGAGCGAGTTGAGCCGGCTGATGATCGGCCGCTCGTGGAGGAACAGGCCGACGCTGTGGCCGAACTGGAGCCCGAAGCACTCCATCTCGTTGTCGAACCCGAACTCCTCGCGCCTTCGGCCAGACCTTGGCGACCTGGTCGGTGGTCACGCCCGGGCGCATCAGCTCGATCGACTCGTCGATCCACTCGCGCGCCCGCTTGTACGCGTCGCGCTGGGCGTCGTTCGCCTTGCCGACGACGAACGTGCGGTAGTAGCAGGTCTTGTAGCCGACGAACGTGTGGATGATGTCGAAGAAGGCCTGGTCGCCGGGCCGGATGATCCGGTCGCTGAACACGTGCGGGTGCGGGCTGCAGCGCTCGCCCGAGACCGCGTTGATGTTGTCGACGTGCTCGGAGCCGAGGTCGAACAGGAACTTCGTCACATTCGCGACGAGCTCGCTCTCGCGGACGCCCGGCTTGAGCTGCTCGGAGATCATCTGGTAGGCGCCGTCGACCATCGCGCAGGCGGTGTTGAGCAGGATGATCTCGTCGATCGACTTGACCTCGCGCGCGTCGAGCATGACCTGCTGGCGCGTCCTGGACCTTGATGCCCTCCTCGGCGAGTGCCGCGAGCATCGGCGGCTCGACGAGGTCGACCCCGAGCGGCATGTCGGCGCACGCCCTCGGCCTTGAGCAGCTCGCGGATCTCGCGCGCGGCGCGCCGGAACAGCCCGGCGTCCGGGGCGACCGCGCCGCGCATCCCGACCATCCCCGCGTGGATGTTCTCCGGGCGCCAGCCACGGGCAGTTGAGCCGGTGGTGCTTGGCGGCCGACCCGAAGTCCCAGATGTGCGGCGTCGCCGCCGCGGGTCAGGAGCGCGTAGCGGGTCATCTTGTCGCGGGCCCACTCGCCGATGTGGGTGCTCGTGACGTACCGGATGTTGTTGAAGTCGAAGAGCAGGACGGCGCCGAGCTCGGATGCCTCGAGCGCCGCACGGGCCCGCGAGGATCGATACGACCGCAGCCGCTCGACGTTCCAGCGCTCCTCCCAGTCGACGTTCATCGAACCCGGCGAAGCGAAGGATGTCGTCATCGCAATACCCCAGTCTGGTCGCGAGCGCGGGCTCGTCGGGTCCGCGGTTGCGGAAACGTTCTGTTCATCCATGCTACACAGCGCGTCGACCGACGCAAGCGGCTCGGAGCCTTGCTCCTGGACGTCCCGGTGATGATCGGCGCTGGTGTTGGCGCCAACGTCGTTCGCGCGTGTTCCGTGCGTGACCCCTGCTCGATCGTCGAGCCCGTGCTCCCGAGGGGATGGTACGGCGGCGGAGCCGCGCTCGCATGACGATGCACGATCCGCGTACCCACACTGCAACCGGCCTGCAATGTGGCTTGACACTCGTTCACCGTCTCTGCACACTCCCGGCAGCGCCGCGACGGCTCACGGAGGAGGAGATCACATGCGCGCACGACACGACCGACGGCTGGTCCAGAAGCGTCTGGCGGGCCTGCTCGGGGTCACACTGATCCTCGCCGCATGTAGCGGGAGCGCGGCATCGTCCGCGCCGGCTGCCAGCGTGGCCGCGCCCACCACCGCGGCCGAGCGCGGCCGCGGCACCGTCGGCCGCGCCGAGCGTGCCGGAGAAGGCCCTCGAGATCGCGTACCTCTCGTTCGCGGTCGCCAACAGCTACGACGCCCCGATGCTGGCCGCCGCCCAGGGCGTGGCCGCCGCCGAACAACGCCAAGCTGACCGTGTTCGACGCGAATCTCGACCCGGCGGCCCAGACGAAGCAGCTCCAGGACGCGGCCGCGTCGGGCAAGTTCGACGCGATCATCACCCAGCCGCTGTACGGCGCCGGGATGGTGGCGGACGTCACGAACGCCATCAACCACGGGCATCGCGGTCGGCAACATCGACCAGATCCTCGGCGCGGACAACACCACCGCGCGAGTCGCAGATCCCCGGGCTGAGCGCCAACGTCGCGTTCGTCCCGAGCACCCTCGGCAAGAAGATCGGCGACCTCGTCGTCCAGGCCTGCGCCGAGAAGAAGGCGAACCCCTGCAACGTCGGCTACATCTGGTCGGTCAAGGCCGCCGCGCTCGACCAGACCCTGCGCCAGGCCTTCGATGACGGCCATCGCGAGCCATCCGGAGATCAAGGTCGTGGCCGAGGGCGAGTCCTTCTACACGACGGCCGCCGGGCTCAAGGCCGCGCAGGACATGCTCCAGGCCCACCCGGACCTGTCGATCATCATGGGCGCCGACCAGGCCATCACCGGTGCCGCGACGGCGGTCGGGCCGGACAACAAGGGCAAGATCGCCCTCATCGGCTACGGCGGCGGCGCGATCGCCCTCCAGGGCATCAAGAGCGGTGAGCGCTACGGCACGGTCATGCAGATGCCGGCCACCGAGGGTCGTCTCGGGACCGAGCAGCTCATCCAGGCCATCCGGACCGGCACGCCGGCGCCCGGCATGGACCCGCTCGACTCGCTGCCCGAGGGCGGCGTCGTGACCAAGGCCAACGTCGATACGTTCCTCCCGCTCGCGGAGTGGCCGGGCTGACCTGCGCCACGCGCCGCCGCCCGGCCGATGGCCAGCGAGGCCGCCGCTCCGGTCCACCTCGAGGTCCGTGGGCTCGGGAAGTCCTTCGGGGCGACCCGGGCCCTGGACGACGTCTCGATCGAGATCCAGGGCGGCACCGTCCACGCGTTCGTCGGTGAGAACGGCGCCGGCAAGTCCACGCTGGGCAAGATCATCGCCGGCGTGTTCCCGCAGGACCAGGGTGAACTGGTCCTGCGCGGGACGCCGGTCGCGTTCGGCTCGCCGCGCCAGGCGCTCGAACGCGGCATCGCGATCGTGGCCCAGGAGGTGGCCCTCGTCCCGCAGCTGACCGTGGCCCAGAACGTCTTCCTCGGCGCTGAGCCGCGGCGGGCCGGGTTCATCGACCGGCGGGCCATGGCCGAACGGTTCGCCCGGCTGGCGGCCGACGCCGGCTTCGACCTCGACGGCCGGGCCGTCGTGGGCCGCCTGTCGATCGCCGAGCAGCAGCAGGTGGAGGTCCTCCGCTCGCTCGCCCGCGACGCCGACCTCATCGTGCTCGACGAGCCCACCGCCAGCCTGTCGGCGCGCGAGATCGAGCGCCTCCACGAGATCGTCCGCTCGCTCCGCGAGCAGTGGCCGGACGGTCATCCTCGTCTCCCATTTCCTGGGCGAGGTCCTCGAGCTCGCCGACACGGTCACGGTCCTGCGCGACGGGCGGGTCGTCCGGACCGGGCCGGCAGCCGTCGAGACCGAGAACACGCTCCTCACCGCGATGCTCGGCCGGCCGGCGGGTCGCGTGTATCCCGAGAAGCGGCCGCCGGCGGCCGACGCCGCCGTGGTCCTCTCGATCCGGGGCGTCTCGGCCCCGGGCGTCCACGACGTCTCCCTCGAGCTGCACGCCGGGGAGATCGTCGGGCTGGCCGGGTTGATCGGGGCGGGTCGATCGGAGCTGGCCCGGGCCATCTACGGCGCCGCGCCGCTCTTCAGCGGGGAGGTGCGTCGCGGTGATGCACCGCTTGCCGGGACACCGGCCGGATCGCTCCGGACCGGTCTGGCGATGATCCCCGAATCGCGCAAGGACGACGGCCTGCTCCTGCGCCGCCCGGTCCGCGAGAACGTGAGCCTGCCGAGCGTCGGGACCATGGCCCGACTCGGGTTCGTGCGGCGCCGACAGGAACGGACGGCGGTCGGTCAGGCGCTCGAGCAGGTCGCGGCCGCGCCGATCCTCGAGGCGCCGGCCGGCTGCGCTCTCCGGCGGCAACCAGCAGAAGCTGCTCTTCGCGCGGGCGATGCTGGTGGCGCCGGGCGTCCTCATCGCCGACGAGCCGACCCGCGGGGTCGACGTGGGTGCGAAGCACGACCTGTACGAGCTGATCGTGCGACTCGCCGGCGAGGGCATGGCTGTCCTGCTGATCTCCAACGAGATCGAGGAGATCCTCGGTCTCTCCCACCGCGTCCTCGTCATGCGCCAGGGACGGCTCGTCGCCGAGCTGATCGGCGAGCGGATGGCGGAGGACCTGATCCTCCAGGCGGCCTTCGGCGCCGCGACGGGGACCGCGGCATGACGGCCACCGAGGGCGCCGCGCTGGATCGCGCCGGGCCGACGCTCAGCCAGCGCGCGAGCCGCCTGGTCAGCCGGTTCGGCATCGCGATCCCGTTCGTGATCCTGTTCGCGATCCTCAGCCTGGTCAGCCCGCCGTTCCTGCGGACCCAGAACCTCACGAACATCCTCGACCAGCAGGCCGGGATCATCATCGTCGCCTGCGCGGGGACGCTCGTCCTGATCGCCGGCGGCATCGACCTCTCGATCGGGGCGACCTACGCCCTGGCCGGCGCCATCGCGCTGAACACCGCGACGACGTTCTCCAGCCCGCTGGGCGTCCTGGCCGGCATCGCGGTGGGGCTCGTGATCGGGCTCGCGAACGGCATCATCGTGACCCGCTTCCGGATCAATGCGCTGATCGGCACGCTGGCGATGTCGTTCGTCGTCGCCGGCATCGCGGCGATCGTGACGAAAGGCAACCTCGTCGTCGCCTTCGACCAGCTGGACTTCCAGGCGTTCGCCGCCACGCGCATCCTCGGGATCACCAGCGCAGCCTGGATGATGATCCTCATCGCGATCGCCGCCACGATCCTGCTCAGCCGGACGACGTTCGGACGGTACGTCTACGCCACCGGCGGCAACGCGCAGGCCGCCCGCCTCGGCGGCGTCCGGGTCGATGCGATCCGGGTCGCCACATTCGCCCTGAGCGGCACGGCGGCCGGGCTGGCCGGGACCCTCGACGCGTCGCGGGTCCTGAGTGCGCAGGCGACGAGCGGCGGGCAGTTCCTGACCTTCACGGTCCTGACCGGGATCATCGTCGGCGGGACGAGCATCCTCGGCGGCGAGGGGTCGATGCAGCGGACCGTGGTCGGCTGCCTCTTCGTGGCGCTCATCGCCAACGGGTTCAACCTGCTCGGGGTCGACCCGTTCTACCAGCAGGTCACGCTCGGGGTGATCCTCCTGCTGGCGGTGGGCCTCGACGCGTGGTCGCGCCGCATGGAGTCCTCGGGCTAGTCTCGTATGCAATCGCCGGGACGCCGGCGCGGCTCGTCGCCGTGCCACCCTCGTCCGACCCGGCCCCATCGTGAGCGTGAGTCGCTGATGCACTACGTCGGGAAGATCGACTGGTCCTTCGCGGAGACGCCCGCGCCGCCGAGCGAGACCGCGTCCGGCCTGGCCCGGATGCGGATCGTCGGCCCCGAGCAGGGCGCGGTCCACACGGACCTGTACGTCGGGTCGCTCGAACCCGGCGGGTGGCTGGCCCCGCACGTGCACTCGTTCGAGGAGGCGCTCTACGTCCTCGAGGGCGAGCTCCTGGCCCGGATCGAGGGCCGGGTCCACCGCCTGGTCCGCGGCGACTACGCCCTGTTCCCGATCGGGATCCGTCACGCGCCTGGGCAACGCCGGCACCGTCCAGGCGCGCTGGCTGTCGCTCAATTCGCCGCAGCGGCGCGACCCGGGGTCGCGCTGGCCCGACACGTTCTTCGAGCCCGCCGAGGACCTCGCCGAGATGGACGCCGCCGCGAGCCGGCCGCCGTTCGGCGACCCGACCCTCCGGCTCGTCGGGCACTACGACGGCACCCCGCCCGCAGCTCGAGGCGCTGCGCGATCCACGACGACCCGCGCCGGCGGGCCCCGGTCGGGATGGACATCGCCCTGCTCGTCTACAGCGGGATCTCCGTGAAGATGCTCGTCGACCGGACGTTCGGCGCCGACCTCGTGACGATGTTCACGGTCGACTACGAGATCGGCGGCGCGGCCCAGGCGCACGACCACCCCTTCGAGGAGGCCTACGTCTTCCTCGCCGGCGAGGTCTCGTGCGAGCTCGACGGCGAGCGCTACACGCTGCATCCCGGCGACATCGTCTTCTCCGGGGTCGGCTCGGTCCACGGGTTCTGGAACGAGGGCACCGAGCGGGTCCGCTGGATCGAGACGCAGGCGCCCCAGCCGCCCGTTCGACACGCCTATCGCTGGGCGCCGAGCTGGGAGCGATACGACCAACAGCGCGCAAAGGATCGGAGGGAACCACATGGCTGACGAAGCCTCGGTCGTCGTCGTCGGCGGCACGCGGGCCATCGGGCAGGAGATCGCCCGCCACTACGCGTCGACGGGCGTGCCGGTCGTCCTCACCGGACAGGACCCGGCCAACGTCGCGGCCGCCGTGACCGGCGTCGGTGGCCGGACCACGGGCATCACCTTCGACCTGGCGCAACCGACCTCGATCGCCGCCGCCCTCGCCGACGTGGGACCCGTCCGGCGCCTCGTCCTCGCCGCGATCGACCGCGATCAGAACACCGTCGCCGACTACGACATCGCCCGTGCCATCCGGCTCGTGACGCTCAAGCTGGTCGGCTACACGGAGGTCGTCCATACGCTTCGGTCGCGGCTCACGGACGACGCCTCGATCGTGCTCTTCGGCGGGATGGCCAAGGAGCGGCCGTATCCCGGCTCCACGACCGTCACGACCGTCAACGGCGGCGTCGTCGGGCTGACCCGCTCGCTCGTCGAGGAGCTCAAGCCGCTGCGCGTCAACTCGATCCACCCGGGCGTCGTCGGCGACAGCCCGTACTGGTCGGAGAAGCCCGCGGCGATCGCGAAGTACACGGGCGAGACGCCGACCGGGCGCCTCGCGACGATGGACGAGATCGCCGGCGCCGTGGTCTTCCTGCTCGAGAACACCGCGGTCAACGGGGTCGAGCTGATCGTCGACGGCGGCTGGCATTGCCGATGACCGGGCGCCAGCGCCGGTGGGCTCGGCGCGACCATACTCTGGGCCGACGGAGGCCCGACCGAACGTGACGACGGGCCGGACACGACGACCGAGGGAGCACGTGGCCACACCCCAGCGGAACGGCCGCCCCGACTACCCCGAGATGGGGGAGCATCTCCGCGAGGCGCGGAACGCGCGTCATCTCAGCCTGCGCGACCTCGCCGAGCGATTGGGCGTCTCGCCCAGCCTCATCTCGCAGATCGAGACCGGACGGGCGAACCCATCCGTCAGCACGCTGTATGCGCTTGCCGCGGAGCTCGACGTCTCGCTCGACGAGCTGCTGTTCAACGACCGCCGGCCGGCCGAGCCGCCGGGAGCGTCGACGGCCACCCCAGCCCGGGCGGGCGGGACGGCCAGCGGCACGATGGCCGCAGCCCCGCCGGTCCAGCGGGCGGACAGCCGCCACGAGATCCGGCTCGCGTCGGGCGTCCTTTGGGAGCGCCTCACGACGCTGTCGGAGCCGGGCGTCGAGTTCCTCCACGTGACCTACGAGGTCGGCGGCGCCTCGAGCCCGCCCGACGCGTTCCAGCGCCACCCGGGCCACGAGTGGGGCTACGTCCTGAGCGGCCGGCTCCAGGTGCGGATCGGGTTCGACGAGTACATCCTCGAGCCAGGCGACGCGATCTCGATCAACTCGTCGATCCCGCACCGGCTCGCGACGATCGGCGACGAGCCGGTCGAGGCGATCTGGTTCGTGCTCGGGCGGGCCCAGTTCGACGCCCAGACGCTCATCGACGAGCACCGGCCGACGTAGGTCCGGTCGATCGACCGGATCCGTCTCGCCGGGGCCGGGCGGTCCGGCGTCCGCCCGGTGCGCGTCAGCCCGGCCGCAGCTCCGGCGCCGCGCGGGCCAGCGCGACCGCCTCCTCCGCGGTCAGCGCCGCACCGGCAGCGAGCAGCGGACCGGCGACATCGTCACCGAGCAGCTCCTTCGCGACCACGGCGGGGTCACGCATGTGGAGCACCACGACCATCGCGTTCGTGACCTCCGCGCGTTCGGCGATCCCGCCGCGGCGCCGGCGAGCGTCGCCCCGAGCTCCAGATCGCCACCCTGCAACGCCACGAGGCTGAGCACGCCGAGCGCACCCACGGTCGTGCCCGCCAGCCGACCCGTGCCGGCGATTTCGAGGCCCTCGAGGGCGTGCGAGCGGGCCTCCTCCAGCTCACCCGTCTTGAGCTCGAGCGACGCCAGCAGTGTCACGCTGTCCGAGGTCCGATAGGGCTCGCGGGATGCCCGGAAGGCGACGAGGTTCTCCCGCTCGAGGTCCCGCGCCATGATGAGATCGCCGGTGAGCATGCTCACGAGCACGACGCCCTGGCGGGCTCGGATCGCGCCGTTCTGATCGCCGAGCAATTCATAGAGCCGGAGCGCCTCGGCTTCATGGCGTCGCACGCCCTCGGCATCCTCGTCGATCATGTAGCTGAACCCGAGGTCGTAGTGCGCCTCCGCGAGCAGCGCCGGGTCGCCGAGTCGTTCCGCGATGGCGAGCCGCTCCTCGTAGGCTGCCCGGGCCGCGGCAGCGTCCTGGGACCAGTACGCGAGACCGCCGGCCGCCGCCAGTCCCAGCACCCGTTCAGGCGAGTCGCCCGCTGCCGCCGGATGGGCCAGCAGCTCGCGCGTCCACGCCCGGCCCTCGCGCAGCTCCGATCGCCCCTGCCAGTAGCGCCAGATCGCATAGGTGATGCGCAGCCCCAGCGCCGGCTCTCCGACGGTCAGGGACCAGCGCATCGCGGCACGCAGGTCATGGCGATCCCGGTCGACGGCATCGAGCCAGACCTCGCCCTCCTCGCCGAGCAGCCGCGGCTCGGCACGTTCGGCCGCCTCGAGGAACGTGTGGGCGTGCCGCCGTTCGACCGCGGGCCGCTCACCCGACGCGGTGAGCTCCTCGAGGGCGTACTCGCGAACGAGCCCGAGCCAGGCGAACCGCGGCTCGCCGGACTGGGCCGGGTCGATCTGGACGAGGCTCCTGTCGGCAAGGGCGGCGAGGCCGTCGATCGGATCGACCCCCAGGTCCCCGTCGGGATCGGCGACGGCCGTGGCCGACTCGAGGGACCAGCTCTCCGGGAAGACCGACATCCGTCGAAAGAGGCGTCGCTCAGGCTCGGCGAGCAGGTCGACGCTCCAGCCGATGGCCGCCCGAAGCGTCCGTTGCCGCTCGGGCAGGTCCCGGGCGCGGCTCTCGAGCAGGTCGAGCGACCGGCTCAGCCGCTCGAGGATCGCCTCGGGACTGAGCAACCGCACCCGGGCCGCCGCGAGCTCCACCGCGAGCGGCAGGCCCGACACGCGTTCGACGATCGCCGCGATCGTCGCCAGCGACGGTCCGGGCTCGTAGTCGGGCCGGACGAGTCGGGCGCGATCGACGAACAGCTCGACGGCATCGGCGGTGTCGAGCGGCGCGACGGGGAACTCCTGCTCGTCGCGGAGGTGGAGCGCCTCGCGGCTCGTGGCCAGGATTTCCAGACCGCGGGACGAGGCGAGCAGGGCGGCGACGACGTCGGCCGCCACGGGCAGGAGCTGTTCGACGTTGTCGAGGACCAGCAGCAGGGTCCGTTCGCGCAGGCGGTCCTGGAGCCGCCCCAGGATCGGGGTCTCCGGGGTCTCGTGCACGCCGAGGACCGCGCCGATCGCCGACGCGACAAGCGCGGCATCGCGGATGGGCGCGAGGTCGACGAGCCAGGTCCCGTCCGGGTAGCGGTCGCGGACGGCAGCCGCGACGCCGAGCGCGAGGCGGGTCTTCCCGGTCCCGCCCGTCCCGGTGAGCGTGAGCAGGCGCGTCGTCGCGAGCAGGTCGGCTGCCTGCCGGACATCGGCCGCGCGACCGACGAACGACGAGATCGTGTCCGGCAGGTTGGTGGGCAGGTCCAGCGTCCGGAGCGGCCGGGTGTCGTCGGCACATTCCGGAACGACGAGCCGGAAGACGGGCCTCGGCTCGTCGAAGTCCTTGAGCCGGCGATGGCCCTCGTCGGCAAGCTCGGTGCCGGGCGGCAGCGAGCCGCGGAGCCGGTCTGCCGCGGCCGCCGACAGCACGATCTGCCCGCCGTTCCCGGCAGCGCCGATCCTGGCCGCGTAGTGGACGTCAAGACCGACATAGTCCGACCCGCCACCGGTGAGCCGCCCGTCCCCGAGGTGCAGGCCGATCCGGACGCGGGCGGGCTCCCCGTCGCCCATCGTGGTCATGCCTCGCGCGATCGCGACGGCGGTGAGCGCTGCGCCGTGCACCGCCGTAGGGCCCCCGAACACGGCGAACGTCCCGTCACCCTCGTGCTTGACGACCTGGCCGCCCTCCCGCTCGACGGCATCGTCGATGAGGCGGTCGTGGGCCTGGAGGAACGAGGCCCAGCGGTCGGCGCCGAGCGCTCGCGCGAGGCGCGTCGAGCCCTCGATGTCGCTGAAGAGGAAGCACACCTCGCCGATGGGAAGGCCCAAGGTCCGTCGCTCTCGATGGCGGTCCGCGGTTCGTTCGGGTGGCATCGTAGCGGCTGCTGGACGGTCAGGCGTGCCGCAGGCTCCGGGCGATCCGGGCCGCGGCGCCGACGACGCCGTCGCCGACGCTCGCGTCCGTGCCGGCCGTCGGGAACCGGTAGGACGGGCCGTGCAGGTGGACCGCGGCGACCACCTCGCCCGACGTGTCGGCGATGGGCGCCGCGACCGAGTTGATGCCCTCGTCGAACTCCTCGCAGACCCAGGCGTAGCCGTCGCGCCGGATGGCGCGCAGGCGCTCGCGCAAGGTGTCGGGGTCGGTGATCGTGCGCGCCGTGAACCGTTCCAGCGGGCGTTCGAGGTAGCGCTCGAGCGCGGCGGGCGGCCGGAAGGCGAGGAGGACCTGGCCCGACGAGACCGCGTGCATCGGGACGCGCGAGCCCGTCCAGTCCCGGACCGAGACCGGGTTGGGCGTGTCGACCTGGTCGATGTAGTGGACGAGATCGCCGTCGGGGACGGACAGCCCGGCGGCCTCGCCCGCGGTGGCGGCCAGGCCGATGAGCACCGGGTGCGCGACCGCCGCGAGCGAGCGCACGGGCGTGAGGCCGGCGGCGAGCGTCGCCAGGCGCGGTCCGAGCCGATAGCGCGTGTCGCCCGGCACCTGTTCGACCGCCCCCTCGCGCGCGAGCGTCGTCAGCAGTCGCGCGGCCGTGGACTTGGGGAGCCCCGCCCGATCGGCCACCTCGGTCACGCCGAGCGGTCCGCCGGCGAGCGCGCCGAGGACGTCGAACGCGCGCCTGATGGACTGGACGCTGGACAATCGGCCTCCTCGTCGGATACATTCCGGGTCTCGGCGGTTCCACTATACGGCACGGTTCCACATCGTGGAACCCCCAGGAGCATCCACCAGATGACGCAGGACGAGTACGCGGACATCGATCTCGCGGCGCTGTCCGACGACGAGCTGGTCGAGCAGATGCACAACGACCTCTACGACGGCATGAAGGACGAGATCGTCGAGGGGACCAACATCCTGCTCGGCCGCGGCTTCTCGGCCACCAGGGTCCTCGACGACGCGCTGGTCGCCGGGATGAAGATCGTCGGGATCGACTTCCGCGACGGGATCCTGTTCGTGCCCGAGGTCCTGCTCGCCGCCAACGCGATGAAGGGCGGCATGGCCGTCCTCCGGCCGCTGCTCGCGGAGACCGGTGCCGAGCCGGTCGGCAAGGTCGTCATCGGGACGGTCAAGGGCGACATCCACGACATCGGCAAGAACCTCGTCGGCATGATGCTCGAAGGCGCCGGCTTCGAGGTCTTCGACCTCGGCATCAACACCGATGCCGACAAGTTCCTCGCCGCGCTCGACGAGCACAAGCCCGACATCCTCGGGATGTCCGCGCTGCTGACGACGACGATGCCGTACATGAAGGTCGTCATCCAGGCGCTCAAGGATCGCGGCATGCGCGACGACTACATCGTGCTCGTCGGCGGTGCCCCGCTCAACGAGGAGTTCGGGATGGCCGTCGGCGCGGACGCCTACTGTCGCGATGCCGGCGTCGCCGCGGAGACGGCTCGCCGGCTCATCGACGAGCGACGTGCGCGCGTCGCCTGAGCGGCCCACGACCGACGCGCCGCGGGTCCTGATCGTCGGCTGCGGCGCCCTCGCACGCGAGCTCGTGGCGCTCACCCAGAACTTGCCGAACGTCGACATCACGTGCCTGCCGGCGACCCTGCACAACCGCCCCGGCGGCATCCCCGCGGCCGTCCGGGAGCGCATCCGCCGCCGTCGCGCCGGCTACGACCGCGTCTTCGTCGCCTACGCGGACTGTGGGACCGGCGGGATGCTCGATCGCGCGCTCGCCGATGAGCCGGGGATCGAGCGGCTGCCGGGCGCCCACTGCTACGAGTTCTACGCGGGCCAGGCCGCGTTCGCGGCGCTGTCCGAGGAGGACCCGGCGACCTTCTACCTGACCGACTTCCTCGCGCGCAACTTCGACCGGCTGGTCATCGAGGGGCTCGGCCTGGACCGGCATCCGGAGCTGCTCGCGACGTACTTCGGCAATTACCGGCGGCTCGTCTACCTCGCGCAGACCGACGATCCCGCCCTCGTGACGGCGGCCCGGCGCGGCGCGCGCCGCCTGGGCCTGACCTTCGAGCTGCGGCGGACCGGATACGGCGAGCTCGCCACGACCATCGCCATCGCGACCGACCTCACGAAGACCCCGCCCACGGTCCAGGGGGTCCTCTGAGCGTGGGCGTCATGACCGTCATCTGGTGGCGCGACATCCCCGCGCAGGTCATCGCGCGGGAGGGTCGTCGCCAGAGCAAGCAGGTCCTCCACCCGCGCTTCCAGGTCGCCATCGACAAGGCCGCCGCGCGGGCCGGCAAGGGCGCCTACAACGACTACATCGAGGAGTGGCGACGCGCCCAGCGGGGCTGCAGCGACGACATCGAGGCCGAGGTGGCGGCCGAGACCGAACGCCTCGAGACCGACTACACGAAGCACCGCCTGGCCGAGCTCATCCAGGCCGGCGGCGTCGAGGGCGGTCCCGTCCTGGCGCCCGCCCATGAGACGCCGATCCCGCGCAAGGGGGACGTCGAGCCGTGACCGACACCGTCCTCAGCTCGGCGACCCGCGAGGTCGTGCTGGGGTTCGATCGTCCCTTCGTCATCATCGGCGAACGCATCAACCCGACCGGCCGCAAGATCCTGGCCGAGGAGATGAAGGCCGGCGACTTCAGCCGCGTCGAACGGGACGTGCTGGCCCAGGTCGCCGCCGGCGCCCACATGCTCGACATCAACGCGGGCATCCCGCTCGCGGACGAGCCCGCGATCCTGGCCCAGACGATCCGCCTCGTCCAGTCGCTGACGGACCTGCCGCTGTCGATCGACTCGTCGATCGTCGAGGCGCTCGAGGCCGGGCTGGCCGCGTACCAGGGAAAGCCGCTCCTGAACTCCGTGACCGGCGAGGAGGAACGCCTCGAGCGCGTCCTGCCGCTCGTCAGGAAGTACGGCGCCGCGGTCGTCGCGATCAGCAACGACGACACCGGGATCAGCGAGGACCCCGACGTCCGGTTCGCGGTCGCCAAGCGGATCGTGGAGCGCGCCGCCGACCACGGCATCCCCGCGTCGGACATCGTCGTCGACCCCTTGGTCATGCCGATCGGGGCGATGGCGACCGCCGGCCGCCAGGTCTTCGCGCTCGTCGGTAGGCTGCGCGCCGAGCTGAAGGTCAACACCACGTGCGGCGCCTCGAACGTCAGCTTCGGGCTGCCGAACCGCGAAGGGATCAACGCCGCCTTCCTGCCGATGGCGATCGCCTCGGGGATGACCTCGGCCATCACGAACCCGATGCAGCCGGACCTCAAGCGGGCCGTGATGGCGGCCGACGTGCTGATGGGCAACGATCCCGACTGCGGCCGCTGGATCCTGACGAACCGCGAGCCGACGCCCGAGGGCGAGGTCAGCCGCCGCCGGGTCAATCGCCGCTCCGTGGTCAGTGCCGGCTGAAGGCCGGACGATCGTGGCGATCGAACCGCTCGTCATCTTCACGCCGTCCGGCCGTCGCGGCCGGTTCCCCGAGGGGACCACGGTCCTCGATGCCGCGCGCTCGCTCGGCGTCGACATCGACTCCGTCTGCGGCGGCCGCGGGATCTGCGGGCGCTGCCAGGTCACCCAGGGCATCGGCACGTTCGCCAAGCACGGCATCACCTCCGAACCCGACCATCTCTCGCCGTTCGCCGAGCTCGAGACGACGTATCGCGAGGAGAAGGGGCTGGCCGCCGACCGGCGCCTGTCATGCACGGCGAAGATCTGCGGTGACGTCCTCGTCGACGTCCCGCCCGAAAGCCAGGTCCACCGCCAGGTCGTCCGCAAGGAGCTCGACGTCCGGACGTTCACGGTCGACCCGGTCGTCCGCCTGCACTACGTCGAGGTCACGCCGCCCGAACTGGCGTCGCCGTCGGGCGACCTTCGGCGGTTGTTCGAGGCGCTCGAACGCGAGTGGGCCCTGACGGACCTCGGGGCCGACCTCCACGTCGTCCGGGCCCTGCAGCCGGCGCTCGAACAGGGCGCCTACGGCGTGACCGTGGCGGTCCACGGGGGCCACCAGGTCATCGGCATCTGGCCCGGCCTCCACCAGACGGCCTACGGGGTCGCGATCGACGTCGGTTCCACGACCATCGCCGGCCACCTCGCCAACCTCGCCGACGGCGCGATCCTGGCCAGCAACGGCGTCATGAACCCGCAGATCCGCTTCGGCGAGGACCTCATGAGCCGAGTCTCATACGCGATGATGCATCCCGAGGGCGCGGGCGAGATGACAACGGCCGTGCGGAAGGCTCTCGACGGGCTCATCGCGACGCTTGCCATGCGGGCGGGCATCAAGCGGGCCGAGATCCTCGAGTTGGCGATCGTCGGCAACCCGATCATGCATCACCTGCTGCTCGGGATCGACCCCACCCCGCTCGGTGGCGCGCCATTCGCGCTGGCAACGGACCTGGCGGTCCGGACCACGGCGGCGGAACTGACGCTCTTGGTCCATCCGGGCGCGCGGGTCTACGTCCTGCCGTGCATCGCCGGTCACGTCGGGGCAGACACGGCCGGCGTCATCCTCGCGGAGGAGCCGCAGCTCGCCGACCGGATGACGCTGGTGGTCGACGTGGGCACGAACGCCGAGATCGTCCTCGGCGACAAACGCCGGCTGCTGGCCGCCTCGAGCCCGACCGGCCCGGCCTTCGAAGGCGCCCAGATCAGCGGCGGCCAGCGGGCCGCGCCCGGCGCCATCGAACGCGTCCGCGTCGATCGCGACACCCTGGAGCCGCGCTTCAAGGTGATCGGCGTCACCGAGTGGTCCGACGAGCCCGGGTTCGAGACCGCGGTCGGCGACACGGGGATCACCGGCATCTGCGGTTCGGGGATCATCGAGGTCGTCGCGGAGCTGTTCCTCGCGGGCGTCATCAGCGCGGACGGCGTCGTGGACGGGTCGATGGCCGCGCGCACGCCACGCGTCGTCGCCGACGGCCGGACGTTCAGCTACGTCCTCCACGAGGGCTTCAACGGCGGCCCGCGGATCGCCGTCACGCAGAACGACGTCCGCGCCATCCAGCTCGCCAAGGCCGCGCTCTACGCGGGCGTCCGGCTGCTGATGGACCACCTCGGGATCGACGCGGTCGACGAGATCCGGCTGGCCGGCGCGTTCGGCAGCCAGATCGACACGACCCACGCGATGATCCTCGGGCTCATCCCCGACTGCGACCTCGCGCACGTCGGACCGGCGGGCAACGCGGCCGGGACCGGCGCCCTCATCGCCCTGCTGTCGGGGGCGGCCCGGACCGAGATCGAGGCCGTCGTGCGGACCGTCGAGAAGATCGAGACCGCGGTCGAGCCGCGCTTCCAGGAGCACTTCGTGGAGGCGATGGCGTTCCCGCATCGCACCGCGGCCTATCCCAACCTGGCGGCCGTCGTGGCGCTCCCGGCGCGGCCGGCGACCGCCGACGGCGCATCGGCCGGACGCGGGGATCGGCGGCGGCGCCGCGTCCTCGCGGTGGGCCGCACGGAGGAGACGTGATGGACGACAGCCCGCGCCGCCGGACCGGCGGTCGAGCCGCACGACAGGCGGCTCGTCTCGCGTCCCACGCCGAGCACATCCCGTTCCTGACCCGCACGCTCGCGCCGTTCGAGGTCCTCGGCGACGAGGGCCTGTCGCTCATCGAGTACAACGCCGACACGATCCTCGAGGAGGTCGGTCTCGAGTTCCGCGGCGACCCGGACGCGCTCCGGCTGTTCCGCGAGGCCGGCGCCGACGTCCAGGGCGAGCGCGTCCGCTTCCCGCGCGGGATGTGCCGCTCGATCGTCCAGGCGAGCGCGCCGCGCCAGTTCACCCAGTACGCGCGCAACCCCGAGCGGAACGTCGAGATCGGCGGCATGCACACGGTGTTCGCCCCGAACTACGGCTCGCCGTTCGTCCGCGACCTGGACCGCGGCCGCCGGTACGGCACGATCGAGGACTTCCGCAACCTCGTGAAGCTGACCTACATGTCGCCGCATCTCCACCACTCCGGTGGCACGGTCTGCGAGCCGGTCGACGTGCCGGTCAACAAGCGCCACCTCGACATGGTCTATGCGCACATGCGCTACAGCGACAAGCCGTTCATGGGCTCGGTCACCGCCCCGGAGCGGGCGCGCGACACGGTCGCGATGGCGCGGATCCTGTTCGGCGCCGAGTACCTCGAGGACCACGCGGTCATCCTCAGCCTCATCAACGCGAACTCGCCGCTCGTCTGGGACGCGACGATGCTCGGGTGCGGCGCGGGCCTACGCGGAGGCCAACCAGGCGACGCTCATGACCCCGTTCATCCTCGCGGGCGCGATGTCGCCGGTGACCGTCGCCGGGACCGCGACCCAGACGCTCGCCGAGGCCCTCGGCGGCATGACGTTCGTGCAGCTCGTGCGCCCGGGGGCGCCGGTCGTGCTCGGCAGCTTCGCGAGCTCGATGTCGATGCAGTCGGGCGCGCCCACCTTCGGCACGCCGGAGCCCGCCCTCGTGCTCTACGTCATGGCCTCGCTCGCCCGCCGGCTCGGCGTCCCGTTCCGCTCGGGCGGCAACCTGTGCGCGTCGAAGATCGCCGACGCGCAGGCGGCCTACGAATCCACCTCGACGTTCGTCCCGACGATCCTCGCGGGCGTCAACTTCGTGCTCCACGCGGCGGGCTGGCTCGAGGGCGGCCTCGCCGTCGGCTACGAGAAGTTCATCCTCGACGCCGACCAGTGCGGGATGGCCGCGGTCTTCGTCAACGGCGTCGACATGTCCGAGAACGGGCAGGCGCTCGACGCGATCCTGACCAACGAGCCGGGCCAGCACTACCTCGGCACCGCCCACACGCTCGCCAACTTCGAGACCGCGTTCTATCGATCCGAGATCGCCGACAACAACAGCTACGAGCAGTGGCAGGAGGACGGCAGCCTCGATGCCGCCCAGCGCGCGAACGCCATCTGGAAGCGGATGCTGGCCGAGTACGAGGCGCCGCCGCTCGACGACGCCCTCGACGAGGCGCTGCTCGAGTTCATCGTGAAGCGGAAGGCGTCGATGCCCGACTCCGAGGTCTGACGTGCTCTTCCGACGGCACCGGCGGCTCTCGACCGCCGAGCGAGGGGCCGTCGCCACGCTCCTCGCCGTCGCCGACGTTCGAGCTGGTCCCGCTCAGGACCGCGCTCGACCAGGCGGCCCACCTGCCCGCCGGCGCGACCGTGTCCGTGACCGCCTCGCCGGCCAAGGGCATCGAGGCCACCGTGGCGCTCTGCGAGTCGCTCCAGGCGCTGGGCTTCCGCGCCGTCCCGCACCTCTCCGCGCGCATGGTCCGCGACCGCGCCCACCTGCGCGATCTCATCGCCTGGCTCGAGGGCGCCGGGGTCGACCGCGCGTTCGTCGTCGGCGGCGACGCCAAGGAGCCCGGCGACTTCCCGGACGGGCTCTCGCTCCTTCGCGAGATGGCCGAGATCGGCCACCCGCTCGCCGAGATCGGCATCCCGTGCTACCCGCAGGGCCACGCCTTCATCGCCGACGCCCCGCTCGCCGAGGCCCTGCGGGCCAAGGCGCCGTACGCGAGCTACATGACGACCCAGCTCTGCTTCGATCCGGCGGCCATCGCCACATGGTTGCGCGCGCCGCCGGGCGGACGGCCTGCTGCTGCCGGTCCACCTCGGGCTGCCGGGCGTGGCGGAGCCGCACAAGCTTCTCGCGATCACCGCACGGATCGGCGTCGCGGACACGCATCGCTTCCTGACGAAGAACGCCCGGTTCGTGGCGCGGCTCATCCGCTCGGGCGGGTTCTACCGGCCGGACGGGCTGTTCGACGGTCTCGCCCCGCTCATCGCCGACCCGTCGGCCGGCGTCGCGGACCTCCACCTCTACACGTTCAACAACGTCGAGGCGACCGAGGCGTGGCGGCGCGCGTTCGTCGGCGCGCTGGGGGTCCCGCAGCCCGCCTGACTGCAGCGGGGCCGGCCTCCCGCGGCCCGACCCGACCCCGCGGGACCGCCCGCGATCGGCGCCTGGTACCCGGGTGACCGTCCGCACCGCATTCCGCCGGGGGTGGTGCGGTCCGGAGCGGTCTGCCGTGGTGGGGGTCGGTCGTCGCGTTGCCAGAGGTACTAGACCCACCCGGGACCCTCCCGCATGCTGTCGGTCCATCGGGTCACGCGACCCGTAGCGTCATCATCTCGGACCGACGGGGACTCATCGGAGGTTCATTCGATGCATCGGGAGCATCGCCGCAACCCACTCGTCGGAGGCCTCGCCATCATCGGCGGGATCTCCCTCATCCTGGCCTCGTTCGCACTCGGCCCCATCGCCACGGTGGTGACGGCGACGGGCGTGACGCTCGGGCTGCTCGCCGCGGGCGTCCTGGTGCTCGGCGCGACCCGGCGCACGCCGGTCCTCGTGTCCGTCCGCAAGGCCAAGCGCCGTCGATAACACGCGGTAGCCGTCCCGGTCCTCCGTGCCGATCGCGACACGGGGACCGGCGAACGCGGACCGCATCCCGGTCAGCAGGGGCTGGCATCGTGCCGCCCCGATCGACCGACACTCGCGCCTTTCCCTGACGGCACCGTTTCCCCGAGCGGGGCCGTACTGGACCGGGGCGCTCACCGGCAACGATGAGCGCCCCGGTCCGCTTCATGTCATCGTGATGGCATGTCCGCCACGACCGAATTCGGCGTCCCCGTCCCCGGCGGCGAGATCCATGCGACGCGTCGCGGATCGGGTCCGCCGGCACTCCTGCTCCACGGCGGCCCGGGCCTCGGCGCCGAGTATCTCGACGGTCTCGTCGAGGAGCTCGACGGGCTCGTCGACGGGGTCCTCCCGCAGCAGCGCGGCCTCGAGCCGAGCACCATCGAGGGCCCGCGCGACGTCGAGCGGCACGTCGCCGACCAGATCGCGGTCCTCGACCATCTCGGCTGGGAGCGCGCCTGGCTCATCGGCCATTCGTGGGGCGCGCACCTCGCGATGCATCTCGCCGTCGCCCATCCGGATCGCGTCGCCGGGCTCATCGCCATCGAGGCGCTCGGCGCGGTCCCCGATGGCGGCGCCGGTGCCCTCGTGCCGACGCTCGTCGCCCGCCTCACCCCGGACGAGCGATCCGTGCTGGACACGCTCATCGCGCAGCGCGGCGACGGCAGCAACGCCGGCATCGAGGCCCTGATCATCTCCGCCCTCTGGCCGTCGTACTTCCACGACCATGCCACGGCGGCGCGAGCCCGCCTGATGCGGATCGAGGTGGCGCCGCCTCGGCGAGCCCGACACGATGGCGTCGGTCCGGGCGCACTTCGAGGCCGGCACCCTCGAACGCGGCCTGCCCTCGTTCGACCGTCCGGCCCTCTTCCTCCACGGCGTGTCCGATCCGCTCCCCTCGAGCGCCTCGGTCGAGAGCGCCGCGCTCATCCCCGGCGCCCGCGTCGAGCTCATCGACGCGTGCGGCCACTTCCCGTGGATCGAACGCCCGGGCGTCGTCCGCGAGGCCGTCCGGGCGCTGCTCGCCGAGTCGGCCGCGCCCGATTGACGCTCCGCGGCGACGCCGCGTAGACTAATCCCGACCTAATCGCTCGGATATCGAGGCCAGTCCCCTGACGCTCCCCGTCGCCACGCGGCCCACCTACCACGGCTCCGGCGCGCTCGCCTTCTCGACGAAGGGGGAGTACGGCGTCCGCCTGATGGTCCAGCTGGCCCGCCATCACGGGACCGGGCCGGTCTCGCTCGCCGGCGTCGCCGCCGAAGAGGACCTGCCGCGCGCCTACCTCGAACAGCTCGTCGTCAGCCTGCGCGAGGCGAACCTCGTCGTGTCGACCCGCGGCGCCCACGGCGGCTACGAGCTCTCGCGGCCGCCCGCGGAGATCACGATGAGCGAGGTCCTGCGCGCGCTCGAGGGCCCGATCGCCCCGATGATCTGCGCCACCGACGATCCGGAGCACGCGATCCTGTGCGACCGCAGCGCGCGCTGCACGGTCAACCTGCTCTGGGTCCGCGTGCGCGACGCCATCGTCGGCGCCCTCGAATCGATGACGCTCGCGGACCTCGTGCCCGAGCGAACGCCGCCCATCACCACCGACCCCATCCTCCAGGGAGCCGTGACGAACCCGTGACCGATCCAACCACCACCGACCAGCACCTCGTCATCCGCGGTCTGCGCGTCGCGCCGGTCGCCGATCCGACGCACGACATCCTGCAGGGCATCGATCTGACGGTCGGGCAGGGCGAGGTCCACGCGATCATGGGCCCCAACGGCTCGGGCAAGACGACGCTCGCGTACGCGCTGCTGGGTCACCCGGCGTACAAGGTGACCGGCGGCGAGGTGATCTGGAAGGGCCGCGACATCCTCGCGCTCTCGCCCGACAAGCGCGCCCGGCTCGGGCTGTTCCTCGCGTTCCAGTACCCGACGGCGATCCCCGGCCTGTCGGTCGCCTCGTTCATCCGCTCGGCCCTCAACGCCAAGCTGCAGGGCATCGACAAGGACCCCGACGTCGACCCGACCGACCCGATGCGCGGCGGCGTCTCAATGCGCGACTTCCGCAACAAGATGCGCGCGAAGATGGCGCTCCTCCACATGGACGAGGGCTTCGCGAGCCGGTACGTCAACGACGGCTTCTCCGGTGGCGAGAAGAAGCGGCTCGAGATGCTCCAGATGGCGGTCCTCGAGCCCGAGATGGCGATCCTCGACGAGACCGACTCGGGGCTCGACATCGACGCCCTGCGGATCGTGGCCGAGGGCGTCAACGCGATGCTCAACCCGAACCTCGGGGTCCTGCTCATCACCCACTACCAGCGCCTGCTCAACTACATCGAGCCGGACGTGGTCCACGTCCTGGCCCAGGGCCGGATCGTAAAGACCGGCGGCAAGGACCTCGCGCTCCGCCTCGAGGACGAGGGCTACGGGCCGATCCTCCGCGAGGCCGGTCTCTCGCCGGACCTGCCCGACGAGGCGCTCCTCGTCCCGAAGGGCCCCGAACTGGACCTCGAAGCCGTGGAGACCGCCCGCTAGCCGGGCCCACGATGACGCTGACCTCGGATCCGAAGGTCGTTCCCCCGCGGCTGGATGCCGAGGCGATCCGGCGCGACTTCCCGATCCTGGACCAGGAGATCCACGGGCACCCGCTCGTGTACCTGGACTCGGCCTCGTCGAGCCAGAAGCCGAGCGTCGTCATCGACGCCGTCGCCGACTTCTACCGCGAGTACAACGCCAACGTCCATCGCGGGATCTACACGATCGGCGAGAAGGCGACCGCCGAATACGAGAAGGCCCGGGCGCGGGTCGCGCGCTTCATCAACGCGCCCGACAGCCATGAGGTCGATCTTCACCCGGAACGCCACCGAGGCGATCAACCTCGTCGCGTACGCCTGGGGTCGGAAGAACATCCGGCGCGGCGACCAGATCATCCTCACCGAGATGGAGCACCACGCGAACCTCGTGCCGTGGCAGATCCTCGTCCAGGAGGTCGACGGCGACCTCGAGTTCATCCCGATCACCGACGACGGCGTCCTCCGCCTCGACGTCTTCGAGGTCCTGCTCCGACTCAAGCCCAAGCTCGTCGCGTTCACGCACGTCAGCAACACGCTCGGCACGATCAACCCGGTCCGCGAGATGGCCGACATGGCCCACGCGGCCGGTGCCCTCGTCCTCATCGACGGGGCCCAGGCCGTGCCGCATCTCCCGGTCGACGTCCAGGCGCTCGGTGCGGACTTCTACGCGTTCAGCGGCCACAAGATGCTCGCCCCGATGGGGTCGGGCGCGCTGTGGGCACGGCGCGAGCTGCTCGAGGCGATGCCGCCGTTCCTCTCGGGCGGCGAGATGATCCGCGAGGTCCATCTCCGCCGCTCGGACTTCAACGAGATCCCCTGGAAGTTCGAGGCGGGGACCCCGGCCGTCGGCGACGCGATCGGCCTCGGTGTCGCCGCCGAGTACCTGATGGCCATCGGGATGGACGCGGTCCGCGAGCACGAGAAGCAGCTCCTCACGTACGCCCTTGTGACCCTCCAGCGCGAGGTCCCGGAGATCGCCCTGTACGGCCCGATGGATGCGGGGATCCGCGGCGGCGTCATCCCGTTCAACCTGCCGGGCATCCACCCGCACGACGTCGCCCAGGTGCTCGACCGCTACGGGGTCGCGGTCCGGGCCGGCCACCACTGCACGATGCCGCTGCATGAGCGCCTGGACCTCGCCGCGACGGCGCGCGCGTCGTTCAACGTGTACACGACCCTCGACGACATCGACAAGCTGGCCGCCGGCCTGAAGGAAGTCCAGCGCGTCTTCAACGGCTGACCGAGCCGCCTCAGCCCGGGGCGAGGCCCTTCCAGGTGTCGAGCGCCCACTGCCAGTCGCCCGGGTCGTCGAAGACGATGCGGATCACCGCACCCGAGCCGGCGACGGCCGAGTAGCCCTCGAGGACGCCGACCTCCACGCCCGAGCTCGCATCCGAGGTCAGCCGCCCGCGACCGACGACCTCGCCAGCCCGGTGGTGCAGGACATCCGGGCCGAGATCCGCGGCGACCTGGTCGAGGAACGCCTCCGCGCGCATCGCGCCGGTGTCGAGCGCGGCGAGCGTGATGCTCCGCCCCGGACCGCCGCCCCACCACTCCTCGTCGGTCCGGCGTTCCGCGAACGAGCCGGGGATGTCTTCCAGGACCCAGCCCGCATGGCTGATGCGAACGGGCAGCCGCTTGTAGCCGATCAGCGGCGTCTCCTCGCGTTCGGCACGCTCGACCGCCTGGCGAGCCATCGTGTCGTCGATGCCGCGGAGGCCGACGAGCTCCGCCCAGGCCGACCACGGGTAGGGGAGGCGCGGGTCGAGCGGGTAGGCGCGCGACAGCAGCCGATGGACCTCGTCGAGCAGCTCCGCCTCGCCGTCGAACACGGGCTGGCGCCACGGGACGTCGAGCCACATGAGCGTCAGCGCCTGGTTGAGGTAGTACCGCGCGTCGGTGGCGTCGGTCCACCACGGCGTGATCTCGATCGCGACCCGCGGGTCGGCGATCGCCGCATCGAGCCAGGCGTCATCGCGCGGGCCGAGCCCGGTGGCGATCGCCCCGTTCACCGCATAGGTCACGCCGGCTGGCGTGCCGAGGTACTGGAGTCCGCCCGTGCTGCGTCGCCTCGCCCGCGCGTCGACGAGCTCCTGGTTGAGCCAGGCCAGATAGGTCTGCTCGGTGGTCGCCCGATCGCTGAAGGCCGTGGCGGCTTCGGGGTCGTCGGCCGCGTCGGGCCAGGCGATGGCGAGCGCCGGGCCGAGACGCTCGAGGACTCGACCGACGAACCGGTGGTAGCCCGGACCGGCGGCGATCGTCTCCGCGGTGACGTCGACCCGCCCCGACTCGAGCGCGAAGATGACGACAGGCGGCGCCGCGCGATGGATCGAGACGAGGAGCCGCGCATCGCCCGACGGGTGGAGCTCGCGCCGGATCGACCGGATCAGGGGCGCGTACTCGGCGTTCAGCCACGTCTCGATATCGGCGACGAACCGCTCGGGGGCGGGCACGCGACGCATCGGCCCGCGCTTCGCGGCCATGCCGGTGAGCGAGATCGAGGTCGGGCGCGTGCGGGACATCACCACGGGCAAGCACCATACGGCCTCGGGCTCGCCGTGTGGCAAGTGCTTGGTACCGCCGCAGGCGCGCAACAAGTACTGACCGCGGAGGACCCCGACCGCGCAATCCCGACCTGTATGGTCGGGATTGGACATTCGCGCTAGACTTGGAGGTCGAATGGACGATCTCTACCGCGACTACATCCTCGAGCACTACCGGCGCCCCCACAACTTCGGGGTCGTCGAGGACGCCGACGCGTCGTACGAGGGCGCGAACCCGCTCTGCGGCGACCGCATCACGCTCATGCTCGGCGTCAAGGACGGCGTCGTGGATCGCGTCGGGTTCACCGGTCGGGGCTGCGCGATCAGCCAGGCCAGCGCCTCGCTCCTGACCGACGAGATCAAGGGCAAGCCGCTCAGCGAGGTCGCAAGCTTCGGGGCGGACGACCTGCTCGACCTCCTCGGCATCGACATCAGCCCCGCCCGGCTGAAGTGCGCGATGCTCAGCCACGACAGCCTCCAGCACGTCCTGACCGATCTGGGCGCCACGGCGACCCCGGCGGAGTCGAACCGATGACCCGGATCGAGCGCCGCTGCAGGTGTCGCCAGCCGGCCTGACCGCCGGCCATCGACCCGCCCGACCCGCGTACGCCCGCCGACCGCCCGATGGCGGTCCCCGGGCCACCCTCACCGCCCTGGCGCCAACCGACGCCAGCCCGTCGAACCACCGGAGCCCACGAAGCCCATGCCGAAGTCCTATGCGGACCTCCTGAAGGAGGCCCGCTCCCAGATCCGAGAAGTCACCCCACAGGAGGTCGACGCCCTCCCCCAGGGTGCCGCCACGGTCGTCGACGTCCGCGAGGCGTCCGAGTGGGACCAGGGCCACGTGCCCGGGGCTGCGCACGTCTCGAAGAGCTACATCGAGCAGCAGATCGAAGGCGTCGTGCCCGATCGCGACGCGCCGGTGATCCTGTACTGCGCCGGCGGCGTCCGCTCGCTCTTCGCCGCGCAGACCCTCGCCGACATGGGCTACACCGACGTCGCCTCGATGTCCGGCGGCTTCCAGGGCTGGAAGAGCGCCGGCTTCGAGTTCGAGACGCCCGTCGTCCTCACCGCTGAGCAGAAGCAGCGCTACAGCCGCCATCTGCTGATCCCCGAGGTCGGCTCGGCCGGCCAGGCCCGCCTCCTCGGCTCGAAGGCGCTCCTCATCGGGGCCGGTGGGCTGGGCTCGCCCGCCGCGCTCTACCTGGCGGCAGCGGGCGTCGGGACGATCGGCATCGTCGACTTCGACATCGTCGACCTCAGCAACCTCCAGCGCCAGATCATCCACACCACCGACCGCGTGGGCGAGCGGAAGGTCGAGTCGGCGCGACGGTCGATCAACGCGCTCAACCCGGAGGTCAAGGTCGTCGAGCACGAGGAGATGCTCGTCGCGGCGAACGTCGAACGGATCATCACCGGGTACGACGTCATCCTCGACGGGACCGACACCTTCGAGACCCGCTACATCGTCAACGACGCGGCGGTCGCGGCCGGGATCCCGGTCATCCATGCCTCGGTCTTCCGGTTCGAGGGCCAGCTCACGACGTTCATCCCGTACCAGGGGCCGTGCTATCGGTGCCTCTATCCGACCCCGCCGCCGCCCGAGCTCGCGCCCGGCTGCTCGGTCGCGGGCGTGCTCGGCGTCGTGCCCGGCATCCTCGGCCTCCTCCAGGCCAATGAGGCCCTGAAGGTGCTGCTCGGGATCGGTAACACGCTGGCCGGCCGGCTGCTCCTGTTCGATGCCCTCGAGACCGAGTTCACCGAGCTGAAGCTCCGCCGCGACCCGGAGTGCCCCGTGTGCTCCGACGCAGCGGTCGAGGCCCGCAAGGCCGGCCACCCGCTGGCGGTCGCCAACGTCGGCGGCGACACCCCGTTCGTGATGACCACGTCCGGCCTGGCCGGCACGGTCTCGCCCGACGCGCGCGCATGAGCACGGTCTACATCCCGGCCGTGCTCCGGCCCGCGGTCGGTGGGGCGAAGTCGCTCGACCTCGAAGGGGGCTCGATCCGGGCCGTCGTCGACGCGCTCGTGGCGCGCCATCCGTCGCTCGGGTCGCAGCTCCTGAGCGAGGACGGCGATCTGAACCGGTTCGTCAACGTGTACGTCAACGGCCAGGACGTTCGCTATCTCGACGGGCTGGACACGCCGGTCGCGCCGTCCGACGAGGTCCGGCTCCTGCCGGCGATGGCCGGGGGCTGACCGATGGCCGTCCCCTGGCGGCTCGACGACGCCGAACACGATCATTCGCACGCCCACGAGGCGCTCGCGCCCCACGGCGGACGATACGGCGACATCCTCGAGGCGATCGGGCACACCCCGCTCGTCGAGATCCCGCGGATGAGCCCCAACCCGGCGGTCACGATCCTGGCCAAGCTCGAGATGGTCAATCCGACCGGCTCGGTCAAGGACCGCGTGGCCAAGTACCTCATCGAGGACCTCGAGAAGCGCGGGCTGCTCCACGCCGACTCGATCATCCTCGAGCCGACGTCGGGCAACACGGGTATCGCGCTCGCGATGATCGGCCGGCGGAAGGGCTATCGCGTCGCGCTCGTCATGCCCGACAACGTCACGAACGAGCGGCGCCAGATGGCGGCGCTCTTCGGCGCGGAGGTCATCGATTCGCCGGGCGCGCTCGGCTCGAACGGCGCGATCGCGCTGGCCAAGCATCTCGTCTCCAAGGACGAGCGGTTCGTGATGCCCTACCAGTACGGCAACCCGGCGAACACGCTTGCCCACTACGAGACGACCGGCCCGGAGATCCTCGCCGACTGCCCCGAGATCGACGTGTTCGTGGCCGGCATGGGCACGTCCGGGACGTTGATGGGCGTGTCGCGCTTCCTGCATGAACACAAGCCCGGTGTCCGGGTCGTCGCCGCCGAGCCGCTCCCCGGCGAGAACGTGCAGGGCCTGCGGTCCCTGGAGGAGGGCTTCGTCCCGGAGATCTTCGAGCCCGGCCTGATCGACGCGAAGTACCTGGTCTCGAACGCGGACGCCATCTCCGCCCTGCGCGACCTCGTCTTCCGCGAGGGCATCTTCGGCGGCCCGTCATGCGGCGCGGTGCTCGTGGCCGCCGCCCGTGAGGCCCAGCAGATGCGCGAGGGCACGATCGTCGCCCTGCTGCCCGACGGCGGCTGGAAGTACCTCTCCGCCGGCACGTTCACGATGAACCTCGACGAGATGGAAGACGCGCTCGAGGGCGGCGTCAACTGGTGGTGAGCCCGCACCCCGGGCCCGCGGCGGCCCAGCTCCCGGCGGACATCCGCGCCGCACTCATCGACCATGCCCGCGCCGAGTACCCGAACGAGGCCTGTGGCCTCATCGTCGGCGACGCCCCGGCCGCCGATGGCGGCCACGCCCTGCGCTTCGAGCCCACGGTGAACAAGGCGGCCTCGCCGTTCCGCTACGAGATCGCCCCCGAGGACCTGCTCCGCCTGACGATCGCGACCGACGATGCCGACGAGACCTTCTGGGGGATCGTCCACTCGCACACCCACACCCCCGCGCGCCCGTCCCCGACCGACATCGGGCTGGCGTTGTACCCCGACGCGCTGTACGTGCTGGTGTCGCTGAGCCCGGACGAGGCCGATCCCGCGACCGGCGCACCCGGGGTCCGGGCCTGGCGGATCGTCGACGGAGAGGTCCACGAGGTGGCGCTGGCGTGACGCCGCGGGCGGGCGCGGCCGTGGCCCTCGGGCTGGGCGCGGTCGCCGTGATCGCGGCGACGGCGTTCGGGTCGTCGGCCGGATTCCTCGACGCGCTCGTCCATCCGCCGCCGCTCCTGCGGGCGGCGCTCGTGGGCGCGTGTGCCGCCGTCGCGGTGATCCTGCTGTCGCGGAGCCTCGAGAAGCTCGCCGACGGCACGTCCGACGTCCCGGGGCTCATCCGCGGCGTGCGCCTCGTCTTCCTCGCGATCGCCGCGGTGTCGGCGGCGGCCGGGTGGGCGCTCGGTCATCCCCTCCCGCTCCTCGTCGCGCTCGTCATCGCCGGGATCGACGTCGTCGAGACCTCGTTCCTGCTACTCGTCGTCGGTCCGGGCCGCCGCTGACCGTCGCCCCGGCGACCCCGCCGAGCGACGGTGCGGCCGCACGGCGCGAGTACCATGGCCGCCGCGAACCCCGGTGGCCTGGCGATCGCGTCGCGATCGACCTGCGGACCGGGACCGCGAGGATGGGACCGCCCTCCGATGGACCTGTACGCGACCAAGGCCGCGACGCTCGCACGGCTCGATCCGCTGGTCGGCCGGCTCGCGGCCGCGAACGTCTCGCCCGATCAGCTGACGCTCGCCGCCATCCCGGTCGCCGTGATCGCCGGCGCGTGCCTGCTCGCCTCGACGCTGTCGCCGGCCTGGCTCCTTGCGATCCCCGTCCTGGCGGTCCTCCGCCTGGTCCTCAACCTCCTCGACGGTGCCCTCGCGCGGCGGACCGGCCGCATCCACCCCCGGGGCGAGGTGTTCAACGAGGTCGGGGACCGGATCGCCGACATCGCGTTCCTCGCGCCGGTCGCGTTCCTGCCCGGGGCGTCCGCGACCGTGGTCCTGCTCGGCGTCATCGGCGCGATCCTCGCGAGCTACGTGGGCATCGTCGCGAAGGCCGCCGGCGGCGAGCGGATCTACCGTGGCGTGCTCTCCAAGCCCGGACGGATGCTGCTCATCTCGGTCTGCTCGATCGCCGTCATCCTCGTCGGCACCGATGTCTGGGCCGTCTTCGGTGTGCTGCTCCTGGCCGGAACCGCGCTGACGCTCCTGGAGCGGATCGTCGTCGCCATCCGACGGCTGCCCTGATCGCGTGGGGTCCGTCTCGCCGCTCGACGCTGCGACCATCGTCCTCATCGCGCTGCCGGCCATCGGGCTGATCGGCGTGGCGGTCTACGCCGCGACGCACCGGGCCGCTGCGGGCGGGCTGTCCCCGAGGCTGCTGCTGGAGCGATGGGGGAGCTACGCCGGCCTCGCGCTGATCGCGATCGTCGTCGCGCGGACCGGGGTGCCGGGCATGGCCGTCCTCGTGGCGGTCCTCGGGACGCTCGGCCTGGTCGAATGGAGCGGGCTGTTCGACCTCCCGGTCCACCACCGCGTCAGCCTGGTGATCGCGAACCTCGTGATCGTCGGGGCGGTGGCCGTCGCGGGGACACAGGCGGCTCCCTGGCTCATCGGCGCACTGGTCTTCGTCGGGATCGCCTGGCCGGTCGTGCGGGCGGACACCGGCCGAGCCGTGCGCGATCTCGGGGTCGCCGCTGTCGGCCTGATCATGGTCACGGTCCTGCTCGTCCACGCCGTCGCCCTGACCGTCGAGCACGGCGAGGATGGCACGGTCCTGTTCATCGCCCTGGCCGTCGCGTGCGCGACCTCGGACGTCGGGGCGTTCCTCGTCGGCCGGCGGTTCGGCCGCACGCCGCTCGCCCCGCGGCTCTCGCCGAGCAAGACCCGGGCCGGGCTGGTCGGCAACCTCCTCGGCGCGATGCTCGGGCTGGCGTTGTTCGCGCCGGCCCTGCTCCCGGTGGTCGGCGGCCCGTTCCTGGTCCTGCTCGTCGCGATCGTGGCGGCGGGCGCGGTCTGGGGCGATCTCCTCGAGTCGGCCGTCAAGCGCGAGGCGGGCGTGAAGGATGCAGGAAGCTGGCTGCCCGGCTTCGGCGGGATCCTCGACCGGATCGACTCGCTGCTCGTCACGGTCGCCCTGGCCTACTGGGCCGTCCGGCTGCTGGACGTGATCCCGTGAGCCGGCCCGGTGGCGACCACTGGCAGTTCTCCCGCCCGGCGATCGTCGCGCGCGAGGCGACGGCGCGGCTCGTGGGGCCGGTCCTCGCCTGGTTCCTCCACGGCCCGAAGGCCGTCGGGCGGCATTGGCTCGAGGGGCTCGACGGTCCGGTGATCATCTGCCCGACCCACGCGAGCCATTTCGACTTCTCGGCCCTGCGGCTGGCGCTCGGCCCGCGCTACCGCCGGCGGCTCGCCCCGGCCGTGGCGGCCGACTATTTCGCGACGAGCCGGCGACGCTGGCTGTTCGCGGCGTGGCTGGGGGCGTTCCCGTTCAACCGGAGCGGGCACGGGGGCGCCGAGTCGTTCGTCGCCGCCGAGGCCCTGCTCGCGGACGGGTGGAGCGTGCTCCTCTTCCCCGAGGGCACCCGCAGCCGGACCGGGCGGATCGGTCCCTTCCATCCGGGCGCCGGCCTGCTGGCGGTCCGGACCGGGCGACCGGTCCTGCCCGTGCGGATCGTGGGGATCCATGCCGTGCTGCCGCCGGGGGCTCGCCGGCCCCACCGGGCGGCGGTCGAGGTCCGGTTCGGCGAGGTGCTGCGGGCCGAGCCGGGGGAGGATGCGCGGGCGTTCACGACGCGTCTCGAGGCGGCGGTCCACGCGCTATGAGGGTCCGATGCCGCTCCGCCGCCTGAGCCCGCGCGAGTACGTCGTCAACCTCGTCGCCGTGACGGCGCTGTGGCCCGTCTACGGTCGCCGCGAATGGGCTGACAGGGCCGGCCTGGACCGGTTCGCGTTCCAGCGGGCGGTCGAGATGGCGACCCACGCCGGGGCGACGACGCCGATGTACCGGGAGCGCTACCGGGCCGCCGGCCTCGATCCGGCCGCCATCCGCGACTGGTCGGACTTCGCGCGGCTGCCGATCGTCGACAAGGACGCGATCCGGTCGGGCGGTCCGTCCGCCTCGCTGGCCGAGGGCGCCGACCTGTCGCGCTGTCTCGTCTCGACGAGCTCCGGATCGTCGGGCTTGATGCTGTCGATCCCGCATCGCGCCGACCGGTTCTGGCCGTACCTGCTCTCGAGCCAGCGCGTCCTCCGCTGGGCCGCCGGCGGCCGCTACCCGTTCTGGTGGCGCCAGGCCTACGTCTACACCTCGGAATACCCGCTGCTCCGGGTCCCCGGCTTCTACCCGCTGACCTTCATCCCGACCGCGGCCGACCCGGAGCGCATCCTCGACGCGCTCGAGCGGCTCCACCCGCACCTGCTGCATACGTACCCGAGCGTCCTGCGCGACCTCCTGGGTCGCTCGCCGGATCGCATGCGCGCGCTGCAGCTCCGCGGCGTGTCGGTCGGTTCCGAGCTGTCGACGCAGGTCGAGCGCGACGGCTGGCAGGCGCTCCTCGGCACGCCCGTGCGGGACGAGTACAGCAGCGAGGAGCTCGGACGGATCGCGAGCCAGTGCCCCGACGGCAACTACCACCTGCACGAGGACATGGTGAAGGTCGAGATCGTCGACGCCGACGGCCGCCCCACCGACGGCATCGGCGAGGTCGTGGGGACCGAGCTGCACAACCGGACGATGCCGTTCGTGCGCTACCGCCAGGGCGACCTCGCCCGGATCAGCGACGAGCCGTGCACGTGCGGTCGCCATACCCGGCTCCTCGTCGACCTCGTCGGGCGGCGCAACGACGGGTTCGTCCTCGAGGACGGCCAGACCCTGTCGGCTGGGTTCCTCCTCGACGCCTCCTACCGGGCGGTGCTGGGGCTGACCGAGGATGCGGTGTCGGCCTACCGGTTCCGCCAGCGGTCGCCGACGCAGGCGACGTTCGAGGTCGTGCCCGGCCCCGGCTGGACCGGCGACACGGCAGCCGCCATCGGGCGCTCGCTGCGCACGGAGCTGCCCGCGGGTCTCGCGATCGAGGTGTCGGTCGTCGAAACGATCGACCGATCGGCCGGCGGCAAGCGTTCCACGATCGTGCGGGACGGCTAGGGCCGCGGTGGGCATCGTCTTCTCCCGCGCCTGGGAGGACGACCGGCTCGATGTCGCCGCCCTTGCCGTCGTCCCGGGCGAGCGGGTGCTCGTGGTCGCCGCGGCCGGTGACGCGGCGCTGGCCCTGCAGGCGGCCGGCGCCGAGGTCGTCGCGGTCGACCGCAACCCCGACCAGCTGCGGCTCGTCGCCCTGAAGGCCGCGGCGGCCCGGGTCCTGCCCGTCGAGGCGCTCCACCGCTGGTTCGAGGTCGGCATCGATCCCGACGCGGCGCGCATATACCGGGACCTCGTTCGCGACAAGCTCACCGAGCCCGACGCGCGCTGGTGGGACGACCGGATCCGCGTCGTCGCGCGCGGTCTCCACGAGGATGCGGGCGTCGGCCGCTCGTTCGCGCGTCTCGGCCGCGTGGCCCGGCTGCTCATCCCGGATCTGACGCGCACGCTCGAGTCGATGGACGATCCCGAGGCCCAGCGCGCGTACTGGCGGGCACGGGTCCAGCCGCGCCTCTTTGGGCGGCTGACGCACCTGCTCGCTGCCCGGACCCCGGTGCTGCGGAACCTGGCGCCGAACCCGCACGAGCTCGCGAGGATCCGCGCCGGCGGATGGTCGTACGGGCTCGTGCGACGGATCGACGGCGTGGTGGGCCGTCACCTCGTGCGCGACCATCCGTGGTGGCGGCCCGCGCTCATCGGCCGGCCCGCCGACATCGGCCACGGCGCGGCCTGGCTCGATCGGGACCGGGTGACCGCGCTCGCTGCCGGGGCGGGGTCGCTCCGCCTCGTCGAGGGCGACCTGGCCATGGCGCTCGACGCCCTGGACGCCGGTTCGCTCGATGCCATCTCGGTCTCGAACGTGCCCGACTGGCTCGACGAGGACGCCCAGGCACGGCTCGCGCTGGCCGTCGGCCGAGCCCTCGCGCCGGGAGGACGCGTGCTCGTTCGGCGGGTGGTGGCGCGACCCCCGGAGGCGGACCCGTTCGTCACGAGCGGGCTCCGGATCGACCCGGCGACGCGGACGCTGGTGGCCGACGAGCGGACCGCGCTGTACGAATTGGTGGCGCTGCTCCGCCGCGACTAGCCGAGGTACACGGCGTAGAGGACGAGCCACGCGGCGGTGTACACGGCGATGACCGGCCACTGCCAGCGTCGCAGCGTGTCCGGCGCGAGGCGGCCGACCGCGAACGCCACCAGCACGACCGGGCCGATCCGCGTGACCCGGTTCACGACGACGCCGAGGGCCAGACCGACCGGACCGCCCGAGCCCGTCGCCCAGGCGACGGTGTCGACCTTCAGCGGGGTCCCCGGCCCGAACCCGGCCATGCCCATGGGGTCACCGCTGGCGAGCCGTGCCGTCGCCTCGGCAAGCATCGCCGGCCGCACGCCCGGGACGGCCAGCACCATCGACCGGGCGGCCTCGGGCGCGTCCACGGCGAAGGCGTAAAGGACGAGGCTGCCGGCCAGCGCGCCCGCAAGGACCGCCAGGAACAGGATCGCGAGGCGACGTGGCGCGGCCAGCACGAGCAGGCAGAGCAGGACATCCGGGACGACGGGGAACACGATCGCCTCGGCCATCGCCCAGACCGCCACGAGCTGCCACCCGAGCGGCGCCGTGGCGACGCGCTCGAGCGTGACGAACGGGCCCGGACGTCCTGGCCGGATCATGGTCTGCATTCTGGACTTGCGCTCAGCGGCCGGGTCGGCCGCCCGTCACTTCTTGCAGACCAGCCCGTCCTTGGGCACGGTCAGGTCGAGGAGATAGGCGTTCACGGCCGTCTTCACGCACTTGCTGAAGCTGTAGCCGGTATGACCGTCGCCCCGCCGCGTGACCAGGACCCCGGATTCCAGCTCCTTCGCGAGCGACTTGGCCCACGCGTACGGGGTGGCCGGGTCGCCCGTCGAGCCGACGACGACGATCGGCGGCGCCCCGGTCCCGGTCGCGGGCGCCGGCGTCCGCTCGGAGGGCACCGACCAGAACGCGCACGGGAGGTCGTTGTAGGCCGCGGCGCGGAAGTGCGGCGCGATGCTCTTGAACGTCTTCGCCAGCGCCTCGTACGTGGCGACGTCGGTCGACATCGGGAAGTCCAGGCACGTGTTGGAGAAGTAGGCGTCGCTCATGTTCGAGTAGGCGCCGTCCGGTTTGCGGCCGCGGAACGGGTCCGAGATCGCGACCAGGAGCCGGCCGTCCCCGCGTTTCGCCCAGTCCAGCGCCAGGGCCAGCGATGGCCAGCTGCCCCGGTTGTACATCGAGCCGAGCACGGCGGAGAAGGTGAGACCGGGTCCGACGCGACGTCGGCCCGCATACCGCCGGATGTGGAGCGGCTTCTTCTCGATCTGCGCCATCAGCGAGTCGAAGGCGCGGCGGGTCTTGCCGCCCTCGTAGAAGGCGCAGCTGCGTCGCGCCGAGCACCAGGCGAAGAACTTCTTGAGCGATGCCTCGAAGGCCTTGGCCTGCCCGGTCCGGAACTGCGTCTCGGAGAGTTTCGGATCGATCGCGCCGTCGAGGACCATCGCCCGGATACGGTCCGGGAACTTGTCCGCGTACATCGACCCGATGAGCGTCCCGTACGAGAACCCGAGGTAGGTCAGCTTCTCGTCGCCGAGCGCGGCACGGATCTGGTCGAGGTCCTGGGCGACCGCATCGGTCGAGAGGTACGAGAGGATGTCCGGATTGCGCGCGGCGCAGGCATCGGCGTACTCGTGCGCCTGGTCGACGAGCGCCTGGAGCTCGTCGGCGTTGTCGGGCGACGGATCGATGTCGGCCACGAGGTCGAGGTTGTCGATGCAGCGGACCGGGCTGCTCGAGTTGACCCCACGCGGGTCGAACCCGACGATGTCGAAGCGCTCGAGGATGGCCTTCGGGAAGATCGTGTAGCCGTTGCGGACGAACTCGACGCCCGAGCCGCCCGGACCGCCGGGATTGATGACGAGCGATCCGATGCGCTTCGCCCGGGCCGTCGCGGGCCGCCGGATGAGCGAGAGGTCGAGCATGCCCGCGGTGACGTCCGCGTAGTCGCGCGGGACCTTGATCGTGGCGCACTGGAACCCCTTCCCGCAGTCGGTCCAGCGTGCCTTGGCGATCGGCGGGAGCGTCGGCTCCGTGCTGGCATCTGCGGGGGCGCTCGCGCTCGCGCCGGGTGAGCCGCTCGGGGCGGTGGTCGTGCCGGAGGCGCTCGGCGGCGGCGGCGTCGTCGCCTGGCACGCGACCAGCAGCACCACCGCCAGCACGAGGGCGAGCCGTGGGTGCGGGCGGACGACGCGATCGGGCCAGGCCATGTGAGCGGCAGGATAGCCGACGCCGGTCCGGCCGACGATCGGCCGAAGGTCAGGGTCGCGCGCGCGCCGCGAGTCCCGCCAGGAGCGAGGCGACGTCGAGAGGCGTCGGTTCCAGGCCGAGCGCCGCGCCGATCCGCGCGGCGGGCGGCAGCGTGAGCCCGGTCGAGGCCAGGAGGGCGGCTTCGGACGCGCGGAACACGGTCGCCGGCGTCCCGTCGGCGACGACCTCGCCGAGACGCATCACGACGACCCGTGTGAAGTTCGACGCGGCGAACTCCATGTCGTGGGTGATCGCGACCACGGACCGGCCGGCCTCCCGGTAGGCGCGGACCACCGCCTCCACCCGTTCGATCCCGGCCGCGTCCTGCCCGGTCGTCGGCTCGTCGAGGACGAGGATCGCCGGGTCCATCGCGAGGACGCCGGCCAGCGCGACGAGCTTCCGCCGCGACAGGTCCAGGTCGTACGGGTTCGTCGAGCGCACGTCGGTCAGCCCGACCGCCTCGAGGCTCGCGGCGACGAGGCCGGCGACCCGGTCCGGCGGCTGTCGCAGGTTCCGCGGGCCGAACGCGACCTCGCGTTCCACGGACCGTTCGAACAGCTGCTCGTCCGGGTTCTGGAAGACGAACCCGACGACCGCCGCGAGCCGGTCGACGGTCAGGTTTTCGGTCGGCAGGCCATCGAGGAGGACCCGCCCCGCTGCCGGTCGCAGGAGCCCGTTGAGGTGCTTGGCGAGCGTGGTCTTGCCCGAGCCGTTCTGGCCGAGGATGGCCAGGGCCTCGCCCGGCTCGATCGAGAGCGAGACGCCGCGCAGTGCCTCGACGCCGTTCGGATACCGGTGGACCACGTCCTGGACGTCAAGGCGGACCGGGGATCGGTCCCCGGCCGGATGCCAGGCCCTGGGCTGGGCGCCATCAGGGCGCCGGCGCGCCTCGGCCCGATCCGCGGCGGCATCCCAGACGGAGCCGCTCCCATCGTTCGACGCCGGGCGTCGCGTCTCCAGCCCCGCGGCGATGGCCGACTCGTCGAACTCGCGGCCGGGTGCCACGCCGGCGAGGACGGCGAGCTGGACGACCGTCGGGGGCCGAAGCCCGATGTCGCGTCCCGCCATCGCGAGGGCCGCGCCGGGCCGGTCGAGGGCCACGGGCCGGCCGTCCTCGAGCACGAGGCAGCGGTCCATCCGTCCGAGCACGGTCGGGGCGTGCTCCGCGCACAGGATCGTCGTCCCCGACTGGGCCAGGCCGTCGAGGAGGTCCGCGACCGACGCGGTCCCGGCCGGGTCGAGCTGCGCGGTCGGCTCGTCGAGCACGAGGATGTCCGTCCCCATCGCGATGATGCTGGCGATGGCGACGCGCTGCTGCTCACCCCCCGAGAGCGAGAACGGCTCGCGATCCGCGAGATGCTCGATGGCCAGGCGCTCGAGGACCGCGTCGATGCGGGGATCCATCTCCGCCCGCGGGACGCCGAGGTTCTCCAGCCCGAACGCGAGCTCCTCGCGGACCGTCAGCTTCGACGCCGAGAGCTGGTTCGCGGGGGTCGCGAAGACGATCCCGACGCGGCCGAGCAGCCGGCTGGCCTCGGCCGTGCGCCCGTCCACGCCCGCGATCGTCACCTCGCCGCCCACGGTCGCGCGCACGACGCGGGGGATGAAGCCCGCGGCGGCGAGCATCAGGGTCGACTTGCCGGCACCGGTCCGCCCGGCCACGCCGACGCGTTCGCCGGCCGACACCTCGAGGCTGACGTCGCGCAGGCTCGGCTCGCGGCGCGCCGGGTAGCGCACCTCGAGATCCACGATCCGCAGGGGCGCCTCGGCCGACGGGGGCGCGCCTGCGGACCCGGCCGTGGCCGTGGTCGTCGGGCCGGGCTCCGCGGTCACCGCCAGATCCCCGTGACGGCGACCGCCACGACCCCGACACAGGCCAGCAGCGTCAGCCACCGCAGGACCCGGTCGGCCGGCGGGTCGGGGACGACGCGGTACGCCGTCCGGCCCGGCCGCGCCCCGAACCCGCGCGCCTCCAGCGCGAAGGTGCGCTCGCGCACGTCGATGAGCGACCCGAGCACGACCGGGCCGATGAGCGGCACGAGCGCCCGGACCCGCTGCCCGAACGACCCGGTGAGCGGCAGGCCGCGGGCCTGCTGCGCCTGCAGGATCGATCCGGCCCGGGCCTGCATCCGCGGCACCATCTGGACCGCCGAGAGCACGACGAAGGCGATGCGATGGCTCGCCCCGCGGCTGACCAGCGCCTCGAGCAGGTCGTCGGCGAGCGTGGTGAACAAGAGCAGGACGAGGGCCAGGAAGATCACCACGAACCGTCCCGCCGAGATCAGCCCGAAGGTGAGCCCTTCACGGGTCACCGCGAACGGCCCGGCCGCGACGAGGACGTCGGTCGCCCCCGGAAAGAACAGGGCATTCACGATCAGGATCGACGCGAGCAGGACGGCGGGGATCCGCATGGCCCGCAGGATCGGGCCCAGGAGCCCGACGGACCAGGCGACCGCGAGGAGCGCCACCAGCATGACCGGCAGCACGACCGGCGGCAGCAGGAACGCCGCCAGGAGCACGAATGCCACCGACAGCAGCTTGGTCAGCGGGTGCCGCCGATGCAGCCAGCTCGAGCCCGCGATGAAGTAGCCGGAGGCGGTCGACATCCTCCGTCCGTCAGCCCGCCACGCCGGTCAATCCGCGACCGTCGTCTCGCCGCGGCTGTACATCGTCCGGACGGTGACCGGGAGCGCCCCGAGGATGATGAAGACGATCGTGTAGCTGATCGTCTTGTCGAGCGGGTCGCTCGTAAGGCCCTGCGCGAAGGCCGACTGGAAGACGTTGAGCCCGAGCGTCCGGAAGAGCGCGACGAGGGCGTCCGTGCCGCCGCCGGTGACGCCGCCGAACACGCCGGCCGCGATCGGTGCCGAGATCGCCGCGGCGACGATGCCCGTCGTCAGCCCGCCGACCCAGACCGGGAAAAGCCGGGCGTTGTCGCCCGTCGCCGCCCAGCGATAGACGAGGTACGCGATCCCCAGCCCGATCAGGATGCCCACGATGAGCCCGAGCGGATCCGCGAGCGCCAGGCTGGTCAGGTTCGGGAACCCGTCGGACGACCCGTCGTCATTGAGGCCGTCCATGGTCGAGAAGTAGCCGGTCGGGCCGAAGAGGAGGCGGAACAGGGCGAACAGCAGCGCCCCGGCCGAGATGGCCGCGGCCACGGTGAGGTACTGGCGCGCCGCCTCGGGCCGTCCCTCGAGGCGATAGACCGTCCGCCGGCTGACCCACGCGACGACGGCACCGAACGCCACGAGCCCGAGCGAGATGAGCACGAATCGCATCTGGTTGTCGAGGGCATTCGGATCGTCGAACGCCAGCGACGGGATCCCGATCGTGTTCTGGACGACGATCAGCCCGAGCATCGCCCCGGCGATGCCCGTCGCGAGCGCCAGGAACCCGCCGACGCGGGCGTCGTCGGGCCGCAGGCGGAAGACTCCCTGGTTGGCCCAGAAGCCTGCCATCAGGCCGATGACGGCCGCGACCGGGGCGAAGAAGGCCGCGTTCGGCCCGGCGCCGCCCGGGATCGGCAGGATCGACCAGATCAGGTTCGAGAGGATGCCCGTGAGGGCGCCGGCCCACGGACCCGCGAGGACACCGACGAGCACCGTCCCGATCGAGTCGAGGTAGACGGGCAGGCGGAGTGCGAAGGTGAGCGACCCGACGGCGACGTTGATCGCGATCGCGACGACCATGAGCGTCAGCGCGGCCGTGGACAGGTCGCGCGACCGGCGGGCGATGTACGCGAACAGCACGGCCCCGACGACCAGGGCGACCAGGTAGACGAGCTGCACCGTCTGGATGCAGTTCTCGGTCTGGCCCTCGGCGCAGATCTGCAACCACCCGAACATCAGGCCCTCCTGTCCCTCCCCAACCCGCCCACGACCGGGCGTCGCCCCTCCATGCCTAGCGTGCCATGCCGGACCGGTCCGCCGCCAGCCCCCCGACGCGCTCGATGAGCCGATCGAGGAACGTCGCGACGTCCGCCTCGACCGCGACATCGAGGTTGGGCGCCTTCCCGGTCAGGTGCCGGCGGTCGGCGACGGTCATCCCCGAGGTGATCTCGCCTGTCGTCTCGACGTCGACGTAGAGCGGTTCCGTCTCGACGAGCGAGCGGTCGAGCGCGGCGGCGACGGCCAGGGGGTCGTGGATGAACGCGCCGTAGAACCCGTCGTACCGGGCATGGAACTCCATGTAGAACCGCAGGGCGTCGGCGACGTAGCGGACGATCGCGTTGCTCGCGACCGAGCGGGTCGCCAGCATGGGGTCCTCCCCGTGCGAGAGCGCGATCGAGTCGTCCGGCGTGCTGCCGGCGCGCCGGGCGAGCCGGACGACGTCGTCGGGCAGGATCCGCGCGCGCTCGGTGACGTCGAGCCCGAGCGCCAGCGGCCGCGCGATCGTCGGGTCCGCCGCCACGGCCGCCCCCCACGCGGCGAACACGATCTTCGCGGCGTCGGGGTCGCAGTGGATGTTCCATTCGGTCGTTGGCGTGGTGTTGCCCGACACCCCGTACGCGCCGCCCATCAGCGCGTAGCCACGGAGGAGCCGGGGGAGCGCAGGCTCCCGCTCGAGCGCGAGCGCGAGGTTCGTGAGCGGGCCGAGCGTCACGAGCAGGATCTCGCCCGGGCGGCCCCGGGCTTCATCGACGATGAGATCCACCCCGTGCCGCTCGCTGAGCGGCTGGGATGGCGGCGGCAGCACGGCATGCCCGAGGCCCTGCGGTCCGTGCGTCTCGGGCGTGGTCTCGAGCTCGCGGACGAGCGGGACCTCGCGGCCGATCGCGACCTCGACGTCGGTGCGTCCCGCGAGCTCCAGCACGGCGCGCGTGTTGATTGCGACCTGGCGCGCGTCGATGTTGCCCGAGACACAGGTCGCTGCGATGAACTCGGCGTCGGGGGACGCGGCGGCGTACAGCAGAGCCAGGCTGTCGTCGATCCCGGTGTCGACGTCGAGGATGAGCGGGATCCGGTCCGGCATGGGTCCGATGCTAGCGGGGCGCCCGGCCGCGCGTCGGCACCGGCCCGCACGGCGCCAGCGGCCCGCGCGTCGGCACCGCCCGCGGCTGCTGCCCCATCCGATCAGGCCGGCCGGCGCAGCACGATCCGCCACGCCGACCGCCGATCGTCGCCCGGCTCGCCGATCCGGAGGCGGCGGGCCCAGGTCGACGGCGTCGCCGCCAGCTCCCCGTCGCCTGCCGGCCGGAACGACTCGAGCTCGAGGCCGGCCGCCGCCCACGCCTCCGCGATGCGGGCGCGACAAGATGCGTCGAGCGGCGGGAGGTCGCGGCTGTCGCGCGCGATCGCCGATACGAGCGCCTCGACCGAGCCACCGGCGGCCACGAGCGACGCGACGCCCCGGGCGACCGCCTCGGAGCGGCCGAGCATGCCGTCGAGGAGCGAGCCCCACGGGAGCGTCACCGTCACGAGGTCGGCAAGGCCGGCCAGCTCCGATGGCGGCCGCTCAGCGGACGCGACCACGAACCGGGCGTTCGGGAGACCGCCCTTCCGGACGGAGCGGGCGGCACGGCGCGATGCCTCGGCCATGGCGGCCGCGCTCGCGTCGAGACCGATGCCCAGCGTCGCCGGCTCGGCCCGGGCGCGTGCCACGATCGCCCGGCCGTCGCCGGTGCCCACATCGATGGCAACCCGATCAGCTCGGGCGACCAGGTCGGTCAGTTAGCCGACGTCCACGTCCATGGACCGCCGACCCATCACGAGTCGCATGGCGCGGAGTCTACACTTCGCCCTCGTGACGTCGACTCCTCGCGCCCCCGACGCCCTCGACGATCCGGGGCTCGTCGCACCGATCCTCCCGCCCGCGACGATCGGCATCCTCGGCGGCGGCCAGCTCGGGCGGATGCTCGGCCTCGCGGGGATCGCCATGGGCTACCGGATCGCGGTCCTCGATCCCGATCCGGCGTGCCCGGCGGCCGCGGTCGCCGACGCGGTCATCGTCGGCGCGTACGACGACCCGGCGGCCGCCCTGCGCCTCGCGGCGGTGAGCGATGTCGTCACCTACGAGCTGGAGCATGTCGGTGTCGAGCTCGTCGACGCGATCGCCCCGCTGCGCCCAGTGCGGCCCGGCCGGCAGCCCCTGCTCGTGACCCAGGACCGGATCGCCGAGCGACGCTTCGTGGAGCGCGCCGGGATCGGCGTCGCCCCCTGGCGCGAGGTCCGCTCGACCGCCGACCTGCGTGCCGCGGCCGCGCCCGATGCCCTCGGGCTGCCGCTTCGACTGAAGCTGACCACGGGTGGGTACGACGGCCGCGGGCAGATCGCTGTCCGGCTGGCGACCGAGATCGACGGCGCGCTGGCCCGGCTCGGCCAGGTCGGGACCGCGCCCGTGCTGGCCGAGCGCGAGCTCGACTTCGAGGCCGAGGTGTCGGTCGTGGTCGCGCGGGCGGTCGACGGGACCGTGGCGACATTCCCGATCGCCCGCAACGTCCACGACGAGGGCATCCTCGTCGAGACCGTCGCACCGGCCCCGATCGCGGCCGAGGCGGCGGCCGGTGCCGCCGACATCGGCCTCCGGCTCGCCCGCGCGATGGACCTCGTCGGCACCCTCGCCGCCGAGCTGTTCCTGCTGCGCGACGGCTCGCTGGTCGTGAACGAGCTGGCGCCGCGCGTCCACAACAGCGGTCACTGGACGATCGAGGGCGCGGCGACCTCGCAGTTCGAGCAACACATCCGGGCGATCTGCGGGCTGGCCCTCGGGTCGCCGACCGGGCTCGCCCCGAGCGCCATGGTCAACCTGCTCGGGACCGGGCCGGCCCGCGACGCCCGCCTGCTCGGGGTGGCCGAGGCGCTCGCCGATCCGGGCATCCACCTCCACCTGTACGACAAGCGGCGCGTCTTCGAACGCCGCAAGATGGGGCACCTCACGGCGCTCGCGCCAGCGGTCGAGGATGCGCGCACGCGTGCATGGGCCGCCCGGGCCGCCCTGACCTGGGCCGATGCCACCAGCGAGGAGGACCGATGACCGACGCCGCGACCGACACGCCGCTCGTCGGGATCGTCGGCGGAAGCCGTTCGGACTTCCCGACGCTCGAGGCGGCCGTCACCGTGCTCGCCGAGCTCGGGGTCGCCTCGGAGCTCAAGGTCGTCTCCGCGCATCGCTCGCCCGACCACCTGTTCCGCTACGCGGAGGAGGCCGCCGGCCGCGGGATCCGCGTCATCGTCGCCGGTGCGGGCGGGGCCGCCCACCTCCCCGGCATGCTCGCGGCCAAGACGATCCTCCCGGTCATCGGCGTGCCCATCCCGACCCAGCATCTCGGCGGGATGGATTCCCTGCTCTCGATCGTCCAGATGCCGCGCGGCATCCCAGTGGCGACCGTCGCGATCGGCAACGCGACGAACGCGGGCCTGCTGGCTGCCGCGATCCTCGCGCTCGGCGACCCGGCACTGGCCCAGCGCCTGGCGGCGTGGCGCGTCCGCCAGACCGAATCGGTGCTCGACGACCCCTCGAACGCCGGGTAGCGCCGGTCCGCTGGGCCCTGCCTAGCCCGCCGACACGTCGACCATCACCGGCAAGGCCACGTGCCGGCGCTCGCGAAGATGGAGCGCGAGGTCCAGCGCGGTCTTGAACAGCACGAGGATGACGATGGCCGTCACCGGGGCGCCCGTCTCCGAGATCGCGAGGGCGCCCAGGATGATCGTCATGTGGAGCACGAGCATCCGTCCGTACGGCGCGAACATCTGGGCCGACGGCGTGACTCGCTTGTACTCGCCGCCGCCGATGTAGTCGAAGCGATACGACAGCCCGTGGCTGATGAAGAGCGCGATGACGGCGAGCACGATGGCCACCGGGTCCGCGCCCGGATCGATCGCCTGCTTGTCCGATGCGGCGCCCATCCAGAGCGGCAGGGTCAGCACGAAGATCCCGTGCACGAACCAGAAGATGCCGTAGTGCATCGCGAAGAACGACGCGAGACCCGACCGCGACATCGATGCCGCGTCGCGGCCGTTGACCGTCCAGTGCGACTCGCCCTCGGTGCCCTCGGCCCGCAGGATCTTCAGGAAGTTGAAGCCGCCGACGATGCCGTTCTCGAGCCAGTAGACGATGAGGATCGTCCACACGCTCCAGCCGAGGAAGATGACCCCGACGAGCGGGATGAGATTCGCGACGATGAGGGCGACGACCGCCCCCACCGATGAGCTGACCGTGTACCAGGCGAGGAGGCGTTCCACGCCCGGATGCTAGCGGACCGGGCCTCGTGCCCGAGCGGTAGCGCGGCGGGTCGTGCCCGCCCGAGGATCAGGCGTCGCCGGGGGTCCGGCCCTTCGGCTCACCGACCGTGACCGTCCGGTCCTCGGCGCCGCGGACGAGCTTGACCTCGTACGTGCCCGACACCGTGCCGAGCGCGGTGAACAGGTCATCGCCGTCGGCGACTGGGACTCCGGCCGCCTCGACGATGAGGTCGCCCGCCTCGATCCCGGCCGCTGCGGCCGGGCTGTCGTCCTCGACGCCGCGGACCAGCACGCCTTCCCGATCGGGCAGGCCGACGGAGCGGCGCAGCCGCATGGCCACGTGCGACGGCGCGATCGCGACCCCGAGCCGCGGACGCGTGACGTCCTCGCCGCGGGCGAGCGCATCGACGCGGGCCTTCAGCGTGGCATCGGCCGGCAGCGCGAGGTAGAAGCCCTCGCCGATCCGGTTCGTGTTGAGGCCGACGAGGTGGCCGGCGCCATCGACCAGCGGGCTGCCGGACGATCCGGGTGCCAGCGGGGCGGTGTGCTCGACGCTGCCGTCGATCCGGCGGCCGCCGGGACCGCGGAACGCGCGGGCGACGGCCGAGACCAGCCCGAACGTCACCCGGACGCCGCCGTTGACGGTGGCCGCCGCGCCGAAGACCGGAGCGCCGACGCTGAGCGCCGCATCGGCGGCCCAGGCGATCGGCGTCGCGCCGGTGGTGTCGACCGACACGACCGCGAGGTCGCCGTCGGCATCGACGCCGGTCACGGTGCCGCGCGTCGCGCGGCCGTCGGCGAACGTGATGGTCACCTCGTCGCCGCGCAGGTTGTGGGCATTGGTCAGGACCTGGCCGTCGGCGACGACCACACCCGAGCCGCGGACGTGACGACCGACGCCGACGACGGACGGGCCGACGGTCGTGGCGATGCTGGTGACGGCGGCGCCGAGTTCCTCGAGGATGCTCACGGATGGTCTCCTGGGTTCGCGGGGGGTCGGCGGCACCGGGATGGGCGTCGTCGCTAGTGACTTGCAAGTTACTACTGACGATGCGCGTTGGCAAGCCCCGATCCGGCGTACCATCGCGGCCATGACCGCATCCAGTCGCCCGTCCACCGGTGGGGACGACGGGGTCCGCGCCGCCGACCCCACGATCGTCGACGTCGCGCGCGCCCCCTCGCCACTCGAACGCGCGCTCGACCGGGTCGGCGACCGCTGGAGCCTGCTCATCGTCGAGACCCTGCTCGACGGCAGCCGCCGGTTCGGCGAGCTCGACGAGCGGTTGCCGGGCATCGCCCCGAACATCCTCACGGATCGTCTCCGCCGGCTCGAGCGAGCCGGGATCCTCCGCTCGACGCCGTACCAGGCGCGACCCCCGCGGATGGCCTACGAGCTCACCGCCGACGGCCGCGACCTCGCGTCCGCGCTCCGCCTGCTCGCGGACTGGGGCGGCCGGCGCGAGGCGGACGCCGAGCCGTTGCGCCACGCCACGTGCGGGACGCCACTCGAGGCGCGCTGGTACTGTCCGACATGCGCGTCGCCGGTCGCCGAGGCCGACGCCCCGGCCGAGCGCGTCCTCTAGCCGCCCGCCTCGTCCGCGGGACCGGCCGCCGGCCGCGTCGGCCCGCGGCGCCCCCCGTCGCGGATCTCGTGGGTCTCCTCCTCGAGGTTCGTGCGCACGAGGAGCGTCACCCACGTGCGGAACGGTCGCCAGCCCTCGGTCAGGTCGGTCAACGCCTCCCGCGTCGGTTCGGGGCCGCCATACGCCTGCGCGATCGCCCGCGGCAGCCGTGATTCGGTGACCGGCGCCCGGTCGGTGACGCCGACGGCACGGAGCAGCACGAGCTCGGCCGAGAACGGCCCGATCCCGGGGATCGCCATCAGCCGCTCCAGCACCGACTCCTCGGGCAGGGCTCTCAGCGCGGCCGAGTCCAGACGACCATCGATGGCCGCGGCAGCCACGCCGCGGAGGTACTCCGGCTTCCGGCCGAAGAGACCGGGGAACGAATCCAGCGTGGCAAGACGTGTCGCCGGCGGGAACGCGTGGAGCCCGTCGCCGTGGATCGTGACCGCCGTGCCCAGGCGCTCGGCCATCGCCGCCTTGACCCGGGCCGCCTGCCGGATCGAGATCCGTGCGCCGACGATCGCCCATGCCGCCGCCTCGTAGGGCGAGTGGAACAGCACCGGTCGCAGCCCCGGATAGCGCGCCTGCAGCTGCCCGATCACCGGGTCCCGCCGGCCGACCTCGTCATAGCCCCGGCCGTCGGCGTCGAGGGAGAGGATCCGGATTCCCTGCTCGATCGCGGCTTCCGCGGACCCGTCGCCCTCGACGGTCGCCTCGACGACGACTTCGCCGTCGGGGTCCGCCGGTTGGCGTGCGCAGACCGCCGCGACGCCATCGCGCCCCTCGAGCGGGAACGCGAGATGGAGATGGCCGGCGACTGCGGGCCCGTCGTAGTCCGCGGGCACGAAGCCTTCGAGGAACCGGATCGACGCCCCCAGCGAGTACTGCCCGAGCGGCCGGACCACGGTCTCCATCGCTCGCACGATAGCAGCGGCGGGAGCCGGGCTACACTCGGGTCATGACCATGGACGACCCGCGCTGGGAGCCGGGGATGCCGACCCTCGATCGGCAGCCGGTCCGGACGCCGGTGCTGCCGCCGAGCCTGCAGGGGCTGCCACCCCGGTCCGTGCCCGAGCTGGCCCCGACGCCCCTCCAGCGCCACTACGTGATGCTCAGCGTGGTCGTCCTCGTCTGCGGTGCCATCGCCATCACGGCGCTCGAGCTCGGCGCGCCCCTCGGGAGCCCGCTGGTCAAGGTCTGCGTGGCCCTCGCGCTGCCGTTGCTGGTCCTCACGACGGCGGATGCGATCGTTCGCATCTGGCGCTCGGCGTGGGCGTGGATGCCGGTCGACCGCACCAAGGGCCTGTTCCGGCTCGCGTGGGTCGTCGCGAGCATCATCGGGCTGACCGCCCTCGTCGCCGGCGGCTGTCTCGTCCTGATCGCCTGATGGACGAGTTCGAGCGTGGCCGCGACGGTCGCTCGAGCGACCTGGCATCGGGACGCGGCGTGCCGATGTGGATGGCGTCGGCGATCCGGTTCTGCTCGCGCTGCGGGGCGTCCCTCCGCTTCGGGACCGTGGCGGGCGAGGACCGGGAGCGCCTGTCCTGCCCGGTCTGCGGCCACGTCGCCTACATCAACCCGCGGCTCGTCGTCACCACGTTGCCGATCAACGATGCCGGCGAGATCGTCCTCATCCGGCGCGGCATCGAGCCGGGCCTCGGGTCGTGGGCCCAGCCGGGCGGCTTCCTCGAGGTCGACGAGACCGTCAACCAGGCGGCGATCCGCGAGACGTGGGAGGAGACCGGCCTGCTGGTCGAGCCCGGCGAGATCGTCGGGCTTTATACACGCCTCGAGGCGGCGGTCGTGACGATCGTCTTCGAGGCCCGGATCGTCGGCGGGACGGCGGCGCCGACCCCGGAGGCGACCGAGATCAGGGCCTACGGACCCGATGCGATCCCGTGGCCGGAGCTCGCCTTCCGCACGACGACGTGGGCCCTCCGCGACTGGATCGACCTGCGCCGTCCGGACCTGCGCTGGCCGGACCAGGAGGTCGGGGACTGAGCGCCCCCGCCGGGTTCCCGGCGACGCACGACCCTACGGCTGGGGCGGCCAGGCCGTCCCGAACACGAGCCCGCCGACGAGCCCGTCCTCGCCGAGCGGCGGTCGCTGCGCCTGGGGAGGCGGCACGGCCAGCGGCCCGATGACGAGCGGCCGCTCGACCATCATCGCCTCGCGACCGGCCGGATCGACGCGGCTGACCTGGAGGACGGCCGGACCGATCGGCCGCGGGTCGGGGATCCGGAGCACGACCGTGAACGCGCCGCGGGCCTGGAGGTCGGTGCCGGCGAGCTCATCGCCCCACATGTTGTAGAGCGAGATCCGCAGCGGCCGGTCCGGGTCGGGGGACGTCCCGATGACCATGAGGCGGGCCGCCGTCACCGGGGCGCCGTCGATGGAGGGCCGGGTCACCAGGACCCCGGCCGTCCCGCGGTCCGCGTCGGGGACCGTCGCCGAGGCGACGTCGCCCGTTGGTCCCGCGATCGCCAGCCTGCGCGGCCGTCGGCGCCGGCTCGCTCGAGCCACGCCCCGCGAGGGCCAGCCCCGCGACGGCCAGCAGCCCGACGACCCAGCCGCCGATCCAGAGCGCCGGCGAGCGGTGCCCGACCCTCGTCAGCTCCTCCGTGTCGTCGCCCACCGGGCCTCCGTCAGCTCAGGTCGATGAAGACGTTCTTCGTCTCGGTGTACAGGTCGAGCGCGGACATGCCGAGCTCTCGGCCGATCCCCGACATCTTGTAGCCGCCGAACGGCGCCTCGGTATGGACCGACGAGTTCGAGTTGACGCTGATGACCCCGGACTGGAGCGCCCTCGCCGCGCGCAGGGCCTTCCCGATGTCGCGGGACCAGATCGAGCCCGAGAGGCCGTACGGCGTCGCGTTGGCGAGGCGGAGGGCCTCCTCCTCGGTGTCGAACGGGATGATCGAGACGACCGGCCCGAAGATCTCCTCGCGGGCGATCCGCATCTCGTTCGTGGCGCCGTCGAAGACGGTCGGCATCAGGTAGGCGCCGTCCGCGAGTGCCGGGTCGGTCGGCGCCTCGCCCCCGACGACGAGCGTCGCGCCCTCGCCCAGGCCGATCTCGATGTACTCCTTGACACGCTCGCGCTGCTTGAAGCTGACGAGCGTGCCGACCTCGGTCGCCGCATCGGCCGGATCGCCGACCTTGATCGCGCGCGTCGCCGCGGCGAACCGCTCGACGACCTCCTCGTGGGCGGATCGCTCGACGAGGATCCGGCTCCGCGCGCAGCAGTCCTGCCCGGTGTTGTCGAAGACCGAGTAGGGCGACTCGCGGGCGAACTTCTCCAGGTCGGCATCGGCGAAGACGATGTTCGGGCTCTTGCCGCCGAGCTCGAGCGAGATCTTCTTCACGTTGCCCGAGGCGAGCCGCATGATCTCCTGGCCGGTCGTCGTCTCGCCGGTGAACGCGACCTTGCCGATCCCGGGATGGGCGGCGATCGACGCCCCCGCGGTCCCGCCCGGACCGGTCACGACGTTGAGGACACCGCCCGGGATCCCGGCCTCAAGGGCGAGCTCGCCGAGGCGGATCGCCGTGAGCGGGGTGTACGAGGCCGGCTTCAGGATCGCGGTGTTCCCGGCGGCGAGCGCGGGCGCGACCTTCCACGAGGCCATGAGGAGCGGGAAGTTCCAGGGCACGATGAGCCCCACCACCCCGATCGGCTCGCGCAACGTGATGTCGAGACCGGGCTTGGACACGGGGATGGTCTGGCCGAAGATCTTGTTCGCCGCGCCGGCGTAGTAGTCGAAGACGAGGCTCGCGCCGAGGACCTCGCCGCGGGCCCCGGAGATCGGCTTGCCGACGTTCTGGCTCTCGAGCTGCGCGAGCTCCTCGTTGTGGTCCTTGAGGAGCGCGGCGAACTTGGCGAGCGTGCGACCCCGCTTGCCGGCGGCCCAGCTCGACCAGCCCTTGGGATCCTCGAACGCGGCCTGGGCGGCGGCGACGGCGCGATCGACGTCCGCCCGTCCGCCGAGCGGGGCCGTCGCGATGACGGCGCCGGTCGCGGGGTTCACGACGTCGAACGTCCGGCCCTCGGCCGCGTCGACCGGCTCGCCGCCGATGATCATCCGGGTGGTGGTCGGCGCGATCGCGGCGCCGGACTCCGATCGCGGCTCGGTCGTCATCTCGGGCGGACCTCGGACTGCAGGGGGACGGTCGGGGAAGGCCCTCGATGATACGCCTCCGGACGCCAGGCCCCGGTCCGCGTGATGGTCGGTGGGCGTCCCCGGCGCGTTGCCTCGGCGCACCCACGTCTGGGACGTTCGTACCATCCTGTGGCGCCGAACGATTGACAGTGCGCAGCTGGGACCGTGATGCTTGCGACCTGGTTCATCCGTCGTCCCTCGCAAGCAGCGAGGGGTCATCCGCGACGCTACCGATCTGCGCTGACCTGGGGGCTTCCTTCGTGCTCAAGAATGCTCGTCCGAGCGGGGCGAGCGGCGATATCGAGACGGACGTGTGCGTCGTCGGTGCCGGTCCGGCCGGGATCGCCTTCGCCCGCGAATGGATCGGCCTGCCGCTGCGCGTCGCGATCCTCGAGAGTGGCGGGTACGAGGACGATGCGCGGGTCCAGGACCTGAGCGCCGGCCCCGTCAGCTCGAACTACCACCTGCGCGACGCGCTCGCCCACGGTCGGCACCGCCAGTTCGGCGGGACCGCGAACCTGTGGCTCTACCGGACCCTGCCCGATGACGGGCGACGCGCGGCGAGATCGCTGCCGCCCGAGGCCATCGACCTGGAGCCGCGCGGCGACCGTGCCGGCTGGGGCCTGACGCTGGAGTCGCTCCAGCCCGACTACGAGCGGGCGCAGCGGACCTGGAGCGGCGGCCCGGCCGATCACACCGTCGAGTCGTGGGCGGACGCCACGACGCCGCCGATCGGATCGCGCGACGGGATGCTGACGACCCGGATGGTCCAGCACGGCCCCGGCGACATGTTCCGGCTCCGCTACCGCGACGATCTCCTCGGGGCCGAGAACGTAAGCGTCCACGTCGGGTGCACGGTCGTCTCACTCGAGCCGGACCACGACGGCACGACCATCCAGCGGGCGATCGTGGTTCGCGCGGACGGATCGCGGGTCTTGGTCCGGGCCAAGGTGTTCGTCCTCGCCGCCGGTGGCGTCGAGAACGTGCAGCTGCTCCTCCTCTCCCCGCCGACGCGGCCCGGTGGCCCGGGCAACCTCCACGACATCGTCGGCCGATACGTGACCGATCACCCGGAGTTCCGGATGGGCACCATCACCCCGTCCGGCCGCGACGTCTTCGAGCGGCTCGGCCTCTACGACATCCGGCGAGTCGACGGGATCCTCGTGAGTGGCGCGCTGGCGCTCCGCGAGGACACCAAGCGGCGCGAAGGCCTCCTCAACGTGGGCGTCGGCCTCATCCCGCAGGAACGCGGCTTCGGATCACGGGCGCATCGGGCGATCGCGGCCTTCCGGGCCGTCCGCCGCGGTCAGCGACCGGCGCATCCGTTCGGCGACCTCGGCGCGATCCTGGCCTCGCCGCTCGAGAGCGCGGCGATCGTGCGCGCCCGCGGGGGCGCCTTCCACGAGTTCAGCGGCGGCTGGTCGGGACCGGACGTGGATCGCACCAGGTTCGAGACGATCGAGGTCCACGCCGCGACCGAGCAGACACCCGATCGCGAGAACCGCATCCTGCTCAGCGACCAGCGCGACGGGCTCGGCCGCCAGCGGGCCCGCCTGGAGTGGGCCTGGTCCCAACGCGACCGCGAGAACATCGCGCGCTCGATCCCGCTGTTCGCGGAGGCCTTCGGAGAGGCCGGCATCGGGCGGTTCGAGCGATGGGTCGAGCTCGACGGCGCGGCGCGTCCCGTCGACAGCGGGATCCACCACCCGATGGGTGGCACCCGCATGCACGCCGACCCGCGCGAAGGCGTCGTCGATCCGGACGGCCTCGTCCACGGCATCTCGAACCTGTACGTCGCGGGCAGCTCGGTCTTCCCGAACGGCCACGGCTACGCGAACCCGACGCTCACGCTCCTGGCCCTGACGATCCGCCTGGCGGACCACGTCAAGTCGCGCTTCGGCTGATCGCCGCCGCGGCGTCAGTCGCCGGGGTGATCCTCGGGTCCGGTCGGGCTCCACGCCGACTGCGATGCCACGATCGCGGCCCCGATGATCCCGGCGTCGTTGCGCAGCGCGGCCGGGACGACCGGCGGGCGGACCGTCAACCTCGGGATGAACCGGTCGGCGTTTTTGCTGACCCCGCCCCCGATGATCATGAGGTCGGCCCAGAGCAGCTGGTCGATGGCGTTGAGGTGCTCGTCGAGGTCGGCCGCCCACGCCTTCCATGACAGGCCGCGACGGACCCGCGCGGCCGCCGCGGATCGCCGCTCGGCGGCGCGGCCCCGGATCTCCATCTGGCCGAACTCGGTGTTCGGCACGAGCCGGCCGTCGTTGAAGACGCCGGAGCCGACGCCCGTGCCGAGGGTCAGGAACACGACCACGCCCGGCTGATCCTTGCCGACCCCGAACCCCATCTCCGCGATGCCGGCCGCATCGGCATCGTTGACGATGGCGACCGGTCGGCCGAGGATCCGCGCGAGGCGTTCCACGATCGGGAAGTCGACCCAGCCGGCATCGATGTTGGCGGCCGTCTTGACGACGCCCGCCATCGTCACGCCCGGGATGCCCACCCCGACCGGCGTCATCGGACCGAGATGCGCGGCCCTCGCGAGCCGCCCGACGAGCCGATCGATCGAGGCGATGACCGCCGTCGGCGTTGACGGGTTCGGCGTCGGGACCCGCAGCCGCTCCGAGCGGAATCGGCCGGCCTCGACATCGACGACGGCGGCCTTGATGCCGCTGCCCCCGACATCCACGCCGATGGCGATGCGCCCTGTCGCCATCTCGGGATCCTCGTCCGCCATGGCCGGTCCCTGCCTTCCCCTAGAAGTAGTTGACGGTGATGCCGCCATCGACGACGAGCGACGCGCCGTTCGTCCAGCGCGACTCGTCGGAGGCGAGGTACACGGCCATATGGACGATCTCCTCGGGCTTGCCGAAGCGTCCGGTCGGGTTGCGCGCGAGGCGTAGCTGCTTCGCGGCCTCGTCCTTGACGAGCCAGTCCATCAGCAGCGGTGTCTCCACCGGGCCCGGGCAGATCGCGTTGGTCCGGATCCCGCTGGGACCGAACTGGACGGCCAGGCTCCGCGTCAGCGAGAGGACCGCCCCCTTCGAGGCGGTGTAGGCATCCTGCGGGACGCTGCAGCCGAGCAGCGCGACGAAGCTCGCGATGTTGATGATCGAGCCGCCGCCGCCGGCCGTCATCGCCGGGATCGCGTACTTGCAGCCGAGGAACACGCCGCGGACGTTGACGGCCATCACCTTGTCCCAGGTGTCGACGTCCGTGTCGGTCACGCTGTGGTCGGCCTCGGGCATGATCCCGGCGTTGTTGTAGAGGCAGTCGAGGCGCCCGTAGGTCGAGACGGCGTGGTCGACCATGCGGCGGGCATCCGCCTCGTCCGAGACGTCGACCCGGACGTAGCTCGCCTCGCCGCCCGCCTCGCGGACACGACCGACCGTCTCCTGGCCGGCTTCCTCGCCGTACTCGGCGACCACGACCCGCGCACCCTCGGCGGCGAACAGCTGCGCGGCGACCCGGCCCATGCCACCCCCGGCACCGGTGATGATCGTGACCTTGCCCTCGAGTCGCATCTCGCTCCCTCACACCTGCGGTCAGCGTCAGAGTAGCGCCCGCTTCGCGGCGCTGCGGACCGGCTGGAGCGCCGGCCGCGACGTGCCGATCCCGGGCGAGCGGTCCCCCGGTCAGCGGCGTCCGGACGGCCTCTTCGCCGGGCCCGGCGCCAGGATGCGCTCGATGATCCCGGCTGCCGTGGCGAGACGGCGGCGCTCCTTCGGCGTCAGCGGCGCGAGCATCGCCGCGAGCGCGGTCACGCGCCGGTCGCGTCCAGCCAGCAGCACCGCGCGCCCGCGCTCGCTCACACTGACCTGGACGACCCGCCGGTCATTCGTGTCCGCGACCCGCTCCACCAGACCCTCGGCGACCATCCCGGCGACGAGCCGTGTCATCGTCGGCGGCGTCACGCCCTCCACGGCCGCGAGCGAGCCGATCGTGCGCGGGCCGCCGAAGACCAGCACGGAGAGGGCCGACAGCCGAGACGGCGAGACACCCGTCGCCCGGTCCTCCTGCGCCAGGCGCCGAAGGAGGTGCAATGCCGCCGAGTGGACGCGGGCCGGAAGCTCGTCCGGCGTTGCCGTCTTGACCATGCGAGGTATATTAGTTGCAGTAACTAACTATCGTCCAGTGGGGAGCACATCTCGATGGTCGACCAGTCAGATCTCATCGCGGCGGTCAACGCCGACGACGCCGCGCAGGTCACCGCGCTGCTTCGCGAGGATCCGTCGCTCGTCTCGGCGCGCGATGAGGAAGGCGTGTCTGCGCTGATGCTCTCGCGGTACCGCTTCGCCCGGGAGGTGACGGACGCGCTCCTCGCGGTGGACCCGGACCTCGACGTCTACGAGTCGGCGTCGCTCGGGTACATCGACCGGCTTCGCGAGCGTCTCGAGGGCGACCCGTCGCTCGCTACCGCCTTCTCAGCAGACGGCTTCACCGCCCTGCATTTCACCGCGTTCTTTGGCAAGGGCGAGGCGGCGCGGGTGCTCATCGAAGCCGGTGCCGGCCCGAACGTCTATTCGCACAACCACTTCAACGTGCAGCCGCTCCACAGCGCGGCCGCGGGTCGCCATCACGAGGTATGCCGGATCCTGCTCGCGGCCGGGGCCGACGTGAACGCGACCCAGCAGGCGAAGTACACCCCGCTGCACGAGGCCGCCCAGCACGGCGATGACGAGCTGGTCGAGCTGTTCCTGTCCGCCGGCGCCGATCCGGATGCTCGGCTCGATGACGGCAGGACGCCGGCCGAGGTCGCCGAGGCGGCCGGCCATCGGGACATCGCGGACCGCCTGCGCGCCGTGAGCCGGGACCGCGCCTGACGCCGCGCCGCACGACCCTCGCTAGGTCCGGCGGCAGGACGGGTCCATCACCCGCGCTCGAGGTAGCGCTCGCGGTCCCACGGGTGGACGATGGAGTCGTAGGTGTCCTGTTCGACCCGCGCGGCGTTGAGGTAGTGGTCGACGACGTCCTGGCCGAGGATCTCGACGGCCGCCTCGGAGCGTTCCAGCTCCCAGATCGCCTCGTAGAGCGCGCGTGGCATGCGCTGGACCCCCGTCGCGAGGTAGCCGTTGCCCTTGAACTCCGGGTCGAGCGGCAGCTCGTGCTCGATCCCGTACAGGCCGGCACCCATCATCGCGGCGTAGGTCAGGTACGCGTTCATATCGCCACCCGGGAAGCGGTCCTCGACATGGAGCGCGGGACCGCGGCCGACCAGCCGGAAGCCGGTCGTCCGGTTGTCCCGACCCCACACGACGTTGACCGGTGCCCAGGACAACGACGCGTAGCGCTTGTAGGAGTTGACGAATGGCGCGATGAACACCGCCAGCTCCCGTGAGAGCTTCATCATGCCGGCGACGAAGTGCTGGCCGACCTCCGAGAGGCCGTACGGGCCGGCCCTCTTGTCGTCCGGCTCGAACATCAGCGGGACGTCCTTGGCGAGGTCCCACAGACTCATGTGGAGATGGCCCGACGAGCCCGTCCAGCGATGGTCCGGCTTGGCCATGAACGTGATGCCCCAGCCGTTGAGGTAGGCGATCTCCTTGGCCCCGTGCTTGAAGACGACGCTCCGGTCGGCCGACTCGAGCACGTGGTCGTAGCGGATGTTGACCTCGTGCTGCCCGTTGGCGGCCTCGCCCTTGCTGAACTCGATCGGCACGTTGGCGGCGGTCATCTGGTTCCGCAGGAGGCGATGCAGCGGCTCGGCCTTCGTGGCCTGGAGCAGGTGGTAGTCCTCGTTGTAGTGGCCGAATGGCCGGGGGACCGGCCAGCCGCGCTCCGCGAGGTCCTCCCACGAGTCCTTCAGGACGTAGAACTCGAACTCGGATCCGGCTTTGAGGGCATAGCCGGCCGTCGCGGCGCGGGCGACCTGGCGCTTGAGGATCGTGCGCGGCGAGATCGGGATCTCCTCGCCGGTCTCCTCGTCGATCGTGTCGGCGAGGACCATCGCCGTGCCGGGCAGCCACGGCAGGACCCTGAGCTGGTCCCAGATCGGCTCGGCGATCCAGTCGCCGTAGCCGGTCTCCCAGTTCATGAGCTTGTAGCCCTCGGGGGTGTTCATCTCCATGTCCGTGCCGAGCAGGTACGTGCAGAAGTGGGCCCCGTGGGCGATGACCCCGTCGAGGAATGCCTGGCCCTGGACGCGCTTGCCCATGAGCCGGCCCTGCATGTCGGTGATGGCGACGACGATCGTGTCGATCTGCCCGTCGCGAACCATCTCCTCGAGCTCGATGAGGCGGTGATGCTTGGTCGGGTGGTCGTGGTCGCTCATCGTGTCCTCGCTGGAGCGGTTCGATGGTCGAGGGCCGGCCGGCGGTGCCGGCCGGCCCTCGCGCTAGGCCCGAAAAGGGGTTCGGGAAAGGTCACTCCGGCTTGGCGACCTCCTCGGCGGCATGCTCGAACTCACGCTCGATCTCGGTGAGCTCGGCCGCGTCGCCCATGACGCGGGGTCCCTTGAAGGACCGCCGCGCGAAGGCGAAGTAGTACACGATCAGGAACAGGACGGTGATGATCATGAACGGGAAGCTGATATTGCCGGAGGTCGGCCAGCTGAAGAGGATCATCAGGACGATGACCCAGAAGACCGCGACCCAGGCGACCGGCTTCGACCACCGGCCGAGGCTCCAGACCCGCTCCTTGAGCCAGTCCTGGGTGGTCGCCCCCAGGTAGATGCAGATCCCGTAGGCGGCGTACAGGAAGATCGTGCTGATCGCCGTGACGATGACGATCGCCGTCCCGCCGCCGACGATGCCCGCAGCAACCGTGAAGAGCCAGGCGACCACGACCATGGCGGTCAGCGAGTTCGCCGGCGTCCGATAGCGGTGCGAGACCTTCTTGAGCCAGCCGGAGCCGGGCAGGCCGTCATCGCGGCTGAAGGCGAAGAGCATCCGGCCCGCGGATGCCACCGATGAGAACCCGCAGAACGCCATGGCGATCGCGATGGCCGCGTTCAGCAGGTCGCCGACCTGGCCCAGGTTGTACTGGAGGATCGAGATGACCGCGACCCCGCCGCCGAAGTAGTACTGGCTGGACGCCGGCAGGGTCGTGTCGTCGAGCACCTTCGGGAACAGCGTGGAGAGGTCCGGCAGGTGGGTCGACAGGGCGACGAGGAAGACGAAGCCCACGACGGCCGACACCGCGACCGAGAGGAACAGGCCCCACGCGCTCGCGACGCGAGCGCTGACCGTCTCCTCGGCGACGTGTGCGGATGCGTCGTAGCCGGTGTAGGTCCAGTTCGCCTGCAGCAGCGAGAAGAAGAAGGCAAGCACGAGTGGATAGGAGATGGCTGGGCCGTAGTCCAGCGTCACCGGCCCGATCGCGTTCTGCCAGCTGCCCGCGACGTCCTGTGGCTGGAGCGCGAAGAGCGTCAGGCCCGAGGCATCCGGCTTGCCGGCCGCGAACACCAGGACCACGACCGCCCCGACGATCGCGATGTGCCACCAGACGCTGACCTGGTTGAGCACCGCGACGATATTGATGCCCGCGATGTTGATGACCAGCTCGACCAGCATCAGGATGCCCATCGTCAGGAGCTGGCCGGTGATGACCGGCGTGTCGCCGAGCGCCAGCAGGACGGACGTGTTGTCGTAGGTGATCCCGACGTTCGAGAGGAGCGGCGTGATGATCGTCGCGTTGAGGAACGCGGCCGCGGCGAAGTTGATGCCGGCCACGATGGCGAACTGGCCGATGAGGTTGAACCAGGCGGTCCACCAGCCCCAGTTCTTGTTCTTCATCCGGCTGGCCCAGTAGTAGAGGCCGCCGGCGGTCGGATAGGCCGAGGCGATCTCCGACATCGATGCCGCGATCAGCAGGACGAAGACCGTGACCAGCGGCCAGCCGATCATGACGGCGGCCGTGCCGGCCCACGCCAGCCCGTAGTCGTACAGGATGACCGCGCCCGTCAGGATGCTGATGATGCTGAAGCTGATCGCGAAGTTGCTGAACCCGCCCATCGAGCGGAGCAGCTCCTGCGCGTAGCCGAGCCGGTGCAGGTCAGCGACGTCCTGCTTGATGACGTCTTCGCGGGAACGACCTTGTGTCATCGATTCCTCCCTCACTCGGGTGGATCGGCCCCTCCCTCAGGGCTCGATCGGGTGCGGGGCAGCAGCCCTGGCGGGGCGCCGCGCACGGACGCGGGGATGTACGGAGATGACGCGGGGGGACGGGGGGCGGCCCTTGGGCGGCCGCGGGGTCGCGTATGGCGCCTGGGGCGCCAGTCGGTCGCTTCCTCCTTTCCCACCACGTGCGGTCCGGGAATGCGAGGGCCTGACTATACGCGCTGGCCAGTGGGCTTCGGAAGCCCCCGGACTCAGTAGAGCATCGTCGTCCCGGTGGGGAAGACGAACTCGAAGACGGCCGGCGGGAGCGGCGCGTCCGGGCCGAGGTCGACGACCTCCGCCCGCCTCGTGGTCTCGCCGCCGATCGTCTCGACGAGGCGGACGATGAGACCGGTCTCGCGATCGATGGCGAGCGACAAGTGGAAGTCCGCGCGATCGCCGGCAAGCTCGGTCGTGCGCGGGTGATCGCATTCGAGCAGGATCGCCTCGCGGCCGAGGACCTGGTCCGCGCCGGCCACCACGCAGCGGCCAGTGGAGAGCACGTTCTGGCAGAAGCCGGCCGGGTGGACGAACGTGTCCGGGAGCGTCTCGAAGGGGAGGGCCGTCACCGGCTCATAGACCTGGGAGCTGCCGGGGAAGTCCGGGTCCTCGAGCCCGCGGGGCCGGTTCCGGATCGGTCGTTGCGTGCCGAGCCGGTGGACGCCCGAGTAGGTCCGCACGAGATCGCCATCCGAGATCCAGACCTCGTAGTCGCCCGAGACCATCCCGGCGGCGCGGCTGGTCGTGACCCGGGCGGCACCCGGATGGCGCAGCGCGACATCGAGCGTCGTGAGCTCCTCGCCGCGAGCCGTCGCTGCGCGCTCCTCGATCCGCAGGCGCAGCGTGGCGAACCGCAGCTCGGCGTCGCGCATGAAGTCGAACAGCGTCCCGATGTCGGGCAGACCAGGCGGCAGCGCGGCGATCTCGGGAAGGCGACGGCCGTCGACCGGGACGGGCAGGGCGGCGGCACGGTCCCACAGGCGGGTCGAGGTCATCGTCGCGGATTGTAGCGGCTTCCCACCTCGCTCCTGGGGATTGACACGGCCGGCCGTCCCGGTCTATATATCGCCTGACGATATAGCGACCCGCGACACGCAGGAGGACCTGGGCCGATGCGCGATGAGATCCCGGAGCTCGGACGGTTCGCCGAGCCGTCGCTCTACATCCTGCTCTCGCTGAGCGACGGGCCCAAGCACGGCTACGCGATCATGACCGACGTCGAGGAGATCTCGGGGTCGCCGCTGGGACCCGGCACCCTGTACGCGGCGCTCGCTCGCCTCGAGGCGCGGGGTCTCATCGAGGCGCTCGAACCCGAGGAGCGTCGCCGGCCCTATCGACTGACGGGCGCCGGCGCGACGACCCTGCGCGCCCAGCTCGAGCAGATGCGCGGATTCGCGCGGACCGCATTGGAGCGGCTCGGGGAGGCCAAGTCATGAGCGGCCTGATCCGCCTCTACCCGCGCGACTGGCGGGCACGCTACGAGGACGAGTTCCTGTCGCTCCTGGCCGAGCGGCCACCCGACGCTCGTGACCGCGTCGACATCATCCGCGGTGCCATCGACGCCCGGATGCGGCCGCAGGTCCGCCGGGCGTCGCCGGAGCCGGAGCCCGCCTCGCCCGCCTCGCGCATCTCGTCCCGCGCCCTCGGGTTCGCGACGCTCGCGGGCGCGGTCCTGTGGCTCGCGGCACTGGTGCTGATCCTCAGCGGGCCGATCGTGGTCGATGGCGGCTCCTCGTATCGCGACGGTGCGGCGGCCCTCCCGTTCGTCTTTCTCGCGTTCGTGCTGCTCGGTGCCGGGCTCGTCGGGGTCGCCAGGAGCCTGCCGCGCGGATCCGATCTCGGCGGTCTCGCCGCGGCCGTCGCCGCGGTCGCCGGCGCCACCTGGGCGCTGATGCCGTGGGTCTTCCCGCTCCTGCTCATCGCGTCGGTCGGGTACGTCGCCCTGGCGATCCTCGCCCGCCGGTCCCGCGTCTGGAGCGCCGTGGACTCGGCGCTCCTCGTCGGTGGCGTCCTCCTCTCGTGGCTGTTCGCCCTCGGGGGGCTTCTGGGCATCGGGGCGGGATCGTCCCAGGACGGCTACCTCGCGTTCTGGATCGTGATGACGTCGCTGTGGATCTCGGTGGGCCATGCGCTGATCGTCGGCGACCGGTCGACCGTCTCCGAGGGCTCGGCCGGGAGCGTCTGATGTCGCGCACGGAGGTGGCGCCACCGACCCCGGTCGAGGCGGTGACCGGGCCCGCGCTCCGGGTCGTGCGCGGCCGACCGGCGGCCGGTCTGAGCCGGCGGTCGCTGCTCCGGCTCGGCCTCGGCGCCGGGCTCGCGGTCTGGGTCACGGAGCTCCTCGGCGGGACCCTGGCATTCCTGTGGTCGGCGCTCGCGCTGGACCCGCCCAAGGTCCGCGTCGGCACGCTGGCCGATCTCATCGCGACCAACCCCGGCATCCCGGTCCGGGACGGGTTCCCCGCCTACGTGCCGGCCGCCCGGGCGTTCGTGGTCCTCGTCGACCCGGCCCTCGGGGCCTGGCAGCCCGGCACCGACCTGACCGGCGACGGGACCACGTTGAACGTGCGGGCGCTCTCGCAGCGCTGTCCGCACCTCGGGTGCCGGCCGAACCCATGTCTCGACGACTACTGGTTCCACTGTCCGTGCCACCAGTCGCGCTACGACCGCCTCGGCATCAAGGCGGCGGGCGAGCGGTATGGCCCGGCGCAGCGGAGCATGGACCGCTTCGCGACCACGGTCGACAGCCACGGGGTGTTGACGGTCGATACCGGGCACATCACGCTGGGGCCGCTTCCGGTCGTGCTCGGCCTGCCCGGCCTGATCCCTCCGCTGGTGGAGAACGGATGCGTGTGATCGACCCCTTGCGGCTGTATCCGCGGTCGTGGCGCAAGCGCTACGGCGCGGAGATGGTCGCGCTCCTGGAGGACCGGCCGCCGACCCGCCGCGACCGGATCGACCTGGCCCGCGGCGCGATCGATGCGTGGCTGCATCCCCCGGTCCCCTCGCTGGTCCCGCCGTTCGCGGCCCTGCTGGGCGGCGGCCTGTGGACGATCCTCGCCACGATCGTCGTGCTCCAGCCGGTGCCACCCGACTGGCCGGGCTATGTCCTCGAGATCGTGCCGCTGGCCGCGGTGTCGGTCCTGCTCCTGCTCGTCGCCGTCCTCGGCTGTGCGCTGCGGCTGGGCGACCGTGGCGGTTCGCCGGCAACGGTCGCGACCGCGGTCGCCGTTATCGGGTATGTCGCATGGAGCGCGACACTCGTGGGCACCGTGGCCGGGTTCGCCGACCCGGTCGGCCTGGCGGCGGCGCAGACCCTCGCGCTGGTGGCCACCGCGTTCATCGGGATCCTCCTCGTGCGCGCCGGCGACGAACCGATCGGCGCGCTCGTGGCGGCGGCGCCGCTGGCGATGCTGGTCCCATCGTCGATCGGATGGCTCGCGTTCGGGACGATCTGGACAGCGGTCGGGCTGGCCGCCCTCGTGCAGCGATCGACACGGATCGGCCCCGCCGGCCTGGCGCGATAGGGCATCGTGGCGGCGCGGCCTCGTCCGCCTGCCGGCTCGGCCCGGCCGGCGAGCCGGCGCGATCCGTCAGCCTCCGCCGGGGCCTCCCCCGAGACCCGGTTCGGTCATCGCGGCCGGGTCGAGAAGCCGATCCAGCTCGGCCGGGTCCATGCCCCGCTCGAGCGCGAGCTCGCGGATCGTCCGGCCCGACGCGAACGCGTCCTTCGCGAGCTTGCCCGCCTCGTCGTAGCCGAGGACCGGCGCCAGCGCGGTCGCGAGCATCAGCCCCTGCTCGACGAGCTGCGGTCCCCGGTCCGTCGCGACGAGCCCCTCGACGCAGCGGGCGCTGAAGTTCGACGTCGCGGCGGCGAGGAGGTCGATCGTCTCGAGGAGCGCGAGCGCGGTGACCGGCAGCATGACGTTGAGTTCCAGGAACGAGCCGGTCTGGGCGAACGCCACGGTCGCGTCGTTGCCGACCACGCGGGCCACGACCATCGTCAGCGACTCGATGATCACCGGGTTCACCTTGCCCGGCATGATCGAGGAGCCCGGCTGCGTCTCCGGCAGCGAGATCTCGGCGATGCCGGCTCGCGGTCCCATCCCCATGAGCCGCAGGTCGCTCCCGATCTTCCAGAGGCTGAGCGCGATCGCGCGAAGCGCTCCGTGCGCCGCGATGGCCGCGTCGAGCGTCGCCTGGGCGTGGAAGTGGTTGGGCGTCTCGCGGACGGCGAGCCCGGTCAGGCTCGAGAGCCGGGCGCAGGTCCGGAAGGCGTACTCGGGGTGGGCGTTGATCCCGGTCCCCACGGCGGTCCCGCCGAGGGGCACCGCGAGCAGCTCGGCCTGCGCCGTGCGAGCCCGCCGGAGGGCCTCCTCGACCTGGCCGGCATAGCCGCGAAACTCCTGTCCGAGGCGGATCGGCGTCGCGTCCTGGAGGTGCGTCCGACCGGTCTTGACCACCGGCCAGAGCGCCTGTTCCTGGGCGACGAGCGCGGTGTGCAGGCGTTCGAGCGCTGGGAGGAGGTCCTCCTCGATGCCCATGGCCGCCGCGAGCTGGAGGGCCGTCGGGATGACGTCGTTGGAGCTCTGGCAGCGGTTGACGTCGTCGTTCGGGTGGACCTTGCGGTCGCCGCCGAGTCGCGCGGTGGCGAGGTGGGCGACCACCTCGTTCATGTTCGTGTTCGTCGAGGTCCCCGAGCCCGTCTGGTAGATGTCGATCGGGAACTGGTCATCGTGGGCGCCGTCGGCGACCGCGCGCGACGCGTCGGCGATGGCCGCGGCGACCTCGGGCGTCAGGAGGCCGAGCTCGAGGTTCGTCTCGGCGGCGGCGAGCTTGATGAGCGCGAGCGCGCGGATGAACCCGCGCGGGAAGCGCTGGCCGGAGATGGGGAAGTTCAGCACGGCGCGCTGCGTGGAGGCCCCGTAGAGCGCGTCGGCCGGGACCTCCATCTCGCCCATCGAATCGCGTTCGATCCGTGTGCCCGCGCTCGTCGTGTCCGTCATGTCACCGATCGTACATCGCCGCCCGATGGCCGTTCGAAGTGGCGTCGGTGGCGACGCCGGTGGAACCCGACGGCCTGGTAGAGGCCCTCGGAGGCGGCGTTGTCGCTGTTCGAGTAGACCTGCACGATGCCGGCGCCGTGGTCGCGGTAGCGACGGAGCCCGTGCTCGAGCAGCGCCCGCCCGAGACCGCGCCGCTGGTGATCGGGGTGGGTGCCGACCGGCTCGAACTCGCCGACCCGAGCCACCGGGTCCCACCACGCCATCGCGAAGGCGGCGATCGAGCCGTCGGGCGCCTCGACCACGAGGTCGTCCTCGAACCGGTAGTGGGGCAGCGACGCGAGGCGCTCGTACTTCTCGACGGTCAGCAGGGACGGGGCGAACGCCGCTCGATGGACCTCGACGCGGTCCGGCAGCTGCGTGGGACCGCCGACGTGGCGGATCCGGTAGCCGTCGGGGATGCCGGCTGCGCCGATCGGCGTGTCGTCGTCGACCCGCCGCTGGAACTGGGACAGGCGTCGCTCCGCGGCATGGAACCCGAGCCGATCGAGGATCGCGAGCGTCGCCGGATCGTCCTCCGGCGCCCAGACCCGGAGCGGGCCGCGCGCGGCATGGATGGCCGAGTGCAGGATCGCCTCGAGGACCGGGCCTTCGTCGGCCGGGTCCCCGGTCCAGACCTCCCAGTGGACCTGCTCGCCGTGGGACCAGCTCCACGCGGCCGCCGACCCGTCGAGGTCCCACAGCCGGAGGTGCTCGGCCAAGGCATCCGGCGCTGACGAGGCGTACCACCACTCGAGATCGGCCAGGTGGGACGCCACGAACGGGGCAGCATCCAGCCAGGCGCGAGTCAGGATGGACTCGGCCCGACGCAGGTCGTCGATGTCCCTCGCCGGCCGCTGCGTGATCATGCGGCCGAGGATAGCGGCGCGGCCTTCCAGGACACGGGTCGTGTCGGCAGCGCGTCGTCCCTCGACGGATCGGCTGAAACATCTGATGCCCCGGGGCGTCCCAAGGCGGATCGTCGCTCTCATCATCGGGAATCGGTCGCGGCGGTCGCGGGAAGGTTGCCGTGCCCACGGTGCAACGATCCGACGACACTGCGTTTCGGCCGGACCTCGAGGGGTTGCGGGGGATGGCCATCCTGCTGGTCCTCCTCTGTCACGCCGGGATACCAGGCGCCGGGGCCGGCTTCATCGGTGTCGACGTCTTCTTCGTCCTCTCAGGGTTCCTGATCACCGGGCTGCTCGTCGGCGACCACGAGCGCACCGGTCGGATCCACCTCGGCGCCTTCTATGCCCGACGCATCCGACGGATCCTGCCCGCCGCCCTGTTCGTCCTGGTCAGCACGCTGGCCGCCGCCGCGCTGCTGGTGTCGCCCCTTGATCTACCGCGCATCGCGGACGATGGCCTGGCCGCCGGCCTGTCGCTCGCCAACGTGCGTTTCGCCCTCGGAGCCACGGACTACTTCGCCCCCATGGACCCGTCGCCGCTGCTGCACTACTGGTCGCTTGGCGTCGAGGAGCAGTTCTACCTGCTGTGGCCGTGCCTGCTGCTCGTGGCGTCCCGGTCGGGACGACCTCGTGCGGCGATGGCCGCCGTGATGGGCGCCATCGTGCTCGCCTCGTTCGCCGCGAGCGTCGCGCTGACGGATGTCTCGCAGCCGTGGGCGTACTACATGCTGCCGACACGAGCCTGGGAGCTGGCTGCGGGCGGCATCCTCGCGCTCGCGATCCCGGTGGTCGGATGGAGGGTCCGCCGCGCCGCAGCCCCGGTGGGCTGGCTCGGAGTCGTACTGCTCATCTGTGCTCTCGTCGTGATCGGTCCGGCGACGCCGTACCCGGGTCTCGCGGCCCTGCTGCCCGCGATCGGGGCCCTGGCGATCATCGGATCTGGCGGTCGGGCCGGATCCCCCGGCTCGACGGTGCTTGGACGCCTGCCGCTGCGCTGGCTCGGCAGGATCTCGTTCTCCCTGTATCTCTGGCATTGGCCGATCCTCGTGCTCGCCCCGGTCGCCATGGGACTGACGAGCTCGGAGGACGGATCGGTCGGCGCCGACCTGCCGATCCGGCTCGGCCTGGTCGCGCTGGCCGTCGTCCTCGCCGGTGCGACTTGGCTGCTCGTGGAGGAGCCTTTCCGTCGTGGTCACGTGACCCAGCGGGTGGTCGCCCGCAGGTTCGCGCTCGGGGGCGCGGTCCTGCTGGTCCTCACGATCGGATCGATGTCGATCGGGGCCGTCGCGGCGGGCGACCTTCGAGCCGCGACCAGCGACGAGGGTGATGCGACGGACCTGAGTCCGGCGACCGATGGGACCGGGGTGTCGATCATCGATGCGTCCAGTGATGCGGACCCGCCGAGCGCGACCGATCGGCCGCCATCGTCGTCGCCGACCGCCTCCGCGACGCCGCTCGTGCCGCCCGACGGGGGCCCTCGTCCCGCTGCGAAGCCGGCTCCCAAGCCACGCACCAGCGGGCATGTGCCGGCTGGACTGGCCCCCGCGCTCACCAACGCCCGAACCGACGACGACCGACTGATCGGCGATGGTTGCGGACTCTCGCTGGCCGGATCCCGACCCCCGAGATGCACCTACGGCGACCCGCACGGTGCGTTGACGGTGGCCCTCGTCGGCGACTCGCATGCCGCGCATTGGTTCCCCGCCTTCGAGGTGCTCGCGAAGCGGCATGGATGGCGGCTCGTCCCGTTCACCAAGTTCAGCTGCGCATTCGTCGACCTGCCGATCTGGTCGCCGTATCTGAAGCGCGAGTACACAGAGTGCGCCGCGTGGCGAGACAACGTGGTCGACCGGCTCGCCAAGCTGCAGCCCGACCTCGTCGTGATCGCCTCCGACCGCTGGTTCCCGGTCGTCGCCGACCGCGACGAGGATCCGAAGCGCCAGGGCGACGCCATGGCCCGCCTCATCAAACGGGTCCCGGGCGAGATCGCGATCATGGTTGACACGCCGCGATCCGACTACGACGTGCCTGCATGTCTCGCCATGCATCGTGATGCGATCGAGCGTTGTACGACGAGCCGTGCAGACGCGTTCGGTTGGCGAAACCGGCGTCGCGAGAAGGAAGCGGTCAAGCGCACCACGGCGACCCTGGTGGACATGTCGGACGTCATCTGCCCGACCGACCCATGTCCGCCGATCATCGGCAAGAAGCTGGTCTATCGGGACCATCACCACCTGACCGCCACGTTCGTCGTCTCGATCGCCGACGACCTCGACGCCGTGCTCCCGACGATCGGTCCGGGATAGGGCCGTGAGGCAGACCACTCGACGGGCGACGCTGGGTCGTCTGATGCGAGCCTCCGTGGCGCTGGCATGCCTCGGCTGTTCGCCGACCTCGACGCCTGCGACACCAGCTGCGGCTCCGGCGGCTCAGGCCGAGGCGGTCTCGATCGCCAGCCCCGTACCTTCGCCGCGCGACGAGCCGTCGGCGGGACGGATCTCCGCCGCCCCGACATGGTCGCCCGCTCCCTCGCCGACCATCGCGGCCGGTGTTTCCGAAGATCCCCCGGCGGCGGCCGTCGACGAGGCCGTGCGTGAGTCCCGGGTCAGTCACGTCCCGACGTCGATCGACGATCGAGCCTGGGAGCCCGTCGTCGCGACGCACCCGACCGACCCGCGGCGGATCGCCGTCGTCTACCAGCACCGCGGGTCCGGGACGGCGTGCCGGATCAACCCGACCGTCCGCATCTCGCACGACGGCGGGCGAACGTGGCGATCGACCAAGGCGAGTCCAGGCGCCCACTCGGGTCGCGGTCTGGACTTCCATGCGGCGATCGCCTGGGGCCCGTTGCCCGATGGAGGCAGTCGCCTCTATTGGGCCGACATGACCTCGCCCGGCTGCGGCGCGGGGCGGTACAGCCTGTCGACGTCGTACAGCGACGACGAGGGCGCCACCTGGTCGAAGCTCCGGGTCGAGCGACGCACGCCGCCATGGGTCGGTGGATTCCCGGACATCGCGACCGATCGCGACCCCGACAGCCCGAATTTCGGTGCGGTGTACGTCGCCTACAACTGGCTAGGCGGTCACGCACGCGGCCCGGGTTTCCGGCTCCTCGCGTCGGCGGACTTCGGCCGGACGTGGCGCTCGACCGAGATCCCGCCGGCGCCATCGCCGCGCGGCTTCGGAGACTGGTGGCGCATCGGCTATCGCCTGCGGACGGCGCCCGACGGTGCCGTGTACGCCACGTGGTACCAGGTGGACCTTCGGCGCTGGGATCGCACGCGGATCTTCGCCAAGGGGGGACCGGGGAACGTCGGGCGCCTTGGCCTGGCTGTGGCCCGGGTCCGCTTCGATCGCGCGTCGAAGCGGTTCGCCCGTGGACCGTCCCGGATCGCGACCACGGTGCGGGAGAACGCGTTCACGACGAGCGGTGCCAGCGCACCAGGCACGGGCGGGAATATCCGTCCGGACCCGGTGTGGCTCCACGGCTTTGACATCGATCCGGTCACGGGCCGGCTCTTCCTCGCGATCGCCGCCTATGCCACGGCTTCAGGTGGCGGCCCACGCGGCTCGATCCGCCTCGGTCATAGCGACGATCACGGCGTGACGTGGTCGTTCTCGCGGCTGCCCCCGGCACCGGATCGACACGGGCATCGACAGTCCAGCATCCAGCCGAACGTCGTGGCCGGCCCCGGCTATGTCCTCGTGACCTTCCACACGGTCGATGACGTGCGCTCGGGAGCCACGGTCGGGAACGCGTACTCGATCTCGTCGGATGAGGGAGCGACCTGGCGGATCCCGGCGTCGGTCTCGCCGAGACGATGGCGGGCGAGCAATATCGGCGGGGTCGTCAACGGGATCGGTCTTCGCGAGCGCGCCGAGCGACTCGCCGACGGGTCGGTGTTCTGGGCGTACGGCGATGGTCGGTATGGTCGAGGGGCGGCCGCCGGGAGGATCGCGATCTTCGGGACGCTCATCCGCCTCGTGCCGACGACGTGAGCCAACCCCCATGGTGTTGCACCACGGCCAGGGATACCCTGCAGCGAGACGTTCCAGCGGGCCACACACGGTCACCACGTTCCCGCGTTCGACCCAGTGGGTGCCGGACCCGATGAAGCCCAGCCCTGTCGATGTCGAGGCCGTCGCCGCCACGAGCGTGCGCCGCCAGCATGCCGTGGTCACCGCGGCGTTCGAGCAGTATCACGTCGAGTTGTTCAGCTTCCTGTGTCGCTCGACCAGGGACGAGGCCGCGGCGGAAGACCTGATGCAGGAGGCGTTCCTGCGCCTGTATCGGGAGGTCGACGCGGATCGTGGGCCCGACAATGTTCGTGCCTGGCTGTACCACGTGGCCACCAATCTCGCCATCAGCCGGAGCCGGCGACGACGAACCGCCCTCGACTGGATGAGCCGCCATGGCCGCACGGCCACGCTGGTGGTCGCCTCCCCCGAGTCCGAGCTGATCGGGCGGGAATGGGTCGCGAACCTGGATGCCGTGATGGCCAGCCTCCCGGCGGACGACCGGACGGCCCTGCTGTTGTCGGCGAACGGCTTCAGTGGCGAGGAGATCGCGAGCGCCATCGGTCGCAGCCACGCCGCCACGCGGACCCTCCTGTCACGAGCCCGCGTGCGCGTCCGCCTCGAACTCGAGCAGCGGAGGGAGGTTCGATGACGACAGGTCACGACGAATTCCTCGAGCTCGCTGCGGCGGCCATCGACTTCGAACTCACGCCGGCCGAACACGAGAGCCTCGCCGGTCATCTACGCGGGTGCCGGTCGTGTGGACGGCGGGTCGCAGGGCTGCAAGGCGATCAGCGCGCCATCGCCCAGTTGCCACCGCACCTTCTGGCCCAGGCCCGGGTCGACCGGATCGCCGTTCGGATCGGGCGGGGCGGGGCGCGCCCGGCCCCGACGTTGCGGGTCGTCGCGCTGGCGGCGCTGCTGGCCCTGCTCGCGCTCGGGACGATCGCCGTCGGCTCCGAGCTGTTGCGGCACAGGGACGAGACGAACCTCAGCGTGGTGCCGCCCGGTCCCACCGCCATCGAGCCCGGTGAGGCGACGCCCGGGCCGAACGTATTCGCCGCCGACACGATCGTCGAGATCCTGGTCGACGATCTTCGGGTGCGGACGGCCCCGACGGTCGACGACGCGACGTCCGCCAAGCTCGAACCCCTGCTCGGGCGTGGGACCCGTCTGCGCATCATCGAGGGTCCGGTCACCGCCGACGACTACGACTGGTACCTGGTGCAGGCGATCGGTTGGCCGCACCACGGCTGGGTCGCCGCCGCGGACCACGATGGCTCCCCGTGGATCGATGACCCGAATGTCCGGGCGTCGACGCCGGCGCTATCCGCGGATGAAGTGGCCCTGGTGGCGGGGTTGCGCGATGACGCTGCGGTCGACTGCGCACCGAGACGGACGAAGCTCCCGCCTCGCGCCCTCGCCGGCGTCGAGTGCCACGTCAATGCCGCGGTCGCCGTCCGCGTCGGGGCGTATCAATTCGAGGGGCCAGGCGACGCGGTAACGACCTACCTGGAGCGGCTGGCGTCCTACGGCGTCGACCCCGCGACCGGAGACTGTCTGGGCGGAACCGTCGGCGATGCCCCCTGGATGTCCGGCGATGGGGCGAGCGCGACCGCGGCGGACAGCGTCCGGTTCGGTGCGTCCGGCCCATGGGCGGTCGCCCGAACTGGTTGTTTCCTGGATGAGAACGGCACGGCGAACGTGCGGGTCACGTGCGGATCGACCTACGTCGGGGTGCTCGGACGGGACGAGGACCTTGCCGACGTCTATCGCTGGGCCTGGGCGCCATCGGGCTCGCCGACCGTCCAGGGCGAACCGCCAGGCATCTGCAAGCCCCGCACCTGACGGCCGGATCACCGGTCCAGACCTTCAGGACGGTCAGGGGGCCGCCGGCGTCGGCGTCGTCGTCGCGACCGGCACCAGGACCGGGCTATTCGGGTCGGCTTTCGGGCAGTCGTCGGGGAAGGGGACCGGCGGAAAGGTGTTGGCGTCCGCGAGTTCGTCGACGGCGATGAGCAGCTGGCCCTCGGTGCCGACGAACGGACCCTCGTCGATGATCATGGTCCCGTCCGGTGGGTCCTTCCGCAACTCGACGAAGTCCTTTCGCGTGTAGTAGCGCCAGCTGACGCGGTACCCCAGGCCGAGGAGCACTCGCTCGGCGTCCTTGGGCGTCATCTGGAGGATGCCCGAGCAGTGGAGCGGCTGGCCGGCGTCGAATGGTCGAGCGTCCTCCGCGAGCCCGGTCGTGTCACCAGGGCCACGGTTCACGAGATCCGATGCCGTCGTCTGGAGGATCGCGTCCCGCAGGTGGAGCCGGGCGGGCGTGCCGCCGACCCCGTCGATATCGCGCATCTCGATGTCGATGTCGCCTGACCAGGGCATCCCGATCGGCGACCGGAAGAACGGTCCCCTCGCGTAGAGCCACTCCGCCTGGGCCTTGCCGTTGTAGGTCCGGATCTCGTCGACCCACCACGACGTGTCGTCGCCGCCGAAGTAGAGGTTGAGCCGCTGCTCCACGCCGTGCTCCATCCAGGTGAGCTCGAGCGTGCGGTAGTGCGCGTCGCCAGGATCCGAATGGACGTCGAGCTTCGGCACCTGCGCCGTGAAGACCTGGCCGCCGGCGAGCATCGCGAAGTCGGCCGCCTGGAGCGCCACGACGTCGGTCTGCCACTGGACCGCGTTCCCGGGCTGCTCCGTCGGCGGGACGCCCGAGCTCCCGGCGCCGAGTGCTCCGCCGCCGAGCGCGACGATCAGCAAGGCACCGATGGCGATCAGCCCGACCCAGCGACCGACGTGGCTGCCGCGCGACCGCTCCTCGGCCGCGATGGCCACGTGTGCCCTGACCGCGATCGGGACCGGCCCGAGGTCGAGCTGCTCGAGCGATGTCGCGTCGCGGCGCAGCGCTTCGGCCACGGTCCGGCACTCGGGGCAGCCCGCCAGATGCGTCTGGAGGTCGCCCGCCTCCGCGGGTGCCAGCTCGCCGTCGATGGCCGTGGCGGCGAGGCGCCGGGCGCTGACGTGGTCGATCACGAGGGCACCTCCGGCGTCTCGAGCCGTTCGCGAAGCCGAAGCCGGGCACGGCAGATCAGGGAGCGGGTGGCCAGCTCCGAGCGACCGAGGGCCGCCGCGATCTCGCGGCCGCTGAAGCCGTGCGCCGCGAGCATGAGCGCCGTCCGGGCGTCGACGGGGAGATCGGCCAGCGCCTCCTGCACCTCGCGCCGGGTCTCGCCGTGCAGGACCGCCTCGTCGAGCGGCGGTTCGGTCCGGCGGTCGGCGAGCCGCGCCAGGAAGCGCGTGGCGACGGTCCGTCGCCGGCCGCCGTCGATGACGAGATTGGCGGCGACCCGGTGCAGCCAGGCGCGCGGCTGGTCCGGGACCCGGCCACGGCCCAGCTCGTCGATGAGCCGCACGAACGTCTCGGACACGATGTCCTGGGCGGTCTCGGCGTCGCGCTCGATGGCGCGGACGAAGGTCGAGAGCTCGCGATGGTGGGCGTCGTAGAGCTCGAGGGTGTGCCGCCGGATCTGGTCCGCGCGGTCTCGCGCATGCGGCCTCGAGTCGCCGACCGGGAGCGTGGCCGTCACCGTGTCGGACTCCGCGTCACTCATGCCATCCGGACGTGCCAGCCGAGGATCTGTTGCACGGACGCGGAGCATGCCCGCGAGTATGCCGTCGGGCGGGGCCTTCGGCCGGACCTGCCCTAGACTGCGCCGGTGAGTGCTACCAGCCCGCCGGTCATCGGGTCCGACACCTTCCGTCGCGTCATGGGCCACTTCGTGACGGGCGTCACGGTCGTGTCGGCGCTCGATGGCGAGCGACCGTTCGGCATCACCGTCAACGCGCTCAGCTCGGTCTCGCTGGAGCCGCCGCTGGTCATGGTCGCGCTGGATCGCCGCCGGTTCCTCACGCCGATCGTCCGGGCCGCGGGCCGCTACGCGGTCAACATCCTGTCCGAGGAGCAACAGGCCCTCTCGGACTGCTTCGCCGGCGCGGCCGTGGAACCGGGTCGCGACGCGTTCTGCGGCGCGGCCTGGCACCCGGGCCCCACCGGGCTCCCACTTCTCGACGGCGCCATCGCGACGCTCGAGTGCTCGGTCGTCGAGACGTTCTCGGCCGGCGATCACGACCTCTTCATCGGGCGCGTCGACTCGCTCGAGAACGAGCTCCACCACCCGATGCCGCTGCTCTACTACCGTCGCCGGTACCTGCGCATCGAACGAGGCACCGAGTCCGACGTCGAGGGCAAGTCGGAGCGGTAGCATCGTCGGCGATGCCGACGATCCTCGCGAACGGCCTCCAGATCGGCTACGACGCCGTCGGCCTCGGGCCGCCGCTCGTGGTCCTCCACGGCGCGTCGCTCTCGCGGCGCAGCCACATGGCGCCGCACCTCGACCGCCTCGCGACCAGGTTCCGCGTGTACCTGCCGGACGCGCGTGGTCACGGCGCGACGCGCTGGGACGTCCGCGACGGGTTCACGACGGCGGACATGGTCGAGGACCTGCACGCCTTCGTCGACGGCCTGGCGATCGACACCTTCGACCTGCTCGCGTTCTCGATGGGCGCGATGACGGCGCTGCACTTCGCCGCACGCTATCCCGCCCGGCTGGAGACGCTCGTGGTCGTCGGGATCAGCACGGCCCGGGAGCCGCGAGCCAGCGTCGCGAGGCGGCTGATGGACCCGGACCGCATCGCCCGCGAGGATCCCGCGTGGGCGGCCGACCTGGTCGCCCGTCACGATGCGGTCCAGGGCGAGGACGCGTGGCGGCGCCTCCTGCCGGCGATCGTCGCCGACATCGACGAGCAGTCGCTGCTCACGCCGGTCCAGCTGCGGGGGATCGAGGTCCCGGCCCTCGTGGCGTGCGGCGACCGCGACCCCTTCGTCCCGGTCAGCCACGCCTGGGAGCTGGCCCGCCAGCTGCCCGACGCACGACTGCTCGTCGCGCCCGGGAGCGGCCACGAGCTCACGACGAAGCGACCCGAGGTCTTCGCTGCCGCGCTGACCGACTTCTACCGAGAGGAGGCCGACCGATGACCACGCTGCTGGCGCTCTACCGTCGACCGGAGGGCGGGCCCGACGCCCTCGCCGAGTTCGAGCGGCGATATGCCACGGAGCATCTGCCCCTGGTCGCCGGGACACCCGGCCTCCGCTCGACCCATGTCCAGCGAGTCATCGGCGCGCTCGGCGGCGAGACGGAGCTCGTGCTGATCACCGCGATGCGCTTCGACGACCGGGCCGCCCTCGACGCGGGCCTCGCGTCCGACGCGATGCGTGCCGCGGGCCGGAACCTGCGCGAGATCGCGCCGGGTCTCAGCACGCTCCTGATCCTCGAGGACGCACCGGAATCGGACGTGGCGGCTTCCGCGAGCGTGGATACTGTCACCACGACACCCGAAGGAGCCGAGTGACCGACGCCGCCCCGACGACCGCGAGCGATCCCCACGTGCGCACCGTGTTCCCGGCGCCCGCCCCGCGGTCCGCCGCGCCGGCCCGCACGGTCGACGGCGTCGCCCTCGTGACGATCGACCGTCCCGATGCCCTCAACGCGCTCGATTTCGACCTGCTCGACGCGCTCGCCGGCACGCTGGAGGGGCTCGACCGCGATCCCTCGTGCCGCGCCATCGTGCTCACGGGCGCGGGCTCCCGCGCCTTCGCGGCCGGGGCCGACATCAAGGAGCTCGCGACCCAGAGCGCTGCCTCGCTGCGTGATGGCGGGCGGTTCGGCGCGTGGGACCGGCTGTCGGCCATCGCGACCCCGCTCGTCGCCGCGGTGCGTGGGTTCGCGCTCGGCGGGGGCTGCGAGCTCGCGATGGCGTGCGACATGATCGTGGCGGGCGACGATGCGACCTTCGGGCAGCCGGAGATCCGGATCGGCGTGATGCCTGGCGCGGGTGGCACCCAGCGCCTGACCCGCGCGATCGGCCAGGCCCGCGCGATGGAGCTGATTCTGACGGGACGGTCGATGTCGGCGAGCGAAGCCGAGGCAGCCGGTCTCGTGACGACGGTCGTGCCCGCGGAGGCGACGCTCGACGCCGCGCTCGAGCTCGCGGGCCGGATCGCATCGATGCCGCCACTGGCGGTCTGCGCGGCCAAGCGGGCGATCCGCGACGCCGCCGAGCGGCCCCTGAGCGAGGGGCTCGCCGCGGAACGTGAGGCGTTCTTCGGATTGTTCGACACCGAGGACCAGGCCGAGGGCATGAGCGCATTCACCAACAAGCGCGCGCCGGTCTGGGCCGGACGCTGACAGCGCGGGGACGCGAGGAGGATCCGATGGAGCGCGACACACCCGGAGGTAGCGATGTCGGGCGCGATCTCTCCGACGAGCCGCTGGCCGTCATCCGTGACACCGCGCCCGACTACCTCGCGCCAATCGACAGCACCTCGCCCGTCAGCGGCCATACGCCCGCCCCCGAATCCACGTCGTCCGCCATGGACTCGCCTGAGCACGACTGGGCGCGCGCCCATGACCTCATCTATCCGGGGTTCCGGCCCGTCGGGACGCAGGGTCTCGACCTCGCGTCGCTGGACCGTGACGCACTCGCCGCGCAGGGGACCATGAGCCACGCCCAGCCGCTCCTCGACAGCGGGCCGGCCGGGCTCCCCGTCGTCTACACCATCGATGCGGGCGCCTACGACATCGTGGTCAACGGCGATCACCTGCTGTCGTGGGGGATCGGCGCGGCCGAGATCCAGGACGCCGCCATGCAGAACCTCGCGCGCTGGTCGGCTTCGGCGCCGTGGACCGACGAGATCTCCGGCACGCGCCGGCTCGTCAGCTCGGACACCGGCGATGGGTGGGACGCCGCCCGCATCCTGCTCCCCGACGTCGTCGCGCACCTCACGACGGAGCTGGCCCCGTACGGCCGGATCCTGATCGGGCTCCCGGAGCGGCACCTCCTGACGGCCGCGTCGCTCCATCCGGACGATGCGGACTTCGCCGCCCTGTTCGCCGAGTTCATCGTCGAGCAGTCCGGCGGGGCGGATGAGCCGGTCGACCGGCGCGTCTTCGAGCTCGTGGACGGCCGCCTCGTCGAATTCGACGTGAGCCGGCCCCCGGCTTGATGACGCCGTCCGGGGCACCGGCGCCGGCGTTCGAGTCCATCCGGTTCGAGACCGACGAGGCGATCGCGACCATCACGCTCGACCGGCCGGCCGCGCTCAACGCGCTGACGGTCGCGATGAAGGGCGAGCTGCTACGAGCATTCGGGCTCGTCGGGCGCGACCGGTCGATCCGGGTCGTCATCCTCACCGGGGCGGGCCGCGCCTTCTGCGCCGGCCAGGACCTCAAGGAGCGGCTCGAACCCGACGCGGCGCCGCTCGCGGTCGAGCTGCGCGAGCGCTACAACCCGATCATCCGGGCGATGCGCGGCCTCGACCGGCCGATCGTCGGGGCGATCAACGGGGTCGCGGCGGGTGCGGGTGCCTCGCTGGCCTTCGCCTGCGACCTCCGGATCGCCGCGAGCGAGGCCAGCTTCGTGCTCGCCTTCGGTCGGATCGGCCTCGTGCCCGACAGCGGCGCGACATGGTTCCTTCCGCGGCTCGTCGGCGCCTCGAAGGCCGCGGAGCTGGCCATGCTGGGCACCACGCTGTCCGCCGCGGATGCGGAGCGCTTCGGGATCGTCGCGACGGTCGTGCCGGGCGAGACGCTCGCGACCGAGGCGCGGGAGATGGCGGCGCGCCTCGCAGCCATGGCCCCGGCCGCGCTCGCATCGACGAAGCGAGCCCTGGATCGCGCCTGGTCGACGGACCTCGAGCGCGCCCTCGACGACGAGGCGCATCGCCAAGGCGTCCTCGGGGCGAGCCGGGACCACGCCGAGGGGATGGCAGCCTTCCTCGAGAAGCGCCCACCCCGGTTCACCGGGGACTGACCGCCTCGACCACCGGACCGCGACCCTCTTGCCCGCCGGCCATCGGATGTCGTAGGGTCCCTCCTAACAAGCGTTCGTTAGGAGGCGGCCGGAGCCGGTGGTCGAGACACTGCGACAGCGCGAAATCGAAGAGGCGGCCAGCTCGCTCTTCCATGAGCGCGGCTACTCGGGGACGAGCGTGCGCGACATCGCGCGCGCCCTCGATATCCAGGGCGCCAGCCTGTACGCGCACGTCGCCTCGAAGGAGGCTGTGCTCTGGTCGATCGTGGACCGCACCGCCGGCCGGTTCGAAGCCGCCGCGGATGCCGCCCTCGACGGCGTGGAGACGGCCGCGACCACGCCGGGATCCTCCGCCGGCCCCGCCGGGATCCTCGACCGGCTCGTGCGCGCCCACGTCGGCGTCGTGACCGAGGACATCCAGCGGGCGAGCGTGTTCGTCCACGAGTGGCGGGCGCTCGCCAAGGAACGCCGGGCCGCCATCGCCGCGCGACGCGACGCGTACGAGGCCCGGTTCCGCACGGTCATCGAGGACGGTGTCGCGGCAGGGGTGTTCACGGCCGTCGACCCGGCCGCCGCCGCGGCCTTCATCCTGACCGCGCTCAACGGCCTCGTCCTCTGGTACAGCCCGACGGGCCGCCTCGGCCCGACCGAGATCGCCGACCTGTACGCCCGGCTCGCGCTCGAATCGGTCGGCGCCACGGTGCCCGACCGATGACCGACCCGCTGGCGCTCGAGCCGATCCTCGACCCGCGCGAGCGCACGAGGCCGGCCTCGAACGACGATCTCCCGCACGACGAGCGGTTTGCGCTGTTCGAGGCGCATGTCGTCGGCGGCGGCAAGGTCGAGGCCACCGACTGGATGCCCGACGAGTACCGGACGGCCGTGCTCCGGTTCGTGGAGATGCACGCCAACAGCGAGCTCATGGGCGTCCTCCCGGAGCGCGAGTGGCTGATGCGGGCGCCGACCCTGCGCCGGAAGCTCGCGCTGACCGCCAAGGTCCAGGACGAGGTCGGGCACGCGCAGCTGCTCTATCGCGTCGCCGAGGACCTCGGCAAGCCCCGCGAGGCCATGTTCGACGACCTGCTCGCTGGCAAGACGAAGTTCCACAACGTCTTCCACTACCCGACGGTCGGCTGGGCCGATGTCGGGATGATCGCCTGGCTGGTGGACGCCGCCGCGATCGTCGCCCAGCAGGCGCTGCGGGACTCGTCCTACGCGCCGTACGCCCGGACGATGCGCAAGATCTGCTGGGAGGAGTCGGTCCACATCATGCACGGGCGCGACGTCGTGGTGACGATGGCGACGGGCACCGCCCGCCAGCGGGCCGACATCCAGGACGCGCTCGACCGTTGGTGGGGGCCGCTCATGCAGATGCACGGGCCGCGCTCGCCGCGCGAGGCGGATCGCGACCTGTACTGGCGGATCAAGGCCAAGACCTCCGAGGAGCTGCGCCAGGAGTTCCTGACGATCTACGTGCCGCGGATCCGCGAGCTCGGGCTCGTCATCCCGGACGAGTCGTTGGCCTGGGACGAGGCGGCGCGCGAATGGCGCTACGCCGACCCGGACTGGGCGGAGTTGCGGACCGTCGTAACGAACCACGGCCCGATGTCGCAGGCACGCCTCGACTTCCGGCGCGACGCGCGCGAGGCGACGCGCTGGGTCCGCGACGCCATCCTCAGCGCCCTGGCCGTCGCGTGAGCCCGCCGCTCGAGCCGTGGGAGGTCTTCCGCCAGGAGCGTGAGGGCGACCCCATGCGCCACGGCGGGAGCGTCATGGCGCCCGACGCCGAGCTCGCGGCGCACTACGCACGGGAGCTCTTCGGTCGTCGCCAGGAGAGCGTCCGCCTGTGGGTCGTCCGCCGCGCGGACGTGGTCGACCTCGACGATCCGGACCTGCTCCAGCCGCCGCTCGACCGCTCCTTCAAGAAGCCGGGCGGGTACGTGATGCGCGACAAGCTCGCCGCGGCCCGCGAGGCGGCCGGCCAGGCCAAGCCGAAGGCACGGTCGAAGTGACGATCGCGGCGCCGCCCGCCACCGGCATCGAATCGCTCCTGCTCGCGATGGCCGACGACGAGTTCGTGATCGGCTTCAGCGACTCGGAATGGACCGGGATCGCGCCGCTCCTCGAGGAGGACGTGGCGATGAGCTCGCTCGCCCAGGACGAGCTCGGGCACGCCGCGGCCCTGTACGGCCTGCTGGCCGAGCTGAGCGGCACCGACGTGGACGCCATCGCCTACGACCGCCCGCCCGAGGCCTACCGCCACGCCCGCCTGCTCGACCACGGTCGTGGCGATTGGGCGATGACGATCGTGCGGCGCTACCTGTACGAGACCGCCGACGCGATCCGGCTCGAGGCGCTGGCGGGCGGCACGTGGTCGCCGCTCGCGGATCTGGTCGGCAAGCTCCAGCGCGAGGAGCGCTACCACCGGATGCACATCGCGATCTGGTTCGACCGGCTGGCCCGCGCCGACGGCGAGCCGCGACGCCGTCTCATGGAAGCGCTGGCGACGCTCGCTCCCGACGCGGCGACGGTCTTCACGCCACTCCCCGGCGAACCCGCCCTGCTCGAGGCGGGCATCCTCGCCTCGTCGATGCGCGACCAGGAGACCTGCTGGCGCGAGGCGATCGGGCCGACGCTGCTGGCCCTCGACCTGCCGATGCCCGAGGTCGCCGCACCGGCCGACGGTCGCGAGGGCCACGGAGCGCCGTTCGAGTGGTTGTGGTCGGAGTTCACGTCGGTCCGCGCCGCGGACCCCGGGGCGACCTGGTGAGCGAGTACGGCACCCAGGTCGGCATCGCGCGGGCGCGGGCAGGCCTCGGCCCTGGGCCGGCGTCGCCGCTCCGCACCCCGGTCGACGAGGCCGCCGTTCGCGGCGTGCTCGCGACCGTCATGGATCCCGAGCTCCCGATGGTCTCGATCGTCGACCTCGGCATGGTCGGTGGCGTGGCCGTGGGTGACGCCATCCGCGTCGAGATACTGCCCACGTTCGTCGGTTGCCCGGCGCTCGAGCTCATCCGGGCGACGGTCGCCGAGCGTCTCGCCCGCTTCGGGCGTCCGGTCGAGGTCGTCGCGGACTTCGCGGTCCCGTGGAGCTCCGACCGCATCTCGCCGGCGGGCCTCGCGGCGCTGGCGGCGGCGGGCATCGCGCCACCGACGCCGATCGCGGCGATCCGCTGTCCGTACTGCGGCTCGGACCGTGTGGTCCTCGACAACCTGTTCGGCCCGACCCAGTGCCGGTCGCTCTTCTACTGCCGCGAGTGCCGCCAGCCGTTCGAAGCCATCAAGCCGGTCTGACCGTGGGCCCGGAGATCCGGACCGTGGGGGTCGTCGGCGCCGGCACGATGGGGGCGGGCATCGCCCAGCTGGCGGTCGAGGCGGGTCACGAGGTGCGCCTGTACGACCTCGACGAGGCCGCCCTCGAGCGGGCACGGACGCGCGTGCGCGACGGGCTGGCGTTGCGGGCCGCCCGGCTCGGCCTGGACGCCGACGGCATCGACGACTGGGCCGATGGGCGGCTCGCGCGCCTGCGGGGAGCGGTCTCGCTCGAGGCGCTGGCGGCCACCTCGCAGGTCGTCATCGAGGCGGCCGTCGAGGACCTCGACATCAAGCGGACGCTGTTCGCGGCGCTTGACCGCGCCGCGGCGCCGGACACCATCCTCGCCACGAACACGAGCGCGCTATCTGTCGCGGCGATCGGCGCCGCGACGGCCCGTCCCGAACGCGTCCTCGGCCTGCACTTCTTCAACCCCGCGCCCGTGATGCGTCTCGTCGAGGTCGTGGCCGCGCCGGCCACGGACGCGGCCATCGCGGACCGCGCGGCCGCGCTCATGGAGCGCTGGGACCGCACGCCCGTCCGGTGTGCCGACGCGCCCGGCTTCATCGTCAACCGGGTCAACCGGCCGTTCACGCTCGAACCGCTCGCGGCCCTCGAGGCCGGCGGGACCTCGGTCGCCGCGATCGACGCGGCCGTCCGGACGGCCGGCTACCCGATGGGGCCGTTCGAGCTGATGGACCTCACCGGGCTCGACGTCAACCTCGCGGTCGCCCGCAGCCTGTTCGTGGCATCCGTCGCCGCGGGCGACCCGCTCGCCGACCGGTTCCGGCCGTCGACCCTCCAGGAGCGCCTCGTCGCGGCTGGCCGGCTCGGCCGCAAGACCGGCAACGGCTTCTACCGGTACGACGGCGGCACGCCGGAGAGGGCCGCCATCGACGGCATCGACCAGGTCGACACCGTCGACCCGGCGCTGGTCGAGCGGATCGGGCTCGCGATCGCGAACGAGGCGTATCGAGCGCTCGGCGACGGCGTCGCGACCGCGGACGCCATCGACCTGGCGCTCCGCCTCGGGGCCGGCCACCCGGTCGGTCCCTTCGAGTGGGTCGAGCGTGCCGGTGGCCCGGAAGCGCTCCTGGAGCGGCTCCGTGCGCATACCGGTGCGGGCCTCCGTTTCGAACCGGCGCCGGCCCTGGTCGAGGCTGCACACGCGTAGGACGGACGGGGTCTATCCTGCGCCCATCCGGTGCGAGTCAGCGCCGGCCGTCGTGGGCTGGGGAAGGGGTTCGACGATGCGTGATCGGAAGTTCGGCGCGGTTTTGGCGGTCATCGCCGTGATCGCGCTGGCGGGGTGCAGCGGCACGGCCGGTGGCTCCGCGGCCGCAAGCTCGGGGACGGCGTCGGTGGCACCGCCCGCGTCGGTGGCCGAAGGCTCGACGGCTCCCAGCGAAGCGGCCCCAAGCGAGGCGGCCGCCAGCGCGGAAGCGAGCATCGACGTCTCGCAGTTCTCGTTCCCGAGTAGTGACAAGGAGCTCGAGGCGCTGATCCCGAACCCGATGTGCGGCCAGAAGGTCCAGAAGCTCAGCATGTCCGGCGCCCAGGTCTTCTCGAACTCGGCGGACCCGAGCTTCGTCGCTGCACTCCAGGCCCTTGGCAAGACGGTCAATGACGTCAGCGCCGCCGCGGGCTTCCCGCTCCAGGCGGACGCGCATTGCTCGGTGACCATCATCCGGATCAAGGGCGCGGACGAGGGCGCGCTCCGGCAGGTCTTCAAGGACCAGGCGGCGAAGGACGGCACGACCTACCAGGAGGTCACCGTCGCCGGGAAGACCGTGGCCACCGCAGACCCGACCAAGTTCGACTACACGTACGTCAAGGGTGACGGCGTCATCATCGTCACGGCGGACAGCCAGAAGAACGCCGAGGAGCTGCTCTCCGCGCTGCCCTGACCCACGGCCCACGGGCCGGGCTGAGGCCGGGATCGGCCCGGCGGGCGACGCCTGCAACGGAACCGATACGCGTCGACCACCGTCGCTGAGTCGTGCGGGACGCTTGTTCCCGCACGCTCACGGACCGGGCGTCTCACCGCGCCCAGGTCGCGACCGTTCGTCGAGGTGTCCCATGTCCCCCCGATCCCGCCACGTCCTACCCGTGATCGTCCTTGCGGCGCTCGTCGCCGCGTGCTCCAACGGCGCCGGCGGTGCGTCCTCCGCGGCCACGAGCGTCCCGGCGGTGCCGTCCGTGGCCGCCCCATCCGAGCCGGCAGGATCGGCGGCCCCCGCCGGTAGCCCGTCCGCATCGCCCGCCGCGAGCGCCGCGTCGTCCGCGTCGGCCGGCTCCGACCTCGCGTCGATGATCCCGGCCACGGTCGGCGACGTTACGATGACCGTCGCCTCGACCGATCCCGAGACGTATCTGAAGGTGAACGTCGGACGCCAGCTGACGCCCATCCTCGCGGCGCTGGGGAAGGCCCCGACCGACGTCCAGGTGGCGAGCGCCACCGGGGCGACCGACGAAGGCTCGCTCTTCATCGATGCCGTGCGCATCGAGGGCGCCGACACGACGGCGATGTTCGCAGCCCTCCAGCAGGCAATCGACGCCGCGCCCGGCGTCAAGGCCACGACCGCCACGATGGGCGGCAAGCAGGTGCTGACGTGGACGGAGATCTCCGGCACGACCGCCGTGTACGCCCACGACGACGTCCTGTTCTACGTGAAGTCGCCCAAGACCGACTGGGTGGAGGCTGCCGTCGCCGCGCTGCCCTGACACGCGATCGCCGCCGCTCGGGCGGCCCGGCGCTACCATCGCGTCGTGACCCGAGACGCGAGCCGACCCGTCCGCGAGGCGTGGATCGTCGAGGCCGTCCGAACGCCGATCGGCCGCTACGGCGGCGCCCTCGCCGGCGTCCGGCCCGACGACCTGGCCGCGCTCGTTCTGCGCGCGGTGGTCGACCGGGCCGGTCTGGATCCGGCGCTGGTCGAGGACGTCATCCTCGGGTGCGCCAACCAGGCCGGCGAGGACAACCGCGACGTGGCCCGGATGGCGCTGCTCCTCGCCGACTTCCCGGTCGAGGTCGGCGGGCTGACGGTCAACCGGCTGTGCGGGTCCGGGCTCCAGGCCATCAACACCGCGGCCCACGCGATCGCCGTCGGCGACGGTGACGTGTTCATCGGCGGCGGTGTCGAGTCGATGACGCGGGCGCCCTACGTCCAGCTGAAGGCGGAGTCGGCCTACGACCGCGGTGCGCGCGAGCTGGCGGACACGACCCTCGGCTGGCGGTTCGTCAACCCGCGGCTCGCCGAGCGCCACTACCCCTACTCGATGGGGGAGACCGCCGAGAACGTCGCCGAACGCTGGGGCGTCAGCCGCGAGCGCCAGGATGCCTTCGCGCTCGAGAGCCAGCTGCGGGCGGTCGCCGCGATCGAGGCGGGCCGGTTCGACGGCCAGATCGTCCCCGTCGAGGTGCCGCAGAAGCGTGGCGCGGCGGTCGTCGTGGCTCGCGACGAGCATCCGCGGGCCGACACGAGTGCCGAGGCGCTGGCGGCTCTCCGGCCGGCGTTCCGGCCCGACGGCGGCACGGTGACCGCCGGGAACAGCTCCGGAATCAACGACGGGGCGTCGGCGGTCCTGCTCGTCGAGGCGGCGCGCGCCCGCGCGCTCGGTCTCGCCCCGATCGCCCGGATCGTGTCGACCGCAGTCGCCGGGGTCGACCCCGCGGTCATGGGGGTCGGCCCGATCCCGGCGTCGCGCAAGGCCCTCGAGCGGGCCGGCATCGATGTCGCGGACCTCGACCTCATCGAGCTCAACGAGGCGTTCGCGAGCCAGTCGCTCGTCTGCATCGACGAGCTGGGGCTCGATCCGGCCAGGGTCAACGTCAACGGCGGGGCGATCGCCCTGGGACACCCCCTCGGCATGAGCGGCGGGCGGCTCGTGACGATGCTCGTCCATGAGCTCCGCCGCACCGGCGGCCGGTTCGGCCTCGCGACGATGTGCATCGGCGTGGGGCAGGGGATCGCGACCGTCGTCGAACGGATCGACGCCTAGGCTCTCGGTCCGAGCATCCGGGCCACGGCGCGGCGCCGCTGCCGGCGCCCGAGGAGCAGGGCCAGCACGACCACCGCGACGCCCGTCAGGACGAGCGCGATGGTCTGGTAGCGCAGCTGTTCGAGGAACGCCTCGAGGACGTGGCTGGTGATCCGGCGCGCGAGCGGCTCCGCGGGGATGGTCGGGAGGTATTCCCCGGCCAGCCAGATGATCGCGAATGACACGAGGCCCGCCGCGACCAGCGCCCAGCCCACGAGACGCAGCGCGCGGATGCGCCGGTGCGCGAGGACCACGATCAGGAGCGCCATCGCGGCCGTGACGAGCGGCACCGTGAACCGCATGGCCTCCATCTGCGCCAGGGTCCGTCGGATCACCTGGATCTCGGCGGCCTGGGCGATCACGACCGAGCCCTGCCCGCCGAGGCCGCTCTGGTCGACGGCCGCGGCGATGCCCTCGTTGGTGGCGGCGATGCGCTCGACCAGCCGATCGGTGTCGAGGACGACGTCCTTGCCCCTGATCGTCACGATGCCCGGCGCCGCGTCGCGTCCGTTCAGCATGACGTCGTGGACGGACGCGACGATCTCGTCGCGGACCCGCCGCACGGTCGGGGTCCGGATGGCGCCGAGGATGCGCTCGTCGAGCGCCGCCTCGACCTGCTCGCGCGTGCTTCCCGCCGGGAGGCCCAACGCCGGTCCGGCCAGCTGGGCCATGCCGCCGGGCACCGCGGCGAGACGTTCGACGATCGTGGCCCCGATGGCGTCGGCGACCGCATGCTCCATCTCGGGCGTCTCGAGGGTCTGCTCGATCGTGGTCGAGAAGATCGACCCGTCCACGATGGTCCGGATGGCCCACAGGGACGTGTTGGCGGCGACGACCGTCGGGACGAAGAGGATGAGCAGGACGGCGGCCAGCGCGGTTCGCAGCATGCGGCAGTCTACGTCCCGGGTCGGAACGGTCGCCCGGCGGGCCCCTGGTACGAGAGTTTCGGCGTGGGTGCTTGTCGAAACCCGTTGACGTGCGTACGATGGCACCCGGCGCCGGTGATCCCGAACGCGAGGCCCGCCCCAACGCCCGTAGACCACGAGGACCCAACGCATGATCGATCAGCAGCCGACGGTCGTGTCCCTGAGCGATGCCGCGGCCCTGAAACTCCGCGAGCTGACCAAGGAAGAGACGAATCCGGCCATCGGCCTGCGCGTCTACGTGTACTCGGGTGGCTGCTCGGGGTTCCGCTACGGCATGATGCTCGAGGACGCGCCGACGCCCGAGGATCGTGTCCTCGATGCGAACGGCATCAAGGTCTACGTCGACGGCAACAGTGTCGACCTCCTGAAGGGCTCCGAGATCGACTACGTCGACACGCTCATGGGCGCGGGCTTCACGGTCAACAACCCGAACGCGGTCGCCGCCTGCGGGTGTGGATCGAGCTTCCGGACGGCCGATGACGAAGGCAGCGCGAGGTCCTGCGCGCACTGACCCGCACCTGACCCAGCGCAACCGAGACCGCCGGCACTGCCGGCGGTCTTCCTGTTTCCGCTGACCATCGCGCAGCACCACCCGTACTGTCGACCCATGGGCGGTGCGGCCGTGCACGACGGACGCTTGGACCCGGCCAACGCATGCCCACCGAACGTCGCTCCCGCCCTCGCGTCGCACTCTGGATGGCGTACTTCGTCGTCGGAGGCGCCGCGCTTGCGATCCACGCGCTCCTGGGGGCGAATACCTCGGCCCAGGGCTGGTTCTACGACGTCGTCGGGGCGTCCGCCGTCGTCGTCGCCCTGATCGGGGTCCACGTCAACAAGCCCGAGCGTCGGCTGCCATGGTGGCTGATGGCCATCGGGCAGGCCTCGTTCGTGGCCGGCGACTTCCTCTGGAACTACTACGAGGCGATCGACGTGGCGCCGTTCCCGTCGATGGCGGACGTCCTGTACCTCGCCGGCTACCCGTTCATCGCGGCCGGCCTGTTCCTGCTCATCCGGCGGCGCATCGGCGACGGCGACCGCGGCGGGATCCTGGACGCGGCCATCCTGACGACCGCGGTGGCGATCCTGTCGTGGACCTTCTTCATCCAGCCGATGGTGGCCGGTGCGGATCTCGACCCGCTGTCGCTGTCGATCAGCCTGGCCTATCCGATCATGGACCTGGTGCTTGTCGGCGTGGCGATGGGCCTGCTGACCACCTCGGGCGCGAGGACCCCGTCGTTCCGGCTGCTCGGGGTCAGCCTGTTGACCCTCGTCGTGGCCGACCAGATCTACGCGATCCAGACGCTCGATGGGACCTATGTGTCCGGCAGCGCGCTCGACAGCATGTATCTCATCGCCTACATCCTCTTCGGCCTCTCGGCCGCCCACCCGTCGATGGTCCATCTGACCGACCCGCAGCCCGTGACAGTGACCTGGCTCGGCCCGGTCCGGCTGCTGTGCCTCGCCCTCGCCATGATCACCGGACCGATCCTCGTGTGGTTCGGAGCCGGGGCCGACCGCGGCCTGACCGTCGTCGCGTTCGGGACCGCGGTGCTCTCGCTCCTCGTGCTGGTCCGCCTCGCCGGCCTGGTCCGCATGCTGGACCATGACGTCGCCAAGCGTCGCGCCCTCGAGGAGCAGCTCAGCTACCAGGCGTTCCACGATCCGCTGACCGACCTGGCGAACCGGCGCCGGTTCGTCGACCAGGTCGAGGTGGCCCTCGGCGGGCGACGGAGGATCGGGTCCCTGGCGGCATTGTTCATCGACATCGACGACTTCAAGACCGTGAACGACACCCTGGGCCATGCCGCGGGCGACGACCTGCTCGAAGCCGTTGCCGCGCGCATCCGCGCGACCGTCCGCGATACCGATCTCGCCGCGCGGCTCGGCGGCGACGAGTTCGGCGTGCTCCTCACCGATGTCGAGGACGTCGCGTCCGCGACCCTGGTCGCCCGGCGCCTGCTCGAGGCCGTCCAGGCGCCCCTGACCATCGCGGCGGGATCCGTGGAGGTCGGCGTGAGCATCGGCCTCGCGCTCGACACCGCGGCGATGGTCGGCGTCGACGATCTGCTGAGCGACGCGGACGTGGCGATGTACCAGGCCAAGGCCATGGGCAAGGGCCGATACCACGTGTTCGCGCCCGATGCCTCGGTCCTGGCGCCGGAGCAGGCCCGGCCCGACGGCCCGCGCTCGGTCCGCCGCCCGCTCGGGCCGGTCCGGCTGGAACCCGGCATCGGCTAGGCTCGGGGACGCTCGCTAGACTCATGGGCAGACGCGAGGTGGCATCCCGTCGCCCCGCCGGTCCAGGTTCACGCTGATGGATGTCCCGCTCTTCCCGCTGCACACCGTGCTCTGCCCCGGGATCGTGGTCCCGCTGCATATCTTCGAGGAGCGCTATCGCGCCCTGACGCGGCACTGCCTCGACACGGGACTGCCGTTCGGCGTCGTGCTCATCCGGAGCGGTCGGGAGGCCGGCGAGGGCGGCGTGCTGTCGCTCGCGGCCGTCGGGGCGTTCGCCGAGATCCGCCAGGCCGGCCGGTACGCCGATGGCCGCTACGACCTGCTGGCGGCCGGGACCGGCCGGTTCACGATCGAGTCCGTCGACGCCGGGAGCGAGCCGTACCTGGTGGCGGACGTCACCCCGCTCGACGACGAGGTCGGCGACGAGCCGCATGCCGAACGGCTGGCAGCGTCCGCGATCCGGCGGTTCGTGCGGTACCTGGAGCTGATGCGCGCCCGCGACGGCGAGACCGCCGAGGTCCTCGACATCCGGGTCGAGCTCGAGACCGGACGGTCCGACGACGAGGACGAGCGGATCCCGCTCGACGATGCACCGGTGGTCGCCGAGGTCGTCGCGTCGGCGGCCGACGATGACGACGACGACGCGCCGACCGCCAACGACCTGGTCATCCCGGACGATCCCACGGTCCTCTCGTACCTGCTCTCCGGGATCGTCCAGGCGGAGCTACCGCGCCGGCAGGCGCTGCTCGAGGCCGAGACGACCGTCGAGCGGCTCGAAGCGCTGATCCGCCTCCTCGACCGCGAGGTCATGCTGCTGACCAGCCGGCTCCGGCTCTTCTCGCCCGACCCTCGCATGATGGGCGGCGCCCGGCGGAGCTAGTCCGGCGGAGCTAGCCCGGCGGAGCTAGCCCCGGCGGCGAGATCCAGGCCCGCGGGATGTAGTTGTCCGGCGCGCCGAACGTGCCGACCATGACCTCGCGATCGCCGAACGCGACGACCGCCGACGGCTCGACCTGGCCCATCGACGGCTGAAGCGGCGACCGCTCCCAGTGGACCGCGTCATCCGACAGCCAGCTCGCCCCGTCGCCGAACTGCACCCCCACGAAGTTGCCGACCGCCAGCAGGCCGTCGGCGGTCGGGACGACGTCCGTCATCCGCATCTTGCCGTGGTAGGTCCGCGACGGCTCCCCGGGCGCGAGCGACCAGGTCCGGCCCTCGTCGGTCGAGCGCCAGGCGTACGCCCCGGCCTCGTCGGGTTCGCTGCCGACGGCAACGAGCGATCCGTCCGGGGCCCGGGTGACGGCTCGGACCCACCCTTTGGCGAGATCCGGGTCGTCGATGCGCGTCCAGCGGCGGCCGTCGGGCGACCGCCACGCGACCGACCCGGTGGTCCGCTGGCCCGTGCCGATCCGGCCCAGGGCGAGCCAGCCGTCGGCGACCGGGATGAGCGCGGCGACCTCCGCGCCATCGAAGGCGGGGTCGTCGGCGACCGGCTCCCAGGTCGTGCCGTCTTCCGACGACCACAACCGGGCGCGTCGCTCGAACAGCTCGGGCCCGACGCTGCCACCCGCGAGCAGGCCGCCGGGTCCCGCGGCCACGACCGTCATGCGCTCCGTGTCCGCGGGCCCGCCGAGCGTCGGGACGTCGCGCAGCGTCCAGGCGGCGCCGTCGGCCGACGTCCACGCCACGGGTCGCGACCCGGAGCGACCGACCGCCACCACGCCGCCATCAGGGATGGCGGAGACCGACTCGGCGAACCCGAAGGCACCGGGGTCCGGTCGGCCGATCTCCACGAGGGACCAGTGGTCGGCGTCGGTGGACGTCCAGGCGACCGGTCGCCACTCGGGACCGACGTAGCCGACGGCGATGAGGCGTCCGTCGTGGACCACGACATCGGTGATGGTGGCCTGCCCGGGGAAATGCCCGGGGTGACCGGCGGTGCCCGGCCCGGACGGCACCGTCGGCGCGGGCGTGCCGGACGGGAAGGCATCCTCGGGGCGAGCGACGTCCGTCGCGGCGCGCCAGTCCAGTCCGGCGACGAGCGAGCGAGACGGCGCCGGGGATGCTGAGTCGCCTGACCCCGGTGACGCGATGGAACCGGCCGCCGATGGCGCCGGGATGCCGCCTGACGGCGATGGCGCCGGCGTGGTCGACGGTGAGCAGCCCATGGCGCCGACGGTGAGGGCGACGGCGACGATCGCCGGCCACCGAGCGCGGTCGCGCGGCCGCGTCATCCCGCCCCGACCGCCGCGAGGTCCTCCGGGGAGGGCGTGCCGGCCATACGTGTCCCAGAGCATGGCCGCGTCCATGTGGTCCGGCACGGGTCGGGAACGTCCGCGATGCCCTGCCCGGCGAGCCGCTACTCGCTGAAGCGCTCTTCCTTCCAGGGGTCCGCGTCGTTGTTGTAGCCGTAGCGCTCCCAGAACCCGAGCTGGTCGTGATCGAGGAACTCGAGGCCGCGGACCCACTTGCTGCTCTTCCAGAAATAGCGCTTCGGGATGAACAGCCGGAGCGGGTAGCCGTGCTCGGGCTCGAGCGGCTTGCCGTCGTAGGTATCCGCGAGCAGGACGTCGTCGTCATCGAGGACCGACAACGGCACGTTGGCCGTGTAGCCCTGCTCCGCGTGCGACACGACGTGCGTCGCGCTCGGGCGGACGCCCGCCATCTCGAGGATCGTCTGGATCGCGACGCCCTCCCAGGTCGTGTCGAGCTTGGTCCAGCGCGTCACGCAGTGGATGTCGGTCGTCACGGTCTTGCGCGGCAGCGCCTTGAACTGGTCCCACGTCAGGGTGAACGGGGAGTCGACCTCGCCGTACACGCGGAAGTCCCACGTGGCGAGATCGGTCCGCGGCACCGAGCCGTAGTGGAGGACCGGGAACTTGTCGGTCTTGTACTGGCCCGGCGGGATCCGCTCACTGACGGCGGGGTCCTGCTGCCCGGACCCGAAGAGACGTTCGAACATGTGCGCGATGTCCTCGATCGATTGCGGAAGCCCGCCTATGGTCGCATACCGACCATGACCAACTGGTGACCGGACAGCCCACCGCGCTGGGGTACCCTTCGCCCGTGGAGCCCCCCAAGACCACGCCCAGGCTCGTCATCGTGATGCCGGCATACAACGCCGCCCAGACCCTGGAGCGGACCTACGCGGACATCCCGCACGCGTTGGTCGAGCGGATCATCCTCGTCGATGACGTGTCGCGCGACCAGACCGTCGAGATCGCGAAGCAGCTCGGCCTGGACGTCATCATCCACAGCCAGAACCGCGGCTACGGGGGCAACCAGAAGACGTGCTATGACGCCGCGCTCGAAGCCGGCGCCGAGATCGTCGTGATGCTCCACCCCGACTACCAGTACGACGCCACGCGGATCCCCGCCCTCGTCGCTCCGATCGCCGCGGGCGAGCGCGACCTGATGCTCGGCAGCCGGTTCCTCGGCGATCCGCTCGCTGGCGGGATGCCCCGCTGGAAGTACGTCAGCAACCGGTTCCTCACGGGTCTCGAGAACCGGGCGTTCGGGCTGCACCTGTCCGAGTACCACACGGGGCTGCGTGCCTACAGCCGGCATCTCCTCGAGACGATCCCGTACCAGCTCAACAGCGACGACTTCGTGTTCGACCAGGAGCTCGTCGCCCAGGTCGTGGCGGCCGGAATGGCCGGGCGCATCGGCGAGATCGGCGTGCCGACGCGCTACTTCGACGAGGCCTCGTCGGTCGGGTTCAAGCGTAGCGTCGTCTACGGGCTCTCGACGCTCCGGGTGGTGGCGCGGTACGTCCTGCACCGGCTCCGCGTCCGCCGCTCGCGCAAGCTCCTCGCGCGCAAGCGCGCCGACTGACCCAGGGGCGCGACGAGCAGCGTGCGCATCGGCTCCCGGGCACTCCTGCGTGCCGTCCTCGGCATCGCCGTCAGCGTCGTCGCCGGCTGGCTGGTCCTTCGCTCGGTCGACCTGGCCGCGGTGGGCGCCGTCCTCCGCAAGGCCGACCCGACCTGGATCCTCGTCATGCTCGTCGCGGTGTTCATCGACGTCGCGGCCCGCGCGGCCCGCTGGCGGGTCCTCCTGACCCCGATCGCGGTCGTGCCGTACCGGCGCGTCCTCGGCTACACGTACCTGGGCTATCTCGCGAACAACATCCTGCCGGCCCGCCTGGGCGAGCTCGTCCGCATCCATGCGCTGGGTGAGGGCGAGGGCCTGAGCCGGACCACCGTGCTCGGGACCGTGGTCGTGGAACGCGTCGTCGACACCGTGATGGTGGTCGGGATCGCCGCGCTGTCCGTGGTCGTGCTGAGCGTCCGCGGCGTCATGTCGAGCGCCGTGCTGCTCGGCGGGGCATTCATGACGCTGCTGGTCATCGGGCTGGCGCTCGGCGTCGTCGCCCACCGGCTCCCCGGCGCGGAACGCGCGGTCGCGTTCGCGGAACGCTGGCCGCGGGTCATCGAACTGGCGCGCCGGCTGCGTGACGGCCTGTCGGTCGCGGCGCGGCCGCGGATCATGGCCGGCGCGATCGGGTTCAGCGTCGTGGCGTGGATCGCGTCGACCATCACATTCCTCGCGGGCGGCCAGGCCGTCGGCGTCCACCTGACGGTCGCCCAGGGGGCACTCATCGGAAGCGGTGTCGCGCTCGCGACGATCGTCCCGGCCGGGCCGGGCTACCTGGGCACATTCGAGCTGACCGCGGTCGGCGATCGCCGACGGCTTCGGGATCGACCGCGACACGGCGTTCGCCATGGCACTGCTGGTCCACGTGGCGATCCTGCTGGTCACCTCGGTCGGTGGCGTGATCTCGATCTTCGCCTCGCGCCGGCGCGGCCGCCCGATGGGTATCGATGCCGAGCCCATCCTCGAGGGTCCGGACGAGACGCCTGGGAGCGCGCCGGGCTGACCGGCCAGTCGCGGACCGCTCGGCCGGATCCGGTCAGGCGGGCAGGCTGTTCCCGAGATCGAGCGCCACGATCGCGACCAGCGTCGCGAGCCCGATGATCACCGCCGCGCCGAGGCCGACCGCGAACGCCTGCCCGCCGATCGCGCGGAGCTCGGCGACCCGGATGTTCAGGCCGACGGCAGCCAGCCCGACGAGGATGCACCAGCCCGAGGCCGACGTGAGGACCTGGGCGAGGTCCGGGCCGATGATGCCGACGCTGCGCAGGACCGTCATCGCCACGAACCCGAGCACGAAGACCGGGACGGCTCGCCGCAGGCCGACACTCGTCGCGCCCGGCACGCCGCCGGTCCGCATCCACGTCCACGCGATCCCGACGAGCAGCGGCGCCATCAGGGCGTTCCGGATCAGCTTCACGACCGTCGCGACGTCGAGTGCCTGCGCCGAGAAGGCCGAGCTCGCCGCGACGACCTGGCTCGTGTCGTTCACCGCGATGCCCGTCCACAGGCCGAACGAGACGTCGCCGAGCGGGATCGCGTGCCCGATGATCGGGTAGATGAAGACCGCCGCGGTGCCGAACACGGTGACTGTCGCGACCGCGAACGCCACGTCGCGCGACCTCGCGCCGATGACCGGGGCGGTCGCGACGACCGCCGAGTTGCCGCACACGGCAGCCCCGACCGCGAGGAGGACCGCGAGCCGTGGCTCGAGCCGCGCGAGCCGTGCCAGACCGAGCACGAGGGCGAGCGCGGCCGCCATCGTGACGACGACCACGACGGTCGCCGGGATGCCGATGCGCGCGACCTGCTCGAAGCTCAGCCTGGCGCCGATCAGGACGATCCCGAGGCGGAGGACGCGGAGGGCGGTGAAGGCCAGCCCCGGCGCCAGGGCTTCGGCATGGCCGGGGAGCAGCTGGCCGACGACGATCCCGATCAGGATGGCGATCGTGACCGCGGGGATGGTCGCCGGGATGAGCCCGCTGATGGCGCCGGCCGCCAGGGCGATGGCCGTCGCGAGCAGGAGACCCGGGACGATGGCGATCGCGCGGGCCGTGGCCGTGGCCGGTCGACCGTCGCCGGTCGACGCGGCGATCACGATGCGATGGGGAGGGGCACGGCCTCGTACGGTTCGAAGATGAGCTCCCTGGCGCCGTCCCCGCGACGGACGCGGAGGAACTCCAGCGTGTACCGGTCGTACATCTCCTGGATCAGGCTGACCGCCTCCCGGTGTCCCGGGAGCCCGGACGCGACGCGCGCGTCGGCCCGGCTGAGCCAGAGGCAGAACGAGACGCAGCTGCGGTCGGCGGCCGTCGGCCCGCGGAAGTAGTGGACGAACCCGGGCACGCTCGCGGCCTCCAGGTGCGCCCGCTCATCGAACTCGCACAGCCGGGCCTCGTCGGCATCGGCCCGGCGGACCGAGCGGAACGCGACCATGTACCACTCGTGACCCTGGGGGAGCGCGGTGGCGGCGTCGCCCCATTCGAAGGCGTCCGCGACGGGCAGGTGGGCGTAGCCCTCGTGGATCGGTGCGAGCCCGGCGAATGCGTCCATCGACCGCGAGCATCGCGACATCCGGCTCGATTGTCAAATAGTGAGATGTACCAGTGCCGTGATACGAATGTCAGGGAGGGTTGTTCACCCCGTCTGGGCTGGCCCGAGGGCGCCCACGATCGCCGACGCGGCATCGGGGAGGAGCCGGCTGACACGCGTACGCCACGCGAGCCCGCACCGCGTCTCCGGCCCGATCACCCCGATGGCCGCCACGATGCCGTCTTCCCGGATGATGGGAACGGCGATGGTCACGCTGCCGGGGATCGGCTCGCCGACGCTCCGGGCGATCCCGGCCGTGGCGATCCCGGCGAGGTCCTGGCGCAGCTCCTTGCGGCGGAACCCGGTCGACGGCTTGGCCTGCCCGAACACCTCCTTGAGGATGTCGGGCGGCGCGTACGCCAGCAGGACCTTCGAGAGGGCGCCGACGTGCAGTGGCATCGCCGACCCTGGCTCGAGGTTCACCCGGAGCGGCTGTCGCGAGGGGATCTCGTAGAGGCACACCGCGCTGAGACCCACCCGGCGGCTGATCACGACGGTCTCGCCCGTCTCCTCCTCGAGCGACCGCAGGATCGGGTCGGCGAGCCGGATCAGCTCCTCGGTGCTCACGATCGTCCCGGGCCCGATGACGAGCCGCGGTCCGAGCCGGTAGCCGGTCCCGCTGCGCTCGACGAAGCCGAACTCGCCGAGCGTGCGCAGGTAGCGATAGATGGTCGAGGCGGGAGTCTCGAGGAGGACGCCGAGCTCGTCGGCCCGGATCTCGCCTCGATCCGCGATCGTCAGCAGGACGCGCAACCCGCGGGCGAACGAGGTGTCCTCTGCCGCCTCCTCAGGCGGTCGGTCTCGTGCCGTCGTCATGCCATAGCCGTCGGGCCGCGGCCCGGACGGCCACGGGATGGATGACGGAGGCCCGCCCGTCGCCGGGCGGGCCTCAAGGGATGCAAGATGGTTGGTCGGCTACTTCGAGGAGCCCCTGCTCGGTGAGCCAGGCCTTGGCGACGTCCGCGACGTCCTCTTGTTGACGCCGACCTTGACGCCGAGCTGCGTGAGCACGTCGGTCGTCAGCTTGGCCGACACAGCGTCGAGCAGGCCGGAGAAGGCCGTCTTGTCCACCTTGGAGAGGTAGCGTTGAGCACGACCGGCGCGATGTTCTCGGCCGGCTGGGTCTTGCTTGTCGTCGTCGAGCAGGATGAACCCGTTCTGCGCGATCGCCGGCTGGGTCGAGCACAGCCACGCGAAGTCGATGGCGCCTTGCCCTTCAGGGCCTCGGCGATCGGGCGTCGCAGGCGGCCAGCGCCTCGCGCTGCTTCGGCGGGTAGGTGATGCCATACGACTCGAGCGCACCCTTGCAGAGCGGGTTCGCGTCGCAGTCGGGCGGCAGGCCCCACTTGAGCTGGTCCTGGACGGCGGCGAGGTCGCTCATCTTGGTGAGCTTGAGGGTGTCGGCCGTGTCCTTGCGGACGACGGCCGCGTTGCCGTCCTCGCCGGGCGAGATGGCGAGCACCGTTGCCAGCTTGTTCTTGGGGTCGTAGACGGCCTGGAGCGCGGCCTTGTTCTTCTCGCCGTCGCCGGTGATCTTGGTCTTGTCGTAGAAGCCGAGCCCGGAGCCGACGTACTCCGGCACGAGGTCGACCTGGCCGGCCTCGAAGGCCGGGGCGCGGTCCTGCCGCGAGCCCATGCCGAGGTTGCGGGTGACCTTGTAACCGGCCGCCTCGAGGACGTCGGCGTACATCTCGGCCACGAGCTTGGACTCGTAGAAGTTGTCGGAGCCGATCTTGATGTCGGCATTCGTGCCGGAGCCGCTGGGGCCGCGCCGGCCGGGGCACGAGCAGGCGGCGAGCAGCCGATGCGACCACGCGTCGCCCCGAGGGCCAGCAAGCGGGAATCAGCCGCAACGTCATGAGGTAATCTCCGCTTTCCGCATGGAGTCCTCCTCCGCCGTCGGGCTGACCGGCGGTCCGCGTACCTTACCAGCGGTCTCGCACGAGTGTCGCCTATGCGAACCGGTCAATTCCGTGACAGGTACGCCGAGCATCCCCGGATCGACCACGGTCTCGTCCATCTGCTCGGGCGGACGCGTGCCGCCGCCGCCCCGCAACGCCTTCGGGCGTGACGATCCGCTGCACGATCGCGAGGACGCGTCGACGAGCAGGGCCAGCACGGTGACGAGGACGGCACCGGCGAACAGCATGTCGGGTTCACTTCGGGCGATGCCGTCGATGATGAACCGGCCCAGGCCACCGTCCGAGAGGATCGCGCCGATCGTCGCCGTCGCGATGACCTGGAGCGTCGCCGTCCGGAACCCGCCGATGATGATCGGGGAGGCGAGCGGGACCTCGATGCCACGCAGGATCTGCGACTCGCGCATGCCCATGCCGCGACCCGCCTCGATGAGGTCGCGATCGACCTCGCGGAGGCCCGCGTAGGAGTCGACGAGGATCGGCGGGATCGCGAGCAGCGTCATCGCGAGGAAGATCGGCAGGAAGTTGAGCCCGAGCGCCGGGTCGGTAGCCGATCGTCGGCGCGAGGGTCAGGGCGAGCGGCAGGACGGCGACCACGAGCGCGTAGGACGGGACCGCGCGGCCGATGTTGGCGAGGTTGATCGCGAGGCTCGCGCCCCGGCCGGTATGGCCGATGTACAGCCCGACCGGAAGCCCGATCGCCGTCGCCGACGGGACCGCCAGCCGGAGAGCCAGAGGTGCTCGACCATCCGCTGGGGATGCCGCGTCGGGCCCGCCCAGTTCGCCGGGTCCGCGAAGAACCCGAGGACGTCGGGCATCAGACGCGTCTCCGCCCGGGCGTGCGCCCACGGCGTGAGCCGCCGTTCGATCCAGATGAACAGGAAGTCGGCCGCGAACGCGAGCGGCGACCGAGAGCACCGCGCCGAGGTAGGTATTGCGTCGGGAAGAACAGTCTGGAGACCCTCGGTGATGAACTGTCCGAACCCGCCGAACGAGTCGCCGAGGATCGACGCGACCGTCGCGAGGCCGATCAGCGTGACGATCGCGAGCCGGACGCCCGCGATGATCAGCGGCACGGCGAGCGGGAACTCTATCCGCCGGAGCCGCTCACGTCGCGTGTAGCCCATCGCCCTCGGCCGCCTCGAGGACGTCGGCCGGCGACCGCGTGGAACCCCGCCGACGTTGTTGCGGACGAGGATCAGCAGCGTATAGGTCGTGAGCGGGATGATCGCGGTGAGCAGCGACAGCCCGAAGATCGGCCGCAGGAAGCGCGAACGCGGCGAGGCTCGGGATCGTGTACAGGACCCCGCTCATCGCGAGTGATCGGGCCGTAGATGCGAGGTCGCCGGATCGCCCAGATCGCGAGGAGCAGGGAGATGATGAACCCGATGAGCGATCGGGATGAGCACCAGCTCGAGGTGCTGGACCGTCGCGGATGCCGATGTCGTCGAGATGCCGCAGGATCCAGCTCAAGTCGATCGAGCGGCTTGCCCTCCATCGGCCGTCAGGCGCTCGCTTCGACCGCGGTTCGGCCGGGTCGTCGGCGGGGGTGTCCTCGGCGCGTCGGGCCCGCCGGCGCTGTCCGATCTCGGCCGCTCGGCTCCGAACGCTGGCCGTGCTCGCCCTCGCGCATCGTCCGCGATGACCGCTCGACGGTCAGGAGCCCCTGGACCGCGCCCGTCCGGTCGACGACGATGCCCGTCTGGACGTCCGCGTCGAGCATCATCGAGAGCGCGTCCTTGAGGGTCGTGCGCTTGTTGACCTGGGGCGAGACGGGGTTGGCCATGCGACTCGTCGAGTGACGCCGCTCGGTCGGGATGCATCGCTCAGGGCGATCCAGCCGATCGGCTCGCTCGCGCGCGTCGACCAGCAGGAGGTAGTCGAACGGCGCCCTCGTGCGCTCGCGGCGCGCGCCTCGGCTGCGTCGTCGCCGATCCGGCGGTCATCGCGGGCTGGCAGCTCGAGGTCGCTGACACGCGCAGGAGCGACAGCCGCTTGAGGCCGCGGTCCTGCGCCGACGAAGCGGGCCACGAACTCCGACGCGGGTCGGCGAGGATCTCGAGCCGGCGTCGCCGAACTGGGCGAGGATCGCCCGCCGTTCTGGAAGACCGCGACCAGGTCGCCCATCTTGATGGCCTCGTCGATGTCGTGGGTCACGAACAGGATCGTCTTGGCGATCGCCTCCTGGAGGCGGAGGAACTCGTTCTGGAGGCGGTCGCGGACGATCGGGTCGACCGCGCCGAACGGCTCGTCCATGAGCATGATCGGCGGGTCGACGGCCAGGGCCCGGGCGACGCCCGACCCGCTGGCGCTCGCCGCCGGACAGCTGGCTCGGGAAGCGGTCGCGGTACTTGGCCGGGTCCAGGCCGACGAGCGCGAGCAGCTCCTCGGCGCGCTCCCGCTGGCGCTCCTTGGTCCAGCCCAGGAGGCGCGGCACCGTCGCGACGTTCTCGCCGATGGTCTGGTGCGGGAAGAGACCGACCTGCTGGATGACGTAGCCGATGCTCCGGCGCAGCTCGGTGACGTCGCTGCGTGGCCGCGTCGACGCCGTCGATCGAGGATCCGGCCGCGACGTCGGCTCGATGAGCCGGTTGACCATCTTGAGGCGACGTCGTCTTGCCGCAGCCCGACGGCCCGACCAGGACGCAGATCTTGCCGGCCGGGACCGTCAGCGACAGGTCGTTGACCGCGCCCGGCGTGCTCTCTTCTCCGTCGTCGCGTCGTAGTGCTTGGTGACGTGCTCGAACTCGACGACGGCGGCTCGGTGGGTCGGCGTGGTCATGGTGGCCCGGACTCCGCTTGGGCGGTTCGGTCCGACGACAGTGTCCGCGAACCTTACCGCAACGGCTTGCGGCGGCGCCAGCCCGACTGCGCGATACTGGCCCTCGTGTTGGTGCCCGGCGCCCGAGGGCGCGACCGATGAGGATCACCTCGATCCGCCTTGACCGGCTCGGTCCTGCCGCTCGATCCGCCGTTCCCGGCGGCGTGGGACCCCGTCCCGCGGCGGAGCTTCGGCGCCACGATCGTGCGGGTCGAGACCGACGCCGGGGTCGTCGGGATCGGCTCGGGCGACACCATGGACGGGTTCGAGGCGTACGAGCACCTGTTCGTCGGGACCGACCCGCTCGCCATCGCCCGGCACGTCCGCGCGATCGAGACCATCGACTTCCACGCCGGCCGGTTCTGGCCGCTCGAGGCCGCGCTCTGGGACATCCTCGGCCAGGTGGCGGGGCTGCCGGTCGCCACGCTCTTCGGCGGCGCCCTCGACGGGCTGCCGGTCTACGCCTCCTCGGGGATGCTGCTGGCGCCCGACGAGCGAGCCGAGTCCGCGCTCCGCCTGCGCGACGAAGGGTTCCTCGCCCTCAAGATCCGGATCGATCCGCGCGACCTCGAGACCGGGATGGCGGCCGTCGCGGCGACGCGCACGGCCGTCGGCGACTCGATGGCGATCATGGTGGATCTCAACCAGGGCTGGCGGATGCCGGGCGACACGTCGCGATCGGTCGATCCCGTGACCGCGCGGACCATCGCCCGGCAGCTGGCCGAGCTGGGCGTGCTCTGGCTCGAGGAGCCGCTGGCCGGCACCGACCTCGCCGGTCTCGTCGCGCTGCGCGCGGCCGTGCCCGGGATCCGCATCGCAGGTGGCGAGATGACGCGGACCTTCGTCGAGCTGCTGGCCGCGCTGGAGGCGGACGCCTTCGACGTCCACCAGCCCGACGTCGTCCTCGCGGCCGGGATGCTGCGCGCCCGGACCGTCGCCGAGGTCGCGATCGCGCGGAACCGCTGGTTCACCCCGCACACCTGGACGAACGGGATCGGGCTCCTGGCCAACCTCCATGTCGCCGCGGGCGTCGGTGGCGGGCCGTACCTCGAGTTCCCATACGACCCGCCCGGGTGGACCCCGGAGCGCCGCGATTTCATGCTCGCCGAGCCGATCCGCCCAGGACCCGACGGTATCCTCCGCGTCCCGACGACGCCGGGGCTGGGGATCGAGCTGGACGAGGCCGCGATGGGACGGTTCGCCGCATGACCGCGACCGTCGAGCCGGTCGACTGGGTCGCCCGCGCCGCCGCCATCGCCCCGCGGACCGAGGCGTTCATCGACGGTCAATTCGTCCCCGCGGCGGCGGGCCGCACGTTCGCCGACATCGCGGGCCGCGACGGATCGGTCATCGCCCAGGTCGCCGAGGGCGACGCCGAGGACGTCGACCGGGCGGTGCGGGCGGCCCGGACATCCTTCGACGACCGGCGCTGGTCGGACCAGGCCCCGGCCGATCGCAAGCGGGTGCTGCTGCGGCTGGCCGAGCTCGTCCGAGCGAACCTCGAGGAGCTGGCCCTGCTCGAGTCCCTCGATGTCGGCAAGCCGATCCGCGACACCCTCGCCGTCGACGTCCCCTCCTGCGCGACGACGCTCCAGTGGTACGCCGAGACGATCGACAAGGTCTACGGCGAGGTGGGGCCGACCGGTCCGGGCACGCTCTCGCTCGTCACGCGCGAGCCGATCGGCGTGGTCGCCGCGATCGTGCCGTGGAACTACCCGCTCATCATCACGGCCTGGAAGCTCGGGGCCGCGCTCGCGACCGGCAACTCGGTCGTGCTCAAGCCGGCCTCGCAGTCCCCGCTGAGCGCGCTGCGCCTCGCGGAGCTGGCCTCGGAGGCCGGCCTGCCGGACGGCGTGCTCAACGTCATCCCTGGGCCCGGCGCCGTCGTCGGGACGGCCCTCGCGCGGCACCCCGCCGTCGACAAGATCGCGTTCACCGGGTCGACCGAGGTCGGCAAGGCGCTCCTGCGCGCGGTCGGCGAGACCGACGTAAAGGGCATCTCGCTGGAGCTCGGCGGCAAGAGCCCGCAGGTGGTCCTCGCCGACGTGGGCGACGTCCACGCTGCCGCCTCGGCGATCGGCTGGGGGATCTTCTACAACAGCGGCCAGACCTGCAACGCAGGGTCCCGGCTCATCGTCCACCGGTCCATCCGCGAGGAGCTCGTCGACCGGATCGCGACGCTCGGCCGGAAGCTGGCGCCCGGCGAGCCCCTCGACCCGCGGACGAGGCTCGGGTCGATCGTCGACGCGCGGCAGCTCGAACGGGTCCTCGGCTACGTGGCGCTCGGACGCGAGGAGGGCGCCCGGGTCGTCGCCGGTGGCGAGCGCGTCCGCGAGGAGACCGGCGGCTACTTCGTCGAGCCGACCATCCTCGACGGCGTCGAGAACGCCATGCGCGTCGCCCAGGAGGAGATCTTCGGCCCGGTCCTGACCGTCACCGAGTTCGAGGACGAGGACGAGGCCATCCGCCTCGCCAACGACACGCCGTACGGGCTGGCGGCCGGCCTGTGGACGCGCGACCTGAACCGCGCCCATCGGCTCGCCCGCTCGATCCGGGCGGGGGTGGTCTGGGTCAACACCTTCGACACCGCCGACATCACGGTGCCGTTCGGCGGGCTTCAAGCAGTCCGGGTTCGGTCGCGACAAGTCGCTCCATGCGCTGGACGGCTACACGCAGCTCAAGACGACCTGGTTCGACCTGTCGGGGAAGTAGGCGAGCTATCAGCGACGACCCGATCCAGCCCGCCGGCGACCCGGTCATCGACGCGCTCCTCGCCGAGCGCGAGACCGGTGGCGCCGTCCGCCGCCGACGGACCGGCGGCCACGGCGCCGCGGGCGAGCGGAGCCGCCTGCCACAGCAGCGACCGTGGGCGCAGCCACGGATCCGCTACGCCCCGACCGAGGTCGTCTCGGCCGACGAGCTCGAGTCGATCCATCTGGCGTCGCTGCGGGTGCTCGAGGAGATCGGCATGGACTTCCTCGACGACGGCGCCCGCGAGGTCCTGCGTGAGGCGGGCGCCCGCGTGGAGGCCGGCACCCAGCGTGTCCGCTTCGACCGGGACATGGTCCTCGAGCGGATCCGGACCGCGCCGTCGCAGTTCACGCTCCATGCGACGAACCCCGACCACGACCTCCGGATCGGGGGCGACTGGACGGCCTTCGGCTCGGTGGCGTCGGCGCCCAACGTCGCCGATCTCGACCGCGGCCGGCGGGTCGGCAACCGGGCCGACTACCAGAACCTGATCCGGCTGTGCCAGATGCTCAACCCGGTCCACTTCTTCGCGGGCTACCCGGTCGAGCCGATCGACATCCACGCCTCGATCCGCCACCTCGATGCCCTCTGGGACCTGCTGACGCTCGCCGACAAGCCGATCCACGCCTACAGCCTCGGCCGCCAGCGCATCACCGACGCCATCGAGATGGCCCGGATCGCCCGCGGGATCGACCAGGAGACGCTCGATCGCGAGCCGTCGCTGTTCACCGTCATCAACTCGAGCTCGCCGCTCCGGCTCGACACGCCGATGCTCCACGGCATCCTCGAGATGTCGGCACGCAACCAGGTCATCGTCATGACGCCCTTCACGCTCGCGGGCGCGATGGCGCCGGTGACGCTCGCGGGCGCGCTGGCCGAGCAGAACGCCGAGGCGCTCGCGGGGATGGTCCTGACCCAGGTCGTCCGCCCGGGCGCGCCGGTCGTCTACGGCGGGTTCACCTCGAACGTCGACATGCAGTCCGGCGCGCCGGCGTTCGGGACGCCCGAGTACATGCGGACCGCGATGATCGGCGGCCAGCTGGCGCGCCGCTACAAGGTCCCGTACCGGTCGTCCAACGTGTCGGCCGCCAACGCGGTCGACGCCCAGGCCGCCTACGAATCGGTGTTCTCGCTGTGGGGCGCGATCAGCGGCGGGGTGAACCTGCTGATGCACGGCGCGGGCTGGATGGAGGGCGGCCTCCACGCCGGCTACGAGAAGGTGATCCTCGACGCCGAGCTGCTCGGGATGGTCGAGGCCTATCTCGACCCGGTCGTCGTCGACGACGACACGCTCGCGTTCTCGGCGATGGTCGAGGTCGGCCCGGGCGGGCACTTCTTCGGCGCTGAGCACACGCAGAGCCGATTCCGGACCGCGTTCCACAAGCCGATGCTCTCGGACTGGCGGAACTACGAGACCTGGGAGGAGGCTGGCTCGCCGACCGCCCCCGGCAAGGCCAACGCGATCTGGAAGGAGCTCCTCAACGCGTACGAGGCGCCGCCGATGGACGAGGCGCGCCGCGAGGAGCTCGCCGCGTTCGTCGACCGGCGGAAGGCCGAAGGCGGCGTCCCGACGGACTTCTGATCCCCGCTGGCGCGACGCAGCCCGACGCATCGGTCGGCGCTCCTCGCGTAGGCTTCTTGCGTCCGGAATCCGTGGAGGGGTCTGCGTGAAGTCGTCTGCCCAGGTCGTCGTCATCGGTGGAGGCGTGGTCGGCGCAAGCGTCCTGTACCACCTCACGAAGGCCGGCTGGACGGACGTGATGCTCCTCGAGCGGCGCGAGCTGACGGCCGGCTCGACCTGGCACGCGGCGGGCGGGATGCACACGCTCAACGGCGACCCCAACGTCGCCCGGCTCCAGCAGTACACGATCCAGCTCTACGAGGAGATCCAGCGGGTCTCCGGGCAGGATTGCTCGATCCACCTCCCGGGCGGCCTGATGCTCGCCGACACCGAGGTCCGGATGGACTGGTTGCGGATGGCCCAGGCGCGCGGCCGGTACCTCGGGATGGAGCTCGAGCTCATCACGCCCAAGGAAGCCCAGGACGTCTTCCCGCTGCTCGACCCGCAGTACTTCGTCGGGGCGCTCTACGACCCGGTCGAGGGGCACGTCGACCCGACCGGGGTCACGCGCGCGTACGTCAAGTGCGCCCAGCTCGCCGGGGCCGAGGTCCACCAGCACCAGCCGGTCGTCGGGCTCTCCCAGCGGACCGACGGGACCTGGGATGTCCGGCTCGAGAGCGGCGACAGCGTCCACGCCGAGCACGTCGTCAACGCCGGTGGCCTCTGGGCGCGCGAGGTCGGGCGGATGGTCGGCATCGAGCTGCCGGTCCTGGCGATGGAGCACATGTACCTCCTGACCGAGGACATGCCCGAGGTGGCGGCGCAGGTCGCGAAGACCGGCCACGAGATGCCGATGGCGCTCGACTTCGCCGGCGAGATCTACATCCGCCAGGAGGGCGGCGCGATGCTCCTGGGCACGTACGAGCAGGCGTGCGTGCCGTGGTCGCCGCGCGAGACGCCCTGGGACTTCGGGTCGCAGCTGCTCAAGCCGGACCTCGACCGGATCACGCCCGAGCTGTCGGTGGCGTTCAAGCACTACCCGGCGATGGGCACGATCGGCATCAAGCGCGTCGTTAACGGCCCGTTCACGTTCTCGCCCGACGGCAACCCGCTCGTCGGGCCGGTCCGCGGCCTGCGCGGCTACTGGGTCGCCTGCGGCGTCATGGCCGGGCTGTCGCAGGGCGGTGGCGTCGGGCTCGCGCTCGCGAACTGGATGACCGCCGGCGACGACGGTGATAGCGGCATGGATATCTGGGCGATGGACGTCGCCCGCTACGGCGACTACGCGACGCTCGCGTACACCAACGCCAAGGTCCAGGAGAACTACCGGCGCCGGTTCCGGATCACGTTCCCGAACGAGGAGCTGCCGGGGGCACGACCGCTCTTGACCACGCCGATCCACGACCGGCTGACCGAGGCGAACGCCGTCTGGGGCGCCACGTTCGGGCTCGAGCACGCGCTGTGGTTCCAGCGAGCCGGCCTCGAGCCGAAGGAGGACGTCACGTTCCGGCGCTCGAACGCCTGGGACTGCGTCGCCGAGGAGGTCGCCGCGGTCCGCGACCGGGTCGGGATGACGGAGATCTCGAACTACGCGAAGTACCGGGTCACCGGTCCGGGCGCCGAGGGCTGGCTGTCGTCGCTGCTCACCGCGCGGATGCCGGCGCCGGGGCGGATCACGCTGACCGCGATGCTCAACGACGCCGGGCGGATCGTCGGGGAGTTCACGGTCGCACGCGCGTCCGGGGACGAGACGTTCCACCTGTTCGGGTCGCTGCCCGCCGAGGTCCACCATTCGCGCTGGTTCCGCCAGCACCTCCCTGCGGACGGGTCCGTCCGCTTCGAGGTCCTCGGTCTGGGACTGACCGGCCTGTCCGTCGCCGGTCCGCGCTCACGCGACGTCCTCGCGGCCGTCGCGCCGGACCTCGACCTCTCGACCGAGGCGTTCCCGTTCATGACGTTCCGGCGCGTGGACCTCGGGATGGTCCCCGGGCACCTCGCCCGGATCAACTACGCGGGCGACCTGGGCTACGAGCTGTGGGTGGCCCCGGAGCACCAGCGCGGGCTGTTCGACGCGGTCGTGGCCGCGGGCGAGCCGCACGGGCTGCGGCTGTTCGGCATGCGGGCGCTGATGTCGCTCCGGCTCGAGAAGAGCTACGGGACGTGGTTCCGCGAGTACCGGCCGATCTACACGCCGCTCGAGGGTGGCATCACGCGGTACATCCGGCTCGACCACGAGTTCATCGGCCGGGCCGCCCACGAGGCCGAGGTCGCGGCTGGCGGGCCGGCGCGCCGGCTCGTCGCGTTCGTCGTCGACCCGGAGCCGGACGACCCCGCCGACGTCATCGGCGACGAGCCGATCTGGCACGACGGCTCGGTCGTCGGCTGGGTCACCTCCGGCGGCTACGGGCATCACGTCCGGCGCTCGATCGCCCTCGGCTACGTGCCGGCGGCGCTCGCGACAGTGGGATCCGACGGACGCGGTGGCGCCCCCGCGGGCGATGGCGACGCGTCGGACGCCGCAGGCGGCCGTTTCGAGATCGAGATCATCGGCCGGCGGCGTCCGGCCCGGCTGCAGCCCGAGCCGCTCTTCGACCCGCAAGGCCTGCGGATGCGGGCGTGACCGACGCGACGAGCCCCGCCGCGGGCCGGTTGGACGTCGACGGAACGGCCATCCCGATCGAGCCGGGCGACTCGGTCGCGGTCGCGATCCTGCGGGCCGGCGAGCAGCCGGCGCACGGCGGGACCCTGTGCCTCGCCGGCGATTGCGGCAACTGCCTCGCGGTCGTGGATGGCGTCGCCTATGTTCGGACGTGCCAGGTCGCCGCGCGGCCCGGGATGGTCGTCGAGCGGCACCCGGCCGACGGGAATCCGCGACTCCCCGGGAGGCGGCACGGCGCGAGGTCCCGGTCGAGCGACGGGCGGCCGAGGTCGTCGTGATCGGTGGCGGTTCCAGCGGCCGCGCCGCGGCGGCCGGGCGAGGCGGCGCCCTGGTCCTCGATGCCGCGGACGGCCAGGAGGTCGTGGCGGTCTACACGGGCCCGACGGTCGTCGCCCGGACACCGCGAGGGATGCTCCATGTCGAGGCGGACGAGATCGTCGTCGCCACGGGGGCCGCCGAGATCCAGCCGGTCTGCCCCGGCAACGACCTCCGCGGCCTCGTCACGGCCGGGGCCGTAAAGCGCCTGCAGGCGGCCGGGGTCGAGCTGCCAGAACCGGTCGTGACCGTCGACCGCGACCTCGTCCGGTTCGAGGGCGACGGATCCGGGCACGTCCGGGCGGTCGTGACCCGTGACGGCGGCGGCGAGATCGAGACACCGGCACGGACTGTGATCCTTCGGCTCGGGCTCGCACCACGCGACCTCCTCGCGCGCATGGCCGGTCCGGCCGTGCCCGTCACGGCGGTCGGGGCGGCCGCGGTCGAGCAGCCGCTGCCTCCGGCGCCCGTTGATCCGGCCGCGGTCGTCTGCCGCTGCATGGGCGTCACGGTCGGCGACCTCGGCGAGGCCTGGTCCAAGGGATTCACCGAGCTCGAGCTCCTGAAGCGGGCCACGCTGGCGGGCATCGGGACGTGCCAGGGTGGCGCGTGCCTGCCCCACGTCCGGTCGTGGATCGGCGCCCGGACCGGGACCGTGCCGGACCCGTTCACCGCGCGCCCCGCGTCACGCCAGATCACGCTCGCCGAGGCCGCCGCCGACGCGACCGTCGACGTCTTCCGTCGGACCCCGCTCCACGACGAGCACCTCGCGCTCGGGGCGCGGATGGACCGGTTCGGCGGCTGGTGGCGGCCGTGGCACTACGGCGACGCCGTCAGCGAGTACTGGGCGGTCCGGGAGCGCGTCTCGATCGGCGACGTGTCCACGCTCGGCAAGCTCGTCGTCTCCGGGCCGGACGTCGTCGAGGCGCTCGAGCGGATCTATCCCTGCCACGTCGCGGACATCAAGCCCGGCCGCTCGCGCTATGCGCTGCTGCTCAACGAGCGCGGCCACGTCATGGACGACGGGATGATCCTGCGCGAATCCGAGACGCGGTTCGCCCTCTCGTTCACGTCCGGTGGCGCTGCCAATGCCGAGATGTGGCTGCGCGACTGGATCGACACGTGGGGCCTTCGCGTCCACGTCATGGATCGCACGATGTCGCTCGCCGCGATCAACGTCACGGGGCCGCTCGCCGGGGAGCTGCTCGGCCGTCTCGGGCTCGCCGAACCGCCGCGCTTCCTCGGGCACGTCCACGCCGACGTCGCCGGCGTCCCGTGCCACGTGATGCGGCTCTCCTTCACCGGCGAGGCAGCCTGGGAGCTGCACCACCCGGTCGATCGCTCCGCCGAGCTGTGGCGGGCGCTGATGACGGCCGGCGCCGACCTCGGGATCGTGCCGCACGGGCTCCAGGCCCTGTTCGGGCTCCGGCTCGAGAAGGGCCACGTCATCGTCGGGATGGACACGGAGCTCGACACGACGCCGCGCCGGATCGGGATGGACTGGGCGGCGCGGATGGACAAGCCACGGTTCATCGGCCGGGCCTCGCTCGAGCGGACCGCGAAGCTGCCCGACGACCGACGCTGGGTCGGGTTCTCGATGGATGGACCGGCGCCGGTCGAGGGCACGCCGATCTTCGATGCCGACGGACGCGAGGTGATCGGCAACGTGACGGGGAGCTGGCACTCCCCGCTGCTCGGCAAGGCCCTCATGTTCGGCTGGCAGCGTCGGCCGCCGCACCCGGACCGGGTCGTCATCGACGGCCGCGAGGCGGTCGTGACGCCGACCCCGTTCTACGACCCGGAGGGCCACCGTGCCCGCGGCTGACCGTCCGGCCGTCACGGTCCAGCCCCTCGTGGGTCGGCGGATCGTCGCGGACCGCGCCGCCATCGACGCGCTCGTTGCAGCCGTCGCGTCCGAGGTCACCGTGCTCCGGCTCGCGCCTGACGAGGCGCTCGTCATCGACGCCGCGTTCGCCCTCGATGACCCGCACGCGATCGTCGAGGACGAGGTCGGCTTCGTCGCGTTGACGGTCGACCGCGCGGTCGTCGCCCGCCATACCGAGTGGCCGCTCCCGCCCGCCGGGGCGGTCGCGCAGGGTGCGATCGCCGGCGTCCCGGCGAAGCTGGCCTGGCTGGCCGACGGGCGCGCCTGGGTCGTCACCCACGCCGCGTATCTCGCCGACCTGCTGGACCGGCTGACATGAGCGACTACACGCGGACGCTTCTGCCCATCCGCTGGCCGGACCGGCCGAAGCCGTCCTACGACGTCGTCATCATCGGCGGCGGCGGGCACGGGCTCTCGACCGCCTACCACCTCGCGACACGGCATGGCATCACGAACGTGGCGGTCCTCGAGGCCGACTACATCGCGAGCGGCAACACCGGGCGGAACACGACGATCATCCGGGCCAACTACGGGATCCCCGAGGCCATCCGCTTCTACCAGCACTCGCTGGAGCTCTACCAGGGGCTCGAGGAGGAGACCGGGGCCGACATCCTCCACCAGACCAAGGGCATCGTTTGGCTCGCCCACACCGAGATGGCGATGCGCACCGAGCGCGCGCGCTGCGCGATGAACCAGGCCTGCGGCGGGCAGACCTTCATGCGCACGCCCGCCGAGCTCAAGGAGCTCGTCCCGCAGCTGGATCTCACCGGCGGCGACCGCTACCCGGTCCTCGGCGGGTCGCACCACGTGGAGGGGGCCACGGCCCGCCACGACCGGGTGGCGTGGGCGTACGCGAGCGGGGCGTCGCAGCGTGGCGTCGACATCCTCCAGCACACGACGGTGACGGCGATGCAGCTCGAGGGTGACCGGGTCGTGGGCGTGGAGAGCAGCCGCGGTCCTATCGGCGCGGGTGTCGTCCTCTCGGCCGCCGGCGGCCGGGTGACGCAGGTCGCGGCGATGGCCGGGGTCCGCCTGCCGGTGCGGACCCACCCCCTGCACGCGTTCGTCACGAACGACTATGCCCAGGGCTTCCCGATCATCCTCGCCTCGACGGAGCTCGCGTGTTACGTGTCGCAGACCGATCGCGGCCAGATGCTCATCGGGGCCGAATTCGACAGCCAGCCGTCGTACTCGCGCCAGTCCTCGTTCGCCGCGCTCCGCTCGTACGCGTACAAGATCACGCGCCTGCTGCCGTTCCTCGGAGACCTGCGGATCCTTCGCCAGTGGGCCGGCATCTGCGACATCTCGGTCGACTTCAGCCCGATCATGAGCGCGACCGGCGTCGAGGGCTTCTATGTCACCACCGGCTGGGGCACGTGGGGATTCAAGGCGATCCCCGCCGGTGGCGAGGGGATGGCCGAGCTGATCGCCACGGGCCGCCCGCCGGCCCTGATCGCGCCGTTCACGCTCGAGCGGTTCCGGCGGGACCACGTCCTCGCCGACGCCGGCTCGGCCGGGACCCGCTGATGCTCTGGCTCGACTGCCCGCGCTGTGGCCGCCGCCCGCTCGACGAGTACGTGTTCGGCGGCGAGCGCCGGACGGCCCCGTCGTCGATCGACGACCCGGACGAGCGCGACTTCGACGAGGTCTGGATCTTCGAGAACCCCGACGGGCCGACGACCGAGCGCTGGTTCCACGCGTTCGGCTGCCGGCGATGGCTCACGGTCACGCGCGACACGAGCGTCGACGTCGTCCTGGAGGTGCGCTGAGTGTCGACGCTCGCCGACCGCTCGCTCGAGCTGCACCTGCGCGGCCGCACCCGCTTCGCGGTCGGCTCGATCGAGACGCTGCCCGAGCTCGTCCGGGAGGCCGGCGGCGAGCGGGCGTTCCTCGTGACCGATCCGGGCGTGGTCCGCGCCGGCGTCGCCGACCGGGTCGTCGGCGATCCTCGAACGCGCGGGCCTCGACGACGTCGGTCTTCGACGCGGTCGAGCCGAACCCCGGGACCGCGACCGTCCTCCGCGGGTCGGCGGCGCTCGCGACGCTCGGGCTCGATGGGACCGTCGTCGTCGCGGTCGGGGGCGGCTCGTCGATGGACACCGCCAAGGTGGTCGCGCTGCACGCGATGAACGGCGGCGACGTCCTCGACCTCGGCTACCACCGCGAGGACCTGGTCGCCGGCCGGCCGGTCATCGCCGTGCCCGACCACGGCCGGGACCGGGGCCGAGACGAACACCTACGGCGTCATCACCGATGAGGCGGCCGGACGCAAGGCGTATGTCGGCCACCCGTCGGTCTACCCGACGTGGGCCGTCCTCGACCCCGCCCTGACCGTCGGGCGTGCCGCCGGCCGCGACCGCGGCGACCGGCGTCGACGCGATGACCCACGCGCTGGAATCGCTCCTCTCGCGGAACCCGAACCCGTTCGCCGAGGCGCTCGCCCTCCAGGTGATCCGAACGGTCTGGGCGTTCCTGCCCCGCGCGGTCGCCGACGGCGCGGACCTCGAGGCCCGATCGCAGCTCCTGCTCGCCTCGCACCTCGCGGGGATCGGCCAGCAGAGCGGCACGGGCGTCGGCCTCGTCCATGCCCTCGGGCACGCCATCGGCACGCGAGGGCGCCTGGCGCATGGTCTCGCGCTGGCCGCCATCGAGCCCGAGGTGCTGGCGTACTACGCCGCCGAGCCGGGCCTGCGGGACCGCGAGCTGCATCTCGTCGGGGTCGCGATCGGTGCGGCCTCCGCCAGTGAGTCGGCCGCGACCGGGGCGACCGCCGCGGTCGGCGCGCTGCGGGCCTTCCTCGGATCGGTCGGCGTCCGGCCCGGGTTGCGCGGCCTCGGCTTCGACGACGCCCTGCTCGACGTCGTCGCGCAAGACGCGATCGACGACGCCGCGATCGCCAACTCGCCGCGCCTGCCGACCCTCGACGAGGCCCGCGCGATCCTCGCGAGCGCGGGCTGAGCGAGTCCGCGCCGGCTGCCGGCTGAGCGGCGCAGCCGCGCCTCGGCCGCGCCTCAGCCCTTGTCGACGAGCGGCTTCACTTCGCCGACGAAGCGCTCGAAGGTCTCCACGTCGTAGGGCGCGGGCTGCTCCGAGATGACGGTCCTGAAGCCCAGCTCCACGTAGGGCATCAGCTTCTCGGCCATCTGCTCGGGCGTGCCGTTCCAGAAGGTGTCGTCCTCGGCGACGTCGGCGAGCGGCGTCCGGTTGTGCTCCATCGCGGCCTTCCAGACGCGGTCCGCCTCGGCTTCGCTGTCACGGAGCGTGAACTTCACGCCGAGGGTGAACTCGATCTCGCCGATGTCGCGCCCGACCGCGTCGCAGTGGCCGCGCAGGACCTCGACCTTGTGGGCCATCACTGGGACCGGGCCCATCGCGTTCCACATGTCGGCGTACTTCGCGACCGTGCGCAGGGTCTTCTTCTCGCCCGAGCCGCCGATCATGATCGGGAGGCGTTTCTGCACCGGCAGGGGCGCGTGGACGAGGTCGTCGAAGGCGTAGCGGCCGCCCGGTGCGGAGGTGACGTGCTGGCCATCGAGGACCGCGCGCATCGCGGCCACCGACTCGTCGAGCCAGTCGAGCCGCTGCCCGAAGCCCGACCCGAAGTCGATGCCGTGGGCCTGGTGCTCGAGGTCCATCCAGGCGCCGCCGATGCCCAGGATCGCGCGCCCGCCGCTGATGTGGTCGAGGGTCGCGGCCGTCTTCGCGACGACCCCCGGGTTGCGGAACGTGTTCGCCCCGACGAGCAGCCCCAGCCGGGTCCGGTCGGTCGCCATGGCCCAGGCGGCGAGCGCGGTCCAGCCCTCGAAGATCGGCTGGTACGGGTCGCCGAAGATGGCGTACAGGTGGTCCCACGTCCAGAGATGGTCGTAGCCGAGACGGTCGACGCGTTTCGCCGCATCGAGCGTCTCGGACCACGTGGCGCCCTGGCTCCAGAGCAGGATCCCGGTCTTGAGGTCGGTCATGTAGCAAAGGCCTCCGGGCAGTGTCGTCGGGAGGCCCCAGTCTACGGCCGCGACCGGCTCACGGCAGGCTCACGACGTCCTGCTCGATATTCACGCGGTCCTCGGCATTGGCGATCCTGGCGGTCGCCTCGACGGCCCGGGCCTTCCACTCGGCCGCGGCGGCGGCATCGCCCGCGACCCCGTGCGCGCGGGCCATGGCCTCGTACGCCGCCGGCAGGTCCCAGTCCTCGCGGTTCGGGTCCGCCTCGGCGAGCTCGAGGCAACGCCTCGCATGCCAGAGGGCGGGTTCGGCCCGCCCGAGGACCGAGTACACGCGAGCGACCTGCCACTCGCCCCGGGCGAGGTGGATGTCGTTGCCCAGCTCGCCCCAGTGATAGCGCGACGCGTGGGCCGAATGCATCATCTCGTCGTCCTGGAGCGGCGTCCGCGGGTTCGTCTCGAGCAGCGTCCAGGTGTGGTTGAACAGACCGACCGCCAGCGCGCGGCGGGTGGCGTGGTCCAGCTCGGGCGGACCGGGTGGCTTCGTCACGATGGGCTCCTTCCGTTCGACGACGCCCCGCACGTGATGCAGGACGCGTTGGAGTCGATAGGTCCGCGCCTCGATCCTGGCGCGATGGGCGTCGAGCCGCCGCGCCCGCTCGGCCGGATCGTCCGCGGCGAGCACGTCGCGGATCTCCTCGAGCGGGACCTCCAGCTCGCGGAGACGCGCGATCGTCCGCGCATCCTCGAGCTGGCTCGTCCGGTAGCGCCGGTAGCCGCTGGACTCGTCGATCTCGGCCGGCCGAAGCAGGTCGAGCTCGTCGTAGTGCCGCAGCGCGCCGACGCTCAGCCCGGCGAGCCGGGCGAACCGTCCGATCGACAGCAGGTCGTCGTCCATGGCGGTCATCGTGGACCCTCGGGTAACCCGAGAGTCAAGCCCCTATCGCGGCGCGGACCCGACGAGCCGGTCAGGGGGTCCGTCAGGCGTTGTCGAGCTCGCGGTCGATGGCCCGCAGGATGAACCGCGACGCCTCGGCGCTCTTGCCGCCGAGCTTCTGGCCGTCGTCCTGCTCGAGCGCCAGCATCAGGTCGCCGAGGAACTGGCCCATGGCGGGCGTCCGCTCCAGGTCGCCAGCGGCGAAGGCCGCATCGAGCCGGTCGGCGACGGCCCGCGCGTTGTCGACGGCGTGGCCCTTGGCGGCGATCAGCTCGCGGACCTCGGCGCGCGCGGCGTCGGCTCCGGGCCCGACGCTGCTCACCGCCACCTCCCGATCGCCCGGCGCAGCCGGTCCGACGCGCCCACGCTGACGGTGTCGTCGCGCCGGACGCCGGCCGGCGACGCACCCGCTGCCGCGCCCTCGGCCGAGGCCGCCTCGCGTCGTCGCTTGCGCCAGTCGGATTCGAGGACGCTCATCGCGAGCTCGTCCCACCAGCGCCCGTCACGCCAGATCGACTCGCGCGCCCGTCCTTCGATGATGAAGCCGCACCGCTGGTACGCCCGGACCGCGCGGACGTTGAACTCGAACACGAATAGCGAGATCCGGTGGAGGCCGAGGGTCCCGAACGCGTGGTCCAGCATCAGCTGGGTGGCCTCGGTGCCGTAGCCGTGCCCCCAGGCGTCCGACTCGCCGATCGTGATGTGGAAGAGCGCCGACCCGTTCTCGGCGTCGAGCTGGCTGAACGCGCACGTCCCGATGAGCCGGTTCGAGGCACGGATGTGCACGGCCATGGCGAGCGCCTCGGCCCCGACGACGCGGGCCGTGAAGAAGCGCTCGATCTCCTCCGGGCGCATCGGCGTCTCCTGGTATCGCGCGAGCCGGGCGATCTCGCGGTCCGCGTACCAGCGCCGGAATGCCGCCAGGTTGGCGGGCACGTGGCGTCGCAGGACGACCGTGGGGCCGGTGATCGACTCGGGGAACCAGGTCCGATCCGCCATGGGAAGGCACGGTATACCATCCCCGCCATGCGCCGCTGGAGCGAGCTGGCCGAGCGCCTCGCGGCGACGACCCGGACCTCCGAGAAGACCGCCCTGCTCGCCGACTACCTCCGCAGCCTGACGCCCGACGAGCTGCCCATCGCCGCCGTCTTCCTCACCGGTCGCCCCTTCCCGGAGGCCGACCAGCGCGCCGCCGGCCTCGGCTGGTCCGCGGTCATCACCGCGGTCGCGGAGCTGGCCGGGGTCGAGCGATCGGCGCTCGGCGAGGCCTACGACCGCCACTCGGACCTGGGGCTCGCGGTCGCCGACGTCCTGACGGCCGCGGCGCTCGAGCCCGTGGGCACGCCACCCACCCTGCCCGACGTGGCCGCCGCGTTCGAGGCGATCGAGACGGCCTCCGGCCCAACGCGGAAGTCGGCCATCCTCCGCGATCTCCTCGCCCGCGCGGACCCGCTGACCGCCAAGTACATCGTCAAGGTGCTCGGCGGCGAGCTCCGGATCGGGCTGCGGGAGGGCCTGCTCGAGGCGGCGATCGCGAAGGCGTTCGACCGGCCGCTCGACGACGTCAAGTGGGCCGGCATGCTCGCGGGCGACATCGGACGCCTGGCGGTCCTCGCGCGCGACGACCGGCTCGACCAGGCGACGATGACGCTCTTCCACCCGCTCAAGTTCATGCTCGCGTCGCCGGCCGAGGACGCCGACGAGATCATCCGCCGCCTCGGCCCCGAGGTCTGGGTCGAGGACAAGTACGACGGCATCCGGGCGCAGCTCCACAAGCAGGGGAGCGACATCCGGCTCTTCTCGCGCGACCTCCACGACATCACCGGCCAGTTCCCGGAGGTGGCGACGGCGGCGACGACGCTGGCCTGGGACGGGATCCTCGATGGCGAGATCCTCGGCTGGAAGGACGGGCAGGTCCTGCCGTTCGTCGCGCTCCAGTCACGCCTCGGCCGCAAGGCGCCATCGGCCGAGATCCAGGCCCAGGTCCCGGTGATCTACGTCGCCTTCGATGCGCTCGCGCTGGGCCCCGGCGCGGGCAAGCCGGTCGAGCCGTTGTTGCGCGAACCCCTGACCGAGCGTCGCCGCCGGCTCGATGCGCTCGAGCTCCCGCTCGCGGGCGAGGGCGGCCGGTTCGCGCGCTCGAACCTGGTCGTCGCCGCGGATGCGGAGGCGCTCGAAGCGGCCTTCCTGGCCGCCCGGGCCCGGCGCAACGAGGGCCTGATGGTGAAGGATCCGTCGAGCGGCTACTCCCCCGGCCGGCGGGGTCTCGGCTGGCTGAAGATGAAGAAGGCCCTCGCGACCATCGACTGCGTGGTGGTCGGGGTCGAGGTCGGGCACGGCAAGCGCCACGGTGTCCTGTCCGACTACACGTTCGCGGTCCGCGACACGGCCGCCGACCGGCTCGTCACGATCGGCAAGGCGTACAGCGGCCTGACCGACGCGGAGATCGCCGAGATGACCCGCTGGTTCGAGGCGCACACGGTCGCGCAGTTCGGGCGATACCGGCAGGTCGATCCGACGGTCGTCGTCGAGATCGGCTTCGACGTCATCCTCCGCTCGAACCGCCACAAGTCCGGGTTCAGCCTGCGGTTCCCGCGGATCGTCCGCCTGCGACCCGACAAGTCGCCCGACGAGATCGACACGATCGAGACCGTGACCGCGCTGTACGAGGGCCTCCAGGAGGGCGCCGAGCACCTGGTCACGGCCGGCGCGCGGGTCGCGTCCGCCGACTAGGTCCGGGCTAGCGGTCCACCGGCAGGTCGAAGCGATTGCCCCATTCGGCCCAGCCGCCGTCGTAGACCGCCACGTCCTCGTGGCCGAGCAGCATCAGGACATACGCCAGCTTCGCGGCGGCGACGCCCGATCCGTCGTAGCAGACCATCCGGCGGCCACGGGTGACGTTGGCGCCGTGGAGCAGGTCGCGCAGCTCCGAGACCGCCCGCAGCTGCTGGCCACCGGGCTGGCTCGTCGCCCCGACCGGCACGTTGAGGGCGCCGGGGATGTGCCCGAGGCGCTTCGTGTTGCCCTCGAAGCCGCGATACTCGGCCGACGCCCGCGAATCGACCAGCGTCACCTCGGGCGCGCCCAGCAGGTCGCGGACATCGGCCGTCGTCACGCGCATCCGGTTCGGTGCCGCCAGGGACAGCGTGGTCGCGGGCACGTCCACGATGGCATTCGAGACAGGCCGGCCCTCGCTCGCCCAGAGCGGATACCCTCCGTCGAGGATCCTCACCGACTCGAGCCCGTAGGTCCGCAGGCTCCACCACGTCTTGGCCGCGAACAGGCTCTGGCTGTCGTCGTAGACGACCACGGTCGTCCGGTCGCCGATGCCGAGTCGCCTGGCCACCGCCGCGACACGTTCCGGGGCGGCGAGGAGGAGCGCATCGCCGGATTCGTCGCTGTCGACGAGGTCCGCGCGCCAGTCGATCGGGACGGCCCCGGGGATATGCCCCGTGGCATACAGCGCGGCCGCGCTCCCGTCCGGCCGCCAGCGTGCGTCCAGCACCCGGATCTCCGGCCGACCCAGCCGCTCCGCCAACCATCCGGTCGTGGCCATGTGCTCGGGTCGGGCCAGGCCAGTCATCGTCGGTATCATACGGCCGTGGTCGGCCCCTTCTTGCCTGATGCCGAGCGACTGACGGCCGTGCGGGAGGCGCTGCCGGCGCTGGGAGCGGGCATCTACCTCAACACGGGATCGGTCGGGCCGCTGCCCGCCGAGACGGCCGCGGCGATGGCCGAGTTCGCGAAGTGGGAACTCGACACCGGCCGCGGCCACCCTGACAGCATCCCGGACGTGATGGAGCGTCGGTCCGAGGCGCGGGCCACCGTGGCAGCCCTCCTGACCACCGACCCCGCGAACATCGCGCTCACGCGCTCCACGACGGACGGCGTCAACGAGTTCGTGCTCGCCATGGACCTGCGCCCGGGCGACCACATCGTGACCACGCGACACGAGCATCCGGGCGTGACCGGGCCCGTCGCCCTCGCCCGTGCCCGGGGCGTGGACGTGACCTACGCCGACGTGGGCGACGGGGGCGACGACTCGCTGACCCTCGCGGCGATCGACGCCGCGATGACCGACCGGACCCGCCTGGTAGCCGTCTCGCACGTCCTTTGGACGACGGGTGGAGTCCTCCCGATCGCGGCGATCGGCGAGATCGCCCACGGCAGCGGTGCGCTCTACCTGATCGATGGCGCCCAGAGCGCGGGCGCGATCCCCGTCGGGTTCGAGTCCTCAGGCGCGGACGCCTATGCCATCGCCGGCCAGAAGTGGCTCCTCGGGCCGGAAGGGACGGGCGCATTGGCGGTCCGCCCGGAGGTGATCGCGCGACTGACGCCGGCGATCGGCGGCTGGTTCAACTTCGAGCGGATCGACGGCCTGGGCACGGCGGTCCTCTGGCCCGACGCGCGACGCCTCGAGTACGCGTTCATGCACCGATCGTCGGTGATCGGGATGGCACGCTCGATCGCCTGGCTCCAGATGTTCGTCGGCATCGATTGGATCCATCGGCGGGGGATGGCCTCGGCTCGGGCGGCCGCGGAACGGCTGGCCGCGATCCCGGGCGTGCACGTCCTGACGCCGATCCACCAGATGGCGACGCTGGTCACCTTCACGATCGATGGCTGGACGGCCCCCGCGGCCCTGGCCGAGCTCGGAGCGCGCGTCTTCGCGATCGCCCGCACGATCGACCGGTTCGACGCGCTCCGGATCAGCGTCGGGTTCTTCACCTCGGACGATGAGCTGGAGCGGTTCGCCGAGGCCGTCGCGCTCCTGGCGGCACACACCCCCGAAACGATCCCGCCGCGTCGGACGCTCACGATCCTCGGCGGCTGATGACCCGCCCGCCGGTCCGCGAACGGTCGTGGGCGGAGGTCCGCTGGCGCCAGTTCCGCCATGCGCCGCGGCCCGTCGTGCGCGCCGTGCTCTCGAGCCTGGTCGTCGCCATCGTCCTGGCGACCGCGTACGTCGCCTATGACGTCGCCCTGAGCCGGGGCGTCGCCGTCCCGGGCGGCGATCTCCGTGCGCTCGCGCTCACGGTCTATGTCGTGCTCGTCCTCGCGATCGGCAGCCTCGTGACGTACCTGGTCGTGCCGCAGCCCACGGGATCGGGCACGGTCGCGCGCCGCTCGGCGTGGAGCGCGGCGCTCGGCTTCTTCGCCGCGGTCCCCATCGCCTACCTCGTGATCGTCGTCGCCGTCCAGATCATCCGGCCGTCGCTGGGTTGACCTCGCGCACCACTCTCTCTGTCGGTCGCCCGCAAGGGCTGGACCGGGTCCGTACAATCCCCTCGGTACCAGCCTTCGCTATCATCGCGAGGGTGGCTCGGTCGCCGGGCGCCCAAGGTCGTGCTCGAGGTCCACGCGTGTCCATCGAAGATCAGCATGTCGCGATGCCGAAGCTCCAGGGCGCACCGGCGTACGCTCGTCCCGCGGGGCACGTCTCCGAGACGCCGCGACCCTTCGATCCGGACGAGCTGCCCATCGAGGCGCTCATGACCGAGGACGACCGTGTGATCGCGGCGAGCCTGGCCGGCAGTGACGCCGCGGAGGGTGCCGACGACGCCGACAGCAGCCCGCGCCTCCGGCCGCGCCCGTTCAGCATCAAGAGCCTGACCCGGCGGATCCGCAAGGCCGGCTGACGCCGGGGTGTAGCATCGTCGCGGGGGAGTAGCTCAATCGGTCAGAGCGGCGGGCTTATATCCCGCTGGTTCCAGGTTCGAGTCCTGGCTCCCCTACCACCGAGCCTCAGGCGGCGTCGCGCAGGATCCCGACCAGGCGAGCGCGGCGGTCCACCGTCAAGGTCCGCTGGCGCGGCAGCGAGCCGATCCACGCAGCCAGCTGTTCCCCCGTCACGACGGCGCACGAGACGCTCCGCGCCAGGCTGTCGTCGGTCGTGACGATGGCCGCGTAGACGCGCACCACGAAGTCGACCTCGCGCTGGGCCAGCCAGCGGCGCAGGCGTTCGGTGTCGCGGGTGACGTGCTCGAGCGGATCCGCCGCCCGTCGCTCGTCCTCGCGGGTCTCGGCCCGGCGGCCACGCCGCGAGGGAGCCTCGAGCCCGTGGACGAGGGCCACGCCGAACCCGCCGACGAGCAGCGTCGGGCCGGATCGACCGTCGTCGAGCCGAACACCGCGCACCACGATCACGTCGTGCGGCAGGGTCGAGAGCGGGTCGGTCGCGTGCCGCCATGTGCCGGCCCGTGCGAACGCGAGCATGCGGGCGAGTCGATCGGTACCGAGGAGCACCAGCCCCGCCGGCGCGGCCAGCATCGCGGCCCACGCGAGGAACGCGACGGCAGGACCGGGGGAACCCGGCTGGACGGTCTCGGCCAGGATCGCCACGATCCGTGTCGTCAGGGCCAGGCAGACCAGCCACACGCCCAGGAGGACGAGGCTCGTGCCGACCAGGGTCTCGCCGAGCACGGACCCGACCGGCCGTGGGGCCTGGTGGGCGATCAGGGTGCGGGACATGCCGCGATGGTGCGCGGCGGTGACCTCCGGTGGTATGGGCAGACCGGGGTAAGGCGGCCGAGACGGACGGACCACCCGCCACACCGGACCACACCGGACCGACCACTCGGTGACAGGACGCACCGGGCACTCGGGCAGATCCGGGAGAAGCGTCGCCGGTGGTCCGCCCCGACCGGGACCCCCGTACCATTGCCCGGCCCCACCCCCGCGACCATCCTCGGTCAGGCACCGACGCATGCCCATGCCCTGGAGGCGCCCCGCTTGGGGAACATCGAACGCGCACGAACGCCGCACGCATGGCCCTGGATCGGGGGGATCCTGGTGGCCCTGTCGCTGGTCGCCCTACTCGCGACCCCGGTGCTCGCCGCACCCGGGCCGTCGCTCTCGTCGCCCGATGTCACGCCGCGCTCGGGCGACCAGGGGACGAGGTTCAGCTTCCACGTCACCTTCGCCGATCCGTCGGGCCGCTGGCCCGACTACGTGCGGGTCCGGATCGGGAACGACACCTACCGCATGCGCCGGATCCAGGGCCACGACTGGCGTGCCGGGGTCGTCTACGGCTGGCGCGGGCGCCTGCCGGATGGCTCGCACGCCGTGAGCTTCGAGGCACGCAGTCACGACGACGTGCTGCTCGCGCTCGACGGCGGATCCGTCACGGTCGGCACCCCGCCGACCCCGAAGCCGACACCCAAGCCGACACCCAAGCCGACCCCGAAGCCGACCCCGAAGCCGACCGCCAAGCCTGACCCCAAGCCCGATCCCAAGCCCGTGGCGCGATCGATGCCGAGGCCCGACCCGCAGTCGACCCCGAAGCCGGTCGACCGGCGCGAGGCGACGCCCCGGCCCACCCCCACGCCGTTCGTCATCGTCGTCGTGCGGCGGACCGAGCCGGAGGGTCAGACCACCGTCGATGCGAGCCCGTCGCCGGAGCCGTCCGACGCGACGATGGCCGCGATCGTGCCTGGGACGACCGAAGGCGGCCCGACCGGCGACGACCCGTCCGATCCTGGAGCCGGGCCGGCCGGCGGCGGCTCGACGGGCGGAGACACTAGCCCTGACGGGCGGTCCGCTGGCGTCATCGGATCGTGGGGCCCCCTGGCCGCCATCGCGACGGCATTCGGGATCGCCGACCCGGGCATGCCGGTCATGCCGCTCATGCCGACCGTCGTGACCACGACCGGCGTGGCGGCGGCCTCGATGGCGCTCGGGTTGTTCGGGCGTCGGCGCCGGGACGACGAGCAGCCGGACACGGACGAGGTCCTCGCGGCGGCCGCGGCCGAGGACTTCGGGGTCGGCGATGGCGCGGTCGCCGGCCTGACCGAGGACGATGGCGTGTCGCTCATCGGACCCGACGAGTTCGACATCGACGCCGAGGCCCAGCTCCCGCGGTGGCGCCGCCCGTCGCTGCTCCAGGCACGCAAGGCGGACCCGCTCCGGAACGACGGGCCTGCCCCGCGACTCACCTTCGACCAGGGGTTCAGCGGCGCGATCGCCGGCACCGAGCGACGACAGATCCGCTACACGGTCGTGCGGCTGCTCGACGCTCCGGATGAGCTGCGCGGCCGCGAGATCGGCATCCTCGGCGAGGGCGACGAGGTCGAGCTCCTCGAGAAGCAGGGCGTCTACTGGCTCGTCGGGTGCCCCGGCGGCGGCCGCGGCTGGATCCACAAGATGACCCTGGGACACGTCGCCGGGTCGGGTGCCTACGATGCCCCGAGCGCCTCGCTCCCGCTCGCGCCCGACACCTGGACCATGGGCGAAGCGGACGTCGACGACGACGTGCTCGCGGCCTACATCGCCTCGCGCGAACGGGCCTGAGGCCCCGCCGGCTCGCGCCGCAGCACGATGATGTGCTGGTGGGCGATGTTCGGGACGAACGCCCGGGGATAGCCGTACGGCCGCAGCCGTGTGCCGGCCTGGTACCAGATGAGATCGCCCTTGGGGACGAGACCGGCCGCCGCCGCGCGTGCGGCCAGATCGGACGCCGTGAACAGGTAGCGGCCGTCCTGGTACGCGTCGCGGACGATGACGACGGCGTAGCGGCCGGGCCGCAGGACGCGCGCGATCTCCCCGAACGCGTCACCCATCCGGTCGAGGAACGTTGGGTAGTCGGGGGCGTTCGCGAGGTCGGCGGGTGAATCGGTGACCATCGCGTAGTCCGTACGACGGTTGGCATGCGTCTCGGCCAGGCGGCCGCCGGCCATGGTCAGTGGCAGCTGCACGTTGTAGGGCGGGTCGGTGGCGACGAAGTCGACCGACGCCTCGGGCAGGGTCGGGAGGATGGCGAGGGCGTCGCCGAGGCGCAGCTCGCAGCCCGATGGATCGAAGCCGCGTGGTCCACCGGGGTCGGCCGTGCCGAGGTCCGCGATCTCGGGGCCCAGCCCGGCGCGGTCGCGCGCGAGGTCGGCGACCACGGCGTCGTAGACCGCGATCCAGCGCGGCTCGAGCTCGATGCCGAGCGCGCGGCGCGGACCGCGGGCGATCGCCGCCCCGAGCATCGTGCCTCCGACGCCCGCGAACGGGTCGAGCACGAGATCACCGGTACGCGTGAAGAACTCGATCAGCCGCGCCATGAGGCGCGGCGGCTTGTTCGCGCCGTGCGCCTTGCGGGCGGCGTGGCCGAGCTCGGACGGGTAGGCCGTCGTCAGGACGGACTTCGTGAAGTAGAGCCACTCCTCGCCGGTCAGCTCGTTGAGGGTGTTGGCGGGATGCGGGGCGGGCCGGGGGTCGGTCATCGCCGTCCAGCCTAGCCGAGCGGTCCCCATGGGATGGGACAGGCGCCCACGAGCGGCGGCTGGGCCAGCCTAGAATGCGCCATGCCCGGCCGGTACACCAGCGCGAGGTTCGTCGGGCGCGAGGACGCGTTCGCGCGGCTCGCGGCCGTGCTCGACGACGCTGCCCGGGGACACGCGCGGACCATGCTCCTCAGCGGACCTGCGGGCGTCGGCGTCTCGCGGTTCCTCGACGAGGCGACGGGCCGGATCGCCGGTCTGACCGAGCCCATGATCGTGCTCCGCGGCCAGGCGATGCCCGCCGGTGCCGACGAACCGTACGGGCCGCTGGTCCGGGCGCTCGGCCCGGTGCTCGACGCCCTCCCCGTCGACGACCTGCACGATGTCCTCGGGCCGGCCGCCGGCGACCTCGTTCGACTGTTCCCGGAGCTGGCGGCCCGTCTCGACGCGGGCGGTCGTCCGGTGCGCCTGCGCCCGGCCGGCGCGCGGGAGCGGCGCGCGGCGCGGATCATGGAGGGCACGCTCGGCATCCTCGGCCGGCTCGGGGAGCGTCGGCCCGTCGTGCTGGTGTTCGAGGACATGCACCGGGCCGATACCGCGACGCTCGGGCTCATCACGTTCCTCGACCGGGTCTCCGCGCATCAGCGGCTCGCGCTCGTGCTGTCCGACCAGCCCGACGTCGTGCCCCGCGACGACCCGTGGCTCGCCGCGGTCAAGGCCGTCGTCGCGAAGCCCAGACCGGTCGAGCGGCTCACCCTGCCGGGTCTCGATCGCGACGAGCTCGCGTCGCTCATCGAGGGCATCGAGGGCGAGCGCGCCTCGGCGAGCCTGCTCCTGCTGGTCGCGGAACGTTCCGGCGGGATCCCGCTGGTCGCCGAGGAGCTGCTCGCGGCCCGGCGTGAGCTCCCGACCGCGTCGATGACCGGGTCGCTCGACGAGATCATCGTGGGTCGCCTCGGCGTCCGGTCGGTGGAGTGCCGGCGCGTGCTGCGTCTCCTCGCGCCCGCCGGCCGTCCCCTCACGCCCGTCCAGCTCGCAAACGTGGCCTCGGAGTTCGAGGCGGACACCGTGCGCTCCGCCCCGCGGTCCGTGACGGGCCCGCGCCGCGGCAGCGGCGACCTCGACGCCGACCTGACGGCCGGGCTTGCCGAGGGGATCGAGCACGGGTTCATCCTCGAGGCCGGTGGCGCCGTCGGCTTTCGGCACGAGCTGATCGCCCGAGCCGTCGAGCGCGACCTCCTGCCGACCTCCCGGACGCGCTACCACGCCGCACTGGCGGCGGGTCTCGAGGACCTGCCCGCGGCAGCCGCCCACCACTGGCTCGAGGCATATCACGTCCACCCGGCGCGCGATGCCGCCATCGCCGCGGCCGACGTCGCCGCCGCCCGCCACGCGGCCGGCGACGAGTTGGAGGCGCTCGAGCTGGCCCTCGCGCTGACCGATCCGGACCGGCCGATCGGCCGGGCCCGCCGACGCACGGACCGCCGGGCGCTCGCGGCCTCGGGGGACCGGGTGAGCCTCCAGGAGCGAGCCGCCGAGGCCGCCTTCGCGATCGGGCGCACGCCGCGGGCGACCGCGCACCTTGAGTCCGCGATCGGGGCGCTCGACGCGCGCCGCGACCGGGTCCGGATGGGCCTCCTCTACGAGCGGATGGCGCACATCCTCCACGTCGCGGGCGACCCGACCGGCGCCCGGGCGGCGGCCCATCGAGCGGTCGAGCTCGTGCCGAAGGAGCCGTCGGAGGCGCGCGCGACGGTCGTCGCGAGGCTTGCCCAGCTGTACATGCTCGACGGCATCTTCTCGGACGCGCAGCGGTGGGCGCGCGATGCCATCCGCATCGCGCGGGCGTGCGATCCCGTCGCCCGCACGCAGGAGATCCACGCGACGACGACGCTGGCGGTCGCGATGGCGTGGGGGAGCGACCCGAACGCTGCCATCGACCTCCTGCGCGAAGCCGAGCAGGCGGCCCGCGAGGCGGAGGATCTCGACGCGCTCTTCCGGATCACCGCCAACCTGACGACCGCGCTCGACGTGCTCGGCCGGCGGACCGAGGCCGTCGAGGTCGCCTACCGCGGCATCGAGGAGGCCCGCAGCGCCGGCCTCGAGGCCGTCTTCGGCAGCTTCCTCGCGGGCAACGTCATGGAGTCGCTGATCCTGCTGGGACGGTGGCCCGAGGCGCGCGAGCTCGCGGCCGGCACGCTGACCTGGCTCTCGGTCGGGGTGGCGTTCCTGGTCGGCATCGTCCACCTGGCCGTCGTCGAGATCGAGACCGATGCCGGCGAGGAGGCGGCGCGGATGCTCGGCCAGACGGTGCTCGAATTCGATGCGCTACGGGAGCCGCAGCTGGCCGGGCCGTACTACCTCGCGGCCGCCTCCTATGCGCTGTGGCGGTCCGACGTCGAGGACGCGGGACGATCCGTGGAGCGTGGCTGGTCCGTGCTCCGCGAGACCGAGGAGTGGGTCCTGGCCGCGCGGATGGCGGCTATGGTCGCCCGCGTCGATGCCGCGATCGCGGCCGAGGCGCGGCAGCGGCGGCAGCTGGCGCCGCTCGCGGCGGCCCGAAGCCGGACGGCCGAGGTCCTGCGGGCTGCCGCGACGATGGTGGAGACGGTGGGGGCGCCACCGAGTGCCGGGTCGCGACGGGTCGCCGAGGCGCACCTTGCGACGGCACGGGCGTACCAGCGTCGGCTGGAAGGCGATGACGACGCGGCCGTCTGGTCACGGGTGGCGCGGTCGTGGCGCGACCTGTCCGCCCCCTACGAGGTCGCGCTGGCCCTCTGGCATCAGGCGGAGGCGACGCTCGCCGGCGGCTCCGGGCGAAACGGTCGCTCCGCCGCGCGAGCGCCGTTGCTCGAGGCGGCGCGGATCGCGGTCGGCCTCGAGGCGCGGCCGCTGGTGCGGGAGCTGCGCGAGCTCGCCGGACGGGCACGGATCGATCTGCCCGCGGACGTGGATGCGCTCCTCGTCGGGGTGGTGCCGGTGCCGGAGGTGTCGATGCCGACGACCATCGTCATCGGCAACGGCGGGAACGGCGGCAACGGGCGCTCGACGCTCGTCCGCGCGATCGCCGGCGAGGGCACGCCGGTCGCGCGCAAGAGCGACACGTTCGGGCTCAGCGGTCGCGAGCGCGAGGTCCTCGTCCTGGTCGCCCAGGGGCGGACCAACCGCGAGATCGGGGAGCGCCTCTTCATCAGCCAGAAGACCGTCGGCGTGCACGTCGGGAACATCCTGTCGAAGCTCGAGGTGTCGGGCCGCGTCGAGGCGGCCGCCGTCGCGATCCGGCTGGGCCTGACGGACCGGCGTTAGGGGATCGGGGTCGCGTCGGCGGGTCGCGCACCCGTTTGATGCACATTCCTGGCGTCTGGGCGGACACCAACGCGCTCGATGCTCGTCGGCTGCATCTAGATGCCTGTCCGCTGCATCACGGCGCCGGGCCGGGGGATCGACCGCGACCGGGACGATGTGCATCAACCGCGGACGCCGCTGGATCGGTCAGTCGACGGCCCGGAGAATCTCTCAGCCGCCCCTATAGGAGGCGGTGGTCGAACCAGACGTCCTCATGGTCGGGGGCGATCTGCCAGCGCCAGCCCGGTGGAAGCGCGAGATACGGCGCCACACCTGGATAGAGCGAGGCCACATGCGCGAGATGCATCGGCCGGAAGAAGGACGGATCGGCCTCGTCGATGTCCCCGCCGGCCCAGATGAACCAGCCGCTCGTGCCGTGCTCATGCGTATGTCGCAGCCCGTTGACGGGAAGGCCGTCCATCGGGCCGACCCCGACCATCGCGTCGCCATGAGCCGCGTCGGGCGGCGTGCCCCATCGATCGCAGATGGCACGCTGGGCGTTCGTCGGCTCGATCGCCATCGGGGGAGGGTACAGGGCGCCGTGCTCCGCTCGCGTGGCGTCACCCGGCGGAATCGTGCCACGGCGATCACCGCGCTCAGAACGCTGTGACCGTCGGGCCGGGCGGGCGGGCGTCGGGACCCGGACACGACGAGACCCGGAGGGGATGGTCTCCGGGTCTCAGTCTGGGTCGCGAGTCACTTCGGCTGGATGGGCTCCGGCCGAAGTGGCGAAGAGAGGATCTGGATCTGGTCTACTTCCAGCGCGTGCCGGCGGCGAGGGAGAGGGCGACCGCGACAAGCGGTCCGACGGTGACGGCAAGCTTCCAGGCTCGCCCTGCGTAGTGCTTGATCATCGGGTTGGGCTCCGATCGCTTGCTCAGGAAGGGCCACCGACCGATCAGGAAGGTGGATGGCGAGCCTATGTCCCCACCGGGGTTTTCCACAACCGGTGCTTTCGTACCAGGGCGCGGCTGGTACCAAATGTGTAACGCCGGGCAGATCCGTGCGGGGAACGGTAGATTCGGGACCAACAGCCCTGGTGCAGCGACGCGCCGACGACGAGCCCGCCTGAGGACGAATCACCGCCCATGCACTACCGACGCACGTTCCTGATCGCGTTCATCGCCCTCCTCTCGGTCACCGCCTGCGCGAATGCGTCGGCCGGCTGGACGTACCAACCGCCGCCCCCGGCGACCCCGGTGGCGAGTGTCGAGGCGTCCGCAGGGCCGTCCGCGGGAGCCTCGGCTGGAGCCTCTGCCGGGGCGTCCGGCGCGGCCCCCAGCGCCGGCGCATCCGGCGCGGTCCCGAGCGAGGGCGCATCGGCGGCCCCGTCCGGCTCGGCCGCGGCCGGCGGGAGCGTCGTGCAGATCAGCGCGCTCGGGATCAAGTTCGAGCAGGCGTCGGTCGAGGCGCCGGCGAATGCCGCGTTCCAGATCGCGTTCGACAACAAGGACGCCGGCGTCCCGCACAACATCGCCATCCACCAGGGCGACGCGAACGGGGCCGAGGTCTTCAAGGGCGAGATCGTCACCGGCGTCGTGACCGCGACCTACGACGTCGGACCGCTCGCCGCCGGCGCCTACACCTTCATCTGCAACGTCCATCCGACGATGACCGGGACGCTGACCGTCCAGTGAGCCCGGTCCACGAGGTCGCGGCACCTACGCGTCCAGGGATGACGCCGAGCGGGCGGGTCGTGAGGATGGACTCGCCCCGGCGCGACAGCGCGCGGGCGGGTTGCCCGTTGGCGCCGTCCGGGCTGGCCCCCGGGTGACGACGACCGGCGAGCAGCTCTGCTACTCGGATGCCTATGCCCGCTCCATCGAGACGCGGGTCCGCGCCGTCGAGTCGGGCGACAGCCACCTCGTCGTCCTCGACCGGACCGTGTTCTACCCGGGTGGCGGCGGCCAGCCGTCGGACCGCGGCGTCCTGCTGCGGGCGGCCGACGGACGGACCTGGACCGTGACGGCGGCCCGCAAGGCCGGGGGCGAGATCGTGCACGAGCTGGCATCGGCCGACGGCGACCCGCCAGCAGTCGGCGACACGCTCCAGGTCGACCTCGACTGGGCCCGCCGGCTGACCCTCATGCGCACGCACACCGCGCTCCATGCCCTGTGCGGCGTCGTGTGGCGTGACTACGGCGCGCAGGTCACCGGCGGCAACATGGAACCGGGCACGGGCCGCATGGATTTCGAGTTCGAGCGGATGTCGGGCGATCTCGTCGATGCGATCGAGGCGACGGTGAACGCCGAGCTGGCCGCCGAGCGCGACGTCCGCGTCAACGTCCTGCCGCGCGAGGAGGCGTTCGCCATCCCGGACCTCATCCGGACCAAGGTCAACCTGCTCCCCGAGGGGATCGAGGAGATCCGCACGATCGAGATCGTCGGGCTCGACCTCCAGGCCGACGGCGGCACCCACGTCGCCAACACGCGCGAGGTGGGCGGGATCCGCGTGACCGGCTACGAGTCGAAGGGCCGCATCAACAAGCGGATCCGGATCGAGCTCGCCGACCCCGCCTGACCGGCTCGGGCCGCGTCGCTCCGCCCGAACCTCGCATCACGACGGCGGGACGATCCTCGACTTCGACGCCATGAGATCGACGACCCCGCGGTTCGTGTCGTAGGCGCCCCCGGCCTCGCCGGTCGTCTCGAAGAGCACGCTGCCGTCGGCGCCGCGATCGACGAGGTAGAAGTGGCGCAGCGTCCCGACCGGGTACGGCGCGTCGCCGATCCAGCGCTGCTCGACCTTGACGGCAGGCAGTCCGGACACGGTGGTCGTCGCCTTGCTCGTCGTCGTCCACTTCGCGGGATCGGTGAGATCGGCGAGCGCGTCGTCGTAGGGGACGAACCCGTCCGCGAGGACCGCGACCGGTGCATCCGGCAGGCTGGCGCCGGATGGGATCGCGAACGGCGCGTCCGAGTACGGCACGCACCGGAACTGCGGCGGTTCGTCGACCGTGTACCAGGTCGCCGGGTAGACGACGGTCACGCCGGTCGCGGGGTTCGCGCACGAGGCCGTCGAGGGCGGGACCGCGGTCGGCTTGGCCGTCGGCTTCGGCGTCGCGGTCGGGCTCGGCTTTGGGGTCCCGGTCGGCTTCGCCGATGCTGAGGCCCCGGCCGAGGCCGACGGGGCAGCCGTCGCCGTCGACTTCGCGGTGGCGGTCGGGCTCGGCTTGGGTGTCCCGGACGGGCTGGCGACCGCGACCGAGCCCGGCGCGCTCCCCGCGGCCGAGCTCGCGGCGGCACCCCCGGAGGGCGACGTCGACGAGGATGCCCGGCTCCCCGTGAGGCCCACGATGGCGAGCACGGCGATGACGACGAGGGCGATGGCTCCGGCGATCCCCGGAGCGCCGAGCCCGCCCGGACCGCTGGCCGCGGCGCCGCCCGTCGTCGGTGGCGGCGGCGCCGATCGGTCGGTCGGGTCGATCTGGTCGGTCATCGGTCGATGGGTCCCCGGTCAGGGTGCATCGGTCGCGGTGATGGCCGCGCCGGCAGCTGGACGGGAAGAGGGTACCGACGGGCGGCGACCCTCGACGTCATGCGAACCGGGTGATGGGGACGTTGCGCGGACCGCCCCGTCACGTGGCCGGTTCGCGTGCGAGCGGCCGGGCGCGCCCGGCCTCGATGACGACGGCCGCGTCGGCGTACGCGATCATCGAGGTGCGGTGCGAGATGATCAGGGTGGTCCGGCCGGCCATGAATGGCGCGATCGCCTCCATGAGCCGACGCTCCGTCGGGACGTCGAGGTTGGCGGTCGCCTCGTCGAGGATGAGGATCGGGGCGTCCCGGATGATCGCCCTCGCGATCGCCAGACGCTGGCGCTCGCCGCCGCTCAGGCGCACGCCGTCCTCGCCGACGGGGGTCGCGTATCCGAGCGGCAGCGACCGGATGAACGGGTCGAGCTGGACCTGCCGGCAGACGGCCTCGATGCGCTCGTCGGTCACCTCGGCATCGGCGAGGGCGAGGTTGTCGCGGATCGTGGCATCGAAGAGGTCGACCCGCTGTGACACGACGCCGATCATGCCACGGACAGCATCGGCGGCGTAGTCATGGAGGTCATGTCCGCCGATCCGGATGGCGCCGCTGTCGTAGTCCCAGAACCGGAGGAGCAGGTTGACGAGCGTGGACTTGCCGGCCCCGCTCGGCCCGAGGATGGCGAGGCTGGTCCCGGCCGGCACCGACAGGGTGAGACCGTCGAGCACGAGCGGTCCGTCGGGCTCGTAGCGGAAGCGCAGTCCCTCGACCTCGAGGTCGACATGCTCGGGGGGGATGGCCGGAGCGGCGGGGTCCCGGGTCGGTGGTGGCACGTCGACCAGCTCGAACAGGCGATCGGCGGCGGCCCGGCCCGCGTCGAGGAACTGGACCGCCGACGACAGCGGTTGCGTCGCCTCGAAGCACGCGAGCGCGGCCAGCGGCAGCGCCGCGAGCAGCACGCCGTCGAGCCGGCCGGCGCCCACGAGCGGGATGGCGACGACCAGCACGGCGACGGCGCACAGGGTGGCGGTCATGGCCGCCACCGCACCCCCCGTCGCCCGGACCGCCGCCAGCCGCGCCGTCACGCGGTCCGTCGCCTCACCCGACCGAAGCGTCGCCGCACGATGGCGATCGGCCGCATCGAAGGCGATCAGGTCGGCGATCCCGGCGATCTCGTCGACGAGCATCGCGTGGGTCTCGGCGCGCATCGCGAGCGATCGGCGGGTCAGCTCGGTCGAGCGCCGCCGGATCGCGACCGGCACCGCGACGCCGGCGACCCCCATCCCGATGAGGAACACGAGGCCGAGACCCGGATCCACGCCGGCAAGGACGACCGCCCCGAGCAGGGCCACCAGGATCGCGGCACCGACGGGCACGATGGCCCGCGGCGTGAGGTCGTCGAGGGTCTCGATGTCGGCCACGATCCGCGTCAGCAGGTCGCCGCGCCGGTACGTGCTCAGGCGCGCCGGCGCCAGCGGCTCGATCGCGCCGTAGAACCAGGCCCGCATATCGGTCAGGATGCGGAACGTCGTCAGGTGGGTGACGTACCGCTCGAGGTAGCGGAACGCGGCCCGTCCGATGGCCAGGACGCGGACCCCGGTGATGGCGAGGGCAAGCTCGGCGACGTTGGTGACCTGGGCGGCCCGGCTGATGAGGAACGCGGACACCGCCAACAGCGCGACGTTCGCCGCGATCGCGACGACGCTCAGCAGCACGCCCAGCGCGATCCAGCCGCGCTGCGGCGCGAGGATCCCGAGGAGCCGTCGCCGTCGGGGTGCCGTCACGCCGGCGTGCCGTCGCCGTCGCCGTCGCCGTCGCCGGTGTCGTCGCCGGCCGCCATCAGCGCCGCGAACGCCCCGCCGCTCGTGAGCAGCGTCGCCGGTGCCCCGGCCTCGACGATCCGCCCGTGCTGAAGGACGACGGCGGCATCGGCCGTCGAGGCGAGGCTCGCCCGGTGGGTCACGATCAGGACCGTCCGGTCGTGTGCGAGCCGCTCGAGCGTTTCGGCGACCATCGCCTCGCCCCGCCGATCGAGGTGGGCCGTCGGTTCGTCGAGGAGCAGCACGGGGGCGTCGCGGAGGATCGCGCGCGCCAGCGCCAGTCGCTGCCGTTGCCCGCCGCTCAGGCGCAGCCCGTCCTCGCCGACCGGCGCGTCGTATCCCCCAGGCAGCGTGACGATGAACTCGTGCGCCCCGGCGTCGCGCGCGGCCCGCTCCAGCTCGTCGGGCATCGCGTCGGGCCGGCCGAGCCGGAGGTTGTCGGCCACGGTCCCGTGGAACAGGTGCGGCGTCTGCGGGACCCACCCGATCGCCGCTCGCCACGACGCGACGTTGATGTCCGCGAGGTCGTGCCCGTCCACGAGGATCGTGCCGGCATCGGGCGCGGCGAAACGGAGGAGCAGCTTGACGATGGTCGTCTTGCCGGCACCGGTCGTCCCGACGAGCGCGGTCCGCGCGCGGGCGGGGATCGTGAACGTCAGGTCGTCGATCGCCGCCGCCGACCGGTCCGTGTACGTGAAGGCGACGCGCTCGAAGACGATCGTCGGCGCCGTTCGCGCGGGGCCGCCGAGACCCGACGACGCCGGCCGACCGGCGGTGTCTTGAGCGACAGAGTCCTCGGCGACGGCGCCCGCGGCGACGGCGCCCGTGGTCACGGCCCGGGCCGGACGGTCCGCCGACGCGGCGGCCGGCGTGTCGAGGATCGCGAAGACCCGCGCGGCAGCGGTGCGCCCGGCCGAGCCCGTGTGGTACCGCACGGCCAGCTGCCGCAGCGGCAGGAAGAACTCCGGGCACACGATCAGTACCGCGAGCGCCCGCTGGAACGGGATCGTCCCATCCATGAGCCGGAGGCTCACCTCGACCGCGACGACCGCCATCGCGACGGCCGCGCCCCATTCCAGGACGAGGGCGGTCTGGAACGCGGTGCGGAGCACCTCCATCGTGGTCTCGCCGAACCGTCGGCTTACCGCGCGGATCGACCCGACCTGCTCGGCGCTGCGCCCGAACATCTTGAGCGTCGCCATCCCCGAGAGCAGGTCCAGGAAGAAGGCGCTCATCCAGCGCAGCTCCGCGAACCGTCGTTCGCTGAGGCTCCCGGTGCGACTCCCGATCATCCCGAGCAGCAGCACGAGGACCGGGCCGGTCGCGATGAGCACGACGGCCGTCGGCGGGTCCAGGACCAGCACGACCGCGAGGACCAGGAGCGGCGCCGCGACCGCGAGGACGCGGGCCGGCTGGAACGCCGCCACGTACACGTCGATGTCGTCGAGCCCCGACGTGAGCACGGTCGCCAGCTCGCCCGTCCGCTCGGCCGACGTGTACCCCGGCCCAAGGGCGAAGAGCCGGCTCGTCAGGTCGGACCGGAGCCGTCGCCGCAGCCGGGTCGATGCCCCCTGGGCGAGGACGTCGTGGCCCCACAGGAGGATGGCGCGCACGGCCGCCAGCAGCGCGAGCGCGACCACGAGGCAGGCGGCCGCCGCGAGGTCCTTCCCGTCGAGGAAGACCGACGCCACCACCTCGCTCATGAGCACGGCCCCGAGGACCACCGCGGCGACCGCGGCGATGCCGGCGGCGATCGCGAGCCAGAGTCGCGCCCCGGCGCCGCGGTCGTAGGCGAGGAGACGTCGTTCCGGCGCCGGCGTCGAGCCCGCCGCACTCGCGCCGGCCACCGCCCGGGCCGATCCGCCGGCCGTCACGCCGACCGTCGACCGCGGCCGTGCGACCCGGCCACCGGATGGGTCGGGGCCGCAGTTCGCCATTGGATATGACGCCGCCGGTCGCTATGCTGTCGTGCAGGCCACACCCGAGATCGGGTCATGGCCGTGAGGGAGGTTCGCAACATATGCATCGACCCATCGGAGTCACGCTCCTGGCGCTGTTCGCGGGGCTGGCCGGACTCTTCGAGATCTGGCGCGCCTTGGTCTTCCTGGGCATCGCCAGCTTCACGTTCGTTGGCACGCCCGTCTCGTTCCCTAGTCCGCAATGGGGCCAGGCGCTCTGGGCGCTCCTCATCGCCGCGATCTGGTTCTGGGTGGCTATGGGCTTCTGGAACGTCCGGGGCTATGCCTGGTCGTTCGGGATCTTCATCAGCATGTTCACGGTCATCTTCGGCTTCTTCGCCCTCCTGGGCGGGTCGACGATGGAGTCCGAGACCGTCGGCTGGCTGATCGCGATCGGCATCTTCTTCTACCTCAACTACCCGGGCGTGCGCGACGTGTTCGTGCAGCACGAGATGTCGCTCCTGACGCCGGCGCAGCGCGCGGCCATGGAGCAGATGCAGGCCGCGCAGGCCGCGATGGCGCAGGCCACGGTCGCCTCGGCCCAGGCGCCGGTCCCGCCGACAGCAGCGCCGCCGGCGCCGCCCGCCGCCCCGCCCTCGAGCTAGCCACCGAGGGGTCCCGCGGCCGGTCGTCCGAGACGGCCGCGCCAGATCCGCGCCCGAGACCGATCGGCAGCCCGCCGGTCGGTCTCGTCGCGTCCGGGCCGGAACGGGTCTAGTACCCGTGCGGTTCGACGACGGTCTTTCCCCGGAAGAAGTAGTAGACGCCCGCGGTATACAGCAGCACGAACGGCATCCCGATGAGCGCCACGATGAGACAGACCTGGAGCGTGTTGTCGGCCGCCGACGCGTTGTAGATCGTCAGGTTGTTGGCCGCGTCGGTCGTCGAGATGATGAGGTTCGGGAAGATCCCGATGGCCCCGGACACGATGAGGAGCCCGATCGTCGCGGCCGATCCCAGGAACGCCAGGAACTCGCGACCCTGCTGCATGAAGCGCCACGCCAGGACGAGGGCGGCGAGAGCCGCGGCCGGGAACACGATCGGCCAGATGTCGTCGAGATAGCGCTTCGTGATGTCCTGGTTCGAGAGGAGCATCGCGATCACCACGAGCGTGTTGAGGACGAAGAAGGCGAGCATCAGGCGCGGTGCGACCCGCTTGATCCGGGCCCCGAGCTCGCCCTCGGTCTTCATCACCAGGAAGAGGCTGCCGTGCATCGCGAACATGGCGACGGTGGTGACACCGACGAGCAGGGCGAACGGCGTGAGCATCTCGACGATGACGACCGAGATGTTGCCGGACGCGTCGAGCGGCACGCCGCTCAGGATGTTCCCGAAGGCCACGCCGAGCAGGAGCGCGAGCCCGATCGACGACACCGCGAAGACGGCGTCCCAGAACGAGCGCCAGCGAGGTGACGCCTCCTTGCTGCGGAACTCCATCGACACGGTCCGAAGGATCATGACGAACAGCACGAGCATGAAGGCGACGTAGAAGCCCGAGAAGAGCGACGCGTAGGCGAGCGGGAAGACCGCGAAGAGCACGCCACCCGCCAGGACGAGCCAGACCTCGTTGCCGTCCCAGATCGGGCCGATGCTGTTGAGGAACGTGCGCCGTTCGGCGTCGGTGCGGGCCAGCGGGAGCAGCAGGATCCCGACCCCCATGTCGAACCCGTCGAGGATCAGGTAGCCGGCCACGATCAGCACGAAGAGCGCGAACCAGATCTCGTCGAGCATCAGTCCTCTCCGCTCGAGCCGGCCCGGTCACGACGGGCGAACACCTCGCGGAAGGTGTCCGGCAACGTCGACACATCGACCGTCTCGGCCTTGTCCAGCGGCTCGGGGCCGCTCTTGATCTTGGCGTTCAGCAGGTACAGGAAGAGGACGAGCAGGATCCCGTAAAGGGCCAGGAAGGTGCCGAGCGAGAACACCACCTCGGCCGCGGTGAGCTTCGGGGAGACGCCGTCGGCGGTGGCCAGCACGTTGTAGACCACCCAGGGCTGCCGGCCGATCTCCGCGGTCCACCAGCCCGCGATGATCGCGGCCTCGACGAAGAACACCGTCACCACGAGGATCCACAGCATCCAGCGGGCCGTGAAGAGTCGCCGCTTCCGCCAGTACAGGAGGCCGGCGAGGAGGCCGATGGGGACGAACAGGGAGCCCATCGCGAACATGAAGTGATAGACCTGGAACACGAGGTTGATGGGTGGGGTCGCCGCGGGGGGCGAGAAGGCGTCGATGCCCTGCACGACGGCCTGCGGGTTGAGGTACGCCAGCACGCTCAGCAGGCACGGGATGGAGATCCCGGTCGTCGTCCGCGTGGCCTCGTCCACCCAGCCCGCGAGGTAGAGCGGCGCACAGGAGGTGCTCTGCCACAGGCCTTCCAACGACGCGAGCTTCAGCGGCTGTTCGTTCGTCACCTCGATCGCCTGCTGGGGGCCGGCGCCGAAGAAGTTGCCGCACGCGAAGATGATGAACGCGGCGAGGGCGATCTTCATGTTCGCCTTCGCGAGGTCGAGGTGCTGCTTCTTGAGCAGGTACCAGGCGCTCACGCTCATCATCAGCGCCGCGCCCGCGGTCCACGACGCGAAGAAGACGTGCAGGAGTCGCGGGATGAATGAGGGCGTGAACACGACCTGCCAGAAGTCGGTCATGACCGCCCGCGCCGGCGCCGGGTCCGTGGCGATCGTGTAGCCGGCCGGGGTCTGCATCCAGGAGTTGGCCATGATGATCCAGAGCGCGCTGAAGTGGGCCCCGAACACCACCATGAACGTCGCGAAGAACCACAGCCTCGGCCCGAGCCGGTTCCCGCCGAACAGCATCAGGCCGAGGAACCCGCCCTCGAGGAAGAACGCGAAGACCCCCTCGGCCGCCAGCAGGCTGCCGAACACGTTGCCGACGAACCGGGAGTAGTCGGCCCAGTTCATGCCGAACTCGAATTCCTGGACGATGCCCGTCGCGACGCCGAGCGCGAAGATCAGCCCGTAGACCTTCGTCCAGAAGAACGCCAGCCGGCGCCACTTCGGGTCCTTCGTGCGCAGGTAGGCCCCGCTCACCACCAGCATCATCAGCCCGAGCCCCATCGAGAGGGGCGGGAAGATGAAATGGAAGCTCGCGGTCAGCGCGAACTGGACCCGCGACAGGAACTCAGGGTCCACAGCGGTCCCTCGAAGCGAGCGTGCGTGTCACGGACGGACCTCGATCCGGCCGGTCTCCTCGCGGACATCGTACGAGGCGAAGCATCGCGATGCCTCCTCTGACGGTGGCCGGGTTCGACCGCGTCTCATGCCGGCTGTGGGGATGGGGCGGCCGGGGTGGCGGCCGGCGTCGCCGGCGGTGCCGTGTCCTCGGCGTGGTAGGCCTCGAGCAGGCGTTCCTCCTCGTCCTTCTTCGGGAACAGGAAGAACACGACCGCGGCGCCGAGCAGGACCGCGATGATCCCGGCCGTGTAGGCCCAATCGGCGCCGGCGAGGAACGAGGTCTTGGCGCCCTCGGTGATGGCGGTGGCGTACTGCGGGTACTGCTGCGCGACGGCCTCGGCGCTCGAGAAGGACTTCGTCAGCTCCGCCTGGACGCTGCTGGTGATCTCGTCGGCGTTCGGGCGCCGTGGCGATGGCGGCGGCCACCGCGGCGGCGTAGCCGGCCGTCAGCAGCGCGCCGAAGATCGACTGCATGAACGCGCCGCCGAGGTCCCGCTGCAGGTCGGCTGTTCCCGAGGCCATCCCGGCCCGGTGGACGGGCACGGACCCCGTGAGCGAGTGCGATGCGGGCGTGCCGGCGAACCCGACGCCGATGCCGACGAGCCCGTAGCCCAGCGCGACCGGCCAGTAGTCGATGCCCTCGTTCCAGAGGACGAGCATCGTCACGAACCCGAGCACGACGAAGACGTAGCCGAGGAGCAGGGTGAAGCGGGCGCCGCGCATCTCGACCAGCTTCGCCGAGCGGGGGGCCACGACGATCATCGCCAGAGCCGCCGGGATGATCGCCGCGCCCGCATCCAACGTCGAGTAGCCCAGCACGTTCTGGAGGAACTGCTGGCCGATGAACATCGCACCCATCAGCGAGCCGAACACGATGATCCCGGCGCACGCCGCCACCCAGAAGACACGCCGGCCCGCGATATGCAGGTCGTACAGCGGGCTCCTGGCGCGTTGCTGTCGGAGGATGAACGCGGCACCCGAGACGACCGCGATGACGATCAGCCCGAGGGCCAGGGCGCGCTCGCCCGGCACCGGCAGGAAGTTGATGGCGAGGATCGCCGCGCCGACCAGGACGGCCGACAGGATCCCGCCCAGGTTGTCGACCGGCTCGCTCGTCTCATTGACGTGCGCCGGGACGAATCGCCAGGCCATCACGAGGGCGACGGCGGCCAGCGGCAGCGTGACGAGGAAGACCGAGCTCCAGTCGAACCGCTCGAGCAGGAACCCCGAGACCAGCGGGCCCAGAGCCGCGATGGCGCCGCCGAGCGCCGACCAGAGCGCGATCGAGCGCGTCCGCGCGGGTCCGGACCAGAGCGCCGCGATGAGGGCGAGCGTCGTCGGGTAGGCCATGCCGGCGGACAGGCCGCCGACGATCCGGGCGACGATCAGGACCTCGATGGTCGGCGCGAAGGCGGCGAGCAGGCAGGCCGGGATCGACAGGAGCACGCCGAGGATCAGCATGAGCTTGCGGCCGTAGTGGTCGCCGAGCGCGCCGAGCCAGAGGACGGACGCGGCGAGCCCGAGCGAGTAGCCGACCGCGACGAGGTCGAGCGCGGTCTGCGACGCGTCGAACGCCAGGCCGATGGAGGGCAGTGCGACGTTGGCGACCGACAGGTTGAGGTTGGCGACCGCGGCGACGAGGATCAGCGAGACGAGGACCATCTGGCCGTTGGCAGGGGCGCTCGACACCGGCGCCGCGGTCGGCGCGGCCGTCGACGCCGCGCGGGACACTGCCATCTGGACCCTCCCGACCTGGGGGGCGGGCGGCGGCGCATCGGGATGCACGGCGCCAGGGGACCCCCGGAAGACGCGACTGTGACCCGGGCGGGCCGGTCCGGCATCACCCGGTCGGGATGAATGTCGCCACGGCATGCGATGGCCATGGCGTTGTGGCACGATCGGTCGCGATGCCACCCTTGCCGATCAAGCCCCCGACCATCCGGCCGCTGGTCCTGCCGGTCCTCGCCAGCCCGATCATCCGGCGCGTGGCCTGGCATGTCCGGCGGGTGTCGGGTCAGCTGGACCGGCGCTTCTTCCTGACCCTCGCCGAGGGGATCCTGATCTTCGTCGCGATCGCGGCGCTGCTGATCACGATCCTGGAGAAGCAGCTCACCCTGCAGTCCCTCTTCGACTCGTTCAACTGGGGGATCGCGACGGTGCTCGGCCAGGGCGACTCAGGGTTCGTCACCTCACCCGGCGGCCGCATCGTCGGCTGGCTGCTTATCCTGTTCGGCGTCGCCATGCTCGGCATGATCACCGGTGCGCTGGTGGCGATGGTCATCGATTTCCTGCTCAAGGAGGGCCAGGGCTTGGGTTCTGCGGGCCACAAGGAACACATCGTCGTCTGCGGCTGGAATACGACCGCGCGCGACCTCATCCAGGAATTGCGCGGTGACGACTACCCGCAGAAGGTGGTCGTGCTGGCGGACCTCGAGAAGAACCCGGCCGGCAGCGGGGTGTACTTCGTCCGCGGAGACGCCACGAACACCGAGGACCTGACGCGGGCCGGCATCCAGGATGCGTCGGCGGCAATCGTGTTCCCCGCAGATGCATCGGATGAGGCCGACATGCATTCGATCCTCTGCATCATGGCGATCGAATCGATCGCGCCCCAGGTCCGGACCGTGGCCGAGGTCAACAACCCGCGCCACGAGCCCCATTTCCACCGCGCCGAGGTCGACGAGCTGCTCGTGACGTCGACGGTCGCCTCGCACCTGCTCGCGCGATCGGCGCTGTACCCCGGTCTCACCTCGATCGTCACGGACATCGTGTCCGGCGGTGAGGGATCCGAGCTCTACCGCGTCACGTTGCCCGATGACTACATCGGGCACTCGATCGACCAGGTCGCGACCCGTCTCCGCTCGGAGCACCACGCGACGCTGCTCTCGGTCAACCGCGGCGGGCGAGCGTTCGTGAACCCGGAGGCCGATTTCCGCCTCGAGATCGGCGACGACGCCGTGGTGGTCGCCGAGTCGCTCGGCAAGCTCGCGCCGCTCAAGATGCGCGACGCGACGGCGCCGGCGACGAGCGCATCCGTGGTGCCGAGCGCCTGAGCGGAGGTCGGGCCGCCCGTCTCTGATCCCGGCGCGTCAGACGCCGGTCTCGGCGGTGATGCGGGCCGTATTGATGGCCCCGAGCAGCGCGGCGTGGTCTCGCTCGGTCTGGTCGGCGTAGGCCTCAGCGAACGATCGCCATCGCGTGCTCGAAGCCATTGTCGGTCCCGAGGTAGCCGGCGATCGTCGCCGGCTGGCCGGAGCGGGCATGCCCGCGGGCGAGGGCCCAGGCGCACAGCTCGCCCCACGTCGCGAGCTCGTCGAGCGTCATCGTGTCGATGACGGCGCTGCCCTTCTGGTCCTGGAGCTGGCGCATATAGACGTGGTTCCCGCGCTCGCCCACGGCCCAGCCGAGCAGGATGTCGCTCGCGGCCTGGAGCCGCCGCTGGCCGGTCACGACGCGCTCGCCGTGACTGCCCCGGCCGCTCGGACCGCAGGTAGCGTTCGTAGACCGACGCCTCGGCCTGCTTGATCTGGAGGAACAGCGGGTCGTCGTCGCCGTCGCCGATGAACAGGCCACGAAGGCAAGCAGGCCCGACGCTCCCGACACCGACCACCTTGAGCGCGTAGTCCTCGAGCCGATAGCGGTCGAGCAGGTCGCGGCGGTCTTCCTGGAGCGGTCTCCCGATACGCCCGGAGGCCATCGTCGGCGAGGGCCGGGTCATGGACTCGAGCTTGATGAGCGTCGGCGGGTGCTCCACGATGCGACGGTCGCCGTCGACACCGTCGGTGAGCTTCGGCAGTTCGTGGAGGGCGTCGTGGTGGGCGGTCGCCTTGACCGTGCCCTCGATCATCGGCCCGCGCGTGCTTGTCGGCGTAGGCGATGATCCCGGTCGCGTCCACCCGCGCGTAGTACACGTCGATCGCTCGCATCGTCGCGTACCCGGCCATCCGATCGCGGTACGAGCGCATCGCGCGGTGGACGATGTGGCGATTGTCGTGCGCGGTCGAAGCCCCGGCTCGCGGCCTGCGACGACAAGACTCGCCGCGAGCCGCTTCAGGTCGAATTCGAAGGGCCCGCGGAGGGTCTCGTCGAAGTCGTTGATGTCGAAGACCAGGTCGCGCTCGGGCGACGCGAACAAGCCGAAGTTCGACAGGTGGGCATCGCCGCAGAGCTGGACCGTGATGTCCGGTGCGCGGCCGATCGACGAGGTCCGAGGCCATCGGCAGGGCCGCGCCCGCGATAGAACGTGAACGGCGAGATGGCCATCCGGCCGTACCGGACCGGCACCAGATCCGGCATGCGGGTCGCGGCCTGCTCTTCGAGAAGCCCGATCGGGTCGGGCCGGTCCGGCCGCGGCCGACCATGCGCCGAGGTCGGCGGGCGGACCGTGACCCGCGCAGCCTCGCCGGCGGCGCGGCGGTCGTCGCGCGTGGGCGGCGGTCCCGGGGGCGAAGCCCTGGCCATTGCGGCGACGCCTCACGGTCGCGCAGGCATCACAGCGCGGCCGGGTTGGCCTCGTCGAGGATGCCCTGGGCAGCTTCCGCACCACCCTCGGTCGCCTTGCCGCGCAGGATCGAATTCGAACCCGACCGCGATCAGCGCGCCGAGCGAGAGGCCCGACGAGGTAGATCCAGTAGTTCGTCAGGTCGCCGCCGACAAGCATCGGGCCGAGTGAACGCGCTGGGTTCATCGACGCGCCGGTCACCGGGGCGCCCCACACGGAGACGAGACCGATGTAGGCACCGACGGCGATCGCGCCGTTGATACCCGATGTTGCGGGCACCGGTCGCCGTTCCAAGGATCACGCTCACGAGGCCGAGCGTCAGGACCGCCTCGGTGAGCACCGCGACACCCTGGTTGACGTCCGGTGTCGGCTCCGTGGCGCCGTTGATGATGCCCCCGTACATCAGCTGCAGGAACACGGAGGCCAGGATCGCCCCGATGACCTGGGCGACGATGTAGCCGGGCACGCGGCGCCATGGGAAGTTCCCGCGCACGGCGAACGCCAGGGTGACGGCCGGATTGAGGTGCGCGCCGCCGATCGGGCCCATGAAGAAGATGATGCCCATGACCATCATGCCGGGCGCGAGGGCCTTCATCGGCCAGGGTCAGGTCGGCGCCGAAGGCCGTGGCGCCGATGACCCCGCCACCGGCGGCCACAAGCACGAGGAGGAACGTCCCCCAGACCTCGCTGAACAGTCGGCGGAATTCGAGCCCCGCATCGTCGAAATCGACGTCCAGCTGACGGGACTTGGCGATCCGTCGATCGAGCCATGCCAGGACAGGCTCGCCCGACGCGTTGCCAGATGTGCTAGCGGTCATCCCTCTCTCCTCAACTGCGCCCGAGGGGCCGGACACCCCGACCGCCCTGTTCCCGCCGCGGAGTCCTCCTCGTGCGGCGCCATCATCGCACCGGCGTCACCCCGCGGATCCGCCGCTGCGAGCGACGGCCACGGTGTCGATGCACACGAACCGGATCGGGCCACCCGATCTGCGCCCGCGACGTCGTCGGCACGTCGGGTGGTCGAGCGCCTTGACGGCGGCGATCAGCTGCGCGAGCCCGTCCTTCGCGTCGGCGAAGAGCATGCCCGTCTTCGGGTCGGTGTAGAGCTCATTGTCGATGCCGGCGTAGCCGTGGCCCATCGAGCGCTTGATGACGACGATCGGACTTGGCGTGGTCGACGTCGAGGATGGGCATCCCGGAGACCGGCGAGCCGGGCCGGCGCGCGGCCGGGTTGGTCACGTCGTTCGCCCCGATGACGAGCGCCACGTCGCACCGGTCGAACTCGGGGTTGATCTCGTCCATCTCCTTGAGCTGCGGGTAGGGCACGTTCGCCTCCGCGAGGAGGACGTTCATGTGCCCCGGCATCCGTCCGGCGACCGGATGGATCGCGTACTTGACGTCGACACCGCGCGCCTCGAGGAGCTCGGCCAGCTCGCGCACCGCGTGCTGCGCCTGGGCGACGGCGAGCCCGTAGCCGGGCACGATGATCACGGACTGGGCATAGGCCAGCTGGATCGCGACGTCGTCCGCCCCGATCTCGCGGACGGTGCCGCCACCGGCGCCCGTGACCGCGCCGGCGGCCGCGTCGCCGCCGCCGAAGCCGCCGATCATGATGTTCATGATCGAGCGGTTCATCGCGTCCGCCATGAGCTTGGTCAGGATGGCGCCCGAGGCACCCACGAGGGCGCCGGCGATGATGAGCACCGGGTTGCCGATGACGAAGCCGGCCATGGCCGCGGCCGTGCCGGTGAACGAGTTCAGCAGGCTGATGACGACCGGCATGTCGGCCCCGCCGATCGGGAGCACCATCGTGATCCCGAAGATCGAGGCCGGCGAGCACGACCACGGCGAGGATGGCCAGGGTCGTCGTGCTGCCGAGCGCGATGGTCGCCGACGGCGCCGAGGATGAGCGCCACGGTCCCGGCGATCGCGATGACCGCGAGGGCGATCGTGACGAGCTGGCCGCCCGGGACGTAGATGGGCTTGCCGGCGATGAGGCCCTGGAGCTTGCCGCCCGCGATGAGCGAGCCGCTGAACGTGACCGAGCCGATGAGCGCGCCCAGCACGACGAAGATCGTCGTATCGACCGGGGCGACGCCCTCACCCTGGTTCAGCTTGATGAAGTCCGCGATCGCGACAAGTGCCGCCGCGCCGCCGCCGACTGCGTTGAACAGCGACACCAGCTGCGGCATCGCGGTCATCTTCACGGACCGGGCCGCGTACAGGCCGGCGCCCCGCCGATCGCGAAGCCGACGACGATGATCGCCCAGGCCGCGGTGCTCAGACCGCCGGGCGAGGTCGCCAGGTAGACGAGGTCGCGACGACGGCGATGGTCATGCCGGTCGCGCTCAGCCGGTTGCCGTTGCGCGCCGTCGCCGGCGAGTTCATCTGGTGGAGGCCCAGCACGAAGCAGGCGGCCCCCGCCAGCCAGGCGAGGTAGACGATGGTGTAGATCCAGGCTTGTGACATCGGCCCGCTCCTCGACTAGGCCCCGGGGGCGTCCGATGCGCCCTCGGTCCCGGCCTTGGGGGCCGTCGGCTTCTTCCTGAACATCTGGAGCATCCGGTCGGTGACGACATAGCCGCCGACGACGTTCATCGCCCCGAACACCATCGCGACGAACGCCGAGGACGTACCCGAGCGGGTCGTCGGCCTCGGCGGCGATGAACATGGCGCCGACGAGCACGATCCCGTGGATCGAGTTCGCGCCCGACATCAGCGGCGTGTGCAGCGTCGCGGGGACCTTGCTGATGACCTCGAAGCCGACGAGGATCGCCAGCACGAAGATCGCCAGGGACGTCAGCAGTTCGTTGGCTCACGCGTGGCCTCCAGCGGCCGGGGCGGCCGGCTCGAGCAGCTTCTTGACGGCGTCGGACAGATCGCGCCGCCGTGGGAGATGACCGTCGACTTGGTGACCTCGTCCTCGAAGTCGAGGTCGAGCGCGCCCTCCTTGACCATGCCGAGCAGGAGCGCCGAGATGTTGCGCGCGTAGAAGGCGGACGCGCCGGCCGGCATCGTCGCCGGGAGGTTGTCGGGCGCGATGATCGTCACGCCGTTGGACGTCTCGACGGTCTCGCCCGCCTTCGACAGCTCGACGTTGCCGCCGAGGGCCGAGGCGGCCATGTCGACCAGCACCGAGCCCGACTTCATCTTGCCGACCGCCTCGACCGTCACGAGGACCGGCGGCTTGCGGCCCGGGACCTGGGCGGTGGTGATGACCACGTCCATCCCGCCGATGACCTCGTTGAGCTCGGCCTGCTGGGCCGCCCGCTCGTCGTCGGTCAGCTCGCGGGCATACCCGCCCGCCCCGGTGGCGTCGATGGTGGTCTTGAGCTTCACGAACTTCGCGCCGAGCGATTCGGCCTGCTCGCGCGTCTCCGGCCGGACGTCGTACGCGTGCACGACGGCGCCGAGCCGTCGCGCCGTGCCGATGGCCTGCAGGCCGGCCACGCCGATGCCCAGGATCAGGACGTTGGCGGGCTTGGCCGTGCCGGCCGCCGTGGTCAGCAGCGGGAAGTAGCGCGGATAGGCGTTGGCGGCGATGAGGACCGCCTTGTAGCCGCCGACGTTGGCCTGGCTCGAGAGGGCGTCCATCGTCTGCGCCCGCGACAGCGTGCGCGGGATCGCGTCGAGGCTGATCGCCGTCACGCCGCGGTCCGCCAGGGCCTTGGCGAGCTGCGGGTCGATGAGCGGCTGCAGGAACCCGACGACCGCCTGGCCGGAGCGCAGCTTCGCCGACCTCGGCCTCCGACGGCTTCGCGACCTTGAGGATCACGTCGGCCTGCTGCATAGAGCGCATCGGTCGGGACGACGGTCGCGCCGGCCTCGGTGTAGGCGGCATCGAGGATCGCCGAGCCGAGGCCGGCGCCGGTCTCGACGAGCACCTCGAGTCCGGCCGCCGTGAGCTTGCCGAGCGCTTCGGGTACCAGGGCGACGCGCCGCTCTCCGGGCGCGGTCTCCTTGGCGACACCGACCTTCATGGGCACCACCTGTTCGGATCGGGATGACGGGCCGTGGACTTGGGGTGGTCCACGGGGACGGGTGAGGTCGCCGCGAAGTCTACCGCGCGCGCCCGGGACCCTGTGATGCACCGGGGGTTGCGGTTGGGTGTCCGCCGCTCGTGTCGGGACCCGGACCGGCCGTCACAGGCGCGACCGGATCTCCCAGAGGTCGGGGAACGCCGGGCGGAAGAGCGTGGAACGCAGGTACTCCACGCCGCTCGAACCGCCCGTGCCGCGTTTCGTGCCGATCGTCCGCTCGACCATCTTCACGTGCCGGTAGCGCCACTCCTGGATCCCCTCGTCGAGATCGACCATTCGCTCGGCGACGATGGCGGCATCCGGGTCGCCCGGTAGACGGCGACCAGGAGCTCCTGGACCCGTTCGTCGGGGACCGTCGGCTCGGCCGGCACGGCGTGGCCCCGCGCGGCGAGGAACGCAAGGAAGAATCCCACGCTGAGGGTGCCGCCTGGGCCGCCGCCACAGCCGCGCGCGCCTCCGAGCCCTCCGGCTGCGCCTCGATCGCCGCCGGGTCGTGCAGGCCGAGCATCGCCTCGACCTGGCGGAACTGCGCCGACTGGAACCCCGATGCGGAATCGAGTCGGTCGCGGAAGGAGAGGAACTGGAGCGGGGTCATCGTCTCGAGCACGTCGACCTGGGCCACGAGCGTCTTGAGGATCTTGAGGACCCGGTTGAGCAGGTGCAGCGCCCGGTCGGTGTCGCCGGTCTCGAGCGCGGCCTGGACGCCGCAGGATCTCGTGACGGAGCTGCTTGAACCACAGCTCGTACACCTGGTGGATGACGATGAACAGGAGCTCGTCGTGCTCGGGCCCGTCCGGGCCTCCGGACCGCTCCGCCTGGAGCGACAGCAGCTCGCGGATCTTCAGGTACGACGCGTAGGTGACGGCGCGGCGGGTCACCTCCCGATGGTACGCCGCGGCCCGTTCACGCCTTCGGACGGATCCGGATGATGAGCATGGCGGCCTCCTCGTCCCCGACGATCTCGCCGTCATGGGGGATCGTGCCGTCCCAGCGGACGTAGTCGCCCGGCCCGATGTCGATGACGTGATCGCCCTGGGTCATGCGGAAGTGCCCGCGGAGGACGACGTGATGCTCGTCACCGGCGTGCGAGTGCGCACCCACCCGTGACCCGGGACCCTTCCCGGTCACCTCGAGGATCGAGATGTCGCGCGAGGAGCGGCCGTCGACATGCTCGACCCGCCCGAGGTCCGTCTGCGCCGACGGGCGATCCGCCGCCCGGACGACCAGCGGCTCGGGGACATCGTCGATGAGGAACCACGCCGCGGGCACCTCGAGCGCATCGGCGATGGAGGTGAGGCACTGGAGCGACGGCGATGCCTTGTCGTTCTCGATCTGCGAGAGGTAGCCGACGTTGAGACCGCTGCGCTCGGCGACGTTCGCGAGCGTCAGGCGACGATCCTGACGCCAGCGCTTGATCTGGGCGCCGACGGCGGGCCGCCGCCGTTCTCCGGTCGTCATGTTGGGTCTCCGCAAACGAGTATTGACATCAGCCTGGGCTCGGGGTATCGTTGTGCCCACAACAAATCTTGCTTGATTAGAGCCAACTCGTCAAGCCGACTCGGAGGACATCCAGCCATGGACATCGCGATCATCGGGGCAGGCAACGTGGGCATGGCCCTCGCCACCTCATTCCGGCGAGCCGGCCACGACGTGGTCATCGCATCACGCGACCCGGAGGACGCCGGCAGCGCCGCCAGCGCGACGCGCTCCCGCGTCGCCTCGTCGAATGCCGAGGCGGCCGCCGCCGCGGACATCATCGTGCTCGCGGTCCCGTTCGCCAGCGCCGCGGACGTCGCCTCGGAGATCGCCGGTGCCGTCGCCGGCAAGATCGTCGTCGACGCCACCAACCGGATGTCGTTCGGCGCCGATGGCCCGGCCATCGACACGACCAGCTCGAACGCCGAGGACCTGGCCGTCCTCCTCCCGGACGCCCGGATCGTCAAGGCCTTCAACACGCTTTTCGCCTCGAACCAGCGCGACCCCATCACCGATGGCGTCCAGCTCAGCGGGTTCGTCGCCGGCGATGACGCCGACGCCAAGGCCGCGGTCCTCGACCTCGTCGCATCGATCGGGCTCGAGCCCGTGGATGTCGGCCCGCTCGCCCGGGCGCGCCAGCTCGAGGGGCTCGCCTTCCTGAACATCACCCTCAACATCGCCAATGGCGGCGACTGGCACTCCGGTTGGAAGCTCGTCGGGGCCCCGGCGCCGACGCCCGTCGCGGCGTGACGGCGATGGTGGACACGACATCGGACGGGCAGACGCCGCCGCCTGCGGGCATCCCGGTCGCCCGTCTGAACCACGCCGTCCTGTACGTCCGGGACGCCACGATGGCGGCGGCGTTCTACCGTCGGGTCTTCGGCTTCGAGATCGTCGAGAACGCCTTCGGCGGGCGCGCCGTCTTCATGCGCTCCGCCAACGGCGAGAACCACCACGACCTCGGGCTGTTCTCGGTCGGGCCGGATGCGCCGCGCCCGCCGCGCGGCTCGGTCGGCCTTTACCACCTCGCGTGGGAGGTGCCGACGATCGACGACCTGGCCACGGCCGCGAAGGTCCTGTCCGATGCCGGCGCCCTCGGTGGCGCCTCGGACCACGGGGTCTCCAAGTCCCTCTACGGCGCGGATCCCGACGGCAACGAGTTCGAGATCATGTGGCGCGTACCCCGCGAGGCCTGGGGCGAGTACGAGCACAAGGGCACGGTCCTGCCGCTCGACCTCGATGCCGAGCTGCGTCGATGGGGATCCGCCGGGGCCGCGCGCGCCTGACCCGGCGGTCCCGCACGGACCGATCGCCCGTCACGAACCTGCAAGCCGCCCGGTGGCATCGCCCCGGGCGGTTTCGATGCCCGGCGCCGGAGACTCGGGAGCCGAACCCCCAAGGAGGTGCTCCCATGGCTGAACTCGACACCGCGCAGCGCGACCGGCTCCACGACAGCTCGTTCGCCTACATCGACAAGCAGGGCGAACGCCATCTCCCGATCAACGACCCGACCCATGTCCGGAACGCCATCGCGCGGTTCGACCAGACCGACTTCGAGGATGCGCGCGCGAAGCACGCGGCGGCGCGGAAGATCATGACCGCAGCGAAACGCCACGGGATCGATGTCGATGACGCGGCCGACGTCGCCCGGGCCTCGAAGCGCTGACGCCTCAGGTCGCGAGCGCCCTCATGCGGCGAGCTCACGCGTTCGACGCATCGCCACGATGCCGCTCGCCCCGGCGATGCCCAGGACGATCAGCGCGCCGCCGATCCACTGGACCGGCGTGAGGGACGCACCCAGGACCAGCACCCCGATGACCGCCGACGACACCGGCGTGAGCAGGAGTGCCGCGGATGTCCGGCGGGCCGGCACGCGCCGCACGCTCGACATCACGAGCAGGTTCGCGGTCGAGCTCGCGCCGAACGCGATCGTCAGCAGCGCGACGACGGCCGCGGGATCGGGGTTCGCGGGGACCACGGTCCCGGGCGACCGGACCAGCTCGATCGCGAGGAGGATCGGCCCGCGCCCGACGAGGTTGGCGATCGTGACGATCGTGCCGTTGAGCGCGTAGCGGGTGCCCCACCGCCGGGCCAGCACGAGGTACAGCCCGAACATCAGGGCGGCGCCGACGGCGAACGCCACGCCGAGTGACGACGTGGCGGTCGGATCGACGCCGGCGAGCAGGCCGGTCCCGATGACCGCGACGGCGAACGCGACCAGGGTGGCCGGGCGGAGGTGCTCGCCGAGGAGCGGGATCGCGAGGAGGGCGGCGGCGACCGCATAGAGCGGCGCGACGAAGCCGGTCACGGTGGGACCGCTCAGCGCGACCGCGACGTTCGTCGCCGCGATGAACCCGAGGCCGCCCAGACCCCCGAGCACGATGAGCCGCAGCAGGCTCGGGCCGTTCAGGGCTGCGCGACTGGGCGGGGCGATCAGGCCGGTGGCCGCCGCGACGACGACGAACGGCAGAGCGATCGTGCAGGCGAGGCCGGCGATCGCCAGCGGTGAGAACGACCGGAGCGCGACCGCCGTCGCGGGGTAGGCGGCGCCGTAGAGGATGGCTGCGCCCGCCGCCGCGAGGATCCCCAGCCGCTCATCGTGGGACGGTCGGGGTGCCGGTCGCATCGCGAGAGGGTACCCTCGGCGCGATGACGACATCGTTCCCGTCCGACGGGATGGAGCTCACCCACATCCTCGTCGTCGCCGACATCGACCGGGCGCGGGCGTTCTATCGGGACGTGCTCGGGGCCACGGTGCATCGCGAGTACGGCGGGACCTCGTGCGTGCTCCGGGCGTTCGGGACCTGGCTGCTCCTGGTGACCGGCGGCGGTCCGACGGAGGACAAGCCGTCGGTCACGTTCGACGTGCCGTCGGATCCCGACCGCGTCAGTCATGCGATGACGATCCGCGTCCCAGACGCCCGTGCCGCGCACGCGATCCTCGTGGAGCGGGGAGCCGTCTTCCTCGCGCCACTCCACGAGTCCGAATGGGAGATCCGCGGGTTCTTCCGCGACCCGGACGGGCACCTGCTGGAGATCAGCGAGGCCAGGTCGCGCTGAGGGCCCGACCGGACGCCGGGCGTCCGGTCGGACGGGACTCGGTCAGTCGATCTCGAACACGACCGTCAGCTGCGCCTGCACGTCCTGGGTGCCGGGCTGCACGGGGGTCGCCGTGTCCGCGGCACCGAGCCGGGCCGCGCCAGCGGCGGCATAGGGGAACGGGTAGCTCGTCTGCGACTCGCTGATGGAGACGACCCCGCCGAGGTTGACGCCGGCCGCGGACGCCATGGCCTGGGCGCTCGCCTTCGCCGCGTCGATCGCCTTGGCCCGGGCGTCGTTCATCGCCTTGGCCGGGTCGGCGATGTCGAACGAGACGCCGTTCACGTCGGTGGCGCCGTCGGCCGTGGCCGCGTCGACGACGTCGCCGACCTTGTCGAGGTCGCGGACGGTGACCTGGAGCTGCTCGCTGATCTGGTACCCGATGACCTTGGCCGGGGAGCTGTTGTTGTACTGCGGGTACAGATTCAGGCCGGTCGTCTGGATGTCCTTGTCGTCGATGCCGAGGGCCTTGATCGCCGCGATGATCTTCGTCATCGAGGAGGCCGCGGCCTCGCGGGCCGCCTTGACGGTCGGCTTGGTGATCGTGACGCCGACGCCGACGTGGGCGATGTCCGGGACCAGCGTGATCGATCCGCTTCCCGATACCGTGATCGTGTGGATGGCGGGCGCGTCGGTGGTGGCCGGGGCCCCGGCGACCGCACTGGGCCGGAGCGTGAGGGCGATGACGGCGACCACGAGCGCGCCGATCGCGGCGGCTCCGAGGGTGCGGATGGACTGCGACATGGGTGGGACCTCTTCGTCGGGTTATCAGGTTGCGGCGGTGGATGCCGCGTACTCCGGAGACGGCGCGCATGGTCGTGCGGTTCCTGTGCCACGCTGGGACCGTCGCCGATCGCGCCGCATAGCCCGATAGGCCTACGCCGGTCGACCTTCCGGTGCGTACCGACCCCCTTGCGCGTGCACGTACCATCGCGTTCTCGCCCTCGGAGGATCGATGTCGCGTCCCCGGATCGCCGCCCTGTCGCTGCTGATCGTGCTTCTGGCCGCGTGCGCCGGCCCGCGTGGGATCCAGGGCACGTACCCCATCCTGTCCGACCCGCCCTTGACCGAGCCGACCCCGAGCTGGCGAGCGCTCTCGGAGGCGTACCTCGTCGTGGCCAATCGTGCGGACAAGGATTTCGCCAAGCTGTTCAGTCGGCGGATCGCGTATGACAACGACGTCGCCGGCCAGCATCTCTGGTGCAACGCCTTCCTGTCGATCGACAAGGAGTTTGCCGACAGCGTCAGGGCGATGCCCTGGAGCGCGGAGTACCAGAAGCAGGTCGATCTCGTCCTCAAGAAGACCGACGATGTCGTCAACCTGCTGAAGCAATGCATGAAGTCCAAGTCCATCAAGAACATCAGGTCGTACGAGAAGAAGGCCGACAACGCCTACCTGCTCCGCCAGACTGCGTCGGAGCAGCTGCGACGCGACCTGCACCTCCGCTGACCGACCCGCCGCACTGACGGCGCCCGGTACAGGCGGCACTATCCTTGGTCCATGCGACCGCTTCGCTGGCTGACCGTCGTCGCCCCCGTCGTCGCGGTGGCGATCATCGAGCTCGTCAGCGACGGATGGTTCGACAGCGCCCTGCCGTTCCCGGTCGACACCCTCGTCGTGGTCGGGTTGGTCGCCATCCTGGCGTGGGGCTTCTCGACCGCGGCGTTCCGGCGGATCGACCGGCTGGCGGCTGAGCTCCAGGCACGGAACGCGGATCTCGAGCGGCGGGAGGCCTCCGCTCGCGCCCTCCACCGGGTCAGCGTCGCGATCGCGGCCCTTGCGGACCTCGACCAGATCCTGCAGGCCATCGTCGACCAGGCCAGGGAGCGGCTCGAGGTCGACGTCGCCGTCCTCTTCACATACGGCCCGGACGGCGAGGCCCTCGTCTCGGCCGCCAGCGGAACGCCTGACGGCATCGACCGTGCCGGCGGGTTCGCCGGCTCGGATGTCGAGCGGTTCATCCGCCGTGAGCTGCTGACCACCCGGCTCGAGGCACCGCTCCAGCGGGCCGGTGCGACCATCGGACTCTTGGTCGTCGGTTCGCGAGTCGAGCGAAGCTTCGCCGTCGACGAGGTCGAGATGCTCTCGTCGCTGGCCAACCAGGCCGCGATCGCGACGGAGAATGCCCGGCTGCAGGACCGCCTCCGTGAGCTCGCGGTGGTCGCCGAGCGCGAACGGATCGCGCGCGAGATGCACGACGGCCTCGCGCAGGTGCTCGGCTACGTCAACACGAAGTCGCAGGCCATCGAGGAGTTGCTGGCAGCCGGCCGGACCGACGAGGCGCGTGGCCTGCTCGTCGAGCTCGCCGCGGCCGCCCGGTCCATCTACGTCGACGTCCGCGAGGCCATCCTGGGGCTGCGCAGCCCGGTTGTCCCGGGCGTCGGGCTCGTCGCGGCCGTCGAGGACTACGCCATCCGGTTCGCCGAGGCCTCGAAGGTCGCGGTGCGCGTCGACGCGCCCGAGGCGGCACGACGGCTCGACCTCCCACCCGACGCCGAGTCCCAGGTCTTCCGGATCGTCCAGGAGGCGCTGACCAACGTCCGCAAGCACTCGGGTGCGGCGCGGGCCGATGTCGCGTTCGTCCTCGACGACGGCCGGCTCGAGGTCACCGTCACCGACGACGGCCACGGCATCGGCGTGCCGTCGTCGGGCGCCGACCGCCCGCGCTACGGCCTGCGCGCGATGCGCGAGCGAGCCGACAGCATCGGGGCGACGGTCGATTGGATGAACCCGCCTGAAGGCGGCTGCCGGGTCCGGGTCTCGATCGCCGCCGGGGCGCGCGTCCCGGCCGGAGCGGGGACCGCCTGATGCGGATCGTCCTCGCCGACGACCACGCGCTGTTCCGCGATGGCGTGTCGTCGCTGCTGCAGGCCTGGGGCCACCAGGTCGTCGGACACGCGCGCCGGCGGGCAGGAGGCGGTCGATCTCGTCGCCGACCTCGAGCCCGATCTCGTCCTGATGGACGTCCGGATGCCCGGGATGTCCGGCGTCGAGGCCACGCAGGCGATCGCGGCGGTCCGACCCGACATGCCCATCGTGATGCTGACGGTGAGCGAGGACGAGGAGGACCTGTTCGCCGCGATCCGGGCCGGGGCGCGCGGCTACCTGCTCAAGGACCTCGAGGCGGCCCAGCTGCGACGCGATGATCGACGCGGTCGCCCGGGGTGACGCCGCGATCACGCCGGCCACGGCCGCCCGGATCATCCGCCACCTCTCGACGCTCGGCGCGGCCGACCCGGCGGCCCCGGACCGGCTGACGACACGTGAGCTCGAGGTCCTCCGGCTGGTGACCGCCGGCCGGCGCAACAAGGAGATCGCCGCCGAGCTGGGGATCTCGGAGAACACCGCCAAGTACCACCTCAGGAACATCCTCGAGAAGCTCCACGCCCAGAGCCGCACCGAGGTCGCCGCCCGCGCCCTCCGCGAGGGTCTCGTCGACCCGGAGTGACCGACGGACCGGGCCACATGGCCCGGTCGGACCTACCCGTCCGAGCGGACGGGCCCATCCTGCCGGACGTGGCGCCGGACCGGCAGGCGTCGATGCTCGATCCGTCACGGACGGAGGCGGCTTCTCATGGGTTACCGCATCGACATCGACCACTCGGGCTGCATCAACTGCGGCATCTGCATGGACACCTGCCCCGTCGAGGCGCTCGACATGTCGCGGCCCCTGACGGCCGGCATCGAGACCGCCGGGATGGGCGACCCGCAGCGCTGGATGATGGAGCACCCCATCCAGGTCGGGGAGTGCATCGGCTGCGGGATCTGCATCGGTGAGTGCCCGGTCGTCGTCATGACGCTGGTCGCCGAGCCGAACGAGACGACGCTGGCTCCGCGGCAGGGCCCCATCGATCGACCCGCGGCACCCGTCGCCGGCGGCGACGGCGTGGCTGCCGATGGCGACCGTGACCCGCGAGGTCCTCAAGCGCGACCATCCGTCGCCGCTCGGCGACCTGATGCCGTGGGAGACGGCCGATCGCGCGGAGGGTTGGCAGGTCTGGCGGTCGATGAAGGCGGGTGGCCCGACGGTCCCCCGGGCGCCGTGCCAGGTCGCGTGCCCCGCCGGCACCGACGCGGGCCGGTACATCGGGCTCATCGCCGCGAAGCGGTACGACGACGCGTACGCCGTCGCCGCCGAGGTCAATCCGTTCCCGTCGGTCTGCGGCTGGATCTGCACCGCGCCCTGCGAGGCCGTGTGCCGTCGCGGCGTGCTGGACGAACCGATCGCGATCCGCACGCTCAAGCGCTTCGCCGCCGAGCACGGCCAGCTGCCGCCCATCGAGCCGCCGGCCGTGAAGCGAACGGAGAAGGTCGGCATCGTGGGCGGCGGGCCGGCCGGCATGTCGGCGGCGTACTACCTCGCCCGTCTCGGCTATCCGGTCACGGTGTTCGAGGCGATGCGCGTGCCCGGCGGCATGATGGCCATCGGGATCCCGTCGTATCGGCTGCCGCGCGATGTCCTCCAGGCCGAGATCGCCCGGATCGTCGGGCTCGGCGTGGACCTGCGGCTGGATGCCGCGATGGGCCGCGACTTCACCCTCGGCGACCTCGAGAGCCAGGGCTATCGGGCCGTCTTCCTCGCGACCGGCGCGTCGAAGAGCCGGCGGCTCGGCGTCCCCGGCGACGACGCGCCCGGCGTGGTGCCCGCGACCCTGTTCCTCAAGCGGGTCAATCTCGGCGAGGACGCGCACCTGAGCGGTCCGGCCGTGGTCGTCGGTGGCGGCAGCACCGCGATGGACGCCGCGCGATCGGCCTGGCGGAGCGGGGCGAGCCCCGTGACCATCGTGTATCGCCGCGGCCGGGCCGACATGCCGGCCCAGGTGGAGGAGATCGAGGCCGCCGAGCGCGAGGGGATCGTCGTCCGGACGGGTCTCGCCCCGGTCGAGGTCGTTCGACGCGACGGCGCGATCGTCGGCCTCCGGTGCTCGAGACCCGTCCGGCCGAGGGCTCCTCCCCGGACGGGCGCGCTCCATGGGAGCCGGTGCCGGGCACCGATCTCGAGCTGCCGGCCGCCACGATCCTCGTCGCGGTCGGCGAGGAACCCGATCCGTCCATCCTCCCGGAAGGCGCGGGCATCGAGGTCAGCGGCTGGGCCGGCATCGTGGCCGACCCGCGGACGCTGGCCACGGGCCGGGCGGGGATCTTCGCCGGGGGCGACGTCGTCTCCGGGCCGAAGACGATCATCGACGCGGTCGCCTCGGGACGGCGGGCCGCCGCGTCCATCCACGAGTACCTGTCGGGCGTGCCCGACGGCGAGCAGGCGATCTTCGCCACGGTCCGCTATCCCACCGCGCACGAGGACCTCCTCACGCTCGACCTGGCCAGCCGGCCCCGGGCGCATGCCCCGCTGCCGGTGGTCCAGCCCGGCTCGTTCGAGGCTACCCAGACCGGGTTCGACGAGTCGATGGCGCAAGCGGAGGCCGCCCGCTGCTTCCGGTGCGATGCGATCTATCGCGGACCGGTCGTCGACATCACGGCGGGTCGCGGCCCGCACCTCGCGGCCATCGCGGCCGCCCCATCCCCTGGTGCCCAGACCACTGCTGGAGGCGAACGATGACACCCGATCAGGTCTCCGGTTTCTTCGATGCCGGCGAGAGCTTCATCGAAGGGACGATCGGCGCGGCACTCGTCGTGCTGTGGCTGCTCGCCCTGTCGCTCCACCTGGTCCGCTCGTACATGGTCCGCACGACCGGCAAGTTCACCCTTCGGCTCGGCGCCGACCTCTGGTGGATCATCTATGTCGCCCTGCGCGACCTCATCGTCGTCCAGGTCTTCATCGGCAGCTTCATCTTCTTCTACCCGGACGTCGTGGCCGGCCAGGCGCTGCCGATCACCGGCGGTCTCGCCGCGGTCTGCGCGTTCGGGGTCCTGCTGATCAAGCTCTTCCGCCACAGCGACGAGGCGACGGCGTTCCGCTGGCAGCTCGTCCTGCTCGGGCTCGGCGCGACCCTGTACATCGTCCCGTACCTCCTCGGCGTCCAGATGACCGAGATCCACGGGAAGAACGTCGAACGCCTCGTCCCGATGCTCGTGACCAACCAGAACACCGACATCGCCCTCCCGCTCTGCTACCTGTCCGGATGGCTGGTCGGCGCGCTCGGCCTGGTCGCCGTCGCCTACAACCTGCGCTCGACCGGTCGACGACCGGCCGCCAGCGCCACGGAGGTCGCACGATGAATGCCGACGATCTTGCCGAAGCCCTCACCAACGGCGCATCGGGATGGCTGGTGCTGTCGATCGCTGCCGTCCTGCCGATGATCTGGACGTTCACCCTCGTCATGCATTTCGCCCGCCCGGCGGTCATCCGGTTCCTGCAGTCGCTGACCCTGCGGTTCGGCGGCGACGTGTGGTGGCTGTCCTACGTCCTCATTCGCGACGCGCTGCTGGTCATCACCCTGGGTCTGAGCATGCTCTTCTTCATGCCGAATCTCTACTTCGTCCAGGGCCTGCCGATCACCGCACCGCTGTCCGTCGTCGTCCTCTTCTGGGCGCTGTGCGTCAAGATCGTCCGGGACCCGGACGAGGACCCGGGCGCCTTCCGGCTCCTGAGCGTCCTGCTCGTGATCGCGTCGGTGCTGTACATCGTCCCGCAGATCTACGGGCTCGAGGCGGCCGACCAGGCCTACCTCGGCGACCTCCCGAGCAAGCTCATCAGCAGCTCCAACATCGCGGTGGCCCGTCCGCTGTTCTGGCTGAGCCTGGCCCTCTTCGGGATCACGGCCGGCGTCATGTTCGTGCGGGCCGTGCTCCAGATCCGTGACCCGCAGTCGACCGCCGCGGACGTGCCCGGAAGCGCCGCCTGACCCGCCGCGTTCGGAGCCATCGGCGCCGTTCCTTTCGGGCCGTGACCGCCTAGGGACGAACAGCGGCGCGGCACGGATCAGAACGACCTCGGACGTTGTCCGGGGTCGTTTCACGTTCGTTGCCGGTGGCCGTTGTCCCGGCACACGAGAGCCCAGCACGCGAGCGCGCCGCCGAGAGCCGACTGGTGACCCTTCGCACGGCACGGCCTCGGCTGTCGGGGCGTGCCGCGGTGCGGTCGGCATCGTTGGTGGTGGCCCGCCCGGAGGGGATTCGAACCCCCGACCTACTGATCCGAAGTCAGTCGCTCTGATCCACTGAGCTACGGGCGGACGATCGTGCTCGATGAGAGCCGATTACTGGTCGGTACTTTGACTCACCAGAGAGTAGCGACCAGCGGGCTGCATCTTACCGAAGCGGGCGACATCGCGACACTACGCGATCCGCTCGAGGGAGCGGCGGCAGCGCTCGAGTTGGGACAGTCTCGATGTCGTCCTGGCTCGAGACTCTCCTACCGTCGCGCAGATAACCTCGCCTGCCAAACCAGCAGGCGGGATGGCGAATGAGCGGCAGCTAAGCGGGTCTTCGTACTCTTCGCGACTGGCTCACGCGCAAGCCCGGGATCGGATCCATCAGGAGACTGCGGCACAAGATCGATTTCAGGCAGATGAAACACGACGCAGACGCACGCGTCGTATGGTTCGAGCGAGGTCGTCCGGCCAACCCGGAGAAAAGGGGCTCGATGTCGCGAGCGCTCGAGTATCCGTAGTGACCATCCACAGCGTGACCGACGTCAGCTTCGATGACCTATGAAGACACCCGATCGACTCGCGATTCTCACCCTCGGTGGAGTGATCGTGGTCGCCGCATGTGTCTCGCCGACGGCCGGGGTCAAAGCGTCGACTTCAGAGGCCACGATCGCGGCCGCGGCAACGGCCGGTTGTTCGATCCCGACCTTGCCGCCTGACCAGGCGGACTCCGGCCCGGTGACGGGTAGGTCGTCGCCGGTCTACCCGCCCATCCTCGATACCGGAAGGGTGGTCCCTTCGGTTTCGGACCCGGTCGCAGCAGGTCTGGGGCCGATCGCACCTGTGGTCGTACCTAACGGCACGAAGGTCCAGACCGTCGTCTTTGAAGGAGGAGCCCCTGCCGACGCCAAGTCCGGGACCGCAGGGACGCCAGACGAGCTGCGTGTCTACTTCTCCGATGCCAAGATCGGCCCGTCGGAAACGATCATGGATCTCTATGCTGCCGGCGGCTCCATATTGAAGGAGACCTCGACGACCGGTCAGGACGCGTCGCACGTCCAGTCGGTCATCGGTGACGCGGCGACGATCATCAAGGTCGACAGTTTCGATGCCGCCCTCGTCCAGTCGAGCCCTTGGCCCGCCGGTTTCCGAACGCGGGCGCTGTATTGGTCAGATGGCGTGCGCGACTACTCGCTGATCGGAAGAACGACCAGCAAGGAGATCATTGCCGTCGCCCAGTCGATGTTCTGCGGTTCCGACTGAGCTGGCCAGCGACCCCGCTCAACCATACCGAGCCCACACGACGCGCCGCGAGATACCCCGGCGTGTCGCGATCCAGCCTGGGCCATCGCGGGCCCCCGCGATCACCGAAATGCAACGTTTCTCGATCTCGCCACGTGGGAATCGTGCGTGGGAAATGCTTGCATCAATCCCTAGTGGCCAAGTAGACTTTCGCCCGTGATGAGCCACCGGACATCCCGTGACATGTGTATGCGCTGGCGGCCCCGCCGCGCGAAGGATGGGGTCCGAGGTCTGGCGCGCTGAACGCACCGATGCACGAACGCGCCAGGACGCCGGATCCGGGTCCGCGGGCCGCAGTCACCTCTGCTGACTGCGGCTTTCGTTTGTCCTTCGACCAGCGCAACGGGTGACCGCCGACCCGATCTCCGACGGACCGAGCCTGCACCACGACCGACACGAACGGCCATCACCGCGAAAGGGACGCACCACCGATGAGCACACCGACGATCTCCACCGCCGAGCTCGACCATACGACGGACCGACGACGACCTGACGATCGTCGACCTTCGCCCGATGGCGGCCTACAACGGGTGGCGCCTCGGCGCGGAGCCGCGCGGCGGTCACATCCCGGGAGCCGTCGCCTTCCCCGGTGAGTGGCTCCGGAGCGTCGACGCCGCCGAGATCGACCGATTGCTCGTCGCGAAGGGCATCACCCCCGGCCGAACCGTCGTCCTGTACGGCGACCGGGCCGAGGACACCATCGCCCTTGCGGATCGGCTCGCGGCCGGCGGTCATACCGATGTCCGGACCTACGGGGACGGCTTCACCACCTGGGCCGCCGACGCGTCACGACCCGTCGACCGTCTCCCGAACTACGAGCGGCTCGTCACGACCGACTGGCTGAGCCGGCTGCTCGGCGGCGAGCGACCCGAGGCCGCTCCGGAGGGCAAGGTCCTCCTGTTCCACGTCAACTTCGGCGTCCCCGAGGAATACGCGGACGGCCACATCCCGGGCGCGCTCTACCTCGACACGAACTGGCTGGAGGACCCCGCCGACTGGAACCGGCGCCCGCCGGCTGCGCTCGAGAGCGCCCTCCGGGCCCTGGGCATCACCCACGACACGACCGTCATCGTCTACGGTCGCGACACCGAGGGGCACGCGAACGAGAAGTGGCCGGGTCGACGCGCCGGGCAGATCGCCGCGACCCGGGCCTTGATGATCCTGCGCTATGCCGGCGTCGATGACGTCCGGTTGCTCGACGGCGGCTATGACTGGTGGGTCCGGGGCGGCCATCCGCTCGAGACCGAGGCCTGGACGCCGACGCCGGTGCCGGCATTCGGCGTCGAGATCCCGCTCCGACCCGAGGTCATCGTCGACATCGAGGAGGCCAAGGAGATCCTGGCGGACCCAGATGGCGCGGCCCTCGTGAGCGTCCGGACCTGGCGCGAGCACATCGGCAACGTGAGCGGCTACAACTACATCGGCCCGGCCGGCCGGATCGCAGGCGACGTCTGGGGCAATTGCGGCACGGACGCCTATCACATGCAGCACTACCGCAACGTGGACAACACGATGCGCGCCTATCCGGAGATCGCGGCCAACTGGGCCGAAGCGGGGATCACCGCCGACAAGTGGGTCGCGTTCTACTGCGGGACCGGCTGGCGGGCGAGCGAGACCTGGTTCTACGCCTACCTCCAGGGCTGGGATCGGATCGCCGTCTACGACGGCGGCTGGTTCGAATGGAGCCAGGACCCGATCAACAATCCCATCGAGATCGGCGAACCGACCGACGGCGTCGCCGCCTAGGCGATCGGCGCTACGCGAACAGGCGCGCCCGTGACGACGGGCGCGCCGCGTCGAGCAGCTCGCGACGGCGGAGGTGGCTCACCTCGTACCAGGACAGCGTCGCGCGGTTGATCTCACTGGGGCTGACGTCGCGATGCTGCGCGAGCAGGCTCGCCCGCACCCCGGCCGAGACCAGGACCGCCGCGACACGCGCCGCGATCGTCGACGGATCGACGCCGTCCATGCAGGCGGCGGCCTCGACCTCCCGGGCACGGGCGAGCGTGCCCTCCAGGAACGACTCGGCATCGGCGGGATCGAGCAGGCTCACCCCGGAATCCAGCAGCTCGCGGGCGGCATGCACCGGCAGGACGTGCTGGCCGAAGGCGTCCCGCAAGGGGATCTCGCGGCCGTCGAACCCGCGAAGCGGTACGCCCAACCGGAGCCGGTCGGCGAGGAGGTCGAGGTCATCGGAGGCATCGAGGTACACGGGGCGGCGTTCCTTCGGATGGCGCGGCGCCCGGGGCGGGGCCGACGGGACCGACGGTACCGAAGCCGGGTAGCGACGCCATATCGGGAACGATGAAGAGTTCGCTACCGACGATGCGTTCGCGACCCGCGCGCTACGTCCAGACCGGCTGGATCTGGCGGTCGAGCCACTCCCCGGGTTCCTGTCGCGGACGGATCAGCGCCGCGTGCCCGTCGCGCACCGCGACCTCCGCCGGGACCGGATGCGACAGGAAGAGGGGCATCGACTCCGTGAACCCGTACGCGCCGACGTCGAGCACCGCGAGCAGGTCGCCGACCTCGGGCGTCGCCATGACGGCGTGCTGGCTGAAGACATCGAGACCCGAGCAGAGCGGCCCGGCAACGGTGACCGCGCCGAGCCGCGCCGAACCCGACTCCCCGCGCGAGAGCGAGCGGATCCGGTGCTCCTGGCCCACGAGGGCGGGTCGCAGCACGTGGTGGACCCCACCGTCGAGGATCGCCACGGTCGAGCCGTCGACGGTCTTCACGTCGACGACGCGCGCGACGTAGGCACCGGCCGGTCCGACGAGGAAGCGTCCGGGTTCGAGCAGGAGGCGGGCCTGGTCCAGACGCGGATCGCTAGCCCACCCCGCGGTCAGCGAGGCCAGACCGTGGCCCAGCCCGACCAGGTCGAGCGACTCCTCGTGCGCCTCGTACGGGATCCCGAGACCGCCGCCGGCATCGACGAGGCGGACCGATGTCCCGGCCACCCGGGCGAGCTCGGAGGCGGCTCGCACGGTCGCGGCCACGTGCGCGACGAGCGCGGTCGCCTCGAGGACGTTGGACGCGCCGAACGCATGCAGCCCGAGCAGCTCGAGGTGCGGCGAGCGCGCCGCGTGACGGGCCGCGGCGACGAGGTCGGCGGCATCCATCCCGAACTTGCCCGCCCCGTCGTCCCCGACGAGGCGGACGCGCTCGAGCCGGGCGTCCTCGGTCACGGCCGCGCGCAGCATCACGGGGACGCGGCGGCGCTCGCGGGCGGCGATCGCCTCGAGCCGCGCCAGCTCCCCGGGCGACTCGACGGTCACGGCCCGGATCCGCGCGGTGACCGCTGCCGCCAGCTCGTCGTCGCGCTTGCCCGGCCCGGTCATCACGATCCGGCCGGGGTCGATCCCCGCGCGAAGCGCCGTGGCCAGCTCGCCGGCCGAGGCCACGTCCGCTCCGAGGCCCAGCCGGCCGAGATGCGCCACGATCGCGAGGGCCGGATTGGCCTTCACCGCGTACGCGAGCTCGGCGACGGGCGGCAATGCGGCGCGGAGTGCGGCGACCTGCCGGTCGACCACGGCCAGGTCGTAAACGTACAGGGGCGTCCCGAACCGTCGCGCGAGCTCCTCGGCGTCGACACCGCCGAGGCGGCCCGCGCGGAGGATCTCGTTGCGGGCGGGCGGGCGACCGCGCCGGGGTCGCTCGATCGTGAGGCTCATCGAAGCGCCGCCTCCAGGGCGACCCGGGCCGACGTCCCCGCATCCCGGTCCTTGACCAGCAGGGCCACCGACGCCGACAGGCCGTGCTCGGTCGCGAAATCGCCGGGAAGCGACCGGGCGCCCGGCACGACCACGGCATTCGCGGGCACGGCGAGCCGTCGCTCGACCGTTCCCTGCAGGACCCGCCCGCGGACCAGGTCGTACAGCCGCGACGTGCCGGTCAGCATCACCCCGGCCCCGATCACGGCGCCGCGCCCGACGAGGACACCCTCGAGGAGCGCGCTGCCCGCCCCGACGAAGACGTCGTCCTCGACGATGACCGGTCGCGCGCCCGGTGGCTCGAGCACGCCGCCGATCGTGACCCCGGCGCCCAGATGGACGTGCTCGCCGATCTGCGCGCACGAGCCGACGAGCACGTGCGAGTCGACCATCGTCCCGGCACCCACCCAGGCGCCGATGTTGATGTACGACGGAGGCATCACGACGACGTCGGTCCCGAGGTGGGCGCCGCGACGGACCGCGGTCCCGCCCGGGACGATCCGCCACGGGCCGTCGGCCAGGTCGTCGCGAGGCGGCACGCGCCGCCCGGTCGCGGAACGTCAGGGGCCCCGACGACCACGACATCGAGGTCCGGTCGGCGAAGCAGGCGAGGATGGCCGTCTTCACGTCCGGCCGGACCAGCCAGCCATCGGGGGCGTCGTCCGCCGGCTCGGCTGCCCGGAGGCGTCCGGCCTCGAGGTCGTCGAGGATCGTCGCCGGGTCGATCGCGGCCGTCGCCGGTCGGGATCCCAGGTCGCGGGCCTCGGTCGTCATGCCACGGCCTCGCGCACCGTCGCGGGTGCGGTCATCCGCCCGCCGGCCGCCTCGAGCAGGCCGAGCGAGCGGAGCGTGCCGGCCATCTGCGCCCGCGCGTCGTCGTCGAGCGGCAGGAGCGGCGCCCGGACGGCGTCATGGTCGAGGAGGCCCATCAGCGCGAGAGCCGCCTTCGCCGGCACCGGGTTCGGGCCGCCGCGGAAGTTGCCCTGGAACAGCGGGAGCCATCGCTCGTGGATGCGCCGCGCGCCGTCCCAGTCACCCGATCGGGCGGCCGCGCAGAGCGCGACCAGCTCGCCGGGGACCTGGTTCGAGGCGACCGACACGACCCCGTCGCCCCCGAGCGCGAGGATCGGCAGGGTCCAGGCGTCGTCACCGGCCAGGACCGCCACGTCGGCCGGGCGCTCGCGACAGATCCGCGCGATCTGGTCGAGGTTGCCGCTGGCCTCCTTGACGGCGACGACCTGCGGGTGCTCGGCGAGCCGCAGGAACGTGTCCGCGTCGACGTTCGTGCCGGTCCGCGACGGGACGTTGTAGACGACGATCGGCAGGCCGCCCTCGTCGGCGACGGCCCGGTAGTGCGCGGTGAGCATCCGGCCGTCCGGCCGGTTGTAGTACGGCGCGACGACGAGCGCGGCGTCGGCGCCGAGCTGCGCGGCCCGCTGCGTCGCGCGGATGGTGGCGGCCGTGTCGTTGGTACCCGTCCCGGCGACGACGCGGACGCGCGATCGCGATGCCCGTTCGCTCGCGACCTCGACGGTCGCGGCGATGAGCCGCTCGCGCTCGGCCTCGGTCAGGGTGGGGGACTCGCCGGTCGTCCCGCACGGGACGAGACCGTCGATGCCGGCGAGGATCTGCCAGCGGACGAGCCGCCGGAACGCGGCCTCGTCGAGGGTGCCGTCGGCCGTGAAGGGGGTCACCAGGGCGGTGAAGGCCCCGCGCAGCATCGGTCGCGCGGACGTGGCGGTGGCGCTCGGGCGGGTGCGAGTCGTACGGGCGGTCCCGGTCGATGGGGTCGGACTGGTCATCGGAGGTCTCCTTCTCGGTCGTGGTCAGGCGGCGATGGCGTCGCGAGCCAGCAGCTCGTCGACGATGGGGTCGAAGCCGTGCAGGCCGGCCGGTCGCGGTGCCCGGACGAGCCAGTCGGCGGCGGCGAGGATGCCCGCGGCGTAGGCGGACCGATCCCGGGCGGTCAGTCGCAGCTCGACGGTCTCGCCGGGTGCGTCGAAGCCGACCAGGTGCATCCCCGGCGAGGAGCCCGCGCGGATCGAGACGACCTCGAGATCGTCGGGCCCGGCAAGACCCGGATGCGCCTCGACGATCCGCGTCGTCAGGTCACGGGCGGTGCCGGACGGGCGGTCCAGCTTGCCGCGCCGATGCCATTCGACGAGGTACGGGTCGAAGGCGTCGATCCGCCCGAAGAGGGCCGTCGCCGTCTCGACGAGCCGTCCGAAGAGCGCCACGCCGAGGCTGAAGTTCGACGCGGCCACCGCGCCCGCCCCGCGCCCCACGAGCAGGCCCTCGACGAGCCCGCGGTCGGCGGACCACCCGGTCGTGGCGATGACCGCATGGCGGACCCCGGCGTCGAGGGCCGTCGCGAGGTTGGTGGCCACGGCGTCCGGCCGCGACGCATCGACGACCAGGTCGGCACCGCTGAGGGCGCTCGTGTCGTGCCGCCCGCCGGCCGGCCGGCCGAGCACGTGGACGTCGTCACCGCGGCCGCGAGCGGCGTCGGCCACGGCTCGCCCGAGGGCGCCGTCCCCGAGGATGATGATGGTCTGCATCGCGATGTGCCTCACAGCTGGTCGTGGCTGCGGGGCCGCCGGATCGGGAGGTTCCAGACAAACAAAAGACCGCGGTCACCGTGCGAGGTGCCGCGGCCCCTGGAGCCTCCGTTCCCTGGAGGCCCCGGTTCGTCGTCGGACGCGCCGTCAGAGCCCCAGGGCCCGTGCCTCCCGGCAGGGCCGCCAGAGCTTCTTCTTCGAGCCTGTCGAGAAGATTCGGCGGTTCACATGCGGAACCATACGCATATTCCAGGAACCATGCAACCATTTCCCGACCGAGCCTGGCGAGCGACCCCGTCACGGGTCGTCGGCTTGCGGCATGGCGGCCGCGGTGGTACACATCGCCGGTGCCCCGCAACCAGCGGTCCGGCGCCCCCGGTCCGCTCGATAACCTGCCACGCCCCCTGTCCGAGCGCGAGTCGCGCGGTCGCGGTCGTCGGCGCCTGACGGCGCTGCTCACGGCCGTGGTCGTCGTCGGCGTGATCGCGGTCGCGGCGAACACGGTCGCCTCGAGCGCCACGGCGGGCGCCGGCCAGGTCGCCGGAGCCATCACGACGCCCGCCGCCGGCCTCGGCGGGACCGCGGATCCGGTGCAGGTCGCGGACGGGACCCAGGTTCCGGATGCGACCAAGACCCCGGACCCGACGCCGGCCGCCGACCCGAGCATGGATCCGCCGGTCGCGGCCGCCTTCGCCGTCCACGACATGCCCGAGCCGGTCCTGGGGCCGTCGCATGGGCCGACGCCCGCGAACCTCACCGGCTATCGATGGCCGTTGACGCATGCTCGCCTGACCCTGCCCTTCGGGCCGACGCCGTGGGGCGGCTGGGTCGTCGACGGCAAGCTGTTCCACGACGGGATCGACCTCGCGACCTTCTGCGGCGACCGGATCGTGGCCGCGCACAGCGGCGTCGTCATCGCGGCCGGCCGCCATTTCGACAAGCAGATCGGGTGGGTCGGCAGCCTCGATCGGTACTTCGCCCGCCTCGACAAGAAGCACCTGTGGATGACGCTGCCGAACGTCGTGATCATCGACGACGGGAACGGCTATCGGAGCATCTACGCGCATTTCGGCAAGGTCGTCGTGAAGGCCGGGCAGACGGTCAAGGCCGGCAAGCTGCTCGGCTACGAGGGCGCGACGGGTCGAGCCACCGGCTGCCATCTCCACTACGGCCTGTTCAGCCCGTTCGAGAGCACCCGCTTCGCGACCGACCCGGCCGTGGCCAAGCGGATGAAGCTGCCGCGCTACGAGATCGCCCGGATCGACCCGAGGCTGGTCCTGCCGCGGCATGCGACCAAGAAGCCGACGGCCGCGGATGCGTCCACCCAGGACGCGCCGTGACCGCGCGGACCCGCCGGGCAGCGGCTCAGGCGCCGGCGATCCGCCGGTAGCGCCGGGCGATCAGCCAGTACGCCGGGATCGAGGCGAGCGCCGAGGCGAGCGACGCCGCGCTCCCGTCGCGGGCCTCGAGCGCGAGGAGGCCGTCGGTCGATGACGCCTCGGCGGGGCGAGCATCCACCTCGGCGAGATCGATCGCCACGCGCCCGGGCTCGGGCTGCCCCAGGGCGGCGATCCTCGCTTCCGGGCGGGCGCCCGCCTCGTACTCGGCCCGGACCTCGGCCTCGGCCCGCCAGGTCGGCCGACGGAGCAGGATCGCCCGCCAACCGTCGGCGATGACCGAGGTCACGGTCCCGTCACCGGGCGTCGGGGCGGGCACGACCGACTCCCCGCGGGCCCAGCGGGCCGCCTGGTGCAGCAGGGCGTACTCGTCGAGGTCCGCGTAGGCCGAGAGGTGCTCCGCCGGTGATCCCTCGCCGACGATCGCCCGGATCGACGGTCCGAAGACGTCGGCCAGGTCGAGGTCGATCGCCCGCACGGTCCGGTGGAAGTACACCTGCTGGTACATGAACCGGCGCGCGGTGAGGAACATCTCGAGGGCCCCCAGGCCGGATTCGTACAGCGTCAGGCCACGCGCCGAGATGTACGTGTAGCGCCGCAGCCGTTCGACGTCCACCGGCCCGACCGCGACGCCCGTCAGGTACGCATCCCGCCGGACGTAGTCGAGGTTGTCGACGGTGAAGACGCCCGACAGCAGGGGCTGGAGCCAGCGCACCCAGCGCGGCATCGTGGGATCGACGAGTGCCGGCTTCGAGATGAGGAACGCGACCCAGGCCGGGTCGATCGCCTCGTCCGCGTCGAACGCATCCCGCTCGGGGACCGCGCCGGGGGCCCGCCGCAGGCCGCGGACGAGCGGCCCGACCTCCTCCTCGATGATCCGGCCCGACAGGTCCTCATGGGTCAGCCGCTTGCCGCCGGGGCGCCGCGGGTCCGCGGGCGACGGGAAGGCCGACAGGACGTGATCGTCGAAGAAGTGCGCGAACGGCCCGTGGCCGACGTCGTGGAGCAGGCCCGCGACCCGGAGCGTCTCGACGACGAGACCCTCGGACGGCGTCGGTTCGCCGGTCTCGACGAGCGCCTCGCGCAGGCTCGGATACAGCGAGCGGGCCCACAGGCCGGCTTCGTGCATGACGCCGAGGCCGTGGGTGAACCGCGAGTGCTCGGCCGCGGGGAACACCCATCGCGCGCTCTGCAGCTGGCTGATCCGGCGCAGCCGCTGGAGCCACGCGGTATCGAGGAGATCCTCTTCGGCCACCTCCTCATCGGGGAGGCCGGCGGCCCCCGACTCGGCGGTCGAGAGGCGCTTCGTCAGTTCGATGTACCCGTGGATGGGGTCCGAGATGAGGTTGACCGCGACGAAGCGCCGGGCGCGCACCGTATCAGTCGATCCGGATCCGTATCTCGTCCGACCAGCGCCCGACGTTCCCGACCCGGTCACGGGCACGGACGCGCATGCCGTAGGTGTGGCCGGGGGCGAGGCCGTTCCAGGGCCGCGATGTCGCCGTGGTCTTGTACGCGGCGGTCCGCCAGGCGCCCGAGTCGACACGGACCTGGACGTCGAAGGACTTCAGCCCGGCGGTATGGGTCTGGAGGTACGGATCGTAGCCATGCCAGTACCACTTGGTGTCGCCGCCGTTGTGCGACACGGCATCCATGGCGGCCCTCGCGTCGGTCAGGTCGGGCGACTCGGTGAAGACCAGCGAGCTGAACGTCTTGTTGTTGCTCGAGCGGTACGAGATGCCCACGCCGATGTAGTTGTAGTCCTTGCTCATCATGAGCTTCCAGTGGGACGGGCTCGCCTTCCACATCCGGAACAGGTCGCGGATCGCCGTGGTGCCGCGCTTCGAGCGGGTGTAGCCGATGGCCTCGCCATAGCCGTACCACGGCATGCTCTTCGCCTTCAGCTGGGAGGAGATGCTGCCGGCCACACTGTGGCTCAGCACGTTCGTCGCCGCCATCCGGCCGGCACGGTAGCCGGCGATCGACCAGAGGCGTCCGCTGACTCGCAACGATCTGAGCCCCAGTTCGTGCCGGGCGTTGTTGATCAGGCCCAGGACGTCGTGTTCCAGGTCGGTTGTGGCGTTGGACGCCGCGACTTGGGGGGCTGAGATGGTCAGGGCGAGGACGGCCAGGAGGCCGGCGATGACTCTCATCTAGGAATGGTAACGGCTCGCAGCCCTCCCGTGTGTGCCCGCCACGTCAGCCCGTAGCTCCGGGGGTGCGAGCACCTCCACGTCGTCGCCCCAGGACAGGATCCAGAGCCGGATCTCGATGGTTCCCGAGACCGTCGCGCGCCAGGTGAGCGATCCGTCCGCCTCAGTCTCGACCGTCTGCGTCGGGTGCCAGATCGTCTCGTTGACGCGTGTCGCGACGTTCGGTGCGAACCGCAGGACGACCTCGGTCGGCGCCTGGTCCGCGATGATGTCCCACGCTCGCCGCAGCTCGACGGTCGTCCGCGACGGGTCCGGCGGCTCGAAGGTCCGGGGGGTCAGCGCGGCCGTCGCGATGCGCTCGATCTTGAAGGTCCGGATCGCCTCCCGCTCCTCGTCGAAGCCGATCAGGTACAGCGCGTGGGTCTGCAGCGACGGCTCGATGAGATAGGGCCGGACGGTCGCCCGCCGCGGGCCGGAGCCGCGGTCGTAGCCGGCCGGCTCGTAGTCGATGCTGACCACCCGGCGCTCGGCCCACGCCTTGGTCAGGAGCCGGACGTTGGCATCGAAGCTCGGGTCCCGCGGCGCCATCGACATGACGTCGAGGGTCCGCTCGACGTGCTCCGCCAGGGCCGGTGGCAACCCCACGGCGAGCTTCTCGAACGCCGCCGCCAGGTCCGGGTCGTACTTGTCCGCGTAGCGGACCATCAGCCGCGCGGACAGGACCACGGCCATGGCCTCGGCCTGGGTCAGCTTGAGCGGCGGCAGGAACGCCTTCTCCTGGTCGATCCCCCACAGCCCGCCGTCGGCCCAGACCGGCACGATCTCGTCGTCGATGGCGCGCAGGTCGCGGTAGACGGTCCGGACGGACATGCCGACGCGCTCTGCGAGCTCGGCGGTGCGGATGCCATCGGGGTGGGCCTGGAGGATCCCCATCAGCCGGGTCATCCGGGCCAGCCGGTCGCGCTTCGGCCCGTGCCGGTCGGACGTCGCGCCCTCGTCGGTCATGGGGCCGGAGGATAGACGACCAGGTCGCGGTCCCGTTCGGTCGAGGTCAGGTGGACGTCGAGCTCGGCCAGGATGGCCTTCGGGTCGACCCCGGCCGCCTCGCCGCTGACGTCGCCGACGACCTGTCCGAGCTCGCCGTCCATGAAGATCCAGTAGTCGAGCTCGCCACGCCAGCGGTGCAGGTCCGCATCGCCGACGAGCCAGCGCGCCTGTGGGAAGGCGGCCTGGAAGGTGTCGCCGTCGACGGCCACCCGGCAACGCCGCGCCCGCGCCCCTTCGATGACCTCGACGCCGCGGTCCTCCGCGGTCGCCCGGTAGCCCGGGGACAGCGCGGTCGCGAGGACCTGGAGGTCCACGGTGTCGTCGGCGACGAAGCTGGTGGCACTCCGCGCCCACGCCTTCCCCGGGTCCCGGAACCATGCGCCGTCGCCGATGTGCGCCGCGCCCGCCTGCCCGAGACGACGGTCCGTCGCGACATAGGCGAACCACCGGAAGTCCCCGCCGTCCCGGACGCCGGTCAGCTCGATGTCGCCGATCGGCCGGAGGTCCACGACGCCGTTCATCTCCATGCCGAGGCGGGCGACGCGTCCGGCCGCCAGCGGCCCATCGCACAGCGGCGGCTCGCCCCCCGCGGTCGTCGGACCGAACCGCGACGATGCCGGGACCGTGTCACGGACCGCGAGCTCGTTGGCGGTGGCGGCACCGGCGAACAGGGACGCGGTGACCGCGGTGAGGACGACGGCGAGGATCGCCCCGTCCGCGAACCGCCGGCGCCGGTGTGACGCGGCACCGCGCAGATGGCGGCTGATCCCGAGGCCGCTGAACAGGCTGGTTGCGCCGAGGGCGATCAGCCATGGGTACGCGGCCTCGAACGACGGCAGGAGCGTCTGCGAGCCCAGGGCGCGGAGCTGCTCGATGACGCCTGCGATCGACGGGAGGAGGCACAGCAGCGCGGCGATCCCGAGCCAGACCATGCCCGCGAACGCGTGACTGCCACGCGTCACGGGCGGCCAGATGGTGCCCGCCAGCGCGATCGCGATGGGGATGCCCATCGTCAGCCCGACCACCACGTCCAGCGGCCCGCCCGGCCGATAGGCCAGGAGGACGAGCGCGGCCGCGACCGTCCAGCCCGCCACCAGGGCGGCACCGACCAATCGGAGTTCGAACCGGCGGACCCGCACGTGGCCGAGTCTAGCGGCCGGTCGCCGCGAACGGCCGCAAGTACCGGGCGGACCCTGACCGCCGGGTCATCGCGAATACCGCCACCCGACGGCCAACATGCCCTCACCGCACCGACAGCAACGGTGCAGGCAGACAACGGACAGAGGCTCGATCGGACATGGCAGGCCAGGTTCCACGAGGATCACGCGGACACGGACGACCATCGCGTCGCGCCACGTCCTGGGCCGGTGCGCCGGTCGCCACCGGGGTCGCGCCGGCTCGCGGTGCCGTCGCACCGCGCCGAGCCACCACCGCGGATCCCACGGCCTCGCTGGCCACGCGTCCGACGTATCGGAAGCTGACCTCCCTCGGCCTGACGCCTGACGAGGCCGGCAACCTGACCGCCTTCATGTGCGGCATCCCCATCGAGGGGACCACCTGGTCCATCCGCCAGGTCAACCAACTGCTCTTCCTGCGTGAACTCCACCGAACCGGTCGCTTCGGCCGGATGGACGGACGGACCGCACCCCCGCACTGATCTCGCATCTTCCGGCCACGACGGCGAATCCCTCCTCCCGTCGTCGAGGCCAAATCGTCGAAGCGGCGCCGAGCCTCCTCTAGGCGCAACGTCGCATCGGCCAAATATGGTCCCGACCCGAGCCTCCTCCCGGGTCGGGGCCATATCGTTTCCCCCCGAGTAAGCCGCCGGGGCCTCGATGCCGGCCACCGCGTGTCGCTCACAAGAAGCTTCCTGAAGGCTTCCACTTCATGGTTCCGGCGGAGGTCCCTTCGGTCGACCTGCCCGCGAGCGATTCCAGCGATCAGACCACCATTGCGTGACGGCTCCTGCGGCCACGAGGAGGAGGAGGTACGCCAACGCCGGAGCGGGGGGTGCCCGCGCCGTCCGATAGGAGGACGGCCACGAGCAATCCGGGCCCGATCGCCCAGAACGTCCAGTAGCCTGTGGGCGAACTCGGATCCTTGACCGGCGGGCTGTGGGTGGGGAAGATCGGCGCGTGAGGATCCGCTTCCAGACCGCCGGGATCGGCCTGCTGATGATGTCGATCTCCGCCGCGGCCTGCTGGCAGGTAGATCGCTTCACGGGTGCCTACGTCAACAACTACACGGAGACGCCGATCACCATCTCCCGTGTAGACGATGGGCGTCGTCAGGGGGTGCTCACAGAGCCCATTCCGCCCGGGGCGTCAATCACCTTCGGCAGCTACAGCGACGGGTGTTCCGACGTTTTGCTGGTCGCGCTTGACCCTTCTGGCACTGAGGTTGCCCGCCGCGACAAGATGTGCGCCGGTGACTACTGGGACATCGGGCCTCGGCCGAGCCGTTCACCCTGAAGCTCGGGCAGGCTCGACGCGGCGCCGAGCCTCCTCCCGGCGCCGCTTCGGCACGTCAGGGCCCGGCGCTTCGGTACCATCGGGCCATGAGTCGACCCGTCATCACCTTCCTGACCGACTTCGGGCCGGCGGCACCATCGGTCTGCCGCGGCGTGATGTTCCGGTTCTGCCCGGACGCGAACATCATCGACATCAGCCACCAGGTCCCGCGCTACTCGATCCGCGAGGGAGCCGGCTCGCTCGTCTTCGCCCTTCCGCACATGCCGGTCGGGACGCACGTCGCCGTCGTCGACCCGGGCGTCGGCACGGAGCGGTTGCCGATCGCGCTGCGCGCGGCCCGCGGTGACGTCCTCATCGGCCCGGACAACGGCCTGCTCGTCGCGGCAGCCGAGGCGCTCGGCGGGATCGTCGAGGCCCGCGTGATCGAGAACCGCGAGCTGATGCTGCCCGTCATCTCCCAGAGCTTCCACGGGCGCGACATCTTCGCGCCGGTGGCCGGCCATCTCGCGGCCGGCACGCCGTACGAGAGCGTCGGGCACACCCTCCCGATCGAGGGCCTCGCGCGTCTGTCGGTCATCCGTCCGACCGTCGGCGACGGGATCCTCGACTCGGTCATCGTCCACGTCCTCGTCTTCGGGAACGTCACCATCGCCGGGGCCCCAGCGGATCTTCAGGCGGCCATCGGCGCGCTTACCCCCGGGCGTCCGCTGGTCCTCGAGTTCCCGGCCCATGCCGGGGCGCCGGCAGTCGTCGAGCACACGGTCTGGGAGCGGACCTTCGGTCGCGTGCCGGTCGGGTCGTCGCTCCTGATGTCCGACTCCGAGGGCCATCTCTCGTTCGCCGACAACCAGGGCGACGCCGCGTCTCGCCTGGGCCTGACGCTGGACCGGCCGGTCCGCATCCGTCCGGCCTGAGCCCGTGGCCGGGCCGACCACACCGTCCGCCGCCGGCCCGTCCGACGCCGCCGCCGAAGCGAGCGGGCCGCTCGTCGACATCGCCGGCCTGACCTTCCGCTACCGGCGGGCCACCGAGCCGGCCATCCGCGATGTCTCGTTCGCCGTGCACCCCGGCGAGGTGATGCTCATCGCCGGACCGTCCGGCTGCGGCAAGAGCACGCTGATCCGGGCCATCAACGGGCTCATCCCGCACGCCTACCCGGGTGACCTGGGCGGGACGGTCAGCGTCGCCGGCCGCCTGACGACCGAAACGAAGCTCCGCGACATCGCCCAGACCATCGGGACGGTCCTGCAGGATCCGGCGAAGCAGATCGTCGGCGCGACGGTCGAGGCCGAGCTGGCCTTCGGTCCCGAGAACCTGGGCATCCCGCGCGACGAGATCCGCGCCCGGATCGACGAGGTCGCTGTCCGCGCGGGGATCGAATCCCTGCTCGGCCGAGAGACCCACGCGCTGTCCGGGGGCGAACGGCAGCTGCTGGCGGTCGCCGGGATCCTGATGATGCGGCCCCGCCTCTACGTCGTCGACGAGCCTCTGGCCAACCTCGACCCCGCGACCGCCGAGCGGCTGCTCGAGATCCTGCGCCGCCTCGCGGACGAGGGTGATGCCGTGGTGATCGTCGAGCATCGCGTCGAGGAGGCGCTGGTCCTCCGGCCGGACCAGGTGCTGTACCTCGACGACGGCGCGGTCGCCTATCTCGGGCCGGTCGACGGATTCCTGCGTATCGCAGATCCCGATGCGGTGAAGCTCCCGTTCGAGGTCGTCCTCGAGCGGCTCCGCGCCGAGTCCCCACCAGACGACGCAGACCGCGCCGACGTGATCGCCACCGAAGCGTCGGCAACGCCGCCCGAGGCCCCGGCCGCGCCGCCGACGGACCGACTCGAGTTCCGCGACGTGAAGGCGGCGATCGGCGGCCACGAGATCCTCCACGGCATCGACGCCCGCCTGGGCCCGGACGAGATCGTGGCGGTCCTCGGTCCGAACGGGTCGGGCAAGACGACGCTGTTCCGGACCGCGATGCGGCTGCTCGAGGTCAGCTCCGGCACCGTCCTCGTCGACGGCGTGCCGCTAGGCGGCCGCAAGACGGCCCAGCTCGCGACCGAGTTCGGTTACGTCTTCCAGAGCCCGAGCCAGATGCTGTTCTCGCGAACTGTGGAGGAGGAGATCCTGTTCGGGCCTCGGAACCTCGGGGTCGATCCCGAGACCTTCGATGCGCTGCTGGCCGACTGCCTGCAGCGGACGTCGCTCGACATGCTCGAGGACATCCGGTCACGACCACCGCTCGCGCTGTCGTTCGGGCAGCAGAAGCGTCTCGCGCTGGCGATCGCGCTCGCGCTGCGACCGACGACGCTCATCCTCGACGAGCCGTCGGCGGGCCAGGACCACCGCACGTCGGCGGCGTTCATGCGCGAAGTCCTGGCGATCCCCGGCCTGCGCAGCCTCTACCTCATCACGCACGACGTCGACCTTGCATTGACGCATGCAGACCGTATCCTGTTGTTCAGGGATGGCCGTGTGGTGGCCGACGGCCCCCCGATCGATGTGATCGCCGATGCAGCGCGCTGGAGGGCGTGCAACCTGCGAACCACGTCGTTGATGCAGGCCAACGTCCATCGAGGATTGGCCAAGGAGGGGTTCCTTGATGCCGAGGCTCTCGCGCGTCGCATCCTTGCCCTCGAACGACGTCGCGACCAGCGTCCGGAAGGAGGCCGAGGCGGTGAACTGTTGACCGAGCACTGAGTCGCGAACGTTTCGTACGCATCAGTCTTCGGAGGGATCATGTCCACCTTGACCGCACAGCCGAACAGTGGTCGAGGTCGCCTGTGGGAGGTGACCTCGCGCACCATCGTGTACTCCGCGATCGGCGCCGCGCTCTACGGGATCCTGCTCGTCGCCCAGATCCCCATCCCGGGCAGCACGGTCTCCGTCCGGCCTGCCTTCGCGCTCGTCCCGTTCTTCGGATACGCGTTCGGGCCGATCGTCGGCTTCTTCACGGGTTTCGTCGGCAACGCCATCGGCGATCAGATCTCCGGCTGGGGTGCCCTGACGTCCTGGAACTGGAGCCTGGCCAATGGCTTCGTCGGCCTCATCGCCGGTCTCGCCCCGCTCTACCTGGCCCGCTGGGTCGCGGGTGACATCCGCCAGCGAGCCATCGGCGGCGCCATCGCCGGCGCGATCGCCGTCGTCATCGGCTTCCTGTTCATCTTCACCGACGCCATCCTCCAGGGCCTCGACGTCGGGACGATCATCACCACGCTCTACATCCCGGTCATCGTGGGCGACCTCATCGGGACGATCATCCTTGTCCCGATCCTGGTCTACGCGTGGGAGCCGGTGAAGGAACGCCTCGGACGCTGAGGCAGGTTCCGGCCCCCGGCCGTGAACATCGCCCCGCGCTATCTGGGCCGGGGATCGTGGCTCGCACGCCGCGATCCCCGCGTCCTGATCCTCGTCATCGTCTTCTTCATCTTCACCGTCCTGCAGGTCTGGGACGGCCGCGTCGTCTTCGGGCTGCTCGTCATCTCGGTCATCTACTACCGGTCGGCGGGCATCCCGTGGCAGCAGATCCGGCGCAACTGGGCGGTCGTCTTCATCTTCATCGGGTTCCTGGTGTTCGTGAACACGATCATCGCCGGCGGCGACGTGCAGGGCATCCCGGCCGCCGAGACCCACGTCCTGTTCTACATGCCGCTACTCGGGACGCCGATCTCGGCCGAGTCGATCAGTCTCGCGATCACCCAGCTGATGCGGTACCTCGCGATGGCCACCGTCGGCTTCCCATTGGCCTTCGCCGTGGCACCCTCGGACTTCGGGGTCGCGTTCCACCGTCTTGGCGTTCCTGAGAAGTTCGCCTATGGGATCGACCTGACCTTCCGTTTCCTGCCGTCGCTCGCCGCCGACCTGCAGACCACCGCCGATGCCCAGCGGATCCGCGGCTTTGACTGGTCGGAGGGCGCGAGCGGCGTCCTTGGGAAGCTCCGCCGCTCGGTGCCGGTCATCGTGCCGACCGTCGTCAATGCGATCGCCGGGGCGGAGGACACGATCGACGCGATGGATCTCCGAGGCTTCGGGACGTCGCGCCGCACCTGGCTGCGGCGGCTCGCCTACGAGCGGATGGACCTCGTGGTCATCGGCTTCTTTGCCGCGTTGCTGGTCGTGATCACGATCCTCGGCTTCCTCGGCATCACGTCGGTGCTCTGGACGCCGCCCTTCCTGATCGGGCTCGCGGGCGGCTGATCGCTGAGACGGCGCTCAGCGCCGCGGGGCGGGACCCCGGGCGGCGTCGACGAAGACCGAGAAGAGGCGCGCGAACGGCACCGGGGTCGATTCGGTCCGTTCCGGGTGGCACTGGACCCCGATGACGAAGCGGCCGTCGGCGGCCTCGAGACCCTCGACGAGGTCACCGGCCGGGCTCGACGACCACGCGCTCGCGACCAGGCTCGGCGCGAGGTCGGTCGCGAGGATGCCCTGGTGGTGGTACGAATTGACGGTCAGGACACCACCCCGGGCGTTGGTCGGGAAGAGGATCCGCGTGAGGCGGCTGCCGGGCGCCGGCCGGAGGGGATGCGTGGCGGCGGGGCCACGCCCGAAGGCCGCCCCGGCGTGCCCGTCGACGTGCTGGAGCAGCGTGCCCCCCGCAAAGACGTTGATCGCCTGCATCCCGCGACAGATGCCCAGGATCGGCACGCCCCGCGCGCTCGCGACGGCCCAGGCCTCGGCCTCGAGCGCGTCGCGCTCGGGCTCGGTCGCCTCGGCGCCGCTGGCGGTGCGCCCGTAGCGGGCCGGGTCGACGTCGGCGCCGCCGCTCAGGAGCAGGCCGTCCATCCCGACCAGCGCCGCAGCGATGGTCGACGGATCGACGCCGGCGTCGATGAGCACGGGCTCGCCGCCGGCGCGCGCGATCGCGGCCGCGTAGAGGTCGTTCTTGCGGGCGGCGAGCTCCGGGTCGGCCCTGCGTCCGGCTTCGGCGACGGTCACGACGATGCGCGATGACGGGGTACGCACCGGGCGAGGATAGCCGTCCGCGACCGCAGCGGGCCGAGCCGGGTCAGCTTGTCGGCGCCGGTGTCGCGGTGGCCTTCGGGGTCGGCGTCGCCTTCGGCTTGGCCGTCGGCTTGGGCGACAGGGTCGGCAGCGCCTCGGGGTCGACCTCATGCCTGGGGATCAGCAGGAGGACCCAGCCCAGCTCGAGCCGGTCGGGCCGGTACTTCCGCGAATCCGGATCGAGCGACGGGTACGTGACGCGGTTCCAGTACGAGATGCTCAACGCGCTCGTGTGGAACTTCTTGGCGATCCTCGTGAGCGTGTCGCCGCGCTTGACCTTGTACGAGGTGAACACGGGCCCCGGTGTCGGCGTCGGCCGGACGAACGAGGGCGTCGGGGTGGGACCGGCAGGCGTGGGTTTCGGCGTCACCGAGGCGTCGCCGCCTCCGGAGCCGCCGGGCGTCGGGGTCAGCCGGTTGGCCGGCTCGGGCACGCACGCGGCCACCGTCGCGAGGAGCAGGAGGATCGCCGGGATCTGCTGAACGCGCATCGTTCCGGTCCATGGTGACGCATCTGTCACGCGCGCCGTGACGAGCGCGGACGGTCGACCGTCAGGCGACGGACGACGACGGATCGATCGGCGTCGGGGCCTGGAGCGAGAACTCGGACGCCAGGGTGAGGCCCTCGACGGCCGTGGCGATGCTGTCCCGGCCACGTCGCTTTGCGACGAAACACGCGCGATCGGCCGCGAGCAGGACCGACGGCGCATCGTGGCCGTCGTCCGGGAACGTCGCGATCCCGATGGATGCGCTGACCCGGCCGCTCGACTCCTTGACCGACCGGGACGCGCGTTCGGCCACGCGGAACGCGCCGGTCGCGTCGGTGCCCGGCAGCAGGAACGCGAACTCGTCACCGCCGTAGCGGAAGATCTGGTCCGAGTCCCGGCCGGCCTGGACGAGGGCGACCGCGATCTGACGGAGCAGGTGGTCCCCGGCCTGGTGGCCGAGCGAGTTGTTGACGTCCCGGAAGTCGTCGAGGTCGAGCATGATCAGGCTGAACGGCGCGCCGGCGCTGACGCTTCGCTCGAGCCGATCCTCGAAGGTCCCGTGGTTGAGCAGGCCGGTCAGGTCGTCCGTCTGCGCCCGGATCTCCACGGCCCGGAAGACCTCGGCATTCTGGATCGCGATGGAGACCTGCGCGGCGAACAGCTGGACGAGCTCGAACTCGTCCGGTGCGAACGTGTTCCCGAGCCCGAGCCGCTCGATCGTCAGGACGCCGATCGCGCCCTCACGGCCGCGGAGCGGGACGACGATGAGGCTCCCGTCCTGGACGTCGGTGCCGCGGAAGTGGTTGACGCGCGGATCGCTACGCTCTTCCGCGACGTACGTCGGCTGGTTGTGTTCCACCACCCAGGTGGCGATGCCGGTCTCACCCGGTTCCCACGCCTCGAGGTAGCTCGACGAGTGGATGCCGCGCGCGGTCAGCGGCGTCAGCAGGCGAGTCGACGGGTCCACGACCTCGATGGCGATGTTGTCGCAGGCGATGAGCGTCCCGAGCCGCTCGGTGATGCTCTCGAGGACGGCCCGCCCGTCGAGGGTCATCAGGATGGACTCGGTGATCTGGAGCAGCTCCCGCTGGCCCCGGACCTGCCGTTCCAGCGCCGCGCTCTGCTCGCGCAGCCGTTCGGTCGTGTCGGCGTTGGCCATCGCCTGGGCGGCAAAGCTCGCGTAGATGACGAGGAGCCGAAGGTCGTCGTCGGTGAACTGGTCGAGACCGAGCTTGGAGAGGACGAGGACGCCCATCACCCGGTCGTCGAAGTTCATCGGCGCGAGCAGCATCGACTCGTCGAGGTCGTCCTCGGTGCCCGGGATGGTGTCGGCCCGGGGGTCGTTGGCCGCGTCGCCGAGGTTCTGGGCGAGGCCGTGCTCCGCGACCCAGCCGGTGATGCCCTCGCCGAGCGAGACCCGCAGCTGGTCGAGCGTCTCATCGACGTATTCGCCGACCTGCCCCTTCATCGCGACCGGGATGAGGTCGCTCCCGATGAGCCGGTAGACGCGGACGTTGTGGTAGTCGATGAGCTGCCGGAGCTCCGTGGCGATCGCGATGCCGATCTCGTGGACGTCGGACAGGCGATTGAGCCGCGCCCCGAGCTGCTGGATCGACTGGAGCTGGGCCGCCCATGAGGCCATCTGCTCGTAGTCCTGCGCAGCACGGATCGCCACGCTGGCCTGCGTGGCGAGTGCCGCCATCGTGTCGAGGTCCTCATCGGACCAGTCGTGCGGTCGATCGTGGTAGACGTTGAGGAGCCCCAGCAGCTCCGTGCCGTCGAAGAGCGGCGCGGTGCAGATGGTGTCGAAGCCCTCCTGGATGACGGCCGCGCGCAGGTCGGCGCCGCGCGGGTCGTTCCGGTAGTCGACCGCGAAGAGTGGCCGGCGGGCCTCCACGGCATCGGTGGCGATCGTCACCTTCGGGAAGTCCCGGACGCTCGCGAGGTAGCTCGCCGACAAGCCGCGGCTGACCTCGGCGACGGCCGGCGCGTTGCCCCGGCGCATGAAGACCGCCCCCCGATCCGCCTCGAACAGGACCATCGCGTGATCGACGAGCCCGGAGAGGATGCGATCCAGGTCAAGCCGGCTTCCGATGTCACCGGCGACGCGATGGAGGGCCTCCGCCCGATGGAGCTGGCGAGCGACGTCCTCGCCGCGGCGAGCGACCGAGGTGATGGTCCCGACCGCGGTGGCCAGGACCGACGAGACCTCGATCTCGCGCGCCGAGAACGGCTCCGGGCCGTCCCCGACGATGTGGAGGACACCCCACGGACCGGCCGGACCGGGGATGACGGCGGCAAGCTCGGATCGCTCGCCGGGCAGGATGGCGAGGGGGCCCGGACCTCCGCCGGGGGCGGTCACCGCGCGGCCGCGCCCATCGCCCATGACGGCATCCGCGAGCGCCGCGCCGAGGACCCCGAAGGCGCGCGGCCGGTCGACGAGGCGATCCGTCGCGGCATCCGGGGCACGAGCGACGGATCGTGGCGCCACCCGATCCCGCGCAGCTCCCAGATCGCGACCAGATGCCGATCGTGCGCCTCGCGGATCGCCGCGACGGCCTTGGAGAGGTCCTCGTCGAGGTCGACGGCATCGGTCGCGAGCCGCGTCACCCGATCGATGAGCGCCAGGTCCGCCGTCTCGCGCTCGGACTCCATCGGGTCCGCATGGATGTGCGCCTCCGCCGCCATCGAGCCGCGCTCGGCACCGAGGGCGTTCGTCGGCAGGACGAACGGCCCACCTCGCCGGCCTCCGGGTGGCAGGCCCGCGGCGGGCGCGCCCGGGTCGCCTGCGCTGCCCTCAGCTGCGGCGAGGAACCGCTGCAGATCCCCGAGCCGGTAGCGCCGGTCACCCCGCGGGTTGATGCGGTAGTACCGAAGGCGGCCGGCATCGCTCCACGCCCGGACCGTGTTCGGATGGACACCGAGCAGGCGGGCTGCCTTGGTGACGGTCAGGGTCGCGTCGGTCGGTCGGGAAGGAAGCGTGGTGGTCAATGGATCCATGGGAGGAAATGTGAAGTCGACCGGGCGAGCCTACCAAGCTAACAGTTCTTGCCAATAGGTCGATGGTCCCGGTGCCTGACGGTGGGCGGGGAAACCTCGTTGCGGCGCGGCACTGCGCCGCGACCCGATCGGCGGGTGCAGGCATACGTATCATCGCCGAACGGAGGAGCCGGCCCGGGTGTGGGGGCGCTCCCCGGACGGTGTGGGAGAGGGATATGGACATCGATGGCGACACCGCGCAGCTGCGCTCGCGACGAGCGATCCTGGCGGGGGCGATCGGCGGGCTCGCCGGTCTGGTCGGCAGTCGGCTCGCCTGGCCGGATGAGGCCAGTGCCGCCGCCGGCGACAAGCTCGTCCTGGGCCACTCGAACAGCTCGGGGACGAAGAACACGTCGCTGAGCACCACCACCAATACCGGAGCCGGGCTGAAGGTCACCCAGAAAGGCACTGGGCACGCGCTTCGCGGGACGACCAGCAAGGGCACGGGTGTCAGTGGCTCGACCGGCGCCGCAAACAAGTTCGGGGTGGATGCCGCCAACATCGCCGCGAGCGGCGGCACGGGCGCGGCGATCCGCGGCGCCGGTCGGCGCCAACCCCGGCCTGGTGGCGACCAGCGCCGTCACCGCGATCGAAGGCACCTCGACCGGCGCGTTTTACGGGGTCTACGGCAGCGCTGGCTATTCCGGTCTCCTGGGCCAGGGAGGTCCCTACGGGTCCATCTCGTCCGGTGACAGCGTCGGTGTCTATGGCTCAGGCGGGGATTTCGGCGCCTACGGCACCGGTGGCTCCTATGGCGTCTACGGAAACGGCGGCACCGCCGGCCTCTACGGGACCGCACCTGGCGCCGGTGGGACCGGTGTCATCGGGTCAGGCGACACCTACGGCGTCGTCGGGACCACGGCGAACGCGAATACGGACGCGGTCCGCGGTGACGGCGGCCAGTACGCCGTCCACGGCGTCAACGGCCGGACGGCGGGCGTGCGTGGCGATTCCGGATACGTGGGTGCCTGGGGGCAGGCCACATCCTATGGCGTGTACGGTCTGGCCACGGACACCGTGAACCAGACCTACGGGGTGTACGGACAAGCCTCGAACGGCGCCTCGTTCGGGGTCTGGTCCCAGGGGAACATGCACGTCGCCGGGACGCTGAGCAAGACCGCGGGCGCGTTCAAGATCGACCACCCACTCGATCCCGAGGGCCGATGGCTCTCGCATTCCTTCGTCGAATCGCCCGACATGATGAACGTCTACAACGGTGTCGCCGTGCTCGACGGGTCGGGGGGCGCGACGATCGAGATGCCCGACTACTTCGAGTCCCTGAACCGGGACTTCCGCTACCAGCTCACCGCCATCGGCGCGCCGTCGCCCTCGCTGCATGTCTCGCGCGAGATGCAGAAGAACGCCTTCAAGATCGCCGGCGGGACTCCCGGCCAGAAGGTGTCATGGCAGGTCACCGGGATCCGCCAGGACGACTACGCCAAGGCGCATCCGATCGTGGTCGAGACCGACAAGAAGGGCTCCGAACGCGGGACGCGGCAGTTCGTGCCGAAGGGATCCAAGGCGCGACTCATGCAACTGGGCCCGGCCGGCGCGACCGACAAGTTGCCGCCGACGCCGAGTGACGTTCCCAGGAAGCTGACGCCGCGAACGAGCTAGGGGGCCGCGCCAGATCGACTCAGGCTCGTCGCCCGCCGGTCAGCCGGATGTAGGCGAGGGTGACTGCGAGGGTCCCCACGCCGATCGCCAGCACGGCCAGGATCGCGAAGGCCGGGTCGCCGACCAGACCCGGTCCCTGGCCGGAGCTGCGCGGGTCGCCGCCTGCCCCCGGCGTGGGGGAGGCGGCCAGCGCCGTGCCCACGACGACCACGACGAGCGAGCCTGCCATTACGAGCGCGGTCAGGCCCGATCGGACGTGTCGTCGTGCGCGCCGGACGAGGATCACGCGACCGCCTCGATCAGCGCCAGGACCAGGCCGAGCGATACGAGCACCAAGCCGCCGCCGAGACAGATCGCCGCCGCGAGCGGCCGCCGGGACCCGCTCCCGGCGATGATCCGCATCGCCTCGTCCGGCTCGAGGGTCGTGAGGATCAGCGGCCGACCAAGCCCCGCGCTCATGCGAGCGGCACCGTCCGGACCGGCGCTGGGCACGCCGACGACGATCGCGTGCTCCACCGACGAGATCTGGTCGATGCGGAGGCGTACCGGGGTCGTGGACGCGGTCCCGGCCGGGACCCGGTCGGGTGCGTCGCTCGCGGTCCCGACCGACTCGCGCGGGATGACCACCAGCCCTTCGTCGAGCGCATCGGAATCGATGGCGATGCCGTCGAGTCCCTCCCGGACCTCGAACGGGACCGCCTCGCGGCCGTCCTCGATCGCCCGCCAGGCCCGGCCGTCACGGACCTCGAGGCGCGTCCTGCGCAGCACCAGGGGCCGGTGCGCGTCGTCCTCGAAGGCATCCTCGGCGTCGATGCGTCCGGCGATCCGGACGTAGCGTGGCGGACCGTCGGCCGCGGCGAGGGCCTCGGCCACGCTCACGAGCGGCGTGGCGGACAGCAACCGGCCTACCCGGTACCGCGGGCCGTAGGAGCGGAGCACAGCGGCGCCCGCGGCGAGCGCGACGAGACCGCCGAGCAACAGGAGGAGGGGAGTCACGGCCGCGATGATAGCGCCGGACATGGAAGGGCCCGAAGGAACCTACCCGACACGTGGGCGTTGATGCGATCGCCGCCGTTAGTGTCGCTCGACCCCTCCGGGCTGTCATCAACGGTACGGTGCCGGGGCGCGCCCGCGCAATGGGACCTTTCCACCGAATTCGCACCGATGGCCCGAGGTTATCCACCGGCCGTCCACATCGGCCGGCACGCCGCGGGGCGCGCCCACCCGCGTCGGGCGCGCCGGGTCAGGCGGCGGAGCGTCCCGTGGCCGGATCGAGGGCGTTGAGCTGGCCGTCGTAGCTCGTCAGCACGAGCCGGCCGCCGACGAGGTCGGCGGCGGTCACGACGTCGGAGTGGGCGACGCGCCAGGCGACCGTGCCGTCGGCATCGATCGCGAAGGTCTCGAGCTCGGCCTGGACGACCACGTGGGCGAGTCTCGACGAGCCGATGAGCGCGACGATCGGGGTCGCGGAGCGATGCTCCCAGACCGGCTCGCCCGAGCCGGTGGCGAGCCCGAACGTGTGGAAGCCGTAGCTCACGACGAGCTGACCGGCACTGTCCCAATGGATCGCCCGGGGCTCGTCGGAGATCGTGGACGCGAAGCGCGCCGTCCAGGCGCCGCGCGGACCTTCGAGGCGGAGCTCGGCGCGACAGAGCTCGTCGGGGTCATCGGCGACGCGCGGGCCGAGGTCGATGATCGTGCCGCCGACCTCGGCGAGCGCGAAGACCGCCGCGCTCTGGCCGCTCCCGGCCCATCGCCACCGCGCGCGCAGTCCGCCCGGATACGTAATGGTCGCGTTGCGCGGTTCGATCGTCACGCGCCGGGGGCGGTCTCGGTGCCCCGGTCATCGTCGGCCGGCGTCTCGGTGATCGGGGCGACCGTGGCGTTGGCGAGGATCCGGAGGGTGCCCGGTGGGACGGGGAAGACCGCCGTCGGGAGGCCGGCAGCGGCCCAGACGACCTGGTACCGGCCGAGGTCCGGGTCCATCACCACACGGACCGGCACGAGGTGGCCGATCGGCGGGATCCCGCCGATCACGAACCCGGTCAGCTCGTTCGCCTCACGCGCGGTCGCTCGCCGGATCTCGCGGCCGCCGGTCACCGCCGCGAGCCGCGCGAGATCGACGCGGTTCGGTCCCGAGACGAGGGCGATGACCGGTTCGAGGCCATCGTCACCGGAGGCCACGAAGACGAGCGACTTGACGATCTGGCCGAGCTCGGCGCCCACGGCTGCGGCCGCCTCGGCGGCCGTGTGGGTCGACTCGTCGAAGACCCGCACCTCGAGCGTGATGCCCTTGCGGGCGGCCGCGTCGATGACGCGCCGGATGGCGGGATGGTCGAGCGGGTCGGGCACGGCGCCGAGTCTAGCATCGGCTCCCGCGCCGGTCGGGCCGGCAGCGGCCGGCCGGTTCTCGCGTCGTCGAGACGTGCCGGCCGCCCGCGGCGCGCTAGCATCGCCGGCATGCGAGCCCTCATCCTCGCCGACGGCGCCGCTCCGGACCGCCACGCGCTCGATGCCGCGTGGCCGGGCTGGGACGACGACATCGGGCTGATCGTCGCCGCCGACGGCGGCGCCCGGCATGCCGCCACGCTCGGCGTCGCCATCGACCTGTGGGTCGGCGACGGCGACTCGCTCGGCGAGGACGGCCTGGCTGCCCTCGCCGCCGCCGGCATCCCCATCGAGCGTTCCCGCCACGACAAGGACGAAATCGGACACCGAGCTGGCCGTCCGGGCGGCGCTCCGGCGCGACGCGACCGGGCTCGTCATCCTTGGGGCACTGGGCGGCCCGCGCACCGATCACGCGCTGGCGAACGTGGGCCTGCTGGCGATGCCGGAGCTGCGGGACCGGCCGGCGGTGATCCTCGGCGTCGACGCGCGCATCGGCTGGCTGCACGCCGAGCGGTCCGACGGGGGACCGGCGACGTGGCGTCTCGCCGGCCGGCCCGGCGATCTCGTCACGCTGCTGCCGCTGGCCCATCCGGTCGACGGTGTCACCACGGTCGGGCTGGTCTACCCGCTCCGCGACGAGCCGTTGCTCGAGGGATCGACCCGAGGCCTCTCCAACGGGATCGAGGCCGCCGGCGCGCAGGTGTCGTTGCGGGGCGGGTCGCTGCTCATCGTCGAGACCCCTGCTACGCTCCCGCCATGAGCATGCCCGTCGCCGGCGACCGGCTCCCGAGATCGCCCTTCCCGATGAGACCGGCACGGTCCATCGCCTCGCCGACCAGCACGGTCGCTGGACGATCCTGTACTTCTATCCGAAGGACGACACGCCCGGCTGCACCGTGGAAGCGTGCGAATTCCGCGACGCGAACGACACCATCCACGAGCGTGGTGCCGACGTGTGGGGGATCAGCCCGCAGGGCGCCCCAAGCAAGAAGGCCTTCCGCGAGAAGTTCCAGCTCCCGTTCACCCTCCTCGCGGATGAGCGGCACGAGGCGGCCGAGGCGTACGGCTCGTGGGTCGAGAAGCAGAACTACGGGAAGACCTACTGGGGCACCGCCCGCACGACGTTCCTGGTGGACCCCGAGGGTCGCATCGCCCGCACGTGGCCGAAGGTCAAGCCCGAGGGCCATGCCGCCGACGTGCTCGCCACCCTCGACGCCCTGCAGGCGGCGCACGCCGGGTGAGCCTCAGAAGACAGGATGAGACTTCGCTCGTGGGGGGAGACGAGCGAAGCCTCGGCCCGAAGCCTACTGCCCAGTCATGCCCCACGCAAGACGCTGTGTCGTTCGTGATGCATCTTGATGTGAACGTTCACGGAGCAACCAACTGGACCGGGCTTCGGGTGCGCGACGGCGGCCTTCGACCGTGACCGAGCCGACGTTCGCGCCCGCCCTCCCCCACGACTGGCGTCCGGCTCGGTTCATGGTCATCGCCGCGCACCCCGACGATGCCGAGTTCGGGCCGGCCGGCACGGCCGCCCGCTGGGTGGACGCGGGGCGGTGGGGTGGCTCGTGTGCTGCACGAGCGGCGACCAGGGTGGGGAGGACCCGAACGCCGACCCGCTCGCGTTGGCCGCCCTGCGCGAGCGCGAGCAGCGTGCCGCGGCAGCCGTCATCGGCTATGCGGGAGTCTCGTTCCTGCACCAGCCCGACGGCGCGCTGGCCAACGACCTGGCCCTCCGCGAGCAGCTCGTCCGCGAGATCCGCACCTTCCGCCCCGATGCGGTCCTCGCCACGGACCCAGAGGCGCTCTTCTACGACGACGGCGGCGTCAACCACACCGACCACCGCGCGGCAGGGTTCGCCGCGGTCGACGCGGTGTATCCGGCGGCGCGCAACCCGATGGCCTTCCCGGCGCTCGCCCGCGGCGGGATCGATGCCCACAAGGTCCGCCGGATCTACCTCTTCTGGTCGAACCGCCCCAGCGCCTGGGTCGACATCACGGCCACGCTCGATCGCAAGATCGCGGCGCTTCGCGAGCATGCCAGCCAGATCCACGAGCCGGAGGGCCTCGCTGCGCGGATGCGCGAGTGGGCCGCCGGGGAGGGTGCCGCGATCGGCGTCGCGGCGGCCGAGGCACTCAGGCTGATCGTCATCGACGATGACGAGGACGAGGGTCCGGGCTGAGCCCCCTCAGGCGCCCTCGAGGAGCAGCGGGCGGACATGCCCCCACTCGTTCCACAGGTCCGCGAGGGGGTCGGCGCGCCGTCCGAGCAGCGCCACGAGCTCGCTGAGGCTGAGATCGCCGGCCGTGGCCGCGAGGTGCTCGTCGGCTGCTACGGAGACCTCGCGGTACAGGTCCGCCATCTCGGTCTCGGTCGGCCACTGGCGCATGCGCATCGGATCGATGCCGGCATAGCCGAGCGCGAGCGAGAGGTCGCGCTGCGTCGGCACCCGATCGTCGGCGAACCCGCCGAGCCCATCGAACCGGTGGCCGAGCGACGCCAGCGCCTGGGCGATCTCCCGATCCTGGACGAGCGTGAAGGTGCCCCAGAACGGGTGCTCGACGGGGAACTCCAATGCGCCCGCCTCGATGCTCACCGCGACGATCGCGTCGACGAGATCGCTCAGCGTGAGCTGCCAGCGCCGCCGGGCCACCGGGTCCTCGCCGGCGAGGCGGTCGACGAGCGCGATGAGCGCCGAGCGATCGCCACGGACGAGGCGGAACACGGTCGGCGTGCCGCCCGAGGAGAGCGCCGCGGCGAGGGGCTCATCGTCATCGCCGGCGGGGCCGGGGCGCTCGGTCCAGGGGGCCGGCGGCGGGGGCGGCGCGGCGACGCCCGCGGCGGATCGCTCATCGCATTCCGCGAGCGACTGACGGGCCGCGAGGCACGCGGCCTCGGCGGACTCGGCGGCGATCCTCGCGGCGTCGGCCTCGAGCGCCATGCGCTCGAGCGAGGTGCCGATCGTCGTCGCCGCGGCACGCTCGCGCTTCGCTGTCGCGGCCGCTGCGCGCGCCGTCGAATTGACGTCGTTGATCTCGACGAGCCAGTCGCGGGCCGCCGCCTCGGCCTCGTCGGTCGACTTGGCGCCGTTGTAGGCGGCCCGGAAGTGAGCCTGGGCCGCCTCCTTCTCGCGGCGGACCGCACGAGCATCGGACATCGCGGCCGCAGCCTCCGCGCGGGTCATGTGCTCGTCGTAGGCGCGCTGCGCCGCCCGGACCGCGTCCGCGGCCTCCGTGGCGCTCAGTCGCGCCCGGACCGCGAGTCCACACCGTTCCGCGGCGACCCGTCGTTCGGCCGCGCATGAATCGGTCGGGTCGGACCGGGCATCGGTCGTCGACCCACCCGCCGCCCCGCCATCGTCGGCCGCGCCGGTGGCCCTCGCCGGGTCGCCGTCGCCGGGAGTGGACTCGGCGACCGGACGCTCGAGCAGCGCGACGGCCGTGGCCATGGCGATCGGGGCGCGCGCCGTGGCGGTCATCGAGCTGCGTCCCGCGATCGCCTCGTCGGGCGTCGCGCCATCGAGGCGCATCGCCGAGGACATCGCGTGCACGCGGAGCGCGGCGAGGATCGGATCGGCGCCGCTGCCGACGGGGATCCCGACGAGGGCTCCGCTCGGTCCGGTGGTGCCCCTTGGATCGGCCATGGGGTACGCCGACGATGCCATCCGTCCGGATACGGGGCCGGGGCCGGGCGTCGGGCCCATCGGACCCGTCGTCGGCGCACTCGTGTGCGGTGCGGCCATGCCCGGCATCGTCCCGGTCGGGGTAGCCATCCGGCCGGCCCCCACATCGGCGCCGCCGGTCCCGGCATCGGATCTGCCTGTCGAGACCGGTCCGACCCCGACGCGGCCGCGCCGACGGGCGTCGCGAAGACCCCGACGCCCGGGCCAGACCGAACAGTCGTTCGACGATCCGTGGCATCGGCGGGGATCGGCAGGTCTTCCATGCGCCGGTCGGCAGGGCCGCCGTGGGCGGGCTCGGACCCGGTCGACCCGAATGCGTCGTCGGACAGCGTGGACGGGCGTCGTCGCGGGATCGCGTATGGCTCCACTCGCACGCGCACCTCCCGCGGAGCGGGCGGACGCGCCCGGATCACCTCGATGAGGACGGCTCCGCTGACGATCCCGAGCACCAGGCCCAGGGCCAGAAAGGCGAACTCGCTGGCGGTCACGCTCTCCGCATCTCTCGGTCGGACTCCCTCTGAGTCACGGCGCATCGACGGTCGAAGGGTAGCTGCGACGATGGCGACCGTCAACTCGCGACGGCGGGGGCCGACGCGGGACACCGCGAGCGGGGAGCGGCTTTGCAGGCGTCGAGATGCGGATGGTAGATTCGCCGCACCGGCAGTCTGCCGCTCTTCAGCCTGCGCTCGACCCCCAAAGGGAAAGGCACGACCCCGCTTGGCCATCGACTCTCCCCAGGAATTCCTCGTCCAGCCCGTCGACGCCTCCTGGCTCCAGTGCAACATCGAGTGCCAGGAGGCGTGCCCTGTCGGCACCAACTGCCGCGGCTACCTGAATCTGGCCGCCGAGGGGCGGTTCGAGGAGGGGTACATCCTGTCGCGCGAGCCGAACCCGGTCGCCGCGATGTGCTCGTACGTCTGCTCCGCCCCGTGCGAGCGCGCCTGCCGGCGGGGCGACATCGACCGGCCCCTCGCCATCCGGGCCATGAAGCGGTTCCTGGTCGAGTGGCACGAGGCCTCGGGCATCCCGGACGTCATGCCGCAGATCACGCCGCGCACCGAGCGGGTCGCGGTCGTCGGCGCGGGACCGGCCGGCCTCGCGGTCGCCCGCGAGCTCGCGACCAAGGGCTACCAGGTCTCGGTCTTCGACAGCCTGCCGTACGCCGGGGGCACGATGCTCATCGGCGTCCCGGCATTCCGCCTGCCGCGCGAGGCGATCGAGATGGACGTTCGCCTCGTCGAGCGCCTCGGCGTCCGGTTCAAGTACGACACGACCATCGGCAAGGACATCACGTTCGACCAGCTCCAGCGCGACTTCGACGCCATCGCGATCACCGCCGGCGCCATGGATGCCGTCGCGCTGGACATCCCCGGGGCCGAGCTCGAGGGCGTCGACTACGGCGTCGACTTCATGAAGAAGGCCAATCTCGGCCAGCCACTCGAGGTCGGGAACGACGTCGTCGTCATCGGCGGCGGGTACACCGCGATGGACTGCTCGCGGACGAGCCTCCGGCACGGCGCCGAGCACGTCTCGATCGTCTACCGGCGGACCCGCTCCAGCTCGTCGTCGACGAGGAGGAGCTCGGCGAGACCGAGCGCGAAGGCGTCCGGATGGAGTTCCTCGCGAGCCCGATCGAGATCATCGGCGAGGACGGCAAGGTCGCCGGCGTCCGGTTCATCCGCAACCGCCTCGGCGAGCCGGACGCATCGGGCCGGCGCTCACCTGTGCCGATCGAGGGATCGGAGTTCGTCATTCCGGCCCAGACGGTCATCCCGGCCGTCTCGCAGGCGGCGGACCTGACCTTCCTGCCGGTCGAGGCGACCTTCGAGATCAACCGCGGCCGGGTCAAGGTCGACCCGGCGACCTACGCCTCGAACGTCAAGGGCGTCTTCGCCTGCGGCGACTTCGTGACCGGCCCGACGACCCTCATCGAGTCGGCCGGCCACGGCAAGAAGTGCGCCTACGCGATCGATCGCTACCTGTCCGGCCGCACGGACGTCACCGTCGACGCCAACGTCAAGATCACCAGCTCGTGGCGCCACGACATGCCCGAGTTCTACGACGTCCTGCCGCGCCAGCACATCCCGATGGTCCCGCTCGCCGCGCGGATGCCCTCGACCGAGCCGGTCGTCAACTTCAACACCCCGGTCGAGCTCGGCTACGACGCGATGGGCGCGGTCGCCGAGTCGACCCGCTGCCTGATGTGCAACTACAACATCTGGTTCGACCCGTTCCGATGCGTCCTCTGCGGCGCGTGCGCCGACGTCTGCCCCGAGGGCGTCATCCACATGGTCGACATCAACGCGCTCAAGTCCGAGGGGCTCCTCCCGAGATCGAGGAGGCGTACGGCTGGGACCAGGGCGGCGCGATGATCCTCGACGAGGAGCGCTGCATCCGCTGCGCACTGTGCGTCAAGCGGTGCCCGTTCGACGCCATTACGATGGAGCGGTTCGAGCTGCAGGAGGTCTCGACCGACGGGCGACTCTACAAGGAGTCGTACCGCGACGCGCAACTCGCCGGCACACCCGGCGTGGCAGGAGGAGCCCGGTGAGTTTCCTCGAGCGGGTGGACCAGTCCATCCGCCGGAGCCCGGTGTGGCGGTCGATCTTCCGCCAGCCCTACCCGCGCGACGAGCGCTCGCGCGCGTACGCGGTCATGAACAACGTCTTCCTGCACATCCACCCGGTCCGCGTCCGCCAGCACGCGGTCAAGTTCGCCTACACCTTCTGCCTGGGCGGGCTGTCGTTCTTCCTGTTCCTGGTGCTGACCGTGACCGGCGTGTACCTGATGTTCTTCTACGTCCCCAGTGCCACCCAGGCGTACACCAACATCCTCGACATCCAGAGCCAGGTCACGTTCGGCCTGCTGACCCGCAACATCCACCGCTGGGCCGCGCACCTGATGGTGTTCTTCGTGTTCCTGCACATGATGCGGGTCTTCTACCACGGCGCCTACAAGCCGCCGCGCGAGTTCAACTGGGTCGTCGGCGTGGTGCTCCTGTTCCTGACCATCATGCTGTCGTTCACCGGCTACCTGCTGCCGTGGGACCAGATCGCCTACTGGGCCATCACCATCGGCACGAACATGGGCGGCTACGCGCCGCTCCTCAACACGCCGACCAAGCTGGTGCTCCTCGGCGGCCTCGAGGTCGGCCAGAACACGCTGCTCCGCTTCTACGTGCTCCACATCATGGTGTTCCCGCTTGTCGCCGCGATCTTCCTTGCAGTCCACTTCTGGCGCATTCGGAAAGATGGCGGGATCTCGGGCCCGCTATGAGCGATCGATGCGTGCGTTGCCGTCTCCGCGCCGTCGCTCACGCACCTTGGGGTGCGCTCGCTCCGGTGCTCGCCGTCGCCTTCGCCTCGACCGCCCCTAGCGGGCCGCAGGAGCAGGGAAGTGTCTGACGTGAAGGCGCCGCCCGAGCGGCGCGAAGTGCTGCCGGTCGATCCGACCCGACGGACCGAGATCGACAAGCAGCGCGTCCCGATGTCGGCGCGGCCGTACCGGTTGCTGGCGCTCGTCAAGCAGGACGCCGTCGTCCGTGTCCAGAAGGAGCCGGACGACACGGTCATGACGTGGCCGCACTTGCTGACGATCGAGTTCCTGGCGGCCGGGATGATGAGCATCTTCCTGCTGCTGATGGGCCTGATCATCAACGCCCCCCTCGAGGAGCTGGCGAACGGCAACGTCACTCCGGCGGTCGCCAAGGCGCCGTGGTACTTCCTCGGCCTCCAGGAGCTGCTCGCCTACTTCCACCCGACCGTCGCGGGCGTGCTCGTGCCGACGTTCGTGCTCGTCGGCGCGGCGCTCATCCCGTTCGTCGATCGCGGCAACCTGCGGGCCGTCCGCCCGTCGGAGCGCAAGACGGCGGTCGTCCTGTTCACCCTGTTCTGCATCCTGGGTCTGACCCTGACCTTCGTCGGCATCTTCTTCCGGGGCCCCGGCTACACGTTCGTCATCCCGTACGTGACCGCCCCCGGCGTCTACTTCGCCCTGTGATCTCCCGAGGAACCGTCGCGCGATGAGCAACTACCACGTCGAGCCGATCGACAAGCCCGCCGCCCTGACCAAGGAGGCGATCAAGGCCCTGCGCAAGGAGCAGGTCCAGGGTCTGTCGCGCCGCCAGCTGATGCGGACCGCGCTCGGCGCGGGCATCGGCCTGTGGCTGCTGGAGGTGACCGCCGGCACGGTCGCGTTCATCTGGCCGAACCTCACCGGCGGCTTCGGTGCGCCGATCGAGATCGGGTCGCTCGAGGTCGTCAAGGCCCAGAACTCGACCCTGCCGATCCAGGACGGGTTCCCCGCCTACTACCCGGAGGCTCGCGCCTTCGTCATCCTCTTCGACCCCAGCCAGCAGGAGTTCCTCGCGGGCGAGGACACGACGGGCAACGGCCAGGCCCTCAACGTCCGGGCGCTGTACCAGCGCTGCCCCCACCTCGGGTGCAAGCCGAACCCGTGCCTCAAGAACTTCTGGTTCGAGTGTCCGTGTCACGGCTCGCGCTATGACCGGCTCGGCCAGAAGGCGGATGGGCCGCAGTACGGACCGGCGCCGCGGAGCATGGACCGGTTCTCGATCACGGTGAGCGGGGCAGGCGTCCTGACGATCAACACCGGCAAGATCACGCTCGGACCGCTGCCGATCGCGCTCGGGCAGCCCGGCCTGATCCCGCCGCTCACCCCGACGGGCTGCATCTGACGCCGTGATCCGACCAGACCGCCGAGGAGATCGATGAGCGACACGCCCGGACGCGAGCCCGAGGAGCGCCTCCCCGCGACCCGGCCCGAGTCCGAGGTCGCCCCGGTCGAGCGGTTCAGCTCGCTCCCGTCGACGCGCAGCGTCGAGCTCACGCCCGAGCGGGCGGCGCAGGTCGTTCGCTCGTCGTCGAACGCCCGCTGGGTCGGGTTCCTCGCCGTCGTCATCGTGCTGCTGTTCGTCGCCATCTACTGGTTCTACGAGCTCGGGGCGCCGCTCGGCCTGACCGAGTCGCGGCTCGACGCCGAGGCGGCGGCGCAGTCCGTCGTCAACGTCGAGCGCGGCTACAACGTGTACGAGGCCAACTGCGCCCGGTGTCACGGCGCGAATGGCGAGGGCCTCGTCGGGCCGGCCCTCAACCGGCAGGACAAGCTCTACCAGCATCTCAACGCGAACTACCTCAACACGGTCCTGACGTCCGGCGGGCGGTACGTCTGCGGCAACCCCACCTCGATCATGCCGGTCTGGTCCAACACGGCCACCCCGCCCGGCCCGCTGAACTACCGCCAGATCCAGGAGGTCATCGCGTTCATCCGCGCGACGAACGAGGTGACGTACACGATCCGCGACCCCGAGCTCGGGACGCCGGAGGTCGATCCGGTGACCGGCAAGGTCAAGACGTTCCAGGGCTGGGTCGACCCGAACTACCAGCCGGCCCCCGGCGCCACGCCGTTCCCCGCGTGCTGGACCGATGAGTTCACGAACGCGGCGCCCTCGGCGTCACCGGGCGCGGCGGCCTCCGGCGCGCTGAACCCGTCGGCGCCGCCCACCGCCACGTCGCTCCCACTCGTCGCGCAGGGGATCAAGTTCACGACGACGGCGCTGACGGTCCCCGCCAACCAGCCCTTCACGATCGCGTTCGACAACCAGGACGTCGGCGTCCCGCACAACGTCGCGATCAAGGACGGGACCGGCACCTTCGTGTTCAAGGGAGACACGTTCCCCGGCATCGCCAAGCAGGATTACGAGGTCTCGCCGCTGGCGGCGGGCGCCTACACCTTCGAATGCACCGTGCACCCGAACATGACAGGGACGCTGACGGTCCAGTGATCGACCGCCGGCCCGCCTGGGCCGTCGGGTGAGGATGGGAGGACGATGGCGCAGCAGGCGCTCACACCCGGGATGACGGTCCCGCGACGACGGGCCTTCTTCGGCCTGCTCGACGCGGACGGATGGGGCTGGGCGTCGGTCAAGGCTGCCGTCTGGCTCGTCATCATCGTCATGCTGCTCGGCTACATCCCGGATCGCGCCTACTACTTCACGGTCTCGCGAACGATCGACCTCGGCGTCCTCATCTGGTCGCCGATCAACCTCTGCCCACCCGAGAACGCGTCGCTGCCGTGCCCAGCGCCGCTCGGGGCCGTCGTGCCCTGGCAGGCGTCGCCCCCGGAGCTGTCGTTGCCGGCCCCGCGCACCGACGGATCGATCGTGCAGGTCGGCACCAAGCTGCTCTACATCGGCGGCTCGGACGGCGAGAAGGCCCAGTCCGACGTGTACGTCGCGACGACCGTCGGCACCGGCAACTTCGGTGAGTGGACGAAAGGCCCGTCGCTGCCCGCGCCCCGAAGCGACGCGTCGGTGGCATACGTCGCCGGGAAGATCTACCTGATCGGCGGACGCGACGCGGACGGCAACCCGACGACGACGACGTACGTGCTCACGCCGACCGGCAGCGACCTCGGGCAGTGGACCGAGGACACCACGAACCTGGTCCTGCCCGAGGCGCGCTACGGCTCCGCGGTCGTCGCGACCGCGGACGGCCTGCTGGTCATCGGCGGGTCGAACGCCGACGGTCCGACGACCACCACCTGGAAGTCGCTACTCGACGCGAACGGCGCCCTCGGCAAGTGGGAGGCGCAGGCCCCGCTGGTCACCGCCCAATCGGATGGTGCGGCGACCGTGGCCGGCGACTACATCTGGCTGTTCGGCGGCCACGACACCAATGGCCCGACCGCGACGGTCCAGCGCGGCACGCTCGGCCTGGCCGCCGCCGAGGGCCTGCCGGAGAACCCCGACCAGGGCAAGCTCGTCCAGTGGGGCGTCAGCCCGTCGGCGAACCTGCCCGCGCCGCGCGACGACCCGGCGGCGTGGAGCGTCCAGGGGATCCTATACGTCGCCGGCGGCGATGACGGCAATGGGTTGCGCACCGAGCTCTACTGGGCGCCGCCGACCGCCGACGGGGCGATCTCCGAATGGAAGCACCTCGAGCAGAGCGACCTGCCGGTCGCCCAGGCCGGTGGCGCCACGGTCGTCAACGGCCCGGCCGCGACGATCGTGGGCGGGACGACACCCGACGGCGTCGTCGCGACCAGCCTTCGCGGCAACGTCGCACCGCAACCGCCGTTCTTCCGCCTGGGGCTCGTCGGGATGACCGTGCCGGGTCTCACGATCCAGGGCGAGATCGGCCAGCAGCTCGGCTACCTGAACGCGGCCGGTGCCGGGACCGTGAACTTCATCATCCTGATCCTCATCGGCTGGGCCTTCGCGCACAAGGAGCGCACGCGGGCGATCTTCAGCCGGCTGTTCCGGCGCCGCTGACGCCGGACCGTGGGGGCGCGGCGGCGCGGCGGCGCGGCGGCGCGGCCGTGGGCTTCCGCGGCGGTAGCCGGCGCCTCGCCCCAACGCCTGGTTCTTGACATCTGCCAATACGGGCGGCCGATGTCACGCGGCTGTGGCCCCTGGCGAGCCGCTGGGACTCGTCCCATGGCCGTCCCTGCCATCTGCCAACCACGACGTCCGCCGTCACGCGAAACGCTGACAACGGCCAACCACGACGGCCGATGTCAGAACCGGCGCGGCCAGCGAGCATGTTCCACGCTCGATCGAGCCGCCGGATCGCGAACCAGCCTGTACTGACGCTGTCCGGCGCCAATCACAGCGACATCTGTCAGGAACGGGGTCCGGCGGAGGCGTCGGACAGCCCGTCGTTGCCGCCGACTTAGGTCGGGAGGTCGCCCTCGCCGCGCGCCGGGGCGCCGCGGCGGACCGGGAGCCCGGCGCGGTCCCACGCGTCCATCCCGCCGGCCACGTTGACGACGTCCGTGCGACCGCTCCGGATCAGGAACCCGGCCGCGGCCGCGGACCGGCCGCCGAGGTGGCAGATGAGCAGCAGCGGCCGATCAGTCGGCAGCTCGCCGACCCGCGCCGCGAACGTCGACATCGGGACCAGCATCGCCCCGGGTGCGCGCACGTCCGCGAACTCGTCGGCCTCACGGACGTCCACGAGCACCGGCCGATCCGGATCCTCCCGCTGCCGCCGCTCGGCTTCGACGACATCGATGGTGGGGATCGTGCCCGGCAGGCTCATGGGATGCTCCTGTGGAGGACGGGCGGTCCGAGGGTCGGGCCGTCGGGGTGCGCGGCCAGGTCGGCGAGGCGCAGGTCCACGTCGGCGATGAGCCGCGGGAGATCGAGCTCCGCGACCGAGGTGCCGGCGTCGGACGCCTCGAGCAGGCGTGCCCGCGCGCCGTCGAGGTTCTTGACGATGCCCGCCGGGTTGCCGCGCACCCCGTGGACGTACGCCGCGGCGAGCTTGATGAGCCCCTGGAGCGCGGCCCGCTCCGCGGGATCGTCGGTGCCCATCCAGGCCGGCTCGAGCCGTTCGTGGGCCTCGAACCAGTCGCCGTGCTCGTACGCGTCCAGCCCCTCGGTCAGCGCCGCGGCACGCGCCGCCGCTGGCAGCGGCCGGTAGGCCTTCGCCCGTCCGTCCGCGCCGACGACCGTCAGCCGCTCCGTCATGTCAGCTCGCTCAGCGGAAGACGACCCGCGAACCCGGACTCCAGATCGTGCCAGAACGCGACCTCGGGTTCGCCACGCTTCCAGCACAGCCAGACCTGCCGGCCGTTGACGAGCGCGGGGATGTCGACGAGCCCGTCGGGGATGTCGCGAAGCGTGATGCCCATCCCCTCGATCCGCGCGACGCCGGCCGCCATCTGGTCGACGAGGCCCTGCATCCGCAGGCGTGCCAGGCGAAGCTCGTCCGCGTCGACGGTCGTGGTCGCGGGCTCGCCGGCCGCATCACCCTCACCCGCCGGCCCGGGCGCGGGACGCGAGGCGAGGACCTCGTCCCGAAGCCGGACGAGGTCCGAGCGCTGCCCGGCCAACAGGCCCAGGATCCGTTCGAGATCCGGGAGGGCGGCATTCGCGTCATCGATGTCGTAGAAGCGGGTCACGGAACGGCGATTCTAGCCGCACTCGTCGCGTACCATCGGGGACGGGAGCCGTTGACCGCCGACGAGCGGCGAAGGAGGAGTCATGCGCCGGGTCCTGCTGTGGGCCGCCCGCAACCGATGGCTGAAGGAACGGCTGCCGCGTCTGCGCTTCATGCGCCGAGCGGTGCGCCGGTTCATGCCCGGCGAGACGATGGACGACGCCCTGACCGCGGCCGCGCCGCTCCAGGCGGCCGGCATCGCGACGATCTACACGCGGCTCGGCGAGAACCTCGAGAGCCTCGCCGAGGCGGAGGACGTGGTCGCCCACTACGTCGAGCTGGTCGACCGGATCAAGGCGGCCGGCATCGATGGCGAGATCTCCGTCAAGCCGACCCAGCTGGGTCTCGACGAGGACCCCGACGTCTGTCTCGGGCACCTGGTGCGGCTCGCCGAGCACGCAGCCGCGGCCGGGTCGTTCCTGTGGATCGACATGGAGGGCAGCGCGTACGCGGAGGCGACGATCGCCCTGTACGAGCGGCTGCGGGCTGCGCAGCCGCGGACCGGCATCTGCCTCCAGGCGTACCTGCGGCGGACCGCCGACGACATCGCGCGGCTGCTGCCGCTCGACCCCGCGATCCGGCTCGTCAAGGGCGCCTACGACGAACCCGCCTCCATCGCGTACCGCGATAAGCGCTCGGTGGATGCGAACTACGCCGCGCTCGCCGTTGGGTTCCTCCTCGAAGGCCGCGGGCGGCCGACCCGCCTCGGGCTCGGCACCCACGACGTCGAGCTCATCGAGCAGATCGCGGCGACCATCACGCCCACGGGCCTGTCGCGCCACAGCTTCGAGGTCGAGATGCTCTATGGCATCAGGGCGAACGAGCAGTTCCGCCTCGCCAAGGCGGGATACCGGGTCCAGGTGCTGATCGCCTACGGCGAGCACTGGTACCCGTGGTACATGCGGCGACTCGCGGAACGTCCGGCCAACATCGGGTTCGCGCTCCGCCAGATGCTGCCCTCGCGGTAGGGGGCGTGGTGGCAGCGTCGGGTCGCGAACGGCCGCGCGTCTTCGTCACGCGCCTCATCCCCGACGAGGGCCTGGCGCCGATCCGCGACGCGTGCGACGCCGACGTCTGGACCGAGGAGACGCCGCCACCACGCGCCGACCTGCTCCGCCGTGCCCGCGGGTGCGACGGCATCCTGACGCTGCTGTCGGACCTCGTCGACGACGAGCTCCTCGACGTCGCCGGCCCCGGCCTCAAGGTCGTCTCGAACTTCGCGGTCGGGTACGACAACATCGATGTCGCCGCATGCGAGCGGCGCGGCGTGGCCGTCGGCAATACGCCCGGCGTGCTGACGGAGACGACCGCGGACCTCGCCTGGGCGCTCATCCTCGCCGCCGCCCGGCGCGTCGCCGAGGGCGACCGGTACGTCCGCGCCGGCCTATGGCGGGCGTGGGGCGCGCAACTGCTCCTCGGCGGCGACGTCCACGGCTCGACGCTCGGGATCATCGGCTTCGGGCGGATCGGCCAGGCGGTGGCGCGGCGCGCCGCGGGGTTCGACATCACGGTCCTCTACCACCAGCGGACGCGGGCGCCGGCCGAGGTGGAGGCGGCCCTCGCGGCGCGCTACGTCGGGTTCGAGGAGCTCCTCGAGCAGAGCGACATCGTCTCGCTCAACTGCGCGCTGACGCCCGAGACGCGCGGGCTCATCGGTGCCGCGGCGCTGGCGCGGATGCGGTCGACGGCCGTGCTCGTGAACACGGCCCGTGGCCCGGTGGTGGACCCGGTCGCGCTGGCGGCGGCGCTGCGCGACGGCGAGATCGCGGCGGCCGCGCTCGACGTCACCGAACCCGAGCCGATCGCGCCCGACGACCCGCTGCTGTCGCTCGCGAACTGCCTCGTGGTCCCGCACATCGCGTCGTCCTCGCGGGCGACCCGCGGCCGGATGGCCGCGATGGCCGCCGCGAACCTGCTGGCCGGGGTCCGCGGCGAGCCGCTCCCGAACCGCGTGGCGCCGCCGAGCTGAGCCACGGTCGTAGCCGGCTGGTCCGTCTCTCACGTCGTCTACGGATCAGCCCCCGTGCATCCCACGACCGAATTGACGAACGAGGGCCCGGCATCCCGCCTTCGTTTGACGCTCGGGTCGCGGGGTGCACGATCCGTCCAACGACGGCTGATTCCCGGCCGCTCGATCGCCGGAACGGTCGTCCAGTGCACATGGGATCACCGGCCGGGCTCCGGGCGGCCGGGATCGATCGCGTGCTGCGGTACGCTGTCGGCGGGCCGGTAGCTCAGTGGTAGAGCACGGGACTTTTAATCCCTTGGTCGAGGGTTCGAATCCCTCCCGGCTCGCTGTTCATCTATGCATGAATTGGCGAATAGCCACCTGTCCCCGAGATGCAGACTTTGGTGCTCGCGAAAGGGCCGAGGCCTTGGGATCCCTCAACCCGTGTCCAGCGCGTTCCGAGTACGAAACGCGGCGCCTCAGGCCAGTCCCCGACCTCGATCAAGAACTACGTGCCGCTCGAATTGCCCTTAGATGCCCTCCCTCTTCTGAGGGAAGGTCGACGGCGCGTCGACTGGCTCCCTTGGGGCCGCGAAATCGTCGCTTCCGGTCCGGCCGCAGAACCAGAGCTGGCCATCGGCGGTGGTGCGATGGGCGTCATCGGTGTCGGTGATCCCGTCGACCCCTGCTTCTCGAGCCCCAGTAGTCCGAGGAAGTAGCGCTCCGAGAAGCCCGCGAGGAACGCGATCAGGAGGTACGTTCCCGGGCTGCTCACGGCCATCGCCGGAAGCACCTGCCAGGAGAGCAAGAAGTACAAGACAATCGCAACGACCGCGCCAACGACCATCCGCAGTACGACCTCGATTCCCCGTACCTGGTAGTCCATGGACGTGACCGGCCTGTCGCGCGCTTGGAGGAGCCCACTCAGGGCGGCACCGGTCGCTCCGACGAGGGCGATCGCCGCGGTAGTGATCCAGGCGATGGCCCACGTCGCCATCCCATCCATCGACCCTCCGCCCCATGCACTGAGGCTTGCACCGTCGACGAGGACCGGGGCGAACGCCCAGAGCGCCAGCAACGCGAGCAGGCCCAGATTGCGAACCATTTCCAGCCGTCGTAGCTGCAGCCCGTTGTTGATCGCCCGCGCACTCATCAGTCGGTCGGTCATTCCAATCGCTTCGTCCAGCTGGAATCGAAGCTTGTCGGGGTCGGTGGCATCGACCTTGAAGGCACGCGCCTCTGGGTCATCAAAGCTCGCAAGGCGCGCATGGATCGACGCCGTCTGCGCGTCGAGCCACTCTGCCGGGTAGAGCCAGATCATGAGTCTTCGAGCACGACCGAGATCCCGATCGACGGTGTCGACATTCGGCTCGTCCCTCTCGAGCTCCGCTCGCGAGGCATCGAGGATCGAGATCGCCTGGTCGACGCTTAGGAGATCGAAGGTGGGTCGTTCGGCGTAATGTCCGAACAGGCTTTGGAGGTTCATCTCGATCAAGGAGTATTCGGTGCGCAACTCGTGGGCGCGATACGTCGCATAGCCGCGCAGCCCGAACACCTTCTTGACGCGGAGCCTGCGGCCGCGGAACTCGAACCGCGCTTTCGTTCGATCCGAACAAGGACCACGCCAGGCTGGCAACGGCCTGTCCGCAAGCCTCTTGCGCAGCCTCTCGCGGAGTTCAGCCCTAGGCTCAGCATCCATGGCGATCGACCTGCGATGCAAATCTCATCTCTATCGAGACTACGCGAGTGGCGTCATCGTATCGTCGGCCTTCCGCGGCACGTGATCGCGGTTTCGCACCGCATCGGACTGGAACCCGCTACCTCGGCCGGCGTAGGCTGAGCCGCTGAGGCGCTCGCCGCAATCGGGTCCGAGGCTATCCGGACGCGCAGTGCTAGAGGTCTGAGGCCTTGATCCTTTGGTCGAGGGCTCGAATCCCCTCCCGGCTCGCCACACAGCCTTGGTCGTGCGGCGGAGGCCGATCCTGCCGCCTCTTGGCGGACGCGCGAGCGAGAAGGGCCGACTGGTGATCCTCCCCAAGATCCGGGATCCGCGGTTCATCACCGTGCGTCGCGGCGGGACCCTCCAGGACGACGATCATCGCCTGCTCGCGATGTGGGCGGCCGATTGCGCGGAGCACGTGCTGCCCCACTTCGAGCAGGCTCGGCCGGAGGACGACCGTCCACGACGGGCGATCGAGCTCGGGCGTGCCTGGGCGCGGGGTGAGATCGCCTGGGCCGACGCCCGCACGGCGGCGGGCCATGCCAACGCCGCGGCCAGGGACCTGCGTGGGGCCGCTCGACACGCCGCATACGCCGCCGGTCAGGCCGCGGCGGTGGGTCATGTGGCGGCCCACGAGCTGGGTGCTGCGGCCTACGCGATCCGGGCGGCGCAGGCGGCTGCCCCCGAAGCCGAGGGCGACGCGGCCGGCCGCCGGGAGTGCCAGTGGCAGCGCGCCCGACTCCCCCGGGAGATCCGCGAGCTCGTGCTGGACGACGAGCGGCTGCGCAACGAGCTGTGCTGGTTCGTCTTCGACTGCTGACGCAGCCCGCGTCGCCGCTCATCCGGTCCGCGCGAGCCCGGCGGGGGCCCGGTTCGGTCGTTTCGGCACTTACGCCTGCGCACGATGACCGACACGATTGCGTCGAAGGGCAGGTGTGCCATGCGCAGGATCGTTCGGATCTTCGCCGCGTCGGCGGCGCTGAGCGCCGTCGTGGGCGGCGCCGTCATCGTCTGGCGTCGTCACCCGAGGGTCGGGACGTCGTTCGTGAACTCGGTCGTGAATCCGAGCTTGCTCCGTCACGGGCTGTCCGGCGGGGCGTCGTCCGAGATCGGCATCCTTGAGCACGTCGGACGGAGGTCGGGCATCCGCCGACTGACGCCGGTCCATCCGGAGCCGACGCCCGAGGGTTTCCGCATCGTCGTCCCGCTCGGACAGCAGTCCGAGTGGGCGCGCAACGTCGTGGCAGCCGGGCATTGCCGCCTGCAACTCCACGACATCGTGTACGAGCTGGACGAGCCGACGATGCTCCCGGCGAACGATGTCCTCGATCTGCCGTCGGTCGTGCGCGGCGCCATGGCCGCGCTCGGTTTCCGATACCTGATGCTGCGAACGTTCCGCGCCGAGCCGGGCAGCATCGAGCCGGAGCCGACCAAGGCTTCGATGACTGTCGTTCCCGAACCGGGACGGATGGCCGAAGAGGGAGCCGTCGCCGGCTCGGTGTCGTCGACCGGGTGACCTTGGACCCGGCACCGCGAGGACGCGGCTGGAGTTCGTCCTGGCCGCATGCGGTCCAACGCGCCCGCGGGCCGTTGGCGCCCGGGTCCTAGACTGAGGGTCGCGCCACCGTCGATCCACGACCGGCGCCCAGGCGGCACCAACCCGATGCGATTCGAGAGCCTCGACTTCATCTACACGCCGAGCCGCGATGTCGCGGCCGACCTGGCCGACTTCACGGACGTGCTCGGCGGGCGGCTGGTCTTCGCCATCGAGGACGGCGGCATCCGGGTCGCGATGGTCGATCTGACCACCGGCCCGCCGCGGATCCTGCTCACCGACCACGTCGAGGGCGAGCGCCCGATCCTCGTCTATCGGGTCGCCGACATCGCCGCGACGGAGGCGGGACTCCGGTCGCACGGCTGGGAGCCCGCGCTCTCGCTCGAGATCCCGCAGGGGCCCGTCCGCTCATTCCGGTCGGCCGGCGGGCATCGGATCGCCATATACCAGTTGACCCGGCCCGACGTGATGAGTCATTTCGAGGGCCGCCGCGACTTCTGACCCGGCCGCTGATCGCGACGCGAGGCGGCGCAACGATATCGCCGCGACCCCCCGGATGACCGACGGCCCGCCCGACGGTGACATTCGACAGGACCGGTGGTTGCCGGAATGTGGATGATGGTGTGGAGCCTCGGGCACAGGCTGCTAGGTCGCGCCGCCTGACGGGGTGGCAGCATGCGGTACCTGACGATGCACGTCCGTCGAGGCCTCCTCTTCAGTGGCCTCTTCCTCATCCCCGTCGGAGCGATGACCCTGCTGGTTCGAGCGGGCGTCATCGATGCCGGCTCGCTCGTGGACGTCTGGAAGCTCTGGCCGCTGATCCTCGTCGGCTTCGGCATCGCCCTCCTGCTCGGTCGGAGCCAGATGGCCTCGCTGGGCACGGCCATCGCCGCGCTCGTGCTGGGCGTGCTCGTGGGCGGTGTGATCGCGTCGGGCAACCTCTGGATCGGCTCGTTCACCGATTGCGGGCCCGCCGGCAGCGGCGCCCAGCACCTCGTCGAGGGCGGCACGTTCGGCGGTCCGGCGAGCGTCCAGCTGAACGTGCGCTGCGGATCGGTCGACCTGACGACCCAGCCCGGCCAGGCCTGGCAGGTCGATGCCGCCTACGAAGGGCCGCCGCCGACCATCAGCGACTCGACGGACCGGCTCGAGGTCCGGGTCCAGGACGTGGTCGGGGTCCGCCACAACGACTGGACCATCGCGGTCGGGTCCGCGGCGCTCCACGAGCTCCGTGCCGAGACCAACGCCGCGACCGGATCCTTCACGCTCGCCAACGCGCAGCTGGACACCCTCGATCTGAAGGCGAATGCCGGGGACGTCGTCATCGATGGGTCGTCCGCGTCGATCGAGGCCGTCCATGTCGACGTGAACGCCGGTCGGGCGAGGATCACGCTGGCCGGCGCCGCCACGGGCGGCCTGACGGTCAACGCGGGCGCGATCGACCTCTGCGTCTCGCCACAGTCGAACCTGCGGCTGGTCGTCAACGACCAACTGACGTTCGTGACCAATCTCGGCGAACGCGGACTGCAGCAGGCCGGGACGACCTGGACGCGGACCGTCGCACCCGACGCGCCCCTGATCGACCTGACCATCGATGGGAACGCGGCGAGCTTCACCCTTGACCCCGATGGAGGCTGTCATGAATGAGCACCTGTTCCGGTCGCGAAGCGACCGGGTCATCGCCGGTGTCGCCGGCGGGCTGGCGGAGATCTGGGATGCCGACCCGTCGCTGATCCGCATCGTCTGGGCGCTGCTCGTCTTCCTGACGGGCGGGATCGCCCTCCTCGTCTATATCGTCATGGCCATCGTGGTTCCCGAGGAGGACGTGGTCCACGCCGCCCCCTGGACCCCGGCTGGCCCGCCTGGAGACCCGGCAACGCCCGGTGGTCCAGCCGCGCCCGGTGACCCGGCAACGCCCGCCGGCGCCGCGGCCGCGACCGGCGCCGCGGCATATGCGGCGGATCCCCGTGCCGCCCGACGCGCGGCCAGGGCCGCTCGACGCGCCGCGCGGCGGGAACGCCATGGCGGCTCGGCGGGCATCATCATCGGTGCCCTGCTGATCCTCATCGGTGCGACGTTCTTCATCCGGCAATGGCTCCCGACCTTCGACTTCGACTGGTTCTGGCCCTTGACTCTCGTCGGGCTCGGCGTCGTCCTGCTCGTCGTCGGGTTCAGCCGTGACGCCGACGGCCGGGGACCCACCGTATGACCTCGGCACGCCGCGGCTCCGTCGTGGGGGCGACCTGGCTCATCGGTCTTGGGATCGTGTTCCTGATCCGCCAGGCGATGGACTGGACGTGGGGCGAGGCGTGGCCGTTGTTCGTCATCCTCGTCGGGGTCGCGACCTTCATCTCGACCCTGCTGACATGGCGGCCGGGCTTCGCGGGGATCTGGTCCTTCACCTGGCCGGTGGCCTGGATCGCCGGTGGCCTCGTGCTCCTGGCGAGCACGACCGGGCGGCTCGGCACGGGACCGGCCGAGACCATCGACACGTACTGGCCCTGGGTCGCCATCGTCATCGGCGTCTGGTTCGTCATCGGCGCGTTCATCCCGGTCGGCCGCGGTGCCACCGAGCAGCTGGCCGTCCCGCTGTCGGGAGCGACCGAAGCGCGTGTCCAGATCCGGTTCGGCGCCGGGACGCTCACGGCCCGCACGGCCGCGCCCGGGAACCTCGTCGATGGATCGTTCGAGGGCGGCGTTCGTCATCGCAGCACCGGCCCGAACGGGATCGAGCTCGAACAGGACACGACGTACGGCCTGCCATGGGTCGACCACGGGTCGCGCTGGGATGTCGGGCTCACGGCGGAGGTGCCGCTCGACCTCCGCATCGATGCCGGCGCGAACCGAGCCACGCTCGACTTCGGCGCCCTCAGGCTGCGCAATCTCGAGCTGCACACGGGCGCCAGCGAGACGCGCGTGCTGCTGCCACGATCGGCCGGGGCCACCTCGGTCCGTGCCGACTCCGGTGCGGCCTCGCTGACGATGGAGGTCCCGGCGGGCGTCGCCGCCAGGATCCGCACCCGGATCGTGCTCGGGAGCAGCCAGGTCGACCAGGTGCGGTTCCCGCAGGGTCGGGGACGGCTACGAATCGCCCGACTACGCCACGGCCGCGAACCGCATCGACATCGACCTGTCCGGAGGCGTGGGCTCCGTCAAGATCGTCGGCGGCGCCACGTAACGGTCGCCGCGACCGCCGCGACCAGCGCGACCAGCGCGCCGTCGCCCGCGCGACTGCCGTGACCGCCTCGCGGCCCGCCGGCCCCCAGGTTGCCGTCGCTCGCGTGCGTGGGCGACACCGGCTCGCAACCCGGGGTCGCGACCCGGACACCCTCGGCACCGAAGCGACACCTTGTCGGTCCTGCCGCGGGGACGCCCGCAACGCCGCGCCTTCGTAGCGTTCCGATCACGCCCCGATGTGCCTTGGGCGTGACTCGGAGGACGATGCGGATGGATACGGGCAACACCGCCTGGATGCTGGCATCCACGGCGCTGGTGATGATCATGCTGCCGGGGCTGGCCCTGTTCTATGGCGGGCTCGTCCGGCGCAAGAACGTCCTCTCGACGATCATGCACAGCTTCTTCGGGCTGGCGCTCGTGAGCGTCGTCTGGGTCATCATCGGGTTCAGCCTCGCGTTCGGTCCGGACCTCGGCGGCCTCGGCCTCATCGGCGGGTTCGACTACGCCTTCTTCCTCAACGTGGGCCAGGACCCGAGCCCCATCTACGGCCCGACGATCCCGTTCCTCCTCTTCGCGGCGTTCCAGCTGATGTTCGCGGCGATCACGCCGGCGCTCATCACCGGCGCCTTCGCCGAGCGCAAGCGGTTCAGCGCGTTCGTCCTGTTCACGGTCCTCTGGTCGATCCTCGTCTACTCGCCGATCGCGCACTGGGTGTGGTCCGCCGACGGCTGGCTGTTCAAGCTCGGCGCGCTCGACTTCGCGGGCGGCACCGTCGTCCACATCAGCTCCGGCGTCTCGGCCCTGATCGTCGCGATCCTCATCGGTCGCCGCGCGGTCAGCGGCGAGAAGATGGAGCCGCACGACGTCCCGATGACCGTCCTCGGCGCGGGCCTGCTCTGGTTCGGATGGTTCGGCTTCAACGCCGGGTCCGCCCTGAGCGCGGGTGGCCTCGCGGCGAGCGCCTTCGTCGTCACGAACATCGCCGCGGCCGCGGCCACGATCACGTGGGTCGCCGCGAGCTACATCCATAAGGGCAAGGTCAGCGTCGTCGGGGCCGCCTGCGGTGCCGTCGCCGGTCTCGTCGCCATCACGCCGGCGTCCGGCTTCGTGGCGGTGGGCGGCGCGCTGATCATCGGCCTCGTCGCCGGCGGCCTGTGCTACAGCGCGACCCTCCTGCGCGAGCGGATCAAGGTCGACGATGCCCTGGACGTCTTCGCAGTCCACGGGGTCGGCGGCATGTTCGGAGCGGTCGCCACGGGCGTCTTCGCGACGGCGGCCGTCCAGTCCGCGTACAGCGGTCTCATCGACGGCAACCCCGCCCAGGTCGGCATCCAGCTCGTGGCGGTCGCCGCCACCGTCGGCTACGCGGTCGTCGCGACCTTTGTCATCGTCAAGGTCGTCGACCTGGTCCTCGGGATGCGCGTCTCGTCGGTCCAGGAGGAAGCCGGTCTCGACCTCGCGGTGCACGGGGAGGCTGCCTACCAGCCATAACCCCGGGCGAGCGTCCCCACCGGATCCGCGCTCCGCATCCGCGGTCCGGCCGGCACTCCTCCCACCCCGCGCCGCGACCCACAGCGACCGGTCCCTGCCGACCCCTCTGGCGGCGACCGGTCGCTCCACCCTCTCCGGAGACCAGGCCATGGCCACGACCCGTCGCGACCGAACCCGTCCCCGCTCCCGCCGCTCCGATGTCGCGCCGCTCTACGAGGCGCGGTTCGAACATGATGCGTGCGGCGTGGGGTTCGTGGCGGATGCCGGCGGGCGGTCACGGGAGCGGGTCCTGCCGCTCGCGCTCGCGGGGCTGGCGGCGCTCGGGCACCGCGGCGCGTTCGGAGCCGATGGCGAGTCGAGCGACGGGGCGGGGGTGTCGCTGCCGCTCGATCGGTCACTGCTGGCGCTCCTGGCCGGTGACGACGCGGGCGAGCGACCCGGGATCGTCTTCGTCTTCCTGCCGCCGGGCCGGACCCGCGAGCGACGCGGTCGAGCCCTCGTGGAGACCACGTTCGCCGAGGCCGGCCTCACGGTCCGCCGCTGGCGGGCCGTCCCCTCGGATGCCGATGCGCTCGGCGCCGCCGCGGCGGCATCGATGCCCGCGTTCGCGCAGGCGATCGTCGCGCGCCCGCTCGACCCCGGCGGCCACCCGCTGACCGACGACGCGTTCGAGCGTCGCCTCGTCGTGGCCCGACGGCGTCTCGAGACCGCCGTGCGCGACGCCGGTCCGGCGCTCGAGGAGCTCTCCGTGCCGTCCGCCTCGTGCCGGACGGTCGTGTACAAGGGCCTCGTCACGGGCGCCCGGCTCCCGCAGCTCTTCCCGGACCTGCGCACGCCGCAGTCTCTCGGCTACGCGGTGTTCCACCAGCGCTATGCCACCAACACGCATCCCGTCTGGCGGCTCGCGCAGCCGTTCCGCTCGATCGCCCACAACGGCGAGATCAACACGGTCCGTGGCAACCGCGAGCAGGTCCGCGGGCGCGCGCGCGACCTGGGCGCGAAGGCCATCGCGGCCGAGCTCCTGGCCGCCGGGCCGCTGCTCTCCCCGGACGGCTCGGACTCGCTCTCGCTCGACGAGGCGCTCGAACTGCTCATGGCGACCGGCTGGGCGCTCACGCCCGCGTTGCTTGCCGCGATCCCCGAGGCGCTCGCGCTCCGCCGCGCGCCGCATCCGCACGTGGCCACGTTGCGTCGCCGGACCGCCGGGTTCCTCGCGCCGTGGGACGGGCCGGCGGCCATCGTCTTCGCCGACGGCCTGCGGGTCGGGGCGCTCGTGGACCGCAACGGCCTCCGGCCGGCGTCGTTCGCGGTCACCCGCGACCGGCTGGTCGTCGTGGCGTCCGAGGCCGGCGCCATCCCGCTCGATCCCGCCGAGACCATCCGGCGTGGACGGCTCGGCCCGGGCGAGCTGCTGCTCGTCGAACCCGGCCGCCGCGCCATCCTCGAGGACACCGACGCGAAGGCCCGCGCGCTCCGCTCACTGCCGATCCACGACGCCCCTCGTCCCGCGTTCGAGGACCGCGCCGAGGTCACGGCGGCGATGCTCTCGCACGAGGCCGTGCCCCTGCCGGTGCCGCTCCGCCACCTCGCCGGTCTCGACGCCGAACGCGCGCGCCTCGACATCAAGACGATGGCGCTCGAGGCGCACGAGCCGCTGTGGAGCATGGGCGACGACACGCCGACGCCGGGTCGCGGCCGGCTCGACCGTCCGGTGGCCGATCATCTGCGGCAGGCGTTCGCGCAGGTCACGAACCCGGCGATCGACCCGGAGCGCGAGCGGATCGTCATGGACCTGCGCGTGGAGCTCGGCCGGCGACCGGCGCTGCTCGGCGGGCCGCCGCGCGGGCCGCGCACGCTCCGTCTCGCGCGCCCGATCGTGGCCGACCTCGCGGGTCTCCTCGACGCCGTGCGAGAGCGCGGCCAGCGGATCCGCCGGCTCGACGCGACGTGGCCTGTCGCCGACGGACCGGCGGGTTTCGAGGCGGCGCTGGCGCAGCTGGCTTCGGCGGCCGTCGCCGCATCGGAGGCCGGGGTCGAGGTGCTCCTGCTCTCGGACGACGGCTTCACGTTCGATCGCGTGCCGGTCCCGTCGGTCCTCGCCGCGGGTGCCGTCCATACCGCCCTGACCGAGGCGGGGCTGCGCGGCCGGACGGACCTCGTCGTGGACGCCGCGGACGTGCTCGACGTCCACTCGATGGCGATGCTCCTGGCGGTCGGGGCCACGGCTGTCCATCCGCGCCTGGCCATCGAGCTGGCGGCCGAGCTGGCCGGGACCCGCGGCGCCGAGGCCGTCACCCCGACCGACGCCATCGACGGGTTGATGACCGCCTTCGAGGCCGGGCTCCGCAAGACGCTCGCGCGGATGGGGATCAGCGCCGTCGCCTCGTACATCGGCGGCGCGCTCATCGACGTCATCGATCTCGACGCCGCGGTCGTCGCGCGCTGCTTCCCGACCGCCGCCGCGTGGCCGGGCCGCACGACGTTCGAGGACCTGGCGTCGCGCCAGATCCGCCGGGCCGAGGCGTCCGCCGCCATCCCGCCCCCGGCACCGGGACGCGAGGCACGGCTGCCGGACCCCGGCTGGGCGCGCTTCCGCGCCGACGGCGAGGCGCACCTCTTCGCGCCGAAGATCGCGACGGAGATCACCACGCTCGCCACGACCGACTCGCCCGACGGCCTCGACGCCGCGCTCGCGCGCTACCGCCTGGCGCTCGCGCGGGGTCCCGCCGACCGGGCCGTCCCACGGGACGAGCTGCGGGTGCGCCGCGCCGCGGTGCCCGTCCCGCTCGACGAGGTCGAGGACGCCCGGAGCATCGTCCGGCGGTTCGTCGTGTCGGCGATGAGCGTCGGCGCGCTCTCGCCCGAGGCCCACCAGGCGCTGACCATCGGGATCCAGCGCGCCGGCGGGGCCGCGAACACCGGGGAGGGCGGCGAGGACCCGGCCTGGTACACGCCCGGACCGGACGGGAAGCGCCACGATGCGCGGATCAAGCAGGTCGCCTCGGCGCGGTTCGGTGTGACCGCCACGTACCTGGCGCGCGCGGACCAGCTCGAGATCAAGATCGCCCAGGGCTCGAAGCCCGGCGAGGGCGGCCAGCTCCCGGGTCGCAAGGCCACCGCGTACATCGCCGCCCTCCGACGCGGCCAGCCCGGCCAGAGCTACATCAGCCCGCCGCCCCACCACGACATCTACTCGATCGAGGACCTCGCGCAGCTCATCGCGGACCTGCGGGCGATCAACCCCGGCGCGCGGATCGGCGTGAAGCTCGTCGCGGGGCGCGGGGTCGGGACGATCGCGGCCGGTGTCGCCAAGGCCGGGGCGTCGTACATCCATCTCTCCGGGCACGCCGGCGGGACGGGAGCGTCGCCGCTCTCGTCGATCAAGCACGTCGGGGCACCCTGGGAGCTCGGCCTCGCCGAGGTCCACCAGGTCCTCCTCCGCAACGATCTGCGCGACCGCGTCGCGCTCCGCTCCGACGGCGGGCTCCAGACCGGTCGGGATCTGCTCGTCGCCGCGCTGCTGGGTGCCGAGGAGTACGCGTTCGGGACCGCGGCGCTCGTCGCGATCGGCTGCGACATGGCCCGCCAGTGCCATCTCGACACCTGCCCGACCGGGATCGCGACCCAGCGCGAGGACCTGCGAGCGAAGTTCGCGGGCACGCCCGACGATGTCGTGCGATTCTTCACGACGATCGCGGAGGACTTCCGTCGGGAACTCGCCGCCGTCGGTGCCCGGTCCGTCGGCGAGATCATCGGCGAGAGCCGGCGCCTGCTGACCCCGATCGCCGCCGCCCGTGCGGAACTGGCGCCGGTCATCGGCGCCGCGCCGTGGACGGCGTCGCCGGCTCGCCGATCCGACCCCTCGAGCGCGGGCCGCGAGGTCCGCCAGGCGCCGTCATCGACGCTCGAGGCCGGGATCGCCACCGCGTTCCGTGGCCAGGGCTCCGTGACCGCGACCGGGCTGCGGGTGACGACGGCGGACCGCTCGTTCGGGGCGGCGCTGACGGGAGCCCTTGAGCGGGGCGACCTTCGTGGCCCCGTCAAGCTCGAGCTGCGCGGCGCCGCCGGGCAGTCGTTCGGGGCGTTCGCCGGCCCGGGCATCGAGCTGCGGCTCGTCGGCCAGGCCAACGACTACGTCGGCAAGGGCCTGTCCGGTGGGTCGGTGACGATCGTGCCGGAGCCGGACTTCGCCGCGACGGCGGCCAGCGAGGCGATCGCGGGCAACACGGTCCTGTACGGGGCCACGGCCGGGCGGCTGCACCTCGTCGGCCGGGCGGGGATGCGCTTCGCGGTCCGCAACTCCGGTGCCGATGCGGTTGTCGAGGGCATCGGCCCGCACGGCTGCGAGTACATGACTGGCGGTGTCGTCGTCGTCCTGGGCCCGGTCGGTGCCAACTTCGGGGCGGGGATGACCGGCGGACGTGCGTACCTCTTCGATCCGACAGGACGTCATGCGGCGGCCCTGGCGGACGGCAGCGTCGGGGCCGTCCGGCTGGCGGCCGTCATCGCCGAGCGCGAGGACGGGCAGGCCCGCGCCGACGAGCTCGATCGGCTCCTCAAGGCCCACCGCGATGCGGGTTCGTCGCTGGCCGCGCGGCTCCTCAACGACGTGGACCTGGCATCCCAGGTCTGGCTCGTCGAGCCGATCGCGCCCCCCGCGCAACCGGAGGTCGCCCCTCCGACGCGCGTCGCCGATCCCCGCGGCGCCATCCCGATCGAGCCCGCATCGACCGAGGTCTCGTCGCCGAGCCACTGAGCGCGCCACGACGCAATGGGGTCGCTTCAGCCCGACCGGCGACACCCGCAACCTGACCGCAACCGGACTGTCGCCGGATCGCCGCCGACGAAGGGTCGGTTCGTGCGTAGGCTCGGTCGACGATGGGGTTCCGTCTCCCTTGGGTTGCCCTGCCCACCCATCGCCAGTCGGAAGGCGTGCCGCGATGATCCACCAGAACGACCCGCAGCCGGTCGCCCAGAAGGCCGTTCGCGATGGTCAGCACGCCCCCGTGACGTGTGCCGCGTGCGGCTGCCGGCTCGACGCCGTCGACGACGCCTGGGTCCACTTCAATCCGCTGGCCGGGCGCGACGCCCGCGGCTGCCGGATCGACTGCGCCGATGCGGCGCACGACGTCACGGGCAAGCCGATCCCCGTCACCGTCTGACGACGCCCGGGCGCCCTCGTTGCGGGTCGCGCCCGTCGGATCGAACGTGCCCCGGCCCCTCGGCTGGGGCCGCGATCTACTCCTCGACCACGATCCGGTAGCCGACGCCCCGGACCGCGACGACGTGCGGGCCGCCGGCCGCCTCCACCTTCGAGCGGAGACGCGCCAGATGCGGCTTCAGCCAGAGCAGGTCCGGATCGGTCTCCGCCGGCCAGCCCGCGCGGGCGAGCTGGAGGTGGGGGACGATGTCGCCGTTCGCACGGACCAGCGCCTCGAGGAGCCGGAACTCCGTTGGCGTGAGCGTCAGCGAGGTCTCGCCGACCCGGGCCTCGTGGCGGCCGGGCTCCAGGACGAGCGATCCCGCCTCGAGGGGTCCGCCGCCGGGGCCGCCCGCGCCGGGCCGGTCCACGCGACGCATGATCGCGGCGATCCGCGCGAGCAGCTCGGCCTTGCCGAACGGCTTGGTCAGGTAGTCGTCGGCGCCCAGACCCAGCGCGCGGACCTTGGCGGCCTCGCCGCTCTCGCCCGACACGATCATGATCGGAGCCTGTCCGACGGCGCGCATCTGGCCGGCGACGCTGAACCCGTCCGGTCCGGGCATCGCGAGGTCCAGGAGGACCAGGTCCGGGTGCTCCTCGCGGAAGCGCTTGACGGCGGTCAGCCCGTCGTAGGCGGTGATGACCTGGTGGCCCTCCGTCCCGACGAGGGCGGTGACCGCGCCGACCATGGCGGGGTCGTCATCGACGACAAGGATCCGAAGCGGGCGGGTGCTCATCGTGATCATGATCCTCTCGATCCTGGCTCAGACCGCCACGGCGGCGGGGAGGGCGACGACGAAACGGGCGCCGTGGGTGCGAGCGGGCTCGCACCACAGTCGGGCGCCCATGGATTCACCGAGTCGTTTGGCGGCGTACAGGCCGATCCCCGAGCCGCGGGCGGTGTGCGTGTCGCGGCGGGCGTAGGGCTCGAAGATGCGCTCGCGCCATTCCTCGGGGATGCCCGGCCCGTCGTCGCTGACGCCCAGCTGGACGACCCCTTCGACGAGCGCCCAGTCGATGGTGATGGTCGTGTCGGGCGGGGCGTACTTGACCGCGTTCTCGACGAGGTGCTCGAGGATCTGGCGGAGCCGAGGCGGGTCGGCGAGGGCCTGGAGGCGCAGGGTCGGCTGGATGTCGACGGGATGGCTGGCAAGGAGCGGCTTGAGCGAGCTGATGACCTCGACGACCGCGGCCTCGACGTCGACCGGGACCACGCTCGCGGGACCCTCCGGGACGACCCGGACCGAGGCGAGGATCGAGTCGACCAGCCGGTCGAGCCGCTCGACCTGCTCGAGCGTGGCGCGATGCCACTGCGCGCGCGTGTCGCGCCGGGCGATGTCACGCGATTGCCGTCCGACGAGCGGCGGCTCCTCGGCGAGGAGGTCCGTGTAGGCGCGGACGACCGCGAGCGGCGTCCGAAGCTCGTGCGTGACGAGCGCGATCAGCTCGCTGCGCGCCTCGTCGATGGCCTTGAGGGCCTCGACCCGGGCCTCCGCCTCCGACTGCTGGCGGCCCTTCTCGACGATGCCGGCCAGCAGGTCCGCGACCGCGCTGAGCTGGTCGACGTCGGACGGGCTGAACTCGCGGGGGCGTTCGGTCTGCACGTTGAGCACCCCCACGGTCTGGTCGTGCCAGGACAGCGGCACGGACAGCATCGAGGCGACGAAGCGGCGCTGGTCGATGCCGCGCACCCACAGGAAGCGCGGATCGGCCTTGACATCCCCGATGACGAGCGGCTGTCGCGAGGCTGCGACCCGGCCGGTGACGCCTTCCCCGAACGGGACGCGCGCCCGGCCGATCTGGTAGCGGTCGAGGCCGTTGGTGGCGGCGAGGGTCAGGTACGCTCCATCACGGTCCAGCAGGTAGAGCGAGGAGACGTCCGCGTGCAGCGCGTCCCGGGTCCCATCGATGACCGTCTCAAGGAGCTCGTCCCAGGTGCGCGCGGTCGTGGCGAGGCGGAGGACCTGGTAGAGGAAGCGCAGCTGCTCGAGCTGGGCCGGCGGGAGCGCGTCGGGAGCCGGGTTCGGTGCCGGCACCGGCGACTCCGGCGATCCCGAGTCCGTGACCGCGCCGGGGTCGTCCTGTTGCGCGCGCGATCGAGCGCTGGCGGAGGCAGGCCGGGCGGACGTCATCGGCATCACCTTACAAGCGTAGGGAAGGTCCGGCAGGAGAAAGGTTGCGGCCGGGGCAAGGTTGCGAACCGGTACGGTCCGCAAGGTTGGCCCTCGTGACCACCTCGTCGCGCCGCCCGCGCTCGGTCGCCGTGCGTGCAGAGCCGGGCGGGATCGGGACCGCCGGCGCACCCGACACGCTCTCCGCCGAGGTCCGCCTCATGGGCTCGCTGCTCGGCCAGATCATCACCGAGCAGGCCGGGCCGGAGCTGTTCGAGCTCGTCGAACGGGTCCGCACGCGGGCCATCGCCCTCCGCCAGGACGACGACCCGGAGGAGCGGCGGCGCCTCGACGAGGACCTCGCCGGCCTCGATCTCGGGTCGGCGGAGGCGGTCATCGGCGCGTTCGCCCTCTACTTCCAGCTCGTCAACCTGGTCGAGGCCCGCGGCCGGGTGCGCGCCCTCCGACGCCGCGAGCGAGCCGCCCGGGACGGCATCCTCGACGATTCGGTGGCCGAGGCGGTCGTGGTCCTGCGCCGGCGCGGCCGGACGGACGCCGAGCTCGACGCGCTCCTTCGCGAGCTCTCGATCGGCCTCGTCCTCACCGCCCACCCGACCGAGGCGCGCCGACGGACGGCGCTCGTGGCGTTGCGGCGCTGCGCGACGCTGCTCGAGCGGCTCGACGACCCGCGGCTGACGCGCTCGGACGACCGCGAGGTCCGCCGGCGGCTCCGCGAGGAGATCACGGTCCTGTGGCGGACCTCCGACCTGCGCTCCGTCGCGCCGACGCCGCTCGACGAGGCCCGGACGGCGATGGCGTTCTTCGACGGCACGCTGTTCACGGTCGTGCCGCGGCTGTATCGCGTCCTCGATCGGGCGCTCGACCCGCCGGCCGTTCGCCCGGCCCACGGCGACGCCGCGTCGGACACGGGCCGGACCGGGACGCGACCGCCTCGTGTCGGGCCGTTCCTTCGCTGGGGGAGCTGGATCGGGGGCGACCGGGACGGCAACCCGGGGGTCACCGCGGACATCACCGAACGTACGGTCCGGATCCACGCCGAGCACGTCCTGCACGGCTACGAGGCCGTGGCGACCCGCCTGATGCAGACCGAGGCCGCCGCAACGTCGCGCGACGGGGTCCCGCGCGCCTTGGCCTCGCGCCTGGCTCGCGACGCGGAGGAGCTGCCCGAGACCGACCGTCAGCTGCGCCGCCGCTTCCCCGACGAGCCGTACCGCCAGCGGTTCGGGTTCATCGCCGAGCGACTGCGTCGCACGCGGACGGCCCTGACCGGGGAGCCGGGCCCGCAGAGCGGTCGGTACGCGACCGCGGACGAGCTCGATGCGGAGCTCGGCGAGCTCCAGGCCGCGCTCGTCGCCGACCGTCTGGAGCGGGTCGCCTGGGGCGAGGTCGCCGAGTTCCGCTGGCAGGTGGGGACGTTCGGGTTCCATCTCGCCTCGCTCGAGGTGCGTCAGCACGCGACGGTGCACCGGGCCGTGCTCGAGGGGCTGCGCGCCGGTGTCCCCGGCTCCACCGAGGTCGCGGCGGACGTGTCGCTCGACGAGGTCCTCGAGACATTCCGGGTGATCGCGGCGATCCAGGCCCGTCACGGCGTCGAGGCCTGCCACCGGGCCGTCGTCAGCTTCACGGCATCGGCGACGGACGTGACCGACGTCCTCGAGCTGGCCCGTCTGGCGGCGCCCGATGGCCCGCCGGTGCTCGACGTCGTGCCGCTGTTCGAGTCGTCGGACGCGTTGGGGTCGGCCGGTCCGATCCTCTCCGGACTCCTTGCCGATCCCGCCTATCGCGGCCATCTCGCCGAGCGCGGCGATCGCCAGGAGGTGATGCTCGGCTACTCGGATTCGAACAAGGAATCCGGGTTCCTGTCGGCGGCCTGGATGCTTCACGGCGCCCAGGCGGTGCTCGCCGAGGTCGCGCATCGCGAGGGGATCGAGCTCACGCTGTTCCACGGTCGCGGCGGCGCCATCGGGCGCGGTGGCGGCCCGACGAACCGGGCGATCCTGGGTCAGGCGCCGGGATCGGTCGACGGCCGCCTCAAGCTCACCGAGCAGGGCGAGGTCGTCGCGGCCAACTATGCGGACGCCGTCATCGCCCGGCGCCATCTCGAGGGGGTGACGGCCGCGGTGATGCTCGCCTCCACGCCCGAACACGACGCGGACCTGCGGGCGGCGCTGGCGGTCGGCGCGCCGATCATGGACGAGCTGGCGGCGACCTCGCGTGCGGCGTATCGCGCGCTCGTCCACGACGACCCGGACTTTGCCGCGTTCTTCCGCGATATCACGCCCATCGCGGAGCTCTCGGACCTGCGACTCGGGTCGCGACCGGCCGCCCGGGGCCGGTCCGAGGGAGCGCCTTCGATCGACAGCCTGCGCGCGATCCCGTGGACCTTCGCGTGGACGCAGTCGCGGATCAACCTGCCCGGCTGGTACGGCCTCGGGACGGCACTCGACGCCTACCGGACGGCGCACGGGGAGGCGGGGCTCGACGCGGTCGCTCGGCTGGCCCGCGACTGGTCGTTCCTTCGGAGCCTCCTCGACAACGCCGAGATGAGCCTCGCGAAGGCGGACATGGGGGTGGCTCGGCTGTACGCCGCGCTGGCACGGGGCGACGGCGACGCGCGCCGCTGGGCGGCCATCGAAGGCGAGTTCCACCGCACGGTCGCGATGCTCCGGCGCATCACCGGCCGCGAGCGCCTCCTCGACGATGCGCCGACCCTCCAGCGATCGATCGGGCTCCGCAACCCGTACGTCGACTCGCTCTCGGAGCTCCAGGTGCGGCTGCTGGCGCGCCTCCGGACGTTGCCGGCCGACGATCCGGACCGCGCTCGCGTGCTCCGTCTCGTCCAGCTGACCGTCAACGGCGTCGCTGCCGGGCTCCAGAACACGGGCTAGACGGGCGTGGACCACGCGGATCATGTGCGGCTGCTGCGCGCGGGCGTGGCGAGCGCGGGTGCCGGGCCCGGCCCCACGTGGGCCGACATCGGGGCCGGTGAGGGCGCCTTCACGCTGGCACTCGCCGACCTGCTCGGCCCGGCCGCGCGGATCATCGCCGTCGACCGGGATTGGCGGGCCCTGGACGCGAACGCGCTCGCCGTCGCGGCGCGGTTCCCCGGCATGGTGCTGGAGACACGGGTCGCCGACCTGACCGGCACGCTCGACGTGCCGCGGCTCGACGGCCTGGTCGCCGCCAACAGCCTCCATTTCGTCGCGCGTGCTCGTCAGGTCGACGTCGTGCGACGCCTGGCCGGCCACCTGCGACCGGGTGGCGTGTTCATCGTTGTCGAGTACGACGCGGACCGCGGCAACCCGTGGGTCCCGCACCCGTTCAGCGCGGCCTCCTGGGAACGCATGGCCGCCGAGGCCGGCCTCGTCGAGACCCGGCGGCTCGAACGGGTCCCGAGCCGGTTCCTCGGGGCGATCTATTCGGCGGCGAGTCGTGGCCCGAACGCGGACGCCGACCGACCCTAGATCCCGGCCGGGCCACCGCCCCCCGCCGCACCCTCACGACCCTCTCAGAGCGCGACGCCACGCTCCGGGTCAGGTTCGTCCGAAGGGAGGCCGACCCGAGGGCGCGTATGCCGTGATCCGCATGACCAACCAGTCGTCACACGACCAAGGAGATGTTCATGGAATGGACCTACGAGCCGCTCGAACCGGCTCAGCCAGCTCAGCCCGTGGCGGCGGAACCCCCCGTCGTCACGACCCCGAGCAGCGGCCTGCGCCGCGCGATCCTCACCGCGGCCGTCTCGGCGCTGCTCCTCGTGGGCGGCGGCGTCGCGGCCGTCTCGGCGGCCAGCCCGGCCCCTTCGTCCGCGCCGAGCACCACCGCGCCGTCGGGCGGCACCGGGACGCCCGGGACACCCGGGACCCACTCCAGGGCGAACTGCCCGAACATGGGTGGCTCGAGTGGTTCGGGCGGTTCCGGCGGCTCGTCGACCACGCCGGCACCGACGCCGGCGACCTAGCCTCGCAACCTGGCGGCCCGCTTCGGCGGGCTGCCAGTACGTCACGGCCTGCGGCGGGTCATCCGGGCGCGAGTCGCGCCGCCAGCGCGGCCGCCAGGCGGTCGTAGTCCCCCGGCTCGTTGTAGCGCTGCGCCGAAAGCCGAACCAGCACCACCTCGGGCAGGGCATCTGGGTTCGGCCGGGCGGCCCGGACCGGCCAGCCGCCGATCGGGACCTCGATCCGCTCGTCATCGAAGAGCGTGAGGCCGAGGATTTCCCCGGCCTCGTCGGTGGTGAGTCCCGGCAAGGGAACGGCCGCCATCGAGCCGATCATCGCGTCGGGCCCGAGCGCGCCGATCCCGAGTGCCGCCGCGACCCGCCGCCGCCCGTCGAGCGCGACCGCCCGGTTGATCCGCATCACCTCGGGCCAGCCGCCCGGCACCTGCTCCTCCATCCACCGGATGGCGGCCGGCAGCGTCAGGTAGGCCGTGGGGTCGCCGGTGCCGGTCCAGTCGAACTCGAGGCGGAACCGGGTCATGCCCGCGAGCGGCGCGTTGGCGCCGTGCGAGGTGACCAGCGGATGGATGCGGTCGCGCCGATCCGCGCGGACCCACAGGATCCCGGCGCCCTTCGGCGCGCAGGGCCACTTGTGCCCGTTGCCGGTCCAGTACGCGGCCCCCAGCGCCCCGATATCGACCGGTACCATCCCGGGCGCGTGGGCGGCATCGACGAGGGTGTCGATGCCGCGCGCATCGAACTCGCGGACGAGCCGCTCGACCGGGAAGACGAGCGCGGTCGGGCTCGTGACGTGGCTGACCACGAGCAGGCGGGTCCGCGGCGTGACCTGCGCCAGATGTGCGTCGACGACCTCGTCGTCGCCCGCGGTCGGGAAGGGGATCCGCGCGATCACGACCCGGGCGCCGTCCCGCGCCGCGACCGCCTGCATGGCGTTGATCACGGCGTTGTATTCGTGGTCGTTCGTGAGCAGCTCGTCGCCGGGCTCGAACCGCAGGCTCTTGAGGACCGTGTTCACGCCCGTCGTCGCGTTCGTCATGAAGGCCATGCCGTCGGGATCGGCCCCGATGAACGGCGCCACCGCCTCACGCGCGGTCGCGAGCAGCCCGGTGAGGTCGCGCGTCAGGAACTTGATCGGCTCGGCCTCCATCCGGCGCCGCCACTCGTCCTGCACCTCGAGGACGGCCGTGGGGCACGCCCCGTACGAGCCATGGTTGAGGAAGACGACGTCCGGGTCGAGCTGCCAGCCGAGGTCGGTTCGCATGATGTGGGCAGGGCCGCCCGCGCTACTCGTCCGACGGGGGATCGGGCGGCGTGACGTCCTTGACGGGTCGCCCGTCCGAGCCCGGACCGCCGCGTCCCCGCGTCAGGATCCGCCCCACCCGATCCGGCGCCGCCACGAACGGCGCGAGGTACGCGAGCAGGAGGATCGGGACGAGGATCCGTGCGCCGATCGGCCGGATCGCCACGAGCATCGCCAGCAGCCACAGGCCGAGCACGTACGCCCCGACGATGCCCGACGACAGCCCCGCGAGCTGCAGGCGCCGGGCCGGGATCAGGATGAGCAGCCCGAGGAGGAGCCCGAGGGCCAGGAGCCACGGGGCCGGGAGCACGTCAGCGGCTCAACGAGCGGTACCGACGGATGCCGAGCGGCGCGAAGATCGCGACGATGACGACGATCCAGATGAGGGTCACGAGGATCGGCTGCTGGGTCGCCGGTGAGTCCGTGGTCAGCGCGGTCGGGTTCGGGTTGCCCCACAGCCCGCGCAGCGACACGGTCAGGGTGCTGACCGGGTTCCACAGGGCGAATGGCTGGAGCCAGCTGGGCAGGGCGACGAGCGGCACGAACGCCGTCGACACGAACGTGATGGGGAAGAGCACGGTGAACGAGACCTGCTGCGCCACCTCGACGGACGGCACCGAGGTCCCGAGCCAGATCCCGATCCACGACATCGCGAACGCGAAGAGCAGGAGCAGGGCGACGCCTTCGACCAGCGCGACGATCCCGTTGTGGTTGGTCCAGCCCACCGCGAAGCCGGTGACCATCAGCACGAAGAGGATGCCGGCGTTGTAGACGACCTCGGCGGCGGAACGTCCCGTGAGGACCGCCGACCGGGCCATCGGGAGCGAGCGGAACCGGTCGACGATGCCCTTGTTGATGTCGTCGCACATGCCGATCGCGACGGTCGCTGCGGCGAAGACGATCGTCTGGACGAAGATCCCCGGCATGAGGTACTCGCGGTAGGCCGACGGGTCCGAGTAGCCGGGGAGCGCGATCGCGCCACCGAACACGAATGCGAACAGCAGCACGAACATGATCGACTGGAAGATCGCGAAGATCGCGAGCTCCGGGATCCGCGGGATCCGCTTGAGATTGCGCCACGTGATGATCAGCCCGTCGGCGAAGGCACCCTTGAGGCCGCCCGCCGGGGCCGGCGCGCTGGCCGTTCGCGTCGTTGCGCTCATGCCACGGCCTCGGTCGATTCCTCGGCCCCGTGGCCGGTGAGCGAGAGGAAGACGTCGTCGAGCGTCGGGCGCCGGATGCCGATGTCGTCGATGCCGATCGATGCCTCGTCGAGGTCGCGCACGACCTGGACCAGGCGGATGGTGCCGCCATGGGCCGGGACCGTCAGGCGGCGCGTGTGCTCGTCGACGGTCGTGTGGCCATCGCCGTCGCGGTCGAGGACCTCGACCGCGCGCGGGATGTCGGCCCGGTCGTGCACGACGACCTCGATGCGCTCCCCGCCGACCTGGGCCTTCAGCTCGTCGGCCGTGCCGCGCGCGATGATCTTGCCGTGGTCCACGACCGCGATCGCGTCGGCGAGCTCATCGGCCTCCTCGAGGTACTGGGTCGTCAGGAGTAGCGTCGTCCCCTCGCGGACGAGGCCGCGGATGACGTCCCACATGCCAAGGCGGCTCCGTGGGTCGAGCCCGGTCGTGGGCTCGTCGAGGAAGAGCAGTCGGGGCCGGCCGATGAGGGCGCTCCCGAGGTCGAGGCGTCGCCGCATCCCGCCCGAGTACGTCTTGACGACGCGGTCCGCGGCGTCGGCCAGCTCGAACTGCTCGAGCAACTCGTCGGCCCGTCGCCGCGACTCGGTGCTCGTGAGCTGGTACAGCCGGCCGAACATCCAGAGGTTCTCGCGGCCGGTCAGGTTCTCGTCGACGGCGGCGTACTGCCCGGACAGCCCGATGACCGAGCGCAGCTCGTGCGCCTGCTTGACGACGTCGAAGCCCGCGACGGTCGCGCGGCCCGCGTCCGGCTTCAGCAGGGTCGCGAGGATCCGGACGGTCGTCGTCTTGCCGGCGCCGTTGGGGCCGAGCAGACCGAGGACCGTGCCCTCCTCGACGGTCAGGTCGACGCCGTCGATGGCGCGGACCTCGCTCTTGCGGGTGCGGTAGACCTTGACGAGGCCTTCCGCGACGATGGCGTGAGTCATGCAGCAGCCTTTCGACATGGGCTGGGGGCTGGGAGCTGGGGAGCCACGAGTATACGGTGCGTCCTGAGCCGCGCACCTCGGCGACGGCGTCCCGGTTCGTCGCGGTAGCCTCGGGCGGACCCAGATGACCAGCGCCTTCCGTCCCGCCCGACTCGACGCCTGGCTCGACCAGTGGCAGGACATCCTGCCGCTTCTCGTCGCCGAGTTCGTCGTGTGGCTCGGGTTCGGCGGGCTGCTGCCGGTCCTCCCGCTCTACTTCACCGAGCAGGGCGTCGACCTCGCGACCCTGGGCCTCGTCGATCGCCGCGTGGCCGGCCGCGCGACTCGTCAGCGAGCCGATCTTCGGCTGGATCGCGGACCGGACGGGGCGCGTGCGGCTGATGGTCATCGGGCTCGTCGCGACCGGGATCTTCGGCGCCCTGCCATTGATCCTCACCACGCCGCTCGCGTTCGTCCTCCTGCGGGCGGCCGCCGGGCTGAGCGCGGCCGTCTACGACCCCGCGGCGCGCGGCTTCCTGACCGACGCGACGCCGCCCGGCAAGCGGGGTGAGGCCTTCGGGCTCTACGGCGCGGCGCAGATGGGCGGTCTGCTGATCGGCCCGGCGATCGGGGCGTTCGGGGCAGCCCACTTCGGGGGCATCGGCTTCGTCTTCATCTTCAGCGCCGTGGCGGCGCTGGCGTCGGCGCTGCTCGTCGGATGGCGCGTCCACGAGACCCCGGTCCGGACGCACCCGGCCCCGTCACCCGATTCGACCGAGTTTCCACCGGACTCGGCGTCGCTCGCGGGACGTGCGGCCGCCGACATCGACGCCGACCGGGCTCGAGTCGCCGATGCCTCGTCACCGACGTCGCTCTGGAACCGCGGCCTGATCGCCGCGATCGTCATCAACGCGGGTGGCTACTACGCAGGCGGCACCTACGAGGTCATCTGGAGCCTGTTCCTCACGCGACTGGGCGCGGATCTCGCGTTCGTCGGGCTGACCTTCGCGATGTTCGGGCTCCCGGTCCTGCTCCTCTCGCCGATCGCGGGCCGGCTCGTCGACAAGCGAGGCTCGCTGGCGTTCATCGTCTTCGGATCCGTGCTCCCGGTCATCTGCGGGATCCTCTACACGCGGCTCGCGTCGCCCGAGCCGGCCGTCCTGCTCATCCTGGTCGAGGCGACCGGGTTCGCGTTCCTCAACCCGGCCCTCTATGCCGTCGTGGCCGCCAACTCGCCGCCGGGTCGCTCGTCGACCGCCCAGGGCTGGTTCGGGGCGGCCGGGACCCTCGGGTTCATCATCGCGTCGCTCGGGGCCGGGATCCTCGCCGAACGCGACATCCTGTTGCCGTTCTACGTGTTCTCGGCCGTGCTGACGTCCTCGCTGGTCGTTGGTCTGCTGATCGGCGGATCGCGGCTGTCCGGACGGCCATCGGCCGCCGTTCCGGCTCCATCGCCCGAGCTGGAGCCCGGCCCCCCGTTTGACCGAATCGTGCTCGGCGGCTACCATCCGCGGGCGGGGTGGAGCAGCGGCAGCTCGTCGGGCTCATAACCCGAAGGTCACTGGTTCGAATCCAGTCCCCGCAACCAACGCGTTGCATCACGAGACCCGGCCACGGCCGGGTCTTCTGATTCCGGACGGTTCCTCGGACGAGGAACGGGTATCCTCCACCACGGCACCGGCCATGACGACCGTCACTTCGTCTCGGCGCCGAACAGGAGGGCATCACTGCGCCGGGTCGCCCGGCGTCTCTGAGTGGATGGACCAGACCGACGCTCCCCAGCCGTCGCGCGCTCCGCGGCGCGCGTCGCGCTCACTCGCGGCGTTCCTCTCGTTCCTCGTCCCCGGCACCGGTCAATTCCTGACCGGGCGGGTCCGGGCCGGGCTCCTGTTCTTCCTCCCCATCGCGCTCGCGATCGTGGCTGCGCTCGTCGTGGCGACCGGCGACCGCGGCAAGATCCTCGGCTTCATGGTCGAGCCCAGCGTCCTGCTGGGGCTCGTCGCGCTCGACGGGGTCATCCTGATCTGGCGGGTGGCCGCGATCATCGACGCGTGGCGGGGCGCCGGCTCCGGGACGCCGCGGACCGCCGTGTCCACGATCGTCGTCGTCGCGCTCCTGGCGGTGACCGGTGCAACCCATTACGTGATCGGTGCGCAGGTCATGGCGGCCCACGACACGGTCCAGGCCGTCTTCGCGTCGTCCGATGACGGGGGCGACGACGGCTTCGGCGAGATTCCCGATCCGACGCCCGTGCCGAGCCCGACGCCGACCCCCGGCCCGGCGAGACTCCTGCGCCCACGGCCGCCCCGACCCCGACGCCCGCACCGACCCCGCGGCCCGGTCCCCTGACCGACGGCCGGCTCGACATCCTCCTGGTCGGCGGCGATGCCGGCCCCGGACGGTGGAGCCTGCGGACCGACACCATGATGATCCTGAGCGTGGACACGGTCACCGGCGACTCGGCGCTGTTCTCGATCCCGCGGAACATGTACAACGTGCCCCTGCCGAAGGAGAGCCGCAACGCCTTCCCGTGCCGGTGCTACCCGCAGCTGCTCAACAGCCTCTACGTGTACGCCTCGGCACACCCGGGCCAGTTCCCCGGCAAGGACGACGTGCGCGGCCTGCGCGCGCTCCAGATGGCCGTCGGCACGCTCATCGATCGGAAGCTCGACGGGATGGTGGTCGTCAAGCTGCAGGGCTTCGTCAAGCTCATCAACGCCATCGGCGGCCTGACGATCGACGTGCCGTATTCGATCCACGACGACCGCTACCCGCTCGAGAACGGCCAGGGCTACGTCACCATCGACATCCACGCCGGCAAGCAGCACATGACCGGGCGCAAGGCGCTCATGTACGCGCGCTCCCGCCACCAGGACTCCGACTACGGACGGATGGCGCGCCAGCAGATCGTCATCGATGCGATCGGCAAGAAGCTCCTCAAGGAGCCACTCCTGGTCCGGCTCCCCGATCTGCTGGACATCGCGAAGAACAACCTCTGGACGAACCTCAAGACGCGTGACCTGCCCGACCTCGCGAGCCTGGCGGAGCAGGTCGACCTCAAGGCCATGCAGAAGATCCGCTTCATCCCGCCGAAGTACGGAGAGTTCCTCGACAACGCCGAGATCAAGCGGATCCGCTCGGTCGTGAAGCACATCTTCGATCACGCGGTGCCGGCGGCGCTGCCGCCGCTGCCGTCGGCGAGACCGACGCCGACACCGGCCGGCCACTGACGTTGGACGGGCCGCGGGACCTTCGCTAGAATTCCGACGAGCAGGGGCGCACCGTCGGGATCGACAGCCTCTCCGAATATCGCCTTCCTCCTGAACCCCGGGCCCGACCACCCGGGGTTCTTCCTCTGTCGGCGCTGGGTCAGCGCCGCGCGCGCCGATAGGCGATCGAGCCGCTGACCAAGGCCACGCTCCCGAGGATGACCAGCGTGACCAGGACGCCGGGCCCGCCGGGCAGTGATCCGATCGCGCGGAGGATCGCCGACGCCGTGTCCGGTGGCGTCGCCGACGGTCCGGCAGCGGTGCACCGTGATCGCCAGGACGGCGGTCGCGCAGACGTCGTCCGCGTTCGGGCTGCACACCTCGTAGGTGACGCTGTCGATGCCGGTGAAGCCCGCGTTCGGGACGTACCGGAGGATCCCCGCCGCCGAGATCGTCGCGCTGCCGTTGGCCGGTCCCGAGACGATCGTCGGGGCGGCCACGTCACCGACGTCATTCGCGGTCAGGTCGACGTCGATCGGCACCCCGGCCGTGGTCGTCGCCGCGTCGTCGACCGCACCCGGGCGGACGACGACCTCGACCGAACCGCTGCTGCACAGGCTCGGCGTGCCATCGTCGCAGCCCTCGACCGTGAAGAGGTCGCGTCCGGTGAACGCGCCGGTCGGCGTGTACGTGAAGGCGCCGCTGTCATCGATCGTGGTGGTGCCATTGGCGGGCCCAGCGTCGACCGTCATCGTGACGGTCTGGCCGGCATCGGGATCGCTGACGGCCACCGCTCCATCGACCGCGACGCCCGCCGTCGTGGACACGCTCGTGCTCCCGACCACCGGCGGCCGGTTGGGCGCGGCCCCGACCCCGATCGTCACGGTCGCCTCCGCACAGACCGACGGCGTCACCTGGCTGCAGATCCGGTAGTCGAACGCGTCCGTCCCGACGAAGCCGGCGGTCGGCGCGTACGTCACCGACCCGTCGCCCTCGACCGTGGCCGTCCCGTTGGCCGGACCGCTGGTGATGGTCGGTGGACCCGTGTCGCCGACATCGTTCGCCGCGACGTCGATCGTCACGGGGACCCCGTCGGTCGTGGTCGCCGCGTCGTCCACCGCCAGCGGCGCCACGGTCACGGTCACGATGCCGCCGTTGCACAGCACCGGATCGCCGTCGTCGCAGCCGACGACCACGAAGCCGTCCAGGCCGGTGAACGTGCCGCTCGGCGTGTAGGTGAATGCGCCGCTGTCATCGATAGTCGCGGTGCCGTGACTTGGCGCGAAGGCGACCAGCACCGAGACTGTCTGACCGGGATCGGGATCGCTCACGGTCACGGCACCCGCGACCGGGACGCCCGCGGTCGTGGTGACCGTGGCGTTCCCGATGACCGGGGGCCGGTTCGGGGCCGCCGACACCACGATGGTCACCGTCGCCTGCGCACAGACGGACGGGGTCACCTCGCTGCACACCTCGTAGGCGAACGTGTCCGTGCCGACGAAGCCCGGGGTCGGGGCATACGTGATCGACCGGTCCGCCTCGACGGTCGTCGTCCCATCCGACGGGCCGCTCACGACGGACGGCGGTCCCGTGTCGCCGATGTCATTGAGCGTCACGGCGATCGTGACCGGGACGCCGTCCGAGGTCATCGCCTCGTCGTCGCCCGGTAGCGGGTCGTAGGTCAACGTGACGGTGCCGCTGTCACACAGGACGGGACTCCCGTTGTCGCAGCCGTCGACCACGAACGAGTCGACACCCGTGAAGCCGCCAAGCGGCTCGAACAGGAAGACGCCGTCCGGGAGCATGAAGACGGTCCCGTGGGCGGGTGGCGTGCCCACGACCGCGGTGACGACCTGATCGGCGTCGGGGTCGGACATCGGGACGGCCCCACCCACCGTCGTGCCGGCGACGGCCGTGATGGACAGGTCGCCCACGACCGGCGGCGAGTTCGGTGGGACGACGCTCACGACCGTGGTGGTCACGATGGCCGATGGGGCGCTGCCGTCGTTGTCGCTCGGATCGGGATCGTCCGAGCTCGCGGTGGCCGACACGACGGCCACGAGGGTCCCCGACGCCGGCGCCGTCCCGGTGACCGTGAAGGTGACCGTCGCTCCCGGTGCCATCGGGCCGACCGACCAGGTGACCGTCGTGCTCCCGACCACCCCGCCACCCGAGGCGCTCACCGCCGTCAGGCCGGATGGGAGCTGTTCCGTGGCGACGACGCCGGTCGCCGGTTCCGGGCCGCCGTTGGTCACCGCGATCGCGTAGGTGATGCTCCCGCCGGGGGCCACCTCTGCCGGGCCGGTCTGCACGGCGGCGATGTCCGCGACGATGGCCGGCGGCGTCGCACAGCCGAACGGCAGATCTCCCGCGCGATCGATCACGACCGGCGCCGCCACGACATTGGCGACCGTCCCGTTCTGGACGTCGAAGATCTGGCCCGGCACGGCAGGCGTCGTGTCGTGGAACCTGATCGGTTCCGCGGCCGATGAGCCGACGAAGGTGCCCTGGGTGACCGTGGTCCCCGTGAACGAGAACTGCCCGAAGCCCGTGACGCTGCCGCTGTTCGTCATGCTGGCCCCGGTCGTCAGGCCGTCGGGTTCCTGCAGGAACGAGCCGTTGTTCTGCCACGTCGTCCCCGACCCGAGCGCGACCCAGCCGCTGTTCGTGACCTGGTCGTTGCTGTTGAAGGCGCCGGTGATGCGGAGCTGGCAGGCGTTGTCGATCCGCGCGCCGCCGTTGACGTTCACGCCGCCATCGAAGGTCAGGCGACCCGTGTTCGACACGCTGCCGTTGAGGTTGGTGTTGCCCGTCACGGTGAGCTGGGCCCGGTTCTCGATCACGCCGCCGCCGTTGAGGTTGAGCCCGTTCGAGAGTGTGGCCTGGCCGTCGTTCACGAGGCGGCTCGAGGTGTTGAAGCCCTGCGCCATCGTCCACGTCCCCCCGGCGTGGTTGATGAGCGATGCGGGTCCGTTCGTGTTGAAGCTGGCCGGGAAGTCGGCCTGGCCGAAGTTCTCGAACAGGAAGCCGCCGGCGACCGCGGTCGAGGGCATCACCACGTGGCCGCGGGACAGGAGCGTTCCGGCGGTGTTGTTCATCCAGGGGGGCGAGAACGTGGCCCCCGCGGCGACACAGATCGTCGCGCCGGATGGCCAGGCGTTGACCCCGCCGGTGAACGTCCCGGCGGCGATGAGGATCGTCTGACCGGCGGTCGGACTCAGGGCCGTGGACGAGCTCGACGAGATGATGGTCGTCGGGCTCGCGCAGCCGTCGTCGTAGGAGTCGGCTGCGGTCTCCCCCACGGTCGACAGGCTGATCGACGCGGCCGCCAGCAGGGCAAACACCGCGGCCCGACGCCGGCGCTTCATGGACCGATGATAGGGACCCATCGCGGCCCGGTGTGGCGCAGCCGCAGACCTGGGGTCAGCGCCGCCCGGCTCGTCCCGTCAGGAGCCGGCGCCCACGGCGCGGCCGGCGGAGCGTGCGGCCGCCCGCCGCGCCACGTACTTGCGCATCTTGTCCTCGGCGCCGCAGTCCTCCATCGAACACCAGCGCCGGCTTCAATTCTTGCTCTCGTCGAGGAAGTGGAACCGACACGACGGGCAGCCCTTCACGCGGTCCAGTGGGCCATCCGTGAGCAACGTGAGCGCGGCATGGATGACCAGCCACAGCGGTCGCCCCGGGTCGTCATCGGCCCAGGCCCAAGCGAAGCCGCCATCGGCGGCGACGAGGTGCGCATGGGCGAGTGCGTCGGCCTCGTCGCGTTCGAGCCTGGCGATCGCACGAGGTGGGGGACGAGAACCCCGCGCCATGGCGCTGAACAGCTGGTACAGGTACCGACGCGTTGCGATGGTGCGTCTGAAGACCTTGCGGGCAGCAGCGGGATGACTGCGAGAACGTCGGACCAGTCGCTCCGCGTCGACCTCGGACAGCGCCCCGACGTACTGGGCCCAGGCGACCACGTCCGCGTAGTCGTGCAGGACGTCGTCCTCGGGAGATCCGCCGGCCGGTCCGTTCTGGGTGTTGAGAAGGTCAAGGGCGAGATCGCCGCCGACGATCCGCTGCCGCTGGATATGTGCCGGTGTTTCCATCAAACAGTAGTTTAGCGGTTGACACCGCGGGTTGCAAGCGCTACGGTGTTACCACTGTTACAACGATTACCGGTTACTCCGAATACCGGATCGAAGGAGACTGTTCATGGACCTCGATTGGACCCTTGCCGCCGCGCTCTCTATCGCGCTGGGGAGCGTGCTGGTGCTCGCCCTCAGGGCGGTCGCCGGCTCCGACGGCGTTGACCTCGGCGACATCCTGGCGCCCCACTTCGACCTGGGCTGGCCACGTGGCGTCCAGGAGGAAGACCTCATCCCCTGGCGCATCGAGTCGCTGACGCCGCGACCTGACCGAGAGCGGGCCGAGCGCCGGACGGCGGAACTGGCGCCTCGGCGGTCGGTGGCCACCCGAGCGGCCACCCGAACCGGTCAGACGAACATCTGAACGAACCGGAGAAGCCAGCTCCGGAGACAAGCCAGCCCCCGAGGTCGTCGACCCCGGGGGCTGTGCGTGCAGCGCGAGGATCCGTCAGGGCGCGGTGCGTTGCCAGTCGAGATCGCCGTCCGATCCCCATGGGACCGTCGTCGCCGGCGCCCCCCTCGGGTCGAGCAGGTACGCCGTGGCGGGACCGCCGTCGCCGGAGAACATCAGGATCTTCGACGAATCCGGGGCCCACACCCAATGCGCCGTGCCGTGCAGCGTCGGCCCGGTGTCGACCACGGGCCCTGTCCCGTCGGCCCGAACGACCGAGACGCCGTGCTCCGACAGGTCGTTGCCGTTGTGCCAGTAGGCGATCCACTTGCCGTCGGGCGACGGGACGGCCTCACCGTCCCACGCCGCCCCGCGCGGCAGGAACTCGTGATCGTTCGTGCCGTCGGCGTTCATCACCCACAGCCGGCAGCAGCCGCCATCGTCCCCGTGCTGGTAGAAGATCCGGCTCCCGTCGGCGGAGTAGGACGCCCCGGCGAAGCTGAGGTCGATCCCAACCGGCACCGTCGGCTCGGCGAGCGTCCGCGGGTTCGAGCCGTCGGGGTCCATCGCGAACAGGCCCCACTTCCCATCCACGAGCGCGCGGTACAGGATCGTGTCGGCCTGGGGCGGCCGGTACTGGACGAAGTCCATGCCGTCGGCGCTCGTGATGTGCTGGATCGCACCGCTACCGGTCGCGTCGAAGAGATCGAGCACGTTGACATGGCAGATCGTCGTCCCGCATCCATCGCTCGACTCGACCGGATGGATCACCGCGAGTCGGCGCCCGTCCGGCGTCCAGCTGAGCCACTTCCAGTCGGGGAGTGACTCGGGCGTGATCCGCTTGAGGTCCGAACCGTCGGCGTTCACGACATAGACGTCCACGGGATCCGCCCCGGCGGCTTGCGCCGTACGCAGGAAGGCGACGCGCGTGCCGTCCGGCGAGAACTGGGGCACGCCAACGTCCTCGGGCCCCCCAACGAGAAGCCGGGTGACCCCGGTCTCGGGGTCGCCGACATAGAGGTCGCCATTCGAGACGTACGGGATCAACCCGTTGGCCGCGGGGCCGAACGGGGCGGGCAGCCGGGTCTGGTGCGTCCCGACGTACACGACGGCGGCACCGACGAGGAGCGCGATGAGCACGAGCGCCACGGCGAGCGTGCGCCACGGGATGCGCGGCGCGACCGTCCGGCGCGTGGTGATGTCAGCCATGGGGATCCACCTTTCGGGGAACGTCCAGCCGGGACGTTGGGATCGGGACGAGGCGCGCTCGATGGCGGCCTCGAGATAGGCGGGGGTGCGGGCGTCCGCGAGCTCATCCATGAGCCCGGCGAGGACGCGATCGGCTCGGGAGGATCGATCCAAGGTCATGCGACCGGCCCTCCGAGCGCAGGCGCGCCTGCGGACGTGACCTCCTCGATCGACACGGCGGAGCGCATGGCTCCGAGCGATCGATGGAGGCGTGACTTCGCGGTCCCGATCGGGATGCCGAGCATCTCGGCGACCCGCGGGAGCGGCAGGTCCAGGTAGAGGTGCAGGACGACGACGGCACGCGCCTCCGGCTCGAGCCGGGCCAGCACGCGATCGAGCAGGTCGCGTTCCGCGATCTGCCCCGCGCTGTCCTGCGTGGGAAGGTCGTTGATCTCGGTCAGCTCGACCTCGATGACCCGCCTCCGGCGTTGGCGGATGAGGTCGATGCAGGCGTGCGCCACCAGGCTGTGCAGCCAGTGGTCGAACGTCGCGGGGTCGCGCAGCCCCGGCAGGCTGCGCCAGGCCCGGATCAGGGTGTCCTGGACGGCGTCCTGGGCCAGTTCCGGGTCGCGAAGGATGAGACGAGCGGTGGCGTCCAGGCGCGCACCGGACGCGCGGGCGAGTTCAGCGAAGGCTTGCCGGTCGCCTCGCCTGGCTCGGTCCACGAGTCCGTGCTGGTCCACGCTCGCCTCTCGGCTGTCGGCGCGGCCACGGTAGCCGCGCTCGATAGCCTACGGCGCTGGCGGCGGCCCGGAAGGTTCCCGATTCCTTCCGGACCGACGATCGCGGGGTATCGCTGGGTTCAGTCGAGCGCTGCCCGCTGCCAGCTCGGGCCGGACGCGATGTCGAATGGCATCGCGCGGACCTCGCCGGTAGCCACGTCGATCTCCGTCGGCTTGACCGCGCTGGCACCGAAGTGGTCAGTTTGGAGGGTCGGGATCGTAAGCAGGGTCAACCCATCCGGAGACCAGATGAAGTCGCTGTCGACGGCGGGAGTCGGACCGACCGCGACGACCGGGCCACCACCGACCGGCACGATGCCGATCGGACGGTTGAGGAACCCGGTGCTGCCCGGCGCCTGCTGCCACCGGTTGAAGGCGAGCGACTGCCCGTCGGGGGACCACTGCAGACCCTGTTCCCACCAGTCGACGCCCTCGTGCGTCAGCTGGTGCGGATCGGATCCGTCCGCGTTCATGACGCAGACGTTCGAGCCGACGTGGGTCACCGGGTCGCTGCAGATATACGCGATCCTCGTGCCGTCGGGCGACCAGCGGTACTCCGAAAGATCGGCGTAGTCGCCGTCCAGATGTGGAATCCAGGAGCAACCGCTTGTCCGACCCGTCGGCCTTCATGACCCAGAGATCGATGACCGGGGTTTCGTCGTTCTCGAAGAGGATGGCGTCATCGGTGGCCCGGATCGTGCCATCGGTCCAGCGACCGATCGCGAGGTCCTTCGTCCCTGCGCCGCCGCCCACGTCGATCCGCTGGATCCGCCCGTGCAGCGTCGCGATGACCGCCGAGCCATCGGACGTGAGGTGGGCACGCTCATCGGTCGAGAGCGGATCGGACGTGACCACGCGAGCGCCTGACCCGTCCGCGTTCGCCACCAGGATGTCATAGGCATTGGCGCTGCCTCGCTGGCGCGCGAACAGCACCCTGGTCCCGTCGAGCGAGAACTCCGGATCGATGTCCGTGTCCGGACCGGTGGTGATGGCCGTCGCGACACCCGTCACGGGGTCGACCGTGAAGATGTCGCCACCCTTCGCGTAGATCAGCAGGCCATTCGCAGCCAGACCGAACGGCGGCGGGAGCTTGGGCCGCGAGCCGATGAACGCCACGGTCCCGGCGATGAGCAGGGCGATGATGAGCAGGGCCATCGCGATCGTCCGCGACGGCAGCCGTGGCGCGAACGTGGAGCGGTTGGTGATCTCAGCCATGGGAAGCCACCTTTCGGGGAACGTCCAGTAGGGCCGCTGGCGCTTGCGCGCTGTCTGGCCCAGGACGTCATCGATGTAGTCGGGGGTGGGACCCGCCGCCAGGTCGCCCAGGATCGAAGGCAGCGAGCGCTCGAGGCGCGTCGGCGTCGTCATGCGACCTGCCCTCCCGGGACCGGCGTCGGGTGTTCGGGCTCAGTGCCGACCTCGGCCCGCATCACCCCGAGGGCGCGATGCAACCGGGTCTTGACCGTCCCGATGGGGATCTGCAGGGACGCCGCCACATCGCTGAGGGGCATCCCGAGGAAGTAGTGCAGCACGATGACCGCCCGGTCCCGTTCGTCGAGCCGGCGCATGGCCGAATCGACGAGCTCCCGATCGGCCAGCGCCCCGGCCAGGTCGGACGGGGTCGGCATGTCGATGGGCGAGAGCTCGACCTCGATCGGGCGCCGTCGACGGCGCCGGACCTGGTCGAGGCAGGCATTGACGGTCAGGCGGTGGAGCCAGGCATCGAACCGGTCGGGATCACGCAACCCCGGCAGGTCGCGCCAGGCTCGGATGAGGGCCTCCTGGACCGCGTCGCGGGCCAGCTCCGGATCCCGGAGGATGAGGCGGGCGGCCCCGTCCAGCCGCGTGACGGCCCCGCGGGCGAGCTCGGCGAAGGCGTCATGCTCGCCCTGCCTCGCGCGTTCCACGAGTCCTCGCTGGTCCACGGTCGCCTCGGATGTGGCGCGACCTGGTTGGCCGTGCTCGATAGCGTATGGCGTCCGCGTCCCCGAATTGGTTTTGGCGGGTGTCCGTACGCTGGAGGCGACGACCCGGCACGAACGTTCATCCGTATCGGGCGATACCGGACGGTCGGCGGTCACCTACGATCGGTGGAGCTGTCGCGCACGATGGGAGGTCTCGGCCATGGCACGCTCATCCACGCGGGTCCGGAGCGGGCTGGTCGGCCTCCTCTTCGTCCTCGCCTGCCTCGGCATCACCGTGAGCACCGTTGCGGTCTGGGCGCACCGGACCCTGCTCGTGACCGACCGGTTCGTCGCCGTCACGAGCCGAGTCGTCGCGGAGCCCGAGGTCCAGGCCGCCGCCGCGGATCGGCTGGCGAGCCAGATCGTGACCGCGGCGGATGTCCAGGGACGGATCGCCGGGGTCCTGCCTACGAACCAGGCGTTCCTCGCGATCCCGCTGACGAATGCGGTCGAGGGGGTCATCGACAAGCAGCTCACGACCTTCCTCGCCACCGAGCGGGCGCAGGCGGCGTTCGAGAAGGCGATCCAGTTCGCCCACGCCCACCTCATCACGCTGCTGCGGAACGATTTCGACTTCGTCACCGTGGAGGGCAACACCGCGACCATCGACCTCCTGCCGATCGCGGTCGAGGGCCTGAAGGCCCTGCAGGACGGAGGGCATCCTGCCGGCGGCGATCGTGCTCCCGGACGTGACCGACCCCGCCGGCCGGGATGCGGCGATCGCCCAGCTCGAGTCGAGGCTCGGGCGCGACCTGCCCGACGACTTCGCGCTCATCCCGATCGCGAATGCCGACCGCCTCGCTGCGGCGCAGGGTGCGGTCCGCGCGTTCGACATCATCGTGGTCGTCCTGCTGATCCTGACGCTCGCGCTCATCGTCGGGACGATCTTCCTGTCGGGCCGCCGGCTCCGGATGGTCGTCCTGCTGGCCATCGGCACCGTGGTCGCCCTGCTGCTGGCCCGGCTGATCACCCGGGCGGCACTCACCGGCCTGGTCTCGTCGCTCGCCACGGGTGATGGCCTCGCAGCCATCCGCGTGACGGTCATCGACCTGACCGCCGACCTCGCCACGTGGAGCTGGATCCTCGTGATCCTGGGCCTCATCGTCGCGGTGACGGCCGTCGCCGTGAGCCGTCCGGCGTGGCTGACCAGCGGCGTGGCCGCCGCGACCGCACCTCAGGGACGCGGCGATCGCATCGAGGCATGGTTCCGCGATCATGCCCAGGGCATCGGCTGGGCGGTCGGCATCCTGCTCACCGTCGCCCTCCTGTGGATCGCCCTCAGTCCGGATCTGGCGATCCTGATCGGGATCGGTCTCGCCATCGTCGCCGCCTCGATCGGTCGGCGTGGCGGTGCCCCGGACGAAGCGGAGGTGGCCGTGGGCTGATCGGCGCGATGGAGGTCCGCGGGATCGGCGGCCTGATGCCGCCTTGGACATTGACTATCGACCGGCGATGAACCTACGCTCGTCCCCGACCACGTGGACGCAAGGCGCGGGCGACGCGGTCGGTTGGAGGAGGGGTTCGCATGCATCACATCATCGGCGTCGGGATCGGAGGGCTCGTCACTTACCTGCTCCTGATCATCACCGTGGGCGGGGCGTTCGCGGACAAGTACGTGATCGCCGTGGTCGTCGGCGCGATCGTCGCCTTGCTGTGGCCGTGGGTCATCGGCTTGCTCCTGGCCCGGCGCATCAAGAACAAGCGCGACGCGAGCATCCAGGCCGAGGTCGAAAAGCAGATGGCGGAGAAGAGCTAGGAGTCAGGCCCCCGGCCCCGGGTCTCCGAGCCGGCGCTACTCCCAGCGGAACCAGCGGACGGCGACGACCAGGGCACCGAACGCCCAGGCGCCGACGATCGCGAGTGAACGGTCCCGAGGTCCCCGCCGGCGCCGAGCGCCGCGCGGAGCGCCTCGGCGAGCGCGGCAGCGGGCAGGAGCCCGCTGACCGTCCCGATCGGCCCGCCCAGCTGATCGACCGGGACGACGATCCCGCCGAGCAGCAGGCACGCGATGAAGAGTGCGTTGGCGATCGTCAGGGTCGCCTCGGCGCGGAGGGTGCCCGCGAGCGCCAGGCCGATCCCCGCGAACGCCGCGGTCCCGACGAGGATCGCGATGACGACCGCCGGCAGGGACGCGCCCGGTCCCGGTCGCCAGCCGAAGACGGCGGCCGCGATGCCCACGAGCACGACGGCCACGATCGATCTCGATCGCCACGACCGTCACGAGCTTGGCGGTGATGAGACCCGATCGCCCGAGCGGCGTGCCGCCGAGCCGTTTGAGGACGCCATACGCGCGCTCGTAGGCGGTCGCGATCCCGAGGTTGACCAGACCGGCGGCGACGATGGCGAGCGCCAGGGTGCCCGGCAGCAGGACGTCGATCCGGGTCTGGCCGGCCGGGACGGGGACCAGGTCGACCGATCCGAAGAAGAGGAGCACGACCACCGGGATGCCGATGAGCGCGAGCACGTTCTCGCCGCGGCGCGCGGTGAGCCGGCCCTCCATGCGCACCTGCACGAGCGTGGCGGCCGGCCAGGACGCGGGCCGGCTCACGGTGTCCCCACGAGCTCGAGGTAGGCGTCCTCGAGCGACCCGCCGACGGTACGGAGCTCCACGATGAGGCGGCCCGAGTCGCGCGGCCCAGCGCGCGACGGCAGCGATCCGCTCGGGGGTCGGCGCCTGGTCGGCGACGACGTAGCGGTCGCCGTCGGCGGCGATCGCCGTGGAGCCGGCGGCCGCGCCGAGCGACGCCAGCTCGTCCGGCTGCAGCGGTCGGTCGAGCCGGATCCGCAGCCGCGGACGCAGGCCCGCGGCGAGCTCGGCGGGCGTGCCCGCGGCGACGACCCGGCCGCCGACGAGGATGTGGACCCGGTCGGCGAGCCGCTCGACGTCCGCGAGGTCGTGGCTCGTCAGCAGGATGGCCGCGCCCGCGTCGCGCAGGTCGGCGATGAGGCGGCGCGTCGCCGTCCGGCCCTCCGGGTCCATGCCCGCGGTCGGCTCGTCGAGGATCAGGACCTCGGGTCGCCCGATGAGCGCCAGCGCGAGCCCGAGCCGTTGCCGCTCGCCGCCGGACAGTCGCCGGTAGCGCGTGTCGCCACGCCGGTCAGGCCGACCAGCTCGAGCACCTCGTCGGGATCGCGCGGGTCGGCGTGGAAGCCCGCGTACTGGACGATGGTCTCGCGCGGGCGGGCGCGCATGTCGATGCCGCCGTCCTGGAGCATCAGCCCGACGCGGGCGCGCAGGTCCCGCGCGCCGGAGGCCGGATCGAGGCCGAGGACCCGGACACGGCCGCCGTCGGCGCGACGGTAACCCTCGACGGTCTCGACGGTGGTCGTCTTGCCCGCGCCGTTCGGCCCGAGCAGCGCGACGAGCTCGCCCGGCTGGACCTCGAGCGAGACGGCGTCGACCACGACCCGTTCGCCGTAGCGCTTGACGAGGCCATCGATCTCGATGGCGGCGGTCACGGCGCGATCCGCTCGAATTGCCGTTCGAAGTCCGCGTCCTGCAGCTCGCCGACCTGGATCGAGCGGATGACCCCGTTCGCATCGACGAAGTAGGTCTGCGGCCGTCCGGCGACCCGATAGGCGTTCTTCGCGGCCTTGTCGGGATCGACGACCGTCGGCCAGGTCGCGCCGTACTCGGCGACGAAGTCCTGGGCCGGGGCGACCGGGTCGTCGGTCAGGACGCCGACGACCGCGAGCCCGTCGGCCGCGTGCTCCTTGAGCTTCGCCGCGAGGAGCGGGAACTCATCGCGGCACGGCACGCAGGACGGGCCCCAGAAGTTGATGACCACGGGCCGGCCGCGCAGGTCGGCGAGCCGGAACGGGGCGCCGTCGAGGGTCGTGCCGACGATGTCCGGCGCCGGGTCCCCGGTCGCGGCCTTCGGGCCGCCGCGGCCCGCGCCCACGAAGACCACGACGCCGATGGTCGTGACCAGGGCGATGGCGAGCGCGAGCAGGATCGGTCGGCGCGGCGTGGCGGTGCCTCGCCTACTTGATGGTCGCGGTGCCCGTCATGTTCGAATGGACCGAGCAGACGAACGTGTAGGCGCCCGCCCCGAGGGCCGGGACGTCGTAGAGGCGGGTCTCGACGCCGGGGAAGATCGCGCCCTTCCAGACGCTGACGCCGGAGCCGTCGATGATGTCGACGTTGTGGGTGATGCCCGCGTCCTCGTTGTCGAAGGCGATCGTGAACGGCTTGTCGGCCGGGGCCTCGAACGACGTCTGGAGGAAGGCGACGCCCTTGGCCGTGATGTTCACGTCACCGGTGATGGCCGATGGCGCCGGCCCGCCCGACGGCCCCGACCCGCCCGACGGGGCGGGTCCACCCGACGGCGCCGGCGACCCGGACGGCGTGGCATCGGAGCCGCTCGCCGAGCCCGGTGGCAGCAGGCCGGTCTGGAACAGGATCCCGCCGACGAACACGACCGCCAGCAGGCTGAAGAGCAGCGACGGCGTCCGCGGGGCCGGGCCGCTGGCGAGATGGCCCGTGCGATCGGCCTCGACCGTCCGGCGGTACTCGGCGATCGAATCGACCAGCCAGCCGACGAGCGTCGCGACGAGCGCGAGGACGCCGGCCAGGAGCATCCAGCCGCCATAGACGAGCCCGAAGAAGAGGATCGCGACGCCGATCGCGCCCAGGATCGGCCGGAACGAGGGGCCCGGCATGTGGACGCCCGGCGGCGGGCCGTCGTGGATCACCGCCGGCAGGGCCGACGGGGTCGGGCCGACGTCGTGGTCGTAGATCCGGATCCCCTCGGCCAGCCAGTAGAGGAGCGTCAGCACGAGCGCGACGATGCCCAGCCACAGGATCGGGCCGCCCCAGACGAGCCCGAAGAGCAGCAGGGCCGCACCGACGGCCGCGAAGATCGGCGCGAACGACGGCCCGGGCATGTGGATGCCGGCGGGCGTGCCGGGCTCGATCCTGGTCTTGCCCCGCCGCGCCGGCGGCTGGGCCCGGAACTTGCGCGCGATCCAGATGATCCAGACGACGACGACCACCATGATCGCGACGGGGATGAGCGCGATGAGCGCTCCCCAGTCGGGCGTGACGAGGAGCGCCGTCAGGTCGAGGAACCAGTTCCAGATCGCGTCGAGCATCGAGGGGACGGCTCAGATGGACGCGCTGCGGGGCAGAGGCGTCACTCGCGGGACCCGGCGACGAGCACGTAGGCCATCATCCCGGCCGCGACGCTGAGGGCGATGAGCATCGTCACCCCGGCGTAGTCGACGTGCCAGCCGCCGAGTGTCGGCACGGCCCAATACACGATGCCGACGATCAGGAAGATGACGCCGACGAGCGCCGCGTTGCGGGGATGTCGAAGCGGATGCATGACGTCCTCCTAGACGCCGTCTTGCCCGGCAGGAGATAGAGCAGCGAGAACAGCAGGATCCACACGACGTCGACGAAGTGCCAGTACAGCGACGCCGCCTCGGCCGCGTCATGGTGTTTCGCCGAGAACTGGCCGGCCAGGCCGCGATACAGCACCACCGACAGCATGATGACGCCGCCGAAGACATGGGCGCCGTGGAACCCGGTCAGGGTGAAGTACGTGGTCCCGAACGTCCCCGACGACAGGGTCACGCCCTCGTGACCGAGCAGCCAGTAGTCGAGGCCCTGCATCACGAGGAAGATCCCGCCCAGGACGACCGTGACCGCGAAGGCCCGGACGAACCCGACGTGATCGTTTCGACGGATCGCCCAGATGCCCCACTGGCACGTGATCGAGCTGAGGATCAGCAGGATCGTCGCCGGCAGGACCAGCGGCAGCATGTCGACGTGGAACGGCACCTGCGCCGGCAGCTTCTCCGGATCGAAGGGCGGCCACTGCAGGGCGTTGGCCCGGACATTGAAGTAGGCGGCGAACAGGCCGGAGAAGAACATCACCTCCGAGGTGATGAACAGCAGCATCCCGAGGACGGGGTTGCTGATCCCGCCCGATGCGTCGTGGTCGAGGCCGCCGAAGTGCTGCTCTTCGGCCGGGATGAGCGCGGTGGAGTCGGTCGTCATCGTCGTGGCCCGCTCAATGGTCCGTCGTGGGGGTCATCGACGGGTGTCGGGCGTCGAACACGGGCCGTTCCGAGCGGATATCGGGCAGGTGGTCGAAGTTGTACGGCGGCGGCGGGGAGCTCGTCGCCCACTCGAGCGTGTTGCCCTCCCACGGATCGTCGCCGGCCGGCTTGCCGGCCCGCAGCGAGATGAAGATGTTCCACAGGAACGGCAGCATCGAGAGCGCGATCGTGAAGCCGCCGATCGTCGCCACGAGGTTGAGGTCGTTCCAGCCGGCCGCCGACGAGTAGTCGGCGATGCGCCGCGGCATCCCGGCGAGCCCGAGCTCGTGCATCGGGAAGAACGTCATGTTGAACCCGATGAACATCAGCACGAACTGGGTCTTGCCCAGGGTCTCGTTGAGCATCCGGCCGGTCATCTTCGGGAACCAGTAGTAGAAGCCGGCCATGACGCCGAAGACCGAGCCGCCGAACAGCACGTAGTGGAGGTGAGCGACGACCCAGTAGGTGTCGTGGAGGGCGAAGTCGACGGGGACCGCGGCGCTGAACGCCCCGTTGATGCCGCCGATCAGGAACATGCTGAGGAACCCGAGCGCGAACAGCAGCGGGGTCTTGAGCATGAGCTGGCCGCGCCACATGGTGAAGACCCAGTTGAACATCTTCACGCCGGTCGGGACCGCGATCAGGAACGTCATGAGGCTGAAGAACGGCAGGTAGACCGCGCCCGTCGTGAACATGTGGTGCGCCCACACGGAGAACCCGAGGGCGCCGATCGCCGCGGTCGCGAAGATGAACGCCTTGTAGCCGAACAGCGGCTTGCGGCTGAACACCGGCAGGATCTCGCTGATCATGCCCATCGCGGGCAGGATCATCACGTAGACCGCCGGGTGCGAGTAGAACCAGAAGACGTTCTGGTAGAGGATCGGATCACCGCCGTTACGCGGGTCGAAGAAGGCCCCGCCGTAGTTCCGGTCGATGAACAGCATGATCAGCGCGCTCGTGATGACCGGCGTGGCCAGCATCACAAGGACCGAGGTGACGAGCACGGTCCAGGCCATGATCGGCATCCGGAAGAGCGTCATCCCGGGCGCCCGCATCTTGAAGATCGTGACGAGGAAGTTGATGGCGCCGAGGATGGAGCTCGTGCCGATCAGGACGAGCGCGACGATCCAGAGGTCCTGTCCCGAACCGGTCGCCGCCAGCGGCTGGTCCTCGGACAGTGGCGCGTAGCTCGTCCAGCCGGCCGCGGCGGTCCCGCCGGTCACGAACCCGCTCAGGAGCAGGATCCCGCCCAGCGGCAGCATCCAGAACGACAGCGCGTTGATCCGCGGGAACGCCATGTCGGGGGCGCCGAGCTGGAGCGGGACGACGTAGTTGCCGAAGCCCGCCAGCATCGGGATCACGAACAGGAAGATCATGAACGTGGCGTGCATCGAGAACGACTCGTTGTAGCCGATGTCGGTCAGGAACTGGAGGCCGGGGAAGGCGAGCTCCGACCGGACCGCGAGCGCCAGCACGCCGCCGATGAAGAAGAAGACGAACGAGTTGATGACGTAGAGGATCCCGATCTTCTTGTGGTCGGTCGTCGTCACCCAGTCGTACAGGCCACTCCGGTAGGCGGAGGCGGCCGGCGTCAACGTCGTCGTTGCCATCGGGGCTCCTTACTGGACCGTCAGCGTGCCGGTCATGTTGGGATGCACGTCGCACTTGAACGGATAGGTGCCGGCGGCGAGCGGACCGACCGTGTACGGCTTGACGGCCGGTCCGGTGAAGATCTCGCCCTGGAAGACGGACGTCCCGTCGATCTGGTCCTTGAAGATCTGGATGTTGTGCGGCTGGCTGTCCTTGTTGTCGAACTGGATCGTGATGGGGCTGTTCGCCGGGGCGCTCAGCTCGGTCGTCGTGAACGCGACGTTCTCGGCGGTGACCGTGAGCTCCGTTCCGCCGGCGGCCGGTCCGCTGGGCTGCGGCGCCCCGCTGGGCTGCGGCGCCCCGCTGGGCTGCGGCTCGCCCGAGGCGCCGGCGGAGGCTGACGGAGCCGGCGGCGGCGCTGAGGCGACCTTGTCGGCGAGCCACTTGTCGAAGTCGGCGCCGGTCATGGCATGGACCTCGAAGAGCATCAGCCGGTGACCGGCGCCGCACAGCTCGGCGCACTGGCCGCGGAACGTCTGGCCGGCCTGGTCCTCGTCGACGTTGAAGTCGAACTTGTTGACCCGACCCGGCACGACATCGCGCTTGAAGAGGAATTGCGGCACGTAGAAGGCGTGGATGACATCCGGGCTCGTGAGGTACAGCTGGATGGTCCGGCCGGTCGGGACGTGGAGGCCGCCGTCCGGGCCGGTCGGCAGGAACTCCGTGTAGAGCGGCGCGGCCGGCGGCTGGACCAGCGGGTCGTAGTCGGGCGGCATGTAGTCGAATTCCCACTGGAACTGGCCGGCCACCGCCCGGATCTTCGTGTCCACCTGCGACGTGACCGTATCGACCGCGTTCAGCGTCTGCCAGCTGATCACGAACAGGAAGGCGACGATGAGCGTCGGGACGACCGTCCAGATGATCTCGGCCGTCGAGTTGCCGTGGGTCTGGGGCGGGAGCTCGGTGTCGGTCGGCTTCCGGCGGTAGGCGATGATCGTCCAGACCAGCAGCCCCTCGACCAGGAAGAAGATCGCCGCGGCGATCAGGAACACGATGTTGTAGAGGTCGCGGATGTGGGCGCCCTGCTCGGTCACCGCGACCGGCGGGTAGAGGCTCTCGACGACGCGCGCCCCGATGCCGGTCACGTAGAGGACGCCGACCACGACAGCCGCCGCGACGAGCGTCGCCACCCAGATCAGCCCGTGACGGGGGCGGCGCGCGCTAGGGGAGCTCGACATCCAGTGTCCTCGACGGGGGCCGACGGCGCCGGGAACCGGCGCCTCGCCGAATGTGGAGTTGGTCGCGTTCGGGCCCACCGAGGGCCGCGGCCATGATACCCGCCACGTCGTCCGGTCGTTCGGCGCCGGGCAGGTCCGTTCGATGCCCGGCGCCGGTCCCGGCCGGCGCCCCCGGCGACGATCGGCCAGGGTGGCCTGACCGCTCGGTCAGCGGACCGCACCGGCCGCCCGTTCATGCGACGATGCCGCCGATGCGCTCTCGAACGGTCCTCTCGCGGATCGTCGTGACCGGCGGGACGGTCGCCGGCTGGCTGGTCGCGGCCGGGCCGGCGGTCGGACACGGGCTGGCTCCGACCGAGCCGCCGACGCCTGCCTCGCTCCTCTTCGGCTGGAGCTTCGAGCCGCTCCCGACCCTCGGCATCGTCGTCTCGCTGCTCTGGTGGCGCTGGGCAGTCCGGCGCGTGAACGCCGCGCATCCGAACAACCCCGTCCCGGTCCGCCGGACGGTCGCGTTCGTCGGCGCGATGGTGGCCCTCGCCGTCGCGCTGATGTCGGGGATCGAGCACTACGACACGACGCTGTTCTCGCTCCACATGGTCCAGCACATCCTGCTGATGCTCGTCGCGGCACCGCTCCTCGCGCTCTCCGGGCCGGTGACCCTGATCCTGCGGGTGTCGTCGTCCGAGACGCGCCATCGCTGGATCCTGCCGATCCTCCATTCACGGGTGCTGCGGGTGCTCTCGCATCCGATCGTGGCGTCGATCGTCTTCGCGGTCGTGTTGTGGAGCGCGCATTTCTCCGCCCTCTTCGACGCGGCGCTCGAGAACCCGAACATCCACGACGCGGAGCACCTCCTCTTCCTGGGGAGTGCCATGTTGTTCTGGTGGCCGGCCGTCGCCGTCGATCCGCTCCCGTACCGGATGTCGCACCCGGCGCGGATCCTCTATCTCTTCATGCAGATGACGATGAACACGTTCATGGCGATGGTCATCCTGGCCGCCGGCGGCGTCCTCTACCCGCACTACGAGACGGTCATCCGGGCCTGGGGGCCGACCCCGCTCGACGACCAGAAGCTGGCGGCCGGGTTCATGTGGATCGCCGGAGACCTCATCTTCATCGGGGCGATGCTGGCGGTCATGGCCGGCTGGATCCGGTCCGACGAGCGCGAGTCGTCGCGGACCGACCGCGTCGCCGCGATCGGAGATGGCCGCCATCCGGGTGCGCGAGCGGCGCCTCGCCGAGCGCCTCGCCGAGGAGCACGGGGACTCGCGGCCCACCTGATCGCGTGCCCCGGCGGTCGGGAGCCCGGCAGCACCTGGCGGGCCGGCCTACCCCTCGGCGGGGATCGGGGCCGCCAGGTACTCGCGGTACCGCTCGGGGTCGACGTTCCCGCCGCTCACGACCGCGACGACGGACCCATCGAGCCCGTCGAGACCGGCTTCGGTCCGGCGGAACGCGAGGGCCGCGACGGACAGGGCGCCGGACGGCTCGGCCACGAGCCGGCTCTGTTCGGCGGCCAGCCGGACGCCTGCCGCGATCTCCGCCTCGCTCACCGTGACGATCGCGTCGAGGTAGGCCCGCAGGTGCGCGAAGGTCCGCTGCCCGATCGCCTGCGTGCGCGTCCCGTCGGCGATGGTCCGCGACACGATCTCGGCGTCCCAGCGCACGATCTCGCCCTTCGCGAGCAAATCGCGCGCGTCGGCCCCGAGCTCCGGCTCGACCCCGACGACGCGGACGTTCGGCCGGAGCGCTTTCACGGCGGTCGCGATGCCACTGGCCAGCCCCCCACCGCCGATCGGCACGAGCACGGCCGCGAGGTCCGGCAGGTCCTCGACGAGCTCGAGGCCGATCGTCCCCTGACCGGCGATGACCCGGTCGTCGTCGAAGGGCGGGACGACGGTCAGTCCGCGCTCGGCGGCGGTCGCGCGCGCCACCCGTTCCCGCTCCTCGCTGGCGGTCCCGACGACGATGACCTCGGCGCCGTCGGCGAGCACCCGCTCGCGCTTGATCGCCGGAGCGTCCGACGGCATGACGATGACGGCCGGGATGCCGAGCAGTCGGGCGGCTCGCGCCACGCCCTGGGCGTGGTTGCCCGACGAGTAGGTGATGACGCCGCGCGCACGGTCCGCGGGATCGAGCCCGGCGATCGTGGCGTAGGCGCCACGGAGCTTGAACGCGCCGATCGGCTGGAGCGACTCGGCCTTGAGGAAGTGCCGGTCCTCGGGTGGCCCGAACGGGACGAGCGGCGTCCGGACGACGATGCCGCGCAGGACCTCGGCCGCGGCACGGATCGCATCGATCGTGACGAGCGGCGCCACCTCGGCCGGGGCATCGGACGCCATTCAGCGCGCCCCCCGGTCGACGTCGCGCTGACAGTCGATGCAGTAGGCGGCCCAGGGGAGCGCCTCGAGGCGAGCCGGGGCGATCGGCTTCGAACAGCGGATACAGACGCCGAACGTCCCGGCGTCGAGGCGGGCGAGAGCGGCGTCCACCAGGGCGAGCTGGGTCTCGGCCCGGTCGCGCAGCGCGAGGTCGCGCTGCTGCTCGAAGACCTGGGTTGCGGCGGCCGCCTGCGACCCGTAGGTCATCTGGCCGGGCGCGATGATGGCCTCGCCCAGCTCCTCGAGCAGTCGGGCGCGTTCCGCCAGCAACGCGGCGCGGGCGACGTCCGGGTCGATCGGCTCCATCGGGCGATGCTACGTCGCGCGGGGTCGCGACGCGAACCCGCCTATACTCCCCTGGAGTACCGAGTCACTGGCAAATCATCGGAGACACCATGGCCATCGAGATCGATCCCGTCTGCGGGATGGAGGTCGACACGGCGACCTCGGAGCTGTCGTTCGACTACAAGGGCGCGACCTACTGGTTCTGCGGCCGTGGTTGCCTGCTCGAGTTCAAGGACGACCCGGCCGCGTACCTCCCCGCGGACGATCCGGCGCCCACCGCCTAGCCTCAACGCAGACGCCTGCTCAGGCGTCATGCAGGCGTCCGCGAACGGCATACACTCGTCGCATGCCGGTCTACGCGCTGTGGTTCGGGGTGGCGCTCGCGATGCTCGTCCTCGAGCTCGTCAGCACGACGTTCTTCGCGATCTTCCTGGCGATCGGGGCGTTCGCCGCCGGCGTGCTCGCCTTCGCATTCCCCGACACGGCGCTCTGGATCCAGGCGGTCGTCGCCATCGCGGTGGCGATGGCCGGCGTCGTCGTCGGCCGGCCGTTGCTCGCACGACGACTGCGCCGACATGGCGAAGGCCCGCTCACGCCCGGCGTCCACGGCGGGTTCGTCGGGCAACGCGTCCTCGCCCTCGATCGCGCTCGGCGACGAGCTCCATCCGGGGCACGTCCGCCTCGCGGGTGAGGTCTGGCTCGCCTTCTCCGACACGAACGAGCCGATCGCGGCGGGCGCACCCGTCATCGTGACCGCCGTCCACGGGACGACGCTCGCCGTCCGACCCGCGTCCGGGTCGCCGGTCCCGGAGGGTTAGATGGATACCGGTCTGATCGCGCTGGTCGTCGCATTCATCATCGCGATCCTGTTCATCCTCTTCGCGTTCTACCTGCTGCGGAACACCGTCAACCTGGTCCAGCAGGGGTTCGTCGGGGTCGTGACCCGGCTCGGCGAGTTCCGGGCGATCCATGAGCCCGGCCTGGTGATCATCGCGCCCTTCATCGATGCCCTGGTGACCGTCGACATGCGCGAGACGCCGCTGCCCGGCGATCGGCAGGAGGTCATCACCAAGGACAACGTCGTGGTCGCCGTCAACGCGACGATCTTCACCCAGGTCGTCGACGCGAAGCAGGCCCTGTTCAGCATCGCCCGCTTCGACGTCGCCATCGATGCGCTCGCCCGGACGGCGCTCCGCTCGGTCATCGGGACGCTCTCGCTCGACGAGGCGCTCTCGGAGCGCGAGCGGATCAACGTCGACGTCCAGGAGCAGATGGAAGCCGTCACGGACAAATGGGGGATCCGCATCAACCGGATCGAGATCGTCGAGATCACCCCGCCGCCGCAGATCCTCCAGGCGCTGGCCCTCCAGAAGCAGGCCGACCAGGAGAAGCGCGCGAAGATCCTCCAGTCCGAGGGCATCCAGCAGTCCGCGGTCAACGTTGCCGACGGCGACCGCCAGGCCGCGATCAAGAACGCCGAGGGCGAGCGGCAGGCGGCGATCCTGCGGGCCGAGGGCGAGCGGCAGGCGCTGATCCTCGAGGCCGAAGGCCGGGCCCAGGCCATCTCGACGGTCTACAGCGCCATCACCGCGGCGAACCCGAACCCGACCCTGGTCGCGATCCTCCAGCTCGACACGCTCTCGAAGTTCGCGCTCAGCCCGAACACGAAGATCGTGATCCCCGCTGAGTCGGCTGCCCTGCTCGGCGCGGTCCAGGCGATCCAGTCGGTCCTCAGCCAGGTCCCGCCTGCGGAGGCGACGGGCGGCTGACGGTCGCCTCGGGGTCGCAGCCCCGATAAGCCGCAGCTAAGCGTTCATCGCGAGACTGACGGCCGGCGTCGCAATCGGACCGGGCACTCCTCGATGGGGTCGGGCGCCGCACCTCGGGCCCGAGCGGGCTCGATGGGAGGTGTGCCATGCGCCGTCGGATCGAGATCCTTGTCGCCGCCGTCGTGCCGGTCCTCGTCGTGCTGATCAGCGGCACGCGCTGGGAGCTTTGACGGCGGCGGTTGCTCGCGGCCCTACGTGCGGCCGCTCGCCGCGCCCGAGCTGATCCGCGTCGCGAGGTAGACCGGGATGACCGACAGCATGATCGCGACCACGCCGGCGACGTTGACGAGCGGGACCTGGTTGGCGAGCCGGAAGCTCTGGAAGATCCAGATCGGGAGCGTCTTGATGCCGCCGGCCGTGAAGATCGTCACGATGACCTCGTCGAACGAGAGCGCGAAGGCGAGCAAGGCGCCCGCGAGCAGCGCCGACCGCAGCGCCGGGAACGTCACGTACCGGAACGTCTGGAACGTGTGGGCGCCGAGGTCGGCCGAGGCCTCCTCGAAGGAGCGCGAGGTCCGCCGCAGGCGCGCGATCGCGTTGTTGTAGATGAGCACGACGCAGAACGTGGCGTGCCCGATGATCACCGTCAGGATGCCCAGCGGGACGCTGAGCGAGGCGAACGTCGTCGAGAGGGCCATGCCGGTGACGATGCCCGGCAGCGCGATCGGGAGGAGGATCACGAACGAGATGCTCTCCCGCCCGAAGAACGAATAGCGGCTGACGCCGAGCGACACGAGCGTGCCCAGGATGAGCGCGATGAACGTCGCCCCGAGCGCGCATGCGATCGACGTGAGGAACGCCTGGCGGAGCCCGGAGTTGGCGAGCGCCTCACCGAACCAGGTCAGCGTGAACCCGGCCGGCGGCCAGGCGGAGGTGCCGCTCGCGTTGAAGGCATAGATCACGACGATGAGCAGTGGCGCGTAGATGAACGCGAGGACGAGCCCCGTCGCGATCCGCAGGCCGATCCGGCCGAGTCCGCCGCCCATCACAGCGCATCGAAGGCGCCGAAGCGCCGGACGACGAACAGGTAGAGCAGCATGATCCCGAGCGGCACGAGCGAGTATGCGGCCGCGAGCGGGAGGTTCTGGGCGACGTTCACGAAGATGACGTTGCCGATGAACTGCGTCGTCGACACGAGCCCGGGGACGATGTAGTCGCCGAGCGTCAGCGAGAACGTGAAGATCGAGCCCGCCGCGACCGCCGGGACCGACAGCGGCCAGATGACCCGTCGGAACGTCACCCAGCCGCGGCCGCCCAGGTCGGCCGACGCCTCCAGCAGCGAGGACGGGATGCGTTCGAGGCCGGCGAAGATCGGCAGGATCATGTACGGCAGCCACAGGTAGACGAACACGAGCCAGACGGCCACGTCGCCATAGCCCGGGCCGGTCAGGCCGAGCGGCTTGAGCGCCCAGTCGAGGACGCCTTCGTCCGCGAGGATCAGCCGCCACGAGTACGCCTTGACGAGGTAGCTCGCCCAGAGCGGCATGACCACCGCGACCACCATGATCCCGCGGACACGCGGCGACGCCACCCGGGCCATGTAGTACGCGATCGGGTAGGCGAACACCGTGCAGGTGGCGGTCACCAGCAGCGCCATGCCGACCGTCCGGATCGTGACGACCCGGTACACGTCGGTGCCGAGCAGCTCCGCGAAGTTGTCGAGCGTGAAGTCGCGCACGACGAGCGACGTGAACGGGTCGCGCGACCAGAACGCGTTGAGGAACAGGACGAACAGCGACCCGAGGTAGGCGATGACCAGCCACGCCACGGGCAGGGCCAGGATCAGGCCCAGCCGGGCACGCGGATGCCGGTGCAGCCACGTGGCCATACGGCGTCCGAGTGACGGACGCGGCGCGGGGACCGGCGTTGGCGCGGGACTGGCGGCGGCGGTCATCGCTCTCGTCGAGGGGAAGGCCCGGGGTCCGCGGCGCGGATCCCGGGCCTCAGCTCACGATCGATCGGGCCTGGTCAGCCCTTGATCTCGGTCCAGGCCTTGATCCACTCGTCGAAGCCCTTGCACTTGACGTCCGTGCGGCCGTCGACGCAGTCCTCGGTCGGGGTCTGCCAGTACCAGACGTCCTTCCAGAACGCGTCGTCGTCGGCGTGGAAGATCGTGCAGTGGTTCGGATCGGTGGTCAGGGCGCAGGACTTCGAGTTGCCCGGCGCCTCGCCGAACCACTCGGCGATCTTGGCGTTGATCTCGGGCGAGGTCAGGTAGTCGATGTACGCGTACGCGCACGCGAGGTTCTTGGTCTTCGAGTTGATCATCCAGGTGTCGGACCAGCCGGTGGCCCCTTCGGGCGGCTTGATGACCTCGACGGGGACGGCCGGGCTCTCGCCCTGCAGCAGGTTGGTGATGATCTGCCAGGTCGTCCCGACGTTGGAGTTGCCGGCCCGGAAGTCGTCCATCTGCTTGAGGTAGTCGACCCAGTACTGGGTGATCGCCGGCTTCTGCTGCTTGAGCAGGTTCACCGCCGCCTGGAACTGCGCGTCGTCGAGGGCATACGGGTTCTTGATGCCGAGGGTCGGGTCGGTCGTCATCAGGACGACCGCCGCGTCGGCGATGTAGATGGGCGCGTCGTAGACGCTCGTCTTGTAGCCGTTCGCCGGGTCGAACATCTGGGCCCAGGTGGTCGGGGCCGGCGTGACCTGGTCGGTCCGCCACATCAGCAGGTTCGAGCCGCGACCGTGGGGGACGCCATAGGCGACGCCGTCGACCGTGTTGTACGGCTTGTTCTTGAGCGCCTCGAAGATGTCCGGATAGTTCTTGAACAGCGACAGGTTGACCGGCTGGACGAACCCGCCGCGCACGAGTCGAAGGCTCGCGTCGCCGGACGCCGAGACGACGTCGAACTGCTCGGGGTTGGTCGAGAACAGGGTGTACGCCTCGTCCGAGGTCCCGAAGATCTGCGGGTTGACCTTGCAGCCCGTCTGGGTCTGGAAGTCGGTCACCCAGTCGACCGCCGGATCGGTCGAGCCGTTCTCGACGTAGCCCGGCCACGCCAGGACGTTGATGCTCTGGCCTTGAGTGCTGCCGAGCTCCGTCGGCAGGCTGGGCGCCGCCGAACCCCCGCCGCCGCTGCTGCAGGCACCGACGATGATCGCCGCCACCGCGACGAGCACCGCGATTCCACGGATGCGCATGTTCCGTCCTCCTCCAAATCACGCCCCATCCGCGATGGGGAGCGCGTGCTGTCGCTTCCAGACCAGGCGGACAGCCTTGCCCTGTTGCGCGAGTGCCTCCGTCGATGATGTCGCGAGGTTCTGCTGGGTGACCACCAGCCGCGCGCCCGCCTCGAGCGCCACGACGTAGCGGGTGTCCGACCCGAGATAGACGACGTCGAGGATCGTCCCGTCGGCGGCCGTCTCGTCGTCGCCGACCGTGGCTCCGGACGCGGCCAGGTGGATCTTCTCCGGCCGGATGGTGAACGTCCCGCGCCGGCCGACGATGGCTTCCGCGGCCTCGCCCGAGATCAGGTTCGACGTGCCGACGAACCCGGCCACGAACCGCGTGATCGGGTGCTCGTAGACGTCGGCCGGCGCCCCGACCTGCTCGATCCGGCCGCGGTTGAAGACGGCGAGGCGGTCGCTCATCGTGAGCGCCTCCTCCTGGTCATGGGTCACGTAGATGAACGTGATCCCGACCTGCTGCTGGATCGCCTTGAGCTCGATCTGCATCTCCTCGCGGAGCTTGAGGTCCAGCGCGCCGAGCGGCTCGTCGAGGAGCAGGACGCGCGGGCGGTTGACGAGCGCACGCGCCAGCGCGACGCGCTGGCGCTGGCCGCCCGAGAGCTGCCCGGGCTTGCGATCCGCGTACCCGTCGAGCCGCACCATCCGGAGCGCGTCCACGGTCCGCGTCTCGCGCTCGGCCTTGGGGACCTTCTTGACCATGAGCCCGTAGGCCACGTTCTCGCCGACCGACATGTGCGGGAAGAGCGCGTAGTCCTGGAAGACCGTGTTGACGTCGCGATCGAACGGGGGGACGGCCGTGACGTCCGCGCCGTGGAGCAGGATCCGCCCAGCCGTCGGCAGCTCGAAGCCCGCGATCATCCGCAGGGTCGTCGTCTTGCCCGAGCCGGACGGCCCGAGCATCGAGAAGAACTCGCCGTCACGGACGTCGAGGTCGATGCCGTCGACCGCGATCACGTCACCGTAGCGTTTCTCGACGTGTTCCAGACGGACCGCGACGCCGGCGGCGTCGGGACCTGCCGAGACGGGTGGGGAGGTGGTCGTCGGGATGGCCAAGCGGTACCTCGGGGCGCGTGGTTCGGCCGATCTCGCGGAGGGACGGGTCACGGCAGAGTGCGGTCGGGCGCCGCCGCATGTCAAGACGGTTCGGCCGTCGTTCCGGCGACCGCGCCCGTAGACTCCCGCGGTGCAGCTCATGCCCCGCCGGATCGCCCTGCTCGCCGCGCTCGTGGCCGTGGTCGCCGTGGTCGCCGCCTGCGACTCGGGGACCGTCCCGGCGACGCCTCGGCCGGTCGCCGGGACGCCGGACGCACCGCGGGAGGTGAACCTCATCGCGAAGGACTACAGCTTCCTCCCGCCGGTCCTCGACCTCGTCCCGGGCGAGACGATCCTGCTCCACGTCATCAACGGCGGCCTTGAGGTGCACGAGGCGGTCATCGGCGCCGGGGCCGTGCAGGATGCGTGGGAGGTCGCCGAGGGCGCGACGCGCGGAGCGCCGCCCGGGCCGACGCCGGTCGTCTCGGTCCCGCCCGACGTCGCGGGGCTCCGCGTCGTGGTCCGATCCGGCGAGCGGGCCGACGTCCGCTGGACCGTGCCGCTGGACGTGCCCGCCGACGCCCCGGTGACGACGCCACCGACCGCGGCCGCCTGGATCGTGGGGTGCCACATCCCCGGCCATCTGGCGAACGGGATGTGGATCCCGATCCGATGGGTCGTCGACCCGGCACCCTGAGCGTCTCCGGTGGTACGCTCGTCCCCGCACGAGCCGGGGCGCGCCGTGCACCATCCACCCGAGGAGGGACCCGCATGGCCTACGTGATCGCCGAGCCGTGCATCGACGTGCTCGACATCTCGTGCGTCTCCGTGTGCCCGGTCGACTGCATCCACTACGACGAGGGTGTGGATCGCAAGCTGTTCATCGATCCCAACGAGTGCATCGACTGCGGCGCCTGCGAGCCGGAGTGCCCGGTGAACGCGATCTTCCCCGAGGAGTCGCTGCCGACCGAGTGGGCCAACTACACGGCGATGGACGCGACCTGGTACACGGACAAGGCGGCGGCCCGCGCCGCGGTCGACGAGGCGAAGCCCGCCGGCTGATGGCCCGCCCGGGGCTCGGCAGCAGACCTCGGGGAGTGAGCCTCAGATCACATGCGCATCGTCTCGCTTCTCCCGTCCGCCACCGAGATCGTCTGCGCCATCGGCCTCGGCGATGAGCTCGTCGGCATCACGCACGAGTGCGACTGGCCGCCCGAGGTCATCGGCAAGCCCGTGGTCACGCGCAGCGTCCACGACCTGAGCGAGGCGAGCTCGCGCGACATCCATCGGCTGGTCACGGACTCGATGCACGGCGGATCGTCGCTCTACGTGCTCGACGAAGAGGCCCTCGTGGCCGCCGAGCCCGACCTGATCCTGACCCAGGAGCTCTGCCGCGTCTGCGCGGTGAGCTATCGCGAGGTCAACGAGGTGGTCCGAGCCATCGACGCGGACATCACGGTGGTCTCGCTCGAGCCCACCTCGATCGAGGGGATCTTCAACACCATCACCACTGTCGGCGCGATGGCCGAGGCCGAGGACGACGCGATCGACCTCGTCGAGTCGCTGCGCGAGCGATTGGGCGCCGTGGAGGCGACCGTCGCCACGCGACGCGCCGCGGGGCGGAACGCACCCCGGATCGTCGGCCTCGAGTGGCTGGACCCGCCGTTCGCGGCCGGGCACTGGGTGCCGGAACAGGTCCGTCGTGCCGGAGGATGGGACGTGCTCGGTTCGGATGGCGAGCGCTCCGTCGAGACGACCTGGGACGCCGTCGCCGAGGTCGACCCGGAGATCCTTGTCCTGATGCCGTGCGGCTTCCACCTGGCCGAGACGGTCAGCGAGTGGGAGCGCACCCCGCGGCCGGCGTGGTACCGCGACCTGTCGGCCGTGCGCTCCGGGCAGGTCTTCGCGGTGGACGGGTCGGCCTACTTCAGCCGGCCGGGGCCGCGGGTCATCGACGGCATCGAGCTGCTGGCCGAGATCCTCGATCCGGACGCCTTCGAGGAGGTCGCGCCGGTCGGCTCCTGGACCCCGATCACGGGCTGAGGGCGCGCGTGCCATTCGCGGCGACCTTCGACTGCCTGTGGTGCGGGGCGCCGCACACATGTCGCGGCCCCGACGACCTGGAGGGCTGGGCGCGTCTCTGCCCGGACTGCCTCGGCAAGGCCGGGGACAACGGGTTCCTCCGATTCCGGCTCCGCCAGGCGATCACCGAGCGCGGGCAGGCGGCCGGACAGGGGATCGTGGCCGTTGCCGACCCCGCGACCGCCGCCGGCCGCCGCCGCGCCCGCCGCCGCCGCGCCCGTGCCCGCCCCCGCGCCCGACGACCCCGAGGACGCGCTCATCCCGTACTACGCCGCGCGGGCCGCCGAGTACGACGACTGGTACCTGCGCCGCGGCCGGTATGCACGGGGACCGGTCCACGACGCGGCGTGGGACGCGGAGCTCGATGTCGCGGGTCGCTGGCTCGACGACCTGCCGATCGTCGGCGACATCGTCGACCTGGCCGCCGGCACCGGCTGGTGGGCGACGCTACTTGCCGGCAAGGGTGAGCTCTCGCTGTATGACGCGAACGCCGCGCCCCTCGAACGGGCGCGTGACCGGCTCGTCGCCCATGGCCTGCGCGCCCACCTCCACGTCCGCGACGCCTGGGCCGAGCCGGACCGGGAGGTGGACGCCGTCTTCACCGGGTTCTGGCTGAGCCACGTGCCCCGGGCGAGGCTGCCGCAGTTCCTCGCGCTCGTGCACCGATGGCTGAAGCCCGGCGGCCGGTTCGTCTGCATCGACTCCCTGCCCGACCCGCAGTCGTCGGCGGCGGATCACCCGACACCGAGCGACGACCTGTCGGTCCGTCGCCTCGACGATGGCCGGGAGTTCACGATCGTCAAGGTCTACTACTCGCCGGACGAGCTCGTCGCGGCCCTGGCGGCAGCCGGGTTCGGGGCGCCGGTCGTGACGACGTCGGGTCGGTTCTTCCTCCTCGGGACCGCCACGGCCTGACCGGACCGCGCGACGGTCCGGGATCGCGTCGATGCGCGGCTATACTCCGGCCGATGTCACCCCTCTCGAAGGCCACGATCGCCACGATCGGCTCCGGCGTCATGGCCGAGGCGATGATCGCCGGGCTGCTCCGCGGCAAGCTGGTCGAGCCCGGGCAGGTCGTGGCCAGCCACCCGCGGGTCGAGCGGCGCGAGCACCTCGAGCGCGAGTACGGCATCCGCACGGTCGCCGGCAACGTGGAGGCGGTCGAAGGCGCCGACGTCATCCTGCTCGGCATCAAGCCGCAGATGCTCAGCCGGGTCGGGCACGAGATCGGTCCGCACCTGCATCGGGGGCAGCTGGTCCTGAGCGTGCTCGCCGGCGCGACCACGAAGGCCCTGACCGGGATCCTCGGTCACGACCAGGTCGTCCGGAGCATGCCCAACACGCCGGCCCGCCTCGGCAAGGGGATGACGGTCTGGTACGCGACGCCCGAGACGACCGAGGCCCAGCGGGCCCAGGCGGCGGCGCTCCTCACGGCGCTCGGGATGCAGCTGGAGGTCGATGACGAGAAGATGGTCGCGATGGCCACCGCGGTCAGCGGGACCGGCCCGACCTACGTCTTCCTGGTGATGGAGGCGCTTATCGACGCCGCCGTCCACCTGGGCTTCCCACGGCACATCGCGCACGACCTCGTCATCGAGACGCTGGAGGGCTCGACGCTCTTCGCGAAGCAGTCCGGGATGCATCCCGCGGAGTTGCGGAACATGGTCACCTCGCCCGGCGGCACCTCGGCGGCGGCGCTCCACGAGCTCGAATCGGGCCGCCTTCGCACGGTGCTCTCCGAGGCGGTCTGGGCGGCCTTCCGGCGGACCGTCGAGCTCGGCGAGCAGCTCGAGCGATCGGCGGCGGAGCCCGAGCCGCCACGGAACGGAGGTCGATGACCGCCGTCGACGCCCGGGCGGTGGTGGACCTTCGACGGTCGTCGCTGGCCGATCTGCGCACCGTCGACCTGCGGGCGCCCGACCGCGACCTGTGGGCCGATGAGGCCGCCATCTGGCAGCGCCTGACCGCGACCTGGGCCGGCCTCGACGACGCGGCCTGGCACGTGGCCGGGGCGGCTCCGTCGGACGCCGGCGGACCGGACTGGTCGCTGGCCGAGCATGTCGGCCACCTCGCGGCCTGGCAGGAGCTCGCCGTCACCTACACCGCGGCCGCGATCGAGACCGGCCGCTGGCCGACCGATGCCGACTACGACGACGGCGATTTCGACCGCTTCAACGAGCGGCTGCGCGAGCCCTGGGCGACGATGCCGCGGAACGAGCTGCTGGCCCGCCTCGGCGCGGCACGGACCGCGATCCTGGCCGAAGCCCACCGGCTGTCGGCGGCCCAGATCCGCTCGGACAGCGCCTGGGGCTGGATCTACCAGGTCCTCCACGGCCACTACCTCGACCACCTCGTGGTCATCGAGCCGTGGACGACGGCCCTCCGCGGCCGGCAGATCGACGGCGATCCGTTCGTCGAGGACCCGCGCCCGGTCGACCACGCGGCCTTCCGTGCCCGGGACGAGGCGATCGAGGCGGACCTCGGGGCGCTCCTCGGGACCCTCGCGACCGGGGACCGGGATGGCGTCGAGATCACGCCGGGCTGGACAATCCGCGATCACGTGGCCCACCTCGCCGACTGGGCGCAGGAGGGTGCCCGCGCGATCGCCGTCTACCACGGCCGCCGGATCTGGCTCTCCGATCCGGAGGAGGGCATCGACGCCTGGAACGAACGGATGGTGGCGGCGTCGCGTGGCGAAACGGCGGCCGCGACGCTGACGCGACACCGAGCCGCGCGGGCCGCGCTGCTCGACGCGGTCGAGACCCTCACGATCGACGAGCTCCGCTCCCCCGACGGATGGAGCTGGGCCTACGACTGCCTGCACGGGCACGTCCGCAAGCACGTCGCGATGCTCGGTCCGGTCGTGGCCATGGCCGGATGGCCGGACCCCGTCTCCTGATGGCGGCGACGACCCCGGCCACCCCGGGCGGCCTGACCATCGAGGCCATCGTCGCGGTCGAGCCGCCGCGCGAGTTCCGGCTGCATCCGCGCGACCGCCTCGTGGCGTACACCGCCGACGCGGCGGGTGCGCGACAGGTGTTCACGCTGCCGCTGCGCGGTGGCCATCCGACCCAGCTGACCGCATCCGAGAAGGCGATCTCCGATCCCCAGTGGTCGCCCGATGGCCGCCGGCTCGTCTACGTGCGCGACGACGAGATCTGGGTCATCGAGGCCGATGGCTCGCGAACCACGCGTGTCGTTCCCAAGCCCGGCGGCGCGCGGCTCCCGCGCTGGTCCCCCGACGGGCGGCGCCTCGCGTTCGTCTCGCGCCGGCGCGGCTGGTCGCAGGTCTGGCTCATCGATGCGCCGGTGCCGAAGCGCGGGCGACCGGCCCATGATCCGAAGCCGCCGGTCCCGCATGTCCTGACGCGCGCCGGCGTCGACATCGACACCTTCGAATGGGCGCCCGACGGGGAGCGGATCGCGCTGACCGGCCGCCTGCTCGACAACGATCCCGAGACGTATCAGATCGCGCTGGTCGACGTCGAGTCCGGCGCGATGGAGATCGTCGCTGGCGACGCGAGCCTCGATACGGGTCCGCGCTGGACAGCCGACGGATCGCTCCTCTTCGTCTCTGATGCGGACGGCTGGTTCCAGGTGGTCCGGCGCACACCCGATGGCCACGACCGGATCGTCCTCACGGCGGGGGCGCGCGAGCACGGCGAGCCCTCGGGCAGTGCCGGCTACGCGCCGCTCCCGTCGCCCGATGGCTCCCGCTTCGTCCACATCGAGGTGCACGACGGGCTCGTGGACCTCGTGGTCGCCGACCTCGCCGGCGCCGTCCCGCCCAAGCGCGGCCGCGGACGTCCACCCAAGACGCCGCGGACCGTTGCCGCGGCCTCGACCGGACAGCGGATCAACCCGTGGGACGGCGTCTGGCGATCGGTCGACTGGCAGTCGGACGGGGCGTGGGTGGCCGCCGTCGGCGAGAGCGAGACCCAGCCGCAGGACCTGTGGCTCCTCCCGGTCCCCGGTGTCGCCCCGGATGACGCCCGGCCACGCCGGATCACGGACTCGCGGCCGGCGGTCCTCGGCGCGTCGCTCGCGCCGGGTCGCGTGCCGGCCGGGGAGCGCATCACGCTGACGGCACGCGACGGTCTCCGTCTCGAGGGCACCCTGTGGCGGCCGGTCGCGGCCACCGGCAAGCGCGGCGGTCAGCGCGTTCCGACCATCGTCTACCCGCACGGCGGTCCGACCTGGCAGGCCTATCGCGGGTTCGTGCCGTTCAAGCTGCTGCTCACCGAGGCCGGCTTCGCCGTGCTCGACATCGACTTCCGGGGATCGACCGGCTACGGGCGCGCGTTCCGCATCGCGAACCACGACGAGTGGGGCCACGCCGACCTCCACGACGTCGTCGACGCCGCGCGCTGGGCCGCGGGTCAGTCCTGGTCGGACGGGCGCCTCGCGGTCTGGGGCGGTTCGTACGGCGGCTACCTCGTCCTGTGCGCCCTCGTCGACGAGCCGGAGCTGTGGCGAGCCGGCGTCGACCTGTTCGGGGATTCGGAGATCGCCGAGAGCTACCGAAAGGGTGACCGGCCCGGCCGCCTGGACCTGCACCGGATGATGGGCTCGCCCGATGAGCCCGCGCGCGCCGACCTCTATCGCCGCGGTTCGCCGGTCTACCGCGCCGAGCGGATCCAGGCTCCGCTCCTGATCCTGCACGGCCGCAAGGACAAGCGGGTCGTGCCGCTCATGACCGAGAAGATGGTCGAGGCGCTCGAGATCGAGGGCAAGACCTTCGAGGTCCACTGGTACGACGAAGAGGGCCACGGCTGGGAACGGCGGGAGAACCGCCGCGACGCGTTCGAGCGGATCCTCGCGTTCCTCCGGACCCACGTCCTCGACGAGCCGCCGGCCCCCTAGATCGGACCGCCGGCCCCCTAGATCGGACCGCCGGCCCCCTAGACCGGACCGCCGGCCCCTAGATCGGACCGCCCGGCCCCTCGCCCGATCCGCCGTCGCGCATCGGGATGATGCTGATCGCGCCGTCGGTCTCGAGGACCGCCAGCCGCACCTCGTCGATCCGCTCGATGCCGTTGCGCCTCGCCGCCCGCTCGATATCGAGCAGGTCGACCTTCTCCTTGCCGATCGCCTCCTCGTCGGGCTTGCCGTCGCGGACGAGGACGCGCGGCTCGCCTTCGATGACCATCCGGAGCCACTTCCACCGCTCGATCAGCCAGCTGAGCCCCTGGTCCAGGACGATCAGGGTCGCCACTGCGACGAGACCGCCCCACAGCGTCACGTTCTCGCCGACCATCGAGTTCTGGACGGCGTCCGACACCACGAGGACGACGATGAGCTCGAGGATCGTCAGCTGCCCGACCGCGCGCTTGCCCGAGAGACGGAGGGCGACGACGAGGAACAGGTAGACGACCGCCGTCCGGACGACGATCTCGGGCAGGCTCGAGCCGAGGTCCGGGAAGCTCACAGCGGACCCCCGGCATGTCCGGGTGCCGGCTCCCGGCCACGCCGCATCGCGAGCGCGATGGTGACGGCGACGCCGATCCCGATGATCACGTCGCCGACGCTGAACACGTTGGCCAGGGGCAGCCAGCCCGGCAGGGCGAAGATGTCGGTCAGCGGCCGGAGCGCCGGGTCGGCGACCACGACGCTGTTCGTGATCCCGCCGAGGTCGATGCCCGCGGCGCTCAACGCCGCGGGGTCGGCCGGCATATGGCCGCCGTTGGCGAGGATCGCGGCGAAGTTGCAGCCGGCACCGGTGGCGACGATCGCGATCCCCGGGATCGCGAGGTTGCGCAGCACGGCCCCGAGGACCGCGAGGTTCGACGCGACGTAGATCGCCGGCCCGGCGCTGCCGACGGCCGACCCGACCGGGTCGGAGAAGATCAGGACCTGGACGAGGAACCCCGCGACCGCGAGCCATGCCCACCGGAACCGCAGCTCCGCGAGGCCGCCGACGCGCCCGCCGACGAGCAGGCCGGCCAGGATGCCGATCGGGATGGCGTACAGGATGAACATCGCCCGGGACGTCTCAGCCGGCGGGCTCGGCGACCCCGAGGCTCGACGCCAGCTGGGCGGCGTGGTCCGCGAGGTGGCCGGTGATGAACCGCTCCACGCCGGCCGCGACGGTCACCTCGCCGAGGGTCGGGTGCAGGCCCACCCGCGCGCGGGCGGCGGGTGACCACGACGACCATCGTCCGATGACGACCTCGAGCTCCCGGGAGATCCGGTCGAACAACGTCGCGACCGGCAGGGTCCGGTTGCGCTCGATGGCGGCGAGCCTCGCGGCGTCCGTCGTCACCCGGCCGAACGGGACGGGCTCGGCATGCTCGGGGGACGCGATCCGCGACAGCTCCGCGTCCCAGTAGCCGACCATCTCCGCGAGATGGGCGAGGACTTCCTGCGGTCCCCACGACGACTCGGGCGCGTGATCGAAGCGCTCGGCGAGCGGCCATGGCGCTCCGGCCTCGACCGCCGGGCGAAGGCGGGCGAGCCGGGCTCCGGCGGCGGCCAGGCGGTCGGCGACCTCATCGTTCGGCATGGCGGCAGTGTGGCACGACCGGCGTAGCATGGGCGGCAACATCGATCGGGCGACCACAGCGCCGCCCGCCCGCTCGCAGCACGGGAGACGCGCGACATGACCGAGACCCTGTCGAAGGGCGCCGCCAACCAGGCGGGCGCCCGGATCGACGCGGACGCCTATGCCAAGGCCGCCGATTTCCTGCCGCTCAACGGGATCGACCACGTCGAGTTCTGGGTCGGCAACGCCCGGCAGGCCGCCGCCTACTACCGAGCCCTGTGGGGCTTCACGCCGGTCGCCTTCAGCGGGCTCGAGACGAAGGTCCGTGACCGGGCGAGCTACGTCATGGTCCAGAACGACATCCGGTTCGTGTTCACGGCGCCACTGACCCCCGACGGCGAGATCGCCGAGCACGTCCGGGCGCACGGCGACGGCGTCCATGACATCGCCTTCTCGGTGGACGACGTCGAGTCGGCCTGGCGCGAGACGACGTCCCGCGGCGCAGTGTCCGCGTTCGGGCCGACCGAGCTCGACGGCGGCGAGGACGGCACCCTCCGGACCGCGTCCATCCACACGTACGGCGAGGTCCTGCACTCGTTCGTGGACCGGCGCGAGTACCACGGCGCGTTCGCGCCGGGATACCGCGCGGTCAGGAGCCCGGCTCGCGCGGCGACCGGCCTGTCGCTCCTCGAGGTCGACCACTGCGTTGGGAACGTCGGTCTCGGCGAGATGGACCGGTTCGTGGACTTCTACCGCGACGTGCTGGGGTTCGCCCAGCTCATCCACTACGACGACAAGGTCATCCACACCGACTACAGCGCGCTGATGTCGAAGGTCATGACCAACGGCAACGGCCGGATCAAGTTCCCCATCAACGAGCCCGCGACCGGCAAGAAGAAGAGCCAGATCCAGGAGTATCTCGACTGGTATCGCTCTGCCGGATGCCAGCACATCGCGCTGCGGACCGAGGACATCGTCGGGACCGTGCGGCAGCTGCGCGACAACGGCGTCGAGTTCCTGGGGCTGCCGCACGAGTACTACGCGTCGCTCGCCGACCGCGTCGGCGACGTCGGGGTCCCGATGGACACGCTCGAGGAGCTCGGCATCGAAGCCGACCGCGACGAGGAGGGCTACCTCCTCCAGATCTTCACGCGCCCGGTCCAGGACCGCCCGACGTTCTTCTTCGAGATCATCGAGCGCCACGGCTCGCGCGGCTTCGGTGTCGGCAACTTCAAGGCGCTGTTCGAAGCCATCGAACGCGAGCAGGCGAAGCGCGGGAACCTCTAGTCGAGGCTCCCGCGCTCCGACCGTCAGGATCGGCTACGGGGTGATCCGCACGGAGTCGATCGCCGCCTGCGCGGCGGCACGGTCGGCGGCCGGCGTCGCTGCGTAGTCCAGGAGCACGACGACGGCCGTGTGGCCGCCGACGTCGAGGAGCCAGACTCGCCAGCGGTTCGACGGGCCGTTCGAATAGAGGCCCTTCGGCTCCGCGAACACGTAGTGATTCCCGCAGGCGGACTGGGCCGGCAGCTGGATGTCGAGGCGCTTGCCCGAGTAGCCGGCGAGCACCGTGTCCGTCACGCCGGAGACCTCGAGGTCCGTGCGCGCGGAGATCGCCGCGACCAGGCCGTCGACGGACGAGCCGCTTGCGTCGGGGGGCGGCGTGTGGACCGATGCGTCGCACGGGTCGCTGACCACCTGGGGATCGTGGTTGAAGGAGATCCCGATCCCGCCCGGCGCGTCCGAGAGCTTGGGACCCCCGATGAAGAAGCCGCCGTATCCGGTCCAGCCCGCCGGGGCGGTGATGGTGAAGGCCATCGGGTCGCCGGGCAGCGCACGGGCGACGTAGTCCCGGGCGTCGAGGCGCCCGTCGGGCAGGGCAGGCGGCGTCGGGGTGGGTGACGGCGTCGGCCCAGGGCCGCCGACGCCCCCGGAGCTGCCGGGCAGCAGGTTGTAGCCGAGGATGGCGACGATGGCGACAGCCGCGATGGCGGTCGCCAACTTCAAGGTCGTGTTCATGCGGAGGTGCCTCCAGTCGAGGCGCCATGCGGGTCGCTGGGACTGGCGGCCGATCCGGTCCGCGACGACGTCCAGGACGCGGTCGGGGGCCACGGTCGGGCCGTCGCTGAACCAGTGGTCGAGAAGACGATCGATGTCGCGTTCGTGGGTCATGCCGGTCGACCTTCCCTGACCGTGGTCCGCGCGTCCGCATCGAGTGCGGCGCGCATGGCGCGATGGGCGTGATGGAGTCGCGAGCGGGCCGTGCCGTCCGGGATGCCGAGCGTCTCGGCGATCTCGGAAGGCGCGTACCCGAGGTAGTGGTGCAAGACGAGGATGGCCCGCTGGTCGGGCAGGAGCCGGCGGAACCCGCGTTCCAGCAGGTCGCGCTCGGCGACCGAGAGCAGGTCGTCGGGCGCGGCCGGTCCGTCGATCGGCAGTACCCGAAGGTTCACGGTGCGACGCCGCTCGCGCGTCGCCTGGACGATGCAGACGTTGACGACGATGCGATGCAGCCACGCGTCGAAGCGGTCCGGATCGCGGAGGCCCTTCAGGTCACGCCAGGCGATCACCAGAGCGTCCTGGAGGGCATCCTCGGCTCGATCGACGTCGCGCAGGATCCGCTGAGCGAGGGCGAAGAGCCGGTCACTCCGAGCGCGGATCAGGTCGACGTACGCCGCCTGGTCCCCGTGCCGTGCCGCCTCGACGAGATCGCGATCCACCCTGCGTCGCCTCTTCGTGCGCCCAGCGGGGGCGCCGTCCAACCAATATGGTCGAAACGGAGGCGCCGCCGTTCACTTTTCGCTCCGCTATCCTCGGACCGGCGTCCAAGGGCGTCGCCGGACGGAGGCATCGAGGATGGACTCGCGACCCGTGGTCATGAAGCCGGCGTGAGGATGCGCCTCGAGGTCTGGCATCTGGCCGCCGCATGGCTCGCGGTCCTGGTGGCCGCGTGTTCGATCGGTGGCTCGTCGGCCGGGCTGGGCGGCACGGGTTGGACCGTCACGTCGATCGACACGAAGAGCGCGTCCGCCCCCCAGCCGACGATGGTGTTCGGGACGGACGGGACCATCAGCGGCACGACCGGCTGCAACGAGTACACCGGCACCTACGAGACCGGCGGCGCGACGATGACCATCCAGTTGTTGTCATCGACGGCCAGGGCCTGCGCCGACCCCGCCGGGGCCGCGCAAGAGGCCGCTCTCACGGTCGCCCTCGACGGAGCCGCGAGCTGGGCCATCCGCCCCGATGGCAACCTGGAGATCAAGGCCTCATCGGGGATCGGTGGCATCTCGGGCACAGGGGACATCGTGGCGCTCCCCGCCCTACCGGCGAACTGACGGGCACCGGCACCATGCGCATCGCCCACGTCCGCGAACGCCACGCACCGGCCGGCACGCCGTGGCGTCTGGCCGCCGCGCTCGGCGGCGGCGATGCACCGGGCCGCTGGCTTGATCTCGAGGTCGCGCGGCGTCGCGCCACCGCCGCCCGCCCGGAGCTCGCGCACGATGCGGTCCTGTTCCGCCAGCCGCTGACGACGCTCGACGACCTCCTCGCGCGCCGCCTGCGCGTCGAGTCCCTGCGCGACCTGGTCGAGGGGTTCGCAGCGCGTGACGACGACGACCCGGCTGTCCTGCGGGCCGCGGATCTCTCGTTCGGGCCGCCGGTGCTTCGGCCGCCCTCGGTGCGCGACTTCTATGCCTTCGAAGGTCACGTCCGCACGATGTGGGAGCGTCGCGGCGGTGAGATCCCCGAGACCTGGTACCGCCTCCCGGTCTTCTACTTCGGCAATGTCTCGGAGGTGCGCGGGCCGGACGATCCGGTCTGGTCGCCCGCCGCGTCCGTCGAGCTGGACTACGAGCTCGAGGTCGCCGCGCTCATCGACACGCCGGCCATCGACCTGAGTGCGGACCGGGCCGAGGACGCCCTCGGCGGCTACACGATCTTCAACGACTGGTCGGCGCGTGACCTCCAGCGCGAGGAGACGGCGGTACGGCTTGGACCGGCCAAGGGCAAGGACTTCGCGAGCTCGTTCGGTCCGTACCTCGTCACGCCCGACGAGCTCGCCGGCGTCCGTGCCGGGACCGGCTACGACCTGACGATGACGGCCGAGGTCAACGGCACCGAGACGAGCCGCGGGCGCTGGTCGGACGCCCAGTTCTCGTTCGCCGACATGCTGGCGCGGGCGAGCGCCGACGTGCACCTGCGGCCGGGCGACCTCATCGGGAGCGGCACGGTCGGCTCAGGCTGCCTGCTCGAGGTCCGCGACCAAACGCTCGGGCGGTACCTTGCGCCCGGCGACGAGGTCGTGCTCCGCATCGAGCGGCTCGGCGCGCTGCGTAACCCGATCGTCGTCCGAGGCGTCTGAGCCACGACCGAACGCCCGAGGGACGGGATGGGACATCCACGGATCGCAACATCGATCGCCGTGGCGGTGCTGATCGCCGGATGCGTGGCTGCGCGACCTGAGGCTTTGCCGGCCACGCCGATAGCGACCGATGCCGGCGCGAGTGCGACGACGCCTGGCGCCGCGAGCCCCGCGGCCACGCCGGACCCGAGCGCGATCGATCCCGAGACCGCCCACGCGATCGAACTCCGTCGCTCGATGGGCCTGCGCCACGACCTGGCCTTCGTCCTCGCGGCCGCGAAGGACCCGGCGACGTCGCTCGAGTTCCTGTCGATCCCGACCTACCCCGATGAGGACGCCAAGCTCCTCGCGGATCGGGCCGACCAGGATCTCGCCGTCGGTGCCATCCAGGCCTACGCCGCCGACCACGTCGACGAGTTCGGCGGGCTCTACATCGATCGCGACCAGCATCCCGGCGTCGTGACCGCCCTCTGGACCGACCACCTCGATGCGCATCGAGCCGTACTCGGGGAGCGGCTCGATGGGCGGTTCGTGCTGCTGCGCCAGGTCAAGTACAGCTACGACGAGCTCGACAAGCTCAAGGACGGTCTATTCGACGACGATGCCTTCTTCGCCGGCATCCCGGCGCGCCCGTACAGCTACGGCGTCGACATCATCCAGAACGCCATCGAGCTCGAGGTCTCCAGCGCCGAGCCGACCGCCGTCGAGCAGATCGAGGCGCACTACGGGCTCGGTGACAAGCTCCGGGTGACCTCGGACGGGACCGGCGCGATGCTGCTGCCGCGCGGAACGGTCAAGGGGAAGGTCCTCGGACCGGATGGCTCGCGGGTTCGCAACGGCGAACTCGAGCTGCAGTGGACGAACCTCGATCCCGGCGACTGCGGCGGCGGTGACATCGGCTATGGCGTGGCGGCGGACGGTACCTTCGAGCTCCCATGCCAGGTCGGCAGACGAACCATCACGGTGACCGGACCGAAGTGGATCGACGACCATTGGGAGGAGCTCGGGCGAGCCACGGTCACCGTCCGCGCCGGCAAGACCGTCACGGTGACGATCCGCCTGACGAAGGCGCCCTGACCGAGCGACGCACCCGGACAGAAGGCGACGCGGCATGATTCGCCGCATGTTCCGCATCGATGCGATGACGCCCGACGACTGGCCGTCCGTGCGCCAGATCTATGCCGACGGCATCTCCACTGGCGACGCCACCCTCGAACGTGACGTGCCCGACTGGGCGCAATTCGACCGGTCGCACCGGCCCGACTGCCGGTTCGTGGCTCGTGCGACCTCGGACCCCGCCGACGGTCCGATCCTGGGCTGGGTCGCGCTCAGCCCGTATTCGGGTCGCGCGGTCTATGCCGGGGTCGCCTGGGAGAGCGTGTACGTGGCCGAGACCGCACGCGGCATGGGGATCGGCCGGGCGCTGTTCGACGTGCTCATCCCCGCATCCGAGGCGGCTGGCGTCTGGACGCTCCTCGCCGGGATCCTCGCCGATAACGCGGCCAGCCTGGCCCTCCACGAACGGGTCGGGTTCCGTCGGGTCGGGCTCCAGGAACGGATCGGCCAGGACGCCACCGGCCGGTGGCGCGATGTCGCGATCCTCGAGCGGCGGAGCTCCGCCACCGGCGCCTGACGAGCGGGCCCTCAGGTCGTCGGGTGCAGGACCAGCACGTCGATCGTCGCCTCCCGCCCACGCAGCTCGAGCGTCCGGCGCTCCGCGCCGACCGGCACCGTACCCGCCGCCTCGGCCGCGTCCACGCTGACCAGCAGCTCGCCGGCGGCAGCGGCGGACGCGAGACGGGCCGAGGTGTTGACGGGATCGCCCAGGGCCGTGAAGTCGTCGACGAGACCCTCCGGCCCGGTCGGGCCGACGTAGGCGATCCCGGTATGGACCCCGGCGCCGATCGGGATCGACCCCATCGGGGTCGCATCGGGCCGTCCGGCACGCGCAAGGAGGTCGGTCGCAGCCGCGATCCCCGCCGCGGCATGCCGCTGGCCCGCTGACTCCGCCGAAGAACAGACCGATGACCTCGTCGCCGACCAGCTTGTCGACGATGCCGCCGTTGTCGAGGATCGCCGCCGAGCCAAGTCGGTAGAAATGCACGAGGAAGTCGTGGAAGCCGGTCGGGCTGAGCCGCTCGCCGATGCCCGTGGACCCGCGGATGTCGGCGAAGAGGAGCGTGATCGGGATCTCCGCCCCGGTGACCCCGAGCTTTCGGTACTGGCTGATGCAGTTCTGGCAGATGGCCGGGTTGCCCGGGAACCGGCCGAAACCGAAGTGCTTCATGACCGCGCCGCCGGCTCCCCCGAATGGGGCGTTGCACAGCTTGCAGCGCGGCGAGGACGGGATCCGCTTGAGGTTGGCTCGGAACTTCGCGAGACCCGGGTGCTCGCCGGTCAGGATCTGCCGGAAGTCCTCGTTGGTCCACGTCCCGGGCATGGCGCGAATCTACGCTCCGCCCAGCCCTCGCGGATGACGGCCGGACGACACGGCAACGACCTAGACTGAGGGCACGGAGAAGGAGGCCGCTCGCCGATGTTCTACGTCTCGCGCGGCAACGTCCCGCACAAGCGCCACACCCAGCACCGCGCGCCCGACGGCTCGCTCTACGCCGAGGAGCTGTTCGGGGTCGAGGGGTTCACCGGGCGGGCGTCGCTGCTGTACCACCTCGTGCCGCCGACGCGGACGCATCGGATCGAGCCCGGGCCGGCGATCGCGGCGCTCGAGGAGGCCGACGACGGCTATCACCACCACCGACTGATCGACTCGGCCGGCGTCGAGCCGCACGGTGACGCGGTCAGCGGACGTATCCCGCTCTTCTTCAACAACGACGTCGTGATGGGCGTGGTCCGCCCGGCGACGTCCATGCCGGACGGCACGTTCTACCGCAACGGCGAGGCCGACGAGCTGCTGTTCGTCCACGAAGGCGACGGCCTGCTCGACACGAACTTCGGGCCGATCCGCTACGGCCCGGGCGACTACCTCGTCCTCCCGATCGGGACGACCTGGCGCCTCGAACCCGACGACGGATCGGCCCAGCGGATGCTCTATCTCGAGTGCCCATCCGAGATCGAGGCGCCGAAGCGCTATCGCAACGACTACGGCCAGCTCCTCGAGCACTCGCCGTACTCGCAGCGGGACATCCGCCTGCCGGACGAGGTCCCGCCCCGGACGGACACCGGCGACTTCGTCGTCCACGTGAAGATGCGTGGCCGCCTGACGGCGTACCACTACACGACCCACCCGTTCGACGTCGTCGGCTGGGACGGCTACCTGTGGCCGTACGCGTTCGCCATCGGCGACTTCGAGCCGATCACCGGCCGCGTCCACCAGCCGCCGCCGGTCCACCAGACGTTCGCGGCGCGCAACTTCGTCGTGTGCTCGTTCGTGCCCCGCAAGTTCGACTACCACCCGCTGGCGATACCGGCGCCGTACAACCACTCGAACATCAACTCGGACGAGGTCATCTACTACGTCGCGGGCAACTTCATGAGCCGCCGCGGGGTGGGCATCTCGTCGTTCACGTTGCACCCGGCCGGGATCCCGCACGGGCCGCATCCGGGCACGGCCGAGGCCTCGATCGGCAAGGAGGCCACCGAGGAGCTGGCGGTCATGGTCGACACGTTCCACCCGCTCCGGCTGACGCGGGAAGCGGCCGCCCTGGAGGACGGCCGCTATCCGTATTCGTGGCTGCCCGCCGATGACGCCCCCGGTGAGGCCCGCGAGCTTGCGGAGCGCGGACCAGAGGCGTTCCCGGACTGAGCAGGACGTTCCCTGCTCGCCGATACCCATAGGTCCTGCGTCGAACGGTGCCCCACGACACCGGACCACGGAGCCGTCACGCCGGGACGACTTGGTGGGTGCAACCGCTGGACGTCCTGGCGGACCATGGGTCGATGCACACCCCTCGTCGCGGTCTCCGGGCGATCGCCGTCACGCTCCTGGCGCTCTCGATGCTCGCCATCGTCCCCGCGGCCGCGAGTGCCGCGACCGCGGACACGGACAAGGACGGTCTGCCCAATACCTTCGAGATCCACAAGTCGCACACGAACCCCAGGAAGAAGGACACCGACGGCGACGGGAAGCTCGACGGCAAGGAGGACCCCGATCGCGATGCGCTCACGAACCGGTACGAGTACCTCGCCGGCACGAACCCGCGGAAGAAGGACACCGATGGCAACGGGGCGAGCGACGCCAGGGAAGACCCCGACAAGGACGGCCTGAGGAACGCGACCGAGCAGAAGTACGGGACCCATCCGCGCCTGGCCGACACCGACGGCGATGGCTACAAGGACGGCACTGAGATCCGCGCCGGCACGAATCCGAAGGACGCCTCGAGTCACCCGGTCCCGCCATCGAACCCGGGCGGGGCGCCCACGGTGGCCGGCGCCCCGGACTGCGGCATCTTCCCGACTGACAACGTCTGGAACGTGCGCATCGACGATCGGGACGTCGCCTCGAACTCGTCGACGATGATGTCCGCGATCGGTCTGACGCGCGGCCTGCACATGGACTTCGGCTCGTACGCGGGCTACGGCATCCCGATCAACGTCGTCGGCGGCACCACGCCCAGCGGGGCCGTGTCGTTCGACTACGACGACGAATCCGACCACGTCCTCTACCCGATCCCGGCGAGTCCGAAGATCGAAGGTGGATCGGACGGGCACATCCTCATGATCGACAAGGACCTGTGCCGGCTCTACGAGCTGTACGCCGCCCGCAAGGTGAACGGCAACTGGCGCGCCGGCAGCGGCGCGACATGGGACCTGGGCTCGAACGCGCTGCGGCCGGCTGGCTGGACCAGCGCCGACGCCGCTGGCCTGCCGATCCTGCCCGGTCTCGTCCGCTACGACGAGGTGGCCGCGGGCGCGATCGATCATGCGCTCCGGTTCACGACCGACCAGACCCGGACCTCGTACATCTACCCGGCGCGCCACGAGGCCGGCGACTCGGGCTCCTCGTCGTTGCCGCCGATGGGGCTCCGCGTCCGGCTCAAGAGCACGTACGACGTCTCGGGCTTCTCGCCGCAGGCACGCGTCATCGCGGTCGCCCTCCAGCGCTACGGCATGATCCTGGCCGACAACGGGTCGCCCTGGTACATCACAGGCGCCAGCAACCCGAACTTCGACGATGACGTCATGCACGAGCTCGACGTCATCACCGGTCACGACCTCGAGGTCGTCGATACGAGCGGGCTCGTCAACGGGCCGTAGCTCGAACTCGGACGACGTGGCGACGGCCACGACCCGCCGCTGAGCCGTCATCATCGGCGCATGACGACCCTGCGGGACCGCGTCCTCGGCGGCGATACGACGTTCGGCACGTGGCTGTCGACCGGCTCGCCGGTCACGGCCGAGATCGCCGGGCAGGCCGGGTTCGACTGGCTCGTCATCGACACCGAGCACGGCATGACCGCCGAGGCCGGCGTCCTCGGCCTGCTCTACGCCATCGGCACGACCGCGGCGACCGCGCTGGTCCGCATCGAGCGCGGCGACCGGCTCCGGGCCTCGCGCGCCCTCGACATGGGGGCGGGCGGGCTCATCGTGCCGCGGGTCGAGTCGGCCGCCGACGTCGTCCAGGCCCTCAGCTGGATGCGCTTCCCGCCGGCCGGCCAGCGCGGGGTCGCGCTCGGCGGGCGAGGGCAGGGGTTCGGGCGGGTCGGCCACGCGGACATCGGCTCGCTCAACGACGTCGCGCTCGGCGTCTTCCAGATCGAGAACGCATCGGCGGTCGCCGAGGCGGATGCCATCGCGGCCCTGCCGGGCGCCGACGTGCTGTTCGTCGGTCCCGCCGACCTCTCGCACGCCCTGGGCGTGCCCGGCCGCTTCGACGATCCGGCGTACCTCGACGCGATCGACACGGTCCTCGCCGCCTGCCGCGCCCACGGCAAGGCCGCCGGCATCCTGCTCTACGACGCGGCCGTGATCGCGCCGCACGTCGAGCGCGGGTTCCGGTTCATCGGGCTCGGGTCGGACGGCGGGTTCGTGATGAGCGGGGCGAAGGCGATGCTCGCGGCCGCCGGACGCGGCTGACGATCTCGGCGGGTCGCGTTCGGCTTGCTGCGGCTGGAACGGGTCTGTCACGCATCTGACACCCGAGCATCGGGCGACTGAGGCCTGCGACACCTGCGCCGCGCGATAGTGGCTGTTCGCGTCGGCACGGACCCCCGGGTGACCGGCGACCACAGGAGGAACGACGCATGCTGAAGACCAACACCACGCTCTCGCGCAGCAAGCCGTTCTCCACGTTCGCGGTGAAGGACATCGAGTCGGCAAAGCTCTTCTACCAGGACAAGCTCGGCCTCGACGTCCGGGACGCCGCCATGTCGGGCCTGATCGAGATCCACAGCCCCGGCCAGCCGCCGGTGGTCGTGTATCCGAATCCCGATCACCAGCCCGCCGTCTTCACCGTCCTGAACTTCCCCGTCGATGACGTCGACCGGACCGTCGACGAGCTGAAGGCCGCCGGCGTCACGTTCGAGCGCTATGACACGGACTCGATGAAGACCGACGCGAAAGGCATCGTCCGTGGTCAGGGGCCGGACATCGCCTGGTTCCGCGACCCGGCGGGCAACATCCTGTCGGTCATCGGCCGCGAATCGTCCTGACCTGACGACCGGGATACCGCCGGCTCCGTCCCGCACGGGCCGGCGGCCCGGACCCCCGACCTGGCCGCCCCCCACGAACCCTATTCGTCCGCCAACCGGACGCTCGACGTCGCGCCGCGCCCCGCCATCGGCCCGGTCTGGGCCATCAGGACGCCCACGATGATGAGCGCGCCGCCGATGAGCTGGGTGCCCGTCAAGGTGAACCCGAAGAGGAGGTAGGCGAGCACGATCGTCCAGATCGGCTCGACGGTGCTGATGATCGACGCCTGCGCCGCGCCGATCCGTTGCGCCCCGCCATAGAACGCCTGGATGGCGATGAACGTCGACACGACGCCGACGCCGACCAGCCCGAACCAGGCCTCGGAGGGGATCTCGGCCGGCAGGACCGGCCGTCCCGTGCCGAGGCTCCAGACCCAGTAGACGCCGGTCGTCGCGGTCATCATCAGCGCGGTCGCCGCGGATGCCGCCGCGCCGCCGTTGGCCGCGTCGCCGACGGCCCCGCGACGCTCCCCGGAGAGCCGGGCCGCGAGGACGATCCACACGACGTAGATGAGCATCGAGGCGACGACGAGCACGAGCCCGGACACCGGCGGAGCGTCGTCGGGATCGATGCCGCCGAGCGTCAACGCCACGCCGACCAGCGCCACGCCGAGGGCGGCCCAGGCTCGCCGCCCCTCGAGCCGCTGGCCGACGCGCAGGGTCACGACCGCCACGATCGCCGGGTAGGTGAAGACGATGAGCCCGGCCAGCCCTGGCGACACGGTCTCGAGCGAGGCGTAGTACGCGCCGCTGTTCCCGACGTACAGCACGCCGAGGCCGAGGGCGACCAGGAGCGCACGGCGGTCGAGCGCCCTGAGCCCGGACCGGCGACGGGGCGATGCGAGGAGCCACAGCCAGGCCAGGCTAGCCCCGAACAGGAAACGCCACGAGGACAGCACCAGCCAGTCCACGCCGGCCCCGTAGACCGGTTGGGCGAAGAGCGATCCGGACCCGAATCCCGCGGCCGAGGCGAGGATGAGGGCGATCCCGCCCAGGCGTCGGCGATCCATCGGCCGGAGGCTAGCAGCCGCCGGCCGCCATCGCCGCTCGACCCGGATCACCCGCTCGTCGCCATCGGACCCATCGAGCGACGACCGCTACACTTCGAACGTGACCGACCGTACCGAGACCGCCGTCGTCCGCCGCGTGCCGGCGATCCTGGACGAGCGCCTGCGGGTGCTCAGCCGGCGCCAGCCGGTGACCGTGGCGCCGGGCACGTCCCTCGCTGAATGCCTCCGCGCGATCCAGCGGACCGGAACAGGCGATTCAGTCTTCGTGTGCGATCCATCCGGCCGTCTCGTCGGGGTCCTCACCGAGCGAGACATCTTCGGACGGATCGTCGGTGGGCACGTCGACCTGCGCGGTCCCGTCGACTCGCTGATGACGACCGAGCCGCGGACCCTCGATCTCGACCAGACGATCCGCGACGCGATCGAGCTGATGCAGACGGGCCGCTACCGCAACGTCCCGCTCGTCGATGAGCGCGGGCACCTGGTCGGCGTGGTCCGGCAGGCCGACATCATCAAGTACCTGGCCGAGTCGTTCCCGGAGGAGCTGCTCAACCTCCCGCCCCGGCCGCACCAGCGCATGAAGGAGCCGGAAGGCGCGTGACGACCACAAAGGAGCCCGAGCTGGAGACCTCTGAGCTCGAGCGAGTGACCATCCGGTTCGCCGGCGATTCCGGCGACGGGATGCAGTTGACGGGGACCCAGTTCACGCGGACCGCGGCGGTGTTCGGGAACGACATCAGCACGCTGCCGGACTTCCCGGCCGAGATCCGGGCCCCCGCCGGCTCGCTGCCCGGCGTGTCCGGGTTCCAGATCAGCTTCAGCTCGAACGACATCCACACGCCCGGCGACGAGCCCGACGTGCTCGTCGCGATGAACCCGGCCGCGCTCAAGACGAACATCGGCGACCTGCCGGCCGGCGGCGCGCTCATCGTCAACAGCGACGCGTTCACGCAGCAGAACCTCAACAAGGCCGCGTACGGGAGCAACCCGCTGACCGATGGGTCGCTGAGCCCGTACACGGTCTTCGAGATCCCGATCTCCACGCTCAACGAGCGGTCCCTCGACGGGCTGGACATGACCAGCAAGCAGAAGGACCTCACGAAGAACTTCTTCGCGCTCGGGATCATGTTCTGGCTCTACGAGCGGAGCATGGACCCGACGATCTCCTGGATCGACCAGAAGTTCTCCGCGCGGCCCGTGGTGGCGGAGGCGAACAAGCGCGCGCTCAAGGCCGGGTATGCCTTCGGCGAGACGACCGAGATCTTCCACACGCACTACCGGGTCAAGCCCGCCAGCCTGCCGCCCGGCACGTATCGCAACATCACCGGCAACGAGGCCGCGGCGCTCGGGTTCCTGGCCGCATCGACCCTCGCCGAGCGGCCGCTGTTCTATGGCAGCTATCCCATCACCCCCGCGAGCGACATCCTCCACCAGCTCTCGACCTACAAGACGTTCGGCGTCAAGACGTTCCAGGCCGAGGATGAGATCGCCGCGATCGGCGCCGCCATCGGCGCGAGCTACGGTGGCTCGCTCGGCATGACCGCGTCGTCCGGACCGGGCATCGCGCTCAAGACCGAGGCGATGGGCCTTGCCGTCATGGTCGAGCTGCCGCTCGTCGTCATCGACGTGCAGCGGGCCGGACCGTCGACCGGGATGCCGACGAAGAACGAGCAGGCGGACCTGCTCCAGGTCATGTTCGGGCGGAACTCCGACTCACCGATCCCCATCGTCGCCCCGGCGACGCCCGGCGAGTGCTTCGACATGGCCATCGAGGCCTGGCGCATCGCCCTCAAGTACATGACCCCGGTCGCCTATCTCTCGGACGCCTTCCTCGCCACCGGCTCGGAGCCGTGGATGATCCCCTCGCTCGAGGACCTCCCCCGCATCGGCGTCCCGAATGCCGTCCGCGGCGATGGCCCGTTCCAGCCGTACCTGCGCGATCCCGAGACGCTGGCGCGCCCCTGGGCCGTGCCCGGGACCGCCGGTCTCGAGCACCGGATCGGCGGCCTGGAGAAGGCCGACGTGACCGGCAACGTGAGCTACGACCCGGACAACCATCACCGGATGCAGACGCTCCGCGCGGCCAAGGTCGCCGGCATCGCCAAGGACATCGCCCCGCTCGAGGTCTACGGCCCGTCGTCGGGCGAGCTGCTCATCCTCGGCTGGGGCTCGACGTACGGCGCGATCCGCTCGGCCGTCGAGCGGTTCCAGGCCGATGGCCGGTCCGTGGCGCACGCCCACCTACGCCATCTCAACCCGTTCCCGGCCAATACCGAGGAGGTCCTGCGCTCCTATCGCCGGGTCCTCATCCCGGAGGTCAACCTGGGCCAGCTGCTCATGCTCATCCGGGCGAAGTTCCTCATCGACGCGGTCGGCTACGACCGCGTGCGGGGCAAGCCGTTCCGCATCTCCGAGATCGTCACCGAGGCCGAGCGACTGCTCGGGGAGACACAGCCATGACCGACACCAACGGCCACGGGACGGCCGCCGTCCCGCCGCAGCCACCGCTCAGCGCCGAGAACGCTGCCGTCATCGCGCTCACCCGGAAGGACTTCGTGTCCGACCAGGAGGTGCGCTGGTGCCCGGGCTGCGGCGACTACTCGATCCTCGCGCAGACCCAGAAGGTCATGCCGGACTTCGGGTTCCCGCGCGAGAACATCGTCTTCATCTCGGGCATCGGCTGCTCCGGCCGGCTGCCGTACTACATGAACACCTTCGGCTTCCACACGATCCACGGCCGCGCGCCGACGCTCGCGACCGGGCTCAAGGCCTCGCGGCCGGACCTGATGGTGTGGGTCATCACCGGCGACGGGGACGCGCTGTCGATCGGCGGCAACCACGTCATCCATTCGATGCGCCGCAACGTCGACATCAACATGATCATGTTCAACAACCGCATCTACGGGCTGACCAAGGGCCAGGCCTCGCCGACGTCGGAGTTCGGGAAGCGCACGAAGTCGACGCCGATGGGCTCGGTCGACACGCCGATCATCCCCTTGACGATCGCGCTCGCCGCCGAGGCGAGCTTCGTGGCCCGCTCGGTCGACACGCACACCGAGCACCTCCAGCAGACCCTCGAGCGGTCCGGCCGGCACAAGGGCTCGTGCTTCGTCGAGGTCCTCCAGAACTGCAACATCTTCAACGACGGGGCCTGGCGCGACTTCACCGATCGCGAGGTCCGCGAGGACCGGATGCTGTTCCTCGAGCACGGCAAGCCGATGATCTTCGGTAAGGACCGTGACAAGGGGATCCGCCTGAACGGCCTCCACCCGGAGGTCGTCACGATCGGCCAGGACGGTGTGACCGAGGCGGACCTCCTCGTCCACGACGAGGCCGCCGCCGATCCGTATCTGGCCCTGATGCTCTCGCGGATGTCCTACCCGGAGTTCCCGGTCCCGGTCGGGGTGCTGCGCGCGGTGAGCCGGCCGACCCACGACCAGCTGATCGAGGACCAGCTGGCGTCGGCGGTCGCCCGATCCGGACCCGGCGACCTGCAGAAGGTCCTCAACGGCGGGGAGACCTGGACGGTCGAGTAGGAGGGGAGAGGAGCGAGATGGACTGCCCGGTCTGCGGTCACTTCAACCTGACGGGTACCGAGGTCTGCGACAACTGCGGGGCGGACCTGGCCGGCGCCGATACGCCCCAGGCGACCACCTCGTTCCACGGCCGGCTACTCGGCGAGCACCTCGACGACCTCGGAGCGCCCGCGCCGCTGATGGTCAGTGCCGACACCCCGGTCGACGAGGTCATCGAGCAGATGCACGAGGCCGCCATCGACTGCGTCCTCGTGATGTCCGGCGACCGGCTGGTCGGGATCTTCACGGATCGCGATGCGGTCGTGAAGGCCGCCGGCAAACGCCTCGAGGCGTTCCACGTCCGCGACTTCATGACCCCCGATCCGGTCGTGCTGCGCCACGACGATCCCATCGCGATCGCGATCCACAAGATGGCGGTCGGCGGGTTCCGGCACATCCCGATCGTCGAGGATGGCCGGCCGACCGGCGTCGTCACCGCCCGCGACGTCTTCCATCACCTCGCGGAACGCTTCGGGTGACGACCCGCGTGGCGGTGCTCGCCCAGGACCTGATCTGGCAGGATCGCCTCGCTCGCGCCGTGGAATCGGCCGGCGGCACCCCGTCACGGGCGAAGACGGCCCCCGAGCTGGACCGTGCGCTCGAATGCGCGAAGCACGCGATCGTCGACCTGACGGCGCGCAACTACGACCCGCTCGTGGCGATCCGCCGGGCACATGACGCCGGTGCACGGGTCCTCGCCGTGGGTCCCCATGACGACCACGACGTCCGAAAACGCGCGCTCGCCGCGGGCGCCGAGCGCGTCTACGCCTACCGCAAGCTCTTCGAGGACGGTCCGGCCACGCTCGGCCGTTGGCTGGCGTCATGACCGAGGTCGCCGCCCGCCCGACCATCCCGGCCGCCACGTACGCGGCACGGCTGGCGCTGGCCGCCGAGGAGGCCGCGAACCAGGGGGTCGACGCCCTGCTCATCGGGGTCGGGTCGGACATGCAGTACCTGACGGGCTACGAGGCCATGCCTCTCGAGCGCCTGACTATGCTCGTGGTCATCCCCGGACAGGACGCGGTCCTCGTGGTCCCGCGCCTGGAGCGGGGTGCCGCCGAGGCGGGTCTCCGCACGGACGTCACGATCCTCGACTGGCCGGAGGGCGGCGATGCCTACGCGCTGGTCGCGAACCGGGTCCGCGGTGAGTCCGGCCCGGCCGGTCGCGGCGCTCCGAGGATCGCGGTCTCCGACACCCTCATCGCGATGCACCTGCTCCGTCTCCAGGCGGCCCTGCCGGCGGCCGGCTTCGAGTTCGCGTCCCCCGTGCTGCGCGAGCTTCGGATGATCAAGGACGCGGACGAGATCGCGTTGCTCACGCTCGCGGCCCACGCGGCGGACCGGGTCGTCGCCCGGATCGCGGCGGGCCGGCTCATCGGCCGGACCGAGGCCGACGTCGCGCGCGAGGTCCGTGAGCGGCTGCTCGACGAGGGGCACGACCTCGGCCTCTTCGCGATCGTCGGGTCCGGACCGAACTCGGCGTCGCCACACCACGAGGCATCGGAGCGGGTCATCCAGGCCGGCGAGCCGATCGTCCTCGACATCGGTGGCGTGCTGGGCGGCTATGGGTCGGACACCACGCGGACCCTGTGGGTGACCGGCGGCGATCCGGCGAACGGGCCCGACGAGCGGTTCCGCCACCTGTTCGGGGTCCTGTACGGTGCCCAGGCGTCCGCGACGCGCGCCGTCCGTCCCGGCGTGACCTGCGAATCCATCGACGAGGCCGCCCGCCGGCCGATCGAGGCCGAAGGCTACGGCGAGGCGTTCTTCCACCGGACCGGTCACGGGATCGGGCTCGAAGGCCACGAGGACCCGTACATGGTCGCGGGCAACACGCTCGCGCTGCGCGAGGGCATGGCGTTCTCGGTCGAGCCCGGCATCTACCTCGTCGGCGAGTACGGGGCCCGGATCGAGGACATCGTCGTCTGCGGTCCCGACGGTCCGATCGTGCTCAACGAATTGCCGCGGGAGTTGTACGTCGTCAACGGTTGAGACGGTCGAACCCCGAGCGTGCGGTATCATCGGGTGACGGGTCGCGCCCGAGCGAGCCGCCACCGTCCGAGACCTGATGACCACCGTCCACCAGCGCCGCTCCGGCGGCGTCGTCAAGATCCGGGTCGCCCACCCCGGGTCCGCCGACCGATGAGTCGGCGCCGAGGCCGGGCGCATCACCATGAGCGCGCGCGCCACGCGGGCCCGAACCCGGCACAGCCTGGGGACTCGAGGCCGGTCCAGGCCGCCGGTCCCGGCGCCAACCAGCCGGCCACGCTGACGAACCCGGGGTCCGTCCCGGCGATCGCTCCGGCGCGCCGCTCCGAGCCGCTCCCGCGTCCGCACTGTGCTGCCGCCCGTCGACCGGCCCGGCCGCGCCGCGCTCGAGCCGAGCGCCGGTCGGCCCGCCCGTCGACGCTCCGGGTCGACGCCCGCCAGGACGCACGACCGGCACGCCAAGATGACGCGCCCGCCGCGCCGCAGAACGCGGCGCCGCAGAACGGGGCGGCGCCCGCCGGACCGTCGCAGCACGCCGCGCCGCAGAACGGGGCGCCAGTGAACGGGTCGGCCGCCGCCGGAGCCCCGCAGAACGGCGCATCGAACGATGGCGCCCCGCAACACGGTCCAGCCCAACATGGTCCGGTCCAGCACGGCGCCGGCTCGCCACAGCCGGGTCCGAGGCCGATCAACGGTCAGGATCGCGGCTCGCCGTGCACCGCCCCGCAGCTGCGCCGGTTCATCAAGAGCCGGCCGTACGTGCCGATGCACGAGCTCCGCCGCCGCTTCGCCATCGACGGCGGCGACGACGACGTGAGCCCGATCGAGCTGCAGCCCGGGCGCGTCTTCGTCGGCCTGCCCGCCCGCGAGGGGCAGCTCCTCGGCGAGCTGCTGCGGGCCGGTGAGGTCGGCTACGAACTGTCGCTGGACCCGCGGACCCCGATCGTCATCGGCGTGTACCCGATGCGCCCGGTGCCTCGGCCCTAGCCGGTCGCGTCACCCTGCGCAAGCGGATCCGCGGGTCAGCGCTCCGCCGAGGCCTCCGACTCCCGCACCGTGACGCCTTCGCGGCGCAGCAGGGCACGCTTCCGCGCGAGCGCCGCGTCGCGTGAGCCCCAGGCGTCGCCGCCGTACCCGCCGATCGTCCCGTCCGCGGCGATGACCCGGTGGCACGGGACGAGGAGCGTCACGGGGTTCCGCCCGAGCGCGCCCCCGACCGCACGGGCGGCCCGCGGTGCGCCGATCCGGCGCGCGATCTCCCCGTAGCTCGCGGTCCGGCCCCACGGGATCCCGGCGACGGCGGCCAGGACCGACCGATCCCACGCCGGGCGGTCCGAGAGGTCGACCGGCACGGCCTCGGACGGGGGCCGGCCGGCGACCATCTCGCCGATGGCCCGCTGCGCCCGGTCGAGCAGCGCGTGCCGGGGATCGCCGGCCGGGGCGACGGCCTCGGGGAGCACGGCGCCGTCGAGACGGCGCTCGACCATCGCCGCGAACGCGTCATCGGTCATGGCCGACTCCGCGGCCGCGATGCCGCCGTCGGTCGCGGCGAGGTGGAGCGGGCCCCACGGGCCGGGGATGGTCCGGACGATCGCGCGGGCCGCCAGGGGATCGGTCATCGCGACCAGTGTGGCGGCGTCGGGCCCGGGTGATATACTCCCAGGGAGTATGTCGAACGTCGCCGCCGGCACCGCCTCCGCCATCGACGCACCGGCCGCCGGCGACCGCGTCGAAGTCGTGCTGCCGGTCGAGGGCATGACGTGCGCCTCCTGCGTGAACCGCATCGAGCGGTTCCTGCGCGGCACGGCCGGCGTGGAGGGCGCCACCGTCAACCTCGCGACCGAGACCGCGACGATCGTGTACCTCCCCGACATCGCGACCCGCGCGGACCTCGAGCATGCGGTGGAGGCCGCCGGGTACGAAGTCCGGGCACCCCGACCGCGCACGACGCCCGGAGCGGCCGCGCCCTCGACGATCCTCGCCGAGCGGACCGCCGACGACGTGGCCAGGGCCGGCGAGGCCCGGAGGACCCTGCTCCAGGCGGTCGTCTCGATCGGGGTCGCGTTCGGGATCATGCTGCTGATGGCCCTCCCGGCCGAGGCGCTCGGGATGGAGGCGCGGAACCTCATCGCCTTCGTGCCCGCGACGGTCGTCCAGGTGTGGGCCGGCCGGCGGTTCTACCGATCCGCGTGGCGGACCGCCCGCCACGGGACGAGCAACATGGACACGCTCGTCGCGATCGGCACGAGCGCGGCCTGGGCCTACAGCGTGGTCGTCACGTTCGTGCCGTCGGTCATGGAGGACGCGGGGCTCGAGCCGCAGACCTACTTCGACAGCGCCGCGATCATCATCGGGCTCGTCCTGCTCGGCCGGTATCTCGAGGCCCGGGCCAAGGGCCGGACGGTCGGCGCGATCCGACGGCTCGCCGCGATGGCCCCCACGTCGGCCCTGCGCGTCGAAGGGGACCGCGACGTGGACGTGCCGCTCGACGCGGTCGCCGTCGGCGACCTGCTGCGGGTCCGACCCGGCGACAAGGTCCCGGTCGATGGGGTCATCGTGGACGGCGGCTCGGCCGTGGACGAGGCGTTGCTGACCGGCGAGCCCATCCCGGTCGCGAAGGGTCCCGGTGACGAGGTCATCGGCGCGACGCTCAACACCACCGGCACGTTCGTCATGCGCGCCACGCACGTCGGCCTCGACACGGCCCTCGCCCGGATCGTCGAGCTCGTCGAACGCGCGCAGGGCTCGAAGGCCCCCATCGCCCGCCTCGCCGACCGCATCGCCGAGGTGTTCGTGCCGCTCGTCCTCGCGCTCGCGGCCGCGACCTTCGTCATCTGGATGCTCGTCGGCCCTGAGCCGCGGCTGACCCACGCCCTCGTGGCCGCGATCACCGTGCTGGTCATCGCCTGCCCCTGCGCCATGGGCCTCGCGACCCCAACGGCCATCATGGTCGGGACCGGACGCGGCGCCGAGGCCGGCATCCTCATCCGGGGCGGCGAGGCGCTCGAGACCGCCCACAAGGTGTCGGCCGTCGTCCTCGACAAGACCGGGACGCTGACCCTGGGCCGTCCGGTCGTCGCCGACGTCCTCGCCGCGCCCGACTCGTCGGTCGCGACGGTGCTGGACGTCGCGGCGTCGGCCGAGGCCGGCAGCGAGCACCCGCTCGCGGCCGCGATCGTCGCGCGAGCGAGGCTCGATGAGCTGGGGTTCCTGCCGAGCGCCGGGTTCGTCGCGGACGCCGGGGGTGGCGTCGAGGCGACGGTCACCGGCGCCGACGGCCCGCAGGTCGTGCTGGTCGGCAGCGCCCGTTGGCTGACCGACGCCGGGGTCGACCTCGGTGGGCTCGGCGCGGCAGCCGACGACGCGGCCGCGGCCGCCCGGACCGCCGCCTTCGTCGCGGTCGACGGTCGCGCGATCGGCCTCATCGCCATCACCGATCCGATCAAGGACGGGGCGGCGAGCGCCGTCGCTGCGCTCGAGCGTGCCGGGGTCGCGACCTGGCTGGCGACCGGGGACGGGCCCGCCACCGCGTCGGCCGTGGCCGGGGCCGTCGGCGTCCGCGCCGACCGCATCCTCGCCGACGCCCGACCGGCCGAGAAGGCGGAGCTGGTCGAGCGGCTGCGGGCCGACGGTCACACCGTCGGCGATGGTCGGCGACGGCATCAACGACGCGCCGGCCCTCGCGGCCGCGGACCTCGGGGTCGCGATCGGGACCGGCGCGGACGTCGCGATCGAGGCGTCCGATGTCACGATCGTCGGGGGTGACCCGCGCGCCATCTCGACCGCCATCGCCCTGTCCCGTGCCACGATGACGGTCATCCGCCAGAACCTGTTCTGGGCCTTCGCCTACAACGTCCTGCTGATCCCGGTCGCGATGGGCGTGCTGTACCCGGCGTTCGGCATCACGCTGAGCCCCGCGCTCGCCGCCGGGGCGATGGCGCTGTCGTCGGTGGCGGTGGTGCTCAACTCGCTGCGGCTCCGTTCCTTCCGGCTTGCCGCGTAGACTCGCGCGGTGACGAACGCCTCGCCGCACGACGCCGGCCCGGACCCGCGCGACCTGACCGGCCCGTTCCGGCACGTCGTCGATGTCGCCGTCCGGTTCGCCGACACCGACGCCATGGGCCACGTCAACAATGCCGTGTACCTGACCTACTGCGAGATCGCCCGGATCCGCTACTGGACGGACGTGACCGGGGAGCCGATCTCGCTCGGGACCGCGGGCGCGGAGAGCCTCATCCTGGCCGAGGCGCGGATCACCTACCGGCACCCGGCGTTCCCAGGCGAGACCGTGACGGTCGAGACGCGCGCGGTCCGGATCGGTCGCTCGTCGTTCACCCTCGAGCACCGGCTGCTGGCCGCGCTCCCCGGTGACGATCGACGCCTGGTCGCGGTGAGCGAGTCGGTCCTGGTCCGCTACGACTACGCCGCCGGCGGGGCCGTCCCGTTGTCCCCGGCGCACGTGGCCGAGATCGAGGCGTTCGAGGGTCGCGAACTGCAGAGGTCGCCCGTCAGCGGATAGGTCGTCCGCCGGATGCACCCTTGCGTCGGAGGACTACGCTGCCAGGCGATGGCGGAGCTGATCGAGCTCGTCCCAGCGTCCCCTGCATCCGAGACCCCGGACGACCTCGACCTCGTTCCGGTCCGGATGTGACCTTCTCGATCGTCGCGGTCGACCGCTCGAACGGCGATATCGGCATCGCCGTCGCCTCGAAGTTCCTCGCCGTCGGCTCGGTCGTGCCGTGGGCGCGGGCGGGCGTGGGCGCGGTCGCGACGCAGGCGTGGGCGAACGTCGGGTACGGCCCCCGCGGCCTGGACCTGCTCGCCGCGGGCGTCGAGCCCGCCGACGCCCTCGACCGCCTGACCCGCGACGACCCGGGCCGCCTCGAGCGCCAGGCCGGCATCGTCGACATCCACGGCCGCGCGGCCACCTACACCGGTGACGGCTGCATCCCGTGGGCCGGCGGGCGGATCGCCGAGGGCGTGGCCGCGCAGGGCAACCTCCTCACCGGTCCGGAGGTCGTCGACGCCATGCTCGGCGCGTTCGGGTCGACCGCGGGCTCGCTGCCCGACCGCCTCCTGGCCGCCCTCGTGGCGGGTGACGGGGCCGGCGGCGATCGTCGTGGTCGCCAGTCGTCGGCCGTGCTGGTCGTCCGCGAGGCCGGCGGGTACGGCGGCGGCAACGACCGCTGGCTGGACCTGCGCGTCGACGACCACCCCGACCCGGTCCCGGAGCTGCTCCGTCTGCGGGCGATCGGGCGCCTGCTCAACGAGCGTCCGGCCACGTCCGACCTCATCCCGATCGATGCCGCGCTCTCCGCCGAGCTCCGGTCGCGACTGGCATCGGCGGGCTGGTCGCCGACCCGTGACGACGCGTTCGCCTCGGTCATCCGGGCCGCGACGGCCGAGGCGCATCGCGCCGGGGAGCCGCGCGAGGCGCCGCCGGATTGGACGACGGCGTGGGACGCGGAGCTCCTCGCCTGGATGGGCGTGGCCAACCTCGAGGAGCGGGCCGCGGCCCTCGGCTGGATCGACCCGGCTGTCCTCGCGGAGCTGCGAGCCGGCACGGACGCCTGAGCGGCGGGCCCATTCGTCAGGGTTACGCAACCCGCCGACGGCGCCGATGATCTCGTCACCGGGTCCGCGCCTGCGGTCCCCCTGAGCGAGGACGTCCGTGACGCTGGCAGCGAGGTCGATGGCACGAGCGCGGCGGGTCGGTCCGCGCCGTCTCCTCATCCTCGCGCTCGTCGGCCTCATCCTCGCGCTCGTCGTCGCCTGGATCGCAAGCATCGTCATGGAGCCACGGCGGACGACGACCGTGTACGACCCGCCGGTGCTGGCCGGCCAGCAGCTGTGGGGCTACTGCGCGGGCGGGTTCTACGCCCGCCACGGGGACACGATCGTGCTCACGTCCACGGGTCACTGCACCACCGAGGGCACCGTGGCCAACGACCCGGACGGCATCGGCGTCCGCGGCGTCTTCGGCCCGCGCGCCCGGGACGCCACCTGCCCGTATTCCGGCCACAAGTGCGCGGCCTCGGACCTGAACTACCTGGTCGTCGCCGAGGACCGCATCCCGTGGGGGCACCTCAACGTCGTGGACCTGGGCACGGCGGGGTACCGGGTCATCCCGCCCGGCACGCGGCCGCTCGGCTGCGCCGACACCGCGATCGGCGACCCGGTCGAGATCGACGGCCGCAACATCTACCGGAGCGGCACCGTGCTCGAGAAGGGCGCCTACCTGCATGCCGAGGACGGCGACTACTTCCCGTGCATGATCGCCGCGAGCATCCAGGTGACCTCGGGCGACTCCGGCGGCGCGGTCCTGGTGCGAGGCATCCCGGCGGGGGTCACGAGCCGCAGCTTCGGCGGACCGCTCGGCTTCACGCCGCTGGCCGAAGGCATGGCCGAGCTCGGGCTCGAGCTGTGCACCACCCCGGACTGCGATCTCGTACGGCCGGCGACCGGCGTGACGGGATCCGACGACTGATCGAAGACCCGCGTGTTCGCCGGGGGACCTAGTCGACGAGCCGGCGGAAGATCGCGACCGCGTTCTGGCCACCGAACCCGAAGCCGTTGACCGCGACCGTGTCGATCTCGCTGCTTCCGCGCGGTGAGCGGGACGTAGTCGAGGTCGCACTCCGGGTCGGGCGTGTGCAGGTTGGCGGTCGGCGGGATGACCTGGTCGCGGATGGCCCCGACCGCCGCCAGTACGCTGGCGATCCCGGCGGCGCCGACGAGGTGGCCGATCATCGACTTCGGCGAGCTGATCGCGACCTTGTAGGCGTGCGCCCCGTACGCGGTCTTGATGGCCCGCGTCTCGGTGACGTCGTTGAGCGACGTCGAGGTGCCGTGGGCGACGATGTAGTCGATCTCGTCGGGCGCCAGCTCCGCGCTCCGGAGCGCCTGGGTCATCGCTCGGGCCTGGCCGCGGCCGGTCGGCTCGGGGGCGCTGATGTGGAACGCGTCCGCGGTCAGGGCGCCGCCGATGACCTCGGCGATCGGGGTCGCGCCGCGCTCGCGGGCGTGCGCGAGCGACTCGACGACGACGACCCCGCCGCCCTCGCCCAGGACGAAGCCGTCGCGCGTGGCGTCGAACGGGCGCGAGGCCGTCTCGGGCGAGTCGTTGCGCTTGGACAGGGCGCCCATGTTCGAGAGCGCCGCGACGCCCATCGGCCAGACCGGCGCCTCGGCGCCGCCCGTGAGCACGACGTCGCACTCGCCGGAGCGGATCAGCCGCAGCGCGTCGTGGAAAGCGATCACGGACGTGGCGCACGCGGCGACCTGGGTCATGACCGGGCCCGTGAGCCCGTACTCCATCGACAGCAGCGCCGCGCCCATCGAGCCCGACAGGGCCGGGATGGCGAACGGCGACACGAAGCGCGGGCCCTTCTGGTCGTGGACGTGGGTGCCGTCGATGATCTGCTCGATCCCGCCGCCGCCGGTGTTGACCACGACGCCGACGCGGTCGCGCTGCTCCTGCGACATCGCCGCGAAGTCGATGCCCGAGTCGCGCACCGCCTCCTTGCCGGCGGCCATCGCGAAGTGGATGAATCGGCTCATCCGGCGGGCCATCTTCGGGTCCATGGCCGTGGTCGGGTCGAAGTCGAGGACCTCGGCCGCGATCTGGACCTCGAACGCCGACGGGTCGAAGCTCTGGATCCGGCGCGTCCCGGTCACGCCGGCGACGAGGTTCGACCAGTAGGTCGGGAAGTCGTTGCCGATCGGCATGACGGCGCCGAGGCCGGTCACGACGGCGCGGCGGGCAGGATCGAGTTCAGGCACGGAGGTGCCTCCGGGGCTGTGGGCCGCCCGATTGTAGTCGGCGCCTAGTGGCACCCGGACGTCATCAGTCACCCTCATAGCGCTTGAAGATGACGGCGCCGTTGTGGCCGCCGAGGCCGATGTTGTTCGAGAGCGCGTAGCGGATCGGCAGCGCCTGGGTCTCGGGAAGACCCACAGGTCGCACTCCGGATCGAAGTCGCGGTAGTTGAGCGTGCCGGGGCGCACTGCTCGGCGATCGACTTGACCGTCGCGAACGCCTCGAACGCGCCGGCGGCGCCCATCATGTGGCCGGTCATCGACTTCGTCGCGCTGATCGCGAGCGAGCGTTCCTTCGCGCCGAGCGCTCGCCGAACACGGCCCAGATCGCCTCGGCCTCGCGCTTGTCGCCGAGCGGCGTCGAGGTGCCGTGCGGGTTGATCAGGTCGACCTCGTCGGCCGGCACGCCCCGCCGTTCGAGGGCCATCTTCATCGCCCGCGACGAGCCGACGCCGGCGTCGATCGGCTGGACCATGTCCCAGCCGTCGGCCGCCGAGCCGTAGCCGACGACCTCGGCGTAGATGTGCGCGCCGCGCGCCTTGGCGAGCTCGAGGTCCTCGAGGAAGAGCGACGCCGGCACCCTCACCGAGGACGAAGCCGTCGCGGGTCAGGTCGAACGGCCGGGAGACGGTCTGCGGCGCCTCGCCGGGCCGCGGCATGCCCATGCCGCGCATGTTCGAGAACCCCGCGTGCCCGACCTCGAGGAGCGGCGCCTCGGTCGAGCCCGAGATGACCGCGATGCAGTCGCCACGCCGGATCGCCTCGGCCGCCTCGCCCACGTTGTGGGTCCCGGTCGCGCAGGCCGACACGATGCAGACGTTGTGGCCGATCGCCCCGGTCTCGATGGCGATCATCCCCGACGTGCTGTCGACGAGCGCGTTCGCGATGAACGTCGGGGCGACCGTCCGCGGACCACGGTCGTGGAGCGCGACGTAGTTGTCGATCATCATCGACTGCCCGCCGGCGCCCGACCCGAAGACGACCCCGACCTCGGTCCGGTTCTCGTCCGTGATCTCGAAGCCCGAGTCGGCGAGGGCCTGCTTGGCGGCCGCGACACCGAAATGCATGCTCGACTCGCTGCGGCGGACGGCCTTGGGGTCCATCCACTCGGTCGCGTTGAAGTCGCGGACCTCGCCGGCCAGCTTGGCCTCGTACGGGGTCGTGTCGAACCTGGTGATCTGGTCGAGGCCCGAGCGGCCCTGGACCAGGTTCGACCAGGCCGTCGGCGACGTCGTTGCCGACCGGGCTGATGACACCGAGGCCGGTGACGACGACGCGGCGGTTGTAGTCGGGTCTGCGCAAGTCGATGGCTCCTTCTTTCGGTGCGGGTTCAGGCGGCGGTGGCGAGTTCGAGAAGGCGATCGACCGGACGCGGCGTCGTCGGCGGCGACCGCCTCGGCCTCGGGGGCGATGCGGCGGATGAGGCCGGTCAGCACCTTGCCGGGCCCGACCTCGATGAACGTCGGTGACGCCGGCGGCGGTCATGCGCTCGACGGCGCCGACCCAGTCGACGCCGGCGGTGAGGTGCTCGACGAGCTCCGCCCGGCGCGCCTCGGCGGTCGTGATCGGGCGCGCATCGGCGTTGGCGAGGAGCGGCGCGGTCGGGATCGCGGAACGGGACGCCGGCGAGCGCGGCACGCATCCCCTCGGCCGCCTCGCGCCATCAGCGGCGAGTGGGCCGCGACCGAGACCGGCAGGACGATGGCCCGCTTGCGCGCCGAGGGCCTTCGCGATCTCGGCGGCGGCCTCGATCGCGGCGCGTTCGCCGCGAGACGACGACCTGGCCCGGGGCGTTCCGGTTGGCGACGACGAAGACGCCGTGGGCCGAGGCCGCCGGCGACCAGCTCCGGCAGGCGGGCGTCGTCGAGGCCGATGAGCGCGGCCATCGCCCCGTCCCGGCCCGCGCCCGACGCCTGCATCAGGCGGCCGCGTTCGCGGACGAGGCGGACGCCGTCGGCGAGGCGAGATCGCGCCGGCCGCGACGAGCGCCGAGTACTGGCCCATCGAGTGGCCGGCGGCGAACGCCGGCTGCGGCGCCCGAGGCCGGCCGCGGCCCAGCGCTCGCGCAGCGCGAGCGAGGAACGCGATCGAGGTCGCGAGCAGCGCCGGCTGCGCGTTCTCGGTCAGGTCGAGCCGTCGGCCGGGCCGTCCCAGGCGAGCGCGCTCAGATCGGCTCGCCGAGCGCGGCATCGGCCGCGGCGAAGACCGCGGCGGCAGCCGGGGATGACGGCGGCGAGGACGCGGCCCATCCCGACCGACTGCGAGCCCTGGCCGGGGAAGACGAAGGCGAACGTCGACATCGTGCGCAGAGGCGTAGTCGCCCACGACGCCCCGACCGCGCCGATTCGCGTGCACGCGTTGCATGGAAGTCGGTCGGACGCCGTACGCTTCCGGACGTGTCCGAGACGCGTCCCACCCGCGCCGTCGATCCGGCCGCCGCCGCCGGCGCCGATCGCCCGCCGGTTCGAGGCGGACCTGTCGGCGCCGGTCCTCGCGGCCGGCAACCGGCTCCCGAACGTCCGCCAGATCAGCGAGCGCGTCGCGATGGGCCGGGCGCTCTGGCGCGAGCTCGTCATCGGGTTCGCCGCGCCAGCTCGGCGAGCTGCGGCTCGGCTTCACCCAGCTGGCCGCGCTCTACGTCCTCGCCGACGGCGGGACGATGACGATCGGCGAGCTGGCCGAGGAGATCGGCCGCTCGCCGTCGGCGACGAGCCGGCTCATCGACGGGCTCGTCCGGCGCCGGCTCGTCGAGCGCGCACCAGGAGCCCGAGGACCGGCGACAGCGGACGCTCCGGCTCACCCAGCGCGGGCAGGCGCTGCTGCGCGTCGTCGACCGGGCGCGGGCGGACCAGTTCCTGTCGGCCGTCCGGCCGATGCCGACCGCGGAGCGGGCGATCATCGCGATGGGCGTGGCCGCGCTCGCGACCCATGCGATCTCGGCCGCGGACGGCTGATCCGCGCCGCCCGGGACTGGTCGCCGGAGTAGGCTTCCCGCCAGGAGGGCGATGCCGTGGATCACGAGTCGGATGGCGGAGCTGATGTTCCGCCTCGAGCATCGGCACAGCGACGGGTCGTGGGGCTCCCTCGAGCCGCGGCCCGCGCACCACGACGCGGCCGAGCACGACCCGGAGGCCGGTGGGCGCGACGGGCACGATGCTACGCCTGCCACGACCTGCGACGAACAGGTCCGCGTCCGCATCCCCGACGGCGGGGCCGGCCGACCCGGAGCGCGCCGCTGACCGGGCGTCAGCCGCAGAAGCGGCGGACCACGTCGTAGAGGACCGGCAGGCCCCAGCGCAGCGCGTCGACGCAGACCCGCTCGTCGACGCCGTGGAAGCGGTCGAGGAACGCGCTCGTCCGGGTCGAGCCGGAGCGGCGAGAAGCCATAGGTCGGGATGCCGAGCGGCGGCGTGTGCTTCGCGTCGGTCGCGAACGGGACCATGACCGGCAGCGGGATCCCGTCCGGGTCGTGGTCGCGGAGCGTCGCGACGAGGATGTCCGTAGAGCGGGCCGTCGGCCGGCGCCTCGACCGGCGGCGCCGCAGATGAGGAGCTCGATCGTCGCAGGCCGGGGCGAGGTCCGGGCCGATGCCGCTCGACGAGCTCCGCGCGCATGGCCGCCTCGGTCGTGCCGGGCAGCACCCGGCAGTCCACCTCGATGACGCATCGCCCGGGATGACGTTGTACTTCACGCCGGCGTGGATGACGTCCGGGCTGATCGTGTCGCGGAGGAGCGCCCGGAGCACCCGCGCGTGCATCGGGTCGCACAGCGCGTCGAGCGCGGCCTCGGCGCGCCGCGGATCGCCGCTCGGCGAGGGCGCGCAGCGAGGCGGCCGCGCGGGTCGGCAGGGCGCGCCGACGCCGCGTCGAGGAAGCGGGCCATGACCGGCGTCAGGCGGACCGGTCCGGGCTCCGCGAGCCGCGCCACGATCGCGGCCGCGCGCGACGGCCGCGTTGTCGTCGCGCGGCATCGAGCCGTGGCCCCACGTCCCGTGGACGTGGATGCGATAGGCGCGCGTAGCCCTTCTCCGCGACCTGGATCGGGTAGAGCCGCGGCCGGCGATCGTCATCGACGACGCCGCCCGCACTCGTTGATGGCGCCGGCCGCCCGCGAGCCGCTCGGGCCGCTCGCGCGACGAACCAGCGCGCTGCCGCGTCAGGCCGCCCGCCTCCTCGTCGGCGGTGCAGGTGAAGAGCACGTCGCGGCGGAGCCCGGGGATCGGGTCGCGGGCCGGATCGCGACCGGCCGCGCGGGCCTCGGCGGCGAGCATCCGGACGACGCCGAGCTCCATCGCGACCAGGTCCTTCATGTCCACCGCGCCGCGGCCCGTAGACGTAGCCGTCGGCGAGGTCCGCCGCGAACGGGTCGTGCGTCCAGCGCTCGGGCGGCGCCGGCACGACGTCGAGGTGCGACGAGCAGCAGGAGCGGCTCGCCGCCGGTCCCGTCGCCGCGCAGCCGGGCGTGCGACGGAGCCGCGACCCGGGACCGGCTCGAGGACCTCCGGCTCGAGAGCCCGGCGTCGCGCGAGCGCGCCGGCGATCCAGCGCGCGGCCAGGCAGCTCGCCGTCCGGCGCGTCGGCGGGCGGCGGGTTGACCGACGGGATCCGGATCAGGTCGCGGAGCGTCGCGACGAGCTCGTCGTGCGCGTCGAGCGTCCCGGGTCGAGCGCGCGCCGACGGCAGCGCGCGATGGGCAGCGGCCACCCGGTCACGGCCGCTGACCGCCAGCGGCGATGAGCGATGCCGAGGACGAACCCGGCGAGGATGATCACGACGACCATGATCAGGAGCAGGCGGCAGGTAGTGGCGCTCCTCCTGCGAGCCGCCTCGCCGGGTCCGGGTCGCGGCCGCCCGGCGATGTACGGGGCCGCGCAGGCCCGCGGCGCGCGGGCCGCGGCGTTGCGCTGGCGTAGTCGTATGCGGCGGGATCGGCGGGGCAGCGCGGGCGCGACGGCGGCGCCGGCGTCTCGGCGTCGCCGCGGTCGCATGGCTCGGGCGCCGGGTCGGTCATCGGCGCCATGATGCGCCGCGCCGGCGGACCGCCGCACTGGCGGTCACGCGACGGCGTCGCGGAGCGGCGCCGAGCGATCTCGCGCGGCGACGTCGTCGACGCCGGCGGGCTCCGAGCCGGCGGCGGCATCCCGAGGATCGACGTGGGTGGCGCCGAGCGCGACCGCCGCCGTGCGCCGCCTCGAGCGGCGACGGCGTCGGCTGGCCGCCGTCGTCGCCGGTCGGGACCTGGGCCGCGAACGCGAAGCCCGCCCGGGTCGCGCCCGATCGCCTCGAGCGCGCTCGAGGAGCGCGTCCCGCTGGCTCGGCGAAGTAGGTCATGTCGGTCGGTTCTGTCCGGCGTGACCGCCGGCAGGAGCCAGCCATCGCGCGACCGCGGCGGCGAGCGCGATGCCGCGCGGCGCTTCTGGCCGCCGAGCCAGATCGGCGGTCCGCCGGGCGTCAGCGGCGGCGGGTCGTTCGTCGCGCGCCGTCGAGCGGGTAGAACGGGTCCGCCGGGTCACGCCGGGCGTCGCGTCGCGGCCTCGGCGGAGAACAGCGCCTGGAGCGTGTCGACCGCCGACTCGAACCGGTCGAACCGCTCGGGCATCGGCGGCAGCGGGATCCCGAACGGCGTCGTGCTCGCGCTCGAACCAGCCGGCGCCGAGGCCGAGGATGAACCGGCCGCCGGTGACGTGGTCGAGGACGGTCGCCGCCTTCGCGAGCAACGACGGGCTGGCGGAAGGTGTTCGACAGGACGGCGTGGCCGAGCCATCAGGCCGGGGACGTGGTGGGCGAGCGCGGCCAGGAGCGGTCAGCGCCTCCCAGCGACGGGGCCGGCGCGCGTCGCCGCGCGAGGTCGGTCAGGTGGTCGTTCAGCCAGACCGCTGTCGAAGACGCCCGTGCTCGCCGATCCGCGCCCAGGTCGCGTCGAGCGTCGGCCAGTCGACGTCCTGGGGCGAAGTCTTGATCCCGATCGAGACGGGTGTCCGTCACGGCGGCCGCGCAGTGCTCGGCGCCGTCATCCGCGGCCCGGTCGGTCACCGCGCCCTCGGACGCCGAGCCGACCAGGGCGGCGTACTTGGCCATGACCCCGCCGGTGTAGCGCGGCGCCGGCGGCGTCCAGCCGGCCAGCCGGCGGGCCAGCTCGTCCGCCGGCGACGTCGAGGTCGAGGCGCCTTGCGGTCGACGTCGATGACGATCGTGTCGCCCTCCTCGGACGAGCGGCGATCGGGCCCGCCGAGCGCGGCCTCCGGCGCGATGTGGCCGATCATCAGGCCGTGGGTCCCGCCGGAGAAGCGGCCGTCGGTGATCAGCGCGACCGAGTCGCCGAGGCCCTCGCCGACGAGCGCGCGCGGTGACGCTGAGCATCTCCTGCATGCCGGGGCCGCCGACCGGGCCCTCGTAGCGGATGACGACGACGTCGCCCGGCACGATCCGCCGGTCGCGGACCGCCACGTAGCAGTCCGCCTCCGAGTCGAAGACGCGGGCCGGGCCGCGGTGGAGCCGGCGCTCGTGGCCGGCCAGCTTGACGACGCAGCCGTCCGGCGCGAGCGAGCCGTGGAGGATCGGCGAGGCCGCCGGTCGGCTTGATCGGGTGCGTCGATCGGGACGACGACCTCCTGGCCGTCGCGTCTCGATGGCGGCCGCCGCGATCTCGGCGAGCGTCCGCCCGTCGACGTTGCGGGCCGTCGCCGTGGAGCAGATCGCGCTTCGAGCAGCTCGCGCATGACCAGCCCGACGCCGCCGGCGTCGTACAGGTCGGAGGCGCGTGTAGCGGCCGCCGGGCTGCAGGTCGGCGACGATCGGCGTCCGGTCGGCGATCGCCCCGAACTCGTCGATCGTCGAGCGGGATGCCGAACTCGTGGGCGATCGCGAGCAGGTGGAGGACGCCGTTCGTCGAGCCGCCCGTCGCGGCGACCGACGCGATCGCGTTGTCGATGCGAGGCGCGGGTGACGAACTCGCGACGGGCCGGACGTCGCGCGCGGACGAGGTCCATGACGAGCTCGCCGCAGCGGCGCGCGGCCTCGTCCTTGGCCGGGTCCTCGGCCGGGATCCCGTTCAGGCCGCGCCGGGCGAGAGGCCGAGGAACTCCATGACCATGCTCATCGTGTTCGCGGTGAACTGGCCGCCGCAGGCGCCCGGGCCGGGGCACGCGACGTTCTCGACCTCGTACAGCTCGTCGAGGCGTGATCTTGCCGGCGCGGTACGCGCCGATCGCCTCGAAGATCGTGACGACGGTCGCGTTGCGCTTGCCCTTGTACGATGCCCGGATAGATCGTCCCGTTGTAGAGGACAAGCCCGGGGATGTCGAGGCGGCCCGAGGGCCATCGCCGCGCCCGGGACCGGTCTTGTCGCAGCCGACGAGGCAGACCACGCCGTCGAACAGGTGGCCGCGGACGACGAGCTCGATCGAGTCGGCGACGACCTCGCGGCTGATCAGCGACGCCTTCATGCCCTCGGTGCCCATCGACACGCCGTCGCTGACCGCGATCGTGTTGAACTCCATCGGCGTGCCGCCCGCCGCCCGGATGCCCGCCTTCACGAACTCGGCGAGGCGCCGCTGGTTGTAGTTGCACGGCATCGTCTCGATCCACGTCGTCCCGACGCCGATGAGCGGCTTCGCGAGGTCCTCGTCGGTGAACCCGATGGCCTTGAGCATGCCCGCGCGCCGCGGCGCGGTCCGGTCCGTCGGTGAGCGCCGCGGAGTGGCGCTTGGCCGGGTCGGACGGTCGGTCGTACGGGTGGGTCGGCTCGGGCATCGGGCGGGGAACCTCGGTCGATGGCGGGGGAGCGCCAGTGTAGGACGGACGGCCGGGCCTTCGCGCCCCGCGCGTCTAGCGCATGCAGGTCCCCGTCTCGACCGATCCGGAGCGGCCGATGGCCGCCGCGATCCGGGTGGCCACCGCCGTCGGCGAGAGGGCATACCCGACGTTGTCATCGGTCCGCGCCTCGGCGAACACCACGCCGCCCACGGTCCCGTCGGTCAGCACGAACGGGCCGCCGCTGTCGCCGCGGTCGATGGCGGCCTGGAGCTCGAGGATCTGGCGTTCCACCCGACCCTCGCCGTAGATGTCCCTGCCGACGGCCGGGTACGCGCCCGAGACGGCGGCCCGCAGGATCTGCAGGTCACCGCCGCCGGGGAACCCGAGGGTCGCCCCGAGACTGCCCCGCGTCGGTTCGCGGGTCGTGAACCGGAGGGCCGGGGCATCGAGACCGGGGACGTGCAGCAGCGCGACATCGAGCGACGGGTCGAACAGGACGACCTCGGCGTCATAGGCCTGCCCGCCGGCATCCCGCACGAGGATGGCGCGACGGCCCGCACCGGCCACGACGTGAGCATTCGTGACCACGTAGTCGCCCGCGACCGCGAAGCCTGTCCCGCTCGAGGTGTAGCCGCAGGCGGTCGCCGCGACCTTGACCGTGCTCGGCAGGGCGGCCTTCGCGAGCCGTTGGGCGGTCGGGTCATCCGGCAGGTCGACCGGGGCCTGCGGCAGCGGCTCGAACCCGACGAAGACCGCTGGCAGCCCGGTATGGTCGAGGAGCCGGCCGAGCTCCATGGCGAAGTCCCCGGGTGCCGGGAGGACCGCGTTGAGTGCGCGGACCGCGCGCGACGTCTGGGCGGCCTCGGACAGCCGGGCGACCGGTCCGAGGGCGAGCAGGCCGCCCACGAGCCAGATCACGAGCACGGCCTGGCCGACGCCGACGAATGACCCGAGCACCCGGTCCGCGGCGCTGAGGACGCCCGTGCCGAGCGAGACCGCGATGCGCCGCCCCAGCGTCGAGCCGATGGACTCGCCGAGCGCGACGACGATCAGCAGGCCGGCGAGGACGGCGAACGGGCGGATGCCCGGGTCGATCTGCGCGAGCTGGTCCGAGAGGTAGGGGACGGCGAGGACCACGAGGATGGCGCCGCCCACCGCGCCGAGCAGCCCGCCGATCTGGGGCAGAGCGCCCGACCGGAATCCGAGGATCGCCCCGGCGGCGATGAGCAGGATCGCGACGAGGTCCAGCGGGTTCACCGCTGAATCGTCGCACAGGTCGGCCGGGACCGACGCCGGCCGGCCGCGGGGTCAGCCGACGACGACCTCGATCGGGGTCGCGCCGCCCTGGCTGTCGGTGATCGTGTAGGTCCCGGGCTCCAGCTCGCCGAGGTCGATCCGCGTGCGCTTGATCTGCGCGATCTCGATGCAGGCGACCTGCTCGGCGCCGTGCCCTTCGCGGATGGTGATCGTGAACGCGTGGTCGCCGGTCGTCACGATGATCGTGTCGAGCACGTTGCACGGCTCCACGCCGCTCGTCCAGGTGGCGGTCACGAGGACGTGCCGGCCGTCGACGGTGGCGTTCAGCAGATCCATCCGTACCGGATGGACGTCGAGCTGCCCGGGCTTCGGCACGATGAAGTCGCCCGTCCCGTCACCGCCGCCCGTCCCGTCGCTCGGCGGGACGTCGGTGCCGACCGGTGCATTCGGATCGGGCGACGCGGACGGCGCCTCGTTCGAGGGCGGTGGACTCGACGCCGCCGGCGCGGAGGCGGCGGCCCCGGCGGAGCACGCGGCTGCGAGCACGACGATGGTCAGGAGGCCGGCGAGCCGGCGGGTGGTCTTCATGGTCGGGAGACGACCGCCGTGTGTGACCGGTTCCGCGGCCTGCGGCTCCGGGGTGCGACATCCGTCGATGGCCGGTCTCGCCATCCGTCCGTGGCGGGCACCAAGTCGCCGGCCCATCGTGAGGCCTCGCTCGGACCGACCCCCGCGTCCGTTCCACCTGGAGTGCCACCACCATGCCCCGCCCCGTCATCCACGCCGCCATCCGCCCCTTCAGGATCACGCGCTCCGCCATCGAGGCGCATCAGGGCCATGCCCCGACGCCGTTCATGGGCTGCCCGCTGTGCATCGTCCGAAGCCCGATGCAGCCGCTCGACATCCGCTGGACCACCCTCGCCCGCGCCGCCTGACCCCGACCGGATGGACCCGTCCCGGACCGGTCAGCGCGCTCCGTCGAGCGAGTCGATCCGGGGCGGATGGGCCGCCTCCCAGGCCCCGAGCTCGGCATCCTTCGAGAGGAGGTAGCCGAGCTCGTCTGTGCCCGCGAGCAGCATGTGCCGCGCGAACGGGTCGATCTCGAAATCGATCGTCGAGCCGTCCGGCAGCAGGACGCCGCCCTCCGCCAGGTCGATCGTGAGCTGGGCGTCCGGGTCGGCCGCGAGGAGCTCGAACAGGCGCCGGTGCGTCGCGGCGTCGACGACGATCGGGAGGACGCCGTTCTTGAGGCTGTTGCTGCGGAAGATGTCCGCGTAGGACGTCGAGATGATCGCCCGCACGCCCCACGCCGTCAGCGCCCACGGCGCGTGCTCGCGTGAGGATCCAGCCCCGAAGTTGTCCCCCACGAGCAGGATCCGGCGGCCGGCCATCTCCGGCCGGTCGAGCACGAACGGCGGGTCCTTGAGGCTCCCGTCCTCCTCGTAGCGCCAGTCCCGGAAGAGCGCCTCGGCGAGTCCCGCCTTGTCGGTGACCTTGAGGTACCGGGCGGGCACGATCTGGTCCGTGTCGACGTTCTCCGCGGGCATTGGGACGACCCGGCTCGTGAAGACGGTGAACGGCTCGGCCACGTCAGCGGCCGCCGAGCGCGGCGAGCGCCTCGATCCCCGGCAGGGCGCGCGGATCGCTGACGACACCGTGGATGGCACTCGCGGCCGCGGTGAGCGGCGAGGCGAGGAACGTCCGGCCGCCCTTGCCCTGGCGGCCCTCGAAGTTGCGGTTGCTCGTGCTGACGGCGTACTGGCCCGGCCGGAGCTGGTCGCCGTTCATCGCGATGCACATCGAGCAGCCGGCCTCGCGCCACTCCGCGCCGGCCGCCTTGAAGATGTCCGAGAGGCCCTCCCGCTCGGCTTCGCGCTTCACCTCGTCGCTGCCCGGGACGACCATCAGCCGCACGCCCTCGGCGATGTGGCGGTCCTTCAGCACGGCCGCCGCGAGGCGCAGGTCGCTGATCCGCCCATTGGTGCAGCTGCCGACGAAGACCACGTCGACCTTCTGGCCGAGGATGGCCTGGCCGGGCTGGAGGTCCATGTACTCGAGGGCCCGCTCGAGCGCACGCCGGTGCGACGGGTCGGGCTGGTCGTCGGGCGAGGGCACGCGACCCGTGATGGGGACCCCCATCCCCGGGTTCGTGCCGTAGGTGATCATCGGCTCGAGGGTGTTCGCGTCGATGGTGATCGTCTCGTCGAACGAGGCGCCGTCGTCGGTCGGGAGCGTCCGCCAGCGGGCGACCGCCGCGTCCCACGCCGCGCCCTGCGGCACGTGCTGGCGACCGGCGAGGTACTCGTACGTCGTGTCGTCCGGCGCGATCAGACCGGCCCGGGCCCCGCCCTCGATGCTCATGTTGCAGATGGTCATCCGCTGGTCCATGGTCAGCGCCCGGATGGCCTCGCCGCGGTACTCGAAGACGTGGCCGGTGCCGCCGCCGATGCCGATCCGCGAGATCAGGTTGAGGATGATGTCCTTGGCGCTGACCCCGGGGCGAGCCGGCCGTCGACGCGCACCTCGTAGGTCTTCGGGTCGCGCTGGAGCAGGGTCTGGGTCGCGAGGACCATCTCGACCTCGCTCGTCCCGATCCCGAACGCGAGTGCCCCGAAGGCGCCGTGCGTGCTCGTGTGGGAGTCGCCGCAGACGATCGTCATGCCCGGCTGGGTCAGCCCGAGCTGCGGCCCGATGACGTGGACGATGCCCTGGCTCGGATCGCCGATCCCGTGCATCGGGATCCCGAACTCGGCGCAGTTGGCCTCGAGCTGACGGACCTGCGCCGCGGCCATCTCGTCGAGGATCGGCAGGTCGCGCGGCGTCGTGGGGACCGAGTGATCCGCGGTCGCCACCGTCTGGCCCGGACGTCGGACCGTCAGGCCGCGCGCCCGGAGACCGGAGAAGGCCTGCGGGCTCGTGACCTCGTGGACCAGATGGAGGTCGACGGCGAGGACCGCGGGGGCGCTCGGGTCCTGCGTGACGACGTGGTCGTCCCAGATCTTCGAGACGATGGTGCGCGGTTCGGTCATCGGGGCGTGGCTCTTCCTGCGGGTCGGACGATGCGATTTGACAGCGTACCAGCGGGCGCCGTTCCGGGGTCGCGACACCACTGCACCGATGGTCCTGGTCGGGGGTAGTACCTCCAATGGGGTGCCGCGCGGCGAGGCCTCCGGTACAACGGGCCTACGACCTTGTCGGTATGTCGCAGGACGCCACGTGGTCGACCCCGGGACCGGGGACCACGGTCCGTGGCCGAGGGATGATCAGACAGGACGAGAGCGCCGACGCGAACGGCCCCCGCGGGGCTCGTTCGGTGCGCATGCGCACCGGGCTCCCATTCGTCACGCCCGTCTCCATCCGGATCTGGCTCATGACGCTGACCCTGTCGGTGGCCGCGGTCGCGATCTACCTCGTGGCCCTCCAGGGCCGGCCCGGACCGCAGGTCCTGCTGCACATCCCGTGGCCCGTCCTGGCCCTCGCCTTCATGGTCGCGGAGCTCAAGGTCGTCGAGGTCCATTTCCGGCGCGAGACCCACTCGTTCTCGCTGAGCGAGTTCCCGGCCGTCATCGGGTTCTTCTTCCTGACCCCGCCCGAATACATCCTTGCGGTCCTCGTCGGCTCCGCGGCGGCGCTGATGCTCGGGTCCCGCCAGCGGGCCATCAAGATCGCGTTCAACCTCGCGAACTTCGGGCTCGTCGCGGTCGTCTCACTGACGGTCCTCTACGCCATCGCCGACATGGACAGCACGCCCGACATCCGCGACTGGGTCGCCGCCTTCGCCGCGACGATGTCCGCCACCGTCCTGAGCGCCCTGACGATCGCATCGGTCATCACGGTCTCCGGTGGCGCACCGCAGTTCGAGAAGCTGCCCGAGATGATCCGGTTCGGGAGCATGGTCGCGCTGGCCAACACCAGCCTGGCGCTCCTCGCGGTCTCGATCCTGTGGCTCGACCCGACGCTCCTGTGGCTGCTGGCCCTGCCGCTCGTCATCGTGTTCGTGGCCTACCGGGCCTACGTGTCCGAGCGCGAGAAGCACGAGCGGCTCGAGCTGCTCTACCAGTCGTCGCGCATCCTGCAGCACTCGCCGGAGCTGGATTCCACGCTCGTGGCGCTGCTCGGGCACGCCCGTGCGATGTTCCGCGCCGAGCTCGCGGAGATCGTCCTGTATCCGCGCGGCGGCGGCGAGGCGCTCAGGACGAGCTCCTGGCACGACGGCGAGCCGGAGGTGATGGTGCCGGTCCTCGGGTTCGCCGACGACCCGATGCACGCCCGGGTCCGGCAGGCGACGGGGCCGTTCTTCTACGAGCCGACGCGAGCCGACGACTCGACCGTCCGTCACGGGATGGTCGGCCCGCTCCGCGGCGAAGCCGAGCTCATCGGATCCATCCTCATCGGGAACCGGTTGACCGAGGGCACGACCTTCAGCGAGGACGACCTCCGGCTGCTCGAGACGCTCGCCAACCAGGCGGCCGTCGCCCTCGAGAACGGGCACCTCGAACAGTCGCTGGCCGAGCTCTCCCGCCTCAAGGAGCAGCTGCGCCATCAGGCGTACCACGACGCGCTGACGGGTCTGGCCAACCGGAGCCTGTTCCTCGAGCGCGTCGGCGCCCGGCTGGCGGACCGCGCCGCGACCGGCGTCCCGGTGGTCCTGTTCCTCGACCTCGACGACTTCAAGGTCGTCAACGACACCTTCGGTCACGCCGCCGGCGACCGGCTCCTGGCCGACGTCGCCGAGCGGTTGCGGGGCGTGCTGCGCGCGGACGACCTGGCCGCCCGGCTCGGTGGCGACGAGTTCGCGGTCCTCCTCGAGGACGAGCCGGACCTCAAGCGCTCGATGAGCGTCGGCGAGCGGATCATCGACGCCCTCCGGGTCGCGTTCCCGGTGGCCGGGCAGGAGACGTCGATCGGCGCCAGCATCGGCCTCGCGGCCGCCCGCGTCGACACCGAGCGCGCGGACGACCTGCTCCGGAACGCGGACGTCGCGATGTACCGCGCCAAGTCGTCCGGGAAGAACCGCGTCGCGATCTTCGAGCCGATGATGCACGCCGCGATCGTCGCTCGCAGCCAGCTGAGCGCGGAGCTGTCCCGCGGCCTCGGGGCGGGCGACCTCGAGGTCCACTTCCAGCCGATCTTCGACCTCCGGTCCGCGAGGGTCATGTGGGTGGAGGCGCTCGTCCGCTGGCAGCATCCGACGCGCGGCCTCGTCGGTCCCGACGCATTCATCGCGCTCGCCGAGGAGACCGGCGTCATCCTGCCGCTCGGCCGCTGGGTGCTCGCGGAGGCGTGTCGCCAGGCCGCGCGCTGGTCGTCGTTCGGACCTCCCGGATCGGCCCCTGGGGTCACCGTCAATCTGTCGGCCCAGCAGCTCCAGGAGGCCACGTTCGTCGAGGACCTGCGGGCGATCCTCGAGGCGACCGGTCTTGAGCCCTCCCGTCTCGCGCTCGAGATGACCGAGACGGTCCTGTTCCGCGACACGTCGACGACCATCGGCCGCCTCGAGGCGATCCGGGAGCTCGGCGTCCGGGTCGCGATCGACGACTTCGGGACGGGCTACTCATCGCTCGGCTACCTGCGCCGCTTCCGCGTCGACATGCTCAAGATCGCCCGCGAGTTCATCGGACCCGCCGACAGCGAGGAGGAGTGGGCGTTCGCCGCGGCGATCGTCGCGCTCGGCCGGACCCTCGGGCTGACGGTCATCGCCGAGGGGATCGAGGAGCCGCGTCAGCTCGCCCGCCTGCGCGAGCTCGGGTGCGAGCTCGGGCAGGGCTTCCTGTTCGCCCGGCCCGAGAACGCCGAGACGACGGCCGAGCTGCTGCAGGCCAAGGCGGACACTGGGAAGGGACCGGTGTTCCACCGTGCCGAGGTCCCGGTCGCGCCGCCGCCGGGCCAGTTCTCGGCGAGCCTCATCCCCGACCGCATCCTCCCGTAGCGACGATCGCGCAACGACAGCGATGTTCATCCTGTATGCCGTCGTCATCGGGCTCGCCCTCGGCCTGCTGACCGGGGGCCGGCCGGCCGGTCTCGGGGAGCTGCACTTCCGCTGGTCGTGGCTGATCGTGGGTGCCCTCCTCGTCCAGGTGATCCTCTTCTCGGGGCCGGTGAGCGAGCGGATCGGCGCCTACGGCCCGGTCATCTACGTCGTGTCGACCGCGGTCGTGCTCGCGGCCGTGCTCGCGGACCGGGCGATCCCGGGCATGCCGATCGTCGCCGTCGGTGCTGCCTGCAATCTGCTCGCGATCGTCGCGAACGGCGGCTACATGCCGGCGGACCCAGCCGCGCTGGCCGCGCTCGGCAAGGCCGACCCGACGGTCTATTCGAACAGCTCGGTCGTCGCGGACCCGGCCCTCCGGTTCCTCACCGATGTGTTCGCGATGCCGCCCGGCATGCCATTCGCGAACGTGTTCAGCGTCGGCGACATCATCATCGCGGCCGGCATCGTCGTCACGATCGTCCTGGCCATGCGCCGGGCCGCCCGCCCGCCCTCGGTGCCCGTCGGCAACTCCCCCGAACAGCGGGGACCTTAGTACTGTCGGGTCATGGGATGGTACTCACGCCCGACCTACCGTTCGTCCCATGACGACATGTGTCGTCTCACTCGTACGGTCGTCCAGGGCAAACCCGTCGTGAGGCGGGGACGCAAAACCAGGGATCTCGGACAGAGACCGCCCGGTTGCCGATCAGATGGGTGTGTCGGTTTCCTTCGTGAAGGAGAGACTACGTGAAGGCGAACCTGGCGCGCTTCACCTGGGCATTGGTGCTGCTTGCATCGGTGGCCCTGACGATCGGCGCGGGGATGCGGTGGGATTAGTGCCATGAAGAAGCAGCTCTTCAAGGCACAGGTCTTCCGCCTCCTCATCGCACTCTCGATGCTCGCGAGCACGGCCTTCGTCCTGGAGGCCGGCCACCGCTGGTAACGCCAGCGCGCGCGCAACTGGTCGAAAGGCCGCCGGCTTCCGGCGGCCTTTCCTCGTGCCTGCGCCCGCCTCCGACGAGCGCGCGTCGCGGCCCGTTGACCCCATGCGGCGACCGTTGGTCCTATCGGCACCCGTACCAAGGACCCGCCCCTCGCGGCAACCCCAACGGACTATAACCAACCTCCCAAGCTGGGAGGACAGCGCTCATCCTTCACGACCGGGACCGCTCGGAGCCCCTCCTCGGCGAGTCGACCAACCTTCGACTCGTCCGTTTGCGGCTGTTCCTCGCCCTCATCACGATGTTCGCGATCCCCATCCTGATCGCGGCACCGTTCATCTACGGCGTGGCGTCCGGCCATGGCACGTCGCTCGTCGTGCCCACCGTGGCCATCCTCGGGCTCGCCCTCCTGCTGGGGCTGCTCACCGTCTGGCTCGCCCGTCGCGTCCTCGAGCCGGCCCAGCGTCTCGAGGAGGCCCACCGCATCCTCGAGGATGCGTACGACCGTGCCCGGGCCGAGGCCCTCCGCGACACCCTGACCGGCCTCGGCAATCACCGAGCCTTCCAGGAGGATGTCGAGCGCCAGTGGGCGCTGTCGGTCCGCTCCGGTCGCCCGATGGCCCTCGCCATCGTCGACCTCGACGACTTCAAGAAGATCAACGACTCGAGCGGCCACGCGGCGGGCGACCAGGTGCTGCGACAGGCCGCGACAACCATCGCGTCCTACCTGCGGCGCTCGGACCGGGCGTTCCGGGTCGGCGGCGACGAGTTCGCGCTCGTCCTGCCGGACACGGACACCGGTCAGGCGCAGGTGACGGTCCGTCGGCTCCTGGCGGCCTGCCTCGACGGCGAGTCGGGCCGCGGGTTCGAGCACACGGTCTCGTTCTCGGCGGGCATCAGCGCGGGCCCGACGCCCGCGCGCGACCGCGAGGCCCTGTACCGCCAGGCGGATGCCGCGCTCTACTGGAGTAAGCGCCACGGCCGGACCTGCGTGACGATCTACGACCCGACGATGCACGACGGCCCGGCGGCCGAGCGGCCGCCCGCCGAACTGTCCGCGGCCGTGGCGCAGGTCGCCGCGACCGGGGCGATCCGGGCGGTCTTCCAGCCGATCTACGACCTCGCCACGGGCATCCCGCGCGGCTTCGAGGGCCTGGTCCGGCCCTTGCCCGACAGCGGGTTCGCGGACCCGGGGACGATGTTCGAGGCGGCCGAGGCGACCGGCCGGACCGGCGAGCTCGACATCGCCTGCCTGAACACCGTCATGGAGACCGCCGCAAGGCTGCGCCTCCCAGGCTCGTTGACCGTCAACCTCTCGCCGCGGACCCTCGAGCGCGATGACTTCAGCGTCCACGCGCTGCTGCGGATGATCGTCCGGCATGGGCTCGACCCGCGGAACATCGTCCTCGAGCTGACCGAGCGCGAGGCCGTCGAGGACCTCGACCGCCTGCGACGTGCCGTGGAGGCCTGCCGGGTCGCCGGTATCCGCCTCGCCGCCGACGACGTCGGCGCCGGCAACGCGGGGCTTCGCCTGCTCAGCCAGCTGCGCTTCGACATCGTGAAGATCGACCTGTCGCTCGTGCAGGGCGGGGCCGTCCGGGACACCTCGCTCGAGATCGTCAAGACGCTGCGCGACCTCGCGGACCGCTGGGGCGCGCTGGTCGTGGCCGAGGGCATCGAGACCCCGGCCCAGCTCGACGTCGTCCGATCGCTCGGGATCGGCGCCGGCCAGGGGTACCTGCTGGGTCGCCCGACGGACCGGCCGTCCTCCGAACCGATCGACCTCGCCGGTCTCTCGAAGGGCGCCGACTGGCTCATCGAGCGGCTCCGCACGATGCCGACATGAACTGGGAGTTGCACGATGCCGTTTCGGCTCGTAGACTGCGCCCCACGTCGCCCGTCCATCGGGTGATGAGGCGTTACCGGGAGGCCACATTGGGCCATTTCGATCGGCAGGATCGACGCCAGGTCGCCGTCGTGGTGACGACGGATGGTCGACGCGTCCATATGCCTATCGGATCGACCGGTCTGGCCGACGTATCCCTCCTCGCGCTGCTTCGCTCGCTTCTGAGCCTTGAAGGCCTTCTCGGCCTTATTACCGGCTCCCGGCGGGAGAACGGAGGAACGCGGAGGAACGAGCGCTAGCGGCGCCCGACACCACCGACAACCGAAGGGACCCTCGCCGGGAGGCGAGGGTCTTCGTATGTTCACGACAAGTTCGAGGGACCCGATGACGACGAGGACCGATCCACCGACACCGCCGAGGGCGGCCGCGATCCGTCGGAGCCACGTGCCCGGCGACGGGACACCGGAGGCCGCCGCGGTCGAACGCGCCCGCAAGGGGATGCTCCATGAGGCCCGCGACCTCAAGCGCACGCGGATCGGCGCCGACGTCCTCCTCGAGGCGCTGCTGCGCCAGGAGGTCGAGGTCTTCTTCAGCTATCCCGGCGGCGTCATCCTCCCGCTCTACGACGTCCTCGGCGACTACCCGGAGCTCCGCCACATCCTCGTCCGCCACGAGCAGGGCGGCGCGCACGCCGCGGACGGCTACGCACGGGTCACCGGCCGCGTCGGGGTGTGCATGGGCACGTCCGGCCCGGGGGCCACGAACCTCGTGACCGGCATCGGGACGGCGCTGCTCGATTCGGTGCCGATGGTGGCCATCACGGGCAACGTCCCCGGGGTGCTCATCGGCAAGGACGCCTTCCAGGAGATCGACATCAACGGCATCACCCTGCCGATGACGAAGCACAACTACCTGGTCCGCGACGCGGACGAGCTCCCGCGCGTCGTCGCCGAGGCGTTCCACATCGCGCGGACCGGCCGGCCCGGGCCCGTCCACATCGACATCACCAAGGACGCGCTCCAGCAGGAGACCCGCGCCCAGCATCCGACCGAGGAGGAAGTCATCGCCGGGCTGCCGGGGTTCCGCCCCAACATGGACGGCCACCCGCGCCAGCTGAAGCTCGCCGCCGCCGAGATCGCGAAGGCGCAGCGGCCGGTCATCCTCGCGGGGCACGGCGTGCTTCACGCGGAGGCCTGGGACGAGCTGCGCGAGTTCGCCGAGAAGACGCAGATCCCGGTGGCCTGGACCCTGCTCGGCATCGGGGCGATGGACGAGACCCACCCGCTCGCCTATGGGTACATGGGCATGCACGGCTGGAAGCACGTCAATCGGGCGATCCAGACGGCCGACCTGCTCATCGCCATCGGGATGCGGTTCGACGACCGGGTGACCGGCAACGTCCGGACCTACGCCCCGTATGCGCGGATCATCCACGCGGACATCGACCCGGCCGAGATCGGCAAGAACGTCGCGGTCGAGGTGCCGATCGTGGGCGACGCGAGACGAGTCCTGACCGAGCTGACCAGGCTGTCCGCCGCCGTCGATCCAGGGACCCGCCAGGCCTACTTCGAGCAGCTGGCCGAGTGGAAGACCGACTCGGTCGCGTCCAGCTGGCACGGCTCGGGCGCGTGGCGCGACGGGCTCCTCTCGGCCGACTACGTTGTCGAGCGGATCGGCGAGCTGACCCACCACGACGCGACCTATGTCGCCGACGTGGGCCAGAACCAGATGTGGCTGGCCCGGTACACGGGGTTCCGCCACCCGAACACCCACGTCAGCTCCGGCGGGCTGGGCACGATGGGCTTCAGCCTCCCGGCGGCGATGGGCGCCGCGCTCGGCCGTCCCGATCGCGAGACCTGGGCGATCACGGGCGACGGCGGGTTCCAGATGACGTTCCAGGAGCTGATGACGTGCGTGGCCGACCACATCCCGGTCAAGATCGCCCTACTCGACAACAAGAAGCTCGGGATGATCCGCCAGTGGCAGGAGATCATCTACGGGGGCAACTATCACTCGGCGAGCCTGCCCGGTCCGGACTTCGCGAAGCTCGCGGACGCCTTCGGCATCCCCGCGTTCCGCGCCCGGACCCCCGACGAGGTCGATGCCGTCATCACGGCGGCGCAGGCCGTCGACGGTCCGGCGCTCATCTGGTTCGAGATCGCCGAGGAGCAGAACGTGTTCCCGATGATGCCCGCCGGCAAGGGCCTCTCCGACCTCATCGAGAAGTGGGGCGGGGCGGACGAATGAGCGCCGATCCGGACACCAACGGGCAGCTGCCCGGCACCCCGGCCGCCGCGGGCCCGACAGCGGCGGCCCCGGCGGCGGCGCCGGCACACGCCGCGCCGCCGGCCCGCGCCCTTCCCGGCGGGGGCGAGCACCGCCGTCACGTCCTCATCGCGATCGTGCTGAACAAGCCGGGCGTCCTGAACCGCGTCGCAAGCCTGATGCGAGCCCGGAACTTCAACATCGACTCGCTCGCGGTCAGCCACACGGACCAGCCCGACGTGAGCCGGATGACCATCACGCTCCATGGCGACGACGTCGCGGTCGAGCAGGCCGCCAAGCAGCTCTACCGGCTCATCGACGTCCTGAAGGTCCAGGACGTCACCTCGGAGCCGACCGTCGAGCACGAGCTCGCGCTCGTGAAGATCCGGGCGACCGAGTCGAACCGCGCCGAGGTCCTGCGCCTGGTCGAGCTGTCGCGCGGCCGGGTCGTCGACCTCGCGGACGGCTCGGTGGTCGTGGAGGTCAGCGGCACCGAGACCGAGATCGACACCTTCGTCGCGCTCGTCCGGACCTACGGCATCAAGGAATTGGTACGCACCGGCGCCGTCGTGATGGCGCGTGGCTCAGGCTCGATCGAGGAGGCACTCAAGCGATGACGGCGAAGATGTACTACGACCGGGACGCTGATCCGACGGCCCTGGCCGGACAGACTGTGGCCATCATCGGGTATGGCTCGCAGGGCCACGCGCATGCCCTGAACCTGCACGAATCCGGGGTCGACGTCGTGGTCGGGCTGGCGCCAGGGTCCAAGAGCCGCGCCCTCGCGGCCGATGCCGGGCTGAAGGTCCACGACGTCGCCGACGCGGTGAAGCTCGCCGACGTGATCATGATCCTCGTCCCCGACACCGGCCAGAAGGCCGTCTACGACAGCGAGATCGCCCCGAATCTGCGACCCGGCCACCTGCTGATGTTCGCGCACGGCTTCAACATCCACTTCGGCCGGATCGACCCGCCCGGGATCATCGACGTCGGGATGGTCGCGCCCAAGGGCCCCGGCCACCTGTTGCGCAGCGTCTATCGCGCCGGCGGTGGCGTCCCGGCCCTGTTCGCGGTCCATCGCGACCAGTCCGGGACCGCTCGTGACCGCGTCCTGGCCTACGCCCGGGCGATCGGCTCGACGCGGGCCGGGGTGCTGGAGACGACCTTCGCCGAGGAGACCGAGACCGACCTGTTCGGCGAGCAGTCCGTGCTGTGCGGCGGCACCGCAGCGCTCGTGAAGATGGCGTTCGAGACGCTCGTGGAAGCCGGCTACCAGCCCGAGCTCGCGTACTTCGAGACGATGCACGAGCTCAAGCTCATCGTCGACCTGATGTACCGCGGTGGCCTCAACTTCATGCGCTTCAGCGTCAGCGACACCGCCGAGTACGGCGACTACGTCAGCGGGCCGCGCATCATCGACAGCCACGTCCGCGCCGAGATGCAGGGCGTGCTCAAGGACATCCAGGACGGCAGCTTCGCCGCCCGCTGGATCGCCGAGAACGATTCCGGCCGGGAGGAGTTCGAACGGCTGCGCGCGGCCGACCGCGACCACCTCATCGAGCGGGTGGGGGCCAACCTGCGGGCGCAGATGCCGTTCCTCGATCCCGTCGAGGTCGAGGCCGGTCAGGCCCAGGCGGCCGCCACGACCCCGGGCGCCGCCCGATGAGCGCCGCCGTACCTCGGCCCGGCGGGCCGTTCGTGCCCGCCGGGAGCGTCCGCATCTTCGACACGACCCTGCGCGACGGGGAGCAGGCCCCGGGTGCCGGCCTCACCGCTGCCGAGAAGCTCGAGGTCGCGCGCCAGCTCGCCCGCCTCAAGGTCGACGTCATCGAGGCGGGCTTCCCCGCGGCGTCGCCGGGCGACTTCGAGGCGGTCCGGCGTATCGCCCAGGAGACGAAGGGCGGGATCGCCGTCGCCGCGCTCGCGCGCTGCAAGGACGGTGACCCGCAGCGCGCCGTCGAGGCGATCAAGGACGCCGAGCGGCCGCACCTCCACGTCTTCATCGCGACCTCGGACATCCACCTCAAGCACAAGCTCCGGATCGACCGCGAGACGGCCCTCAAGGAGGCCGTCCGCTGGGTCCGCTACGGTCGCGAGCAGCTCGGCCGGGACGCCGAGATCGAGTTCAGCGCCGAGGACGCGTCGCGCACCGATCTCGCGTACCTTCTCCAGATCTACGAGGCGGTCGTCGAGGCCGGCGCCTCGACCGTCAACATCCCCGACACCGTCGGGTACGCGATCCCGGCCGAGTTCGGGATCCTGACCAGGCGCGTCGTCGACCTGGTCGGCGACGCGGCCACCGTCAGCGTCCACTGCCACAACGACCTGGGCCTCGCCACGGCCAACACGCTGGCCGCCGTGCAGGCGGGGGCGCGCCAGGTGGAGGTCACGATCAACGGCCTCGGCGAGCGCGCCGGGAACGCCTCCCTCGAGGAGGTCGTGATGGCGCTGCGGACCCGGCCCACCCAGTTCGAGCAGTCGGCGTCCAACATCGCGACCGAGCAGATCACGGCCGCCAGCCGGCTCGTGAGCTACCTGACGGGGTTCGCCATCCAGCCGAACAAGGCGATCGTCGGCGGCAACGCCTTCGCCCACGAGTCGGGGATCCACCAGGACGGCGTCATCAAGAACCCGCTGACCTACGAGATCATGACCCCGCAGTCCGTCGGCCTCTCGGGCAGCCAGCTGACAATCGGCAAGCTGTCGGGCCGGCGCGGGCTCCAGGGCAAGCTCAAGGAGCTCGGCTACGAGCTCGAGGGCGAGGCCCTCGACGAGATCTACCGGCAGGCCGTCGCGCTCGCCGATGCGAAGAAGGAGGTCACCGACGCGGACCTCATGGCGTTGATGGAGCAGCGTGCCGCCGAGGTCCCGGCGAGCGTGGCCCTCGTCGGCTGGAGCGTCACCTCCTCGCACGAGGGCAACGCGACCGGCACGGTGACCCTCACGGTCGAGGGCGAGGAGCGGACCGCGGAGACGACCGGCAACGGCCCGGTCAACGCGCTCTTCAGCGCGGTGGACGAGGCGCTCCAGCCGGTGCTCGGCTGGCACCCGACGCTTGCCGAGTACGAGATCAAGGCGGTCTCGGCGGGCGAGGACGCGCAGGGCCAGGTCCTGGTCCGCGTCCGGCGCTCGTCGGACGAGGGTCCCGGTGCGCTCATCGTGTCGGGCCACGGGTTATCCACGAACATCATCGAGGCCTCGCTCGATGCGTACCTCGTGGCGGTCAACAAGCTCCACGGCGCGGAGATCAACGGGGTCGCCGTCGGGTTCGTCTCGCCGCGCAGCGAGGAGGGCCTCCCGTGACGGAGGCCGGACGCACATACCGCGTCGCGACGATCCCGGGCGACGGGGTGGGGCCGGAGGTCGTCGCGGCCGCCCGGCGGGTCGTGGATGCCGCCGGCGTCGCCTTCGGGTTCACGGTCGAGTGGACCGAGTTCCTCGTGGGCGGCGCCGCCATCGATGCATACGGCGTCGCCATCCGACCGGAGGACGTGACCGCCTGCGGCGAGGCGGACGCGATCCTGCTTGGTGCCGTCGGCGGCCCGAAATGGTCCGATCCGTCCTCGTCGGTGCGGCCGGAGCAGGCGCTGTTCGCCCTGCGCGGCGGCCTCGGCCTCTACGCGAACCTGCGCCCGGTCAGCGTCCACCCGGCGCTCATCGCATCCTCACCGTTGCGCGCCGAACTGCTCGACCGCGTGGACCTCCTCATCGTCCGCGAGCTGACCGGCGGGATCTACTTCGGCGACCGTCGCGAGGCGACGGGATCCGCGGGCGCCCGGAGCGCGCTCGACACCTTGCCCTACTCGGATGTGGAGATCGGACGGATCGTCCGGCTGGCGTTCGAGCTCGCCAGGACCCGGCGCGGGCACGTGACATCGGTCGACAAGGCGAACGTCCTGGCGACCTCGCGCCTGTGGCGCACGGTCGCCGACGAGGTGGCCGCGCACTACCCGGACGTCACCCTCAGCCATCAGCTCGTGGACTCGTGCGCGATGCTGCTGGTCCGCCGGCCGGCCGACTTCGACGTCATCGTCACCGAGAACCTGTTCGGCGACATCCTCTCCGACGAGGCGGCGGTCCTCGCCGGGAGTCTCGGGATGCTGCCGTCGGCGTCCCTCGGCGAACGGCAGACGGCCCACGGGACCTTCGGGCTCTACGAGCCGATCCACGGATCCGCGCCGGACATCGCCGGGCAGGACCGGGCCAATCCGATCGGCACGATCCTGTCGGCCGCGATGCTGCTCCGGATGTCGCTCGGGCACGACGCCGCGGCTGCGGCCATCGAGGCGGCCGTGTCGCGCGCCATCGACGAGGGCTGGCGCACCGCCGACCTCGCCGACCCGGCCGACCAGAAGGACGGGCTCGTCGTCGTCGGCACGACGGCGTTCGCGACGGCCGTGATCGAGGCCCTTGCGGCGGGAGTGCCGGCATGACCGACCAGCCCGTCGTCCTCTACGACACCACGCTCCGCGACGGGACCCAGGGCGAGAACATCACGCTCTCGCTCGCGGACAAGCTCCGCGTGGCGCGCATGCTCGACGAGTTCGGGATGCCGTTCATCGAGGGCGGGTGGCCGGGCTCCAACCCCAAGGACATCGAGTTCTTCGCGGCGGCCCGGACGATGCGCTGGGAGCGGGCGCGGCTGGCGGCCTTCGGGTCCACCCGGCATCGGTCCAACAAGCCCGGCGACGACCCGAACCTGCGCGAGCTCGTCGCGGCCGAGACCCCGGTCGTGACGATCTTCGGCAAGTCCTGGCTGCTCCACGTCGTGGAGGTCCTGGGCGCCACGCCCACCGAGAACCTCGACATGATCGCGGACTCCGTGGGGTTCGTCGCCGATCGCGGGCGCGAGGCCATCTACGACGCCGAGCACTTCTTCGACGGCTACAAGGACGATCGGGACTACGCGCTCTCGACGCTGCGGGCGGCGCGCCAGGCCGGGGCCCGGACGCTCGTCCTGTGCGACACGAACGGCGGCACGATGACCGATGAGCTCTTCCGGATCATCGGCGATGTCCGCGGCTCGCTCGAGGCGGACGCGGACGCGCCCGCCGTGACGTGGGGGATCCACACGCACAACGACGCCGAACTCGCCGTCGCGAACTCGATGGCCGCGGTCACGGCCGGGATCCGGCACGTCCAGGCCACCATCAACGGCTATGGCGAGCGCTGCGGGAACGCGAACATGGTCAGCATCCTCGCGAACCTCGCGCTCAAGACCTCGAACACGCTCGTCCCCGCCGGGGGTGGCGACATCGCCGGCCTGACCGACCTGTCGCGCTCGGTCGCGGAGATCGCGAACGTCAACCCGTCCGACTACCAGCCGTACGTCGGCCGGTCGGCCTTCGCCCACAAGGGCGGCGTCCACGGGGCGGCGGTCGCCAAGGTCGAGCGGAGCTACCAGCACGTCGATCCCGACGTCCGTCGGCAACGCCGGACGGCTCGTCGTCTCGGAGCTCGGCGGCCGGGCCAACACCTCCATCCGCGCCCAGCAGCTCGGCCACGAGCTCGAGGGCGTCGTGGACCCGCGCGAGCTGTCGAACCTGATCAAGCAGCTCGAGTCCGAAGGTCTCGCCTTCGAGGGGGCCGAGGCGTCGTTCGAACTGCTCATCCGGCGCCACGCCACCGACTACGTCGCCCCGTTCCGGATCGTCGACTACACCTGTCTCGTCGAGCAGCGCGACGGGCGCGAGCTCCTGGCCGAGGCGACGGTGAAGGTCGAGGTGGACGGCGAGATCCTCCACACCGCGGCCGACGGGAACGGACCGGTCAACGCGCTCGACGCAGCGCTGCGCAAGGCGCTCAGCGCGTTCTACCCGGGCTCGACGACGTCCACCTCGTCGACTACAAGGTGCGCATCCTCGACGGCGGGGCGGCGACCGCGGCCCGGACGCGGGTCATCATCGACTCACAGGACGGCGCGCGGACGTGGTCGACGATGGGCAGCGACACGAACATCATCGCCGCATCGGCGTCGGCGCTCGCCGATTCGATCGAATACGCCATCTGGAAGTCCGGCGCCGAGCTGCGGCGTCGCGACGAACGCCATTTCACGACCGAACGGACGACCGAGACGCGATCGGCGACGGCCAGTCCCACCGCCACGCCACGGAGGTGACGCCGATGCCGGACGCATCCCCTGCCACGATCCAGCTGAGCCGCTGGACGGTCACCTCGGGGAGCAACGCCCAGAGCCGGGGGGCCGTGCTCATCGCCGCCGGCGACCACCAGTGGCGGGCGTCGGCCGAGGGCAACGGCGCCATCGACGCCCTCTACCGCGCGGTCGACCAGGCGCTCGTCGAGATCCTGACCGGTCACCCGCGCCTGCTTGCCTACGACATCCACGCGCTCGGCGAGGGCGCCGACACGGTCGGGGTCGTCACGGTCCGGGTCGCGCCCCCGGAGGTCGGCGGGGCGCGCGGGACCGGCGAGTACGAGGGGGAGGCACGGGGCACCAACATCATCGCGGCGTCCGTCGAGGCGTACCTGCTCGCACTCAACGCGATGCTCGCCGAGGCCCACTGGGAGGGCGCGCCCGAGGCGGCCGCGGCGACCGGGACGAAGGCGCGCAACAGACGCCCGTGGCGGCCGGCGAGGCCCGCGCGCGGCGGGCCGAGCTCGACGAGGCCGCCGGCGAGATCGACACGACCGACTGGTTCAACCAGTAGGGGTCGGCCCGTCCGGTCCCCGGCGGGCGTGGGGCGACGGTCGCGGCGTCCTGGCCCGGCGACGCTAGACTCCCGGACCATGACCACCTCCCGCCCCGTCGCGTATGCCGGCGAGCCCGGCGCCTTCGCCGAGGACGCGGTGCTCGCCGCCTTCGGCGACGTCGAGCGGACCGCCCTGGGCAGCTTCCGCGAGGTCTTCGAAATCGGTGGCGACCGGTGCGGCCGACGCCGGCGTGGTCCCGATCGAGAACGTCATCAACGGCACGGTCCGCGAGAACTACGACCTGCTCCTCGAGTACGACCTCGTCATCCGGGGCGAGGTGGTCGTGCCGGTCAGCCTGTGCCTTGCCGCCGCTGCCGGGCCAGACCGTCGACGCCATCGAGCGCGTCTACTCCCATATCCAGGCGCTGGGGCAGGCCGAGGCGTTCCTGCGGTCACGACCCTGGCAGCTGCTGTCCACGTACAACACCGCCGGCGCGGGCAAGGCCATCGCGGACCGCGGCGAGCGCGGCGCCGCGGCCGTGCTCTCGCCGCGGGCGGCGGCGCTGTTCGGGCTCGAGGTCCTCGCCGATGGCATCGGCGACCTGCCCGGGAACCGGACCCGGTTCGTCGTCCTCGCCCGGGCCGACGGGCCGGCGCTCGCCATGCCGGGGCTCGGGTCGCGGCGCCGGACGACGCTCGTGGTGGCCGTCCGCAACGAACCCGGGACGTTGCTGGCGGTCCTCCGGGTGTTCGCGCGATCACGGCCTGAACATGCACAAGCTGGAGTCGCGGCCGAGCCGCGAGCGCGCCTGGGAGTACGTGTTCTGGGTCGACCTCGACGCCGACACGACCGACCCCGCGACCGCGCGCGCGATCGACGATCTCGGGCCGGTCACGACGATGACGCGCGTGCTCGGGTCGTATCCGGCCGCGGACGACGCCGACGGGCCGACCTGGCCGCGCGCGGCGGGCGGTCAGCCCGGGCGCTTCCGGAGCTCGTCCCGGATCTCGGTGAGCAGCGTCTCCTCGGCCGTGGGGCCGGGCGGCGGCGCCTCCTTGACGAGGGCCCTGGCGACCAGGTAGACGACGAACGCGACCACGATGAACGCGATGACCGAGTTGATGAACAGGCCGTAGTTGATGGCCACCTCGGCGCCGGTCTTGTCCGTGCCCAGCACGATCCTGAGTCCGGCGAAGTCGACGCCGCCCAGCGCCCAGCCGACCGGCGGCATGATCACGTCCTTGACGAGCGAGTTCACGACCGCGCCGAGCGAGACGCCGATGATGACGCCGATGGCCAGCGCGAGGACGTTGCTCTTCGTCAGGAAGTCGCGGAAGCCACGCATCGCCATCCCCTCCGGGCGCCGGGATCGGCGCCGGTGGGCCGATGATACGCTTGCGGTCTCCCCCCGAAACCCATCGTTCGCGCCCCCTCGGAGGACAGATGGACCAGGCGTTCCGCGACGCGATGACAGCCGGCTACACGCTGGCCGAGCCGAGCCTCGTGATCGGCAGCGCGATGCGCGACGGGGAGCTGTTCAACGACACCCGGGTCGCGGTCGCGCTCTCGATGATGAACCGCCACGGGCTCATCGCCGGCGCCACCGGCACGGGCAAGACCAAGACTCTGCAGCTGCTGGCCGGCCAGCTGTCGAAGGCGGGCGTGCCGGTCTTCGTGGCGGACATCAAGGGCGACCTCACCGGCCTCGCGGCCCCCGGCGACGGCGCGAACCCCAAGGTCCAGGAGCGGGTGGCCTCGCTGGGCTGGTCGTTCGCTGCGGCGGGGCATCCGGTCGAGTTCGTGTCGCTGTCGGGCAAGCTCGGCGCCCAGGTACGGGCGACGGTCCACTCGTTCGGGCCGCTGCTGCTCGGGAAGGTCCTCGACCTTAACGAGACCCAGACCAGTATCCTGTCGATGGTCTTCAAGTACTGCGATGACAACGCCCTGCCGCTGCTCGACCTCAAGGACCTCGCGGCGACGCTCCGGTTCCTCTCGTCCGACGAGGGCAAGCAGGTCCTCGCGGACTACGGCGGGATGTCGACCGCCTCGGTCGGGGTGCTCCTCCGGTCGATGGTCGTCCTCGAGCAGGAGGGTGCCGACGTCTTCTTCGGGGAGCCGGAGTTCGAGGTCGAGGACCTGATGCGGACCACGCCCGAGGGGGAGGGGATCATCAGCATCCTCGAGCTCTCGGACGTCATGGACCGGCCGCGCCTCTTCTCGACGTTCATGCTCTGGATGCTCGCGCAGCTGTACGAGCACCTGCCCGAAGCCGGCGACCTGCCGAAGCCGAAGCTGTGCTTCTTCTTCGACGAGGCGCACCTGCTCTTCGACGATGCATCGGAGGCGCTCCTCGACCAGGTCGAGCGGACCGCCCGCCTCATCCGCTCCAAGGGCGTCGGGGTCTACTTCGTCACGCAGGTGCCCACGGACGTGCCGTCTCCCGTGCTGGCCCAGCTCGGCAACCGGATCCAGCACGCGCTGCGCGCGTTCACGCCCGATGACGCCGACGCCCTCCGCAAGACCGCCCGCACGTTCCCCACGACCGAGTTCTACGACGTCGAGAAGGTCGTCACGTCACTCGGGATCGGCGAGGCTCTCGTGACCGTGCTTCACCGAAGGGCATCCCGACGCCGCTCGCGGCGACCCGCCTCCTGCCGCCGGACTCGCTCATGGCGCCGATCGACGAGGTCCAGTTCCGCGGCCGGATCGCGACGAGCCCGTTGCAGGCGAAGTACGGGACGCCGATCGACCGCGACAGCGCCTACGAGCGGATCACCGGGCGCATCGCGGCCGCGCAGGCCGCGGCCCACCAGGCGGCGCTCGATGCCGCCGTCCGCGCCGGCGTCGACCCGACGACCGCGACCGGCCTGAATGCGATGACCCCGGCCCAGCAGCAACGCGAGATCGCCCGGCAGCAGAAGGCGATGGAGGCGGCGCAGGCGCGGGCTGCGCGGGAGACGCAGCGCCAGCAGGCGGCGGAGCAGCGAGCCCAGCGCGATGCGGCGAAGGCCCAGCAGCGGACGATCAACACCGCGATCAGGACTGGTGGCAGGGTCGGCCACATCCCGTCTCGGCCAGGACATCATCCGGGGCGTGTTCGGGACGCTCTTCGGCGGAGGGAAGTCCCGGTAAGCGCGGCCCCGATCCCCACCGGCGTCGCGACCTGGACGGATCCGGGCTGGCGGGAGACCCATCTCGCCTGGGTCACGGACCGGCTCTCCGAGCTCGGGCGGACCATCGTCGGGCCGGTCGAGCAGCCCCACATCCGGCCGTGGTCGACCGCCTTCCGGATCCCGACCGATGGGGGCGTCGTCTGGTCGAAGGCGACCGGGCCTGGAGTCGCCTACGAGGGGCCGCTGCTCGCGATCCTGGCGGAGCATCGGGTCCCGTTCGTCCTGTACCCGCTCGCCGCGGATCACGCGCGAGGGTGGCTCATCACCGAGGACGGCGGGCCGACGCTCCGGTCGCTCCTCCCCGACGACAGCGGGGACCGCGACCTGGTCGCCTGGGAGCGGGTGCTGCGCGAGTACGCGGTGCTCCAGCGTCGAGCCGAGGTATCGGTGCCGGCCCTGCTGGCTGCCGGGGTGCCCGACCAGCGGCCCGAGCGTCTGCCGGCCATCCTCGACGCGCTCGTGGCGGACGACCGCGTCTGGGCGCGCGCCGGCGATGCATCCGCCCGGCCGCGGATCCGGTCGCTGGCCCGGACGGTCGAGGTCGCGGCGCTCGACCTCGGTGCCGGGGGCATCCCGCCGACCATCGAGCACGGTGACCTGCACAGTCGCAACGTCCTGCTGCCACCGGCCGGCGATCGGATCTTCGACTGGGGCGACGCGACGGTCGGCCACCCGTTCGCGTCCATGACCTCGACGATGGGCTCGATCGCCTATCACACGGGTCTCGCCATCGACGGGCCGGAGCTGACTCGTCTCCGCGACGCCTACACGGAGGCCTGGTCGGACGTCGCGCCGCCCGACGCGCTCGCGGCGCTCGCCGATCTCGCGCTCGACCTCGGCCTCCTCGGGCGGGCGACGTCCTGGGAGCGGGCCCTCCTCGACCTCGAGCCCGACGCCATGGGCGGGTTCGAAGGGGCGGCGGCCGAGCGGCTGTCGGATCTCGCCGACCAGTTGGACCGGCGGTCGACCGCTACGTGATCTGCAGGCCCGAGGGGACGTCCTTCGCGACCGGCGGGTACCGGGGCCGCAGGCCCTCGAGCGTGTCCGCGAGGATCGTCGAGACCGCCAGGTTGCGGAACCACTTGCGGTTGGCGGGGATGACGTACCACGGTGCCCACGGTGTCGAGGTCTTCGAGAGCGCCTCATCGAAGGCGGCCTGGTAGTCGTCCCAGAGCTTGCGTTCGTCGAGGTCGCCCATCGAGAACTTCCAGCGCTTCGTCGGATCGTCGTAGCGGGCCTGGAACCGCTGGCGCTGCTCGTCGCGATCGATCGCCAGGAAGAACTTGACGATGGTCGTGCCGTTCGCGGCGAGCATCCGCTCGAACGCGTTGATCTGCTCGTACCGCTTCGACCAGACCGCCTTGGGGACCAGCCCGTGCACGCGGACCACGAGGACGTCCTCGTAGTGCGACCGGTTGAAGATGCCGATCTCGCCCTTGCCCGGCACCCGCTTGTGGACCCGCCAGAGATAGTCGTGGGCGAGCTCCTCGGCGCTCGGCACCTTGAAGCTCGAGACCGGGCAGCCCTGGGGGTTGAAGGCCTCCATGACCTTGTTGATCGTGCCGTCCTTGCCGGCCGCGTCGATCCCCTGGAGGACGACGAGCACCGACCGTTTGCCCTCGGCCCAGAAGCGTCCCTGGAGCTCGCCGAGCCGGACGAGCTCTGCGTCGGTCGCGGTGATCGCCGACGCCTTGTCGTGCCCGAATGTCCGGTCTGGATCGAGCTTCTCGAGTCGGACGCGCGTCCCGGGCCGGACTCGGAGCTCGTCGCGCAGGTCGGTCCGATGCGCCATCGCGGGTACCTCGTGAGCGTGCCGGGGTGGGACCCGGATGTAGGATGCGACGGTACCCCACTACGGCCACCCAGGAGCCCGCAGCCATGGCCATCGTCGCCGACGCCAAGCCGCACCCCATCTTCCTCGCCGGCCGCTGGGTCGAGTCCGACGACCCGCTCGTCATCGCCAACCCCGCGGACCCCTCCACCCCGGCGGGCGCGACGTTCCACGCGACCGAGGCCCAGTACGAGGAGGCGGTCGAGGCGGCTGTGGCGGCCTTCGAGGTCACGCGGCATCTGCCCGCCTACGAGCGGGGCCGCATCCTGCGCGAGATCAGCGCCGGGATCAGGGATCGTCGCGAGGAGCTCGGGCGGCTCATCGCGCTCGAGGCGGGCAAGCCGATCCGCGACGCCCTCGTCGAGGTCGACCGGGCGACGCTGACGTTCCGTCTCGGCGCCGAGGAGGCGGAGCGGATGACGGGCGAGGTCATCCCGCTCGACCTGCTGCCCTCGTCGAAGGACCGGGTCGGGATCACCCGCCGATTCCCGATCGGCCCCATCGCCGGGATCAGCCCGTTCAACTTCCCGTTGAACCTCGCGGCCCACAAGGTCGCCCCGGCCATCGCGACCGGGAACCCGATCGTCCTCAAGCCGCCGTCCAAGGACCCGCTCGTCATGCTGGCCGTCGCCGAGATCATCGAGGCCGCCGGCGTCCCGGCCGGCGCCGTCTCGATCCTGCCGATGACCCGCGAGCTCGGCGACCGGATGGTCGCCGACGAGCGCTTCAAGCTGCTGACCTTCACCGGGTCGCCATCGGTCGGCTGGCGCATGAAGGAGCGGGCCGGGAAGAAGAAGGTCGTGCTCGAGCTCGGGGGCAACGCCGGCGTCATCGTCGACCGGAGTGCCGACCTCGACTGGGCGGTGAAGCGGATCCTCGTCGGTGGCTTTGCCTATGCCGGCCAGGTGTGCATCAGCGTCCAGCGGGCGTTCATCCACGAGGACGTCTGGGACGAGTTCATGGCCCGCTTCGCCGAGGGCGCGAAGGCCATCAAGGTCGGCGACCCCCTCGACCCGACCACCGATGTCGGCCCGATGGTCGATGCGAACGCGGCCGAACGGACGCAGCGCTGGGTCGACGAGGCGCTCGCGCTCGGTGGCAAGGCGCTCGTCGGTGGCGTGGCGGACGGGACGTTCTTCCCGCCCACGATCCTGACCGACGTGCCGACCACCGCCCAGGTCTGCTCGAACGAGGCGTTCGCACCGCTCGTGGTGGCCGCCCCGTTCCGGACCATGGACGAGGCGATCGCCAAGGTCAACGACAGCATGTTCGGCCTGCAGACGGGCGTCTTCACGAACGATCTCGCCGGGGCATGGAAGGCGTTCGGCGAGCTCGAGGTGGGCGGCGTCATCGTCAACGACATCCCGACGTACCGGATCGACCACATGCCCTACGGCGGGGTCAAGGACTCCGGCCTCGGCCGCGAGGGTCTGCGCTGGGCCATGGAGGACATGACCGAGATCCGGATCATGGTGCTCGCCCAGCCCGGCTGAGCGGCGTCTCGCGGCCTGCGACGCGGCCGGTCGCGACACGCGCAGCGTGGGGCATCCTTGCCGGCATGGACCTGACCCTCACGCCGGCCCAGCTCGAGCTGCAGGCACGCGCTCGCACATTCGTCCGCGACGTGCTGCAGCCGCGCGAGCTCGAGTTCGAACGTGCCGGCGGGCGCGTCCCGCGCGACTGGGGCGCGCCCATCCGCCAGGCCGCCATCGAGGCCCGGCTCCAGGGCGGCTCGTTCCCCGTCGAGCTCGGCGGACAGGGCTGGTCCGCGCTCGAGCAGGTGCTCGTCCACGAGCAGCTCGGCCAGTCGACCGGGGGGCTGTGGTCGTACATCCCAGGCCCGTACAACGTGCTCATGCACGCCGACGCCGCCCAGCGCGTGCGCTACCTCGACCCCTCGATGCGCGGCGAGCGCTCGGGGAGCTATGCGATCACCGAGGACCTCGCCGGTTCGGATGCCCGCGCGGTCCGCGCCACGGCCGTTCGCGACGCCGCGACCGGCGACTTCCTCCTCAACGGGGAGAAGTGGTTCGTCACGGGTCCCGACGACACCGACTTCATGATCTTCCACGCGAACGTCATGGACGGCGAGCGGCCGCAGCCGACGCTGTTCCTCGTCGACTACGACGTGCCCGGTGTCCGCGTCCAGCACGACCCCGACTACATGCACACGTTCGCGGACCGGCATCCGCAGTTCGTCCTCGAGGACGTGCGGGTCCCGGCGGGCGCGATCCTCGGCGGGATCGGCCGGGCCGACGAGCTGACCAACGAATGGTTCGTGGAGGAGCGCATCCATATCGGCGCACGCTGCTCGGGCGCCATGGAGCGCCTGCTGTCGCTCGCGGTCGAGTGGTCGACCGGGCGGGTGCAGTTCGGCGAGCGGATCTACGACTTCCAGGGCGTCTCGTTCCCCCTCGCCGACTCCGCCGCGGACGCCTCGGCGGCCCGGCTCCTGACGCGGGAGTGCGCGTGGCTCGTCGATACGGGCGCGGACCCGAAGGTGATCCACGCGAAGGCATCGCTGGCGAAGCTGTTCGCATCGGAGGCGGCCTTCCGCTGCGCCGACCGCGTCGTCCAGGTCTTCGGCGGGCGGGGCTACATGCGCGAATATCCGGCCGAACGCTTCTTCCGCGAGCTGCGCGTCGACCGCATCTGGGAAGGCACGTCCGAGATCCAGCGCCTCATCGTGGCCCGTGCCCTCGAGAAGCGTGGCGTCGGCCGCGTGGTCGGATGACCGCGGTGCAGGCCGCCTCGAAGCCATCGGGCGCGCTCGACCTGCGTCCCCTGTTCGCACCGCGCGCCATCGCGGTCGTGGGCGCATCGCCGCGCAGCTGGATCGCGGAGACCGTCCGCGACAACCTCCGGATCATGCGCAGCGAGACACGCTGCCACTTCGTCAACCCGAAGTACGACGAGCTCCACGGCCAGCCGTGCTACCCGAGCCTCGAGGCCCTGCCCGAGCGCCCCGACATCGCGGTCGTCGCCCTGAACCCGTTGCGGGCCGCGATGGTCACCGAGTCGGCCGCCGAGGCCGGCGTGCCGGTCGTCATCATCCCGGGTGGCGGCGTCGTCGAGGGGGGAGAGGCGGCCGCCGCCATGCAGCAGGACGTCGCCCGGATCGCCCGCGACCACGGGATCGTGCTCGTCGGTCCCAACTGCATGGGCGTGATCGACCTCGTGTCGAACGCCGCGACCTACATCGGCGACGTCTCGCCGTACCTGCCGCGCGGTGGCGTGGCCGGGATCGCCCAGTCCGGGTCGGTCACCGACGCCTTCGTCCACTCCGGTGCTCGCGTCGGGTTCAGCCGGATCATCAGCTGCGGCTCCGAGGTCGTCGTCGACATCTGCGACTACCTCGCGTTCTGCCTGGACGACCCCGAGACCCGGTCGATCATCCTGTTCGTCGAGGGGTTCAAGCGGCCGGAGCGGTTCCTCGCGCTCGCCGACCACGCCCTCGCGATCGGCAAGCCGATCATGGCCGTCAAGGTCGGACGGAGCGACCAGGCGCAGGCCGCCGCGGTCGCGCACTCGGGTTCGCTGGCGGGTGAGGCTCGCGTGACCGACGCCGCACTCGACGCGGCCGGCGTCATCCGCTGCGCCGACCTCGACGCGCTCCTCGAGACCGCGGAGCTCTTCGAGGGGATGCGCCGGACCGGCCGATCCGTTGGGCGAGGGCGTACCGGGGTGGTCACGGTCTCGACCGGCGAGGCCTCGCTCATCGCCGACCAGGCGCCTCAGACCGGGATCGACCTGCCGCCGATCCCGCAACCGGCCCGCGAGGCGATCCTCGCCGCACTGCCGACGATGGGGTACGTCGGCAACCCGCTGGACCCGTGGGGTGCGGACGAGCCGGCGGTCGCCTACGGCGCCGCCTTCGAGGCTATGGCCGCGTCGGGCGCGTACGACGTCCTCGTCCTCGTCCACGACTTCCCGTATCGCTCCCTGGCGTCCGAGGTGGCGACCGCGAACGACGTCTCGCATCAGCTCATCGCCGCCACCCGGGAGCGTCCGTCGATCCTGCCCGTCTACGTGTCGCTGACGTCGGGCGAGCCGCCGCCCGAGACCAAGGCGCTCCTAGACGCCGAGGGTGGCGGCGCGCCGCTCCTGCGCGGTGGCCTCGAAGCGTTCACGGCGATCGCGAGCGCGGCGACCTGGGAGGCGCGGCGGGAGCTCCGCCGTGCCGTCGGGCCGTGGCGCGGTGGCTGGCCGGCCCTGGCCGCCGACCGGACCTGGTACGGCGCGGACCCCGCCGTGCTCCCGTCCGGCTCCCGACCGACGAGGGTCATGTCCGAGGGCGAGAGCCTCGCGTTCCTCGCCACGGCCGGGGTGCGCGTCACCGAGGCCCTGGCGGTCCGGGATGCCCCCTCGGCCGTGGCCGCTGCCCGGGCGATCGGGGGCCCGGTCGCGCTCAAGATCAACGCCGTGGGCGTGGCGCACAAGAGCGACATCGGCGGCGTCAAGCTCGGTCTCGCCGGCGACGACGCCGTCTACGCGGCGGCGCTGGCGATGCTCGAGACGGCCCATCGGCGCGGTCTCGAGGTCCGCGGGCTGCTCGTCGAGCCGATGGCGTCGCCCGGCCTGGAGCTGATCGTCGGGCTGCGGCGCGACCCGCAGTTCGGTCCCGCGGTGCTCGTCGGTCTCGGTGGCATCCTGGCCGAGGTCCTCGACGACGTCGCGATCCGGCTCGCGCCGGTCACGCCGCGCGCCGCGATGGCGATGCTCGACGACCTTCGCGGCAGCCGTCTCCTCGATGGCGCACGCGGTCGTCCGGGGGTCGATCGGTCGGCCGTCGCCGCCATGCTCGTGACGCTCGGGCGGCTCGGGTTCGAACGCCAGGACCTCCTGGAGGTCGACATCAACCCGGTCATCGCGTCGCCGGCCGGTGCACTCGCCGTGGACGCCCTCGTCGTCCTCGAGGAGGGGCTCGATGGCGGCCCGGTCTGACACGGACGCGCTCGTCCTGGCGACGCCGGCGCCGTGGGGCGTCCGCCTGACACTGAACCGGCCGGCCAAGCTCAATGCGCTGTCAGGCCCGCTCATCGCGGCCCTGATGAGCGCCCTCGACGCGGCCATCGCGGACCCCGAGGTCCGGGTCATCGTCCTCGACGGCGCCGGACGGGCGTTCTCCGCCGGCTACGACCTCGCGGAGGAGGTCGAGGGCGGCGTCGACGGGCCTGTCCAGTGGCGCGCGCTGCTCGCCGCCGATGTCGCCGCGACGCTGCGCATCCTCGACTGCCCCAAGCCCGTCATCGCGTCCATCCACGGCTATGCGCTCGCCGGCGGCCTGGAGATCGCCATGGCCTGCGACCTCGTGGTGGCGGCCGAGGGGACGAAGCTCGGCGAACCGGAGATCCGCTACGGCTCGGCGCCGGTCACGCTGCTCATGCCCTACCTGATCGGGCAGAAGAAGACGCGCGAACTGCTGCTGACGGGCGATCTCATCGACGCCGGGGAGGCGGAGCGGATCGGGCTCGTCAACCGCGTCGTGCCGGCAGATCGGCGGGCCGCGGAGGTGGATGCCCTCGCCGACCGGCTGGCCCGGACGCCGCCCGAGGTGATGGGTCCGACCAAGCTGATGCTCAACCGGGCGATGGATGCCGCCGGGTTCCGGATGGCGGTCGAGGCCGGGCTCGACCTCGGCGCGATCGTCAACGCGGCCGGGACACCCGAGCAGCGCGAGTGGGACGAGATCGTCCGGCGCGACGGCCTCAAGGCCGCGCTCGCCTGGCGCGACCGCCGCTACGACGAGCGTCTCGCGGAGAGCGGCCGAGCGCGGTCGGAGACCCCACCGACCGACTGATCCCGCGACCGGCCGGGCCCGCGGGTACTGCACCGCCCGCGGGACCAAGGTACCTGCCCGGCTCCGCCTTTCGTCCGATGTCGGACGCCGGGGGCGACCCGGTTGAATGCACCAGACGCCACTCCACCGGCCGCGATACCCAACCCGGATGCACTGGTAGTCGGGGTCTCGATGTGCGGGATCCGGGGGGATCTCGCGGCCGACCCGGCCGCTGCATAGCGAAAGGGGTTCATCCGTGCAGGAGCAGGTTCTCCTCACGCCGGTGCCGAGTGCGCGACCTCGTCTCCGCCGCCGACCCATCCTGGCGGCGCTCCTCGGTGTGGCAGTCGTCGGCCTCGGGGCCGGCGCATTCTCGCTCGCGATCTTCACCGACACGTCGGCGTCGACCGGCTCGTTCGCCAGCGGCACCATCGACATCACGTCGAGCCCGGCGGTCCCGTACACGGTCACCGCGATGGTGCCCGGCGACGTCCAGAACGCCACGATGACGATCGCCAACGCCGGCACCGCGCAGTCTGCGGTACGCGATGTCGACCACTGCGACGACCGCGCTGGGCACCGCGCTGCAGCTGACCGTCAAGACGCAGGGCACGAGCTGCGCCGCGTTCGACGGGACGACCATCGTCAACGGTGTCGCCCTCAACGGCGCCGCCATCGGCAACCCGGCCCAGGGCGCCCAGGCGGGCGACCGGACGCTGGCGGCGGCCTCGAACGAGGTCCTCTGCTTCCGCGTGATCCTGCCGATCGCCAGTGGCAACACGCTGCAGGGGCTGACGTCGGCCGTGACCTTCACGTTCGACGCCGAGCAGACGGCCAACAACCCGTAACCCGGCGACCACTGACGGCGACGGGCCGCCTCTCCCTCCCGGGGAGGCGGCCGGCCGTCATCCTGGAGCCCCGACCATGATGGACCGGCACAGCCTGCGAGAGCGGGCGGACGCCAACCTCGTGCGGGCGACGGTCGAAGCGCATCGCCTCCGGCGCCGGATGCGCGCGAACCGCCTTCGCGCCACGAGGGACGCCCGGCACCTGGCACGCACCGTCGACTGGGATCGCCTCTGGCGGACCTGGCTGCCGCGGCTGCTCGACGTCGCGCTGATCACGGTGATCGGCCTGTCGATCTTCGGCGTCGTCCTCGGACGGATCGTCCCGCTCACCGGCCGGGCCACGTTCGTGGTCGCGGGCGCGTCGATGTCGCCCACGATCCCGCTCGGCGCCGCGGTCATCGTCCAACCGGTCGAACCGCGCGACCTCGCGGTCGGCGACATCGTCAGCCTGCGAAGCGGTCCGGAACGTGCCGTCTTCACGCACCGGATCGTCCGCGTCGCCGAGCGCGAGGGCGCGATCTGGATCGAGACCAAGGGCGACGCCAACGACGCGGCCGACCCGTCGCTGAGCCCGGCCGCCGGCGTCATCGGCCGCCTGGAGATGACGATCCCGTACGCGGGCTTCCTCATCGCGCTCCTCTCCCTGCCGAGCGGCGTGATCTTCGTGATCGCGCTCGGGTTCCTCCTCCTGATGGGCTCCTGGTTCCTCGAGCTCGAGCGTCCCGCGCGCGGCCACGCGGTCGAGTCGGATCGCCTGCCCCACGGCTCGACCGCCGGCCCGGTCGCCTGATCCCATGCGCCGCCATCGCTGGCTCCGCCGCTCGCTGCCCGTCGCGTTCGCGTTCCTGCTGCTGGCCGTCCCGGTCCAGGATGCGCTGGCGCGGTTCACCGCCTCGGACAGCTCGACCGGGTCGCTGACGACCGATACCCTCGATCCGCCCACCACGCTGGCGGCTGTCGGGGGTGTGTCGATCACCCTGACGTGGGCGGTCACGCCCGACACGTATGCGACGGGCTATCACCTCTACCGCGCGACGAGCGCCGGCGGGACCTACACGCTGGTCTCGACGATCACGCCGCGCACCACGACGACGGTGGTCGACATCCCCGGCAACGGCCCGTTCTGGTATCGGCTGCGCGCCTACTACCAGAACTGGGAGAGCGTCGACAGCAACACGGCCAACGCCACGAGCGGGACCACGCTCTTCATGCCGTGCACGACGAACGCCGCCGAGACCGTCAATGCCGGCGACAACAACGGCTACCAGTCCAACCCTGCACGGGTCTGCGTCGACAATTCCTCGTTCGCAAATGATGGCAACAGCGGCAGCGGCGGCACGCAGTCGTGCGGCGCCGGGGCCGTCCCCGACGTCACCAAGGACCAGCACCGGTTCTGGGGCTACGCCCTTGGGCTCCCGGGGACGGTCACCTCGATCAACGGGATCCGGGTCAGGGCGGACCTGGCGCTGAACAACACGACCGGGACGACGAACCTGTGCGCCCAGCTCTCGTGGGATGGCGGGACGACCTGGACGGCCCTCAAGACGCAGGCGATCACGGTCGCCGGCGAGACGACGTACACGTTCGGCTCGACCGCCGACACGTGGGGCAGGGCGTGGACGCCGGCACAGTTCAGCACCGCCAACTTCCGCGTCCGGATCGTCGATGCCTCGACGCTGACGTCCAAGCAGTTCCGGCTTGACTACCTCGCCGTCAGCGTCACGTACACGCCCTGACGCGTCCGGCGGTGCGGCGCCGCACCGGTTGCGCACGGACCGGGCCCGCCGTTCGTTCGGGCACGCTCGCCGATGATCCCGAACCGTGCCTCGATCACGATTGACGCCCAACAAAATCCGACCTAACCTCACCTCTCGGCTCCGTAGCGCGTGCACCACGACTGGGGGATCCTGTCGTCCCTGTCCCGATGACAGTCCCATATCCGGTCATGACGCCGCCCGGGGCGCGACTGCGAAGGGGAGGGCACGTGGCGCGTCGAACACGGACCGGGTTCTGGCTGCTGGCGATCATCCCCATCTTCCTCGCAGGGCTCGTCGTCCAGCCCGTGGCTCCGGTCTCGGCGGCCGACCCCACCGCCCGCCCGTTCCTCGGCGAGGATGACGGCGCGAGCGTGGGCACGCTGCGGCAGACGCAGACGGCCGCGGGGACCCTGGCCGTCGCTCCGGGTCTCGTCGAGTCGACCGCGTTCCAGGGCCTCACCTTTCCGACGAACGTCCGCTTCGCCTCCGATGGACGGGTCTTCGTCGCCGAGAAGAGCGGGCTGATCAAGGTCTTCGCGTCGATGACGGCGACCACGGCGACGGTCTTCGCGGACCTGCGCTCCAAGGTCGACGACTACTGGGACCGCGGCCTGCTCGGCCTGGCGCTCGCGCCCAACTTCCCGACCGACCCGTACGTCTACGTCGCCTACACCTACGACGCGCCGATCGGCGGCACCGCGCCGGTCTGGAACGACGCGTGCCCGAACCCGCCCGGGCCGACGACGGACGGCTGCGTCGTCAGCAGCCGCGTCTCGCGCCTCCAGGCATCGGGCAGCGTCATGACCGGGTCCGAGAACGTGCTCATCAACGACTGGTGCCAGCAGTTCCCGAGCCACTCGATCGGCGAGCTCCAGTTCGGACCGGACGGCGCGCTCTACGTGTCGGGCGGCGACGGCGCGAGCTTCACGAACGCCGACACCGGCCAGTTCGGCGGGAGCGCCGGCAGTCCGACCCCGAAGAACCCCTGCAACGACCCGACCAACGAGGGCGGCGCGCTCCGCTCGCAGGACCTGCGCACGATGCCGTCCAGCGGCGGATCGGGCCAGAGCTATCGCGCGACCGTCCTCGCCGATTCGCCGCTCGCCTACTGGCGACTCGGTGAGACGTCGGGGATCATCGTGAACGACCAGGTCGGGACCCTGACCGGCTGGTACGGAGGGACCTCGTCGCGTGGCGTCGCCGGTGCGATCGTCGGCGACACCGATGGCGCGGTCTCGCTCGACGGCACGTCCGGCTATGTCGGCGTGCCCGACTACGGCGCCCTCGACGTGGCGAACGGGCCATTCAGCGTCGAGTTCTGGGTCAAGCGCAAGAGCACGACCGGCAACCAGTCGATCATCGACCGCGGACCGGGCTCGTACCAGATCTACTTCGGGTCGACCGACGGCAAGCTGACCGTCGGCCGCAATGGCGGTGGCACGATCGCCAAGGAATCGACGGCCACCACCGATACGACGAACTTCCACCACTTCGTGATCACCAAGAGCGGCGCCACCACGAAGATCTACCGGGACGGCGTCGACGTGACGGCCCCGGGCACCGACGCGACCCTCACGAACAGCACGACGAACCTGTGGCTCGGCCGCTGGAACGACGGGACCTCGTTCGCCAACGTCGTGCTCGATGACGTCTCGATCTACGGGACCGCGCTGACCGCGGCCAAGGCGCTCGCGCACTACCAGGCGGGGCTCGCCGGCGGGAGCGGTGGCGGTGGTGGGGGCGGCACCGATCCGGTCACGCTCGACGGCTCGATCATCCGCGTCGACCCGGCGACGGGCGCCGCCATGGCGACCAATCCGCTCGCCTCCTCGCCCGATCTCAACGCCCGGCGGATCATCGCCCACGGCGTGCGCAATCCGTTCCGATTCACGTTCCGCCCCGGCACCAGCGAGATCTGGGTCGGCGACGTGGGCTACAGCGACTGGGAGGAGATCGACCGGATCACCTCGACGACGACCCTTCGCAACTTCGGCTGGCCCTGCTACGAGGGCGTCGGCCAGCAGCCCGGGTACCAACCGGCCCAGATGTGCCAGAACCTCTATGCCGACGCCTCGGCGCCGGCGACCGGCCCGTACCTGACGTACAACCACCAGGCCAGTGTGAAGAACGGCGACGGCTGCGCGATCGGCAGCTCCGCGATCGCGGGCATCGCGTTCTACACGGGCACGTCCTATCCGACCTCGCTGCGGAATGCGCTGTTCTTCGCGGACAACTCGCGCGACTGCATCTGGGCGATGCTGCCCACGGCGGCCGGCGGGCTGCCCGATCCCAACAACATCGTCACGATCGCGTCTCCCGCGGCTAACCCGGTCAAGCTCGAAGCCGGGCCGGGCGGCGACATCTTCTACGTCGACTTCGACGGCGGCCGCATCCAGCGCCTGTCGTCGACCTCGAGCAACCAGGCACCGACCGCGCGGATCGTCGCCAACCCGACGTCCGGCCCGGCGCCGCTCTCGGTGAACTTCTCCGGGACGACCTCGTCCGATCCGGAGGGGACGACCCTCACCTACGCGTGGGATCTCGACGGCGACGGCCAGTACAACGATGGCACGGCGGCGACGGCGTCGCGGACCTACACGACCGCGGGCACGGTCACGGTCGGCCTCCGGGTCACGGACACCGGCGGCGCGAGCGGCACGACCAGCGTCCAGATCAGCGTCGGGTCCTCGTCCAACGCGCCCCCGGTCCCGGTCATCGACACGCCGGCGGCGAGCCTGACGTGGTCCGTCGGCGACCAGATCAGCTTCACCGGGCACGCGACCGACCCAGAGGACGGCACCCTCGCGCCGGCCAAGCTGTCGTGGCAGCTCGTCCTCCAGCACTGCCCGTCGAACTGCCATACCCACCAGCTCCAGACGTTCGCGGGCGTGGCCAGCGGGTCGTTCCCGGCCCCGGACCACGACTACCCGTCGTACATGGAGCTGACCCTGACCGCGACGGACTCGGGCAACGTCTCGGCCTCGACGACGGTCCGGCTCGACCCGAAGACGGTCGTGCTGTCCTTCCGCTCGGTGCCGACCGGGCTCAACCTGACCGTGGCGAGCGCCTCGCACACCACGCCGTACGACCACACGGCGATCAAGGGCGGGACCGTGTCCGTCACGGCCCCGAGCCCGCAGACGCTGGCCGGGACGACGTACACGTTCGCCAGCTGGTCCGACGGCGGCGCGGCGACCCACCAGGTCAGCGCCGCGGCCGCGGCCACCCTGACGGCGACCTACACGGGCTCCGGCCCGGCGGCCTCCTACAAGGACACGGTCATCGCCGACGGGCCGGCCGCCTACTGGCGGCTGGGCGACACGAGCGGGATCATCGCCACCGACGCCGTCGGCACGCGCACGGGCTGGTACGGCGGGACGATGACCCGCGGGGCGCCCGGCGCGATCGCCGGCGACTCGAACGGGGCGGTCTCGCTCGACGGGGCGAGTGGCTATGTCGGCGTGCCGGGCTCATCGGTGCCCTCCCTCGTCAACGGCCCGCTGACCATCGAGTTCTGGGTCAAGCGCAACACCGCGTCGGGCATCCAGGCGCTCATCGACGACGGCCCCGGCTCGTACCAGATCGACTTCTCGAGCTCGAACAAGCTCACCGTGAGCAAGAACAACGGCGGCATCATCACGGCCGAGACCGGGACGACGACGGACACGACGACCTGGCATCACTTCGTCTTCACGAAGAACGGGTCGGCGGTGAAGCTGTACAAGGACGGCGCGGACGTCACGGGCACGGTCACCGACCGGACGCTGACGGCCTCGTCCACGAACCTGTGGATGGGTCGCTGGAACGACGGGACGCACTTCGGCAACGTCGCGCTCGACGAGGTCGCGGTGTACGCGAAGGTCCTCACCGCCGCCCAGGTCGCCGCGCACCGGAGCGCGGGCGTCGGGAGCTAGCCGGCCCGCTCGAGGATCGGGCGGACCTCGGTCGCGAAGCGGACCATCGACTCCTCGTCATGCGGGCCCGGGAAGCCCGCGGTGAGGTGGCGGTAGCCGATGTCGAGGTAGGCGAGCGCGCGCTCGGCGACGTCCTCTGGCGTCCCGACGGGCTGGTCCTTCCAGAGCTCTGCCCGGCCCTGCTGCTCGAAGATCGCCTGCTGGACCTTGAGCGCCTCCCGCCGCGAATCGCGGATGACCACGGTCCCGAGCCCCGAGGTGCGCTCGATCTCGGCCGGATCGCGCCCGACCGTCTCGCAGTGCTGGACGAGGATCGCGTCCTTGCGCTTCACGTTCTCGACCCCGCCGCCGATATTGTTCGCGTCGCCGTACCGGGCGACCAGCTTGAGGGTGACGTTGACGCCGCCACCGCCGACCAGGATGGGCAGCTCGGCCTGGATGGGCGGCGGATCGTTGCGGACCTCGTGCTCGGCGTAGCGCGGGCCGCTCGCCGACGGCCGCTCGCCGCGGAGCATGCCGCGGATGACCGGGAGCGACTCCGCGAGCCACCGCAGCCGCTCGGGGAAGCCGTCCCCGAACGGGATGCCGAAGGCCTCGTGCTCGGGCTCGAACCACGCGGCCCCGATGCCGAGGATCGCCCGCCCGTTCGAGATGTGGTCGAGGGTCGTGACCATCTTCGCGGTCAGGGCCGGGGTCCGGAACGTGTTCGCGCCGACCATCAGCCCGATCCGGATCCGCTCGGTGGCCTGCGCCCAGGCGGCCAGGGTCAGCCAGCCCTCGAGGATCGGGCCGTGGGGGTCGCCGACGACCGGGTAGAGGTGGTCCCACGTCCAGAGCGTGTCGTAGCCGAGCCGGTCGGCGCGCTGCCCGGCCACCAGGAGCTCCGGCCAGGTCGTGTACTGGCTCCAGCACAGCGCGCCCAGCCTGACGGCCGGCATCAGAGGACCAGCTTGCGGCCGGTGAACGCCTCGGCGTAGCCACTCTCGGCCCGGCACTCCATGCCCCGGATGCGGGCAAGACCCCGGAACGTGTCCGGATCGAACCAGTCGCGTCCGCGCTGGCTCGAGAACACCGCGAGGAGGCGCTCGATCTTGCGCTCGATCCCACCCTCGGGGAGCGGCACGTAGACGTTGGGGTTGCCGAGGTCGCCCTCGTACTTTGCGATCTCGTACTCGAGGATCAGGTGGTCCCGAAAGGTGTTCCAGGTCAGCTCGGCCGCGAGCCGGTGGTCCTGGTGCAGGTCCTCGCGCCGATGGGTGAGGATGAGGTCGGGCCGGACCTCGCCCTTGAGCGATTCGAAGGTGGCTTTGACGTCAGCGTGAGCGCTGGGCAGGAACCCGTCCCGGAACGACCGGATGGTCAGCTGCGCCGCGGGGCCGCCCTCCAGGAACGCGGCCGCCCCGCCGCGGGCTTCGGCCGCGCGCTGCTCCGAGCCGGTCAGGACGAGCCACTGCGACACTCGCGAGACGGCCCTCGTCGGCCAGCCGGGCGATCGTCCCACCAGCCCCGATCTCGATGTCGTCGGGGTGCGCCCCGATGCAGAGCAGGCTGATCCCGGTCGCCGGCAGCGCCAACGGCTGCACTCAGGGGGCCTCGTCGTCGCGGCGCCAGACGGCCCAGGGCGGATCGCCATGATCCCATTCCGCGTCGCGTTCCTGCTTGTCCTTGAGCGTGTCCATCGGGGCCCAGAATCCGTCGTACCGGAACGCCATGAGCTTGCCCTCGGCCATCAGCCGGAGGAACGGCTCCTCGACGAGCTCCTCGCCCTCGCGCATGTAGTCGAAGATCTCGCGCCGGAAGATGAAGTAGCCACCGTTGATGCGGGTGTCCGAGTCCTGGACGTGCTGGATGCCGCGGACCGTCCCATCCTCCTCGGTGTCCACGAGATGGAAGCTGTACGTCGGCCGGATGGCCAGGAACGCCGCTACCTTGTCCGTCTGGCGGAAGGTCTCGATGAGCTCGTCCAGCGGCGCGTCGGTCAGTGTGTCGCCGTAGTTCGCGAGGAACATGTCGTCGTCGCCGAGGTGGCGCCGCACGGCGCGAAGTCGCCCACCGATGTTCGCCATCAGCCCGGTGTCGGCGAAGGTGATGGTCCAGTCGTCGATGTCGGTGCTGAGCATCTCGAGGGACCGCCCGCCCTGGGTGAGGATGAAGTCGTTCGAGATCGCCTCGTTGTAGTGCAGGAAGTAGTCCTTGACGACCTCGGCCCGGTAGCCGAGGCACAGCACGAAATCGCGGTGGCCGAAATGCGCGAAGTAGCGCATCACGTGCCACAGGATGGGGCGTGTGCCGATGGGCACCATCGGCTTCGGGATCGCCTCGTTGTACTCCCGCAGACGGAGGCCCTGGCCCCCGCAGAACAGCACGACCTTCACCGGTACCCCCGTCGGGCGACGGCCGATAGGCCGTTCGTACCGCGCAGTCTGCCAAAGGTGCCGGTGCCACGGGGACACACGGCGCGTTCCGCGGTGCCCGACGGCACCGTCCGCCACGCCGCCCGGCGGCCGGATCCGGCCGTCACGCGGTCGACTCGAGCAGCCCCGCCGACTCGAGGGCGTCGGCCGCATCGGCGACCTGCTCGAACGGCAGGCCGCTCCGCTCGGCGATGTCGATGAGGCGCCGGCCGTCGGCCTGGTTGAGCACCCACAGGATGCGCCAGCTCGTCGAGCGCGACGCCGCTTCGCGCCGCCCACCATCCCGTACAGGCCGCGTCGCCCGAGCTGCGGCTCGCCCATCGGCGCGAGGTTGCGCACGGCGCGATCGCGCTCGAGGATCCCGACGATCGAGCGGAGCAGCCCGACGCTCGCGGCGAGATGGGCGGGCTCGATGAAGTCGAGGTCGTCGGCCGACGTGTGGTACTCGGGGTACGTGCCATGCGGCGTCCGCATCAGCAGCCCGACCGGGAGCCGGAAACCCGGCGCGTTGAACTGGCGCTCGTCGTAGCCCCACGGCGAGAACGGCCGGATCTCGAACGGCTCGCCCGCGTCGCGCAGGGCGAGCGCCACGACGCGGTCGATCGGGCGCGTCCTCGGCCTCCGTCCGCTTGTACGTGTGCGTCCCGCGGTCGCCGATCCCGGCCAGCGTGAGGCCGTGGCGGATGCGGGCGAGGCCGCCCGCGTGCCGGCCCAGCCAGGTCAGCGACCCGATCGTGCCGGGGATGAACAGGATCCGGTAGGTGAGCCGCCGTGGCTCGGCCGCCAGCCACTGCGCGAGGCCGGTCGCCACGGTCATCCCCGACACGTTGTCGTTGGCCATCATCGGGTGGCAGACGTGGGTCGTCAGCGAGGACCTCGTCGCTCGGTCTCGCCCGGCAGCAGGAACTCGCCGTACGTCAGGGACCCGTCGACGAGCTCCGCGTCGATCCGGACGTGATAGCGGCCATCGGGCAGGGCATCGATCGTCCGCTGCGCCGCGCAGAACCCCCACGTCTCGCGGTAGTACGACGTCCGGTAGGGGATCCAGTCGGGTCGGTCGGGCATCCCGTGCAGGTGCTCGAGCAGCTCCGCCCGGTCCACCTCGAGGTCGACCGGCGTGCTGTAGCCGACGACGTGGAGGGCGTGATCGGCGAGGTCGATGACCCGGCGACCGGTCGCGTCCTCGACCCAGGCGTCGCGCAGGACCCACTCGCGCGGGACCGTCCAGTCGAGCGCGGGGGTCGCGGTCGGGCACCTCGTGGATGGCGAGCGGGATCCGCTCGCCGATGACCGCCAGGGTCTCGCGCACGCCCGGACCGGTCAGGCTCCGCCGGATCGGGAAGAGGCGGCGCGCCAACGCGGCGAGGTCGGCGGCCAGCGCGCCGGGCCGGCGTGTCGGGCAGGTTCGGGTCGGGCACATCCCGCATCATATCGGCGTGGCCGAACCAATCGCCCGACCCGGCGCCATCCACGGGCTGCTCCACATCACGCCCGCGCCCATCCACGACGAGCGCGGCTTCTTCGTGCGGACGATGGACGCCGACTCGCTCCGCGCGGCCGGCCTCGATCCCGCGAGCTTCGTCCAGGAGAACCAATCGCGTTCGCGGCAGGGCACGCTGCGCGGCCTGCACTGCCGGCGCGAGCTGCGCGAGGGCAAGCTCGTGCGCTGCGCCCGTGGCCAGGTGTTCGAGGCCATCGTCGACCTCCGGCCGTGGTCGCCGACGTTCCTGGTCCAGGAGCAGGTCCTGCTCGACGACCGGCTCCATCTCCAGGTCTTCGTCCCGCCCGGCTGCGCCCACGGCTTCCTCGTCCTGAGCGACTGGGCGGACATCTGCTACAAGCACGACGCCACGTACGCGCCCGGGCTCGAGATGGGCGTGATCTGGGACGATCCCGAGCTGGCGATCCCCTGGCCGGTCCGTCCGACCACGCTGTCCGAGCGCGACCGGGCGCTCCCGACGCCTGGCCGAGGTCCGCGGCGGCTCGGCGGACTGGTTCGGCAGCGAGCCGCCACCCGGGCCGCCAGGCGTCGCCTGACGCGCTTCGCGGTGCACGCCGACACCGAACGCATACCCGAGATCGCCGAGAGTCGCTAAGGTTGGCAGTCGGCGCGGGACCGGTGCCGCCCAGGGGACCTCGAGAAGACATCCAAGGATGGGGAGAGCAGACGTGCGCGTGCTCGTCACGGGACACGAGGGATACATCGGGGCGGTCCTCGCGCCCATGCTCACGGCCGCGGGCCACGAGCCCGTCGGTCTCGATACCGGGTTCTACATCGGGCTGCGACTTCGGGCCGGCCCCGGAGCGGATCGCCACGATCGATCGCGACATCCGCGACGTCGAGGCCGGCCGACCTCGACGGGTTCGACGCCGTCATCCACCTCGCCGCGATCTCGAACGACCCGATCGGGTACCTGAACCCCGAGTCGACGTACGCGATCAACGCGCACGCGTCGGTGCGGCTCGCGCAGGCCGCCAAGACCGGCCGGGCGTGCCCCGGTTCCTGTTCTCCTCCTCGTGCAGCCTGTACGGCGCGGCGGGCGACCGTCCGGTCGATGAGCGGGCCGCGTTCAACCCGGTCACGCCGTACGGGCGAATCCAAGATCCTCGCGGAGCAGGCCATCCACGAGCTCGCCGATCGCGACTTCTCGCCCGACGTACCTGCGCAACGCCACCGCGTTCGGCGTCTCGCCGCGCCTGCGCGGCGACATCGTCATCAACAACCTGACCGGCTGGGCGCACGCGACCGGGCAGGTCCGGCTCCAGAGCGACGGCCGCCAGTGGCGGCCACTGGTCCACGTCCGCGACATCGCCAACGCGTTCATCGCGATGCTCGAGATCGACCGCGAGGCCGTCCACGACGAGGCCTTCAACGTCGGGCGCGACGATACCAACCTGCGCATCCGGACCGTCGCCGAGCTCGTCGAGGCCGCCGTGCCCGGCAGCGAGGTGACGTTCGCCGAGGGTGCCGGGTCGGACGTCCGCGACTACCGGGTCGACTTCGCCAAGCTCCACGAGCGCGTGCCGGCCGCGGCACCGACCTGGACGGTCGAGGCCGGCATCCGCGAGCTCGCCGATGCCTACCGCCGGATCGGGCTGACCATCGAGGACCTGACCGGTCCGCGGTTCACCCGCCTGGCCCGCATCAACGAGCTCAAGACCGAGGGCCGCCTCGACGACGACCTCCGCTGGGTCGCCAGCGTGGCCGGGAGCCGGTCGGCGCGGGGGCGACGCGATCGATGCCTGAGGGTGCATCGGTCGAGGCGTGCCGCTCGTGCGGCGCGCCGGGTCTTCGCCCGTTCCTGTCGCTCGGCGAGACGCCCGTCGCGAACGCCCTGCTCAGCGAGGCCGGACCTCGCCCATGAGGAGCCCCGGTTCCCGCTCGAGGTCGGGCTTCTGCGAGACCTGCACGCTCGTCCAGCTCACGTACGCCCTGCCCGCCGACGCGATCTTCGACGAGGCCTACCCGTACTTCTCGTCCTTCTCGGAGGACCTGCTCGTCCACTCGAGCGAGCACGTCGAGGGCCTGATCGCGAGCGGTCGGCTCGGGCCGGGCAAGCTGCTCGTCGAGGTGGCGAGCAACGACGGCTACCTGCTCCGCCACGCGCTGGAGCGCGGGCGTGCCCGTGCTGGGCATCGAGCCGACGCCCGGTCCCGCGGCCGCGGCCCGCGAGATCGGCATCCCGACGCTGCAGACGTTCTTCGGGACCGGGATGGCCGCGGAGCTCCGGCGCGAGTACGGACCGGCGGACGTGATCGTCGCCAACAACGTCATGGCCCACGTCCCGGATCTCAACGGCTTCGTGGAAGGGTTCCGCGAGCTCATCGCGGACGACGGGCTCATCACCGTCGAGAACCCCTACGTCCGCGACCTCATCGACCATGCCGAGTTCGACACGATCTACCACGAGCACTGGTGCTACTTCTCGTGCAGCGCCGTGGATGCGCTGATGCGCCGCCACGGCCTGCTACCTCAACGACGTCGAGTACTTCCCCAAGCTCCACGGGGGGACGCTGCGCTGGCACATCAGCCCCGTCGAGGCGCCCGACCGACCGGGCGCTCGGCTATCTCGCCGACGAGCGGGCGCGCGGGCTGACCGGGCTCGCCGCGTACGTGCGGTTCGCGGACGGCGTCGCGAAGATCGCCGAGGACCTTCGCGCGCTGCTCGCTCGGCTCCGCGCGGAGGGAGCCGTCGATCGCGGCGTACGGGGCGACCGCCAAGGGAGCCACGCTCCTCAACTACGCCGGGCATCACGCACGAGAGCATCGACTTCGTGGCGGACAAGAACCCCCACAAGCAGGGCCACTGGACGCCCGGGCGCGCGGCTCCCGATCGTCGATCCGGCGGCCCTCCTCGAGCGGCAGCCGGACTACGTCCTGCTGCTCGCCTGGAACTTCGCCGACGAGATCATCCGCCAGCAGGCCGAGTACGCGCGGCGCGGCGGACGGTTCATCCTGCCGATCCCGACGCCCACCATCCGCTGACGCGCGACCACGCGGGTCGCGCCGCGGGCGTCAGTTCGTCTGCGTGCCGTGGGCCTCGAAGCCGGTCCAGGCCCGGAGCTGGCCGATGGTCGTCGTGTTGCCCTTGCCCGACACGCCCGCGAGCATCTTGCCCTCGAGCGGGCACGCGCTCGCGGTGCACCGGCCGATGCGGTCGTGGTCGATGACGATGCTCGACGGCAGCGCGGAATCGATCGTGAACGCGCGCCCGCCGCTGATGCGGTTGTGGTGGATCGACACGTCGTGGAGCGGCCCGGAGAACGTCCCGTTCGAGAGGTACAGGCCGATGGCGAACCGGTCGAGCCCCCGGAACGTGTTGTGGGCGATGACGGTGTTCGAGGCGCAGCGCAGGTAGATGCCGCGCTCCTCGCCGCCGCTCGCCACCGTGGCCGCGTAGAACGTGTTCCCGGTGATCGTCAGCCGGTCGCACGGGACCCCGCTGTCGGTGCCGGTCTCGATCATGTCGTTGCTGCCGCCGATCCGGTTGCGGGTGATGCGGACCTGCTGCGCGCCGTAGATCTCGATCGCGACCTGGTCGTTGCCGTAGATCGAGTTCCGGCGGATCGTCAGCCCACCGGTGATCTTGTAGAGGTTCAGCCCGCCCGCGGAACGCGAGGCGTCGAGGTAGCGGTCGTTGTTCGCGATGATGTTCCGGTCGATGACCGTGCCGGTCGTCGTGCCGTGGACCTCGACGCCGTAGGCGTTGTCGGTGATCCGGTTCCCGAACAGGCGGGACCTCGTGGCGTTCATGAGGAACACCCCGATCGAGTTGCCCCGGATCCGCAGGTTCTTGATGAGGACGCCGCTCGCGTTCTCGATGCGGACGCCCGCGGCGAACGACGACGTGTTGCCGGTGATGACGACCGTGTGGCCCTTGTAGGCGACCACGCCGATGGACGAGCGCCGGACCGTGAACGGCTTGTAGGTCCCCGACTTCAGGCAGATCCGCGAGCCGGCCTTGACCGAGTCGACGAGCGCCTGGACGTTCGCCCCGGATCTCGCGACCTGGGTGCAGTGGTCGGCGATCCGGACGGCGGCGGCGGCCGGATGGGGGACCGTCGAGACGGCGGCGATCGCCAGCAGCAGCGCCGCGAGCGCGGCCCGTGCCGAGGGGCGGGCCGGCGAGCGGCGGGTCGGGGGTCGCACGGACATGGGGAGACTCCCGTTGGGGGCACGCGCACCCGTGAGCGGGCGTGACGGGGCGGTCCGTCGGTGAGCGACGGAAGGGCGCGGTGGGTGTCCCCATGGTGCCACAGGAACAACGGCCGGATCGTGGATCCGGCCGTTGTGTTTCGGTATCGAAGTGCTCGGGTTCGTCCTAGCGGTCGCCCCGGTCCGGTTGGATCACGGGTTGTACGACCACACCGCGACCCAGTCGATCTGGACGTGGCCCGAGGCGGAGTTGGCGGGTGTCGACCCGTCGAGGGCCGTCTCGGTCTGGATGACCCAGTGCATCGGGGTGTTCGGGATCCGGCTGGTCGAGGTCCCGATGACGGTCCCGTCGAGGATGAAGCGGGTGGCCGCCGGTCCCCATTCGATGATGGCCGTGTGCCATGAACCGAAGGTGGTCTGGGTGTTGAAGGCGTCCTGGTCGCTCCCGGAGGTCGCGCCCTGCTTGTGCAGGAAGGCCGAGATCTTCGCGTCCAGGTTGCCCTCGGGGAAGTCGATCTCGCCGTCGCGAGGCCAGGTGTTGGAGTCCGGCCACAGCAGCCAGGCCGTCTTGTAGCCCTTGACGGAGTCGGCCCGGAAGCGGATCGCGTAGCGACCGTACTTCAGGCTGCCGTTGGGGAGCTTCGGCGTCGGGGCGGCGACCTTGTGGACGCCGTTCACCGTCTGGAGGTGGATGTCCATCGTCGAGTTCGCGATGCTCACGATCTCCGGCGAGTACGTCCCGTGTCCGCTGGTGTCCTTCCAGCTGGATGGGTACGCGCCCCACTTGCTCGACACGGCAGCCGGGAAGCTGCCGAGCGCGACCGGCGTGTTGAAGTCGTCGTTGAACACGAGCTTCCAGCCCGTCAGGTCGGCGTTCGGCATGCTCGTCCCGGAGGCCGGCGGTGCCGGGGTCGGGGCCGGGGTCGGGGCCGGGGTGGGCGCCGGCGTCGGGGTCGGCGCCGTGGTCGGACGGGGAGTCGGTGTCGGGGCCGCGGTCGGTGCCGGCGTCGGCGTGGGCGCGGCGGTCGGATGGGGGGTCGGGGTCGGGTCGTCGGGGTCGGGGCGGCCGTCGGAGCCGCGGTCGGTGCCGCGGTCGGTGCCGCGGTGGGCGCCGGGGTCGGGGTCGCGGTCGGGGCGGCGGTGGGGGTCGGTGTCGGCGCGATCGCGCCGCCTCCCGGGGCCGGGGTCGGGGTGGCGGTCGGCGCCGCCGTCGGTGCGGGTGTGGGGGTCGGTGCGGGGGTCGGGGTCGCGGTGGGCCGCGCCGTGGGGGTGGCGGTCGGATGCGCCGTCGGGGTGGCTGTCGGAGCCGCCGTCGGTGCCGCGGTCGGTGCCGGGGTCGGGTCGGGTTCGGCGGCGGGTGTCGGATCCGGCTTCGGCGTCTTGTCCGGCTTGGGCTTGGGAGCCGCGCTCTTGACGTCGTCGAGGCGGATGACGAAGGCATCGAGGGCGACCGTGGGATGGCCCTTGGTGGCGGTGTTGACGATCGTGATCCGGTGAGTGCCGACGTGGCCGAATGATTTCTTGAAGAGCACCCGAGTGGGCTTGAATGAGGGCGCGTGGGTGTCGACGGTCTTCACGTAGACATGATCGATATAGATCCTGGCCTTGCCGCGCGTCGGACCGACCGGCCCGATCCAGGAGATCGCGGATCCGCGGAACTTCAGGCTGGCCTTGTCGCCTTCGGAGACCGAGGCGTCGGCGCCTTTGCCGAGGTACTTCGCGTAGACGGTCCCGGTCCACGTGCCGCGGTGGGCGATGCGGTCACTGGACTCCTGGACGGTCTTGATGCGGTTGTCGGTGGACCAGGCCGCCATCAGCTGGCGGCCGGTCTGGGGCGATGTCGCGAGGGCTCCGCTCAGGGGAAGCAGGAGGGCCACGAGGGCGACACCCATGATGCCGGTGGCGACCCAGTCGCGCAGTCGTCTCCTCTGCGGCTGGGGGTCCGATCGATGGCTGGGGCGCTCCTCGTCGAGCCAGCGGCTTCCATCCCAAAACATCGATATGCACCTCTTCGGCAGCCCGGCTGACTAGTTAGTCCCGTGGCTTTGCGGCCCCGCCTCGCGACGGGTGTGCCTGTTCGTGGGGTGACCAGCGGTCCGTGGGGGCGGACGTGGAGCCTCGCCAGAAGTATCCGGCGTGGGTCTTCCGAAGCCAATGGGGCGATGGTCCCGGAAGTCCGTCGGGGGTCTGGCCGAAAGGTCAGGGGCCAAACGGGTCAGGTTTCGGTGCATCGTGACAACGGCAGGACCCGTTCCTGCGGGTATGCTCACCGGAACATCATCCGATCCTCGACATCGATCATCGGCACGTTCCACATCCGTCTCTTCGCCATGGATCTTCTGAAACCGTGACTCTCCTGACCTCGATCGAACAGGCCCTGGGCGTGTTCGGCCGGTCCCGTCTGATCATCGCGACCACCGGCATGATGGTGGCGGCCTGGGTGGTGAACTCGATCCTCGGGTTCGCCTTCTGGTGGGTCGCGAGCCGCCAGTTCACGCCCGAGGCCGTCGGTCTCGCGAGCGCGACCATCTCCGCGAGCGTCCTGATCGCGCGGCTGACCGTCAGCGGTCTCGGGACCGCGCTGGCCGGGTTCCTGCCCGGCTATGCCGGTCGACGGCTGCAGCTCATCGCGACCGCGCTCGTGATCGCGATGGTCATCGGCGGCGTGCTGGGCCTGCTCTTCGCGGTCATCGCGCCGTTCTTCTCCAACGAGTACTCGCCCGTCGTCGCCAACCTGCCGTTCGTCGCGCTCTTCGGCATCGGGGTCGGCCTGGCCGCGACCGGCGTCGTCATGGACCAGGTCCTGCTGAGCCTCCGTCTCGGCGAGCTGCAGCTCTACCGGAACATCATCTTCGCGGGCGGCAAGCTCGCCTTCCTCGTGGTCGGCGGCGTTCACGTTCGGCGGCGTCAGTGCGATGGTGATCTTCGGCGTCTGGGCGCTCGGCGACGCCGCCTCGTTCGTCGCGATCCTCATCAGCCGGCGGTCGGTGCCGACGACCCCGCTCGCGTTCGAGTGGCGGACGGTCGTCGGCCTCGCCCGGAATGCCGTCGGGCACGGCTCCATCAGCTCCGCCCGGACCGGGCCGGCGCTGTTCATGCCGGTCCTCGTGACCGGCGTGCTGTCGGCGACCGCCAACGCGGCCTTCTACGTCGCCCTGATCATCACGACCGCCCTCCAGGTCATCGCCTCGTCCGCGACGTTCACGCTCTACGCGGTCGGCGAGCGATCGCCGCGCGCCTTCCAGCACCAGCTGCGGGTCACGCTGGCGCTGTCGAGCGCGATCGTGGCCGTGGGCATCGCCGCGCTGTGGGTCATCGGTCCGTGGCTGCTCGGCCTGTTCGGGCCGACCTACGTCGCCCAGGCCGGGGCCAGCCTGCCGTGGCTGGCGGCCTGCGCGGTGCCGCTGATCGTCATCGACCACTGGATCGCGCTGCGCCGGATCCGCCATGAGATGCGGGGGACCGTCGCGATCCTGGCCTTCGGGGCAGTCCTGCAGATCGCGCTGGCCTGGATCGGGGCCGTCAACGACGACGTGACCGGGCTCGCCATCGGCTGGTTCATCGGCATGTGCATCACGGCCCTCCTGATGATCCGCGAGGTCGCCGAGGCGGCCCTGACGTCGCACCCCGAGCGGTACATGACCCGCGGCTCGCCGGACCCGGTCGAGCCACAGCTCCCCGCCGCGCTCGCCGTGGCGATCGCGACCGAGGGCGCCGGCGCGCCGCTCCACCACAGCGACCGCATCCTCCTCGACGTCCCGGCACCGACGACGACGATCTCGGTCTTCATCCCGGTGCGGAACGATTCGAAGTGGCTGCCGCGGGCCATCGAGAGCGTCCTCCGCCAGACCTACGAGCACTGGGAGCTCGTCATCGGCGACAACGCCTCGACCGAGGACATCGCGGCCGTGGTCGCGCGCTACGACGATCCGCGGATCCGCTACCACCGGTTCGACCATGGGGTGTCCATCCTTGAGAGCTGGAACCGCACGGGGAACCTGTGCGAGAACGACTGGGTCCAGTCCCTCGCGGCCGACGACCGCATCCGGCCCGACTGCCTGCTGCGGATGGCCGCGGCGATCGAGTGGTACGAGCCGCAGGTCCCGCGCCTCGCGATGGTCCTCTCGTCGTGCCGCCGGGTCTACCCGGATGGCCGCTCGGCCGACCGGGTCTGGTACGGCTCGAAGCCCAAGTTCCCGGTCCGCGACGGCGTCTACACCCCGGCCGAATGGCTCGCAGTGTGCACCGAGGACGGCCAGCCACCGTGGCAGGTGGGGTCCGTCGCGGTCCGCCGCGAGGTCGTGGCCGAGTCGGGCGGGCTGTTCCGCCCCGAGGTCGGGCTCTCCGCCGACTTCGAATCGACGATGCGGATGGGTGCCTACGGCCATGTCGCGTACTTGACCGACGAGCTGCTCGATTACACGGTCCGCGACGACTCGGACGGCCCGCAGCGCCTCCAGTTCAACCGGGCGAGCGGCGTCGGCGACACCGTCGTGGGACTGGCCTACCAGAATGCGCTCCACGTCCACGACGAGGTCCGCGGGCTCACCCTGGGCGAGCGGCGGCGGCTCATCGAGGCGATCTCGCGATCGCACCTGCAGCGCGCGGCGCAGCATCGGGTGCTGCCGCAGGGCAAGGGCCGCTCGGGCGCGCTGACCGACGTGATCCGGGCCATTCGCTGGAGTCCCCGGACCGTGCTGCGCCCGTCCGGCCTCGTCTACGGCGCAGGCGCCATCCTCGCGCCCCGCTGGCTGCTCGAGTACGCCAAGGAGCAGATGGTCACGCACCTCCACCGGGAGGTCCCCGGTGCGGAGCTGGAGCTGACGCCGGCGCTCGCGGAGGAGACCCTCGAGTCGTCGACGGTCCCCTGAGCCGCGGCGGCTCGCAGCCCGGACGCCCGGGTCACGCGGTCATCCCGCCCCACCGGGGTCAGCGGGTCAAGGACTCGTAGACCTGACCGACCGCGCGGGCACAGGCATCCCAGGTCATCGGTGCCGGCGGGTGCGGCGCACCGCCCGCGATCGCCGCGTCGACAGCATCGGCGATCGCCTCGCCGTCCGCGTCGGGCGGCACGCCGATCGCGGCGCCGGTCGCGACGAGCTCCGCGAGCGCGGTCGCATCGGTCACCACGAGCGGCCGTCGCAGCGCGGCCGCCTCCCACGCGGCGATGCCCTGCGACTCGTACTCGCTCAGGACGAGGATGCACGCGGCGCCGGCCAGTCGATCCGCATACGCCTGGCGCTCCGATCCGGGGATCGAGTCGATGACGAGCCGGTCGGCGACGCCGGCGCGCTCGGCCGCGGCGCGGATGCCGGACTCGTCGGGCCCGGCGCCGAGCACAAGCAGGTGGGCCGTCGGATCGCGTCGGGCGAGCACCGCAAGGGCCTCGACCGCGCGCTCGTGGCCCTTGTAGCGCTCGAGACGGCCGATCGACACGAGCAGGCCCGGCTCGACCGGGACGTTCGGGGCGGGTGCCGGCAGGTCGGAGCCGTTGGGGATGACCGCGATCCGCCGCGCCGGGATGCGCAGCCGCCGGGCGAAGACCTCGGCCTCGAACCGCGACACGGCGATCAGGGCGTCGGCCCGGCGCAGAAGCGGACTGAGGGCGAGGGTCTGGACCGGCCGGATGCGCGTTCCGATACCCCGCCGAATGCCCGCCGCTGTGGAACGTCAGCACGGTGGGCGCATGGGACGAGAGCGATGCGGCGAGGGCCAGCGGGGCGACGAAGGTCTGGTAGCTGTGGATGTGCACGACATCGGCCCCGGCGCCGCGGATCCGCCCGACCAGCCCCGGAGCCGCCAGCCAGTCGCGGCCGGACGGCCAGGCCCGGACCCGCTCGACCTCGACGCCGTCGACCGCCTCCTCGACCGGAAGGCGCCCCGTCTCGTCCGTGGTCAGGACCGTGACGTCGACGCCCAGGGCCGGGAGCCGGGCCGCGAGCTCGCGGACGTGCGTCTCCACGCCGCCGGTGGACGGGGCGAACCGAGGTGAGACCAGGAGGACGCGCATGGGCCGTCAGGATAGGGCGGTCAGGCCCGCCCGAGTCGGTGGTTGGCCGCGCCGACGGCGTAGCCGGCCGTCGTGGTCAGCAGGCCGATGGCGATCGCGAACGCCTGCCCGGCCCGCGCCGGGGCGAGGTGCCGGATCGCCGCGCCGAGCTCCCGGAGGGCCGCGCGCGGCAGGGTGACCATCGCGTGGCGCCGCTCGGAGGCGAGGCCGCGCTCCGAGCCGGCCAGCCGCGCGACCGTCGCCTTCGAGAGGCCCTCGGCGTAGCAGCGGATGAGGAAGTAGCGCAGGTTCGCGCGGCCGGCCGGCACGTGGTGGCGGACCGACGCCTCGGGGACGTAGAGGATCGTGGCCGCCGGGTCGTCGCGGACCGCCCGGATGCTCAGCTCGGTCTCCTCGCCGCCCATCGGGCGCCCGAGCCCCCGGCCGACGCCGTGGACGAAGCCCCCGACCCGGTCGAGCGTCGACCGACGGAACGACATGTTCGCGCCGATCACGTTCCGGACGGGCGCCACGGTCGTCGGCATCCCCTCGTACGTGCACCCGACGACCCAGTCGAAGGATCGCGGCCACCAGGCCGGTCGGGTCGTCGCCCAGACGGGTTCGATCGCGCCGCCCGCGGCGACGACCGCCGGGTCGCTGTAGGCCTCGGCGAGCTCCGCGAGCCAGCCCGGCGAGGCGGCGGCGTCATCGTCGAGGAAGGCGACGATCTCGCTCCGGGTCGCGGCGATGCCACTGTTCCGGCCGCCGGACAGGCCGGCGGGCTCGACATTCGGGGTGACGCGGACGGCCGGGGTCGTGGCGAACCACGCGACGAGCCGCTCGCGGAGCGGTTCGTTGTGGTCCGTGACGATGACCAGCTCGGCCGCCGGCCTGGTCTGGGCGCCGACCGAGGCGACGGCCTCGAGGATCCGGTCCCAGCGATGTTCGGTATAGACGCAGATGACGACCGCGATCGTTGGGTCGCTGGTCACCTACACCACGCCGGCGAGCTCGCGGTCGCTCGAGTCGACCCCGTCGACGTCGATCGGCACCGCGACCGGCTCCGGCATGCCCATCGGGACCGCAGCCCAGTTGGACGCGGGGCTGGCCTGGAGCGCGTCCCGGCGGCGTTCGCGCAGGATCTGCTTGAAGACGCGCCAGCCGTCGGGGAACGTCTTGAGGTTGCTCGTGCCGTAGATGCGGGCGGCTTCCACGCTCGGGACCTCGATGACCCGCAGACCGGTGACGTGCGCACGGAGATTCATCTCGGTCTCGATCTCGAAGCCGGAGCTCTGGAGGTCGAGGATCGGCAGGACGTCGTGCCAGAAGGCGTTGAAGCCGTAGCACAGGTCGCTGAACCGCGCGCCGTGGACGACCCGGACCATCATCGTGAGGCCACGGTTGCCCATCTTGCGCAGGAGGGTCAGGTCGGCCGAGCCGCCGCCCGGGACGTACCGGGAGCCCTTCACGTAGTCCGCGCCGGCCATCAGCGCATCGATGAACGTCGGGATCTCCTCGGGCATCGTCGAGCCGTCGGCATCGATGCTGACGATGATCTCGCTCGTGGCCGCGGCGAAGCCCTGACGGAGGGCCGTGCCCTTGCCCCGCCCGGTCTGCATGAGGATCCGCGCATCGGGACGCAGTGCGCGCGCCACCTCGACGGTGTCGTCCTTGGAATGGGCGTCCACGATGATCACCTCGGTGATCCCTTCGGGCAGCCGCGGCAGGACGTGGGGCAGGTTGGCGGCCTCGTTCATCGTCGGGATGATGACCGTGACCGTCGGCCGGTGCTTCGGCACGAGGCGTGTCGGTGTCGACGCGCGAAGGACGCGGTTCGACGCGCTGTGGAGCAATGGATCCCCCTTGACCGGTGGAATTGTTGGCCCAGATGACCTGAGACGAACTCGGGTCCCTGAGAGATAAGTACTAGAGGACGGTAGTACCCATGGGGTTGCCGGTCAAGCCTGCTCCGGGTTGGTTTTCGGGCTCGTGCGTGACTATCGGTGCGTCGGGGCAACGGCCGGGTCGGTGGACCGTGGATCGAGCTGGGTGAGGGGTCTCGTCGGGGCCAGGAGACGCTCCACGAACACCAGGCCGAGGGTCACCGCGACGACCAGCGTGAGGGCCAGGATCGCCTCGAATCGCTGCCCCGCGTAGAGCGCCATCGCGACCAGGCCGTCCAGCCCGACGCTGAGGACGAGGGACAGCGAGAGGAGCGAGGCGGACCCGGTGAACCCGGCCGTCCGGGTCGCCGCCAGTCCGGGGACGAACAGGAGGTAGCCGACGACGACCACGACGCGGACGACCCCGCCGACGTCGAGCGCCACCAGCGTCAGGACGGCCGCCGAGGCGCCCACGATGGCGGCGGCGCCCGCCTCCGAGTCGCCCGACACCGGGGCCCGGCCCCGTCGCGCGGTCATGGCTGGCCCGCCGGGACGTAGCGATACAGCGACGCGTCGGGTGTCTGGAACTCCGGCTGGAACAGCGGCGACCCGTCGACCTCGGCCGCGATCCGGTCCCACGCCTCGGGGGGCAGACCGAGCAGCTCCTCGAGGGCGCGCTGGCCGCGCGACAGGAAGAGGTAGGCGGGCCGGCCGTCACGCGCGTCGTCGAGCTGCTTCGCGATCTCCGGCACGGTGAGGTCCGCGATCTCGCCCTGCATCTCGGCGTAGTCGTAGAGGTCGAAGTAGCGGTACCGGATCGGACTGTTGTAGTTGATGGTGGCGATGAGGGACTCCTGGGGGATGATCTTGTAGGCCTGGTCGGCCCCCTGGAGCTCGCCGACCTCGACGATGTCCGCCACTTCGTTGCCGTAGCGGGCGATCACGAACCCGACCGCGAGCGCGACGCTCAGCACCACGAGGGCCACCGTCTGGGCGCGCGACCGGGCGTAGAAGACCGGAAACACGGCGGTCGCCGCGAGGAAGCTCATCGCCGGCAGCGCGAACAGGAAGACGCGCAGGAAGATCTCGCCGCCGTAGCTCTGGAACGCGATGATCCCGAACGGCACGACGGCGAGGGCGATCGCGCCGACGTCCCAGAAGCCGTTCCGCGCGCGCCGCCAGATCCCGGCCACCGCGAGCGACCAGAACGCAACGGTGAACGCGATCCGCTCCGCGACCACGAAGAGGTGCCCGGGGCTGCCCCGGAGCCGGCCCGCCAGCCCGGCCCCGGTGTTGCCGGTGGGGTCACCGACGTCCCTGAGCAGTTGGGCCAGGTTGCCGAGCAGGTAGTCCTGTCCGGCGAAGCTCACCCACAGGACGGCGATCACCGCGACGATGATCGGCATCGAGCGAAGGCTGGTCCGGCCCACGGCCACGAGGCCAACCGAGGCGCCGACCATCGCAAACGGCGTGAGCTGGTGGCTCGCCGAGCTGAAGAATGCGATCGCGACCACGACCAGCAGCATGCCGATCCGCGAGATGACCGGGCCGATGGGGCCGCGGATCTCGTCGACGAAGATCTGCCGCGGCAGCCTCGTGCGGGCGATGAGCCGTGCCGCCCAGTCGCCCGGACCGGGGGTCCGCTTGAACAGCCAGGCGATGAGCGCCAGGAACCAGACGAACATGACCAGGTTCAGGCCCTGCGGCGAGAGGTAGTCCTGGCCGACCCAGTTGGCGAGGACGAAGAACCACAGGGCCACCAGCGAGAGCCGCCGGTCGTTGACGAAGGCGTACGTCAGGATCCACATCGCCGGGAGCACGGCGAGCACCGTGACGAACGGGAACCAGGCCGCGACCGAGAGGAGGTCGAACTGGCCGAGCTGGGAGATCATGGCGGCCGCCGCGAAGAAGAGCGGCCAGCTGAACCGGGCGTCCACCTCCGGGAAGAACCGGCCCGCCCGCGCGATCGCCTCGATGAGGCCGAGGTGGACGTAGACGGTGTTGAACCGCGGCAACGGTTCCACGATCGCGGGCGTCCCGTAGAGGATGAGCGCCATCGCGAGGATGCACGCGACGGCCAGGCTCATCGTGATCGGTCGTGCCTCGCAGGCGAGGGCGAACGCGATCGAGACGAGCACGATCCCGACCCACGTCCCGATCGAGAGCGCGCTGAGCAGGCCGACATCGCTGATGTCCGACGCCTGGATCGGGCGCAGGGTCAGGAGCCAGACGGCGAGGCCCGCGCCAAGCAGGAGCCATCCGATCTCGAAGACCCGGTTCCCGACGGCGAGCTGTCGCACGCTGATCCTCATCTCGCGCTCGACGCCGATCGCCGATTGACGCGTGGTGTGGCAGGATAACGGCACCGGCCTCTTCGCGGAAACGGACGGGATCGCGCCCGTGCGCGGCGTTGGTGGCTCCGCGCACCCGAGCTACTCGATCCGAGGGGACCTCTCGACGACGTGATCGCGACGTGATCCGCAGCATCCTTCGGCTGTCGGCGGTGGCCGTGCTGGTGGTCCTGGTGGTGGCCGGCGCGTACGCGCTGCGCATCCCCGGCCTGACCAGCCAGGCGGCCGAGACCGCCCCGCCGGCGACACCGGTCCCCACGACGGGCGCGGCCACCACGCAGCCCCCGGCGGACCCGACGCCGGCCGCGGTCGCCTCCCCAGCCGGCGGCCCGGTCGCGACGCGGGTGCCGGCCGGGCCCGACCTGGCGTTCCACGTGGATGCCACCGGCGACGATGTCGCCGGTGACGGCTCGAGGCTCCGGCCGTGGCGGACGCTCGCGCACGCGCTCACCGCGGCGCCGGACCGGGCCGTCATCCGGATCGGTCCCGGCGAGTTCAAGGGCGCCAGCGTCCGGCGACCCGGCCTCTCCATCGTGGGCACGTCCGGCGTCAGCCAGATCGTCGGCGGGCTCACGATCCGCGCCGACGACGTGACGGTGTCGGGCCTGACGCTGACCGGGGTCTCGAAGCCGTACACGGGCGGGCTGATCGTGAAGGGCGTCCGCGGCACGGTCATCGTCGGGAACGTCGTGCGCGGCAACCCGTTCGGGATCCAGCTCGTCGACGCGCTCGACGCCCGGATCGAGCGGAACACGGTCACCGACAACGGCTACGGCCTCGAGATCCACGGCCGGACCGACGGGACGACGGTCAGCGCGAACGACATCGTCGACAACGACCGGCGCCTCGACAAGTCGCGCGGTGCCGGTGGCATCAACCTCTTCTTCACGAGCGGCGGCATCACGATCGAGGACAACCTGATCGGCGGCAACGACGACGTCGGGATCGAGATCTACGGCGCGTCCGACCTCGATATCCGGGGCAACCGCCTGACGGGCTCGAACGACCTCATCGAGACCGGGACACAGGACGACCGGCCGTGCCGGAACATCTCGATCACCCGCAACATGCTCTACAGCGAGCGCATCGGCGATGTCGAGGAGGAGCGCGGGATCTATCTCCGGTGCGCCATGGACGCCGTCGTCGCGTGGAACACCTTCGACGGGCTCGACCGGTTCGCGGTCGGCCTGTATCGGGGGACCGGTGGCTTCAACGGGCCGCTCCGCCGCGTCGAGATCTCGCACAACATCTTCGCCGGGGGACGGGCGTTCAGCATCGACTCGCCGCTGCCGTCGGACGTCACCATCGACCACGACCTGCTGTACCCCTGCCGCACGGACATCTGCCCGGCGCTGGGGCGCTACGTCGCCTTCGTCCATGGTCACGCGGGGGTCGAGCGCTTCGCGACCTTCCAGGCGCTCACCGGCTACGAGACCGACGGCATGTTCGCGGACCCGCTGTTCGTCGATCCGCTGCGGCACGACTACCACCTGGAGCATGGGTCGCCGGCCGCCGGTGCCGCCGGCCGCTTCGACGCACCGCCGGGCTGATCGCCCGGGTCCCGGTTCAGATGGTCAGCAGGATCAGGAACGCCGCGTGGCCCGCCATCACGCCCCAGAGTGAGCCGGTGCGCCGGACGACGAGCGTGGTCACGACCCCGAGGCCGACGGTGACGAGCGCCCAGAACGGGGACCCGGACCCGAGGGCCAGGATCGCGTAGGCGATCGCCGCGAGGGCGAACCCGAGCCCGGGCGCGTGCCGCTCGAGCACGTGCGGGATCACACCGCGGAAGGCGAGCTCCTCGGAGTACGCGATCACGAGCGCGTATGGGACGACGCGGATCGAGAACCGATCGGTTGCCGTGAGGCCCCACGCGGCGAGGTCGCCGGCGACGAAACCGAGCACGAGACCCGCGGCGGCGAGCCCCAGGACCACCACGAGCTCGATCACGGGCTCGGCCGGCCGGCCCATGCCGACGTCGTGCGGGGTGACGTTGAGGGCTCTCGCGACGAGGTTGGTGGCGACCGCGAACGGTGCCGCGATCAGCAGGGTCCAGTCCAGGGCCGGGACCCCGGCGATCGGGACCGTCACCCACAGGAGGCGCAGGAGCGGGACCAGCATGAGGACCGTGGCCGCGTCGCTCCAGCGGCTCGACGAGCGTGCCGTCAGCGCGAACCCGAAGAGGATGAGCGCGTCGAGGAGGGCGCCGACCAGTGGGAAGAGGGCGCCGGCGAGACCGGCCACGGTCAGGAGCGCCAGCCAGACGAGCAGCCGGCTGATCGCGCTCAGCCGCTCCGACAGGGGGGCATCCGCGCTCCGGGTGATGATCACGCGACGGTCACAGCAGGATGTCCAGCGCGCGGGCGAGGACGATCGTGCCGACGGCGATGCACAGGCCCACGATCGCGCCGTCGAGGCGCTGGACCCGGTGCTCGGATCCCGGATGGCGGATCAATTCGATCTCGCGCATGAGCAGCAGCCCGAGCAGCGTGCTGCCGACGATGAGGGCGAGCGCGAACGACCGCGAATCGAGGGGGAGGGAGTCGATGAGGCGGCGCCCGACGTCGCCGACCACGGTGGGGATGTCGTACCTCCGCGTACCGTTCCGGGCTGGATCGTCGGCGAGCCTAGCACAGCCCGCCCCGTGGATGACCGTCGTCGCCGGCGGCGCGCCAGGCGTGTCAGGGCGTCCCCGCTGAGGCGCTCGGGCCGGCGCTCGGGCTCGCTCCGACGCCCGGCAGGGGGTCCGGCAGGCCGGCCGCGAGGGCCAGCTCGCGCATCTGTGTCTCGAGCGGCTCGAGGGCGGCGACCACCTTGGCCGAACCGGTGCGGTACGGCCTTCACGTCGCCGAGCGCGACGGCCAGGGTGGCGAGGGCCGCGTCGCGGGCCTCCTGGTCGGTGGCCTGGAGCCGGTCGACGAGGTCGGCCGGTGCCTCGGTCCCGGCCAGCGTCCCCAGTGCGGTGAGCGCCACCCCGACGGCGGAGTTCGTCGAGCGCAGCAGCCGCGCGAGCGTGTCGGCGCGCCTGGGGTTCGTCGCCAGCTCCGATCGCAGCTCCTCGCGCCAGGCGATGAGCCGGTCCTCGGCATCGAGGAGCGTGCGGGCGGCCGTCGCCCACGTCGCGGGCGTCGGCGCGGGCGATGGCGTGGGGACCGGCGATGGCGTCGCGCTCGTGACGGGGGTCGCGGACGGTGTCGGCGACGGGGTGGGCGTCGGCGAGGGCGTCGGCGTCGGCGCCGCGGTCGGCGGGCCGTCACTGGCGGGCGGGAGCTCGATCGATGCCTGGGCGATGGGGCTCGCCTGCGGTCCGCGGACGGTCCCGGTCCAGACCGAGGCGAGCGCGCCGAGGACGAGCAGGACGATCAGGCCGATGGAGATGACCTCGGGACTGAGGGTCTCGGCGAGCCGCGAGCGGGGCGGCTGATCGGGCAGGTCGCCGTCGGTCATGCGGGCGAGCTTCCGGCGGCCTGGACCGCGCGTGCGATGGCGTCGGCGACGGCCGTCGGCCCGCCGTCGATGGACATGAAGACGAGGACCGTCGCGCCACGACCGCCGGCCGCGCTGATGATGAGCCGGTTCTCCACGCCGGTAGCGTCGATCCCGACCAGCTTCCGTTCGAAGGCGACCGCCTTGCGGCCTTTCTCGCCGCTGCCGACGACGCGCAGGTCCGTCCCGTCCGTCTCGATGTCGTACCGCGAGCCTGGCGACAGCCCGATCGTGCCGGTCAGGAACACCCCGGACGCGAGGACCACCATCGGCTTCGGTTCGGGCGGGGTCGTCGCCGTGGCCGTCGGAGGTGGGGTGGCGACCGGTGCTGGCGTCTCGACCTCGGCGGCGGGCTTCGCGCGGGGGCGACGGGTCGGGGCGACGGTGATCACGGGCTTCTCCTCGGCGACCTCGACGGCCGCGACGGCCGCACCGGCCGCAGCCGTGTCCGCCTTCTTGGCGGCCCTCGCGGACTTGCGGCCTGCCGGCGCGGCCGACGTCGCCACGACGTCGCCGCCCGCCGGGACCGCGGGGACCGACGGGACCGTCACGGGCTCCGTCGTCCGCCCGCGGACGTCCGAGCCGCACCACTGGCAGGTGGTCAGCCAGCCACGGACGGGGGCCCGGCAGATCGCGCAGCGACCCGGCGGAGCGATCCAGAGGAGGATGAGCGCGACCGGACCCAGGATCGCCCCGTAGATCGCCCAGACCTGTGGGAGGCGGTCCCGCAGGCGTGCCAGCCATGCCGCAGCGAGCCCGAAGCCGACCACCCACGCGAGCAGCACGAGATCGAAGGGTTCGATGGTTGCGTTCTCCCAGCGGACGTAGCCGCAGCCCGGCGCTCAGGCCGCCGGCCTACGGTACGGCATTGTCGTGCCGCTGCGGCGTCTACGCGAGCGGTTCGCCGGGCGACGGAGCGTGGACGGTGACGTGGCCGAGATCGCGGGCCGCGAGGGCCGCCCGGAGCTGGTCGGGCGTGCCCGCGAGGAGCGGGAAGGTCCCGTAGTGGATCGGGATGACGGCGTCGACGCCGAGGAGCTCGACCGCGAGCGCCGCCTCGGTCGGACCCATCGTGTAGTGGCCGCCGATCGGGAGGAGCGCGACATCCGGGTGGTAGAGCTCGCCGATGAGCCGCATGTCGCCGAAGACGTTCGTGTCGCCTGCGTGGTAGAAGCGGAAGCCGTTCTCCACCTCCACGACGAACCCGGCCGGCTCGCCGAGGTAGAGCGGCACCTCGCCGGATGCGTTCCAGTCGCCCGCCGAGTGGTCCGCGGTCGTCATCGTCACGCGCAGCCCGGCGAGCTCGATGGTCCCGCCCTTGTTCATCCCGATCGTGGCGTCGCCGCCACCGGCCAGCCGGCGGGCGAGCCACAGGCTCATCTCGTGGATGCTCGGCCACGCCGGCCGGAGGCGGCTGGCGAGCGCCACGGCCTCGCCCATGTGGTCGCCGTGGCCGTGGGTCACGAGCATGACGTCGCACTGCTCGACCGAGTCGGCCGTCCGCGGCGACTTCGGGTTGCCGAACCACGGGTCGATGAGCACGACCTTTCCGCCGGGCGTCCGGACCTCCACGCAGGCATGGCCGTACCAGGTGAACGTCGTATCGCGACCGAGTCCCATGGCGCAAACACCTCCTGTGCCGTCGATGCTAGCGACGCGGCTACACTCGCGTTCGTGCCCGCCACGCAGATCGCGCAGAACCTCGCCTTCATCAACTGGACCGTGCTGACGGGCCTCGCCCTCGGCACGTACGCGGCGGTCGTCCTGCTGCGTCGCCGGACGACCGCAACGGGTGGCTACCTCGCATTCACGGCAGCCTGTGCGATCGGGTTCGGCATCCTGGCCTGGCTGTCCGATGGGGCCCTGCCGACGACGCTCGGCGACTCGCCGGTCGTCGTCGATCCAGCGTGGGATGCCCCCCGCCGCGCGGCCCTCGTGGCGTTCTGCGCGCTCGCGGCCGGCGCGCTCCTCGCGCGACGGCCTCTCCCCGGCGTGGCCGGAGCGCTCGGCTGGGCCGCCCTGGCGGCGGCGATCGCGACACTCGTCTTCGGGGCGCTCGCCTGGGGCGGCGGGGCGATGGGGACCGTGTCGCTCCTGACCCAGCTGGCGGTCGTAACGGCCGCGATCGGCGGCGTCTTCGCCGCGATGATCCTCGGCCACTGGTACCTCGTCACGCCAAAGCTGGCGGAGGCGCCGCTGATCCTCCTGACGCGGGTCCTGCTCGCGGTGATCGCCCTCCAGGTGGTGCTGTTCGCCGCGTGGACCGCGACCGGGGCCGGGCCGGCGGACGTCGCACCGTTCGCGGCGCTCGTCGGTCCGTACGCGCTCTTCGTCTGGCTCCGCCTGATCGTCGGGCTGGTCTTCCCGCTGGTCGTGTCGTGGGCATCGGTCCAGACGGCGCGATCGCGCTCGATGGAGTCGGCCACGGGTCTCATCTACATCAATGTCGGGTCGATCGCCGCCGGGACCATCCTGGCGGCGGGCCTGTACTTCGGTGCCGGGCTGCTGGTCTAGGAGGAAGACGGGATGGGCAAGAACGACCGCGAATGGATCCCCGAACGCACCGACGTCGACTGGATCGAGTCCCTCGGCCGGGCGCTGCCCGCCGCCCTCGAGGCGATCGAGGACGCCGCGGAGCCGCTGGGCATCCCGATCGTCGACCGCGACACCGGCCGGGTCCTGTCCACGCTGGCCGGCGGTCGCCGCCGGATCGTCGAGGTCGGGACCGCCTACGGGTACTCGACGCTGTGGATGGCGCTCGGGCAGCCCGCCGACGGCACGATCGTGACGATCGACCCCGATCGCGGCCGGACCGACCTGGCGCGCGGCTGGTGGCGCCAGGCGGGCATCCCCGACGAGCGGATCACGGTCGTCAACGCCCCGGCGCTCGATGCCCTCGCGGCCGGAGACCCGGCGCTCGCGGGGCCGTTCGACCTCGTCTTCATCGATGCGCTCAAGCCGGAGTACGCGGGGTACCTGGAAGCGCTGACCGGCCGGCTCGCACCGGAAGCGCTCGTCGTCGCGGACAACGTGCTCTGGAGCGGACGGGTCTCGGGCGCGCGCCCGGTCGCCGCCGACGACGCCAACACGATGGCACTCCGCGCCTTCGACGCCGCGGTCCTCGCCGATCCGCGCTTCACGGCCACGATCCTGCCCCTCGGCGACGGCCTGCTGATCGCCGCGTGGCGGGGATGACGTGACGGTCCACGTCCGGATCCGCCTGTTCGCCGTCCAGCGCGAGCTGGCCGGCGCCCGGGAGGTGCCGGTCGACCTGCCCGACGGCGCGACGGTCGAGGACGCGTGGGCGGCGCTGGTCGCGCGGCATCCGGTCCTGGCCCCGGGTCGCCCATCGGTCCGGTTCGCCCAGAACGGCGCCTACGCCGACGCGGCCGCGACCCTGGCCGACGGCGACGAGGTGGCGATGATCCCGCCGGTGTCGGGCGGGTCCGGGGTCCGCCTCCTGGAGCTCCGTCCCGCCCCGTTCACGAGCACGTTGCTGGCCGAGCTGGCGGACCAGCTGGCCGACCCCGGGGACGGCGCGGTCGTCGGGTTCCTCGGACGGACCCGGGCCACGCCGGGCACCCCGGCCCCCGGCCAGGAGGCCGAGGCGGCACGCCACGCGGGCCGGTCCGTGGAGTCGCTCGAGTACGAGGCGCACGAGACGATGGCGCTCGCCATGCTCGAGGCCATCGCGACCGAGATCGAGGACCGGTTCGGCGTCACGGGTCTCGCGATCGTCCATCGGGTCGGCGACGTCCCGCTCGGCGAGCCGTCCATCGCGGTCGTGGCCGTGGCGCCCCACCGGGACGCCGCCTTCGAGGCCGCCCGGTACGCCATCGACGAGACGAAGGCCCGCGTGCCGATCTGGAAGGCCGAGCGGTTCGCGGACGGGCACGTCTGGGTGGGTCACCCCGCCCGGACCGGCCTGGAGCAGGAGGGATCATGAGGGTCTACATCAGCGTCGACATGGAGGGGATCGCCGGCGTCGGCCACCCGCACCCGACGGACCCGGCCAACGTCCGCTACCCGGTCGCGGTCGAGCTCATGGTCGGCGAGACGAACGCCGCCATCGATGGCGCGCTCGCGGCGGGCGCGACGGACGTCCTCGTGAACGACAGCCACTGGAACATGTACAACCTGCTGCCGGCCGAGCTCCACGCTGCCGCGCGGGTGCTCCAGGGCCAGAAGGCCTGGTCGATGGTGGCGGGCGCCCAGCCTGGCGCCGACGGCTCGCCGTCCTTCGACGTGGCGCTGTTCGTCGGCTACCACGCGCGGGCCGGCCACCCGCGCGGCACGATCGCCCATACCTACACGGGCCGGCCCGTCGAGACGCGGCTCGACGGCCGGCCGACGGGCGAGTACGGCGTCAACGCCCTCGTCCTGGGCGCCTGGGGGATCCCGGTCGGGCTGGTGGCGGGCGACGACGCCCTGGCCGAGGAGGTTGCGGCCTGGCTCCCCTGGGCCGAGCGGGTCGTGGTCAAGGAGGCCGACGGCGGGCACAGTGCCATCTCGGTCCACCCGAGCGTCGCCCGGGACCGGGTGCGCGCGGGCGCCGAGACGGCCGTCCGCCGGGCCGCGGCCGGCGAGCTCTCGCTCCTCCGCGTGGGCCCGCCCGTCGTCATCGAGGTCGAGTACGGCCGGGGGGTCGTGGCCGACCACGCCGCGATGGTCCCGGGGGCCGAACGCGTCGGCGATCGGGCGGTCCGGTACACCTCGGACGATCCCGTCGAGGCGTTCCGCGGGTTCCTCGTGGGCGAACGTGTCGCCGGCACCGTCGACTGACGCCGGTCCATACTTGGGCCGAACCTGCTCCCCGGGGCGCGCGACCGGGCGAGTCTCCCGCCCGGAGGTGCCCGTGACCCCACCGCAGCCGCGAGCCCGCCCGCACGATCTTGGCGTCCGGATCGGGACGCTCCCGCCCGGCCCGACCGACTCGATCGTCGACGTGCCGAACGTGCGCGTCGGCCACGTCACGGTGTGGCGCGACGAGCCGCCGCCGCCCGCCGGCCGCGGCGTCGCCCGGACGGGCGTCACGGCGATCGTGCCGTTCGAGGCGGGTGAGCTGTTCGGTCGGCGCGTGCCGGCGGGTGCCGCGGTCCTCAACGGCGCGGGCGAGGTCATCGGCATCACGACGATCGCGGAGTGGGGCGTGCTCGAATCGCCGATCTTCCTGACGAGCTCGATGGCGATCGGGCGGGTCTACGACGCGGCCGTCGCGACGCTGGTCGAGCTCGACCCGGCCGCGGGCGACGACGACGCGCTGATGCCGGTCGTCGCGGAGTGCGACGACGGCTGGCTGAACGCGTCACGGCACGTCCAGGTCGACGCGGCCGACGTCCGGGCGGCCCTGGCGGATGCATCGGGGCCGGAACGCGGACCGGTGGCGGGCGGCGCCGTCGGGGCCGGGACGGGGATGATCTGCTACGAGATGAAGGGCGGCATCGGGACGGCCTCGCGACGCGTGCGCCCCATCGACCGGCGGCACACGTTCGACGCGGGCCCCGGCCGGGAGACCGGTCCGGCGTACACGGTGGGGGTGCTGGCGCTCGCGAACTTCGGCCGGATCGGCCGCCTGACCGTCGACGGCGTGCGTGTCGGCGAGGCGCTGCTGGCGGAGGGCTGGCCGGATGCCGCCCACTCCGCGACCGAGCGGGGGAGCTGCGTGGTCGTCGTCGCGACCGACGCGCCGCTCGTCGGCCCGCAGCTCGGCCGGCTCGCCCGGCGAGCCGGGCTCGGCCTCGCCCGGACCGGGTCCACCGCCGGGCACGGGTCCGGCGAGATCTTCCTCGCCTTCTCCACGGGCGCCCGGATCGAACGGGCGAGCCGGGATGCCCTGCACGCGATCGAGTCGATCGACGACGAGTACCTCGACCCGTTCTTCGGCGCGGTGGTCGAGGCGACGGAGGAGGCCGTGCTCGACGCCCTCTTCCGCGCCGACACGGTCACCGGTCGCGACGGGCACGTCGTCGAGGCGCTGCCGGTGGAGCGGACCCTCGGGCTGCTCCGGGCGGCCGGGCGTCTCGCCGGATGACGCGGGACTGGGGTCCGCTCGACCGGCTCGCGGAGCGCGCCGAGGCGCTCGCCGCGACGTTCGGACCGCGGGCCCGGGAGACGACCTCGGTCGGCCAGGAGCGGGCGATCCTGCGCCTCTTCGGCGTCACCGGTCTCGATGCCAACGGCCGGCCGCTGGCCGGCGCCGCCGTCGATCGCTGGCTCGGCCGGGACCGTCGCGGCCTGGGTGCCGGGATCGCGCTCGCCTTCTCGATGGGGCTCCTCGAATACGACCTCGACCCGCAGCAGCTGGCGCTTGACGTCGCCGCCGGCTCGGTCGACCTCGCCCTCGAGGCGGAGCTCCTGCGCGAGCCCGACCGTCGGGCCGTCGCGGAGGCCGAGGCGACCCGCCTCGCCCGGGCCGCCATCGAGCGGATCGACGCGGACCGGACCGCCCGGCGCGAGATCATCGGCCTGCTCGGCGACGCCAGACGACCGTGGATCGGCACGACCCTCACGGAGCCCGACCTCGAGGGCGCCCTCGATGAGATCACCGAGCTCGTGGGAGCCGGGCTCGACATCGTGCGCATCGAGGTGCCGGTCGGGCGCGAGCTGGCCGAGCGCCTCCTCGACGCCGGCCAGGAGGTCACCGAGTGGCGGCCCGGTGACGCCCGCGTGCTCCGGGTGGGCCGCGACCGGGTCGAGCTCGCGCCGGCCGGGAGCCAGCGAGCCCTCGCCGAGCTGCGCCGCCTGGCCGACAGCCTCGCCGCCCAGCGGCGCGGCTACGTCCGGCTCGCGACCGCGGCACCGGCGCTCTGGTCGCCCGAGGACGCGGTCGTCGCGGCGTTCGAGCGGATCGACCTGGTGGTGTCGGACCCGATGGCCGAGATCGTCGCCACCGGCGTGGACCCCGACCGGGCCCTCTCGGACCACGCGTTCGCCCATCGCCTCCACCGGCGCGCGGGGACCATCATGATGATCGGCGCGGACTCGCTGGTCGTCGCGCCCGACCTCCGTGTCGGCATCCCCTCGGATCCGGCCACGCGCGCCGGCCGCGCCCTCGCCCTGCAGACCCTCGCCGTCGCCCTCGCCCGGGCCGATGGCGTGCCGGACGGCCAGCTCGCCGTGGGCGCCCTGCCCTCATGGCTCGTCGACGAGCGGTCCGCCGGTGCCCGGTCGCTCGCCGAGGTCGCCGTGCGCCGCGCGCTCTTCCCCGCGCATCCGCTGGTCTTCAACGAGCCGGACACGCATCCGGAGCAGGCGGCCGCGTGGCCGTACATCCTCTCCGCGGCCCTCTCGCTCGCCGGCGATCACGCGATCGTCCTGCGTCGTCCGGGCCGGACCCTGGCGGTCGCCCGGGAGACGCGCGCCGCGGCGCGTGTGGCCGCCGAGGTGGGCGCGGCGCGCGAGCCCGGTGAGCTCGCCGGGATCGCCCTCGATCACGCCCGGGGCGAGGTCGGGGTGGCCCTCGCGACCCTCGACATGCTGGCCGACCGGGGCTGGCGCGCGATCGCGGGCGAGACCCAGGACATGGCCTCGGCCCGGGCGCTCGGCGGCGACGCCGTGGCCGATCGGACCGAATCGTTCGATCCCTTCGCGTCGATGCTCGGTCCCATCGGCTGAGCCCGGCGCTCAGTCGCTCGTGCCCGCCAGGATCCGTCGGGCCAGCAGCGCGACCACGAGGCGCTGCCGGACGTCACCGTCGAGCGGCCGACCGAGGAGCCGGGAGATCCGCTCGAGCCGGTAGGCGACCGTGCGATTCGCGAGGTGGAGCCGGCGCGCGGTCTCCCGCATGTTCTCGCCGGCATCGAAGTAGATCCGCAACGTGCGGACGAGCTCGTCGCCCATCCGCGCGTCCGCGAGCAACGGTCCCAGCTCGCGGTCGACGATGGTCTGCAGCAATTCATCGTCCGCGAGCATCAATCGCTCGACCGCCAGGTCGTCGGGGTTCTCGATCCAGCCACGACGACGGAGCCGGCCGGCCGTGCGCAGCGTCTCGAGCAGTTTCGCTAGCGTGGGCGCCAGGCCCTCGACGCGGGCGATCGACGGCGAGACGACGGCGGTCCATGCGTCGCCGGCCACGTCACCGAGCCCATCTCGCAGGGCGCCCAGGCCGGGCCACGATGCGCGGGCGAGGATGAGCACGCGGCCGCGCCATGGCAGCACCTGCGGCAGCGTGACGCCGGCGCGCGACCGATGCAGGATCGACGATCGCCCGGTGATCAGCCGGAGCCGGCCGGCGATGGCCTCGGCCGCGTCGTCGTCGTAGCTCTCGGGTCCGGCGATCGCGACGAGCCGGTAGTTGGCCGATGGGTCCAGGCCGTTGCGCGAGCTCACCCGTCGAAGGCGGCCGATGCTCGCCGTGTCGACGGCCACCGCGCCGAGGAGCTCGTCGAGGAACGCGCGGCGCGCCTCGGCGTTGCGCACGATCAGGTCGCGCTCGACCGAGCGGTAGCCCTCGGCCACGGCGGCGACCAACTGGTCGGCGGCGCGGAGCAGGCGGTCGCCGAGCTCGACGAGGTCGCGTCGGGACTCGATCCGGCCCGCCTGGGCATCCCACAGCGCCCAGAGCGTGGACAGGTATCGGTCGATGAGCTGCTCGGGGAGCATGCCCTCGCGCGCCGCCTGCTCGCCGTCGGCCTCCACGATGGCCGCCGCCGACTCGTCGCCGGGTGCGCCGCTCGCGAGGGCGACGACGCGGATCACGTCATGGCGGATGTCGTCCGGTCGCTCGCCGACGTCGGCCGCGACGACTGCTACGAGGTCGTCGAGGTCGAGCCCCTCGACGTCGTCCCTGGTGCGCACCGCCCTCGCCACATCCGGACGATACGCGCGCTGTCCAGCGGGATACGGCCCTGGCGCCGCTGCCGCAACCGGGCAATCCTCGGCGAGCGAGTCTGCCGTACCCGGCCATCGGATCCGCCGGCCCCGCCGTCCATCATCAACCCTTGGCCGGCGGCGACATGTCTCGAGGCGCGTCCCCCCGCGCACCCCGATGATCGATCGCTGCCGGCCGCTGCCGTCAGCGCCCCCCGGAGACCGCCGGGATGACGTGGATCGTCGCGCCGGGCGCCACCGCGGTCTCGAGATCGGCCGGGTCGCCGTCGACGAAGACGTTGATGTGCGGTCGAAGCCGTGGCCCCGACTCGACCAGCCGTTCGCGCACGCCCGGGATCGTCGCGTCCAGGCCCACGAGCACCTCGCCCACCGTCGAGCCCGCGATCTCGTGACGGCGCTCGGCGCCGGGGAACAGCGCCAGCAGCGATCGCGGCAGGAGCACGACGGCCATCGCCGTCAGTCCGCCAGGACGACCGCCTCGACGGCCCAGATCTCGGGCAGCGCGTCCGTGATCTGCCGCCACGAGTCACCCTCGTCGGGGCTGTGCCACAGCTGACCCGTCTCGGTCCCGAACGTGACCCCGACCGGGTCGAGCGTGTCGCGCGCCATCGCCTCGCGCAGGATCGTCAGGTACGCGTCCTTCGCCGGGAGACCGGTGGCCTCGCGCGTCCAGGATCCGCCGCGGTCCCGTGTCCGCCAGACGGCCGGCTTCCCGTCCGGGACGAACCGACCCTTGTCGGCGCCGTTCAGCGGGATCACCCAGGCCGTGTCGGGATCGCGGGGGTGGGTGACGAGCGGGAACGCGAACTCGCTCGGCAGGCCGTTGTCCGTGAGCTCGATCCACGTGGCGCCGGCATCGTCCGACCGGTACACGCCGCAGTGGTTCTGCTGGTAGAACGTGTCGTACTGGTCGCCGCCGGCCATCGCGAACTTGTGGACGCACTGCCCGGTGATCGGGTGCGGGTCGGGCATGAAGTCGGCGCGGACGCCCACGTTGCGCGGCTCCCACGAGGCTCCGCCGTCGCGGGTCTCGAACACGCCGACGGCCGAGATGCCGATCCACGTCCGGGCCGGATCGGTCGGGTGCGGGATGATCGTGTGGAGGATGAGCCCGCCGGCACCGGGCTGCCAGGTCGGGCGGGTCGGGTGGTTCGTCAGGCCCTCGACGTGGCTCCACGTCGCGCCATGGTCGGTGCTGCGGAACAGCCCGGCCGGCTCGACGCCGGCGAGGAGCGCGCCATCGGGGGTGGCAGCGAGGCTCCAGATCGTCTTGATCGCCGGCCCGTCGTCGCCGTACGTGATCCCGGCCGAGGAGTGCGTCCAGGTCTCGCCCAGGTCCTCGCTGCGCCAGACCGCGCCGCCGAACCACGGGCTCCCGGCCGCTGCCAGGATCGCGCCGGTCCCCGGCTCGACGATGAGGTCGTGGACCGGCCAGCCCTCGCACAGCGGTCCGCGGATCGCCCAGTCGCGGCGCGACGCGTCGCTCTCGAGGATGAAGGCGCCCTTCTTCGTGCCGACCAGGAGGAGTACACGGCTCATCAGTGGGTCTCCTCAGCCGCCGGCCTTGAAGGGATAGACGACCCAGCGATCCGTCTCGACCGCATAGACATCGGGTCGCCCCGGGACACGGGATCGTGCCGGCTTGTAGTGGAGGACGGCGGTCGTCGGGATCCCGCCGGCCTGGAGGACGCGGTCCGTCACCGCGTGGATCGTCGTGCCGCTGTCCCAGACCTCGTCGACGATCAGCACGCGCTGGCCGCGGAGCAGCGGATCGGCCGGGAACTGCAGGAACGTCGGATGCGGGCCGGGCTGCCCCAGGTCGTCGTAGTACTCGACCGCCGCGACGAGGATGTTCCGGATCCGCAATCGGTAGGCCAGCATCCCGGCCGGGACGAGACCGCCCCGAGTGATCGCGAGCATGACGTCGAATTGGGCACCGGCCAGGCGCCCCGCGAGGTCGGCCACGAGGCGGTCGAGGTCGTCCCAGCTGACGATGTCGCGCTCGGGCGCGGTCGTGGTCGCCTGCATGCCGAAAGGATACCGACCGCCGGGTCCGCGCGTCGCTCCCCCCGCACCGGGCGACCGGTCGTGGTCACTCGGAGACGTGATCCGCCCAGCGATGCGCCGGCTCGTAGCCGAGGAGCTCGCGTGCGTGGTCGATCGCCAGGAGGGTGGCTCGACCGGGCACGGACCGGCGCATCGGCACGTTCGGGAAGACCTCGGCCATCAGGTCCATGCTCGGGCGGGTCATGACGGTGTCGGCCGCCGCGACGATCGCGATCTCGCTGCCGTCGATCTCCGCCTCGAGGGCGAGCCGCGCCGCCGCGGCGACATCGCGCGCGTCGACGTAGCCCCACAGGTTCCACTTGCGCGACGTCGGGTCATCCCAGTACGAGGGGAACAGCGCGTAGTCGGCCGGTTCCATGATGTTCGAGATCCGCAGCCCGACGAACCCGATGCCGCGCTGTCGCGCGAACTGCGCCGCCATGGTCTCGCCGACGAGCTTCGAGAGCGAGTAGGACGTCTCGGGGCGCGGCTCGATGGTCTCGTCGATCGGGGCGAAGTCGGGCGGTCGCTCGAACGGCAGCCCGAGCACGGTCTCGCTCGAGGCCCACACGACCCGGCGCATCCGGTGCGCGGCCCCGGCCGCGAACACGTTGTAGGTCGACAGGGCGTTGTTCCGGAAGGTCTCGCCATCGGGCCGCAGCCCCGGTGCCGGGATCGCGGCGAAATGGACGACCGCATCCGCGCCCGACAGCGCGTCCTGGGTCTGCCCGAGATCGGTCAGGTCGGCGAGCATGCACAGCCCGAAGGCGCTGCCGTCGTGGCGGACATCGACGTTCAGCACGTCATGGCCGGCTCCGCGCAGCTCCTGCACGACGTACCGTCCCCCCTTGCCGCTGCCGCCCGTGACCACGATCCGCATCGGCCCCGAACCTCCTGCCGGAAGTATGGCGCCCGCACACGACCATCGACGGGGAGCGGCTCCGGATTCTCAGGAACATCTCAGCGACGGACGCCAGCCTCGGGCCATGATCAGCCGACCGCACGCCGCGCCCAGCCGGGCGACCCCGATGACGGGGACCTGGCAGCTCCGCGGCGTGGACATCGTGGCCGTGCTGGCGTCCCAGGCGATCGTCATCGGGCTCATGTGGTTCCGCCACGGCGGGACGGAGTCGCTCTCGACCCCGGCTGGCCTCCTGACGGCGATCGGCCAGGTGACCGCGCTCTACGGCACGTACTTCGCCCTGATCCAGCTCGTCCTCATGTCCCGCAGCCCGTGGCTCGACCAGACGTTCGGGATGGACGGCCTCGCCGTCGCCCATCGATGGCTGGGCTTCGCCACGGCGTGGCTGCTCCTCGGTCATGTCGTCGCCACCACGATCGGGTATGCCCTCGGTGACGGCGCGAGTGTCGTCGACGAGTTCATCTCGCTGGTCACGACCTACCCGTACGTGCTGATGGCGACCGTGAGCGCCGGCCTCTTCGCCGCCGTCACGATCACCTCGATCCGGGCGGCGCGTCGCAAGCTGTCCCGCGAGACCTGGTACGGCATCCATCTCTACGCGTACCTGGCGATCGCGCTCGGCTTCCTGCACCAGCTGTTCGTCGGCTCGGACTTCATGCACGACCAGGTCGCCGCGATCTACTGGATCGGCCTGTACGTCGCCACGGTCACCCTCGTCCTGGTCTTCCGGATCGGCCAGCCGATCGCCACGTCATGGCGGCATCGTCTCCGCGTCGCGAACGTCGTCACCGAGGGTCCGGGCGTGATCAGCATCTACGTGACGGGACGCGACCTCGACCAGCTCCGCGTTCGGGCGGGCCAATACTTCCAGTGGCGGTTCCTGACCCCGAACGGCTGGTGGCGCGCCCATCCATTCTCGATCTCGTCCGCCCCGAACGGCCGCTGGCTGCGGATCACGATCAAGGATCTCGGCGACTGGTCGCGCGAGCTCCAGGGGATCAAGATCGGGACGCGTATCGTCGTCGAAGGCCCGTACGGCGCGCTCACCGGCGCACGGCGGACCCGCCGGCGCGTCGCGATGATCGCCGGCGGGATCGGGATCACGCCGCTCCGGGCCCTCCTCGAGGCCATGCCCGGCGCGCCGGGCGAGCTCACGCTCCTGTATCGCGTCAGCCGGCCGAACGACATCGTGTTCCGCGAGGAGCTGGAGACCCTCGCGCGGGAACGCGGGATCGCGCTCCATTACCTCGTCGGACAGCGCGGGTCGGCGGCGATGCCACAGGATCCGCTCCGCCCCCGCGGCCTGCTGACGCTGGTCCCCGACATCCGCGACCGCGACGTCTACCTGTGCGCCCCGACGCCGATGATGCAGGCGGTCGAGGCCTCGCTGGCCGAGCTCCGCGTGCCGAAGCGCCATATCCACGCCGAGCGCTTCAACTACTGATCCGACGGGTGGTGACGACGCACCGCCATTCTCAGGACTCTTGAAGAATCACCGCTCACACTGGCGTATCACGGGTCGACCTGACCTGCGATGCGCTGCCGCGGGCACAGACGGAGCAGACGAATGACCGAGCCAGATCAGATCGAGTTCACCGAGCGGATCCGCCGCCCGATCCTGTCCAGCGGGGTCGTGCGCGGCGGCATGGTCCTCGGCGCCGCGCTCCTCATGGTGGTCGGCGTGATGTCGGCCATGGGCGCCTCGCCGTCGCCGTCGACCGGTGCCGACCCCTCGCCGAGCGCCTCGGGCGCGCCGGTCGGTCCCAACGGCGCCCAGCCGGGTGGCCCGAAGCTCGACGGCCATGGCTTCCGGTTCGCCCCCGGCTTCGGCGACTTCGGCGGCTTCGGCGGTCGGGGCTTCGGCGTCGGCCTCGGCGGCGTGACGATCACCGCGATCAACGGCTCGAATATCTCGCTCAAGACCGACGACGGCTGGACGCGCACGATCACGGTCACGAGCGACACGGCCATCACCAGGGCCGGGACGACGATCGCGGTCGGCGACCTCAAGGTCGGTGACGAGATCAGCTTCAACCAGGACCGCCAGGACGACGGCACCTACACGATCACCGAGATCCGCGTCGTGCTGCCGACCGTGGCCGGCCAGGTCACCAAGGTCGACGGGTCGACGATAACCGTGAAGCGGTTCGACGGCACGACCCAGACGATCCATGTCGATGCCGGCACCACGTTCCGCATCGCCGGCGTCACGAACCCGACCGCGTCGGACGTCAAGGTCGACTCCTTCATCGTCGCGCAGGGCACGCAGCGGGCCGACGGCTCGCTCGACGCCGACGCGGTCGCTGGGGGCATCGGTCGAGGCTTCGGTCGCGGCGGCGACGGCAAGGGCCCCGGCTTCCCCGGCGGCCAGATGCCGAACGCATCGCCAGCTCCGTCGACGACGCCGGGCTGACCCGTCCCCAGCCCGTTCACCCGACGCGGCGGTCCGATCGGATCGTCGCGTCGTTTCGATTCTCACGAGCTTCTCAGGCTGGCGCGCTTACATTGAGACAGTCGGGAGGGACCGACCAGCCAGCCCCGGAGGCCCCGCGATGAGCGACCCGACCCGAGATGACGTGGACGACCACACGGCCCACGTCCTGACGCCGACCCAGGCGTCCACGCCGATCCAGGCATCCGACCCGACCCGGGCCGCGCCACGCCGTCGCCTCGGTGGCGGCATCCTCGCCGCCTCGCTGCTGGCGGCCGTCCTCGCCTCGGGCTCGACGGCGACGATCATCGGCCTGACCGGCGGCGAGCCCGCCGCAACGACGGCGGCCACGCCATCGAGTGCCGCCAACGCCCTTCCCGTCGACATGTCGCTCAAGGCGACCGGCGACCTCACGGCCGTCGTCGCGGCGGCGACGCCGTCGGTGGTGACGATCACGGTCGACACCCAGGCACAGGGGCGCTTCTCGCCGTTCTCGGTGCCGGCCACCGGCGTCGGGTCGGGGATCATCGTGTCCGCCGACGGCTACATCCTGACGAACCGCCACGTCGTCGCCGACAGCACGTCGGTGTCGGTCGCGCTCGAGGACGGCACCCAGCACGACGCCCACGTGATCGACGTGTCCAGCGACCACGATCTCGCGCTCATCAAGATCGATGCCACGGGGCTCAAGCCGGCCCGGATCGCAGGCTCCTCGAACCTGCAGGTCGGCCAGACGGCCATCGCCATCGGCAGCCCGCTCGGCACGTTCACCGAGACCGTCACGAAGGGGATCGTCTCGGCCCTCGACCGGACCATCACGGTGACCGACGACGCGACGGGGCGACCCGAGACGCTGACCGGGCTGATCCAGACCGACGCCGCGATCAACCCGGGCAACAGCGGGGGTCCGCTGCTGGATGCGAGTGGCGCCGTGATCGGCATCAACACCGCGGTCTCCGAGTCGGCCCAGGGTCTCGGCTTCGCCATCCCGATCGACGCGGCCGCGAGCCTCATCGCCCAGGCCCATGCGCCGGCGCTGAGCTGAGAGTCGGATCGGATGTTCCCGAAGCGCGGCGCGGCCGCACTGGCGATCACGACGGTCGCCCTTATCCTGCTGCTGAACTTCAAGACGCCCGACCAGACCGTTCCCGGCTCGGACCGGACGGCCGGGGTGGTCGAGGCGGCCCCGTCGGGGACCGTGGCGCCCGATGCGGCGACCGCGGCCCCCGGCGCCCCCGCCGCGCCGGCCGCAACCGACACGCCGACGACGCAGGACGCGACGACCGTCACCGGTCCCGAGGTTGACAACCAGTTCGGCCCGGTCCAGGTCGAGGTCACGATCAGCGGCGGGAAGATCACCGATGTGGTCGCCGTGCAGCTCCCGAACGGGGGTCGGTCCGGCCGCATCTCGCAACGCGCCGAGCCGGTCCTCCAGTCGGAGGCGCTGCAGGCCCAGAGCGCGAACATCGACACCGTGTCGGGCGCCACGTACACGAGCCTCGCCTACGCTCAGAGCCTCCAGGCGGCCCTCGACCAGGCAGGGTTCTGATGGCACCGGCTCGGGTCGAGCACATCATGGGCACGGCCATCGGCCTGGACCTGCCCGACGCCGCGCGGTTCGCCGCCGCTGTGGATGCGATGTTCGACCACCTCCGCGCGGTCGACGCCCGCTTCAGCACGTACCGCGCGGACAGCGAGATCAGTCGCCTGGCGCGCGGCGAGCTCCTCGAGGAGGCGTGCAGCGCCGACGTCCGTCACGTCCTGGCCGCGTGCGACCTGCTGGCCGTCACCAGTCACGGCGCGTTCGACGCGCGCCGCCAACCGACGGTGGGCGGGCTCGACCCCTCCGCGTTCGTCAAGGGCTGGGCGGTCCAGGAGGCGGCCTGGATCCTCGACGAGGCCGGCGCCACCGACTACGTCCTCAACGCCGGGGGCGACATCGTCGCGCGCGGGCACGCTCCGGGCGGCCGTCCCTGGCGCGTCGGGGTCCGCCACCCCGACATGGCCGACCGGGTCGCCGCCGTGCTGGCCGTGAGCGACCTCGCCGTCGCCACGTCGGGGACGTACGAACGCGGAGAGCACATCGTCGACCCGCGATCCGGCAGACCGGCCACCGCGCTCCGGAGCCTGACGGTCGTCGGTCCGGGGCTCGCCTACGTCGACGCCTATGCCACGGCCGGCTTCGTGATGGGTCTCGACGGGCTGGCCTGGGTGGCGGACCACCCCGGCCATGAAGCGCTGGCGATCACGACCGGCGGACGCGTGGTCCGGACGTCGGGGATGGACCGCTACCTCGCGTCCGCGGCCTGAGCGGCCGTGCCCGGTCGCCAGACCGGCCCGCCGACCGGCAGGCGGACGAGGAAGCTGGCACCGCCCTCGGGCCGGTTCGCGACCGCGATCGTGCCGCCGTGGCGGTCCACGATCCAGGCGGCGATGGCGAGGCCGAGGCCCGTCCCGCCACCCGGGGCCCCCGACGCGCGATAGAAGCGTTCGAACACGTGGGGCAGGTCCTCCTCCCGGATGCCGGGGCCGTCGTCGTCGACCCGCAGCGTCGCGGCCGTCGGCTCGGTCCTGACCGTCACGCGCACACGGCCGCCGTTCGGGCTGTGGCGGATGGCGTTGTCGACGAGGATCATCACGAGTTGGCGCAGCCGCGCGGGATCGCCGGTCACGACGGCCGGCTGGGGGTCGACCTCGACGTGGACGCCGCCCCCGGCGGCCGGCTTGGCCATCGCCGACGCCCCGTCGGCCACGACATCGCCGAGGTCGACCGGGATCCGCTCCAGCTCCACGGTCCCCGAATCGGAGCGGGCGAGCAGCAGCAGGTCGTCGACGATCGAGGTCATGTGCCGGACCTCGTCGTCGATGTCCTCGAGCGCGGCGCCCACCGTCCCGACCGGTTCGTCGCGATGCCGTTCGAGGTGCTCGACGCTGCTCCGGATGACCGTGAGCGGGGTGCGCAGCTCGTGGCTGGCATCGGCGGCGAAGTCGCGCTGGCGCCGGAGCGCCTCGCGTTGCGTCGTGAGCGACCGGCGGATGGGCACGAGCGCGCGTCGCGCGTAGACGGTCCCGAAGCCGAAGGCGACCACGACGACCACGAGGCCGCCGACGAGCAGGACGAGGAGCATGACCTCGAGCGTCCGCTGCTCGGCAGTCCGGTCCTGGACGACCTGGACCGTGAACACCGCCCCCGAGGGGCCCTGGACGGTCTCGGTCAGGATCCGCACCGGCGTGGTATCGAACGTGGCCGTGCGGACATCCCGCCCGGTGGCCCGGGCCGCGGCGACGCCGTCCATCGCCGGCAGGCCCGCCGGGACGCGGAACCCGCGCGGCTTGAGGACCTGGTCGTCGGCCGTGACGGCCAGCGCGAGGGTGCCGGAGCTCCCGCCGCCGAACACGAGCCCGTACGGGCCGTCGTCGTCGGGCGGCGCGGGTCGCTCGCCCCGGATCGCCGCCTGGATCTCGTGCATCCGGCCGTCGAGCTGCTGGACCCCGGAGGTGGACAGCGAGCCCGCGGCGGCGAGATACAGCGCCGCGGCGAGCGCGACGAGGATGACCAGGGTCGTCAGGCCGCTCCACAGCACGAGGTTCGTCCGGACGCGACGGACGAGGGCCGCGTCGGCCTCGTCCGCGGCCCGCTCGGTCTCGGTCCGTTCATCCAGCCTGACGACCCCGTCAGGCATCGGCCATCCGGTAGCCGACACCACGCACGGTCTCGATGAGGCGACCCGCGTTGCCGAGCTTCTCGCGCAGGTAGTGGATATACGCGTCGACCGCGTTGGGTGTGACCGCGACGCTGAACGGCCAGGCCTGGTCGAGCAGCTGGTCGCGCGACAGCGTCTGGCCCGGATGGCGCAGGAAGCACTCGAGCAGCGAGAACTCGCGCGGCGAGAGATCGATGCGCTTGCCGTCGAGCGTCACGCGACGCGACGTCTCGTCGAGCATGATCGGACCGACGACGAGCCTGGGCTCCGGGCGCCGGGAGCCCTGCCCACGCCGGCCGAGCGCCCGCAGCCGGGCCGACAGCTCCTCGTACGCGAACGGCTTGACCAGGTAGTCGTCGGCGCCCGCGTCGAGGCCGGTCACCCGGTCGCCGACGGTGTCGCGCGCGGTCAGCATCAGGATGGCCACGTCCGAACCCGTCCCACGGATCCGGCGCGCGACCTCCAGCCCCGAGATGTCGGGGAGCCCGATGTCGAGGACGATCGCCTCGATGCCGTCGGTCGCCGTGGCGATCTCGAGGCCCGATTCGCCATCGGTCGCGAGCTCGACCACGTGGCGGTCCTCCTCGAGGAGGCGTCGCAGCAGCCGGCTGAGACGCGGATCGTCCTCGATGACGAGCAGGTGCATGGCCGTCAGCCTACGCCTTCACTCACGGGATCACGGTGACGTCGGTCGCGGTCACGGTCGGGGCAGCGGCGGTGCCGTTGCCGCCCGTGCCACCCGATCCGCCGTTGCCGTTGCCGGCGTTGCCGTTGCCGTTGCCGCGGCCGAAGCCGCCGTTGACCTGGACGGCCACCGACGATCCGACCGTCACGTCCGACGCCGTTGCCGAGGCCTGCTGGTGGTACGCCGTATCGCCGTCGAGGGTCACGTCGACCGTCTGGCCGTTGGCGGTCGTGATCGTCATCGTGCCGCCCGAGACGGACGCGACCTTGCCACTGATGGTGATGCCGCCGCCGCCGAGCCCGAGGCCGCCGCCGAACCGGCCCTGGCCGGGCGTGAACGAGGCATTCGGGTCGAAGCTGCCGCTGCCCAGACCGCCCGGGAAGTTCCCGCGGCCGAACCCGCCGGCCGCGGCCGAGACCGGCGCGGTGGTCCGACCGACCGCGAACGCGACGCCGCCGATGGCGACGACGACCGCGACCCCGAGGAGGATGTTGAGCCAGCGGCCACTGGACGACTTGCGCGGGGCCGGTGCCGTCACGCGCACGGGTTCGAGCGTCGGCGGCACCGGCGCGCCGGGCACGGGGGAGGTCGGCGCGGGCGCCGGGCTCAACGGCGGGACCGAGGTCGTGGGATCGTCGGACATGGAAGGCACTCCTTGCTATTCGTAGCGCAGCGCGCTGATGGGATCGAGTCGCGCCGCCTGGCGCGCCGGCCAGACGCCGAACACGACGCCGACCGCGAGGCTGAAGAGGACGGCCACCGCGACGGTCGCCGGGTTGAAGGTGAAGCCCCAGCCGGCCAGCTGGCCGATCCCGGCCGACACAGCCAGCCCGACCACGATGCCGATGAGGCCACCGAGGAGCGAGAGGGTCAGGGCCTCGACGAGGAACTGGGCGAGGATGTCGCGCCCGCGCGCGCCGATCGCCTTGCGGATGCCGATCTCGCGGGTCCGCTCGCGGACCGAGACCAGCATGATGTTCATGATCCCGATGCCGCCGACGATCAGGGAGATCGAGGCGATCCCGCCGAGCAGGAGCGTCAGGGTCCCGCTGATCGACGAGGCCGCCGCCAGCAGCTGGGTCTGGTCGAAGACGTTGAAATCGTCGTCGTCCGCGGGTGCGAGCTCGTGGCGATCGCGCAGCAGCGTCGTCAACTCGGTCTTCGTGGCGGCCATCTGGGTCGCCTCGGCGACGCTGACACCGATCGTCCGCACCGAGTCGCCCCCGACGAAGTACTTCTGCACGGCCCCGACCGGGACGAGGACCTGGTCGTCCGGGTCCTGGAAGCCGGAACCGCCCTTCGGCTGGAGGATGCCGATGACCTCGAACGGGATGCCCCCGACCGAGATCTGCGAGCCGAGGTCGGCCGCCCCGAGCCCGAGGTTCGTGGCCGTCGTCGCCCCGAGGACGGCCACCCGCAGGTCGCGGTCCACGCTGACGTCGGTCAGGAACGTGCCCTGCCAGACGTCGTAGGCGCGCACGACGGGGTACGCGGGCGTCGTCCCGATGACCGTGGTCGTCGTGCTCTTGTCGCCGGCCTCGACGAGCAGGCTCGTCGACACCTCGGGTGCCACGCCGGCCACCGACGCGAGCTTGCCGATCGCGTCGCTGTCGTCGAGGGTCAGCGTGGTCGACGAGCCGCCGGTCGGCGACACCGTGAGGAGGTTCGTGCCGAGGCTGTTGAGCCGGTCGGTGATGTTGGTGGTCGTCCCCTGCCCGACGCCGACGAGGGCGACCACGGACGCCACGCCGATGATCACGCCGAGCATCGTCAGCGCGGCGCGCATCCGGCTCGTGCGCAGCCGCGAGAACGCGAGTCGGAGCAGTTCGTAGAGGCTCATGCCGAGAGCCGTCCGTCCAGCAGGTGGACCTGGCGTCCGGCCGCCTCGGCGACTTCGGCATCGTGCGTGATGAGCACGATCGTCCGTCCGGCGGCGTTGAGCTCGTGGAAGAGCGCGAGGACCTCCGCGCCGGTGTGGCTGTCGAGGTTCCCGGTGGGCTCGTCCGCGAGGATCAGCGCCGGTTCGGTGACGAGCGCCCGGGCCACCGCGACCCGCTGCTGCTGGCCGCCGGAGAGCTCGGTCGGCTCGTGATGGAGGCGGTCGCCGAGACCGAGGCGTTCGAGCGTCGCCGTCGCCCGCGCGGTCCGCTTCGAGCGGGACACGCCCTGGTAGAGGAGCGGGGTCGCGACGTTATCGAGTGCGCTCGTGCGCGGCAGCAGGTTGTACGACTGGAAGACGAAGCCGATGGTCCGGCTGCGCAGACGGGCCAGGCCATCGTCATCGAGGTCGCCGACGGGAGTCCCGGCGAGCCGGTACTCGCCCGCCGTCGGTCGGTCCAGGCAGCCGAGGATGTTCATCATCGTGCTCTTGCCCGAGCCGGACGGCCCGACGATCGCGAGGAACTCGCCCTCGCGGACCTGGAGGCTCACGTCGGCGAGGGCCGGCACCTCGACGTGACCCATCTGGTAGGTGCGGCTGATGTGATCGAGGCTGATGATCGGCTCGTTCACCGCTCAGTTCCCGTTCCCGTTACGAGTGGTGCCATTGCCGCCGTTGCCCCGGCCGCCTCCGAACCCGCCGCCGAACCCGCCGCCCGGGATCGCGACGCCGCCGCCGAACCCGCCGGTCGTCGGCGCGCCCGTCTGTGCCGAGCTCGTGCCGGTGACCACGGCCTGCCCGTCGGCCAGACCGCTCTTGATCTCGGCAGAGGTGTTGGTGACGAGCCCGACCTCGACGGCCTGCGGCTGTGGCTGGCCGTCCGCTCCGAGCACGAGGACGCTGTAGTTCCCGGTCGTCCCGCGGAGCGCCGCGGCCGGCACCGTCAACACGTTCGTGGCGCTCGCGATCGTGACCGTCACGTCGGCGCTCATGCCGGAGCGCAGCGTCGCCGGTGGATCGGTCAGGGTCACCGTGACCGGGTAGGACACCACGCCGGAGCCGCTGTCGGTGTTCGCCACGGGCGCGATCGCCGATACGGTCCCGTCGATGTCCGCGTCGACCGCCGACACCGAGACCATGGCCGGCTGGCCGACCTTGACGTCCACGAGGTCGTCCTCGACGACATCGGTGGTGACCTCGAAGCCGGCCCCGTCGATGACGACGGCGTTGCCGGACGGCGCATCGAAGCCGGCGGCGACGTTCAGCTCGGTGACGATTCCCGCGATCGGGGCCTTGAGCGTGGCGCCCCTGATCTGCGTCCGCAGATCGGTGACCGCCTTCGCCGCCGTCGCCAGCTGGTTCTGGGCGTTGTACAGGCCGATCTTGGCCTGGCGGATCTGCGCCGTGACGTCGGCGTCGTTCGCGTCGGAGAGCGTCGTCTTCGCGGCTCGCAGGCTCACCTGGGCCGACGCGAGCGTGTTCTCGGCCGCGAGCAGGTCGCGCTTGAGATCCGTCGTGGAGGCCGTCGCGAGGACGTCGCCCTTGGCCACGGTGTCGCCGACGGCGACCTTGACCTCCTTGACCGGCCAGGCCGTCGTGGAGCTCGGCGCGGTGGAGGTGGCGGTCACGAGGTACGGGTCCGCGCCGAAGGCGAGGCCGTAGCGGGCCACGGCGGCCAGCGTCCCGGTCGCCGCGACGTCGTCGGTGACGTCCCCCGTCGTGGCGGCGCTGGTCAGGTACTGGGTCGTGCTCGCCGAGCTGGTGCTGATGCCACCCATGGCGTAGAAGGCGGCCCCGACACCGACGGCGCCGAGTACGAGGACGGCGAGGATCTTCAGCTTCATCGGTGCTCCCTGTGCCACATGGCGGACTCCGGACCGTGCGAGGTGGACGCGGTCGATCACGATCGATTCCACGCTCGTCGCATGAGAGGGGCATGAGAACGAGGGCACGGCATCGGTCGGGACGATCGAGCGTCGCCGCCGGGCGGGCCGGTAGCATCGGGGTCGATGGACACGTCCGACCCCGGCAGCCCCGCGCCCGAGGCGCATCGACGACGACCGCGACGGACGGGCGGCGTCCTCGAACAGCTCCCGTGGCGGCGGCTCACGAACCCGTTCCGGCCGCTCGAACCGCTCTCTTCGGACCAGGTCGAGGCGATCCACCACGCCTCCCTGCGGATCCTCGCCGAGATCGGCATGGAGGTCCTCGGCGACCGGGCGCTCGACGCGCTGGCCGGCGCGGGCGCCCGGGTCGACCGGCTCACCCGGAACGTCCGCCTCGACCCGGCCCAGACCGAGGAGCTCATCTCGACCGCACCGAGCGAGTTCCGGCTGCATGCCCGGAACCCGGAGCGCGACGTCATCTTCGGCGGCGACCACCTGGTCTTCTGTGCCGTCGGCGGGCCGGCCTTCGTCACCGACATCGACCGGGGCCGGCGGCCGGGCAACTTCGCCGACTTCGTCGACTACGTGCGGCTCATCGGCGCGCTCGACGTCATCCACCAGGAGGGCGGCGGCCCGCTCGAACCGACCGATCTGCCAGTCGCGACCCGCCACCTCGACATGTACGCGACGTTCGCGAAGGAGCTCGACAAGACCTGGCAGTGCCTGGGGTTCGGCGCGACGCCGGTCCACGACGCCATGGCGATCGCCGCGCTCGTTCGTGGCGTCGATCACGACGTGCTCGAGGACGAGCCCAGCTGCATGACGGTCATCAACACGAACTCGCCGCTCCGGCTCGACGGGCCGATGGGGGACGGGCTCGATCGAGATGGCCAAGCACGGCCAGCCGGTCGTTGCGACGCCGTTCACGCTCGCCGGCGCCATGAGCCCGGTCTCGATCGCGGGTGCGATCGCGCAGCAGAACGCGGAGGCGCTCTTCCTCGTGGCGCTGGCCCAGATCGTCCGGCCGGGCGCGCCGATGGTCTACGGCGCGTTCACCTCGAACGTGGACATGCGGACGGGCTCACCGGCGTTCGGCACCCCGGAGTCCGTGAAGAGCCAGCTCATCAGCGGGCAGATGGCCCGCCGCTACGGGCTGCCGTGGCGCTCATCGAACGCGACCGCCTCGAACGTCGTCGACGCCCAGGCCGCCTACGAGGCCGAGATGGCGGTCTGGGGCGCGATCATGGGCGGGGTCAACCTCCTGTACCAGGGAGCCGGCTGGCTCGAGGGCGGCCTCACCGCCTCCTACGAGAAGCTGATCGTCGACGCCGAGATCCTCCAGATGATGTCGGAGGTCCTCCAGCCGGTCGTCGTGGACGAGGGCAGCCTGGGCTTCGATGCGATCGCCGACGTCGGGCCCGGCGGGCATTTCTTCTCGACCGCCCACACGCTCGAGCGATACGAGCACGCCTTCTACCGGCCGCTCATCTCGGACTGGCGCAACTTCGAGACGTGGGAGGCCGACGGGGCCCGCACGGCCACGCAGCGGGCGAACGCCGTCTGGAAGCAGTTGCTCGCCGAGCACGTGCCGCCAGCGCTCGATCCGCCGGTCGCCGAGGAGCTCGAGGCGTTCGTGGCCCGTCGCAAGCGCGAGATCGAAGCCAGCGTCTAGAACCGGAGCTCGTAGACGTCGAGGATCCGGTCGGCATCGTCGACGATGAGGGCCTCGCGCCAGAGCTGGAACGCAGTGCACGGGTGCGAGATCCCGAAACCCACGAGGTCGCCGATCGCGACCCGCGCGTCGGCGTCGAGGGCGATGAACGCGTGCTGGTCGTTGAGCTTCGTGACCGTGAAGCCGGTCCCGGCCGCGCGGATCGCGCCGTCCGCGTCGCGGACCTTGACCACGACCGGCAGGTCCTGATCGACCGGCAGGTCGCGCCGCCCGGCACCCGCGATCGCGAGACCGGGCTCGGGCGACGAGAGCACCGGCGCCCAGACCTCGATGGCCGGCTGCAGCCGTGGCGACCCGGGTGCCGCGCGCATGCCGAAGGGGGAGCCACGCTCGTAGATGCCGTGGTCGTGCGTGATGTACGCCCCGCTGCGCAGGACGGCCCGCACCGGGAGCGCCGTGCCCCACGGCCGTCGGAGCTCCTCGGCGACGACGTCGGGGTAGGTGCTGCCGCCGCCGGTGACGATGATCTCCGCGATCCCGGCGCCGACAAGGAGCGGCTCGATCCGCTCGACGACGTCGCGCGCGAACGAGGTGAGGGCCCGGACGGCCGCCTCACGGGCATCGAGGGTATCGCCGGCCACGACGCCCTCGTACAGGGAGACACCGGCCAGCTGGAGGGCGCTCGATCCGGCGATCACGGCCGCTACGGTCTCCGCCTGGTCGACGGTCCGGACCCCTGCCCGGCCGCCCGCGACGCCCAGCTCGACGAGGACCGGCAGCCGCCGCCGACGACCACGCAGCCGCGCCTGCATCCGCTCCACGCCGGCCACCGAGTCGGCGCAGACGACGATGTCGGGCGCGTCGTCGTCGAGGATCCCGCCGATCCAGTCGAGCCCGGCATCGTCGACGACCTCGTTGGCGATGAGGATCCGCTCGATGCCCGCGTCGACGGCCACCTCCGCCTGCCACGTGTGGGCGACCGTGATGGCCCACGCCCCGGCCTCGACCTGCCGCCGGAAGATGGCCGGCGCCATCGTCGTCTTGCCGTGCGGCGCGAACGAGACCGCGTGCTCGCGGCAGTAGTCGGCCAGTACGGCGATGTCATGCTCGAGGGCCGACTCGCGGAGCACGAACGCCGGCAGCCGGATCCTCGGGTCGAAGAGGCTCCACCCGATGCGCTGGTCCACGACGTTCCCCATCGCCGGGTCAGCCGCCGCGCCGGGGGTTGCGCCGCCGGACGGGACCGGCGCTCGCCGCCAGGGCCTCGGCCGTGGGCTCGGCGGCCGGCGGGATGAACGGGAGCTCGGTCTGGGCCGTCAGACCGGACCGGATGATCCGGCGCAGCTCCTCGTCGATCCGTGGGTCCAGCGCCGGCGCCTGATACGAGGCCAGCCGACGGTCCACCTCGTCGCAGGCTCGCTGGTACGTGTCCTTCGCCCCGAGCTTCGTCCAGTTCTCGCGGTTGTCCCGGTCGACGATCGCGCTCGGCAGGTAGAGCTCGCTCGGCCAATGGGCCATCGTGTGCTCGGCCATGATCAGGTGCTGGTCGGCCATCAGCTGGTCGATGAGCGCGCCGACCGGGAGATCGTCGACGGGCTGGATCTCGCGCACGAACCGCAGTGCCTGGGCGCACATCTCGTCGTCGAAGACGAGCTTGGGCAGGTTGAAGACCAGCAGGAAATCGAGCATCCCAGGGCCGGACACCGAGTTCACGCCGGCGAGGGCGGCGATGAGCGCGCTCCCGAACGTCTCCGCGCCGGCCTGCGCGTCGAGGATCGGGCCGTCCGAGAGGGCCATATACGACTGGCACGGCAGGTCCATCGACTTGGCCACCGCCACGTATGCGGCATCGAGCTGGAGCGCCTCGATGGCGGCCATCGGCGAGCTCGCGATCTTCATGTGGAACGTGGCCGGCGCCCCGCCGAACAGGACCGGCGCGCCCGGGCGGATGACCTGCGCCATCGTGATGCCCGCGAGGACGTCGATCGTGTGGAAGACCGTGGCCCCGACCGTCGTCACCGGGGCGATGAGCCCCATCAGCGTGACCGGGACGATCTCGACCGGGACGCCCGCCTCGACGCAGTCGATCATGTTCTGGCACGAGTCTTCGCTGTACCGGAAGTTGCCGGTCGCGGTGATCGTGAAGATGCTCATCGGCCGGGCGATGAGGTCGGCCCGATCCGTGCGGAAGAGCTGCATCATCTCGACCATGCGCGGCACGCCGTGCTCGGTGAATGCCCCGGAGACGACGGGCTTCTTCGAGTTCGTGAGCGTCATGTACAGGCGCCAGGCATCCGACACCTGCGCCTCGATGTCGTCGTTCGTCGAGAACGCCGTCGCGAGGTACGCGATGTTGTGGAGGCCATCGGCGACGCGGACGTACTCGACGAAGTCGGTCGAATCGGCGAGCCGCGTCTCGCCGGTCCGATAGTCGAGGACCTTCAACCCGGACGAGCCCGGGACGAAGTGGACGCGATCACCGCCGAGGTCGGCATGCGGGTTGCCGTCGCGGTCGAAGAGAAGGAACGACTTGGGGGCGTCGGCGACCGCCTGCTCCACGATCGCGCGCGGGAAGAGGACGCGCTCACTCGGCGGCATCGAGCGGCAGGCCGTGCTCGAGGAGCCGACGGCGCATCTCCGGGCCGCGGATCTCCATCCCGACCTCGGCGAGGACCCGCTTCGCCTCGTCCAGGATCCGCCCGATCAGATCGTCGTCCAGGACGGTCAGCTTCGGCCGCATGCACCCTCCGACCCGAGCCGGTCCCGAGCCGGCCTCGCGAGCCTGAGCCTACCGCAACGGACGCCGCGGGCGGCCCGGCGTCCTGAGCGCTGCGCCCCGCCCGCGGTGGCGCGATCCGCCGATGTGGGGCAGGATGGCGCCATGGCCGGACCGTCGGCGCGCCGCGTTCGCCTCGGACGAAGCGGGCGCCTCCCGATCATCCTCGTCCTGGCCCTGTCGTTCGCGGTCGGGGCGGTCGTCGTGGCGCCCGCATCACCGGCCGCCGGGCTGTCGCGCTGGACCGGCGGCGTCAGCCTCTACCGCTCGGGCGTCTTCACCACCCAGAAGACGTGGCTGTGGTGCACCGCGGCGGACATCCAGATCATCCGCAACATCGTGCGCGGGACGCACGACCACACCACGAAGAGCCAGCGCGCGTACTTCAACTGGATGCGCAAGCACAATCGCTACGACCTGCCGCTCTCGGCCGGTGTCGATGCGCAGGGCTGGGCGGCCGGGATGCGGCACTTCGTGGACCCGCGCTACCGGTTGATCGTCAGCAAGACGTTCGATAGCGCGCTGCGCCTGGCGGTGATCCGGCTCCGCAAGACGAACCTGCCGGTCGGGATCACGGTGTCGCGCGGCAACCACGCCTGGATCCTGACCGGCTTCCGGGCGACGGCGGACCCCGCGAAGACCCGGGACTTCAAGGTCACGAGCGTCCGGGTCGTGGGTCCGCTCTACGGGAAGCAGAGCAAGAACGGCTACGACATGAAGCCGAACACGAAGCTCACGGTCGCGCAGTTCCGGCACTTCTTCACGCCGTGGCGATACGCGCCCAAGCGGATGATCTGGGACGGCAAGTACATCTCCGTCCAGCCCGTGACGCCGAAGAAGACCGCGCCGGCCGTCGCCGGGACCGGCACCACGGCGACGACGGCGGCCGCCGCCGCGACCAGCGCGTCGACGCCCGTGGCCGCCTGGGTCGGGCCGTCGATGGTCGCCTCGCTCGCCGCGTCGGTGGCGTCGCGGCGGGTGCGAGCGCGCCGCCCGCGTCAAGGACGCCGCCCGGGGCGCTGACAGCAGCGAGCCGGCTCACCGCCGGGACCTATCATCGCCGGCATGCCCGACGCCCCGTCCGCCCCTCCGACCGTCGACCACGAGCTGGTCCGGGCCCTCAAGAACGCCGAGGACGCCCGGTTCCGCGACGAGCACCCGAGGTCACACGCGCTTCGCGAGCGCGCTCGCGAATCGATGCCCAACGGGGTCCCGATGGCGTGGCACATGAGCAGCTACCACCACGAGGCGCCATGGGTGGCCGAGGGCCGTGGCGCGCGGTTCACCGACGTCGACGGACACACCTACCACGACTTCAACATCGCCGACCTCTCGATGTTCTGCGGCTACGCGCCGGAACCGCTCGTCCGCGCGGTCGGCGACCGCATGGCCCGTGGCCACCAGTTCCTGTTGCCGAACGAGGACGCGATCGTCGTCTCCGAGGAGCTCGCGCGCCGCTTCGGGCTCCCGAAGTGGCAGTACACCCTGTCGGCCAGCCAGGCGAACACCGAGGCGATCCGGGTGGCCCGGGTGGTCACCGGCCGCGACAAGGTCCTCCTGTTCGACGGCCACTACCTCGGTCACCTCGACCAGGCGCTCGTCGAGACGGACGACGCGGGCCACATGGTTCCCGAGGAGCGCGGCCTCCCAGCCGGGGTGACCGATCAGACCGTCCTGGTGCCGCTCAACGACCTCGACGCGCTCGCGGCCGCGCTCGCGCGCCGCGACGTGGCGCTCGTGCTGACCGAGCCGGCCCTCACGAACAACTTCGGCCTGATCCTCCCGGACCCCGGCTATCACGACGCGCTCCGGGCGCTGACCCGCGAGACCGGCACGCTACTGGCCATCGACGAGACCCACACGCAGGTGGTCGGGCCGGGTGGGCTCACAGCGAGCTGGGGTCTCCAGCCGGATCTCGTCACGTGCGGCAAGTCCATCGCCGGTGGGGTCCCGTTCGGAGCGTGGGGCATGACCGACGGCATCGCCGGGGTCCTCACCCAGGTGAAGGGGCCCGATGGCGAACGATCGAACCTCGTGGCGATCGGCGGCACGCTGTTCGGGAACGCGCTGTCGATGGCCGCCGCCCGGGCAACCCTGACCGAGATCTTGACGCCGGAGGCGTATGCGAACACGCAGCGACTCGGCGAGCGCCTCGCCACCGGGATGCGCGCGGCGGTCGAGCGAGCCGGCCTGCCCTGGCACATCCACCATCTCGGGCCGCGTGCCGGCTACACGTTCCGGGACCGGCCCGTCCGGAACGCGGCGGAGGCACGCGCCTGCAAGGACGACCTCCTGACGCGGCTCATCCGCGTCTGGCTCGCGAACCGGGGCGTCTGGGAGGCGATCGTCGGCGCCGGCCCGGTCTGCTCGGTGCCCGCCGCCGACGATGACGTGGACGCCTATCTCGCGGGCTGGGGCGAGCTCGTGGATGCGTTGACCCGCTGACGCAGACGCGCCCGATCAGGTCCGGTCGACCCCCAATGCGGCACGGAGGGCCGCCAGCTCGTTGCGGATGCTGGCCAGCTCCTGTGCGATGGACGGATCGGCGAGCGCGGCCGACGCCGCGACGGGCACCCCGGCGGCCGCCGCGACGGGCACATCAGCCACTGCCGGTTCGGCCGGCTCGGCCGGCGCGGGTGACGACACGAGCAGGCTGGCCAGGATGCTGGCCAGGGCGCCGATGATGCCGACGCCCGCGAACATCACCGAGACTGCGGTCAACCGACCCAGGGGACTCACCGGGAACGTGTCGCCGTAGCCGACCGTCGTGATCGTGACGACCGCCCACCAGAGCGCGTCGCCCCCGGTCGTGATGTTGGCGGCACCGTTGCACCGCAGGGTCGGGTCGGTGACCCCGATGCACTTGGCTTCGAACTGGATCATCAGGACGCTGGCGACCACGAGCACGAGGAAGGCCGAAAAGATCGTGATGAAGGCCGCGTACTGGCCACGGTTCTGGAGGACGTCGTCGATCAGTTCCTTCTTCTTGCTGCCGCTCATGAGTCGCGCGATCCGGGCCAGCCGGCTCAGACGCGCGAGGCGCAGCAACGCGGTGAACCGGAAGACCCCGAAGGTCGGGATCGAGCCGATGAGGTCCAGCCAGCCGCGACGTCCGATGACGTAGTCACGCCTCGGATGCGACCCTGCCAGGTTGGTCGCGAAGTCGATCAGGAACACGATGCAGACCAGGTTGTCGTAGACGGTCAGCAGGTTGCGGGTCTCTTCATTGATGGGCAGCAGCAGCAGCACCATGATCGCGAGCGAGAGGATCGTCAGGACGAGGATGAAGATGTTGTAGGCGTTGCTGTGCTTCGGCCCGCTCCTCGCCTGCTCCGCCGTCGGTTGCGCCGTCATCCGTGGTCCCTCCTGTCGCCATGGCCCTATGCTCCGCGCAACTCTAGGGGGCGAAGATCGGGTCCGAACGACGCTGGCGCCACGCGGCTCCGGGCTTGACAGACCGACCGGTCGGTTTGTAGTCTGCGTGGCATGCGACAGGCACCGCCCACCGACCGCGGCGAGCGCTCCCGACGAGCGATCCTCGACGTCGCCTGCCGCCAGTTCGCGGACCGCGGTTACGCCGGCACCTCGCTCAACGACATCATCGCCGCGTCCGGGCTGACCAAGGGCGGCTTCTACTTCCACTTCCCCTCGAAGCAGGCCCTCGCACTCGCGGTGGTCGCCGACAACCAGGCGCGCTGGGTGGATGCAGCCCTCAGTGAGGCACGCCAGCATCCTCGGGCCGTGGACCAGCTCTTCGAGACCCCGCGGGCGCTCGTCCGGTTCGACGCCCGCGATCGAGGGCTGATCGCGCAGCAGCGGCTGGTCAACGAGCTCTCGCGCGACCCGGAGCTGCGCGACGAGCTGTGCGGCACCCTGCGCGACCAGATCAAGGGCACGGCGCGACAGTTCCGGGCCGCCCAGGCGGAGGGCGACATCCGCCCCGACGTCGATCCCGATCTGCTCGCCGAGGTCGCGATCGGCGGCTTCCTCGGGATGCAGACCATGACCGAGCAGTTCGGCGACGGGGATCTCGAGCGACGCGTGGAGGCGCTGATCCACGTCGTCCAGCTCGCCTCGCTGACCAAGACCCCGACCAGGTAGTCGTCGTCACGACGAGAGGAGGCCATTTGCTGTCCCTGAAACATACCGACCGGTCGGTGTACTAACGGGCTCTAGCGGCCACGAGGCCGCACCAGACGAAGGAGTGATGAACGGGATGTATGACGTGATCGTGGTCGGAGCACGGGTCGCGGGCGCCGCGACGTCGATGCTGCTCGCGCGCAGTGGCCTGCGCGTCCTCGTCGTCGATCGGGCGAGCTTCCCGAGCGACACCCTCTCGACCCACCAGGTGCAATTGCCGGGCATCGCCCGGCTCGAGCGCTGGGGGCTGCTCGACGCGGTGGTCGCGGCCGGCACGCCCGCCACGCGGCGGCTCCAGTTCGATGCCGGGTCGATCGGCCTCGATGGCGCGTACCCGGCCGTCGACGGGATCGATGCGCTCTACAGCCCGCGTCGCACGGTCCTCGACGCGATCGTCGTGGACGCCGCTCGCGCCGCCGGCGCCGAGGTCCAGGAGGGCTTCACGGTCGACGGGCTCACGTTCGACGATGGCGTGGTGACAGGGATCCGGGGCCGCTCGGCAGGGGGCGAGGCCGTGACGGAGTCGGCTCGCATGGTCGTGGGCGCCGACGGCAAGCACTCCCTGGTAGCCCGCGAGGTCCAGGCCGGGACCACCCGCGAGGAGGCCACCCGTAGCTTCATGTATTACACGTACTGGGACGACGTCCCGACCGACCGGGGCGAGATGCATGCCCGCCCGGGTCTCGCGGCCGGAGCCTGGCCGACCAACGACGGCCTCCTGCTCACGGTCGTCGCCGGACCGGTGGCCGGCTTCGCGGCCTTCCGGTCGGACATCGAAGGCAACGTGCTCCGGGGCCTGGACGCCGTCGGCGACCTCGGCGCCCGGTGCCGAGCGGGACGGCGCGTCGATCGGATCTACGGCACCGCGGACACGCCGAATCGGATCCTGTCGGCGCATGGACCGGGCTGGGCGCTCGTCGGCGACGCCGGCTTCGTGATGGACCCGATCACGGGACAGGGGATCGGCCACGCCTTGCGCGATGCGGAGCTCGCGAGCGACGCGATCATGTCGGGCCTGGGCGGCGCCCGACCGCTCGACGCCGCACTCGCCGACTACGAGCGGGCGCGTGACCGGGAACGGACGCCGATGCTGGACTTCACGCTCGACGTGGCGACGTACGCACCGATCGTCGTCGAGCAGCGGGTCCTGATGGAGGCGATCCGCGACAAGCCGGCCGAGGTGAGCCGCTTCATCGGCGTCCTCACCGGAGCCGTGCCGGTCGACGAGTACTTCGCGCCGGCCAACCTTCGCCGGGTCATCGGCCTGCGCGGGTTCGCCCGGATCGTCGCCGGGAGGGTCCGTGCCGGACGCGCCCGCTCGACCCAGGCGGCCTAGGGTCTGCCGCCGAACCGGAGGATCCACAGGGCTCCCGGAACCGGTCGTCTGAACGGGCCTCGGCCAGACGGTGCAGGCGACCGCCGACCGGCCGGGTTGGGATCCACGTCGCCCCAGCGCGGCGGGATCAGGCGATACCCCGAACGTCCACGACCTTGCCCCAATGGAAGACGCGCACCGCGACGAGGACCCCGAAGGCCGCCAGCACGAGGATGGCGGCCGCGGCGACGGACGAGTCGAGGCCGCCGGACTGGAACTCGCTGTACACGACGAGCGGCAGGGTCTGGGTCCGGCCCTGGACATTGCCCGCGAACATGATCGTGGCCCCGAACTCGCCCAGCGACCGCGCCCACGTCATCACCAGGCCGGCCGTCAGGGCGGCCCGGGCAAGCGGCAGCGTGATCGATCGGAACAGCTGCCGTTCCGACGCGCCGTCGACCCGGGCCGCATCCTCGAGGTCGCGCTCGACGCCGGCGATGCCGGTCCGCGCCGAGCGGACGAAGAACGGGGCCGCCACGAAGGTCATCGCCATGACCACCGCGATCGTGGTGAACGGCACGGAGATGCCGAGCCACTCGAACGGGGCGGAGAGCAGGCCGCGTCGCCCGAACACGAGCAGCAGCGCGAGCCCGGCAACGGAGGGCGGCAGGACGATCGGCAGATCCACGATCGCCTCGACGAGGCCCTTGCCGCGAAAGGTCCGTCGGGCCAGGACGAACGCCAGCGGCAGTCCGAGGACGACCGTGATCACGAGGCTGACGCTCGTCGTGACCAGGCTCAACCACAGGGCGTCGAGGACCGCCGGCGACGTGAGCGCGACGGCGAGCGAGCCGTTGAAGACAGCCCGCACGACGAGCGTGAGGATCGGCAGGCCCAGGAACAGCGTGAAGAGGACAGCGACGGCGGCGACGGAGCGTTCGCCCCATCGTCCGGCCCGTCGCGTGCCCGACGTCGATCCGGCGTACGCGGGCGGCGTCCCCCCGGACCGCTCGACGGCGTCGCCGATCATGACGCCGGCGGGAGGAACCCGAGCCCGGACAGGATCGCCTGGCCGTCCGCCCCGGCGAACCAGTCGAGGAACGACTTGGCGGCTTCCGGGTGCTTCGATGCCTTGACGACGACGCCGTCATACGTGGCAGGGACGTTCGCGGACTCCGGCACCTCGACCGTGGCGACCTTGGCGGACGCCGCGGCGTCGGTCACGTACACGATCCCCGCATCGCCTTCGCCGAGCTCGATCTTCGCGACGACCGCCTTCACGTTGTCTTCCTTCGTCGCGATGTTCGCCGTGTATCTTGCGGCGAAATCGGCGGGGTAGCCGGACTCCTTTGCCAGGTTGCCGACGAGCAGCGTCGCGTACTTCGTGATCGGCACCTCGTCGCCCGCGGCGATGACCTTGACGCCCGACTTCGCGAGGTCGGCTGGTGTCGTGATCCCAGCGGGATCGTCCGAGGGCACGATCACCGTCAGCTTGTTCGTGGCGAAGTTGACAGGGTCGCCGGCTGCCAGACCCGCATCGACGAGCTTCTTCGGGTTCGAGGCATCGGCGGACAGGAAGACGTCGGCTGGCGCCCCTTGCTCGATCTGCGCCTCGAGCGCCGACGAGGAGTCGGTCGAGACGGTCAGCGCCGTGCCCGGGTGGGCCGCCTCGTAGGCCGCCTTGGCCTTCTCGAGCGCACCCTTGAGCGAGGCAGCGCCATAGACCGTGAGCTCGACCGCCTCGGCCGATGGCGCCGCGGACTCGGGCGCCGCGCTAACCGGCGCGACCGTCGCGGGTACCCCGCCTGTCGACGGAGACGCCCCGCCACTCGAACAGCCGGCAACCACGAGGATCAGGGCGGCGAAGCGGGAGGTCATGCCCTGGACTCCCTGGAGGATGGGATCTCGACGATGACGTTCGTCGCCTTGACGACACAGACCGCTTCATCACCGACCTTGAGGCCCATCTCCTCGACGGCCTCCGCGGTCATCAGGCTGACCATCCGGTGCGGACCGGCGATGACCTCCACGACCGCGGCCACGCGGTCGGCCTCGATCCTGGTGACGATCCCCGGGAACCGGTTGCGCGCCGACTGGGCGACGATCGGCCGGTCCGTGGATGCCTTCCGGCGTTCGCCCAGCAGGCGGGCGACCTCGTCGATGTCGATGAGGCGCTGCCCGCCTTCGGACCGCTCCATCCGGAGGCGTCCCTCGGTCTCCCAGCGGCGGAGGGTCTCGACCGAGACGCCGAGCATCTCCGCCGCCTGACCGACGCGGACGCGCACGGCCGACTGGCCTTGTGTTGACGTCATACCGCGGAGTATCCGTCAATCGCGACCAGAATGTCTAGAAGTTCATGGTTGAGCCGCAAGGGATGGTGGCGGCCCCACCTGCGGACAAGGATCGGCCCGAGCGACGCGCCGGCGGGTCCGCGTCACGGGCGACGTGGGCTACGCTCGCGCGGATGGGTCATTCGGCTTCGCGGCCGGTCTCGCGACTGGCGCGGCGATCTTCGCCGCCGTCGGCCTTTGGTCGCTGCACGTTCGCGACGCTCACCCAGAGAGGCCTACAACGGGGCGATCCGCGGCTGGGGCTCCCTCGTGCGCACCCGCGGATTCGTCATCGGGTTCAGCGTCACGCTCATCGCGTTGGCCGTCGGCTCGGTGATCCTTGAGATCATGAGCTAGGCGCCATCTCGCGGGCCGGCGCCGCGGGCGCAGCGGGGAAGGGGAGTGGAGCGGGAGACGGGGTTCGAACCCGCGACATTCAGCTTGGGAAGCTGACACTCTGCCAACTGAGTTACTCCCGCTCGGGAGGAGTGTCATGGTACCAAATGGAACCCAGCCGCCCGAGCAAACCCACGACCCAGGCCCCGACCTCGTTGGACTCCATGTTCCCTCGTCCCGCCTATCCGACGGGTGCTGCGCGCAGATCGCCACACGACGTGGACGAGGCCGCTCCCACCCGGGCAGGGGACCCGCGACCGACCGCGCCAGCGGTGATGGATGAGTGACAGTCCAATAACGGTCCGGTCTGCGTAATGGGCACGAGGCGGCAGTGTCAGTACGCACCGCCTCCAGATGTGCGCGGTCGCGACTCGGGTTGGTACTCAGAGGCGACCGATCACCGTCAGTCGGGGCCGCGTGAGGGCCGCAGGGAGGCCGCAGATGGTGAGTCGAGGGAGCCGATATGAGCGTGTCCCCGTACTCCAAACCACGTTGCCCGACGGCCGCGTTGTCAGTTACCTAGGGAATCGTAGCCTGGCCGTCGTCCCTGCCTACTACCGCCATACATTCCGGGCACACGAGCGTCTCGATCTCCTCGCCTTCCAGTTCTACCGTCGCCCGGATCGCTGGTGGCTCATCGCCGACGCGAATACCGAGATGGATCCGGCGGACCTCGCCGTGCCTGGTAACGAGCTCTTGATCCCGCCGGAGCCAGCGTAGTCATGCCAGCGACCGCGTACCAACTGTCCTTCGGAGGCGAGGCCGTCGACGAGTCGTTCTACGCGGACGTCTTGTCCCTGACGGTCGAGGAGAACGCGGCGTCTGCGAGCACGCTTCGCCTGCGCATGTCCACTCGTCAACTCGAGGACGGCTCCTGGGCGTACCTCGAGGACGATCGCTTCGGACCGCTGGTCGAGGTCCGCGCGAAGGTCGGGTTCGTCGAGGCCGGCGGTCTGGCGGCGGCGATCGGCGGGGCGATCGGCGCGGGCGGCAACGACGGACTCGTGCCGGTCTTCGCCGGCTACGTCACGACGCTCGACCTCAGCCTCGACAGCCTCGATCAGAACACGTTCGTCGAAGTCGGGGCGATCGACACGAGCGTGCTCCTCAGTCTCGAGGAGAAGGTGGCGACCTGGCGGGATCTGTCGGACGGCGACATCATCCAGCAGATCCTGAGCGGCTATGGCGTCCAGGCAACCGTCGATTCCACGCCGACCGTCCATCAGGAGAACGACACGACGATCGTCCAGCGGGCGGCGGACCTCCAGTTCGCGCGCGCCCTCGGGCAGCGTAACGGCCACGAACTGTCCTTCGACGTGGACCCTGACACGGACGAGGTGCGTGCCTCGTCACGAGTCCCGGCCCTGGACGGCACGCCACAACCGGACCTGGCGATCCGATTCGGCGAAGACAGCAACCTCAAGACGTTCTCGGTCCACCAGGGCGCGCAGCGGCCCCTGAACGTCCATGCCGAGCAGATCGACGTCAAGGCCAACAGCGCGAACACCGCACGTGCGGGCGACACGAACCTGCGGCTGCTTGGCAAATCGGATCTCGACACCCTCCTCGATGGGCCGGCGAGCAGCCTCGTCTCGCCCAAGGACGAGGCAGCGCAGATGCTCCTCCTGGCGCCACCGACGAGCGACTCGACCGAGCTCCAGACGATCGCCCAGTCCGTTCGCGACGAGGCGGGCTGGTTCATCAATGCCGCCGGTGAGATCAACAGCGAGGCGTACGGAGCCGTCCTTCGGCCGCGCCGTATCGTCCAGATCAAGGGCGCAGGCGACGCCTACAGCGGGCGCTACTACGTGACTCGCGTCGTTCACGAGTTGAAACAGGACGGCGCGTACGGCCAACAGTTCGTCGCTCGCCGGAATGCCCGCGACCTCGATGGCAGCGAGCAATTTGGGGGCGATGGACTCGCCCTGGCGATCCCAGGGCTCTGACCATGACGACAAGCGTCGAGGATGTCATGGCCGCCTTGATCGAGCGAGTCGAGAGCCGCTACTTCGGCAAGTACCGGGGCCAGGTGACCGACAACGACGACCCCGACGACCTCGGCCGTGTCCGCGCGAAGGTTCCCCGCTTGCTCGGCACGGAAGAGACCGGCTGGGCGCTCCCGGCGTTCATCTATGGCGGGGCCAAGGAGCAAGGCCTCTACGCAGTCCCGGATGTCGGCGCCGGTGTCTGGATCGAGTTCGAGGGTGGGGACCTCAGCTACCCGATCTGGACCGGGACGTGGTACACGAGCGGGGCGATCCCCGAGGGTGCGAAGCCTGCCCAGAAGGTGTTGAAGACCCAGAGCGGTCACAAGATCGTGCTCGACGACGACGCGGGCACGCTCGAGATCACGGATAGCAACGGCAACAGCCTGACGATGGACTCGAGCACGATCAAGGTGAAGGCGGGAGACGCCACGAAGATCGTGATCGAGGCGCAGAACATCGAGCACGTCGAGAACGCCGAACACCCGCTCGTGTTCGGCGACAAGCTCCTGGACTACCTGGGTCAGCTCGAGAACACCTACAACATGCATCTCCACCCCGGCCAGATGGCCCTCTCCTTTCCCGTCACACCCGCTCCGCCGGCCACGCCGATCTCGCCGGCGACCCAGGCTCTCCTGTCCACGCGGGTCAAGACGGGTTGAAGGAAGGAGCCACTCATGACCATGAAGTCAGCGGAACTCGCGGCCCAGATGGACCTGGAGCTTCCAAAGGCCTGGGCGGCACTCAAGGGGTTCCCCATGCCCCCCGGCGGGGACCCGCTCGACCGCCTCGTCCTGTTCCACGCCGTAGCTCGCGGGCTGTTCACCTACCTCCTGGCAAACGAGAGCGAGTTCCTCAAGAGCGTCACCTTCCAGTCGTTCTCGACCTCGAACCTCGGTGACGCCCAGGCGGTCAAGGCCGTCGACTTCGACATCGAGGCTCCGACGTGATGGCCGACCCGAACGGGAGCGGGGTCATGCCGCCCGACCAGCGCACGCCCCGCTTTCTGGACTATCCGTATCGCGCCTCGGGCGCCGGCGTTCCGGTCACCATCGCCGACGAGCAGCGCGCGGGCCTCGCCTCGGACCACCTTCGCGACCTGATCGTCCAGGTCCTCCTCACCGAACCGGGTGAGCGGGTCGAGTTGCCCGAGTTCGGGGTGGGCGTCCAGCGGCTGGTGTTCGGACCGAACAATGATGCCCTTCGATCGAGCACGCGGTTCCTCGTGACGAGCAATCTCCAGCGCTGGCTCGGTGATCGCATCGACGTCGAGCGGGTCGACGTGACGAGCGAGCCGGGCGGGGAGGAGACCCTCCGGATCGAGGTCGTCTACACCGTCAAGCAGACCCGCGAGCGGCAGCTCCTCGAGCTGCACGTCTGATGCTCGACCACCTGGGCGCCACCATCCCGGCCATCGACTGCCCGGATCCGATCCTGCCGCTTGGCGCCCAGGGGATCGAACGTTTGGCGGTCGACGACGACAGCGCCCAGGTGGTCGTCACGTTCGCCCGCCAGATCCCGACAGGGCACGACGACCTGTTCCGACCGGCCAGCTACGTCCTCAGCGGCGGGCGCCGTCTCTTCCCACGAGTCCGCAGCGCCTCCCGTCACAACCCACCCGGGACGCCGTTCGAACTCGTCGACCGGCGCGTGCTCCTGGGTCTCGACGGGATCGGCGACTTCTCGGTCTACACCCTGACGCTGACCGCGGCCGGGATCGACCCCTTCTTCGCCAGCCATCGCCTGCGCTTCCGTCTCGGTTGCGACGACCCGTTCGACTGCCGCGTGCCGGCAGCCGCGCCGGAGCCAGAGGCGGAGCTTCCGGTCAGCATCGACTACCTCGCCCGGGACTACGTGAGCTTCCGACAAGCGCTCATCGACTTCATCCCGACCCGGATGCCAGGCTGGACGGAGCGCAGCGAGGCCGACGTCGGGATGATGCTGCTGGAGCTCTTCGCACACACCGCGGACGAGCTCAGCTACCTGCAGGACCGGGTGGCCATGGAGGCGTTCCTGGCAACGGCCTCGCAGCGGCGCTCCGTCGCTGGGCACCTCGCCCTGATCGGCTACGCCCTCGACGAGGGCGCCGCGGCCTGGACGTGGCTCCAGTTCAGCGTCACCGAACCTCACGCCCTCGCCGCGGAACGGCGGCTGAGGGTCACGACCCGACGCCATCGAGACGACGAGCCGCTGATCGTCTTCGAGACCGTCACCGGGTCATCGCTCGACCCGGACGTCAACGAGATGTTCGCGTACGACTGGGGCAATCGCGCTTGCTGTCTCCCCAAGGAGGCGCTGCGCCTCACGCTCCGTGGCCGGCACGAGTCGCTGGCCGTCGGCGATCGGATCCTGCTCGAGCATCCGGAGCCCCGCACGGACCAGGTCGCGCCAGAGCGCCCGGACCGGTGGACGGACCAGCGCGACATCGTTCGCCTGACTGCCGTCGGGTTCGTCGCCGCGTCCGCCAACGCGCCCGAGCTCACGACGGTCGAATGGTCATCGGCGACACCCCTTCGACACGAGTACTGCATCTCGGATGACACGCTCGTCGTTCGCGGCAACCTCGTCCTCGCGACCCACGGTGAGACCTTCGGCGAGGACCTGCGTGACCTCACGGACGAAGAAAAGGCCGCGGTCGACCGCGAGCGGGCTCGCCTTGCGCAGCGGCGCGCGTTGCCTCGGCGACAACGGCTCAGGTTGACCCGCGGCCCACTCACCCATCTCGATCCAGGCACGATCCGCCTGGCCGGACTGACCCCGACCCCTGCGTCGCGCGTCGAGCCAGATCCATCGTCCGACGCTCCGGTCAGCATCAGCACGCTCGCGCTGACCATCGACAACGAGACATGGCAGCAGCGTCGGACGCTCATCGATGCGGGACCCGACGATCGTGTCTACCGCCTCGAGATCGACGACCTGGGCGCCGCCACGGTCGTTTTCGGGAACGGGCAGTTGGGTGAAGCGCCCGATGAGCTGGCTACGGTCCACGCCGACTATCGCGTCGGCGGCGGCATGATCGGCAACGTCGCCCCGGAGGCATTGACGGTCCCCGTCGCGGCCTCACCGGGCGAGCTGGGCTGGCTCGACCCGCAAGCGCCGGTGCGGAACCCGTTGCCGGCGGTCGGCGGTCGGGATCCTGAGACAAGGCAACACGCCCGGCGAACCGGGCCGGCCTCGTTCCTTACCCCGCTCGTCGCAGTCACGACGGCCGACTACCAGGCCGCCGCGATGGCCCTGACCATCGATGATGCCGCACCCATCCAGCGGGCGAAGGCGACCTTCCGCTGGACTGGTAGCTGGTTGACGGTCACGTTGGCGGTCGACCCACGCGGCTCCGACACGGTCCGCGCAGCCGTGCGCCAGGCACTCCTTGCCTATCTCGACACCCGACGTCTCGCGGGCTACGACCTGGAGCTCGTGCCGGCGGTGTACGTCCCGATCGACCTCGTGGTCGAGTTCTGCACGGCTGACGGCTTCCGGTCTGCCGACGTCGAGCAGGAGCTCCTGCTCGCCCTGAGCGACGACGTCCTGCGCGACGGCAAGCGGGGTGCGTTCCACCCCGACGAGCTGACATTCGGGGATCGCCTGTTCGTGAGTCGCCTTGATGCCGCCATCCTACGTGTCCCTGGCGTCGCCTCGGCCGAGATCGTCCGCCTGTGCCGGAGCCGCTCCCCGCGGGCAACGGAGGAGACGGTCGCGAACCTTCGACGCGGGTATCTCCAGGTGGCCGACGACGAGATCATCCGGCTCGACAACGACCGCAACGTGCCTGAGAACGGGACCCTCCGGCTGATCGCCAAGGGGGCCGCGTGACCGTCGTGGTCGATCCTCTCTGCCGCTTGCCGGACGAGCCGGCCGACGATTGCTGCGATCCGCCCGAGCCGCTCGCGGCACCGATCCCGCCACTCAACGCGCGGGGTCTGCCGGCCATCCGCTACCGGATCGGAACCTTCACGAGCTTCCGTCGAGCCATGCTCCGCGACGTCGCCCGCGAGGACTTGCTGGCGGATCTGCTCGAGCCCGGCCGACAGGAACCGAATCCGTTCGCCAAGTGGCGGGATGGCAATACCGACGACTACCAGACCGGCCTCATCGAGCTGTGGGCCTACCTGGCCGACATCCTGACGTTCTACCAGGAGCGGATCGCGAATGAGGCGTTCCTCGGTACAGCGACCCAGCGAGTCTCGGCGGTCCGCCTTGCCGAGCTGATCGGGCACCGTGCGAACCCGGGTGCCGCGGCACACGCTCTGATCGCCTTCACCGTTGACACCGACCGCGTCCTCGACCTGCCCGTCGGGTTCCGGGTCGGTGCAAAGCCCGGTCCCGGTGGGCCACCGCCGGTGTTCGAGCTCTCGACGGCGGCCACAGCGTTCGGCTCGAACAGCGCGATCCCCCTCTCGTCCCTCGCTCCGACCAACCAGTTCGCAGCGCTCGCCAGCTACGGCACCATCGCGGGGATCGGCGCCTTCGACGAGGTCCTGCTGGCCTCCGCCGCGGCCGAGATCTACGGCGCTACCGGTACGAAGTACCTGAAGTCGATCATGGCAACCAAGCTCTCGGTCGCGGCCGGATCGGGTGCGTCCGCTGCCGGGACAGTCACGTCGGCTGCCGCCGCGACGGCGTCGGCCGACGCGTCGTCGGCGGTGTCCGCCACGTCAGCCGCGATAGCGGCCGGATCCGGGACCGTGGTCGAGGAAGCGGCGGAGTGGTCCCTGGTCGGAGAGGCCCTCCGCGACGCCGTGGCGCTCAAGACCGGGTTCGCCTCGATGATGAAGCTCGTGTCGAGCACCGGCTCGTCGACGGCCCGCAGGCGCATCGTCCTTGCCGGAGTTTCGACCAGGCTGCGGGTCGGTGACGACCTCCTGGTGGTCGAGAACGAAGGACGCAGTGGAACGGCCACCACGCTCCGACGGATCGTGACCGTCGACCAGGACCCCAAAGCGAAGACCACGACCATCGCTTGGGACGAACCGCCGGGAACGACATACCAGAACGTCCTGCTCTATGCCATGCGCGTGAGGGCGGCAACCTTCGGGAGCAAGGCCGTGCCATATGCCACCCTCTCCAGCGCCCTGACAACCGACCAACCTCCTCCGGTCAAGACTCCCCCGGCGACCACCCTCATCCCCGCGCGGTACGGGGTCGACTGGGACAACCCCGACAACCTCAATTCGTACCTCCCGGCCGGCACGACGATCGATCTCGACAGCACCTACGACGAGGTTGCCGCATCGCCGTCCCAGCCGTCGTGGGTCGTCCTGATCCACAACGGGGCGACGACCACCGCCGATCGGACGGCAGGCCTCAAGGACGCCGACGGCCGCTCCTTCCTCGCTCTCCGGGCAGTCGGAGCCGCTCCCCTGACGGTGGCCGACTATGCGATCTCGTCCCGAGTGACCCAACTCCAGGTCTCGCCATCGGTTCCTGCCCGGAGATTCCCGATGCGGTCGACGATCGTCCTCGGCGGTGCCGAGCGACTCGTCGTGCAGCCCACCTTGCCACTGCCCGAGCGGGTGAGCGGAACGTCACTGCTCCTGGACGGGCTCTACCCCGACCTCCGGCCGGGTCAGATCGTCGTGGTCAGCGGCCGGGCGTACGACCCACTGACCGGAGGATCGGCCATCAAGTCCGTCGCCGAAGCAGGCGTCGTTGCCGGTCCGCCCGAGCTCGACCGGTCGAACGCCCTCACCCAGGTGACCCTCAAGAGGGCGCTCGGCGAGAGCTACGCAAGGTCGACGACGCGACTGCTCGCGAATGTCGTCGAAGCGACGCACGGCGAGACCGTCCGCGACGAGGTTCTCGGCAGCGGCGACGGCCGCTCGTCGCAGGAGTATCCGCTCAAGAAGGCGCCCCTGACCTATCTCGCGTCGACCGGCGGTGAGGGTCTCGCGGCGACGACGACGACGCTTCGTGTGACGGTCAACGGTGTCTCGTGGCAGGAACGGTCCGCCTTCGTCGGGACCGCCCCCGACGATGAGGTCTATGTGACCCGAGAGGACGACACGACCGGCACCACGAGCGTCGCCTTCGGGGACGGTCGTGAAGGCAGCCAGCCGCCGACGGGTCGTGACAACATCCGCGCCCGATACCGCCGTGGACTCGGGTCGGCCGGGAACGTCGGCCCTGGCTCCGTGTCACAGCTCATCGACAATGTCGCCGGCTTGCAGCGAGCGACCAACCCGACCCGGACGAGCGGGGGCGTCGACCCTGAGACAGCCGCGCAGCTCAGGGCGAGCGCCCCGACCGGTGTTCGCACGTTCGGTCGCGCCGTCAGCGCCGATGACTACGCGGCCCTCGCGCTGACCTATCCGGGCATCGCCAAGACGAGCGCCGTCTGGATCAGGCGAGATCCACGGACGTTCCGGGCGATCGAGCATCCGTGGCTGCAGCTGACGATCGCGGCCGCCGACGGACTCCCACCCGACGGTCAACTCCGGGTCGCGCTGCGGAGTTTCCTCGATGCTCGGCGCGATCCGAACGTTCCGCTTCGGATCGACACCTTCTCCCCCGTCTTCGTCGAGGTGATGGCGTCCGTCGACATCGACGAGCGGTATCCGCGTCAGGGAACGATGGCCAGGGTCCGTTCCGCTCTCCAGCCGGCCGTTGGGCCGGACGGGCTCGCCGGCTACCTCGCCTTCGACCGCCTCGATTTTGGATCGAGCCTTCACCAGACTGCGATCCTGGCCGCCATCCAGGGTGTCGCCGGCGTGCGCTCGGCACGGATGGACGGCCTGCGAAGGGTCGGCCCGACGCTGGCCGAGCCTCCGGGGACCATCCGCGACACGATCTTCGTTCGGCCCAACGAGATCGCGATCATCCGGGATGACCCAGAGGATCCCAGCCAGGGACGGCTCGTCCTGTCGCTCGGCGAGGGAGGCTTTGCCGACACATGAGCAGGAACGACGCGATCGATCTCTCCCAGCGCCTCTACTCCCGCCTACCGGCGAACTACCGGGCGTACGACGCACTCCCGCCCCAGGACTACGCGATGCTGGCCCTGCTCCGCGTGATCGGAGAGCAGACGGCCAATCTCCGTCACGACCTCGACGACCTGTGGGATGACTTCTTCATCGAGACCGCGTCGGACTGGGTAGTGCCGTATCTGGGAGCGCTGGTCGGGACCAGGTTCCTGCCCGAGCCGATCGAGCAGAGCGATCGCCTCGAGGTCGCGAACACCGTTCGCTGGCGGCGGACGAGGGGCACGCCGGCGATGCTTCGAAGCCTCGCTCGGTCCGTGACCGGTTGGCCGGATGACCTCGCCGAGTACTTCCAGCATCTGGGTTGGTCGCAGAACGTCAATCATCCCCGTCGTTCCGATCCGCTGACCCCGGATCTCCACGACACGGCGGCCCTCGGTCGACTGGGCAGGGCCGATGACCCGGTCTCGCATGCCGTGGATATCCGGGTCTCGGCCCCGCTCGACGGACTTCGTCTGGATCGGGCCAGCCTGGGGGTCGGCAACGCGGCCTGGGGGACGCCCGGACGGTACGGGATCAAGAACATCGGCTTCCTTCTGCGGCGGCTGCTCACGTTCCGCCTCGAAGGAGTCACGCCGGCAGCCGACGAGCCGCGGCTCGAGCCGCCGCCCGGCGCGACCTGCTTCACGTTCGACCCGCTCCACCATGAGGGCCCGCTCTTCGTCGAGGCGAGCCGCGAGCCGCTGACGCGATCCGAGTTCGACCGAGCGCCGTGGCGCACGTTCGGCACCGACGTCGCCGTCAGGCAATTCGGCGTGCTGCTCGCGAGCGATATGGAGCCAGCCGCCGCGACGAGCACCTCGGAGGCACCCTTCAGTTTCGGCGGCAGGGGCGCCGGCCTCCGGCTCGATGCGCTTGACGGCCTCCGGCTGCTCGACGTCCGGCCGCACGATCGCGGCCAGCCGCATTTCGTCATCGAGGCGCTCTGGCTGCAGGACGATAGCTCCGTCATCCGTTTGGGATCGCTCAGCACGCTGCTGGCGACGAGCGGCGGCGGGCCGGCGTTCCAGGTGCAGGACATCGCGACAGGGACCGGACGGCTGATCCTGCGGGTCGTGACGGGCCGGCCGATCGTCCCGCCTTCCGGAGTGGTCCCCACCAGCTCGGCGGGCGGTCGTTTCCCGGGCGCCGTCGTCGCCGTCCGGGCGGTCCCCGACGGGACGCCGCATGCCGCCGACGCCCTGTACGTGTATCTGCCGCCGTTGTCACTTCGGCCGGCCGATGTGCTGAGCGACGAGCCGTTCCAGACCGCCGCCCGGGGCGTGTTCCACGTCGCCACCGACGGGACCACGTACACCGGGGCGGACATGCGGTCGGAGACGCTCGCCAGGATGTCCGAAGGGCAGGTCTACCCACCGCGGCAGACCACAGAAGGCACTGTCCCGGCGAACGGGTTCAGCCGGGTCGCGCGACGGTCCGGGCGACGATCTGGGGCGGACCGGATCGACTCCCAAGCCGCCGGTGCGTACCTCCTCGACGAGGGCCGATTCGGCGCGACGCGAGCCATCTATCGGATCGAGCTCTACACCGGAACGTTCCAGGTCCTGGGCGCGGTCGCCACGGTCGAACTAGACCAGTCCGACCATACCGACCTCGAGTTCTCGATGGCTGGGCCGCGCTGGCCGTCGTTCAGCTACGCGCCTCGCCGCTTCGCCCCCGGCGACGACCCGGAGTCCGGCCTGCTCACAGTGCACATCTCGGTCGTGGACGGCGGCGACTCGGTGCCCGAATCCGAGTTGGTGATCGTCAACCGCGCCGGCGAGAGCCTGCTCGTCTATCTCCCGGAGCTCGACGAGATCGACGCGGACGGCGTCCGGATGTTCATCGCATCCGATGGCAGCAGCCACCTGGCCCCGGCCGGCGACGACGAGCTGGATGCTGTTCGGACCGCGGACAGCCTCGCCGGATTGCCGACACTGCGGCCGAGCGCTGGACAGGTCCTGCCGATACCCGGATGCCGACCCCTCCAACAGCGCCGGCCGGTGGCGGTCGAACTCTGTGCCGGTCGCTGCCGGACGAGGCTGTTGCCGGGCGAGCTCGGGATCGACCCCGAGCGGGGCACATTCGCCTTCGCGGCCGGGGATCCCACGATCGGCAGCGGACAGCTCAGCGTCGACTACGTCGAAGCGTTCAGTGATCGGATCGGCGCCAGGACGTTTGCCCGCGATCTGGCAGGGAGCGTCCCGACGAGGATCGTGGCCAAGCTCGGCGACGCTCCGGTCGTCGATCGCGACCGCGTCCACACCTCGTTGGAGGACGCACTAGCCCACGCCGGCGACGGCGGCGCGACCGAGGAGGTCGTCGAGATCGCGGACAGCGCCACGTACGTCGTCGACCAAGGGCTGGTCTTCGATGCTATGGCCAACGGTCGGCTGACCGTTCGGGCTGCCGACGGCCAACGTCCGTGCATCGTCTCGCGAGCGAACACGCCGTCGTCGCCGCCATCATCGCCACCGACATCTCCAGGCGGGCCGGTCATCCGCTTTGCGTCGGCGTTGGAGCGTCTCGAACTCAGCGGGTTGCTCATCAGCGGCGGACCGGTCCTCGTCGCGGCCCCGGTCGATGCGGTCCTCATCAGTGCCTGCACCCTCGATCCCCGGATCGCGACATCCGCCTCGCTGGTGGTGACGGACGACGACCGCAACAGTCAGTCCGCCTACCTCATCTGCCGGACGGTGTCAGGCGGGTTGACCGTCGGCGACGGCGTCGAGCAGCTGACCATCGCCGACTCGATCGTCGATCGCTTCGCCGGGCTGGCGATCAGCGGCCTGGCGGTCGCCGCCCTGCCATCTTCGCCACCTGCATCGCCACCTGCATCGCCTCCGCGACGGCGCCGATCGTCGCCCGCATCGCCGCCAGAGGCCGCCCCGGCAGTCCTTGCGATCCGGCGGCCGGCAGAGGCGGCGAATGCGGTCCCACTCGCTCGCGAGATGGTTCGGATCGCGACCCGATTCGTCGCCCCGACCGATGACCCGACCGAATCCCCGGTCCGCCGCCTCCACCTCGAGCGCGTCACCGTGCTCGGTCGGATCCGGTGTGAGGTCCTCGAGGCGAGCGAATGCCTGCTTGACGACATCGTCCACGTGGAGGACCAGCAGGCTGGCTGCATCCGCTTCAGCCGATACGAGCTGGGTTCGACGCTGCCATTGCGGTATCAGTGCGTTCCGAGCGATCCGCAGGGCGGATCGTGGACCGGCCGCGCCCGGTGCGAGGCTCCCTTGTTCGGGTCGCGAACGTACGGCTGGCCGAACTACGTCCAGCTCGCAGCTCGCACTCCGGAGTCGATCCGCAATGCGAGCGAGCGTCGGTCGGAGGTCGGCGCATTCACCGGCCGCCTGGACACGCTGCGGCGCCGCGGCCTCGACATCAAGACCCGTGAATTCCTGCCCGTCGGACTCTCGGCACTGACCCTGGCAGAGACGTGATGCCGATCTATGAGGAGCGACTGCCGTGAAAGCTGACTTCTCTCGTCTGACCTACGACGAGCTGCAGCACTATGTCGGCGTCGTCCACCAGCAGGGTCGGGTCTGGCTCGATTCCGACTGGAACGAGGATCTCGTCGAACGCCTCCGGCTCCTCGAGCAGGAGACCGTCGACATCGTCGGTGCCTGCGGGGTGCCCAAGCCCCACACGGGGTTCCGGATCGAGGCGCTGCCGAATGCGACCGACGACTTCAGGATCCACGGCGGCGCGGGGCCTGCCGGCCATTTCTACATCGATGGGATCCTCGCAAAGCTCGATCACGATTTCGACCTATCTCTCGCAGCCCGACTACCCGGACCCGCCGGCGCTCGACCCGGGCCAGCAGCAGGGGATCGTCTATCTCGAGGTCTGGCAGCGCCTCGTCACGCACCTCGAGGATCCCACCATCCAGGAGATCGCCCTGGGCGGGCCAGACACCGCGGCCCGTCTGCGAACGATCGCTCAGGTCAAGGTCCTGACAGTCCCGGAGGCGGGCCGGCAGCTCACCTGCGACGACGCCGATCGACTCCTGGCGCAAACAGGCGGCGGGACGCTGACGACGCTCCAACCGGCCGACACCCCGCCCGACGACGACTGCGTCATCCCGGATCCGGGCAGCTACACCGGGCGGGAGAATCACCTCTATCGCGTCGAGGTGCACGATGCCGGCGATGTCCTCGGTGGGTCCGGTAGCGCATTCCGGATCCCGCTCGGCGCTGACGCCAGCGCGGGCTCGTTGAAGCTGACGCTCGGACGAACGCTGTCCGCCACCGAAGCCGGAGTCGTCCGCGGCGGCGTCGTGACGGTGGTCGACGACCTCGGCCAGCGCGAGACGCTCTCGGTCGTCGACGCCTCGGGGAAGACCGTGACCGTCGGTCACGGTCTGGCGACAGGCTATCGGGTCACGAACCACGCCCAGGTCATCGGTGGCGCGGCGACCTTCAAGTGGTCGCGTGACAATGCGGCCTTCGCGGTCGCGGTGACCGCGGTTGCCGACGATCGAGTGACGCTCAGCCTGGAGAGTCTCGGCCGGGATGTCGTCACGACCCTCCGCGACGGTGACCTCGTCGAAGTCGCTGACGACGTCAGCGACCTGGGGCCGGCGCGCGGCCACCTGACGTACCTCGTCGCTGACCCGGAGGCGGACCCGCCTCGGGTCACGCTGGCGGATCCGGTGCCGACGCGCTTCGCTGCCCCTGGCGGTTCGCCGGATCGGCACCTCAAGCTCCGCAAGTGGGACGGACTCGGAACGGGCCAGGCCGCGTTCGACCCGCTCGCCACACCCGACATGAACCTCGGCGATGGCGTCCATATCCAGTTCGGCGGGGCGGATCTCCGGCCAGGCGACTATTGGATGTTCGCCGCACGTCGTGCGGATGGTTCGGTCCAGCGTCTCGATGCGTCCCCACCCCATGGCATCGTCCGCCATCGCTGCGCACTGGCGATCGTCCGCTGGCGAACCGAGACGCGGTTCACCCTGGCGCAGGTGTCTGCGGCTTCCAGGCAAGCCGAGCTCGGCGATGTCTTCGCGACCATCGCGGAGCGCCTGAAAGTGCTCCGTGACAACGGGACCAACACGCTCGACATGGAGGAGGTCATCGCCCTCGCAAAGGCGGCAGGCGCCAGCGACGCGCAGATCGAGCGCATCCGCCGGTTCCTCCTGGAAAGCCGTGGCAAGACTGCGTCCACGCTCGAGGTCGTCGACGATTGCCGTCAGCCGTTCGATCCGCTGACCGATCTCCACTGTGATTGCGACTGCACCGTCTCCGTGGGCCCGGGCGAGTCGATCCCCGTTGCCATCGGGCGGGTCCCACCGTCGGGCGGCACCGTCTGCCTTCTTGCCGGCGTCCACGACCTCCTCGAGCCGGTCGATATCCGCGACCGGCGGGGGCTGACGATCCGGGGCGTGGGCGGCGCGACCCACGTCCGGGCGCACGACCTCCCGGTCGCCTTCCGGTTCACCGATTGCGACGAGATCGACATCCGCGACATCGTGTTCATGGGCGGTCGCACGGCGACCGACGCCGGCGACGCCCGGCGTCAGCCGGTCCTCGACGTGGCCGACGAGCGACGCGGGCGTACGACCGCCACGGAGCGTATCGACGCGAGCGAGATCTCGGGAGGAGCCGTTGAGACCGTTGGCACGATCGCTCCGGGAGCGTCGGTCGACGCCAGCACTGGACCCGTTCCACAGTTCGGCGGCTTGGTGACGTTCACCGATTGCCGTGGGATCGCTGTCGAGGGCTGCGGCTTCCTGTTCGCTCCCGGAACACGCCAGGAACTGCCCGGCTTCGGACTCGTCTTCGCTGACTCGACCTTCCTGGCGAGCCGGCTCGCCGTCGGGGTTCGATCCGCGGTAACGGGTGTCTTCGCCGCGGAAGCCGCACCGGGTGCGGGACCCTCCGAGACGGGCGCCCCCGTGGCCGGACCCGCTCCGGCGCCCGCTGCCGGACCCGCTCCGGCGCCCGCTGCCGGACCGCTCCGGCGCCCGCTGCCGGACCCGCTCCGGCGCCCGCTGCCGGACCCGCTCCGGCGCCCGCTGCTGCTCCGGTCCCAGTCGCTTCGGCGGCCACTCCGGCCGAGCCACGCCCTGCGCCCGAAGCACCGGCCGAGACCGCGCCGCCTGCGCCGTCGAACATCGCGACGTCACTGTCTCCCGACCGAGTGCTCGAGATGGAGTCGCCCGTGTCGATCGCGATCTCGGCTGTCCGAGCCGCGATGGGCGATCGGACGCCATCCACGATCGGCGCCGAGTCGCGGCCTCAGGAGTCCGGACCGTCCGAGCCGGCGGCCGGGATCGCACGAGCCCCGGCTGCCGATTCGGCGCCGGGTCGGGTTGCGAGTCGCGATACGACCACGGCAGCCGAACTGGAACGCGGTCCGGCTGCCGCGACCATCGCGGAGGTTGCACTCACTGGATCGGATCTCCTCAGCCGGTTCGTGACGCTCGGACGTCCGGCGGAGATCGAGCCTGCGGCGATGGACCGCGCCGGAACGGACGTCGCCGCAGCGGACCCGCGTGCCGCAGTCGTGACCGCGGCGGGCGGCCAGCCCAGCGGACACGATATCCCGGTCGGCGAGGCGGTCGCTGCGGTCGGCGAGATGCGTGTCGCGGAGGTACCCGTCTCCGACCAGCCCGTCCGCGTCGACGTGGTCACCGTCGCTCCGACGCCCGCGCCGAGGACGAATTCGACGACCGCTCGATCTCACGATCCGCGGTTGTCGCTTCTTCGTCGGCGGCGGGCAGAGCGGTGCGCTCGTCGCCAGCGCGATCGGAGTGACGATCGCCGACGATTGGTTCGCTCCCCTGTCGGCCGCGCGCGAGTGGGGGTTCGACGGACCGCTCGAGGCCGGGAGCTCGAAGGCCACAGGCCTCAGCTGCGGCATCGTCCTGGCGGACGACAGGCTCGTCACCGTTCGCGACAACGTCATCGTCGAGTTCGGGATGGGGATGCTCGTCGCGGATCTCCCGACGGCCGGGACGGGGCTCGGGCCAGTCCCGCCCACGAACCAGATCGTCGGAAACCTCATCGTTTCCAAGAAGGGGCCCGCCATCTGGGCGACGAGCCGGGGCGCCGACATCGTCATGGCCCAGAACGCCCTTACCGGCGAGCCCACCGGGCGGACTGGTGGCCCCTTCCCGATCACCGGGCCGGTGCAGCATGGCGCGACGGTCGATGTGACGGCCGATTCCGTCATCGCGATCGGCAACCGCTTCGGCTGTGGCGGGACCGACGACGTGCCGCCCAGCTACTCGGTGGGGATCCAGGCGTCGGAGATCGCCTTCGTCAGCAACCAGTCGACCTGCGATGTGCTGCCGAGCAAGACCAACGTCCTGCTCCGTGGCTTGGCGCGGGTGGCAGGGTCAGGCCAGATCACCGCCGTGTCGAATTGCTGCAAGGAGCCCAAACAGGTCACCAAAGGCGACTTTCGGCGACGCTTCGAGGAGGTCCTCGCCGGCTCAGACGTCCCCGTCGAGACTCGAACCGCGCTCACCCTGATGTCGGCCGATTTCGTCTCCGACGACCACCTGCTGCTGCGGCTCCGGCAACCGATCAGCGGCGTCGTGTTGCCGGCTGCCCTTCAGAGCGTCATCGACGCCGCCGACGCCCAGCCACAGGGAACGGAACCGATCGAGGAGCTCCGGAATGATCTGAACGGGTTGGAGCTGGAGCGCTCGGAGGTCATCGCCAAGTACATGGCGAGCGAAGCCACGGCAGCCGATATCGGGCCACAGCTCGAACGGCTGACAGACAACCAGCTCTCGCTCGCAGAACGCATCCGGCTCATCGAAGCGGTGGACGAGCGACCCACTCTGTATTCCCTGATCGTGACCGGGCCCGTCTCCGTCACCGGCCAGAACATCCTCAGTCATGGCCTCCTGCGGTCGGGCACGGGATCCGACTCCGGCACCGTCCAGAACGTGACATAGGGCCTGGGTAGGAGGTAGCCCCCGTGTCGATGCCGGACCGACCGCTCGTCTCCTGCATCATGCCGACGTGCGGCCGCCGTCGTTTCGTCGGGCGGGCGATCGAGTACTTCCTGCGACAGGACTACCCGAACCGTGAACTGATCGTCCTCGACGACGGGAATGATCCGGTCGTCGACCTGATCCCCGACGATAGGGCGATCCACTATCGGCGACTCGAGGGCCGGCTCGCGGTCGGCACGAAGCGGAACCTCGCCTGCGAGGCGGCCCTGGGGACGATCATCGCTCACTGGGACGACGACGACTGGTATGCGCCATCTCGTCTGACGGACCAGGTCGACACGTTGATCGCCACCGAGGCGGACGTGTGCGGGCTGGCGCGTCTCGTGTATTACGACCCTGACCGCGCCAAGGCCTGGGTTTACTCCTACCCATCGGACGAGCCTCAGTGGCTCGGCGGCGGCACGCTCTGCTACCGCCGGGCGTACTGGGAGGCGCACCCTTTCGCCGACGTCGACACGGGCGAGGACGCACTCTTTGTTTGGAACGCGGCCGCCCGGGTGGTCGCCATGCCGGGCCGCACGTTCTACGTCGGCACTGTCCATCCGGACAACGTCAGCCCGAAGGTCACCGATGGGCCATTCTGGGCGCCACTGCCCGTCGCCGAGGTCCGATCCATCGTCGACGACCCGAGTTTCTTCGGTGGCGATGGGGTCATGCCGACCATGACGGTCCCGACCCCATCGCCGAGCCGGGTGACCGTGTCCGCGCCGTCGCGCGCCGAAGGCCCGCCGCCCGAGCGCGAGCCGACCCAGCCGGCGCGCAACGTGTATGCCTGCCTCGCCCACGAACGGCAGGACTGTGTCATCGACCTCGTCCGAAACCTGCGTCATCTCGATCCCGCATCGCCGATCCTGCTGTACAACGGGGGCCCCGACGCGGGACTCTTCGAGGGGTTCCCACTGGCCGACTACGACGCCATCGTGGTGCCGGAGGCTCAACCGATGGAATGGGGGCGTCTCCACGATTTCGCCCTGGACTCGATGCGCTTCGCCTTGGCGAACCTGACATTCGATACGCTCACGGTCGTGGACTCCGACCAGCTGGCGGCAAGGCCGGGCTACCCGGCGCACATCGGTGACGCGATCCGCGATGGCTCGCAGGTGGGCATGCTCGCCAACTCCGTCGACGTGCAACCGCCCACGACGACGATCGGACCCGCCGTTGCCGCCCACGACGAAGTCGATCTGTGGCGGCCATTCCTCCGCCGGTTCAGGAACGGCGAGGCACGCTTCCCGCAGTGGTGCTTCTGGCCGACGACGGTGTTCACGAGGGACGCGAGTGCCGACCTGACGAAACTCTTCGCGACCGATGTCGAACTCAAGCGGATCATGGAGCAGACCCAGATCTGGGCGTCCGAAGAGGTCATCCTCCCGACCCTCGTCGCGTTGCTGGGCTACACCATCGCCAGGAACCCGTGCAGCGACGACTTCGTGAAATACCGCGTGCCGTACACCGTGTCGCAGCTCGACGAAGCCTTGGCGCGACCGGATGTCTACTGGATCCATCCAGTGCCACGCCAGTACGACGACCCGCTCCGGATGCACCTCCGGACCCGGTTCGACCAGTACGAGCGCCCCTTCCCGACGGACGCTGCGTCGGCGCTGGCGGCAGGCGTCGCGGACGGACAACCCGCCCAGGAGCCGACGCTCCTGCGGGCCTTGTCGATCGTCGAACGGATGCGCACGATCGACGGATGGCTCACTGACGACGAAGCGGACCTCCTGGTCGGAACCACCGTGCGGCTCCTGGCGCGACCCGAGCCCGGGACGATCGTCGAGCTTGGGAGTCACTGCGGCCGGGCGACGGTCGTCATCGGGAGCGTCGTCAAGGCTGTGCGCCCGTCAGTCCAGGTCCACGCGATCGACTCGCACGATGGCGTCGTCGGAGCGCTCGACCAAGGGCTCATCCACGGTCCGGGCACGCTCGACGTCTTCCACAGGAACATCGAGGCGGCCGGCATCTCCGGCGTGGTCGATGTCGTCGTCAGCGCGCCGCGAGACGTCGTCTGGACCGAGCCGATCGGATTGCTCGTGGTGGACGGCCTGCACGACTACGCCAGCGTCGTCCGTGACCTGCATACCTTCGAGAGATGGCTCGGGCCGGGCAGCATCGTCGCCTTCCATGACTACGCCGACTACTTCCCGGGTGTTGTCACGCTGGTCAATGAATGTGTCCGTTCCGGCCGTTATCGCACCGTCGCCCGGGCCAGCAGCATGTTTGTCGTCGAGCGGACGACGGTCCTATGACGCGGTGACCGCCGCCCCGTCGCTCGCGCCGGCCCAGGTCCGGCCCGAGCTCACGGCCCGACCGGTGGCCCGCCTGCAGCGCTGCGGGGGGACGACCTGCCCGCCCGGGACGTGCGGTCACGACGACGAGCCGAAGGTCGCCCGCTTCGCGACGGGCGCCGGCCCGACCCGGGCGCCGGCGATCGTCGGCTCCGTGCTGGCCGCAGCCGGCAGACCGCTCTCGGGCCCGGTCCGGACGACGATGGAGGCGCGCTTCGGACACGACTTCTCGCGGGTCCGCGTCCACACCGACGCGACCGCCGCCAGCTCGGCCCGGGCGGTCCACGCCCTGGCCTACACCGTCGGCTCCGACATCGCCTTCGATGCCGGCCGCTATGCGCCCGATACCGCTGCCGGCCAACGCCTCCTTGCCCACGAGCTGGCCCATGTCGTCCAGCAGCGGTCGACGGCGCCGGCGGACCTCGCCGGGCTGACCGTGTCCCAGGCGAGCGACCCGGCCGAAGCGGAGGCGGCGCGGACGGCCGGGCGGGCGACGCCCGATGAGGCTGCGCCTCCGTCGGTGCATGCGATGCCGCGCACGGTCGGCGCGCCGATCGAGCCGATCGTGCGCACGCGGGCTCAGCATCGTGCGCATGGCGGAAGCGGTGCACCACGCCTGCAACGGTTCGCCAGCACCGAACACGTTGCCATCGGTGCAAGCGCCGCTCCAGGACAGACGGCAACGATCTACGGCTATCCGACGTCGATCCCGATCGGAGAGCTGATCGCGATGGCCGGCGACTACTTCGAGTCGCTCCAGCAATTGCAGGACCTCGCGCGCTCGGGTCCGGCGGGCGTCGCCGAGATCGACTGCGCACGCCACAAGGTCACTGGAGGCGCATGCACGGATCCCGCCGCTGAGGCGAGAGTCAACGCGCGCTACGAAGACCTCGCTGCGCGGAACTGGACGCACTTCTCGACCGGCAGTCCGACCGGACAATCCAATCGCGAGATGTACATCGACTACCACGCCCGCGCCATCCGTTCCGCGTGGCTCGCTGGTGCGTCGCCGCTCACCGTGCAGCCGTACTTCCCGGACGCGATCGAGGGCTTCGGCCTGCACTACCTCACCGATGCGTTCTCGGCAGGGCACGTGCGCACGCCGCGCGGCGAACTGCGCACCTACTGGAACGGCCTCTACCCGAACTTCTCCGAGAACCTGATGCGGATGATCGCGTGCCACATGGCGAGCTACGTTCGCGACGAAGAACATCTGACGACGCCTGTCGCCGTGCTCGTCTCGGGCGTCCATGTGTGGCCCGTCGATGTGGATGGGTTCCTCGACGCGATTCGCGCCCGCGCGGGCGCCCGCCTCGCGAACTTCGGGATCGGCGACATCATCTCGATGGCGATGCACGATGCCGACAATGCCGGGCTCGACGTCGTGAGCGCCGGCGGGCCGACCGGTTCACCGGCCGGCCCCTACCATTGGCGAGCGATCGGCGACAACTACCTCAACCTCCCCGCGTCGACCGCTACGCCGCGGCCGACGCTTACAGGCGCGACACCCGCGCCACCCGGGCCGACGGCGACCATGGTGGTTGAGGCCGTTCAGCGCAGCGTCGCGGAGGTTCGTGCCGCCCGCTCCGCCGGCACTGCTTCACACCCGATGCCGTCGACGAGCCCGTCAGCGTTCACCGCCCTGCAGCTCATCCCACAGGCCGATCCGGCGTCGACGACCAACCCGACGTACGCGTGGCGTGTGCCGACGATCCGGGCCCTGCCGGCACTCACGCAGTCGATCATCGCCGACGAGTTCCACGCCGGCCAGCAGGTCGCGAACCAGCTCGCAGCATTCGCGATCCCCGACTGCATCAGCCAGCACCACGCGGGTAGCGCGTGGCGGTGTTTCTTGCGCGTCCTGAACGCCGACCCGTTCGAGATGCTCGCACGTGCGTGCGAGGGGACCACGTGCCCGCCGGGCAACAACAATCCATGTACCGCGCCGCGCGAGCCTCTCGTTCCAGCGGGCGCATGCCCGTGATCGTCGAAGGGCTTCCGAGCGACTGTCGACCTCTGGCAGAGGCGCACATATCGTGACCGCCGCCCCGTCGCTCGCGCCGGCCCAGGTCCGGCCCGAGCTCACGGCCCGACCGGTGGCCCGCCTGCAGCGCTGCGGGGGGACGACCTGCCCGCCCGGGACGTGCGGTCACGACGACGAGCCGAAGGTCGCCCGCTTCGCGACGGGCGCCGGCCCGACCCGGGCGCCGGCGATCGTCGGCTCCGTGCTGGCCGCAGCCGGCAGACCGCTCTCGGGCCCGGTCCGGACGACGATGGAGGCGCGCTTCGGACACGACTTCTCGCGGGTCCGCGTCCACACCGACGCGACCGCCGCCAGCTCGGCCCGGGCGGTCCACGCCCTGGCCTACACCGTCGGCTCCGACATCGCCTTCGATGCCGGCCGCTATGCGCCCGATACCGCTGCCGGCCAACGCCTCCTTGCCCACGAGCTGGCCCATGTCGTCCAGCAGCGGTCGACGGCGCCGGCGGACCTCGCCGGGCTGACCGTGTCCCAGGCGAGCGACCCGGCCGAAGCGGAGGCGGCGCGGACGGCCGGGCGGGCGACGCCCGATGAGGCTGCGCCTCCGTCGGTGCATTCATCCCTCCACCCTGTTGGGGCTCCGGGGATCCAGAGACAAGCCCAATCGCCGCCCGCGCCGGAGACCGAGGACTGCGAGGTATGGCAGACGACGATGCTCACCGCCCACCTTCAGGCAGCACGGACGTGGGTCAACGATGCGGATCGCAAGATCCGAGACTACGCATTCGTGTTTGCTTCGACCCGCCATTCCGCCGTTCCGAGGTCATCCACAGAGTCAGCGATGGTCCGGAACGCACTCGTGGCGAACTTCCATACCGTGGAACCGGACCATGTCCTGCAGATCAGGGACAACTTCAGTGAACTTCGAGCCGAATTGAACAGCAACCTCACGTTCGAGTGTGAGGACGAGGGCTGTGATGACAATGGATACGTCCGCGGTCGATTCGGGTGGATACGAAGACTCGGGGACATCCATGTTTGTCCACCTTGGTATGGGCAGGACTACTTCAACCGGGTCAAGACCCTGATCCATGAACGAGCACACCAGTATCCGGGCGCAACGGACAATGCCTACAACTGGCAGGCGTCGTATGCGACGTTGTCACCCGAAGATGCCATCGACAACGCCAATTCGTACGCGGTAGTCGCTCGACAGATCTACCACGCGGGCGCCCATGGTCCAGGCACCTAGCGAGATCCGGTCTTCCCGCCGTCGTCATGGTTCGCGGCAGGCCTAAGGCGTCTGCACGGGCGCGCCGGCTCGAGCCGTCGCAAGACGTTCACGGGCGATCTCGTCGGGTGGACGGACGAAACGCAGGAGGCCCCGGCTCCGGAGCAGTTCGACGAGCGAGATCGCATTCAGCTCCGAGAGCGACGCCGTCGTGACTGGCCCGCTGCCCCGGCCTGTCGTCGCGTCGACCGAGCTCACGTCCGCGGCGATCTCGCCGACCAGGTCCGAGATCTCATAGCTGTCGAGGCGGCGCGTCAGGTTTCGGAGGAGGACGTCCAGGTTCGGCACGAGCGAGGCCGAGCTCAGGACGGCTCCGATGACGTTCAGATGCCGGACAGATCGCGCGGGAAGGCCCTGGAAGACCCAGTTCGCGGGTTCGACGGATGCCGCCGCAGCAAGGACGCCCAGCGCGATCCAATCGGCCAAACCGTCCGACGCGGAGCGGATGATCGTTCGCGTCGTCTCGACCACCTTGATCGCCGAGACGATCGCGGTCATCACCGAATGGACCCGAGACGTAGTGAATGCTGGCAGACCCGCTCGAACGATCCCGCCCTCGTCGATCAGCGTGTGGCGAGCCGGCGCGTTCGCAGAGTCGTACTGATTTGGGGTCCCCATGCAGCCCGCGTACGGGTGACTGCGATCGACCAGGGTTCCTTGATGGTCGTAGAAGCACTCGTTCTGCGGGTCGTCGGGGGTCGGCACCCGGTCCTCCAGGATGCCTCGAAACCCGCAATGGAACCAGGATGAGTCCCCGTGATAGGACTGCCAGCCAGTCGGTGTCGGCTGTTGATCCTCTAGTCGATCTGGGCAGGCGACCATGCGCTGGATGATTCCGATGGGACTCCGCATCGAGTCCTGCTGGATCACGTGTGTCAGTTCGTGTGCGAGGACCCGCCTGTCCGGTTGTCGGTCCGATGCGAGATAGATGTCCGACCCGGCCGTGAAGGCCATCGCCCCGATCGATCGGGTCATCACGTTCGCGTCTCGGTCCTGGTGGATCCGAACGCGACCCAGGTCCGCGCCGACGCGACTCTCGAAGAACCGCCGACTCTCGGCCGGCAATGCTGCGCCGGCTCCGCGTCTGGAATCGAGCAGCTTGCCGAAGGCGTCATCGACGGGAGGCCCTGTCGACGGGTCGGGTCGGATCTCGGCAATCCCCGGACGATCGCGCCATCCCCGACCTGCGGCGCGACGAGCCTGTTGCTCAAGGCCATCGTCGGCTGGTGCCAGGGTCCATCTGGTGGCCCGGCCTGGCGGGATCCGGTGGTCGATGTCGATCCCGCCGATCTGCCATGCCGGCGTCCCCCACAGGGCAGGCGGCCGGTTGGCCGACCGATCCCACGGCGCGGTCGACGGCCGATTCGGGGATGGGGCGCGGGATCCAGCGGGCCGCACCATTGGCCGTGAGCGCTCGGCCGACTTACGCATTCAGTCGCGGTTCTCCCGGTTGCACCTGAGGGACTCCTACAGTGAGAACGACACCGTCGAGCTGACGCCGATCTCGACGGCATTCGCGAGGTTGAGCGCGGCCATGACCTCCTTGACGCCGCGCGAATACGTGTAGGCGCCGCGGCCGACACTGTCATCCGTCATGTCGTCGGGAGTCAAGACCGCGAGGTTGACCGTCACCTCTGCCCGGACGGGGTTCAGCCTCGTATCGAACTGTGTCTCCGAGATCGACAGCGACGTGACCTTGACCGGCAGGACGCGCAGCGGTCCCCAGATGAAGAGGACAACGGGCAGTTCCTCCGGTGGGTGTCGATAGGGTGCCGGCGTTCCCCCGCCGAGCAGGTTCAGGGACAACGCTCCGCGCGGGACCATGAGCAGCTCGAGGGCGGACAGGGTCGGCAAGATGCCGCCCGCGACGGCGATCGGGCTTCCGTTCGCCAGCTGATCGGTCGCGTCGACGCGCAGTGTGAAATTGAAGGTTTCCGATGGCTGGCCGGGCGCCCACCGGGCATTGCGCCGGCCGGCTCCATCGCTCACCGGCTGCGTCTGGACAAGCGTCGGCGTGCGAGTGATCCTGTCCGGATTGAATTGGAACACGATGATGTTCGGGAGGGCTCCGAGGAGCCCGGCGCCAAGGTTGATGAAGGCGCCTCTGAGCGCTGCCATCGCGGTCCTCCCTACCCTTCGAGTCTGAGCGCCAAAGCGTCGAGCCAGGCGCCTGCCACGATGGCAGCCGCCTCGTCGTCGGTCTGGTTGACGAGGTCGATGATGGGCGCCTCACCAGTCGCTCCGGCCGATCGATGCGGGCCGTCAAGCTCGTCGATGCGCCTTCCCAGGAGTTCGAGCGCCCGCAGAGTGATGGCCTCGATCCGGTGCGACTGGGCGCTCGAGTCGGTCACGCGGAGTGCCAGCGTGCCAACTACCAACTCAGGCATGCGCGGCCTCCATCCATTTCACCATCAGCACGACGGACCTGCCGGGCACCCGCCGGGTGGCGTCGGGCGCGGCCCGGCCGGCGCATGATCCCAGCCCGGCATCCAGCCCAGTGCCGCGGGCGCCGGCGCCATCCCCGCACAACAACTGCGAGCCAGGGTTCCGGCGAAGGTATTGCTGTTCGGCCCCAGCACGTGATAGTCGCTTGGGTTGTTGTACGCGCTGAATGCCGCGCTGAGACACGCGGCGACATCCGTCACTCCAGGGGCAGGCAGGCAGTCGATGCAGGTCGGCGACTTGCCGCACGGATCGGGCGAGTTGTCCCACTTCTGGCCGCCGGTGCCAGTTCCGACGGGCGAGTCCCACAGATTGAACGGACACGTGGGGGTGATGACCGCGTACTGCTTCTCCCTCGACTTGACGTATGCGTGCTTGCCGACGGGCGCGATCTGGAGGTCGCGCGAGCACACCTGGTGCGGCGTGGTCGGGACGGTCGGGCCGACCGGCCCGACCGTCGTGACACACTCATCGTCCGTCGGGGTGACCGGTGGGCCGCTGTAGCCTGACTCGCCTCGGCAGGACTCGTTGTAGGTGTCGATCTCCTCCGGCGAGGGGATCCCCCAGGGCGGCTGTTCGGGCAGCCACCAAGGCGTCGGACGCACTCCAGCTGCGCTGCGCGTCCGGATGGAACGGTGTCCTCGGGGATGCCGGCGTCGACCGGCTGACGTGCGACGACCGACGTGGTCGACGCCGTGATCCTGGGGGCTTGCCCGTTGAGGACGGCGGCGGCGGCGGCGCGCGCCTCGTTCTCGGCCACGGCGGCCGGTACTTCGTTGTGGGCGGTGTTCGCGGACCAGCTCGATCGGTCGTGCCCCCGCTGCTGGATGACGTGCGCGAGCTCGTGGGCCAGGAGCCGCCGCCCACCGGTCGTTGCCGGCTGGTACTGGCCGCGTCCGAATACCACATCGCGACCGACGGTGAAGGCGGCCGCATCCAGTGATCTGGCCAGGGCCGCGGCGGTCGGATCCGCGTGGACGCGGACATCGCTGAAATCGTGTCCCATGTCGCGTTCCATCGGGCGACGGATGACAGCCGGCAGCGGGATCCCGATCCCGCTCACGACCGTGCGGCTCCTCATGACGTCTGGCGAGGTCGCCGTCGGTCCGTTGATCCAGGGTCGCGCCGATCTGGTCGTTTCGTACCGGGAGCCGACGGTCGTCACTGCGCGGCTCACGACCAGCCACCGATCGCCGTTTCCGGGAACGGCCGGTCCAGCTTGCCGAACTCCGCCCGTGTCGCCTGCGCGAGATGGCCCATCGCCACCGGCTCGTCGGCCGCAGCGGCGAGAAAGGCGGCGTTCATCGCGATGTTGCGGATGTTGCCGCCGGCGATGTCCAGCCTGGCGAGAGCCGACACATCGATCTTGCCGATAGGGGTGTCCGGCGGGAAGCTGCGTCGCCAGATCTCGGCCCGGTGCGCGGCGTCGGGCATCGGGAAGCTGACCACGAACCGGATGCGGCGCAGGAAGGCCCCATCGAGGGCGCCCTTCATGTTCGTCGCCAGGATCGCGACCCCGCGGTAGGACTCCATCCGCTGGAGGAGATAGTTGACCTCGATGTTCGCGTACCGATCGTGGCTGTCCCGGACCTCGCTGCGCTTCCCGAAGAGCGCATCCGCCTCGTCGAAGAAGAGGAGCGCGCCGCCCTCCTCGGCGGCATCGAAGACCCGTCGGAGGTTCTTCTCCGTCTCGCCGATGTACTTGGAGACCACGCTCGAGAGATCGATCCGGAAGAGGTCGAGTCGGAGCGACCCGGCAAGAACCTCGGCGGCGAGCGTCTTGCCCGTGCCACTGGCGCCGACGAACAGAGCGCTGATGCCGAGTCCGCGCGTCCCTCGAGCCCCGAACCCCCAGCGTTCGTAGACGGTCGCACGGTTCGCGACCTGATCGACGACTTCCTGGAGTTGGCGGCGCTGGGCGTCGGGCAGGACGAGGTCGTCCCAGCTGGCCGTGGAGTCGAGCCGCTGGGCGAGGTCGTCGAGTCCTCCGCGTGCGGCGCGTCGGCTCGCCTCCCAGAGCGCGTCGTCGAGGTCGCCGCCGTCGGGCCGCGACGCGAGCGCTTCGCGGGCGGCGGTCCGGATCGTCTCGGCGTCGAGGTCGAATTGGGAGATCAGCGGGTCGATCCGATCAGCCGACGCCGTCGCCGCTTCACCGAGGGCGGCTGTCCAGATTCGATGCTGGTCCGCCCGCGTCGGTCGTGGGACGTCGGCGATCAATGCTCGTCGTCGCAGGCTTCGCCACCGCTCGCGCCCGCCGACGATGACCGGGGCCCGGGTGCGCTCCACGAGGTGGTGGGCGTTCGCGAGCGTCACGCTGTCCGCGGCGTCCATCGCGTCGATGTCGACGTAGAGGGCGAGCGATCCGAGCGCGGCCTCGCGGTCCCACAGGCGCATGAACCCGTCGAGCTCGTGGGCGGGTCCCGGCAGCGTGCCCAAGTCGAGCGCCAGGAGATTCAGCCCGAGATCGCCCGCCACCCGCGCAGCGATGGAACGGCGACTCGGTTCGGACGCGCCGAACAGCTGCAGGGCCCGAAGGCCATCGCCTTCGGCAGTCCACGCGGCCGCCAGCCCGTGCGCGATGTCGTGGTGCGTGTCGGCCATCCCGCCATCGACGAAGACTGGCTGGATCGATCCAGCCAGGCGCTCATCGATGCTGTTGACGCCTGCCAGGTAGTGCAGGACTCGTTCGTCGATCCGGAGCGGCCAGACGGTCATCGGCAAGGGGGGTTGCTGGACGAGCTCCACGAGGCGCCAATGACGAAGGGGCGCGCTTGGGTTCAACGCGCTCCAATGGGCGCCGGCGAGGGCGGCGAGGGCCAGGCTGAACGTGGGATATGGCGCTGCCTCGTTGCCATTCGCGGCGGCACACAGCGTTGCAAATGTCGAGTCGAGCTCGAGGCCGGCACACAGGACCAGGGTCGCTCGCTCGAAATCGGACAAACCGAACAGGCCGGTCAGGACGTCGAGGGCCATCGGATCGGCGGTCTCCACGCCGACGGGATGGGGATGCACGTGGCGGATGTCCGGTGCGGGCCGCCGCGGCGGCCCGGGGCCCACATCAGCCCGGCCGACATCGGCGTGCTGCCCGACCTGATGCTCGAGCGCGCTCCGGACGACGGCAAGGGCGTCGACCAGGGAGCGCTGGTTCCGGTCGATCCAGTCGCCGCTCACCGGTCGCTCGTCGACCTCCGCGATCGGGAGCGCATTCATGGCACGTGCGTGCTCAGACAAGGAGCTCGACGCTTCGCGAGCGGACGCCGTCGACCACCACGGATACGTCGTGGGGGCCGGCAAGAAGCTGGCGCCCGAGCGCATGGACGAGCTGTGCTGCGGTGCCATTCGAGCCCACGGCGTGCATCGCGTCGTCGATGACGATCCGGACGTCGGAACCGGCAAGGCGCGCGCCGCTGATCGTGAGTTCGTGCACCGACCCCGCGATCGGCCCCGGGACGACCGCCGCGGCAATGCCCTGGACCAGCGGCAGGACCACGAGCTCGCGAGCGTTCGATGCGCTCGTGCCTGCATCGCTCATGACGACACGGACCTGGTGCGTGCCGACTGCCAGCGTCGACGGGATCTGAACTGCCAGCGCCGTATCGGTGGCGCCGGCCTCGAAGACATTCGAGGTCACGACCCCGCCAGGGCCATCGAAGCGGACCTCCGCTGGGCTGGCGAGTCCGACGCCACGCATCGTCATGCGTCGGTCGCCGGGCAGGGCTGGGTCGAGCGCCGTTCGGACCGGCCGCGCCTCGCTCAGCCACGGGCGGATGGTGTACGGAACGGGCGCTCCCGTCCGGCCGGCCCGTGAGACGACCACGTCCGCGTCCGGCCCCGCATCGACGTCCGTCGGCAACGCGACGACGAGCATCGTGTCGGTTGCGGGGGGCGCGGCCTGGATCCGAGCCGTCCGACCGCCCACGTGCACGATCGGGGTGACCCCCGGGAAGGCGAACCCCGTACCGTCGATCTCGATCTGCGCGGGTGCGACGGCACCGGCGGCGATCTGGACGAGCGGCCCGGTCGCAGGAACGAGCCCCGTCAGGTGCGGCGGGTCAAGCGTTCGGACGTCGACGCCGGTGAAGAGCACGATCCCGCCACCCGCCGGTCCCGGCTCGACCGGAGTCAGCTCGACCAGGGACAATTCGTAGACCGCCGACAACCTGTACGGCTTGTTGATGGTGCTCCAGATCTTTGACAGTTCGTCGAGATCGGTCGGGACGAGATAGATCTTCAGCTGCTCGTAGCTATCGAGGAGACTCGCAGGGAGCTCGACGTCGGCGTCGAAGCCGGGTAGGTGGACGTCGTTCAGGACGGGGTTCTCGTGGAGGGCGAGCATCGCGAGACCGAGCATGGTGTGGGCGTTGTCCCCGTCGAGACTCGTGTCCTCGGGCTTGGAGCCGAGGGGCGTCATCAGGTAGTAGAGCTGGAGTCCGAGCGCGGGGGAATCGGTCGGCTTGGCCCCGCTGCGATCGCCCCGCCACGGCATGTTGCGGGTCGCCGGGTTCTCGAGCACGCGGTACAGGTAGAGATTGATGCCAAGCGCATCCGGCAATTCCTCACCGGGCGGCAGGAGGGTCACCACGGCGTTCGCGCTCGCAGGCAGGATCTGGCTATGGATCAGGCGCTGGAGCGCCTTGGTGACATCGTGGACGCTGGTGTAGCTCATCGGCCGACCGTCGTCATAGTCGCAGCCGGAAGCGGTCGACGAAACGGTGCGCGAGGGGGTCGACGGGAACGCTGGCTGGTGCTTGCCGGGACGGCTGGGCCGGCGGGGCGCGGTTCTCGACCTGCACCTCCACGCGCCCGACCGAGAGATGCCAGGCCGCACCGTCACGCTGTCTGTCACCGTTCCTCATCACAGCCGGCTCCGTCGAGTCCGACAGATCCGCGACCACCGTCCCACGGCGCGAGGCGGCACCCGGTTCGACCCGGTCGGGTAGCTCGGCGACACCAGTCGCGGGCACCCCCGACGCCTGGATCGCCCCGGGTGACCCGCGATCGCCGCGATCACCGCCATCGCCTGCTGCAGGCTGTCGCGACGACACAGCACCGATCTCGCTGTCTTCCTCGACGACGGGCGATGCCAGGAGCGTCGCCAAGGCGCGCATTGCGCTGTAATCCGGCGCCTCGGTAGTGCCGCCGTCCCGCTCCGGGTCCCCTTGGCGAGACCCGGGGCGAAGAGATGGCGGAACGCGGATGACATGTCGTCGGCCCGGCTCGACCGAGGTCGGCAGCGCGCGTCCGTTGTCGGGAGCCTGCGTCTCCGTATCGCCAGGACCGAGCGTGCTTGGCGCCGAACGGGCTCCCGTGGCGTTGCCCGCACGTTCGTCGAGCGGGGGTCGCTCCTCGGGGACGACGGCCGGGTCTGTCGAGGACGTCGGTCGCCCTGCGCCCCGGACGCTACGCCTTTCTGCGTTGCGATCATCAGGTAGCAAGGCACCGACGATCGGGATCGTCGAGGTCGGTGGCGCTGCGGCGGCAGGCAGGAATGCGCCGAGGCTCGCCTCGTTCGGGGGGCCGGCCTCGGCACGGACCGCGGCAGGCGGACCGGCGCCCTCGGTCCCGTCACCGGACGTCGGCCCAGGCACGTCGACGGTCTCGGCTGCGCGCCCGTTCCGGTCGCCGCCCAGGGGCGGCGCCACGGCGGGCAGGTCCGCTGGCGCGCTGGCGCCCAGGGTCGCGGCCGCCACGCGCGCCAGGTAGTTCGGCATCGCCGGGTGGGCCTTAGACCTGGGCCGGTGAGACGGACTCGCCGAGCATGGCGAGATAGCGCCGACGCCGTGCCGAGGTGAGACCGAGGATGTCGGTCTCGGTCCAGTGGTAGTGGAGAGCCAACAGGTGGACCTGTTCCAGGAGCCGCCGGCCGTTCCGGCGCAACTCGCTGACGAAGAACGCGGTCGTCTCGAACGGCAGGACGAACGACGTCTCGCAGTCCGGGCAGGCGAGATCGAGCTCGAGATCGATCTCGGGTGACCGAGCGTCCATCGCCTCGATGACGGCGAGACGGTCGCTGGGACTCAGGAGGTCGGCATCGTCGTCCAGAAGGCAACGTCGTAACAACACCCGCTCGGTATCGACCTCCTCGGATGCGACGAGCGCCTCCTGATCGGCGCCGGTCGGGAGGCGGAAGCGGATCCGACGAGCCCGTCCCTTGCGCGTGATGTCGACCGTATACGTCGGCGCGGTCGCGGGGCGCTCCTTGATCGGGATATCCGCGATGTTGAAGTCGACGTCGAGCTTCGCATGACAGGCCGGACAGTTGGCGACCGCCTGGACGGCGTTGCCGAGGCTCAACCGCCGCAACTGGAGCACCAGGAAATCGCGATCGCCGACGAGGAGATCACGCGCTACGGATCCAGTGACAGTCATCCCCTCAAGCTCGACAAGGCATGCAGCGATGAGCGTCGTGACCGCCGGCGGGATCGGCCCGCTATGGTCGGCAAGCCACTCCTCCTCGCGACCCGTCGGCGACCGGATGACGGCCCGTCGCAGGGGGCGGCCGTCCTCCAGCGCCAAACCGCCAGGCAGAGTGACGACGGCCTCGACCGACGACTCCACGGCTCACCCCCGATCAGCCCATGCGGGCCGGGCCCTGTGGCTCCTTGACCGCCTGGTCGCGCTCGAACCACTCGTATTCGAGCTTCATGGTGGTGATGGCGACGGCGTTCGCGCCGGCATCGAGGTCCGGCAAGGCCTGATACTCCGAGACCCAACAGCGATAGAGCGTGTAGGACAGGGCCTTCTGCCCGGCTTCGTTGAACATGTCGACGATGATGTTCTTGCGGAACTCGCCGAGCGACGTGATGCTGTGGCTGGCGAAGTCGTTGACCAGGTTGGCCCAGTCCTCGAACGCGGAGTCATAGGTGACTCCCGCCTCCATCGTCACCGCTTGGTAGGACGTCTTGCCGGGTAGCTTCCGGCTTGTGATGTTCTCCCCGGCCTCGCGGAACTCCACCATCTCGGTGGTCCGCTTGAGCGCGCCCATCTTCGACAGGGCTGCGACGTACTGGTTGTCCCACTTGACCTTGAACCGGAAGTTCCGGTAGGGATCGAAGCAATTCGTGCTCGCGTTCATCCGCGCCATCGTTCAACGTCTCCTTCAGGCGGCCGGCTGGTTGACTTTCTGTTGGAGGGTCAGGACCACGAACTCAGCCGGCTTCAACGGAGCGAAGCCGACGAGGATGTTGACGACGCCGTTGTCGATGTCCTGCTGGGTCGTCGTGCTGCTGTCGCACTTGACGAAGAATGCGTCGTCCGGTTTGGCGCCCTGGAAGGCGCCGGCGCGGAACTGGGTGAGCATGAACGCCCGGATGTTGAGCCGCAGACTCGCCCACAGTGGTTCGTCATTCCCCTCGAAGACCGCCCACTGGATGCCGTAGTAGATGCTGACTCGGAGGAAGATCGCCATGCGCCGGACGGGAACGTAGCGCCACTCGGCATCGCTGCCGAAGGTGCGGGTCCCCCACACCACGATCCCGGAGCCTGGGACGGTCCGAAGGACGTTGACCTTGACCGGGTTCAGCGAATCCTGTTCCGTATCGCCGACCGTGATCCGCGTCGCGAGGGCGCCCGCGATGCCCGCCTCGGTCCCGGCCGGGGCCTTGAACACCCCTCGTGAGTTGTCGGTACGCGCATAGATCCCGGCGATGAAACCCGACGGAGGCAGAAGGATCTTCGGGTTGCGCCCGGTGCCGATCGGATCGGAGCTCCAGAGCCACGGGAAGTAGATCGCGCCGAAGTCCCCCGAGGACTTGTCGAGATTCGTGTTGGTGGTGGCGAAGGCGCGAGCTTGGCTGACGAGATTCTCCGTCGGCGTGGCCGTGTCCCGGCGCGCAGTCTTGATGTCGAGGAGGCCGACGTCGCCGATGAAGAAGCAGTCCTTCAGCTGCCGGTTCTTGCAGTAGCCTGCGCCGGCCGCGACGGTTGCCGCATCCCCCTGGCCGGGGATAGCGACGATGTTGACGTCGGTGATCTTGTCGAGTGCATGGAGGCCGGTACCCGTCACCGAGTCATCCGCGGCGGCGAGACCGATGTACGGGAGGCCATCCACGACATCACCGCCGTCGCTGCCTGCACCCAGGGTCGACTTGCCGTGCGAAGGGTTGCTCGCGAGCGCCTGGGTAAAAGCGATGTAGGCCGAACCGGTGTTGACGAGCGTGAAGACGTCGAGGCCGGGGTTCGCGGCTCCAGGTTGGAGCGTCGGACTGCCTTGGTACGTCACATTGTCGTAGGTCTCGACCGGGAGTCCGTCGTAATACACGATGAGCTTGAAGTTGTTCGCGTCGCCATCGGCGCTGGCAGCGATCTCGATGCCGATCTTGTCCCCCCACGCGCCTTCGTTCACGGCCTCGATCGCCGCGTTGATGGTGAGAGTCCCATTCGTAGGGCTGGTTGGATACCTCGATCGTCGCGCGCCGGCCTCGGCCACCCTCACGATGTAAACGCGGGCACCGCCGTTGTTGAAGAACGCCTGGACGGCGTATGCCAGGTAGCTGTCCTGGCGAAACCCACCGAACTGCCGTAGGAAGTCGGTGAAGCTCGTCACGAGCACAGGCTGCGCCATCCGCCCATTCGGCGATTTCGTGCCGGGGAGAGGGCCCTTGGTCGTGATGCCGATGAATGCCGCGGTCGAGGTACTCACACCCTCGATCGGGCGGACGCCGGACGAGATCTCTCGGACGTACACGCCTGGATGAAGGAGTTCTACCATTTGCCGCCTCCCTGACCACCGCTGGCGTCTACGTCATCCGCGTGCGCCTCGAAGGACGGACCGCGGGCCTATTCCCTCGCACCCTAACGAGCGAACCCACGGTCGATGGCCGACGCCGGAACGGCGTGCACCGGCTGAACCCGACAGGTCCACGGCAGGAATCTGCGTGGCGACATGTCACCGGTCTGTCACCCGGTCGTTACGTTGCAAGCAGGGCGGGAACGCGCCGGTGACGGGTGTGAATCTGCGAGACAGGTCCCGCGAAATCTTGACGGTGGTCTTCCCTGAGGTCGACAATGTGGTGGGCGCGCGGCTCATGTTCCGGGAGCGACCGATGGGGGGAACCGTCGACGGGCTCGCTGAAGCACCGCGCCGACTAGCCGCATGGGTTTGCCGCGCGAACCCAGTTGCACGGATCGCCCACCCAGAGCTCGGCTCGGCCCGATCGAGACGTCGCGCGCCGTGCCTGGGCCGATCGGCCGGCACCATCGGTCGGCTGACGTCGAAGCAGGCGGGTCGACACCTGCCACCGTCGCGGATTCGGTGACGCCGTGCCAACCGCGTCTCGCGACCCGGTGGACCGGGCGATCGTCGAGCCAGAGCAGGCGGCTGCCACTGCCGAGCTCGATCTCCTCCAGTCGTTCGAGCTTCGCGGCAACGGCGAGGTCATCCAGCTTCCTCAGACGTCGCAGCGAGTCGTCGCATTCCTCGCCGTTCACGAGCGCGCCCTGCAGCGTCCGTTCGTATCGGGCTCCTTGTGGCCAGACGTCTCCGATGGCCGAGCGGACGGGAGCCTGCGCTCGGCGATCTGGAGGTTGCACGACGTCGGCTTCGACGTCGTCACGGCGCACAACGGGTGCATCCGCCTCAGTCCCGCGATCCGGATCGACATGGCCCACCTCATCGGGAGTGCGCATCAGCTCGCGGATCTCCCGGCGAGGGACCTCGCGGACCTGGCGCATGGCTTCGAATGCGAGCTGTTGCCCGACTGGTACGACGACTGGATCCACGATTGGCGCGAGCGCTGGCGGCAGATCCGGTTCCATGCGCTCGAGGAGGTCGCGGCATGCATGATCCGGTCGGGGGACTGTGGCCGGGCGATCGAAGTCGGCCTCGCCGCGGTCCGCGCCGATCCGCTGCGGGAGAGCGCCCACCGGGTCGTGATCAAGGCCCACCTGGCCGAGGGCAACCGCCAGGAGGCGATCCGGCAGTTCCGCGTGTACGAGCGGCTCGTCCAATTGGAGCTTGGGATCGAACCCTCTCCAACAGTGCTCGCCCTGGTCGAGCCGGTGATCCGGCGGTGACAGGATAGTGACGAGCCGGCGCGCCAACTTCCACCGTGCGCGGTAATCCGGCATCGAGCAAGGTCGTCATCATCGTCCGGGTGTGGTTCGAGGATCACCCCGAGTTCCCCCTTCGCGCCGTCATCACGTCGGCACCGCCTGACACGACCACGGCCGGCGTGACGACGGCCGTCAAGACGATCGGCGAGCTGTGCGAGGCGGTGCGATCGATCGTGGCCGGGCTCCGCCCTGACGGCGGCTCCGACCCGCGCCATGTCACGGGTCCGGCCAGCCATCGCTCTGGGCTCCGTCGATGACCGCCGCGGCGACCGCGAGCCATCTCCTCCAGGTCCTGCCGGTCCTCGAGCGCATGCGCACCATCGAGGGTTGGCTGGAGGACGACGAGGCCGATCTGTTGCTTGCCGCCGCGGCGAGCGCGTTGCGCCGCGCGGACAGTGACCCGATCGTCGAGATCGGGAGCTACTGCGGACGATCGACGGTCGTCCTCGCCAGCGCGGTCAAGGCCTTGGCGTCGTCGAACCGCGTGTATGCCATCGATCCGCACGAAGGCATGGTCGGTAGCCTGGACCAGGGACTGACCGCCGGTGCGGGTACCTTGGATCGCTTCCAGCGGAACATCGCGGCCGCTGGGGTGGCGGACGTGGTCGAGGTCATCCAGGATTACTCGTTCGAGGTCGAGTGGAGCGGCCCGATCGGAATGCTGCTGGTCGACGGCCTGCACGACTTCGCGAACGTCGCGCGGGACTTCCAGCACTTCCAGACGTTCCTGCGCCCAGGCAGTCTGGTCGCCTTCCACGACTATGCCGACTACTACCCCGGTGTCATGGCCTTCGTCGACGAGCTCCTCGCTACTGGCGACTACCGTCGGTTAGCCCTGGCGCAGAGCCTGATCGTCCTCGAATGCATCGGGGCCCACGACGAGGCGACGTCATGACCGCCGGTGGATCGCAGTTCGCCATTCCGGTGCCGCTGTCAGTCCAGGCCCGACCCCAAGCCCAGCTCCAACGTTGCGGCGGCACGACCTGCCCGCCCGGGACGTGCGACCACGACGACGAACCGAGGGTCGCTCGCACCGCGCTCGGGGTCGGGCCGGGCCACGCGCCGGCGATCGTGGGCAACGTCCTCGCCGCTCCCGGCCGACCGCTTCCGCCCCAGGTCCGTTCCACGATGGAAACGCGACTCGGCCATGACTTCTCGGGGGTGCGGATCCACGCCGACGAGCCGGCCGCCCGCTCCGCCCGGGCCGTCGAAGCCCTGGCCTATACCGTCGGCTCGCATGTGGCGTTCGGGGCGGGCCGTTTTGCACCCGAGACGGCCGCTGGCCAGCGGCTGCTGGTCCACGAGCTGTCGCACGTCATTCAGCAGCGCGCCGCTGGCCCGGTGCCAAGCGACGGGGCGCTCACGGTCTCGGAGGCGACTGACGCGTCCGAGGTCGAGGCGACGATGGTGGCTGACGGCCGCATCTCGACATCGGACCTCGCGCGCGCCGGTGATCGGGCACATCTCGTCGCCCATGACGAGCCGAAGTACGGTCCGGTCGTCCTGGCTCGTCAGGAAGAGGGTGACAGCCCAGAGGGCGGCACCCTCGATGCCGGCGTGTCCGATGCCGGCGTGTCCGATGCCGGCGTGCCCGACGCCGGCGCGCCTGATGGCGGCGCGGGCCCGACGGATGCAAGCCTGCCTGGGGGCGTTGGGACGGAGCCCGCGCCACAGACACCGGAACTGGAGCAGGAACGCAAATGCGGACCGGACATCACCTCGGCACTGACGACCATGCTCGGTCGCGTCGGCCCCTACTTCCACGGGCTGGGAAGCTCATGGCAGCGCCGACGCAGCTGCATGGTGCTCGACCTCGACGCGATCCTCAGCGGGGTCAACCCGATCATGGCGTGGGACACGCGCGAGCTATTCCTGCCGAATACGGGCTGGCTGGATCGTCCGTTCCATGCGAGCGGATGCGGTTCACCGAGAGACCCGGGGTGCGAAACGGACCCGACCCGATCGCTGTGCGAGACCGCCGGGTCATGCGGCAACTCGGTCGTGGTCGGCGGTCGCTGCATGCTTGCGGGGACGGCCAACTACGCCCTGTACGGGAAGATGTTCAAGCTCTGCAACGACGAGTTCTCACCCGATTACCCACGCTGGGACATGCGCGCGATGATCACCTTGTGGAAGGTCCTGACCGACGACCCAGGACCGCCGAAAGCCATGGCGACGAGCGCCTTCGATGGCACGCTCCCGACGGTTCCGGCCGACGCCGAGAACCGGGGCAGCTGCCCCGGCCGCTGCGGCGTCACGCACGGCGGCTCATTCGACTTCATCTGGGAGCCCTACAGGCCGCGTTGAGGTCCCACGGCGTTTCAAGTGGTCCACCGGCGTGGCCGGCGCAGCTCGGACTCCCCGGTCCGCGTCAGGTGGTTGCTCGACCTGTCCAGGCGGCCAACGCGACGGCGACTGGGCATGCGGTCGCGGTGCATGCTCGGGACCCTTGATGCAGCCCTATGATCCAATCCGGAACCGAAGCGGGGCGAAACGTGTTCGAGCATGACCGTTCCATCCAACGCGATCCGCCGCGGCGTCAGGCCCTCCAGACGAGGCTCGAGATCGGCCGATCCGTCGACGAGACGGAGCGTGAGGCCGATCGGGTTGCCGACGTGGCCGTATCGCCCGTCCGCTCCCCGATCCTGGGCGAATGGCGGCCTGTACGTCCCAACACAAGACCGGCTGATATGGTCCTGCGCCAGCCCGACCCTGCGAGGGCGTCGAGCGCCTACGAGCAACAGGTGGCCGGGAAGCGGGGGACGGTCTTCCAGACCACGAGCAACGGCATCAGGGTGCGGTTCTACCTCACCAACGGCGAACTGGACAAGGAGAAGGGGATCGCGACCAAATTGGCCGCGATGACTGGACAGATCAAGAAGATGAACGGGCTCCTGACCGACCAGGCGTATGCCGTTACGCAGCTCTTCATCTGGACGGGCGCGACGACGGGTTTTCGACTCATCCTCGGCACCCCAACGATCTATGTCGACAGCGCGTACGCAGTCATCGGGGACATCGGCTCCATCGCCCATGAGATGGGCCACGCTATTGCGAACTCGTACCTGCGGACGTCCACCGCTGAAGTTGGGACGGAGCGTGGTGATCGGCGGCGGACGATGTTGCAGGGCATCGCTGAGATCTACCTCGCGCTCCGCGCAACCAAGGCCGAGAAGCTTGGGGACCTGGGAGTTACCGAGCCCGGCCTCCTGGATAGGTCCGTGGCCCTGGGCCACTTCATGGTCGATCCGATGAACTGGACCAAGTCGACCAAGTCGGAGCACCCGTGGGACAACTACGACGAATTCTTCGCAAGCGCGTTCGAAGGTTTCATTCTCAACCGCAAGGGCCTTGAGAAGTCGATCGCCCGGTTCAGCAAGAAGGACCCCGCTATCGCCGCTCCAGCCAAGCAGCTCCTCCTGCTCCTCGCGCAGTTCCAGGCTGCTGCGCCGGGCAAGCCATTGCCAGCGCCAAAGGAACCGACCAAGGCAGAAGACGAGATCGCCCGCGCGGGCGCGGTACCGGCTGTCGAGAAGAAGCCGGAGGGAGGCTACCGCTACCCGGAGGTGATCGGAAGCCGGCCGGGCGGGTCCACGCCGGAGGCTATCGTCGGGCCACCCCTCGTGTACCTGGTCGACCCGGACACGCTGGCGAACGAGGGAGCGACACTTCGGCGCAGCATCGCGGGGCCTGACAGAGATGCCGACCATGAAGGCCCGGCGTCGGCGCCGCCGATCGCGCACGAGGTGCTCGGTACGCCGGGCCTGCCCCTTGACACTCGAACGGCCGGCTTCATGGCGTCTCGGCTCGGCCACGACTTCAGCAGGGTGCGGGTCCACACGGACGCGAAGGCCGCCGAGTCGGCACATGCGGTGGGCGCCAGGGCCTTCACGGTCGGACTGGACATCGTGTTCGGCGCGGAGCAGTACCGCCCAGGGACGCCGACCGGTGACCGGCTCGTGGCCCATGAACTCACCCACGTGCTTCAGAATCAGAGTCAGGCGCCGCGGATCAAGCGAGCCTTCGACGACACCGAAGCAGGTCGCGACGACCCGTGACGCGTTTCGCGCAGTGCACGAAGCGCTCTACGTCAAGGTTCCAAGCGGCGGCGCCCATCCCTTGGCTGCCCGGCAGCACGACGGACCGTGACACATGCAGACTGATCACGACGTCTGGGCCAAGCGTTCGCTCACGACGATGTTCCGAACCTGAAGATGGGCGGTCGACGTCGAGACTGATCCGTCGATCACTCTCACGTAGCAGTCCTTGTCAGACCGAAATTGGAGCCACCTTTCGAAGTACAACCATTCGTTTTCTCGAACCCGAATGAGCTGATCAGGAGCAAGGTGAACGCCCCCAGGATCACCGACAGCCTTGAGAACGAACGCGAGCGTGTGGTGTCCTTCGAGCGTACGTGCCTCACACGCCACGCGAAGCGTTCGATTCGTGACGGTGGGACCCGCGTGAATCACGTTTCCTGTGGCCGCCTCAAATCGATATCGCTGCAATCGGAGGTCAATCGACCCCGAATTGTTCGTGCGTACAAAGTCGAGAACGCCATCTTCGAAGGACCAGATTCCCTGCGCGCCATCGCGCAGTCCGGTCGGAGCCGGCACCCCTTCGAAATCGTCCCGATCCGAAGATGGACTACTTCGGTAGAACTCGTACTCCTCGCCGCCGGGGAGGCGGTGTCGAACTGATTCGGCCGTGTCTCGGACCAGCTCTGACAGTTGAGTGATCTGCAGCGAGAGAAAGTTCCGCTCGAGTTCCCGCTGGGGCCGCGAAACGTACCACTCAAAGAACGCGACTCCGAGTCCGCCCAGCAGGCCGGCCAGGAATGCCACGGTTTCACTCATGAGCGATCCACTCCTAGCGGTCGATGATCCTGGTATGCGCGCGATTCATCGGGTCCCTCAGTCCGCACTGCGGCGGTCGGTTCGCTTGCATGCCATTACGGACCGTGGGACGCCCGGTGTCGAGGCGTGTCCCGTCGAGATGGGTGTCGGCTTGCCGACAAGCCCGCGGCGGGAAGGCTCCGGGACCCTCGGATGGGACCGACGCGCCTCAGTCGGCCTGCGCGACCTCGGCCTGGCCGGGGACGGCCGCCACCTCACCCGCCGGCACAGCACCGGTCAAGGTGCCATGGGACGCCGCCGCCGCGGGGAGCTTCTGGCGCCGGTTATCCGGGAAGTACTGATGGTCCGGATCGAGGAAGTCGATGAGGTCGATGAGCACCCACTGGATGTCCCTCGCCCGCTCGATGTGCTGACCGGGCTCGGTCGCCATCCGATCGACGTCGTCGCCGAGCTTCGCGAACCAGCGCGAGAAGGCGGGGTCGTCACGCTTGGTCGTGAAGGCCGCGAACCCGATGCATTCCCGACCCCCGGACCCCAGGGTGGACGTCATCGACTCGCCGATGGCGCGCTGTTCGCCGCGGAACACGCGCAGGGTCGGATCGTCACGGAATGACAGGAACGTCTGGCTGATGAGGTCGAGCTGCGTGGCGAGCGCGCGGTTCCGGGCGATGTCATTGAGGTCGAGGAACTGGATCTCCCGGCGCAGGATCTCGACCCAGCCGAAGAACTCGCCGATGACGTAGAGCGTGTTCTCCCTGGCGTAGTGCCGCTCGGCCTCCGTCCCGTGGACGTAGTAGGTCCCCAGGAAGTCGTGCGTGACGATGTTGTAGAGGCGGCTCTGCAGGTCGAACGCCGCACGGACGAGAGGATCCCGGTACTTGCGGATGAGGTGCTCGGCCTCGATCCGGCGCGACTCCGCGGCAAGCCGGTCCTTGGCGCGCTGGCTGTGGCGGACGCCGAGGAAGCTCAAGCCGCCCGCGATCAGCGCGGCTCCCAGACCGACGAAGATCGTTACGTACTGTTCGGTCGTCATCGAACGCTCGTGGCATCACCCGATCGGACGGAGCGGACGTGAACGGGGATTGAACTTCGGTTGTCGACGGCTATCATCGCAGGACGCCAACGGCGATGTCCCGCGAGGGGAGGATCTGATGCTCGCGGCTTCTCACCGGGGCGACGCGGCTCGCGGTCGCGTCGATGTCCCGCCCCGCCGGCTCCCACGACGGTGACGTCATGACCGAAGAGCTCGACGTCCATCTCGCCACGGTCGTCAGCCAGCTCAAGCAGGGTGCCGTCGTCCCGTTCCTCGGCGCCGGCGCGAACATGTCGAACCGGGCGCCGGGCGCGACCTACGACGCGGCCGCCAAGGACCTCCTGCCGAGCGGCGACGAGCTCGCGCGGCACCTGGCCGCCATCTACGAGGATGCCATCGACGAACGGATGGACCTCCTCCATGTGGCGGAGTGGATCGCGCTGTCGGCGGGCGAGGGTCCGCTCTACAAGGAGCTGCGGCGCGTCTTCAACGCGGACTATCCGACGACGCCGCTCCACGACCTGCTCGCGAGCCTGCCGCGCCGCCTTCGCGAGAAGGGATGGCTCCCGCCGCAGCTCCTCGTCACGACGAACTACGACGACCTGCTCGAGCGCGCGTTCCGTGCCGCCGGCGAGGAGTTCGACCTGTTCACCTACATGGCCGTGGGCGCCGAGGAAGGCAAGTTCCTCCACTTCCCGCCGTCCGGTGAACCGAAGCTGATCGACGATGCGAATGCCTACCTCCTGGACCAGGACGACGAGGGCAACCTGCTCCGTCCGGCCATCCTCAAGCTCCACGGCGCCGTGGACCGCGTGAACGAGGACCGCGACAGCTACGTCATCACCGAGGACGACTACATCGACTACATCGCGCGGACGGAGATCCAGAGCCTGATCCCGCCGACATTGCTCAAGAAGCTGCGCTACAGCAACTTCCTGTTCCTGGGGTACAGCCTGCGGGACTGGAACGTCCGGGCGATCCTGTACCGGATCTGGTCCCTCCAGAAGGTCGACTACAAGTCGTGGGCCATCCAGCACGATCCCGACGGTCTCGACCGCCTCTCGTGGAAGAACCGGGGCGTCCAGATCCTCGCCGAGCCGCTCGACCAGTACGTGAGCGCCCTGGGTTCCAGACTCGATCAGATCGCGCCGCGGACCAAGGTGCATGCCTGACGTCGAGGTCGACACCACGGCCGCCCTGCCGTCGCCGTACAAGGGTCTTGTCCCGTACTCGGAAGACGACGCGGCCTACTTCTTCGGCCGCGACCGCGAGCGGCAGATCATCACCGACAACCTCCAGGCATCGCGGCTGACGCTGATCTACGGCGAGAGCGGGGTCGGCAAGACATCGGTCCTCCGCGCGGGCGTCGTCCATACGCTCCGGCGCGATGCCCGCGAGGCGCAGCGGCGCCGGCTCGAGGCGGAGCGAGTCGGGACGCCAGACGACGAGATCGACAAGCCGCGATTCGTCGTCGTCGAGTTCGCGACCTGGCGCAACGATCCCCTGGTCGGGCTGCCGGCCGCGATCGAGACCTCGGTCCGGCTCATCTACGGCGACCGGACCCCGGACCCGCCGCCGCCGACCCGCCGGCTCGACGACCTGCTCCAGGGCTGGGCCGAACGGCTCGGCGCGGACCTGTTGATCATCTTCGACCAGTTCGAGGAATACCTGCTCTACCACGCGCGGAGCGATGGCGAGGGGACGTTCGCGGCCGAGTTGATCCGGGCGGTGAACGCACCGGACCTCCGGGCGAACTTCCTCGTCGCGATCCGCGAGGACAGCCTCGCGAGCCTCGACCGGTTCAAGGGCAAGATCGCGTTCCTGCGGAACTACTACCGCGTCCGCCATCTCGACCGTGCGGCCGCCCGGGACGCGATCCTCAAGCCAGTCGCGCAGTACGACACGACCGTCCCCGAGGCGGAGGCCGTGACGATCGAGGACGCCCTCGTCGAACGGGTCCTCCACGACGTCGCCCAGGGCCAGGTCGTCGTCGGCCAGGTGGGCCAGGGCGTCGTCGTGGCGAGCGACAAGCCGGAGGACCGGATCGAGGCGCCGTACCTCCAGCTCGTCATGGACCGTCTCTGGCGCGAGGAACGGTCCCGCGGGTCCGCGGTGCTGCGGCTCGCCACGCTCGACGAGCTCGGTGGTGCCGAGCGCATCGTCCGGACGCATCTCGACAACGCGATGGCCGACCTGTCGCCCGAGCGGCAGGACCTCGCGGCGCAGGTGTTCCGCTTCCTCGTCACCCCGGGCGGCACCAAGATCCAGCTCGCCGCGGCCGACCTGGCAGAGTTCGCGTCCGTGCCCAAGGATGGGCTGACCGAGGTCCTCGAGGAGCTCGCCACGTCCCGGACGCGGATCCTCCGATCCGTGCTGCCGGCCGCCGGTGAGACCGAGTCCCGGTACGAGATCTATCACGACGTGCTGGCCCCGGCCATCCTCGACTGGCGCAGCCGGTACCAGGAGAAGCGCCGCACGATCGAGGCGGAAGCCAGGATCAGGCAGGAGTCCGACGCCCGGGTCGCGGCCACCCGGCGTCGAGCGATCAGGGTCGCCCTCGTCGTGGTGCTGGCTGTGGCGGCGATCGGGGGCGGACTGGCGATCCGGGCACAGGCGGATCAGGCGGACCGGCAGGTCGCCGAAGCCAAGGCGGAAGCCGACGCGAGGACGGAGGCGGCACGGACCGCCACGACGCGCGCGGAGTCCGAAGCGCATGTCGAGCAGGCGACTGCCGAGCTCGCGGCCGATCCACAGCTCAGCCTGCTCCACGCCCTGATGGGATGGGACATGCTCTCGGCCCAGCAGATGCCGCCGAATGCCGGCGTCAAGGACGCGATCCGGCTCGCGCTGTCCCAAGCGCACCTCGCGAGCCGCATCGACGTGCACAAGGACGTCGTCTGGTCCGCGGCCTTCAGCCCCACGGGCGACCGGATCGTGACCGCCAGCAACGACGACACCGCGGCCATCGAGGACGCGACGACCGGCGAGACGCTCCACCTTCTCCAGGGCCACACGGACATCGTGGCGAACGCCCTGTTCTCGCCCGACGGGAGCCGCGTCGTGACCGCCAGCAACGACGGCACGGCCAAGGTCTGGGACGCGACCACGGGCACGCTCCTCCGGACGCTCGACCACGACGGAGCCGCACCCCGTTTCGCGGCCACCGACACGATCGACCGCGATGGCGGGTACGTCGCGACCGGCGCGTTCACGAAGGACGGACGCTCGCTCATCACCTGGGCCGGCACGGACGCGTGGATCTGGGATCTCGACTCGGAGGCGAAACCGCAGAAGCTCCCGCACCCGACGACGGTCGAGAGTGCCTCGTTCTCGGCCGATGGCACGTTCGCCCTGACGGCCGGAGATGACGGCCGGGCGTGGATCTGGGATGTCGCGACCGGCAAGGTCGTCGGCGAACCCATGGACAATGCGGCACCGTCCGTGACGACCGCCACGTTCAGCCCCGACGGCAAGCTCATCGCCTGCGGCCTCGGAGACGGCGGGGTGGCCATCTGGAACACGAGCACGCGCAAGGTGACCTTCCGGAGCGACCACAAGGACCGCGTCGATACCGTCGAGTTCTCGGCCGATAGCGGCTCGCTGTTGACCGCCGGCGAAAAGATCGCCTATGTCATCGATGTGACGCCGCTGACCGATGACGACGACACGACCGGAACGCGCCTGCTCTCCACCATCGACCTGCGGGCGTCATGGATCGACGCCGCCCGGTTCAGTCCCGACGGGCATTACGTCGTCACGGCGAACCAGGACGGGACCGCCCGGGTCGCCGATGCGTCGACCGGGGCGGAGCTGTTCGCGCTCCGGGGGCATACCGGCATCGTCTGGACCGCGCGGTTCAGCCCGGATGGGTCACGCGTCGTCACGGCGAGCGAGGACGGCACGGTGCGAGTCTGGAACGTCGGGATCGGCACGGAGCTGCGCGGCCACAACCTCCCGGTCAATTCGGTCAGGTTCACCGAGGACGGGGCGAAGATCGTCACCGCGGCATGGGACGAGACAGCGTCCATCTGGGATGCGACGACCGGGGAGGAGGTGAGCCGGGTCATCGGGTCCGACCGGCCGTTCGGGAGGTGGCCGATCGGCTCGGCCGAGCCGGTGGACGATGGTCAGCAGGTCCTCACCGCCCAGGCCGATGGCACCGTCGCGTTCTGGGACCTCGCCACCGGGAAGCAGACCCGGACCTGTTGCGTCCACAGTCCGCCGCCTGCGGAAGGACCGGTGGTCGCGGCGGGGGAACCGGGGGAAGCGGGGACAGCGAATGCCGACGCCACGATGTGGGGGGCGTCATGGGCGGAGGAGGTGCCGCACCATCCGGATCGGGTGGTCGTGCAGTACGACGACAGCTCCGTGCACGTCTGGGACGTGACCACTGGTGCCGGGTCCGACATCCAGTCGTTCACCGAGGGGGCCGTCGTCGGCTTCGCTCTCAGCCCGGACGGGTCCACGATCGTGACCGTCGGCCGCGACGACAAGCGCGCCCGGGTCTGGCACGCCGATTGGGATGCCAACACCTTCGCCGAAGTGGGCGGCTGGTCGAGCGGCCTCGTCTCGAGCCTGGAGTTCAGCCCCGACGGCCGCTCGATCGTGATGGGCGGGCTCGATGGCGTCGTGCGGGTATGGGACGTGGCCAACGGGACGCAGATCGTTCATGAGCGCCCGGATGAGCTGCGCCTGGCGACGGGCGCGGCGGTCACCGCCGTCGCGTTCGACACGAAGGGCTCGTGGATCCTGGCCGGGGGGTCGAACGGCGATGTTCGGATCTGGGACGCGACAAGTGGGGAGTTCCTCGCCGACATGCACGTCCACGCCGGCGCGGTGAACTCCATCGACACGACAGCCGACGGTCGGATCGCCACCGGCAGCGACGATCACTCGGCGAAGGTGTTCGTCTGCTCGATCTGCGGCCCCATCGACGATGTCGTCGGGCTCGCGCGCGACCAGATGACGGTCGACCCGATGGACGCCACCCAACCGTAGAGGGCGTCCGGGTCGGGAACGGGCCCGACGTGGTGCCGATGGCCCTCGCGAACGCCCGGCCTACTGCTGGTAGCGCTCCACGACCTCGACCGGCCGGATCGCCGCTTCGTCCGGATCGAGACCGGCCGCTCGGCGGGCCTGTCGCTGGTGCAGGAGGTCGTAGCACCGGTCGAGCTCGACCTTGATCTCCGCGAGCCGCTCGCTGGCCTCGGTCGTGAGGCCGCTGCCATCGCTCGCCGAGGCGAAGAGCTCTTCCTCCTCCGCGGACAGGGCGTTGATGTGCTCGAAGACCGCGACATCAGGCATGGCCGACCTCCTGGGTGCATCGCGAACCGGCGCTCGGCGACACGGGAACGGTATCGCAGGCGTCCGGACCCGGCACACCTCGGCCCCTCGTGCAGCTCACGGATCCTCCTCGTTCCAGCCCTGCCGCGCGGCCAGCCGGACGAGCGCGGTCCGGCTCGTGACGTCGTACCGATCGAACAGCCGGCGCAGCTGGCTCTCGACGGTCTTGACCCGGAGCGACAGGCGTTCGGCGATCTCGGCGTTCGAGAGGCCCTCGGCGACCAGCGCGAGGATCTCGAGTTCGCGCGGCGTCGGCACCCGGAGTGCGTCGCTGGCCGCCTTCCGGGCCGCCGCCGGGAACGCCGTTCCGCCGGCCGCCACGGTCTCGACCGCGCCGACGATCTCGTCGACGGTGGCCATCTTCGAGAGGTAGCCCCGGGCCCCGAGCTCCAGCGCACGAACGTGATAGCTCGGATACCAGTAGGCGCTCAGGATGATGAAGGCGGGTCCGGAGCGATGCTTCCTCACGAGTTCGAAGCCGTCGCCGGCATCCGCCAGCCGGATGTCGCAGAGCACGACGTCGGGCGACTCGCGCTCGATCAGGACGCTGGCCGATGGCACGTCGCGTGCGGTGCCCACGACCTGCACGGTCGACGAGCCGCCGATGAGCGCCGCGAGTCCGTCGGCGATCGCGGGATGGTCCTCGACGATCGCGACCCGGATCATGCCGGCCGTCGTTTCGTGGCGCCGGTGCTTCGTCTCCGTGGAGCAAGCGGCAGTGACACGGTCATGACCGTGCCCTTCCCGACCTCCGAGGTGGCCTCGATCGCCCCGCCGTGGGCGGTCACGATCTCGCGCGCGACGTACAGGCCCAGGCCCAGCCCGGGGGGCCGATGTGGCTGGCCGAGCCGCGTGTAGGCCTCGAACATCCTCCGGATGTCCTCCTGGGCGACGCCGTTGCCATGATCGCGGACGTCGACGACGGCCAGGCGATCCGAGGTCCCGATCGTCACGTCGATCGATGTCGATCCCGGGGCGTGCTCGACGGCATTGGCCAGGAGATTCAGGAAGACCTGCTCAAGGCGGCCGGGGTCCGCACGGACGCGGACCACCTTCGTGCCCGCCGTCACGTGGATCGGCGGCGCCTTGGGCAGGACCTGCGCGACCTCGACCGCCGACCGGACCACGGCCTCGAGATCGACCACGTCGAGGAGCAGGTCGAGCTTGCCGGTCTGGATCCGGCTCACGTCGAGGAGGCGCTCGATGAGCGTGGCCAGCCGTCTCGTCTGGGCGAGGGCCCGCGCCGCGTAGGTGCCCGCTTCCTTGACGTCGCCGCTCTTGAGGTTCCGGTCGACGAGCTGGAGGTAGTTGTGGATCGCCGCGGTCGGGGTCTTGAGCTCGTGGCCGGCCGCGGCCATCAGCCGCTCGAGGCTGAGCCGCATCGTGCGCTCGGAGACGTCCCGGATGGCGACGACGCCACCCCACGTGCGATCCTGGTTCATGAGCGGCTCGGTCACGGCTTCGAACCATCGTCTCGTCCCCCCCGGGTCGCTGACCGCGAACTCCATGCGGAACCGATCCCCGCGGGCGGCGCGGTGTTGCGGCCACTCGGCGGTGGGGATCGGCAGGCCGGCGAGGTCCTCGGGCTGGATCTCGGCATCGGGGCCGCCGAAGAGCCGGTCGTACGCGGGGTTCGTCGCGAGCGTCCGGCCCTCGTGGTCCACGGCGACGACGGCATCGCCGAGGCTCGCAAGGATCGACTGGAGGCGGTTGTGCTCCTCCTCGCGGTGCTGCTTCTGCTCCTCGAGCGCCACGGCCTGCAGCCGGAGCTCCTCGGTGCGGGCCGCGAGGTCCTCGTTCGCGACGCGCAACTCCTCGACGCTCGCCGTCAGCTCCTCGTTGAGCGTCTCGAGCTCCTCGTTCGTCGCCTGGAACTCCTCGTTGAGGGTCTCGACCTCCTCGCGACCGGACTGGGCCTCCTCGCTGGACTGGAGCATCGACTGGTTCGACAGGCGCAGCTGCGCCACGAGCGCGGTGAGCTCGTCGTTCGCGCGCAGCAGCCGGCGGTTGACGACCGTGACCCGCTCGAGCCGCCGCTCGGCGAGTTGACTGGCCCGGCGGTCGCGCTCGGCCTCAGTGATGTCGTTGAGCTCGATGATCGCGCCCTCGATCGTCCCGGGGCGACGTTCGTTCGGGCGGACGACGGTCTCGACGAATCGAGCCCCCTCGACCGCATCGATGGCCTCGACCTCGTTGACGCTCGTCGTGGTCGTTCCGGCCAGGGCGTCGTCGATCGCGGCGCGGATGGCACTAGACGGGAGCAATTCGGCGAGGTGGATGAAGTCCTGGTCGAACGCGAGACCATGGATGCCGAGCATCCGGCGCGCCGCGGTGTTGATCCGGGTGATGTAGTAGCGCTCGTCGACGACGACGACGCCGAGCCGGAGGTCGAGCAGCAGTGCCTCGGCGGCTTCGGTGGAATCGGTCATGAGCTGCAGGTCCCGTCGGGTCGACCGGATCGCCGCGTCGAGGGGCGCCTCCGGGTCCCGGTGCGGCCGGATCGGCGCAGCGCGTGCGAGGGGTACCGGCGTGGCACCCGGCAGGCGATGGTAGATGCGCATCCGCGCGTGGTCCTCGACGAAGCTCGCCGGCAGCGCGGCGACCGTCTCCGACGGCCCGAGGACGAGGCGGCCATCCGGGCGCAGCGAGAAGCCGAAGGTCTCGAGCGCCGCGCGCTGCATCTGGAGGTTGAAGTAGATGAGCACGTTCCGACAGAGGATCAGGTCGATCCGCGGGAACGGCGCGCGGGCTCCCAGGTCGTGCTCGCCGAAGATCATCAGCGACCGCAGCGACTTCGCGACCTCGAAGCCGCCGTCCGACTTCACGAAGTACCGTGCGCGGATCGCCGGGGCCACGTTCTGGATCGCGGTCGGCGGGTAGATCCCTCGCCGGGCGAAGGCGATGGCGGCGCCGTCGATGTCGGTCGCGAACACGCGGACATCGACCGCCTCGCCACGGTCGCCGATGGCCTCCGACACCATCATCGCGAGCGAATACGCCTCCTCGCCGGTCGAGCAGCCGGCCGACCAGACCCGAAGCTGCCGACCGTGCCGCCGGGCATCCTCGATGAGCGCCGGGATGGTGTGGGCGCGGAGGTACTCGAAGACCTTCGGATCGCGGAAGAACTCGGTGACCTTGATCAGGAGGCTGCTGATGAGGCGGGCGTACTCCTCGGGGTCGGCCTCGACCTGCTTCGCATAGTCCGCGAGCGACGACTGGTCCGTCGCGCCCATCCGGCCCCGCAGCCGGCGCACGATCGTGGCCGTCTTGTACGTGCTGAAGTCGATGCCGCTCCGCTCCCGGATGCGATCGAGCAACGCGACGAATTCGCGGCCCTCGCGACCCTGTGGGATGGCGCCGCCCGCGGTGAGCAGGTCGCGCAGCACCTCGCCGATCGAATCGAGGTCGGCGGTCGCGTCGACGAGCGACGGCGAGATCGACCGCGGCATCGACGGGAACATCGCCGTGGCCGGGTCCTCGATCACGACCGCGCCGCCCGCCTGCTTGACCTCCCATGCCCCGGCCGACCCATCCGTGCCGGTCCCGGTCAGGATGACGGCGGTCAGACCCGGCCCGAACGCCGCCGCCGCGGTCTCGAGGAGGAGATCGACCGAGGGTGCGACCGCGCCGGCCTTGGCGGGTCGAAGCCGCAGCTCCTTCTCCACGATCTCGACCAGTCGGTTCGAGGGGATGACATAGATCACCCCGTCCTCGAGCGGGGCCGTCTCATCCACGACCTTGATCGGCAGCGTCGCGTGGCGCGACAGGATCTCCCCGAGGTGACTCGGCCGCCGCGGATCGAGGTGCTGGGCGATGACGATCGGCGCCGGGAAGTCGGATGGGAGGCTGGCCACGACCCGGGAAAGGGCTTCGATCCCGCCCGCGGACGAGCCGATGACGACGAGCTGTGATTCGGTCGCCCGACGCTTCCCCACCATGCCGCATTCTAGGCCGTTGACAGGCCGTCAAACGGGGGGTTCACGCGGTCCGGGATCCCGCGTGGCTGAGCGGGTTTCCATCCTCGTTCTCGAGCGGTCGCGCGCGTATCGTCGAACGCGGTGAACGAGGGTGTGCGGGATCTCCTCCTCCCCTCCGCCGGCTGATACGACCCCTAGGAGCGACCTCTGGGACCGTCTCGACCGGTCGGGATGATTCCCGCCTTCGACCGCCGACGGATGAGCCCGGCACGCGCCGGGCTCTTCGTCCAAGGCCCGGGGAGGCTGCAGTTGGGCGGCCTCCTCGGGCTATCTCTTCGGGCCGGATCCGCGGTGCCGGACGCCCCCGGGATGGCGACCAGGACCGCGTCTCGTGCGTGCGTGTTTTCATCCTCACGCACGGATCGGCCTGGCGGCATCCTGACGGAGCAGACCAGATGGGTTGACCGAGTGCCCTTCCCCCTTGGGGAGCCGGCCTCATCGGGTATGCAAGCCCCTCGCCGCGGGGAACGAACCAGATGGCGAGGGGCTTCACCTTGACCGGCTGGGTCGCGGGCCGACGGGGGTTGGTCAGGCGAGCCGGCCGGGCAGGGGCGGGATCGCAGGGCTCGGTGCGCTCAGGCGACGGGGCGGAGGCGCCCGGTCTCGACCTCGTAGACGACCCCGGTCACCGGGACATCCTTGATCCATGGATGCGCGCGGATCCGGGCGACCTGTTCGGTCAGGTTGGTCTCGAGGTTCGGGAAGGCATGCAGCGGGAGATCGACCCGCTCGCCCGTCGCCGCGGCGATCGAGTCCTGGACCGGGCCATCCTCGAACGTCAGCATCCCGCAGCCGGTATGTTCGATGACGAGGATCTCCTCGGTCCCGAGCAGATGCTGGCTGATGACCAGCGAGCGGATCGCGTCGTCGGTCGCGAGGCCCCCGGCGTTCCGAATGATGTGGGCCTCGCCCGTCCGCAGCCCGAGCACGTCCTCAACGGTGAGCCGGGCGTCCATGCAGGCCAGCACCGCGAGCTTCCGCGACGGCGGCAGCTCCAGGTTCGGTCGATCGAACGACGCCGCATAGCGGGCGTTCTCGGCGAGGGCGCGCTCGGTCTCGGGCGCACGCGTGAGCGTATCGGTCATCGTCGGTGGCTCCTTCGGGCGGCGATGCTGCGGCTACGGTTGACTGAGTAATCATACAGGACTAGTCGGGATTAGACCGACCGTCTACCCGACCGTCCACCGGCGGACCCGCGATGGATGACCCAGGGTCGGGTCGCCCTCAGCTCCCGACGCCGAGCTGGCCCATCAAGCCGAGCATGTCGACGTCGTACCAGCTCTCGACCACCTGCCCGTTGGCGACGCGCAGGATGCCGATCTCGCCGAACGCCACGTGCTTGCCGGTCAGCGGCATGCCCATGAACGGGCCGGTCTGCGTGCCGGTCTCGGAGAAGCGCCCCACGATGAACGGGTACTCGACGATCGTGTCCTCGATGGTCATGTGGAAGTCGGGGAACGCGGTCCGCATCATCCCGGCGATGACGCGGACGCCGGCGCCGCCCAAGGGCAGGTCGGGCGCGCTCGGACTGGTCGCAGCGGGATGGAACAGCTCGTCGGCGGCCTCGAGATGGCCGTCGTTCCAGATGTCGTCGACGAACCGCGTCATCAGGTCGCGCATCGCCTCGGCGGACAGCGGCCGCTCGTCGACGACGGCCGGCGGGACCGGGGCAGAGGACCGAGGCGCATAGCCCGGCACGGTGCCCAGGCACTGGAGGATCCGCAGGACGTCGATCTGACCCCAGTGCTCGACGAGCATCCCGTCCGCGTACCGGCCGATGTGGGTCTCCGTCCAGTCGAGGGACCGGCCCGTCGGGGGGATGCCGAACAGCTCGCCGCGATGGGTGCCGCGCCCCTCGACGTGGTGGACGACGTGGTCGCCCTCTCCGATCAGGTCGTCCGGCGTGAAGCGCGTGACGGTGTAGGTCAGGTCGGGCAAGGCGTCCCGGAACAGCCGGACGAACTGGTCGAACCCTGCCCGGCCGGTGCTGAACCCCGGCGGCAGCGGGATGTGCTCGACGTAGTCGTCGGTCATCACCTCCGACGACAGCGCCACCTCCCCGCGGTTGTAGATCCGCTCCGGGATCCGTCGGAAGCTGGCCTTGTTCCCCGCGATCGTCGACATCGTGCCCCGCGCCATGGTCATGCCCGTCCTCCTGCCCGGATCCGATGCCAGACCGGGCGGGGCGGCGAATGCCTGTCGCGTGTGGGAGATCGCGGGGGATCGCGCCACCTGGTCGAGCCAAGCCGGGCCATTCTGTGATCCGGTTCGGGTCGCGTCAAGGAGGGGATCGGCCGGTCCAGCGAGCCCGGGAACCCGCGGTGGTCCTGCGCCGAGCGATCGCCAGGGACGCCGCTTCGCGACGTGGCGGTACCGGAACGAAATCGTTTGACCGCATCACGGTGCTACATTTCCGGCATGGGAGTGGAGGACGGCGAGAGGACGCGGATCGCATCGGGGATCGGCGCCCCGAACGATGCCGCCGAGGGCGGCTCCGGCGGTGCCGCGCAGCCCGCGGCGAACCGGCCGGTCACGAGGATGCGCGACATCGCAGCGGCGGCGGGCGTGTCCCAGAGCACCGTCTCGCGCGTCCTCAACGACGCTCCGACCAGCGTGCCGATCGCGGCCGAGACCCGCGAGCGCGTCATCCGGGCCGCGCGCGAGCTCGGCTACCGCCCGAACCCGTTGGCGCGCGGCCTGCGCGGCGCCTCGACCAACCTGATCGGGGCGATCGTCCGCGACTTCAGCGACCCCTTCTTCGCCGGCGCCATCGAGGCCCTTGCCGTCGAGGCGATGGGTCGCGGGTACAACGTGGTGCTCGGGCACATCCACGGCCGCCTGGAGGAGGCGCTCGGGCTCACCTCGGTCCTCGAGACGCGCCACTGCGACGCGATCGTCGTGCTCGGCGACATGCAGGACCAGCCGCGCCTGCTCGACGACCTGCGGCAGTCGGTCATCCCCGTGGTCGCGCTCTGGCAGGGGTCCAGCCCGCTCGAGTTCCCCACCGTCGATGTCGACAACCACGCCGGCATCGCCGCCGGCCTGCGGCACATCTTCGACCTGGGTCACGAGCGGATCGCGTTCGTCAGCGGCCGATTGCCCGGCGACAACCCCCAGCGGGTCGACGCGTTCCAGGAGCTGATGACCGCGCGCTTCGGCGGCGTCCCCGACGGCTTTATCCAGCACGTGCCGAACACCCTGGCCGGCGGCGAGGCCGCCCTCGATGCCCTGCTGGCGCTGCCCGAGGTCCCGACCGCGATCGTGACCTCGACCGACCTCGTGGCGGTCGGCGTCCTCCACGCCGCCTACAGCCTGGGCCGGACCGTGCCCGATGAGCTCTCGGTCGTGGGGTTCGACGACATCCTCATCGCCGCGCACACCGTGCCGGCGCTCACGACGCTCCGGATGCCGATCGGCGAGATGATCCGCGAGGGGGTCCGGCTCGCGACGGAGCTGGCGCGCAACCCGTCGATGTCACGCCGGCCGCACGTCACGTCCTTCGAGCCGACCCTCGTCGTCCGCCAGTCGACAGCGGCCCCGACCGAGGGATCGCGCGCCGAACGCCGGGGCGCCGCGGTCAGCCGGACGCCGACTCGACCATCGGCCTGACGACGGTCATCAGCGACCCCATCGTCTCGAGGTCGTACGGCGCCGCGAGCTCGCAGATGAAGGTGTCGAAACCGACCCGGCGGTAGGCGACCATCGTCTCGGCGATCTGCTCGGCCGTGCCGGTCCAGAACGTCAGGTCGCCCTCGACCCGCGACAGCGGCGTCCGGTTGTGCACCAGGCGGGCGCGTCGCTCGGCCTCCGCCTCGGCCTCGGTCGCACGGATCGTGATCTTGCAGCCGACCGTGCGTTCGATCGACGCGGGGTCCCGCCCGACGTCCGCGCAGTGGTCGCGCAGGACGGCGTCCTTGTGGGCCAGCGTCTCGGGGGTGCCGAACGCGTTCCAGATGTCGGCATACTCGGCCACGATGCGGAGGGTCTTCCGCTCGCCGGAGCCCCCGATCATGATCGGCAGGTGCGCCTGGATGGGCGGCGGCGCGATCGTCAGCCGGTCGAAGGCGTACCGCCCGCCAGCCCGGCTCGTCACCTCGCCACCGTCGAGCAGGGTGCGCATCGCCGGGACCGCCTCGGCCAGCCAGTCGAGTCGCTGGCCGAACCCGGCCCCGAAGTCGAGCCCGAACGCCTGGTGTTCGGCCTCGAACCAGGCACCGCCGATCCCGAGGATCGCCCGCCCGCCGCTGATGTGGTCGATCGTCGTCACGGCCTTGACGGCCAGCCCCGGGTTCCGGAACGTGTTCGCTCCGACGAAGAGGCCAAGCCGTGCCCGCTTCGTGGCCTGCGCCACCGCTGCGAGCGCCGTGTAGCCCTCGAAGATGGCCTGGTTCGGGTCGCCGAAGATCGCCAACAGGTGGTCCCAGGTCCAGATGTGGTCGTAGCCGAGGTCGTCAGCGCGCTGGGCGGCCGCGAGGAAGCCGGGCCAGTCGCTGGCCTGGCTCCACAGGTTGATCCCGAGCGAGAGCTCACCCATCGCCGTCGGCGGGGTGCGGGGCGCCGTCGGCGGGTTGCAGGGCGCCGTCGCCGGGGTGCGGGGCGCCGTCGCCGTCCTGCCGGGGGATCCAGACGCGCATCGCGGCCGCGCCGCGGTTGGCCCACGCGAAGTAGGGGACCGCGCCGACCTGGCTCCCGCCGTTCGGCCCGTCGCCGCCGGCGATCCGGGTCGTGGCGACCGACAGGCCCACCACCGACGGTCCGACGTCGGGCCGACCCTCGATGCGCGGCACGGCATCGTCGTCGAGGGCGATCTCCTCGAGCTCCAGCCCGGGCGGCAGATCGGCCGTCTCGATGGCATAGACCAGCGGTCCACGTTCGAGCGCGACACATCCGCGGACCGCATCGACCCGCGGATCGGGCTCCGTGATCCGGGCGGGCATGTCGAGCTCGAGGGTCACGACATCGCCGGCCTGCCAGGTCCGCGCCAGGGCGACCATCCCGGCGTCCTCGGCCGGTGGGGCGATGCGATCGTCTCCGACCGTCGCTCGCCAGGACCGGCACCAGGCGGGGATCCGCAGGGACAGGGTCCACGGGACCGGCGGCGTCCTGACGACGCGCACGACGACCCGGCCGTCCCAGGGGTAGGCCGCCTCCATCGCCAGCTCGACCGACCCGCCGGCCACGTCGGCTCGAAGCTCGGCATCGGCGTACTGGTGGATCCGGATCCCGGCGGCATCGGTCGTCGCCAGCTGCTGCTCCCACGAGCTCAGGACGCGCATCAGATTCGGCGGGCAGCACGCACAGGGGAACCACGACGCGCGTTCGCCGTCGTGCGCCTCCGCCGCCACGCGGTGCGTCCGGCGCTGCAGGACGTTGACGTAGAAGAACCGGGTCCCATCGAGCGAGACTCCCGGCAGCACGCCGTTGTAGATCGTCCGCTCGATCTGGTCGGCGTACTCCGGGCGGCCGGTCGCGAGCAGGAGGCGCCACGCCAGCATCACGCCGGCGATCGCGGCACAGGTCTCCGAATAGGCCTGGTCCGGCGGCAACTCGTAGGGATCGCCGAAGGCCTCGTCCTTGTGGCGGCTGCCGACCCCGCCGGTCAGGTAGGCGCGGGTGGCGACCATGTCCCGCCAGCGCCGCTCGACCGCCTCGAGCAGGGCGGTGTCACCGAGCTCGGTGGCGACATCGACGGCACCGCAGTCGAGGTAGAGCTGGCGCACGGCGTGTCCGGCGACCGTCGTCGCGTCGCGGACCGGCTCGTGGTCCTGCCAGTAGGCGGAGGCGAATCGGCCGACGCCGAGGCGCCCATGCCCGCGGCTCTCGATCATCCTCGCGGCGAGCAGGAGATGCTGACGCTCGCCGGTGGTCCGGTACAGCTCGACGAGTGCCATCTCGATCTCGGGATGGCCGTCGATCTCGTCCCGGCCGCCCGGCCCGAACGTCCGCTCGATGGAGTCGACCGCCCGGTTCGCGATGTCGAGCAGCCGATCGTCGCCGAGCGCCCGGTGCCAGGCGATCGCCGCCTGGATGAGATGCCCCATGGTGTAGAGCTCGTGGCCCCAGGCGAGGTCGCGGTACGCATCGCCGCCGGCCACGACCTGCACGTAGGTGTTGATGTAGCCGTCGGCTCGCTGGGCGCCGGCGATGGCCGCGATGGCCTCGTCGGCCTCCTCGGAGAGTCGGGCATCGGGGCCTCGCCCGAGCTCCCAGCCGACGGCCTCGAGCCACTTGTAGACATCGGAGTCGAGGAACGGGAAGACGAGGCCGAGCGGTTCACCGAGCGCCAGGTACCGACCGGGCGCCCCGGCCGCGAGGCGGAAGTTCGTGAGGTTCCCGGCGCTCGAGAGCTCCGCGTATCCGTGATGGATCGTCCGCTCCCGGTTGATCCTGGCCCGCTCCCCCCAGAAGCCGCCGGTGACATGCACGCCCGCCGCGCTCAGTGGCCGGAGCGCGGCGATGGCCGCGGCCGTAGGGACCACCGAGCCCGCGATGACCGGCGACGGCAGGTCGGCGACGCGCGTCCGGCCGTTGGGGATCCGCGTCCCCTGTCGGGTCATGGCCGGCTCGCCCGTCGACGCGGGCTCGCGGCGACGCCGGGCGACGTCACGACGGGGTTCCCGTTTCGGTGGTTGACATGCGAGAATACGAACGCAAGCATACGATTGCATGATAGGGGATGCGGTGTGACGAGCGGGATCCGATCCGACACTCGAACGTCGACGACCCTGGCCGCGGGTCCGGCGCCGGAGATGCGTCTGAGCGCCCCCTGGGTCACGGCCGTGATCCGTCCGGCGGAAGGCGGACGCGTCCACTCGTTCGAGGTCGATGGGCGGGAGCTGCTGGTCTCGAGCGGGCTCGACCCCTTCGACCACGGCTGCTTCCCGATGGCCCCGTTCGCCGGCCGGATCCGCGAAGGCGTCTTCGGGTTCCGGGGCCGGTCGTGGCGACTCGACCGCAACGCCGGTCCCCACGCCATCCACGGGACGGTCGCGAGCCGGGCGTGGCATCGCCTCGACCCGACGACGATCGGCGTGGACCTCGGCCCGTCGTGGCCGTTCCGCGGCCACGTGACCCAGTCGTTCGACCTGACCGCGGAGCGCTTCCGCGTCGCCATGGAGCTCGTCGCCGACGAGGCGATGCCGGCGGTGATCGGCTGGCATCCGTGGTTCCGATGGAACCTCGACATCCCGGGTTCGGGCCCCTCGGCCCGGGCGGACGTGCTGCTCGAGGCGGCGCTCATGTACGAGCGCGCCGCCGACGGCGTCGCGATGGGGCGGCTCATCGAGCCGACCGCCGGTCCCTGGGACGACTGCTTCACCGGACTCGTCCGGCCGGCGGTCGTGCGCTGGCCCGGGGCGCTGGAGCTGACCGTGGCCTCCGGCTGCCCGGACCTGGTCGTCTTCACGGCATCCGACCGGGGCGTCTGCGTGGAGCCGCAGACCGGCCCGCCCGACGCCGCCAACCTTCGTCCACGGGTCGTCGAACCCGGCGCGCCGTTGCGCGCGGAGATGACCTGGACGTGGCGTCGGACCTGACCCATCGTCCCGTCACTTGAGCGCGCCGCTCGTGAACCCGGACACGTAATACTTCTGGAGCAGCAGGTAGATGCCGATGCACGGGATCATGGCGATCGTGATGCCGGCCTGGAGCATCCCCCAGTCGGTGCCGCCGAGACTCGTCTCGGCGCGGGCGGTGGCGAGGATGAGGGGCAGGGTGAACGTGGAAGCCCGGCTCAACAGGACCAGCGCCGCCAGGAACTCGTTCCATGACGTGACGAAGGCGAACAGCGCGACCGTGACGATGGCCGGCACGACGGCCGGGATGAAGATCGATCGCAGGATCTGCCACGAGTTGGCGCCGTCGGTGAGCGCGGCCTCCTCGAGCTCGTCGAGGGACCGATTCGAAGCTGTTGCGCATGATGTACACGCTGAACGGCAGCTGGATCACGGTGTGGACGATGGCCAGCCCGAGCAGCGTGTTCGTCAGCTTGACCTGGGCGAACATCAGGAAGATCGGTGTTAGCAGCGCCTGGTACGGGATGATGAGCGCCAGCAGCAGGAAGACGAAGATGAACTCCTTGCCCGGCACCGGGAAGCGGGCCAGCGCATAGCCGGCGGGGATCGTCAGCGCGAGCGTGAACGCGATCGTCATGAACGCCGTCGCGAAGCTGTTGAACAGGTAGGTCGGCAGGCCCGCCTGGTACGACCACAGTCGCTGGTAGGAGTCCAGGCTGAGCTCGTGCGGGACGTACGTCGGCGGCACCGCAGCGGCTTCCGCCGTCGTCTTGACCGATGCGAGCATCGACAGGACGATCGGCATGAGCATGAAGACGCAGATGATCAGGCAGATCGCGCCCGCGAGGTAGCGGTTCCGGCCCGCCCAGACGCGCGACCAGGCTCGGGCAGGCGCTCGGACGGTGACGGCGGTCACGTCTCACTCCGGCGCGTCAGGGCCATCTGGACGATCGTGAAGACGAGGACGATCAGCGCCAGGATCAGCGACAGCGCCGCCCCGTAGCCGAGATGCAGGTACGGGAACGAGTTCTTGTAGATGAAGAAGACCGCCGTCGAGGTCTGGTTGAACGGCTGGCCGGCGGTCATGATGTAGAACTGGTCGAACGCCAGGAGCGAGCCGACCACGCTGACCAGCGTGACCAGCAGGATCGTGCGGCGGGTCAGCGGCACGGTCACCCGTCGGGTCCGCTGCCAGAAGGTGGCGCCGTCCACCATGGTCGCCTCGTTGATCTCGCTCGGGATGGTCTGGATCGCGGCGACGAACAGGAGCATCCCGAAACCGAGGACCTTCCAGACGACCGACCCGATGATCGACCAGGTCGAAAGCTCGGTGTCCACGCCGAGCCAGAGGACCGGCTTCTCGATCAGGCCGAGGTCGAGGAGCGCCTGGTTGATGAGCCCGAATGTCGGGTCGAACAGCCAGACCCACAGGAGGCTCGACACGCCCAGCCCGATGACGACGGGGACGAAGATGATCGCCCGGGTCGTCCGACGCAGCGGCGTGTTGGGCGCGACCAGCAGCGCGAGCATGTACCCGCCGACCATCAGGATCGGCGTGATGAGCAGGGTGTACTTCAGGGTGTAGCCGAGCGAGCCCCAGAACTGCCCATCGGCCATGGCCCCCTGGAAGTTCCCCAGCCCGATGAACTTCGGTGGCGTGATGAGGGACCAGTTGGTGAACGACATGCCCACCATCCCGGCCAGTGGCACGGCCGTGAAGAGCAGCACGAAGACGACCGCCGGGGCCACGTAGAGCAGTCCCGTCAATCGTCGACGTCGTCTGGCGGTCATTCGGTCTCCACGACACGCGATGGTGAAGGGTGGAACCGGCCGCGGCGCTTCGGTCGAAGCGCCGCGGCCTTGCCGTATCGGGGTCGACTACCTCGATCGGATCACTTGCAGGAGATCGCCTTCATGGCCGTCTTGGCATCGTTGATGACCGTGTCGAGATCATCGCTGGTGTAGTACGCCCGCTGGAGCTGTTGCAGCCAGGGGCCAGCCGGATCGTTGATCTGCTCGAAGAACGTCAGGCTGTACGGGGTCTTGCCGACGCTGAGTGCCTTGGCCACGTCCGCCATCAGCGGTTCGGCCTTGTAGTACTGGTTGTCGGCGAGCTTCGGATCGGTCCGGGTCGGCAGGTTGAGCGCCTTGGCGTACAGCTCGACCTGGCTGGTGTCCGTGAGCAGATAGTGCATGAACGCGAGCGCGTCGTCGACGCGCTTGCTGCCGTTCGGGATGACGACCAGGTCGCCACCGATGAACGAGGCGGACTTGCCGGCCTCCATCCCCGGCAGCAGGCTGATCCCGAAGTCGAACGGGTGGTCCTTCATCTGGTCGCGCGCGAGCACGATGTTGAAGTTCCCCGTCCCCATCATGCCCAGCTTGCCCGTGCCGAACTGCTCCGCGAAGGTGGCGCCAGTCTCAGCGCGGGCGCTGTCGGGGACGTTCTTGGCCGCGACCATGTCGCGCGCCCACTGGTCCACCTGCTTGACGCCATCGCCGACGAGCGGCTCGTCGCCGCACTTGTTGGCCTCGATCGTGGCGCCGGATGCCCACATCAGCGGACCGACCGTGAAGATGTTGCAGCCGGCGCAGTTGCCGGGCAGGTAATAACCCGTGACGCCGTCACCGAGCGCGGTGATCTTGTCGGCATACGCCCGGACCTCGGCGAGGCTGGTCGGCGGCTTGTTGGGATCCAGGCCGGCCTTCTTGAACAGGTCCTTGTTGTAGAAGAGCGCTGACACGTCGGCGTAGAGCGGCACGCCGAAGAGGCGGTCGTTGAAGGTGGCGACGGTCTTGTGGCCGGGGCTCACGTCGGCCAATTCGGGCCAGTCCTTGGTCTGATCGGTGATGTCGACCAACTGGCCCGCGTTCTCGAACTGCGGGGCGTAGATGAGGTCCATCCCCATCAGGTCCGGGACGTCACCCGAGGCGATGCCCTGGGCGATCTTCGCCACCATCTCGGTGTGGACGATGTAGCTCAGGTTGATCGGCTTGGTCGGGTTCGCCGCGTTCCAGGCGCAGACCAGGATGTCGACCATGCCCTTGTTGCCGCCCGACCGCTCCCACATCTGCATCGCGTTGTCGGCGGTGCTCTGGGCGCAGTCGGCTGCGGGCTCCGGTGTCGGGGCCGCGGCGGCGGCGCTCTCGGACGGGGCGGCCTCGCTGGCCGCCGGTGCGCTGGCCACCGGGGCCGTGGACGCGCTTGGCCCGGTTGATCCGGGCGCCTGTGATGCCGTGCCCTGGCTACATGCGGCGGCCAGGAGGACCGCTGCGATCGCGAGGGCCGGCAACCTGAGGTGACTCCTCATCCCATGCTCCTCCGTATCGGATCGACCCAGGGGATCCCGGTTGGCTACTGCCGGTCCCGCGGCCCTGAGCCGCGCCACAGTACCATGATGCAATCGAGTGCGTACATTCGTTTGCACAACACGGTCGACGGTCCCGCCGAGCACGCGATGCGGGGATCCGAAGCCGGTCGCCGGACGTGCGGAGGGGGTCGAGCGCGGATCGCTCGGGTCGTCGAGTGGCGACCCGAACGGGTCAGCCGCCGCCCGATGCCGCGACCCGTCGACTGCTCTCCCGGACGATGAGCTGCGGACGAAGCAGGGTGCCCAGCGGCAGCACGTCACCCGAGAGTCGCGGCGTCGACGTGGTCCGGTGGATGGCCAGGTCGATGGCCTCCACTGCGAGGGCGCCGGCGTCCTGGAGCGGTTGGTGCACGGTCGTGAGCGGGGGCCAGAAATGCGAGGACTCGGCGATGTTGTCGACGCCGACGACGGACAGGTCGCCGGGCACGCGCAGGCCCCGAACATGGGCGGCATGCAGGACGCCGAGCGCCATCTGGTCGTTGGACGCGAAGACCGCGTCGATGCCGGTCGAACGCCCGACCAGTGCCTCCAGCGCGAGCCGGCCGCTCTCGGCGGTCCAGTCACCCTCGACCATCTGGGCGTCATCGGCCGGCAGCCCGTGCTGCGCGAGCGCGTCGGCCCAGCCCGCCTTGCGCTGCTGCGCCTCCCACCAGTCGAGCGGACCCGTCACGATCCCGACCCGGCGAGCCCCGCCCAGGACGAGATGCTCGGTCGCGGATCGACCGATCTCGCGATTGTCGATGCCGATCGACGGGAGCGAGGACGCCTCGTCGATCCCGCCGACGAGGATCACCGGGATCGGGACGTCCAGGGTCTCGGAATGGGTCCACGCGCGATTCCGCCCGACGGGCGGGATCGCCCAGATGATCCCGTCGACCTGGCGACCCACCAGGCTGCTGATCACCGGATCGACGTCATCGGTCTGCGGATCGTGGATCAGGTTCAGGGAGATGGAGTAGCCGAGCTCGGCCGCGAGACGGTCGATGCCGGTGAGGACCCGCGATGGCCCGAAGTAGTCGAGCCCGTACGCGACGACCCCGAGGAGGTGGCTCCGGCTCTGGGTCAGGCCGCGGGCGAACGCGTTCGGCGCATAGCCCGTGTCGGCGATGATCGCCCGGACGCGCAGGTACGTGTCCCGTGACACGTCCGGCCGCTCGTTGAGCACGCGGGAGACGGTCTGCGCCGACACGCCCGCCGCGTCAGCGACGTCCTTGATCGTCACGCGCCGTCGAGCCGCCATGTCCCCTCGTCCGGACCTCATCGTCGCCGCGCGCAGCCTCACGGGCGTACCGGGAACCGGACCGGGGAGCGCACGCGAGCGGAGCCCAAGTCTAGCGTGCGTCCGGAGGGGTCGGCAGGGCCATGGTTCCAGCGAATTACCGCGTGTGGCACCGGGCCCGCGACCCACGCGTCGACGACGTGGCGGCGCATCACTCCCGCCGGTACCCTCCCTGGGTGACCTTCACGATCCTCGGTGTCCCGATCGACTCGGTCGGGCTCGGCCGCGGCGAACCGCACGGCACCGAGCTCTCGCCTGGAGCGCTCCGCAACGCCGGTCTGGACCGGCTCGGCTGGCCGGACCTGGGCGACCTCGATGTCCGGATCCCCGACCACGAGCGCGACCCGGCGACCGGGCTCGTCGGGATCGAGGGCGTGCTGTCGGCGACGGACGGCATCCGGGCCGGGGTGGCCGAGGCGATCCGCCTCGGCCGGCGGCCATTCCTGCTCGGTGGATGCTGTGCGCTCCTGCCCGGGGCGCTCGCGGGCGCCCGCGACGCGATCGGTCCGATCTCGCTCGTGTACGTCGACGGCCACCTGGACTTCTACGACGGCATGAGCTCGCCCACGGGCGAGGCGGCCGACATGCCGATCGCGGTCCTCCTCGGCGATGGCCCAGCACCGTGGGTGGCGCGCGTGACGCCGGCCCCGGTCGTGCCGACCGAGGCGATCGCGATCCTCGGCTATCACGATCCCGAGGAGCTCGACGACCTCGCGCACCTGCTTCCGGCGAAACGCGGAGCTGGGCTGTTCGACGCGGACGCCGCGACCATCCGGCGCGACGGCGCGCAAGCCGTCGGTCGGGCCGCGCTCGAGCACGTCGGCCATGCCGCCGAGCGGGTCTGGGTCCATATCGACTTCGACGTGCTCGACCAGGCCGTCTTCCCGGCGACGGACTACCTGATGGACGGCGGCCTGGACTGGGCGCAGCTCGTCGACCTGGTGCAGCCCGCCGCCACGGCGCCACAGCTGGCCGGGTGGTCGGTGTCCTGCTACAACCCGGAGAAGGACCCGACCGGCGCGGACGGCCGGGCGATCGTGACCGCGCTGGAGCGCCTCTTCCCGGCCTGACGGGCCGGAGTGCGTCCCCTGCTATCGTGCGGTCGTGGATGCGACCGTCCTCGACCCCACCGTGACCGCCCCGATCCGGGCCGAGTGGCTCGGTCGGATCGACTATCACCGAGCCCACGACCTCCAGCGTCGCCTGGTCGCCGAGCGCGCCGACGGCCTGAGCGGCGATCGGTTGCTGCTGCTCGAGCATCCGGCAGTCCTGACGCTCGGCCGGACCAGCGATCCGGCCCACATCCTCGCGTCGTCCGGCGAGCTGGAGCGGCGCGGGATCGAGGTCGTCCGCGTGGAGCGCGGCGGCGAGGTGACGTACCACGGGCCGGGGCAGCTCGTGGCGTATCCGATCGTCGCGCTGCACGAGCGGGGTCTCCTCGTGCGACCGTTCGTGCGTGCCCTCGAGGCCGCGCTCGTTGCGACCTGCGCCGCGGCGGGGGTGGCCGCCGGTCGGCGGGACGGTCACCCGGGCTGCTGGTGCGAGCCGGACGGCCCGGTCCCGCGCAAGATCGGGGCCCTCGGCCTGCGCGTCGAGCGCGGCGTGACGTACCACGGCATCGCCCTGAACGTCACCGTCGATCTCGAGGCGTTCGACCTCATCGACGCGTGCGGGATGCCCGGCGTCGTGTCGACGTCCATCGCGCGGGAGCGCGGCGAGCCGCCCGGGACGCCGCCGACGACGGCATCGGTCGAGGCGGTCGCCTGGGTTTTCGCGGAGGCGTTCGCGAGCGCCGTCGCGGCGCCGCTCGTCCGCGAGGCCTGAGGACGTCGTGGCGGCCGGTCTCTTCGAACTGCGCAAGGACCCGATCACGGGCTGGTGGGTCGCCACCGTCGTCGATCGCCAGTTCCATCTCGACCGCTTCGCGCGGGCCGCGGAGCCCGTGGATGACCACCTCTTCGGCTGCGCGAGCTGCACGACGCCGCCCGGCGATGGCGTCCGGACCCGGATGCTCAAGGATTTCGCGTTCCATGTCGTCGGCACCGACGGCGACGCCCGGGCGCTCGACAGCGGGCTCGGGCAGGTCGCGCTCGCCCAGGCCCGCGCGACCGGCAGCTGGCGAACCGTCGTGGCGCCACCGGGCGAGCACCGTCCGCTCCACGCGGTCGGCAACCGCGCCATCGAGGCGCTGCTCGTCGGCGCCCGCGACGCCCTCGCCGAGGCGAAGACGACCGGCCAGACCGAATACCTGACGGTCGTCCAGAACTGGGGTGCGCAGGCCGGCGCCCGGACCAACCACCTCTGCCTCGACCTCTACGACCTGCCGCAGATCCCGCATCGGATCGCCGAGGAGCTCGGCGGCGCCGCGCGGTATGTCATCCGCGAGGGCGAGTGCCCGTTCTGCCGGCTCGTGCGCGACGAGGTCCGACGGCCGGTCCGCCTCGTCTGGGAGGACGCCGGGAGCGTGGCGTTCGCCCCGTTCGCCTCGCGCTCGCCGTTCGAGATCTGGATCGTCCCGCGACGCCACGAGGCGGATTTCAGCCGCATGGGCCAGCCCGACATCGCCGCGACGGCCGAGGCCCTCCGCCAGGTCCTCTCCCGGCTCGCGACCAGCCTCGACGGCCCGCCCTACAACCTCGTCCTGCACACCGCACCGCTGCAGGAGCAGGTCGACGCCACCTACCACTGGCATTGGGAGATCCACCCACGACTCCGCGAGATCGCCGGGCTCGAGCTGGGAACCGGCCTGCCGGTCAATCCCGTCTCACCAGAGGATGCGGTTGAGGAACTCCTCGGCAGGACGGACGCAGCGGGAGGTGCGACGGGTTGAGCGGCTGGCTGCCGGGTTCCCGTCGGCGTCACACCGCGGGGATACCCACCGTCTCTGGGCCATCGAGCGCACTACGCCCATGTCGTGCGTTCCGTGACCCCCTCCGCACGGAGCTTTCGTGGCTATCGACCATCCACTCGACCAGATGCGCGTCACGCACGGCGGCTCGGCCACCATGTATCCACGCCAGCCTCGCGCCATGAGCGGCATGTGGGACCGCGACGAGGCGGGCGTCTTCATCGAGGCCCTGTTCGCGAAGCATCAGGGCGAGATCTTCGCGTACCTCCTGCGGATGATGCGCGACCCGGAAGTCGCGGCCGACATGACCCAGGACGCGTTCATCAAGGCGTACAAGAACTACGACACGCTCGAGAAGCCTGAGAACGCCCGTGCCTGGCTCTACCAGATCGCACACCGCGTGGCCCTCGACGAGATCCGCCGGCGCAAGATCATCCGCTTCTTCCCGTGGACGGGTGAGTCGCGCGGGGCCGCCCCGTCCGCCGAGCATCTGGTGATGGAGGCGCGCCTGTCGGGCGACATGCAACGCGCCCTCGAGCGGATCCCGGAACGACAGCGCGCTGCGCTCCTGCTCGCCGAGCTCCACGATCTCACGGGTCTCGAGCTCGCCGCGGCGCTCGGGGTCAGCCATGTGGCGGCCCGGGCGCTCCTGACCCGGGCCCGCGAGAGCCTCCGGCAGGCGCTCGCGGTCGAACGCGCCGCGGATGCGGCCGCGGAAGCGGCGACGGAACAGCCGCGATGACGCGTTTCGGACGCGTGCCGCGTCGCCCCGACCACTGGTCCTCGCCGCACGAACGGGCACGCTTCCGCGCGGCCGAACGCATCGATACCACCCTCGACCCGGTCGAGGCTGGCTGGCTGGACGGCCACCTCGCGGACTGCGCGGACTGCCGCGCGGTCGCGACCGCCTACGAGGTCGACCGCGCCGCCCTCCGTTCCCTTCGGGATGTCACCCCGGAGCCCCCGCGCGACCTGTGGGCGCGGACGTCGGCCGGCATCGAGCGGGAAGCCGCCCGTCGCGGGCGCCCGTTCGGTCGCGGCACCGCGGTCCCGTCGGGACGGTCACGCCTCCCGGTCGGGGCGATGGCCGGCATCGTGGTCGTCGTCATCGTGGTCGGGGCCACGGCGCTTTCCGGCGGATGGCTGGATCGGCCGGTGCTGCCGGTCGCGTCGCCGGGGTCCGCGCTGGCCGTGCCCGGGTCCGCCGGCCCCGCCACCGCGCCGGCTGCGACGCCGTTCTCGGTCGCGGCCGGATCCGTCGGCTGGGTGCACTCGCTCGAGGACGGCGACTACGCCTACAACGTCTCGCCCGTCGACAAGGTCTGCCCGGTCGATGACCGGCCTGGCTGCGCGTCGCTCGACAATTCGTCGGCGAAGCGGCTCACCATCGCGACGCCGCCGCGAACGATCATCGGATCGCCGACCGACGGCCAGGCCGTGGTCGTCGGGTCGGATGGCGCGGGCGGGGACCAGGTCCTGGTGATGTCGCTCCCGAAGAATACGGACGCTACGCCGGCACCCACGCCTGAGGCGACCCCGACCGAGACGCCCGCCCCGACCGCATCCCCGGAGCCGACCGAGACCGCCACCCCGTCCGCGGCCCCGTCGGATACCCCGCCCGCCGAGTCCGCGACCGTCGAGGCATCCACCGGCCCGAGCGAGGCGACCACGCCGTCGGTCGAGCCCTCGCCGAGCCCCGAGACGGCGACGCCCGAACCGACGCCGACCGAGACCCCGGCCCCGACGCCGACCGAGACGGCCCTCGTCACCGCGAGCCCGCAGGCCACGGCCAAGACGATCGCGATCGCGAGCGGCGTCACGGTCGTCGGCCAGTCGGCCGCGTTCACGGCGGACGGCACCTGGTTCGCCTTCACGGCCCGGCCCTCGGATGACTCGGCCGGGCCGGACATCTACGTATGGCACGTGGGCGACGAGAAGGCCCATCGACTGACCTCAGACGGCCAGAGCGTCTTCGCCTCCTGGTCCGGCGACCGGGTCGTCGGCAGCCGGCTCGTCGCCGACGACGTCGTCGACGAGGAGTACGGATCCACGAGCTTCCTCGCCGACCCCGCGTCCGGCAAGGAGACCGGCGATCCGATCGACCTGTGGCGACCCGTCGTCGACCCGACCGACAAGTTCGCGGTGGCCTGGTCAGGCACGGTCCTGACCGACACGCCGGGCACGCTCCAGCAGCCGGGTCGTGGCGACCTGATCCTGACGAGCTGGAACGCCGATGCGACGACCTCCGCGACGCGCTCGAAGATCCCCGGCAGCGAGAAGGGCATCATCGACTTCGACGTCCGCTGGGACGAGACCGGCTCCTGGCTGGCGATCTGGACGGCCGAGGCGACCGATCCGAGCATCGGCCGGCTCTCCCTGTTCCGGCTCGACCGCGGGAGCGGTGCGCTCGAGCGGCCCAAGGGCGCCCCGACCGATGTCCCGGCCCTGCCGGGCTTCTCGATCGGGGACGGGCGGCTCGCGTGGGTGACGCCCCATGGGCAGGATGCCGAGGGCAGCAAGGTCCAGGTCGTGGCCTGGTCGGGCGACGGCGTCGGTGCCGTCGAGAGCGTGCCCGGTGACGACGTCATCGTCGTTCGCTAGACGCCGCATCGGGGCCGTACGCCGGCCGGCGTCCGCTGCTGACCCGCCCGCTGTCGACGGCCGGGCGACGCTCAGATGCGCGCGAGGATCTCGGCCTTCTTCGCCTCGAACTCCTCGGAGGTGATCGCGCCGCTGTCACGGAGCGCGGCCAGCCGGGTGATGGTCTCCATGTCGTTCGGGGCCGGTGCCGTCGCCGCAGCCGGGGCTGGCGCAGGGGCGGCAGCGACCGGGGCCGGGCGTGCCGCCATCGCCGTCGCCGCAGCCGATGCCTCGCCGGCATCGCTCAGCTTCTTTTCCAGGATCGTGTCGCGGAAGGCGTTCGGCTGGGTGATCGTGCTGAACCGATCGACGCCCGCACTGCCTGACTGCGTGTAGATGATGATGTCCCCGTAGCCGAGCCGGGCCCCGAGGAACGGCACCCGCGTCTTGACGTCGGTCACCGAGCTCAGCAGCGTCGCCGAGGAGCGCCGCGAGATCAGCCCCTCCTCGCGCATGACGCGCAGGTTCGTGACCGCGAATTCGGCCGTTCGCCACAGGACGACGTTGTAGACGATCCAGCCGACTGCGACGATCACCAGCCCGGTCCGTACGAGGTCCATGAGATTGCCGACCGCCCCGACGAAGCCGTTGTGGCCGTCTGGCGAGAGCCAGCCAACGACGTACGCCCCGAGCAGGAGCAATGCCGGGACGACCGAGTCGCGCAGCGGGGCCATCCAGTGCTTCTTGCTCTCGAGGACGATCTCCTCGTTCGCGATGAGGTTGTCCTTGACCGACACGCGGATCGCTCCTTCCCCGGGGCGCGACGGCCCTCCTCCTGCGTAGCCTAGCGCCGGCTCGTTCGCCCGGATCGACCCCCGCGCGAAATGCGCGTGCGCGACCGCCGCAACGGGCGTAGATTCCTCGTCCCAATGCGGCCCAGGACGATGGTCGTAGGGTGTGCCCTCACTGCCACCCTCGCCCTGGTCGCACTGCCGGGTCTCGCCGGTTCGCGGCCTCAGCCGCACATCGAGCCGGTGCCCGCCGGTGCGTTCCAGCCACTTGCCATCCCCGCGGATCCGTCTCGATCGGTCGGCCTGATCGATGGGCTCGACGACGCCCACCTCGCGGACGGTGCGGTCGGCGAGGACGCCTCGTTCATCGAGCCCGGGCACCCGCCGAAGGCCGGCAAGAAGCATCGCGCCAAGGTCGACCAGCCCGATGGCTCGTCGGGATCGGTGCGCAAGCCCGCGAAGTACAAGCTGACGGGGACCGCGTCGTTCTACGACGAGGGGCTGACGGCGATGCGGTTGCCGCGCGGGACGACCGTCATCATCTGTGGCGGCGCCGGGTGCGTGCAGCGGGTCATCACCGACTACGGGCCGCAGTCGACGAACCGGATCGCCGATCTCGACAAGCACGACTTCTTCGACATCTGCGGCTGCCCGTCGTATTCGGGCACGACCACGGTGACGATCTACGTCTACTGATCCCGGCGTCGCCGGCGGCGGCCGGGCAGGGTATCCTTCTCGCGTCCCTTCGGCTAGCGGCCCCGTGAGGCCGCCGACGAGGCCCAGAGAGGCCGGGAAGGAGCGATGAGCGGCCGCCAGATCATGACCGCGGACGAGATCCGTCGCGCGACGATCCGCCTCTCCCATGAGATCGTCGAGAAGCAGGCGGGGACGGACGGTCTCCTGCTCATCGGGATCCAGCGACGGGGCGTGCCGCTGGCGCATCGCATCGCCGAGGCCATCGCCGAGCACGAAGGCGCCATCGTGCCCGTCGGGGCGCTCGACATCACCTTCTACCGCGACGACCTCTCGCTCGTCGCCCAGCAGCCGGTCGTCAAGGGCACCGAGCTGCCCTCGGGGATCGACGGGCGGACCGTCGTCCTCGTCGACGACGTCCTCTACACGGGACGCACGATCCGGGCGGCCATGGATGCGCTCGTCGACTTCGGGCGCCCCCAGGCGATCCGGCTCGCGGTCCTCGTCGACCGCGGTCACCGCGAGCTCCCGATCCGTGCCGACCATGTGGGCAAGAACGTCCCGACGTCGCGCGAGGAGCTCGTCAAGGTCCACCTTGAGGAGACCGACGGGGAGGACATGGTCGAGATCGAACGCCTGCCGACGGCGGCGCCCGCGCAGACGGCCGAGCCGGTCGGATGAGCCTGGTGGTCGACCCGGACGCCGTCCCGGCCGTCCCGTCGGTCGACATCGCCCCCGAGAGCCAGCCGGTCGGCTGGCAGCACCGCCATCTCCTCGACGTGGACGGCCTGTCCGCGGCCGACCTGGAGCTGGTGATGCGGACCACGGACGCGATGCGGGAGGTGCTCGCTCGGCCGATCGCGAAGGTCCCGGCGCTGCGTGGCCGGCAGGTCACGATCCTCTTCTACGAGGCGTCGACGCGGACCCGGGTCAGCTTCGAGGTCGCCGCGAAGAACCTCTCGGCGGACGTCGTCAACATCGCCGCGGCGACATCGTCGGTGTCGAAGGGCGAGTCGCTCATCGACACGGTCCGGACCGTCGAGGCCCTCGGCGCGCACATGCTCGTGATCCGCCACCCGGTCTCGGGCGCGCCGTACCTCGCGGCCGAGACGTTCGGCGGGTCGGTGCTCAACGGGGGCGACGGCTGGCACGCCCACCCGACCCAGGCGCTCCTCGACCTGTACACGATGCGGTCGCACCTCGGCGACGCGTCGCTCGCGGGCCGCAAGGTGGTGATCCTCGGCGACATCCTCCACTCGCGCGTCGCGCGATCGAACATCTGGACGCTGACCGCCGCGGGCGCCGACCTGTGGCTGTGCGGCCCGGCGACGCTGCTGCGCGGCTTCGAGGCGTGGGCATCCCGGGGCGCCGCCGGCGGCCGGCAGTTCCACGTCACGACGTCGATCGACGAGGCCCTGCGCGACGCCGATGTCGTGATGGCTCTGCGGATCCAGCGTGAGCGGATGGCCGCCGGGCTGCTGCCCTCGCTCCGGGAGTACGCGGCACGGTACGGGCTGACCGCCGCGCGCCTCCGGGCTGCGAAGCCGGAGGCACTCGTCATGCACCCGGGCCCGATGAACGAGGGCGTCGAGATCGCGGCCGACGTGGCGGCCGGCAGCCAGTCGGTCATCACGGACCAGGTCACGAACGGGGTCGCGGTCCGGATGGCCCTCCTGTACCTGCTCGCGGGCGCCCACGGAGACCGCGCGTGACGGACCTCGAGATCAGCCGGGCATGGCTGGTCGATCCGGCCGGCGACCGCGAGGGACCCGGCGAGATCGTCGTCCGCGAGGGGATCCTCGAAGCCGTCACGTGGCTCGAGGGCGCCGATGCCGACGGCGATCGACGCGACCGGGGTCGTGGTCGCGCCGGGGTTCATCGACCTGCACGTCCACCTGCGCGAGCCCGGGAACGAGGACGCCGAGACGGTGGCGAGCGGGCTGGCGGCGGCGGCCCACGGCGGCTTCACGACCGTCTGCGCGATGCCGAACACGACACCCGGCGCTCGACGAGCCGGGCGTCCTCGCGCAGGTCCGCGCCGCAGCGGCGGCCTCCGGATCGCCGATCGAACTGCTCGCCCACGGCGCGGTGACGGCCGGACGGCACGGCGAGACGCTCGCGGCGCTCGGGGAGCTCGCGGACGCCGGGGTCGTCGGGTTCAGCGACGACGGCGCGCCGGTCCGCGTCCGCCTCGATCCTGCGCGCCGCGCTCGCCTATGCCGGGGCACTCGGGCTGCCGATCGTGGACCACCCCGAGGATCCGACCCTGACCGAGGGCGCCGAGGCGAACGACGGGTTCGTGGCGACCGTGCTGGGCCTGCGCGGGTGGCCGGTCGCGGCCGAGGAGGCCGCGGTCGCGCGGGACCTCGCGATCCTCGCCGACGTCGTGCGCGACGTCCCCGGCGCCCGGCTGCACCTGACGCACGTCTCCTCGGCCGGCGCGCTCGACCTCGTCCGCCGCGCAAAGGCGGCCGGCTTGCCGGTCACGTGCGACGTGACGCCGCACCACCTCGTCCTGACCGACGAGTGGCTGGCGGGCGCTCGCCGCTGGGCATGGGACGCGACCGGGGACCCGTGGGCGGACGGCGCGCTCGTCGCCGGCCCGTACGACCCGTCGCTGCGGGTCAACCCGCCCCTTCGCGCGCCGGCGGACGCGGCCGCGGTGACTTGCGGCGCTCGTGGACGGGACGGCCGACGCGGTCGCCACCGACCACGCCCCCCACACCGAGGTCGACAAGGCGGTCGAGTTCGGGCTCGGCGGCGAACGGGATCAGCGGCATCGAGACGGCGTTGGGCGCTGCTGCTGGCCGCCGTCGATGCCGGCTCGCTGCCGCTCGCGCGCTCGATCGCGGCGCTGACGACCGGTCCGGACCGGGTCCTCGCGGGCCGGTCGCGTCGGAACGGGACCGTCGGGCTCGTCGAAGGCGCTCCGGCCGACCTCGTGGTCTTCGACCGGTCGGACGACCTGGACCGTGACGCCCGAGACGCTCGCGTCACGCGGCAAGAACTCGCCGCTGATCGGGATGGCGCTCCCGGGCCGCGTGCTCGTGACGTTCGCCGGTGGCCAGCTCGCCTACGAGGCGCCGGACGCCTGACGGCCTCCCGCCCGTGCCACCGCTCAGGTGGCCGGCCACGTCCCGAGGATCGCCCCCGTCCCGTCGTCGATGGCGATCCAGCGCACCGTCCGCTGCGGCGCCACCTCGTTCTCGGCTGGCGTCATCAGGCGCAGGTACCAGAGCCGGTCGGTGTCGAGGCGGCCGGCCGCCGGCGCGGTCGCCGTCGCGGCGGTCGGGTCGAGCCGATCGAGCATCGATGTCGGCACCAGCGCCTGGCTCAGGACGATCGTCCGACCGCGGAACGCCCGGAAGGCGATATCCCGGCTCTCGGTCGCATCGAGGCCGGCGTGGACCGGCTCGACCGCCTCCACGACCGGGCGCGATCGCCAGCGGCCGGCCGTCCAGACGACCCGCTCGACGACGAAGGACTCGCCGCACGCGGGGTGGCCCGGCGCGCAGCCCGCGGCGCGGTGGTCGCCGAACCGTCCGATGAGCACGACCGGTGTCGGCCTCGGCGGACCCCCGGCCCGGCCGTCGGACGAGGCCGTGGCCGCATCCGACCCGATGCCCCACAGCGACACCCCGGGCGGCACGAGGACATCGAGGCGACCCTGCGCGTGCACGGCGGCGCGGCCGACGCCGACCCGGTCGAGCGCCGGCGCCGGGTCGTCCGTGAGGACGCCGGCCTCCCAGCACAGGTCCACGGCGAGGTTCGGCGGGCCGAACGCCGCTGCGCACCCGGCGCCGTCCGGATGGACCGTGAACCAGCCCCGGACCGCGACGAGGTCCGTCACCGACGGCGACGCGCCGCCGCTCGTCGAGCACGTCCGCGACGGACCTCGCGTTCAGGTCGTAGGCGCGGTCCGGGAAGCGGGTCGCCGTGACGGCCCGCGCGGAGGGCGGATCGGACGCGGCGACCCGCGCCGGGGGCGCCGCTGCGACGGCGTCGCCGTTCTCGACCACGCCCGCGACACCTCGACCGGCACCACGCGGTGCCCCCGCGATGGCCGTCCCGAGGACCCCGGCGAGCAGGACGACGGGGATCGCGGCCGTCGCGAGCGTGCGCAGGCGGCCCACGCCCGACGGTTCGATCGGGACCGGTTCGAACAGCACGGCTTCTGCCTCGCGAGGATCAGGTGACGTCCCGCGACAGCCTACGCTCGGTGCGCGTCTCGCGCGTCGATCCGGTCGCCCGATCGGGCGGCACGCCCCAGCCCGCTCCGCTACGCTCCCGCGAATGGCATCCACGCGGACGCTCAACCGTGACTTCGAACGGCGTGCCTACTGGCAGGCCACGATGCCCGCCCTGCCCGACCGGTCCGGCCGCGCGCTGCCGGACACGGCCGAGGTCGTCGTCGTCGGCGGCGGGTACGCCGGGATCAACGCCGCCCGCGAGCTCGGCCGGCGCGGCGTCTCGGTCACGCTCCTCGAGGCCCACACGCTCGGCTGGGGCGCCTCGACACGAAACGGCGGCATCGTCCACGGCGGCTACAAGTGGGGCCCCCGCGAGCTGCTGAAGCGCTACGGCGAGACGACCGGACGAGCCCTCTATCGCGAGACCCTCGACTCGTACGCGCTCGTCAAGCGCCTCATCGCAGACGAGACCATCGATTGCGACTTCCGCGAGACCGGCCACCTCGAGCTCGCCTATGCGCCCTCGCACGTGGCGGAGCTGGCGGGGACGCAGGCGGGGCTGGCCTCGGTCGGTGTGGCCTCGACGCTCGTCCCGCGGAACCGCCTTCGCGAGGAGATCGGGTCCGATGCGTACTACGGCGCCCTCGCCATCGAGGGGAGCGGGCTCCTCCATCCGGGACGCTATTTCGCCGGACTGGCCGCCGCCGCGGCCGACGCCGGTGCCGACCTGCACGAGGGAGTCCGGGCCCGCTCGATCCGGCGCCAGGCGGACGGCCGCTTCGTGGTCGAGAGCGATCGTGGCGCGATCCTCGCCCGGGATGTCCTGGTCGCCACGAACGGCTACACGGACGGCGTGGTCCCCACGCTCCGCCGGCGGATGATCCCGATCGGGAGCTACATCATCGCGAGCGAGCCCCTCCCCGAGGACGTCGCGCGCGAGATCTCCCCGAAGGGCCGCGCCTTCTTCGACACGAAGAACTTCCTCTACTACTGGCACATCTCGGCGGACCGCCGGATGATCTTCGGCGGGCGGGCGTCGTTCATGCCGACCTCGATCGATCGCTCCGCGGCGATCCTCCACAAGGGCTTGCTCGCGGTCCACCCGCAGCTCGGCGGGTCACCGGATCGACTACGCCTGGGGTGGCAATGTCGGCTTCACGTTCGACCGGATGCCGCACGTCGGGCGGACCTCGGACGGGGTGGCGTACGCCATGGGCTGCTGCGGCACCGGCGTCGCGCTCATGACCCACCTCGGGACGACGGTCGGCGCCTGGATGGCCGGCGGGGACGCGCCGGCCCTGACCAGGCTCAAGTTCCCCCTCGTCCCGGCCCCCTACGAGGGCCGGCCGTGGTTCCTGCCCGTCGCCGGCGAGTGGTGGAAGCTCAAGGACCGGCTCGCCGCCCGCTCGCGGCCGGCCACCGACTCGGATCGACCATGACCAAGCCGCTCGCGGTCCAGCTCTACACGTTCCGCGACCTCACCCGCCCGGGTGCGGCCGGGCTCGGCCTGGACCGTGAGACGCTCGAGGCGATCGCGGAGATCGGGTACCTGGGCGTCGAGACCGTCGACGTGCCCGGTGGCGATCCCGCCGCGGCGCGACAGGCCATCGCCGAGGCGGGCCTCGAGATCGCGAGCGCGCACTCGTGGGCGAAGCCGGACGACCCGGCCGGCTTCGAGCGGGCGGCCGGTGGGCTGGCCGAGCTCGGTGCCCGGACGATGATCGTGTCCGGCAGCGGGTTCACCTCCGCCTCCGCGGTCGATGCGTTCGCGGGCCGGCTCAACGAGGCATCCGTCGTGGCGGGGCGCCACGGGGTCGCGCTCGGCTATCACAACCACAGTGCCGAGATGCGGCCCGTCGAGGCGATCCCGGTCTACCGGCGGCTCCGCGACCGGCTCGACCCGGCGGTCGTCTTCCAGGTCGACATCTTCTGGGCGGTCGTCGGTGGCGCGCGACCGGAAGGGGTGATCGCCGACCTCGACGAGCGGGTCGTCTCGCTGCACCTCAAGGACGGCCTGACACTCCCGAGCGACGCGGCGAGCGGCGAGCCGTTTGTGAACGTGGCGATCGGTGGCGGCGTGGTCGATCCGGCCCCGGCGATCCGGGCCGCCGAGTCGCGCGCCGGCATCGAGTGGCTCGTCGTCGAGTTCGACTATAGCGACGGCCCGCCGCTCGGGCCGGTCCGGGACTCCTATACGTACCTGACCGGGCAGGGTCTGGGGCGGGGCCGCATCGGATGACCGCTCGCCCGGCCCGCGTCGGGGTCGTCGGCTGCGGCAACGTCTCCGAGCTGTACCTGCGCGGGTGCGCCTCGCTGCCCTCGATCGAGCTGGCGGCCTGCGCAGATCTGGACGCCGCGCGGGCGGCCGACCTGTCGTCCCGGGGCGGGTTCCCGGCGGTCACCATCGACGCCCTGCTCGCCGATCCGGGCATCGAGATCGTGCTCAACCTGACGCCGCCGACGGCCCATGCCGGCGTCTCGCGGGCGGCCATCGCCGCGGGCAAGCACGTGTACTCGGAGAAGCCCCTCGCGACGACGCGTGCCGATGCGGCCGCGATCCTCGCCGACGCCGATGCGGCCGGCGTGCGCGTCGGCGGCGCCCCCGACACGTTCCTCGGCGGCGGGCTCCAGACGGCCCGGGCGCTCATCGACGCGGGGGCGATCGGGGACGCGATCGGCGCCAATGCCGCCGTGCTCCATCTCGGCCCGGAGCTGTGGCATCCGAACCCGGGCATCTTCTACGCTCGCGGTGGCGGGCCGCTCCTCGATGTCGGCCCGTACTACGTCGCCGCGCTCGTGACGCTGCTCGGGCCCATCCGCGAGGTCTCCGCGGTCCTGCGCGGGGTGGGTGGCGTCCGGCGGATCGAGTCGGGTCCGCGCGCGGGCGAGACCTTCGCGGCCGAGGTGCCGACCTACGCGCTCACGACGATGCGGTTCGCCTCGGGCGTGATCGGCGGGCTCATGGCGTCCTTCGATGTCGTCGCGAGCCGCTCCCCCCACATCGAGATCCACGGCACGGCCGGCTCCCTGGCCCTCGGCGATCCGAACCGGTTCGACGGCGAGGTCCAGCGCTGGGCGATGGGCGCGGACGCCTGGGAGGACGTGCCGCCCCAGGGCGACACGAGCGTCGGACGCGGCATCGGCCTCGCCGACATGATCGAGGGCATCCGTGGCGGCCGCCCGCATCGCGCCTCGGCCGAGCTCGCGTTCCATGTCCTCGATGTCCTGCTCGCGATGGAGGAGGCCGGCCAGGCCGACCACCCCGTCCCGATCCGCTCGACCTGCGAGCGACCCGCGCCCCTGGGGCCGGGCGGCGTGACCGGCTAGGCGACGGCGAGGCGCCGAAGCGTGTCGAGCAGGTGGTCGATGTCGTCCTCGGTCGAGAGGTAGTTGACGATCCCGGCCCGCAGGTAGGTGGCGCCGCGCAGGCGTGTCGTCGTCAGCCAGCCGTCGCCGGACACCTCGAGCGCGCGCTGGAGCCCGTCCTGGTGCGCATCGAGCGCCCCGGGCGGGAGCGCCAGCGCCGCGGCCCGCCCGCCGGGCAGGTGGCGGAAACAGACCACCGAGAGGGCCGGCGCCGCGGGCAGCGCCTCGAAGTCGTCGCTCTCCGCGCACCGCCGGGCGAGGTGCGCCGCCAGGTCGTCGTTCGCCTCGATGAGCCGGCCGAACCCGCTCGTCCCGAGGTGCTTCCAGGACATCCAGAGCTTGAGCGCCCGCCAGCGGCGCGTCCCCTCGAAGCCCAGCTTGTAGAAGTTGAGCTGATCCCCGTGATCGTCCCCGGCGTCGTGGCCGTCCGTATCGTCGGCGACGCTCGCGCCCGCGATCTCGCCGCCGCGGTAGTACTCGGGACTGCGTCCGCCGAAGGTCGCGGCGAGGTGCGAGCCGTCGCGGACCAGCAGGCCGCCGATGTCGTAGGCCTGGAAGAACCACTTGTGCGGGTCGACCGTGACCGAATCGGCGCGATGGAGGTCCGGCACCCGGTCCGCATCCCGCGCGGAGAGGCGCGCGCCGCCGCCGTACGCGGCGTCGACGTGGAGCCACAGCCCGTGCGCATCGGCGACCTCGACCAGCTCGCCGATGGCGTCGACCGAGCCGGTGTTCGTCGATCCGGCGACGGCGGCGATCGCGAACGGCGTCAGCCCGGCCGCCAGATCCCGCCGGACCGCTGCAGCGACAGCCTCGCCGCGCAGGCGGAAGGCGTCGTCCGCCGGGACGATGACGAGCGTCTCCGCCGGGAACCCGAGCAGGTCCAGCGCCCGGGCGACCGAGAAGTGGGTCTGGTCGCTCGCGTAGACGCGGGCGCCGTCCAGCTGCCCGCCGCGCGGCGGACGGTCCAGCCCCAGCTTCCAGCCGAGCTGCAGGTCGCGCGCGATCGTCATGCCCATGAAGTTCGCCATGACCCCGCCGGAGGTCAGCAGCCCGAACGAACCGTCATCGAACCCGATGAGGTCGCACAGCCAGCGGACGACCTCCTCCTCGACCAGCGCCGCGACCGGGCCGGCGTGCCAGACGTCGACCCCCTGGTTCGTCATCTGGGCGAGGATCTCGCCCATGATCGAGATCGGGAGCGGCGGCGGGGTGAAGTACCCGAACTGGCGCGGGTGCTGCGCGTTCATCTGCCCGCCGGCGAGGCGCGTCCGGAACTCGCCGAGGACGCCGGCCGAGGGCGTCGGTGAGTCGGGTGCCGGACCCGGTGCCCCGGTCGCACCGAAGAACGAGCGGCGCAGGTCGTCGTAGCTCGACGCATCGCCCATCGCCCGTTCGGTCGCCTGCTCGTACAGGAAATCGAGCGCGGCCGCCCAGGTATCGGCGCCGAGCTGCCGCAACGCCTCGCGGGAGGCGCCCTCGTCGCGGTAGCCGACGAGCTCGGGCTCGGGATGCCAGTCGAAGCGCGCGAGATACGCGTCGATGTCGGGTGGGGCGGTCGGGTGCCGCGTCGGCGGTCGGTCGGTCATCGGGACCGATGGTAGCGGGACGCCCGGCCGGTGGCCGCTCGACGGTGGCCGGGCGTGGCCCACCGGGCCGCGCGGCCCGGGTTGGTGGCCGGAGCCTGTCCCGGTCTGACTACTCCTCGAACTCGACCGAGGCGAGGCGACGGCGGTTGACCGTGAGCCGCAGCACGTCCGGACGCGAGTAGTGCCCCGTCGGATCGAAGTTCTGGCGCTCTTCGCGAACGCGGGCGAGGTCGATGTCGGCGCAGACCAGCCGCTCGTCGTTGGCGACGGGCGCCACGACCCATTCCCCATCGGGTCCCGCGATGCACGAGCCGCCGTCCTGGTAGTCGCCGTCCTGCATGCGGGCGCGCGTCTCGGCCGCCAGCGGGAAGACGTCGGGGATGTCCGACCCGCTGTGCAGGTCCGCCGCCGACAGGACGAAGACCCGTCCCTCACGGGCGATGAACCGCGTGATGTCCTTCGTCAGGCCGACACCCCCCGGCCAGACCGCGACGTGGAGGTCCTCGCCGCCGGCGTACATCGCGGCGCGGGCGAGGGGCATCCAGTTCTCCCAGCAATTGAGCCCGCCGACGCGAACGCCGCCCGGGCCATCGTGCACGCGGAGGCCGTTCCCATCCCCGATGCCCCAGGCGAGACGCTCCTCGAACGTCGGCATGAGCTTCCGGTGGGTGCTGACGACGCCTCGCTCGGGATCGATCGCCACGAGCGTGCAGTAGACGGTGCCGCGACCCGTCCCCGTCCCGCGCTCGGCGACGCCGAGGTAGGTGAACACGCCACGATCCCGCGCCGCTTCGGTGATCGTGGCGATCTCCGGCCCGCCGATCTCGACGGCGGCGTCGAGGTAGGCCGCGAAGGCGCGCTTCTGATCCGCGTTGTCGAACCGGGCGCCGTCGGTCAGGCCGATCCACAGCGGATAGCCGCCGAGGAACGTCTCGCCGAAGGCCACGAGCTCGACGCCCTCGTCGGCGGCACGACCGACCCAGTCGGTGACGATCCTCGTCCCGCGTGTCGGATCGAGCCAGGCCGGGTGGACCTGGGCAGCCGCGATGCGCATGGTCAGCATCGTACCCTTCGCGTCATGACCGATCACGACGAGGCCGGGCGAATGCGCCTCGAGGCGGCCGTCGCGCCGCTCGGTGTCGCCTACGCGCTGTTCCCCTGCGACCCCGCGCTCGCCGATACGGCCGCGTTCTGCGCCGCATACGGGTTCGCGCCGGAGGAATCGGCGAACACGATCGTGGTCATCGGCAAGTCCGACCCGCCGCGGTATGCGGCCTGCGTGACACTGGCGCCGTATCGCCTCGACGTGAACCGCGTCGTGCGCGACCGGCTCGGGACGAGGAAGGCCTCGTTCGCACCGGCCGAGGCGACCGCCGAGCTGACCGGGATGCAGATGGGCGGCGTGACGGTCTTCGGCCTGCCGGCCGGGCTCCCGATCTGGGTCGATGCGCGCGTGATGACGCGCGATCGCATCGTCCTCGGCGGTGGCTCACGGTCCTGGAAGGTCATCTCCATCCCGGCGATCCTGCAGGCCCTGCCCGGGGTCGAGGTCGTCGAGGGTCTCGCCACGGAGCCTCGCCCCGCGGAGTGACTCCGGGCTCGGTCGGGCCAAGGCGCAGGCACCGCCCCGGCGCGGACCGGACCTCGCCGGATCGGGCCCGGGCGGATCACGCCGGTCTCCCGTATCGTTCCCGCTCGTGACCGAGGAGCCCCAGCCCACCGACCCGAGTCAGCCGCCGGATCCCGACGCCGACGCCGTCGCGTCGCCGGATCCCGAGGCCGTCGCGCCGCCGGATCCCGACGCCGACGCCGGCGCGTCGCCCGATCCCGACGCGGACCCGACGCCGCCGCGCCGACCCCGAACGACCGGGCCGGTCCAGTACAAGGGCGATGACCTGTCGGCGGAGCGCGGCCCCGGTCTCGGCTGCTTCCGGTTCCAGCTGGTCATCCTCGTGATCTTCATCCTGCTGACGCCGCTCAGCGTCGTCTGGGACTGGCCGGAATGGGTGAGCACGGTGCTCCTGTTCTCCGTGATCCTGTTGCTGCTGCTCACCGGCCAGACGATCATCTTCCTGCTGCGCCTCGTGTCGGCGGACCGTCGCGGTCGCCGCCGCCCCCTCGCGAGCGAGACCAAGACCGTCGGCGAGCTCGAGGACGAGGACGGGGATTTTTGGTGGAGGCGGATCCGGAGTGAGGCCGCTGTTCGTCCCACCGGCCTCGTGAAGTCAGGGTAGGGACCCGGACCACGCCTGCGCTGGCTGGCAGCCAACGATTCCGGGCGATCGTGGGCCGGCGCCGCCGCTCGTTGGCGGTCAGCCACCATCGCAGCCGTACCTCGTTCGTTCGGCGCGCCATCGCTGGCGCCCAGCCACCGGGCAGCCGGTTCCAGGCGGGCGATCGGAGGAAACCGCCGCGATCGTTGGCTCGGCGCCACCGCGAGCGGGCGGCCGCGGCCGCACGGCCGCCACGGCCGCCGGGCCGCCCGAGCCGATGAAGCCACGGCACGCTCGGACCATGAGGGCCCCGTGCGACAATAGCGGCGGGACGGCGCGAGCCGGCCCATCGTTCGCTCAGGAGGACCGCTGGACGTGCCCGTGCTCGCGACCTACTTCAGTGTCCGCCGCGGCCGCGACCCGTTCTTCAAGTTCTTCATGCGGACGATCTTCCCGAAGCAGGTGAAGGACTACGAGGAGCGCTTCGGCATCCGGTTCATCGGCTGGTACAACGTCGCCCATGGCTGGGACTTCGACAATGTCATCCTGCTTGACCTGCCCGACTACGCCACCCTCGACAAGCTCGAAAAGGACGAAGGCACCCGCGCGCTCGGTCACCGTGCCGGCGAATGGATCTTCGAGCGCCATCATTCGATGTTCCTGCGGGAGCGGATGGGCCCCGACCTCGAATACCATCCCTGACCCGAGGAGCGACCGATGAGCATGCGACGCGACGCACGACCACAAGGCGACGAACCGAACGGGAGACCAACCATGGACGGCCACAACGACCTGCTCGGGGAGCTCGCGGGGGACGCCGCCCTCGAACGATCGGATTTCCTCGTCCAGTCGACCGAACAACTCGTCAAGTTCCTCGACCGCCACCGTGAGCGGATCTTGGCCATCGGCGGCCTGACCCTCATCGACGAGGAGCCGGACTACCTCTCGATCGCGCCGGACATGACCTTCCGCAGCCGGAGCCGGTACCTCGACGACGCGACCGGCGATTGGGTCAGCGAGACCGAGGTGATCGAGCACGCCTCCGAGCTCGTCGAGCTCTACAACCCGGCCGACATCTATGCGGCCTTCGCCGAGGCCGCCCGCGAGGCCGCGGGGATGGGCGCCGAGCCGACCGGCGAGGGCGACGTCCTCGAAGCCGCCGGGATCTCGCCCGAGGAGACCGTGGTCGGGACCGGCGAAGATCCGTACGCTGCCGCCGCCGACTCGTGGGCCGCCGGCCAGACGCTCCCGCTCGACGCCGACGACGACGAGACCGCCGCTCACCGGCTCTACGACATCGCGCTCGAGTACCAGGAACGGAGCCAGCGGAGCGAGGCGCGCCTGCTCGAGGAGTTCGAGAACGCCGCGACCAGCCTCAGTGCCATGGTCGGCGAGCTGATCATCGTGGACGACGATGACGAGCGCCTGACCCTGACCGCCACCGGCAACTTCCGCGCCGAGGTGATCCCGGAGGATGCTGCCGGTGAATGGCGGACGCTGACGACGGCCGATGAGCTCGTCGAGTTCTACGACCCGACCGACGTGTTCGGCGACCTGGCCGACTCGCTCGCCGAGGCGTACCCGTCCGTGGCGCCCGAGCTCGCGGGGGATGCGGCCGCCGACGAGGCGGAGGGCGAGCCGACCGCGTGAGCATGCGGCTCACCGCGGCGGAACTCGTCGAGAGTCGGGAGATCCTGCCGGGCCAGTGGCTGCAGGCCTACCACGCCCCCGACCTCGCGAGCGGCTCGCGGGCGGGCCAGTTCGTCCACATCCGGACCGGCGACTTCTCCGGGATGGTCCTGCGGCGCCCGTTCTCTCTGAACACGACCGACGCCGCCAGCGGGATCATGACCATCCACTTCCGCGTGATCGGCCGCGGCACCGAGTGGTTCACCAGGCTTCGGCCGGGTGACGAGGTCGACCTGCTCGGGCCGCTCGGCCGGCCGTTCGAGGTGGACCCGCGCAGCCGTCACATGCTCCTGATCGCCGGCGGCCTCGGCATGGCCGGGGTCCGGATGCTCGCCGACGAGGCGATCCGCGACGGCCGCCAGGTCACGCTGCTGTTCGGGGCCATGGGCGCCCGCGAGGTCTATCCCTCGAGTCTCCTGCCCGACGAGGTCGAATACATCGTGGCGACCGACGACGGCTCGCTCGGCCACCACGGGTACGTGACGGAGCTCGTCCCCGAGTACGAGGCCTGGGCCGACCAGGCGTTCGCGTGCGGTCCGGCGCCGATGCTCGCGGCCCTCGCCACCCTCGCCGCATCGCGTCGCGAGCGGCTGGGCGTCGCGAAGCTCGGACGGAAGCGCGGCGCCGGAAAGACCGACCCGATCGGCTCGCCCGCGGCCCGGCGCAAGGCGTTCCTCCAGGTCTCGATGGAGCAGAACATGGGCTGCGCGGTCGGGGCGTGCCTCGGCTGCGTCGTCATGAGCGTGACCGGGACGCCGCAACGGGTCTGCCGGGAGGGTCCGGTCTTTGCCTCCGACGAGCTGCGCTGGGAGGGCGCGTGGTCGTGACCCGCACACCGCTCGATCGCTCCGCCATCTGGGCCGGCCTGCTGGGGTCGTCGATCATCGCGCTCGGGTCGCTGGTCGCGGCCGTTGGGTACACCGGGTCCAAGGGCCAGTCCGTATAGTCCGCTCAACCACTTCGTCTCCGAGCTGGGCGAGCTCGCCGTCTCCCGGTTCGCGATCCTGTTCAACGCCTCGCTGATCATCGGCGGCGTCTGCTTCGTGCTCTTCATGATCGGCCTCGCGGCGACCCGCCCGGGCCGGCTGCGCTACGCCTATGGGCCGATCGGCGTCATCGCCGGGATCGGCGGCGCCTTCGTCGGGGTCTTCCCGATGGACTACCTCGGCGCCCACTCGATCGCGGCGTTGACGTTCTTCGTGCTCGGGCTCGTGACCGTGCTGCTCGCCTCGATCGACTTCGTCGCGATCGCCGGACCCGCGGTTCCCGAGCTGGCTTCGCGGCCCTTGGCGGCGTCACGGTCGCGGCCTTCGCGGTGTTCCTGGTCATCCTCTTCGGCGGGACCGGCAGCCTCGCGCACCCCGACGACCGCCCCGCCATCTGGTCGCTGACCATCTTCGAGTGGCTGCTCATCGTCGGCATCCTCGCCTGGGTCTTCCTGACCGCGTGGGCATGGCGGCGGGTGACCGCGTGAAGGCGAAGCGTCGCGTCGTGACCTCGTCCGGCCGGCCGGCCGGCTCGCATCGAACGCCGAGCGCGCGCCGCGTCCGGCCGGCGATCCTCGGCGCCGGACCCGCGCATCGCCCCGGCCAAGGGCGAGGCCGTCCCCGGACGGCCGACCCCACGACCTGCCGCCGCCCTGGACGCGGACCGGACCGTCGACCTGGCCGTGGATCTCGGGCGCGGGCTCGTCGCTCCCGAACCCGATCCTCGTCGCCTCCGGGACGTTCGGCTACGGGATCGAGTACGGCGATGTCGTCGACGTCGACCGGCTCGGGGCGATCTGCTGCAAGGGGACGACCCTGCGGCCGCGGATCGGCAATCCGACGCCGCGCGTCACCGAGACGCCCGGCGGCATGCTCAATTCGATCGGCCTCCAGAACCCCGGCGTGGACGCGGTCATCGAGAAGTACGCCGACACCTGGGCGGGCTGGCGGGTCCCGGTCATCGTCAACGTCGCCGGCGAGTCGGTCGAGGACTACGTCGAGGTCACTCGGCGGCTGGACGGGGTGCCCGGCGTGGCCGGCATCGAGCTCAACATCTCGTGCCCGAACGTCGGTCGCGGCGGGCTCCAGTTCGCGATCGACGCCGGCGCGGCCGGCGAGGTGACCGCGGCCGTCCGGCGCGCCACCGACCTGCCGTTGCTCGTCAAGCTCTCGCCCAACGTCGCCGACATCCGGCCCATCGCGCGGGCGATCGCCGACGCGGGCGCCGACGCGCTCACGGCCATCAACACGCTCTCGGGGATCGCCGTGGCGCCGGGACGCGCGAAGCCCCTCCTCGGGAACATCTACGGCGGGTTGTCGGGCCCGGCCGTCAAGCCGGTCGCCCTGCGGATCGTCTACGAAGCCGTCCAGGCCGTGAAGATCCCGGTGATCGCGATCGGCGGCGTGACCGAGCTCGCGGACGTGCTCGATTTCCTGGCCGTCGGCGCCGTCGCGGTCCAGGTGGGCACGGCGATCTTCGCCGACCCGACGCTGCCGGTCCGGCTCGTCGACGAGCTGGCCGGCGAGTGCCGCCGGGTCGGGGTCGGGTCCTATCGTGAGCTCATCGGGACGGCGCTCCCGAAGAAGCCCTCGACCCCGTCGGCCAAGGGGGTCGAGTACCGGCCGTAGCCGGGCCGGCCGCGTAGACTGCGCCGATGACCACCATCCGCCCCGCCGCCGAGATCGCCGCCCGCGCCGCGATCGCCGCCCGCACCGAGGCGATCTTCCGCGCGTCGGGGGCGTATCGGGACGGCCACTTCCAGCTCAAGAGCGGGCGTCATGGCGACGCCTATATCGAGAAGTTCGCCGTCCTGTCCGACCCGGCCGCGACCACCGAGCTGTGCGAGTTCCTGGCGGCCGGGGTCCGCGGCCACGACGGCGCCCCGATGGTGGACCTCGTCGCCGGCCCGACGACGGGTGGCGTGATCCTCGCGTTCGAGACCGCCCGGCAGCTCGGGGTGCGGAGCATCTTCGCCGAGGAGGTCCGCGCGGACGATGGCACGACCGAGCGCCTGTTCCGCCGCGGCTTCCGGATCGAGCCCGGCGAGCGGGTGCTGCTCGTCGACGACATCCTCACGACCGGGCGGATCGCTCCTCGCGATGCTCCCCGCGGTCGAGGCGATGGGCGGCGAGATCGTCGAGTGCACGGTGCTCGTCGACCGGAGCGGCGGCCGCACGACGCTGACGTCACCCCGGACCGAGCGGATCTACCCGCTGCGATCGCTGTGGCGGCTGGACCTGCCGACGTTCGAGCCCGGGCCCGCGACCTGCCCGCTGTGCGCGGACGGCACGCCGCTGGAGACCCCGGGCAGCAGCGGGACCGGCGTCTGATCGGTGGATCGGCGGACCCGGAACCTGTTCGCGATCGTCCTGGTCGTCCTGATCGCCGTGACCGGCGGGGCGGCCCTCATCCTCGGCGGCTCCGGCACGGCCACCCTGTCCCCGCCGTTCAACGCGACGACCGTCGACGGCGTCGTCGTCGCGGTCGACGCGCGAAGCCTCACGGATGTCCGGAGCTTCGACCTGCGGACGGCCGATGGGCAGATCCTCACGTTCGGGCTGGCCGGGCTGCAGAACGGCGTCGCGTTCCCGCCGGGGCACCTCGCCGAGCACAAGGTCACGGCGACCCCGATCCGGGTCTGGTACCGGATCTCCTCGGACCCGCTCCAGGCCCTCTATCTCGAGGACGCCCCGGCGTCGCTACGGCTGGCGCCGGCGGGCTGACGGCCCCTAGGTGCCCGAGATGGCGGTGACCGCGTCCTGCATCTCGGCGTCCGTGGCGATGAGCTCGAACGAGCGCTGCACGACGCCCGTGCCGTCGACCGCGAAGATCCACGGCTCGGTCCAGAGACCCCAGGCGTTCGTCGTGTCGGTCGCCTGGAGCTGCCCGTTCGCGTCGAGCGTCGGCTGGAGCTGTCCGTCCACCTCCTGGAGCTTGTAGGGCTCCACGTTGATGAACGTCACGCCGGGGTTGGCGGCGGCGATCGGCTTGATCTTGTCGAGCGTGGGACCGCACTGGGCGCTCGTGCAGAACTTCGGTGTCGCGAACACGAGGATGAACGGCTTGTGGGCGGCGAGCGCGTCGGCGACCGAGGTGGAGTAGAACGCCGGGTCGGGCTTGGTGTCGGTGGAGATGCGCGTGGCGTCGCCGCCGACGTCGGCAAGAGTCGGCGTGTCGGTGGATGGGGCCGGATCGCCGACCTTCACGACCGACGAGTCGTCGAGGACGGTGAGCGTGGCGCGGATGGTCTCGGGCGCGGCGCCGGCGGCCGCGGTCGTGATCTCCGCACCCCAGGTGCCGGCCTCGGGCAGCACGGCATCGAGGACGTAGATCCCGCGCGACCCTTCGATCGCCCAGGCGAAGGTGCCGTCCACGGTCGTGACGGGCGTCTTGGGATCCTTGCCGAGATCGTAGAAGGCCACCGACAGGGTCCGGTCGGGCGCCGCCACCGGCCGGTTCTGCGCGTCGAGGAGCGAGAACAGGATCCGCGACGGGCCGCACGTGATCCGATCGGAGATGAGCAGCGGGAACACCGTCGGCGTCTTGGCGGGCCCGGACCAGCCCTCCATCGATGCCGGCTCCGGCGTCGTGGCGCAGCGGGCGCCGGCGCCGGACGACCCGGCCGACGCGACGGCCGACCCGCTCGGCCCGGCCTGGCCGCACGCGACGGCCAGCATCGCCACGAGGGCGAGCAGCGATAGGGCGACGGCGGAGGGATGGGAACGCATCGGGTGGAAGGGTACCGCCAAGGGCCGGGACGCGCCGCCGGCACGATAGAATGACCACCTCGTGACCCGCTTCCAGCGCCTGGCCTTGGCGACCCTCGTGACCACGCTTGCGCTGGTCACGATCGGTGTCGTGGTCCGCGCGACCGATTCCGGGCTGGGCTGTCCGGACTGGCCGCTCTGTCACGGGCAGATCCTGCCGCCGCTCGACGATGCCAAGGCCTGGATCGAGTGGGTCCACCGCGGCGTCGCCGTCCTCGTCGGGTTCGAGATCCTCGGGCTCGCGATCCTCGCGATCCGCGACCATCGGGACCGGCGATCCATCCTGTGGCCCACGCTCGCTGCTGTCCTGCTCGTCGGCTTCCAGGCGTGGCTCGGGCGCGAGACGGTCCGGCTCGGGAATTCCGGGGAATCCGTGACCGCGCACCTCGCCACGGCCATGAGCCTCGTCGGCCTGCTGGTGTACGTCACGGTCCGGTCCGGCTTCCCGGCCCGCATCGGCGGCCGCGGGTCCAGCCAGCGCTTCACGCTGCTCGCGGCGTTCGGGGCGGTCGCGACGTTCGCGCTGCTCCTGTTCGGGTCCAGGGTGACCGCGGGCGGCGTCGATTCCGCCCTGATCTTCCCGGACTGGCCGCTCATGGGTGGCAGCGTGGCGCCGCCCCTCACCGACCTGACGAGCGCCCACGTCCTCCACCGCTGGGTCGCGGGGCTGGTCGGGCTCATCGTGGTGGCGATCGCGATCGTCGCGTGGCGCACGCAGCGCACCCATCCGATGCTCGTGCGCATCGCGGTCGCGGCCGCCGCGCTCTACGGCATCCAGGTGGTCATCGGCGGCGCCCAGGTCCTGACCCGGCTGGCGCCCTGGACCCAGACCCTGCACCTCGCGCTTGCGGCGGTCATCTGGGCGCTCATGGCCGCCCTCACCGTGGCGAGCTACTACACCGCGCGGGTGGGCTGCCGGTGCGACGAGCGGCGCGGGAAGCGATGCGACGGCGCGCGCCCGGGCGAGTCGCACCCGGGGCGATACCGTCCGAGCCTACATCGCGCTGACCAAGCCGCGGATCATCGAGCTCCTGCTGGTGACGACCGTCCCCGCGATGGTCCTCGCGACCCGCGAGGTGCCCGGCATCCAGATCGCCGACTGGGGCGTGCTCGTCTTCTGGACGATGGTCTGCGGGACGCTGGCCGCCGGCAGCGCCAACGCCATCAACTGCTACCTCGACCGCGACATCGATGAGCTGATGACCCGGACGCGCCGCCGGCCACTGCCCGCCCACGAGGTCGACCCGGAGCGAGCGGTCGTGTTCGGGCTCGTCCTCGGCGTCGCCTCGGTCGTGCTGATGGCCTGGTTCGTGAACCTGATCGCGGCGTTCCTGACGCTCCTCGCGATCGCGTTCTACGTCGTCGTCTACACGATCTGGCTGAAGCGCAGCACCCCGCAGAACATCGTGATCGGCGGCGCCGCGGGCGCCCTGCCCCCGGTGATCGGCTGGGTCGCGGTCACCGGCAGCATCGGCATCCCGGCCCTCCTCCTGTTCGCGCTCGTCTTCTACTGGACGCCGCCGCACTTCTGGGCGCTGTCGCTGCGGATCCGCAAGGACTACGCGGCGGCCGGCGTCCCGATGCTCCCGGTGGTGAAGGGGATCCCCGAGACCACCCGCCAGATCGCCCTCTACACGATCCTCATGGTCGCCATCTCGCTGATCCTCTTCGCAGTCGCGCGGATGGGGCTCATCTACCTGGTCGCGGCGGTCGTGCTCGGGGCCATCTTCCTGTGGCAGGCGTACCGGCTCTGGCGGCGCGGCGCCTCGGAGGAGGCCTCGACCGCGGGGGCGATCCAGCTCTACAAGTACTCGATCAGCTACCTGTCGCTGCTGTTCCTCGCGGTCGCCATCGACGCGCTGGTGCTGATCCCGGTCTGAGGGACGCCAGCGGCCGCTCGCTCTAGCCCGCCCGGGCGAGGTCCGCGAGCAACGGCTCCTCGGTCAGGGGCCCGCCGAGCAGGTCGGAGAGCAGGTCCGCGGGTGAGCGCTCGCCGCCGTACCACAGCAGCCGCTCGGAGACGAACGCGTACCAGCCCGGGTCGCCGGTCGACCAGTCGCCGCGCAGCTCGCGGATCCGTGCCCGGAGCGCGGCGGCCGTGATCGCCGAGAGTCCATAGTTCGCGAGGTAGCCCGGGCTGTCGATGAGCTGCCCGCGGACGGCCCACCAGGACCACTCCGGGTGCGGTTCGATCCCGAGGCCGTCGGCGACGATCTCGGCCCAGACGTCGTTCGCGGGACGCCCCGGCGCGCGATGCTGCTCGATCTCGAAGAGCGCCCAGCACACGTCCAGGAGGACGCCGCCGTAGCGCCCGAGCACGGCGTCGTGGCGGTCGACGGACACGCCGAGATGCTCCGCCTGGAATGCGGGCTCATCGGCGTCCCAGCCGACGAGGTCGGCGACCGCCTCGAAGAACGCGGCGAAGTCGGCCGGTGGCTCGGCAAAGGCGGGCCGGGTCGTGATCGCGGCGTAGTGCAGGGCGTGCCCGCTCTCGTGGATGAGCTCCCCGAGGTTGCCCAGCCCGCCGCGCTCGTACGTCGCGAAGACCCACGGACCGGGCCGGCCGTGCACGGTGAACGCGACCGGGATGGCGGGACGACCCGGCCGCGGCACCACGTCATATCCGATCGAGAGCGCTTCGGGGTCCGCGCCGAGCGAGCGCAGGTGCGCGTCGTTGATCGGCCGCAGCCGTTCCAGCGGGATCGCCTCGCGCAGCCGTCGTTCGGCGGCGCCCACCACGAACCGGTAGTCCCAGGGCTCGAGGTGGGTGGATCCGCGGAGCCCGGCGACCGCGGCGACGACCTCGCGGCCGGCGGCAAGGACCCGACGCAACATCGGCTCGAAGGTGCCCGGCGCGATGCCGAGCACAGCCGCGTTCGCGTCGATCACCGACCCGTTGCGCGACCACCGCTGAGCGGTGGCCGAGACCAGCTGGCGGTACGGGCTGGTCCCATGGCCATCGCCGTCCACGGCCTGCCAGAGCGGGCTCATCGCCTCGAAGACGGCGCGTCGCTCGTCGGGGTCCTCGGCCGTCGCGAGTCGCTCGAAGGCCGTCAGCCGGTCGATCGTCTCGCCGCCCACCCGGATCGAGGCGGCCGCCTCGCCGTAAAGGCGGTAGGTCGCCCGACGGAGCGACGCGATGAGCGGAGACTCCGACGGTCCCGATGGCGAGAGCTTGACGCCGTCGACGGGCTCGACCTCGTCGAAGTAGGGGAGCGCCGCCCGGATGCAGGCGAGGCCGGCGCGCTCCTCCGCGCTCGCCCCGTCGGGGGAGAAGCCGGCGAGCGACGCGTCGAACGCTCGGCGGCGAGACGGGTAGGCGCCGGGATCCACTGGCGCCCCGCGATGCGAGTCCACGACATGCGTCTCGAAGGCGCGCCGAAGGTCCGCCCACTGCGCCTCGAGTCGTTCGAACGGTGTCATGTACCGACTGTACTCGGCGCCCGGGTCGTTGCCCTGTCACCATTGCGCGCCATGGAGATCCACTTCCTCGGTGGCGCGACGACCGTCACGGGCTCGCAGCACCTGCTGATCACGGCCCGAGCCAGGGTCCTCATCGATTGCGGCATGTTCCAGGGGAGCCCGAACGAGTCGATCCGCAACCGGGTCCCGTTCGACTTCGACCCGGCCGAGCTCGACGCCGTCCTGCTGACGCACGCCCACCTCGACCACTGCGGGCTCCTGCCGCTCCTCGTGAAGGACGGGTACGCGGGCCCGATCCACGCGACCGCGGGCACCATCGAGCTGGCGGGGCTCGTCCTGCTCGACTCGGGCAAGCTCCACGAGGAGTTCGCGAAGCGCAACGCGCGCTGGGAGAAGCGCAACCCGGACAAGGCCGCGGCGGAGGATCGTGCCGATGCGGACGCCTACGCGGCCGCGGTCGCCCTCGCCGAGGCGGGTGAAGGCGGCTCCGAAGCGAGCGACCAGCCCGGCGTGGCCGGATCGGCGGGCGCCGCGGGACCGGCGGGCGCCGCCTCCAAGCCGGGCGAGGCCGATGACGGCGGCGAGCACGTGCCGACGACCATCGAGCCGATACCGGACCCGACCGCGCCGTCGTGGCCGCGCGATCCCGAGGCCGACCTGCGCACGCAGCCGCCGGCGCTCCAGATCGACCTCGACGAGCCGCTCTACACCGCGAAGGACGCGGAGGCGTCGCTCGCGTCATTCCGGGCCGTCCGCTACGGCGAGGAGGTCGAGGTCGCGCCTGGCGTCCATGCCCTCTTCGTCGATGCCGGCCACATCCTCGGCTCGGCGATCATTCGGCTCCGCGTCACCGACGAGGACGGCGGGGAGGAGCGGGTCATCGTGTGCTCGGGCGACCTGGGCCGCCCGGGGACGCCGATCCTGCGCGACCCGACCCCGATGACCGACGCGGACTATGTCCTCGTCGAGTCAACGTATGGCGGCCGCGAGCACGAGCCCGAGGGCGAGGCGATCCGGATCCTCGCCGAGACGATCCGGATGGTCGCGGAGGCGGACGGCGTGCTGCTGGTGCCCTCGTTCGCGATCGGGCGCACCCAGGAGGTCGTCTGGGAGCTCGATCGGCTCATCGAGCGCGGCGAGATCCCGCTGCTGCCGCTCTACCTCGACTCGCCGATGGCCTCGAAGGCGTCGGACATCTACCGGAACCACCCCGAGTACTACGACGAGGAGACCGCGAAGCTCCTCCGTGAAGGCGACACGCCCCTCGACTACCCGAACCAGACCATCACGCGGGACGTGAAGCAGTCGCAGGCGATCGCCCAGGCGCCGCGCCCGTACATGATCGTGGCGTCGAACGGGATGCTCACCGGTGGCCGGGTCGTCGGCCACCTGCGCAACCTCATCGACGACCCGAGTGCGACGATCCTGTTCGTCGGCTACCAGGGCGAGGGCACGCTCGGGGCGCATCTCCAGGCCGGCGCGAAGGAGGTCAAGCTCGACGGGCAGGTCCGTCGCGTCCGCTGCCAGACCCGCTCGATCAGCGGCTTCTCTGCGCACGCGGACGAGCACGAGCTGCTCGACTGGCTGCGCCATTTCGCCGATGGCAAGCACCCCGGCGACCCGGGCTATCCGCGCCGCGTCTTCCTCGTCCATGGCGACCCCGAGGCGCAGATCGCGATGGAGCCGAAGGTCCGCGACCTGGGCTTCGCGACGCACGTCCCGCACTGGCACGAGCGCGTCACGCTCGACTAGGCATCCCGGCTTCGTGCACGCCGAGGTCCGAACCGCAACCCGTCCCCGGAAACCACTCCGGTCACTCCTGTCGTAGTGACGGTTGGGACGCTAACCCCGTCCAGTCCGGACGCCAACCCCAGTCCGGTCCGGACACCCACCCGTCCAAGAGGAGAAGCCGGGATGCACAAGTTGCTCCGATCCATGGCCCTCGGTGTCGCGCTGACGGCCGTCGTCGCCGCCTGCTCGAGCTCAGGCGCCACCACCGCACCGTCGGCCGCCGCGCCGTCCGCCGCGCCGCCCGCCGCAGCCTCGGCCCCTGCCGCCGCCGGCACCACCCTCGCCCTCGCCGACTCGCCGCTCGGCAAGATCGTCGTCGACAGCTCGGGCAAGACGCTCTACATGTTCGAGCCCGATGATGGCAAGGCCGCCCCGACGTGCGTCTCCGACTGCGCGACGAACTGGCCGGCGCTCATCGCCACCGGGGCACCGACCCTGGGGGACGGCATCACGGCCAAGGCCGCGACCGTCGCCCGAACCGATGGCGGCGGAGACCAGGTGAAGCTCGGTGACTACTTCCTGTACTACTTCGCCGCGGACAAGGCCGCCGGTGACACCAACGGCCAGGGTGTCGGTGGCAAGTGGTTCGTCGTCGGTGCCGACGGGGAGCCGATCAAGGGCTCGTAGCCCTTCGACATCAGGGGAACGAACGGCGGGCCCGCGAGGGCCCGCCGTTCCTGTGTGCGCCGATATTCGCCCCGATCAGGCCCGCGCGGCGACCTTGCTCTTCGCGCGATCCTTGAGGATCTGGCCGGCGGCGAGCTTGCCAGGCGCCCCCATCACGCACCCGCCGGGATGCGTGCCCGAGCCGCACTGGTAGTACCCGTCGATCGGGGTGCGGTACTGCGACCAGCCCGGCGCCGGGCGGAAGAAGAACATCTGCGGCGCGAAGAACTCGCCGGCGAAGATGTTGCCCTCGCTGAGGCCGACCGTCCGCTCGATGTGGAGCGGGGTGACGACCTCGCGCTGCAGCACGAGGTCTCCGAACCCGGGGAAGAACGTCTCCAGCGTCCGCTGGACCGTGTCGCCCAGGTTCTCCTTCTCGGCGTCCCAGTCGCTCTCGCGCAGGTGGTAGGGCGTGTACTGGATGAAGCACGACATGACGTGCTTGCCCGGAGGGGCCATGTCGGCATCGATCGTCGACTGGACCGCCATGTCGATGTACGGGTGCTGGCTGTACCAGCCGTACTTCGCGTCGTCGTAGGCGCGTTCGAGGTAGTCCATCGACGGTCCGATGTTCGTGAAGCCGCGGAACTGGTCGCCGCGGTCGCCGAGCGCCGGGTACTTCGGCAGCCCGTCGAGCGCGAAGTTGACCTTCGACGACGTGCCCTGGAACCGGAACCGCTGGATGTTCTCGACGAGGTCGTCCGGGAGCTCGCGCGGGTTGACCAGCTCGAGGAACGTCCGCCGCGGGTCGAGCGCGCTCGACCACGGTGTCGGCGTAGTACTCGGTGCCGTCCGCTGAGGGCGACGCCGGTCGCCCGGCCGTCCTTGGTGACGACCGAGTCGACGGGGGACTCGAGGATGATCTCGGCCCCGAACGACTCCGCGGCTCGCTTCGAGCACCTGCGTGAAGCCGCCGTTGCCCTTCTTGTGGAACGCCCACGCGCCGAACTCGCCGTCGTGCTCGCCGATCGAGTGGTAGAGCAGGACGAGGCCCGAGCCCTGCGAGCGCGGCCCGACCTTCGTGCCGATGATGCTCGACGAGGCCAGATAGCCCTTGAGCAGGTCCGACTCGAAGTAGTCGTCGAGGAAGTCCGCCGCGCTGCCGGTCAGCAGCCGGACGGCGTTGTGGAGCACCCGCTTGTCGAGCTTCTTGAAGCGCGACCCGAGGCTCGGCGAGCGCGACCAGCTCCTCGGGGTCGTCGCTGAAGATGTCGGGCGGGACCATGTCGAGAGCGGCTTGATGGCCTGGCAGACCATCTCCATGTCGTGGCTGTACTGGTCGTAGGCGTCGGCGTCGTGCTTCGAGTGACGCGCGATCTCCTGCTGGTTCTCGCCGTGGTCCTGCGTGAACAACAGGTAGTCGCCCTCGCCGTCGGGGGCGAACGTCGTCGACATGAGCAGGGGCATGAAGCCGTGCTTGGTCAGCTCGAGGTCCTGGATGATGTCCGGGCGCAGCAGGCTCAGCGCGTACGAGAACGTCGTGAACCAGAAGCCCGGGCGCAGCTCCTCGGTGATGGCCGCGCCACCGACGAGGTGGCGGCGCTCGATGATCAGCGTCTTGAGCCCGGACTTCGCGAGGTACGCGCCGTTGACGAGCCCGTTGTGGCCGCCGCCGATGACGATGGCGTCGTAGGTCCGGTCGGCCCGCGACGTCGTCTTCGTCGACCGCGTCGAGGTGGGCCGCGCCGGCGTCTTGGCGGGCTTGGCCTGTCTTGGCCGTCTTGCGCTTCGGGGCAGTCATCGTCATGTCAGGCCGTCTTTCGCTCTGGGTTGTACAGCGGCAGCCGGGCGACGTGCGCGGCGACTCGCTCGTAGTGATGGTCCACGGTGAACTCGAGGTCCACCTTCGTGCCGAGCTTCGCGAACTCCGGCTTCACCCGGGCGATCGCGATGTGGCGCTGGAGCATCGGCGAGTACATGAAGCTCGTGGCGTAGCCGACCCGTTCGTAGTCCTCGTCATAGAGCATCCAGTCCTCGACGATCGGCGAGTGGTCCTTCGGGCGGGATCAGCCCGGCCTCGTTGTAGACGCGGTCGTAATCCTGCCAGTCGACGAGCAGTCCGCGCATCGCCCAGCGCGACGTCTTGTCGGCGATCTCGCGCTCGAGCGCCCGGCGTCCGATGAATGCGCGGCCGTCCGTGCCGAGGTCCTTGAACATCCAGCCCCAGCCGAGCTCGATCGGCGTCGAGCGGTGGGCGTCGTTCCACGCAAAGCGGCTCGAATCGAAATCCGCGTCGAGCAGCAGCAGGCCGGCCTCGATCCGGAGCATGTACAGTGCCGCGAGGCCGAACGGCAGGACGCCGTGCCCCTCGACGCTGTCCCAGAGCGTGTCCCAGACATGGAGCGCGTCGGGCGTGTCCGTCCAGATCTCGTACCCGAGGTCGCCGCTGTAGCCGGTCCGGCTGACGGTCACCGCGGCCCCGCCGATCTCGCCGTGGGCCACCCCGAAGTAGGGGATGTGCTCCATCTGCGGCACGAGCCTGGCGAGCAGGGCCCGTGAGCGCGGCCCCTGGAGTGCGAGCGTCCCGATGTCCGTCGCTGACGTCCTCGATCGTGACGTCCATGTCGCGCTCGATCCGGTCGGCGAAGTACGCGAAGTTGGGCTCGGCCGACGTGAGGAGGTACTCGTCATTGCGGGGGTGCAGGATGACCCCGTCCTCGATGACGAAGCCGCGATCGTCGAGCCAGCACGTGTACTGCGCGTGGCCCGGCGGGCAGGCGCGGATGTCGCGGGCGAGGAGCCGGACAGGAAGCGCTCGGCGTCCTTGCCCGTGATCCGGTACTTGTAGAGCGGGCTCGAGTCGAAGATTCCCGCGGCGTTGCGGACCGCGAAGTACTCGAACTTGTCGGACATCTGGTAGCGGTCGGCTGCCAGGTGGCCGGACCAGTGGCTCCACAGCTGCGTCTCGTTGAGCGCGGCCGTGCGCGCATGGAACGGGGTCGTCCGGATCATGCCGTCGGGCCTCTCCTCTCGGGTGGTCCGGGCACGATATCGGTTATTGGACGCGTGCGCAATATCGTTCTACCCTGCGGGGCATGACCCAGCCGGCCACCGCGACCCGGACCCGGATGACACCGGACCAGCGCCGCGAGGCGATCGTCGCGGCCGCTCTCGACGTGGCCGTACACAAGGGCCTGGCCTCGACGACGGTCCGGGACGTCGCCGCCGCCATGGGCACGTCGAGCGGGCTGATCCACCACTACTTCGAGTCGATGGACGACGTGCTCGCGGCCGCCTTCGAGCACGTGGCCAGGCAGGACCTCGCGCTCTCGGCGCGCCTGATGGGGGAGGCCGGCGACCCGGTCGAGGCGTTGCGGGTCTTCTTCCGGACGTACACCCCGGCCGACAAGGACTGGGCGTTCCAGCTGTGGCTCGACGCGTGGGCCGAGGCCGCCCGCCGGCCGGCGATCCAGGCGACGTCCCGACGGCTCAACCTCGAGTGGCAGGGGCTGCTCGAGCGGACGATCCGTGATGGTGTTTCGCGGGGGTCGTTCCGGAGCGCGGACCCGGCCGGCGCCGCCTGGCGGATCCTGTCGCTGCTCGATGGGCTCGCGCTCCAGGTCGTCGCCCACGGGACGACGATCTCGCGCGCTGACGTGGTGGCCTGGGCGACCGAGGCCGCCGAAGTCGAGCTCGGACTGGCGCCCGGGACGCTGCGGGTCGGCTAGTCCGGCTCCCGGGACTGAGGCGCCCGTGCGACCGAGCGCCCGACGCCAACCCCCCGGTCCGTCAGATGGAACGCGAGAGGCAATAGAAATCCCATGCCCGACCATCTCGGGACCCCGAGACAGGAGCCCGATGTCATGACGACCCCGCTCGCGACACCCCCCACCACCGCTGCGTCCACGCTCTATTTCGGGCCGTGGTATCGCCGCTCGCCGTTCTTCGAGAAGACCCTCGAGGCCGGCTGTAGCGCCTACGACATCTACAACCACATGTACCTGCCCGGCTACTACGCCGACCCGATCGAGGAGTACTGGGCCCTGCTCAACGACGTGACGGTATGGGACGTCGCGGTCGAGCGGATCGTCGAGATCACGGGCCCGGACGCCTCGGCGTTCACGAACTCGCTGACCTGCCGCGACCTCACGAAATGCGCGGTCGGCCAGGGCAAGTACGTCCTCATCACCGCCGAGGACGGCGGCATCGTCAACGACCCGGTCCTCCTGCGCGTCGAGGAGAACCGCTGGTGGCTCGCGCTCGCCGACTCCGATGGCGGGCTATGGGCCCGTGGCGTGGCGATCCACTCCGGCCTCGACGTGACGGTGCGCGAGCCCGAGATCTACCCGATCCAGGTCCAGGGGCCGAAGTCGAAGGACGTCATGCGGACGCTGTTCGGCCCGGCCATCGACGACATCAAGTACTACTGGACGCTGACCACCGAGCTCGACGGGATCCCGGTCGTCATCAGCCGGACGGGCTGGACCGGCGAGGTCGGCTACGAGATCTACCTGCGCGACCCCTCGCGCGGCGGCGACCTGTGGGATCGCGTCATGGAGGCCGGCAAGCCGCACAAGATCCGCCCGATCGCGCCGTGCGAGGCGCGTCGCATCGAGGCCGGCATCTTCAACTACGGCTCGGACATCACGATCAAGGACACGCCGTTCCACGTCATGGGCCTCGAGCGGCTCGTCGAGACCCAGGACGCCGACTACATCGGCAAGGCGGCCCTCGAGGAGATCCGCGTCAAGGGTGTGGACCGCAAGCTCGTCGGTATCGAGGCTGACGGCGATGCCCTCCCGTTCGAGCTGTCGCGCAAGTGCGTCGCGCTCCACGACGGCAAGCCGGTCGGGACCGTCACGGACCTCATCTGGTCGCCGCGGCTCGCGAAGAACATCGGCTACGTGTGGATGCCGATCGGCCTGGCCGGCCCGGGCACGCCCGCTCGAGATCGAGGCGCCCGACGGCGGCCGCTGGCCGGCCCGGACGGCTGCGATCCCGTTCCTCGACCCGAAGAAGGCGGTCCCGCTCGGCTGACGTGACGCAGAGCCGCGCCGCTCCCTCACTGATCCGCCAGGATCACGCCGATCGTGAGGAGCACGTTCGCGTACACGCGCGTGTCGGCCGTCGCGATCACCAGCGCGAGCGTGTCCGAGCGGGTCGCGTCGTAGAAGGTCATCCGCGGCAGGAGCCGCACGTCGGTGCCGTCCGGGAGGAGCCCGGTGAGGTCGGCGTGCGCGGGCGGCACCCAGTCGGTCGGCTCCTGCGGCGACATGAGGGCCGCGCTCTCGATCGGGATGGCGCCGGCCACGGCGGCCAGGACCTCGGACGCGGTCAGGCGACCCGGGCTCAGGTTGAGGTAGACGCGGGTCGCCCGCGGCGCCGGCGCCGTGTCGTGCGGGAAGTTCCCGTCGGTGATCAGCACGGTCGACCCGTGCCCGGCACTCGCGAGTGCCCTGAGGATCTCCGGGTGCAGCAACTGGCCTCGGATCATCGGTTGCCTCCTGACGCTGCGCGTCGCTATGCCAGCGCGCTCGGCTCCGGTTCGGCGACCATGCGGATCTCGCCGCGGCGCTGGCCGCTGTACCACGCGATGAGCACGGCCACCGCGGTCACCGCGACGATGATCGTCGAGATGGCGTTGATCTCCGGGGTCACCCCGAACTTCACCTTGCCGTAGATGTACAGCGGCAGTGTGGAGGAGCCAACGCCGGCGTTAAAGGTCGTGACCACGTAGTCGTCGAACGAGAGCGCGAACGTGAGCAGGGCCCCCGACAGGATCGCCGGGAAGATCAACGGCAGCGTGACGTAGCGGAAGGCCCCGAGCGCCGACGCCCCGAGGTCGCGCGCCGCCTCCTCGAGCTGGGCGTTCATGCCCGACGCTCTCGCCCGCACCACGATCGCCACGTACGAGATGCAGAACGTCACCTGGGCGAACACCAGCTGGGTGAACGAGCCGTGCCAGCCGAGGCTCGCCGAGAAGAAGACGAGCAGGCTCAGGCCCATGATGATCTCGGGGGTCACCATCGGCAGCAGGAGCAGCGTCTCGGTCGCCGCCCGGCCACGGAAGCGGACCCGGGCGAGCGCCAGCCCGAGGAGCGTGCCCACGACCGTCGCGATGATGACGACCACGAGGGCGAGCCGCATGGTGACCGACAGCGCGTCGAGCAGCTCGTGGTCGGTGAGCAGCGTGGGGTACCAGTCGAGGGTGAAGCCCTTCCAGTTCACGCTCCGCTTCGAGTCGTTGAACGAGAAGACGATGAGGACGACGATCGGCGCGAACAGGAAGACGTAGACGATCGCCGCATACAGGGTCAGGAGCCGATTGCGCGGCGTCATGCGCCGGCCACTTCACGGCGCAGCGGACCGATCGCGAGGAAGGTCCCGCCCAGCGTCACGAGCATCAGCACCAGCCCGAGCGCGGCGCCATACGGCCAGTCCCGTCCCTGGAGGAAGACCTGCTGGATGACCTTCGCGATGGTCGTGGTCTCCGCCCCGCCGAGCAGGTCCGGGGTCACGAAGTCGCCCATGGCCGGGATGAACGTGAGGATGGACGCGGCCACGATCCCGGGCATCGTCAGGGGCAGCGTCACGTGGAGGAATGCCGCGCGCCCGTTCGCATAGAGGTCCCGGGCCGCGGCGACGAGCGATGCGTCGAGGCGATCGATCGACACGAACAGCGGCAGGATCGCGAACGGCAGGAAGCCGTAGGTCATCCCGAGGATCACGGAGAAGTCCGTGTTCAGCAGGATGATCGGCTCGCTGGTGATCCCGAGCGCCTGGAGGATCGAGTTCACCACGCCGTTGTCGCGCAGCATGATCATCCAGGCATAGGTCCGGATGATGTAGCTCGTCCAGAACGGCAGCATCACGATGACGATGAGCAGGCGCCTTGTGGCGCCCCCCGTACCGGCTGATCCAGTAGGCGACCGGATAGCCGATGAGGAGCGAGAGGACCGTCACGATCAGCGAGTAGCGGACGGAATTCAGGAACGTCGGCAGGAACGACGGATCCAGGGTCCGCGCGTAGTTGTCGAGACTCGGGTGGTCGAGGACGACCTCACCGGTGGCGTCGGAGGACCCGAGGCTGATCACCACCATGATCAGCAGCGGGACGAGGAAGAGGATGGTCAGCCAGGCGACGCCCGGCAGGACGAGGATCGCCGAGGCGAGCCGCGACCCGGGTGAGCCCGAGGTCCGGCCGGCCGTCGGCGGGGCGGCCGATGCCGCTGGTGGTGCCGCCGAGTCAACCGCCACGAAGCGTCTGCCACCGCTTGAGGTACTCCTCGCGGACGGCCGGGCCCAGGTCGAGCAACTCCTGGAGCTTCGCGACGATCGTCTGCGTCGGGGTTCACGCTCGGGTCATCGAGGATCGCCGGGTCGATGTACTGCTTGGCGGCGGCGTTCGGGCCCATGTAGTAGATGAAGTTCGTGTTCTCGGCGCTGATCTGCGCGTCGAGCATGAAGTTGAGGAACAGGTGCGCGGCGATCGGGTGCTTGGCGCCCGAGAAGATGGCCATCGTGTCGGAGCCGCGGACGCCGCCCTCTTCCGGGACGTAGTAGACCATCTTGTCGTTCTCTTCCTGGATCTTGTAGATGTCCGCGCCCCAGATCTGGCCGATCCAGTTGTCACCGCTGCTCATGGTCGTGGTCGTATCGGTGCTGTAGACGCGGACGAGCGGCTTCTGCTCTTCGAGCCGCGCGAGGGCCTGGTCCATGTCCGCGGTATTCGTCGAGTTCGCGTCGAGCCCGAGCTGGATGAGGGTCATCCCGAAGGCTTCCTGCCAGTCGTCGAGCATCGCGATGTGCTTGGCCCAGCGCGGGTCCCACAGCGCCTTGCTGCTCGTGAGGGTGTCCTTGATCCGGCCCGTGTCGTACCCGACGCCGGTCGTCCACCACATGTACGGGACCGTGTACTGGTTGCCCGGGTCGTACCCGGGGTCCGCCCATTCCTTCCCGAGGTTGACGATGTTCGGGAGCAGCGACTTGTCGAGCTTGAGGAGGGCGCCCTTCTCCTTGAACGCGGGGATGTCGACCGAGATCGGGAACGACACGTCATAGCCGCCACCGTCGTTGCCGAGCTTGGCGTAGGCCTCGTCCGTGTTCGAGAAGAAGTCGTACGTGACCTTGACGCCGTACTTCTTGGAGAACTCGTCGATGACGTGTTCGCCGATGTACTCGGTCCAGTTGTAGACGAACAGCTCGCCCTCTGGGCTGGGCATCGGCGTCGGCTCGGACGACTCGGCCGGGGCACTGGCGGCCGCCGAGGCGGCAGCGGCGGATGCCGCGGGGCTCGCGGTCGGCGAGGGCGTCTGGCCGGTGCCACCGGTCGTACACGCGGCGATGACCGGCGCGAGCGCCGCGGCCGGTCCGAGCCTGGCGATCGCCTCGAGCAACTGGCGTCGCGAGACGCGCCGCTCGATCATGTAGCGGGTCAGCTCCTTCTCGAGGTCGATGCTCGAGCCGTCGAACGGAAGACTCATGGCGCAGGCTCCTCCTGGGGGATGACCGACCGGCCGAGGACGAGGGCGTCCGCCGGGGGCCAGGTGATCGCGACGTCGCTGCCGGTCGGGAGTCGGATCCCGGACTTCGGCGCCAGCACGCTCACGGTGAGCCCGCCGGCGGTGATGACCTGATAGGACACGTTGTTGCCGAGATAGGCGGCCTGTTCGACCCGACCGCGGATCGCGCCCAACGCCTCGGCGGGCACGAGGGCGATGGCCTCGGGGCGGATGCTCAGCTCCACCTCGGCGCCGGCGGCCAGTCCGTCGACCCCGCAGGGGGCGATCTCACCGGAGGTCAGCCGCACGGTCCGGTCGGCCTCGACGCGGCCGCGCAGCAGGTTCGTCGTCCCGATGAAGTCGGCCACGAACCGCGTGGCTGGCCGTTCGTAGAGCTCCTCGGGTGTCCCGAGCTGTTCGACCCTGCCCGCGTGCATCACGGCGATCCGGTCGCTCATCGTGAGCGCCTCTTCCTGATCGTGGGTCACGTACACGAACGTGATCCCCACCTCGACCTGGATGCGCTTGAGCTCGATCTGCAGGCGCCGCCGCAGCTTGAGGTCGAGCGCCCCGAGTGGTTCGTCGAGGAGCAGGACGGTGGGCTGGTTCACGAGCGCGCGGGCCAGCGCCACCCGCTGCTGCTGGCCGCCCGAGAGCTGGTTCGGTCGGCGCTTCTCGAACCCGGAGAGGTGGACGAGCTCGAGGGCCTCGCCCACCCGCCTCGTGATCTCGGCCTTCTCGACCTTCCTTCGCTTGAGCCCGAACGCGATGTTGCCCGCGACATCGAGGTGGGGGAACAGCGCGTAGCTCTGGAAGACCATGTTGACCGGTCGCTTGTCCGGTGGATCCGTGGTGATGTCCCGGTCCCGGAGCAGGATCCGGCCGCCCGTCGGCAGCTCGAAGCCGCCGATCATCCGCAGCGTCGTGGTCTTGCCGCAGCCCGAGGGGCCGAGCAGGGAGAAGAACTCCCCCGACACGATGTCGATGGACACGCCGTCCACCGCCCGGACGTCGCCGAAGCGTTTCTCCAGGTCGATGAGGCGGATCTCAGGGGTCGCTGGGGACGACATCGTTGTGGGAGGCTAGACCACCTCTCGAAACGGCGCTCGGCGCCGTTCCCGACAGTGGGACGTATGGGTCGATCGGGCCGGCGGGGACCCGGCGGCGCGCGTCGCTCGGGTCAGGCTGCGGGTGCGGCTGCCGCCCCGTCCGACGCCCCGTCCGACCCCTTGGGCATGAGCGCCTCGAGGTCGAGGGTCTCCGCGCGCCGCTCGCGTGCCGGGCGGCCGAGCAGGTACCCCTGGCCGGCGGTGATGCCGAGCTCGCGGACCACGGAGAGCTGCTCGCTCGTCTCGACGCCCTCCGCGACGATGTGCGCGGTCCAGCGCGCCGCCAGCTCCTGCAATGCGCGCAGGACGCCGTGGGACGGGTCGTGGAGGATGCCGCCCTGGACCAGTGACAGGTCGACCTTGACGATGTCGAAGTGGATCTCGCTGAGGAGCCGGAGCCCCGCGTTCCCGGCACCCACGTCGTCGGCCGCGAGGCGCATCCCGGCCCGCCGGCACGCCGCCGCGTTGCGTCGCGAGCTGCTGGAGGTCCTGGACCTCCTCGCGCTCGGTCAGCTCGATGACGAGCTGCTCGGGCTTGATCCCGCGCCGCCCGAAGATGGCCGTCAGCTCGACCGGATGGAACTGGTCCGATTCGAGGGTCCGGGGCGACAGGTTGATGCTCAGGTACACGCCGGGCTCGAGGCCGTGGATGCCGTCGGCCACGACCTGCAGGCAGGCCATGTCGAGCTCGACCGTCCGGTCGGCCCGTTCGGCCGCGGCGAAGAGCGAGCTCGCATCGGCCATCGGCGCGCCGTCGGTCGGTCGGATGAGGCCCTCGAAGCCGATGACCTCTCCGCTCGTCATCGAGAAGATCGGCTGGTAGACCGGGCGGAGCAGCTTCTCGGCGAGGATCGTGCCGATGGCCGCCGAGACGTCCTCGATGGACCGGTCGTCCGATGAGACCCCGTGACGACCGGGGTCGTAGGCGACCGCGTTCGTCCGGCCGTGCCGCTTGCACCAGTACAGGGCCGCGTCCGCATGGCGGTAGATGAGGTCGCCGAAGGTGCTCGGCGCCGGGTAGGCGGAGACGCCGATCGACAGCGAGAACGGCTCGACCGGACCACCGTCGGCGTAGCCGCCGTTGAGCGCGCTCGCGAGCATCCGCCGCGCCACCACGAGCCCCGTCTCGATGTCGGCATTCGGGAGGATCAGCGCGAACTCGTCGCCGCCCACGCGGAACGCGCGATCGCCCCGCCGGATCGCGTTCATCGCGATCCGCCCGAGACCCGCGAGGAGCTCGTCGCCGTGGGCGTGGCCGCGCTCGTCGTTGACCGTCTTGAGGTCGTCGACGTCGATGAGCAGCAGCGCGAGCATCGAGCCGTGCCTGGATGCCAGCTCGAGCTGCCGGCTGAGCTCCTCCTGGAACGCCCGGTGATTGCCGAGACCGGTCAGGCCGTCGAGGAGCGAGTCCTCGCGGGCGCGCCCGTACAGGTCGACGAGCCGGGCCCGGTCCTCCTCCAGGCGATGGATGTCCCGGAGGATGGGCTCCACGAGGCGGGCCATCACGATCGGGACGACGACGGCGGAGGCGGCGAGGAACACGACGGCGAGCCCCTGCCCGGGCCCACCGCCTGGCCAGAAGCCCTGGATCGCGGCGACGCCCATGAGCATGACGAACTCCACCGCCAGGACCCGGACGGTCCGGCGGCGGATGTCATTCGATGTCCCGGCGGGCGCCGGGTCTTGTTCCGGGGAGTGATCGGGCACGGCCTGCCCAGTGGTGCGGAGTCCGACGTGACGGGTGTACGCCAGACAGGTGCCTGCCCGCACCGGCACCAAAGTACCGCCGGCGCAGTCCGATGGGGCGGCAGACGCTCGCGCGCGCATGACCTACGTTCGGCCCACGTTCAGGAGCATGCATTGACGCAGCAGCGCGGACACCGACAGCGGCTCAACCGGGCGACCGCGATCGCCATCGGTGTATCGCTGTTCGCCTTGCTTCCGATGCTGGTCGTCCCGGTCCTGGCCGTGACCTGTCCCGACAACGGCAACCTGACGGGCGGCAGCGCGTCCCCGAACTCGGGCACGACGTCCACGAACTTCATCTTCTCGGTCACGTACCAGGACACCGCGGGCGAGGCGCCGCAATCGATCCGCGTGTACTTCGACGGAGCGAACTCCCGGACGACTGAACTACGTGTCGGGCAACCTGTCCACCGGCGCCGTCTACTCCCGGACACTCCAGCAGGCGGTCGGCACGTATGCCGTGACGATGGTCGTGGTCCCGGGGACGCAGACCGTCGATCCGCCGCTCTCGTGTACCGTGTCCGCAGGGTCCATCACCGTGAACCCGCCACCGACACCGACACCGGTCCCCACGCCGACCCCGACACCGAAGCCCACCCCGGTGCCGACGCCGGTCCCCACCCCCACGCCGAAGCCGTCGCCCAAGGCGACGCCGAAGCCGACCCCGAAGCCCACGCCGAAGCCGGCCGTCACCCCGAAGCCCACGAAGAAGCCCGCTGCCACCCCGAAGCCGACCAGGAAGCCGACCAAGGCGACCCCGAAGCCGACGAAGAAGCCGGCCAGGACGGCCAAGCCGACCGCCAAGCCGAGCGCGACGCTCACCGCGGTCGTCGACCCGGCGACATCGCCCTCACCGACAGCCGAGGGCGTCGTCCTCGGCCCGGTGTCGCCCACGACGTTCGACCCGTACGACGCGCGTCCGACACGCTCGCCCGGCGCGGGCGGCGCGGGAACGACCGGCGACGGCTCGGGCGGGTCGTCCGGCAACGGATCGCCACAGGCCGGCCTGGGCTTCGACCTGGGCGGTGTCGCCATGGCGAACCCCTTCATCGCCTGGCTCATCGCCAGCGCCGGCGGCGTCCTGTTCTTCATGATGCTGATGCGCCGCTCGCGGGAGCGTGAGGAGGAGGGCCAGGGAGCGCTGCTCTTCGCCGCACCCGGCGGAGCCACCATGGGCGACGGACGTCACGCCCCGCCGAGCTCCGGGGCAGCCGTCGCTGCCGCCGCTGCGGCAGCGACCGTCGCGCCGCCCCCGCCGGCCGTCAAGGCTCCGAAGCGCGCGGCCGCCACCCCCAAGCCCGAGCCGGCGGCGCCGAAGAAGCCCGCCTCCGGCAAGAAGGCGGCCGCCGCCAAGAAGGGCGCCGAGCCGAAGCCGGAGGCCGCGCCGAAGGCGACGGGACCCGCGAACAGCACGATCGCGGCCGCGCCGATCGCCGTCGATGACGACGCGCCGCTGGCCAGCGTGAAGAACGCCCAGGCGGAACGGGCTGCCGCGACGGGCGCGGCCGCGGCCGCTGCGGCCAGGAACGGGCCGCCGCCCGCCAAGCTGTTCGACAAGCCGCCGGCCAAGGGCGTCGAGCGCCTGAAGATGGGCTACCGGCGGGTCCGCATCAGCGACGGCCCGGACGACGTGAGCTCACGCGAGCTCGGTCGGCTGGATCGGGGCGACGAGGTCGAGGTCATGGCGTCGTACGAGGGCTTCCTCCAGGTCCGCACCCCCGACGGCATCACGGGCTGGATCCCGCGCCACACGATCGTCGGCTAGCTCCGCGGCATCGCCGTCGCGGCGGCCGCTGGCCACCGGCCCTCAGCGCGTCCGGGACTTGATCCGGGCCAGCGCGCCGGCCCAGTCGGGATCGAACGGCCGCCCGGCTCGTCGAGGTCCATCGACAGGGGCGCATGATCCGAGGGGACCGGCGGCCCCTTGCGTGCCTCGCGGTCGATCTCGGCGTCGACGACCCGCGCCGCCACGGGCGGCGTCACCAGCAGGTGGTCGATCCGCATACCGAAGTTCTTGTGGAACATGCCCGCGCGGTAGTCCCACCAGCTGAACCGGCCGGCTTCGTCGTGCCGCGCGCGGTACGCGTCGGTGAGGCCCGCATCCAGGAGCGCGCGGAAGGCGGCCCGCTCCGGTTCGGAGACATGCGTCCCGCCGTGCGCGGCGTTCGGGTCCCAGACGTCCTTGTCGGTCGGGGCGACGTTGAGGTCCCCGCCCAGGATGAGCGCGCCGCCCGTGCCCCCGGCCCCGCCCGCGAGCTCGGCCTTGACCCAGCGGGCGAGCCGTTCGAACCAGGCGAGCTTGCCCGTGTAGAACGGCGACCCGACGACGCGGCCGTTCGGGGCATACAGGCTGACGACGCGAAGGCCGTCGACGGTGACCGCGAGCATGCGCGCCTCGTCGAACGGATCGAAGTCCTCCTCGCCGGTCTCCGCGGCCGGGGCGCCCGGGCCGGAATCGCGGACCGGCCCATCGCCGAAGTTCGTGACCACGTCCGAGACGGTCAGCCCGTCCCGTGCCGCGATCGCGACGCCGTTCCAGCGGCCCTCCCCGTGGTGGACGAGCTGGTAGCCGGCCATCGCGAACGCCATGACCGGCGCGTCGCCGTCGCCGAGCTTCGTCTCCTGCATGAGCAGGATGTCGGGCGCGGCCCGCTCGAGCCAGCGGTCCACCGCCTCCTGCCGGGCCTTCAGCGAGTTGACGTTCCAGGTCGCGATCCGCATCGGCGATCAGTACCGGCGGCCGCGCTGGCGCTCCAGGTCGAACGTCGCCGTGTCCGCGACCGCCATCACGGCCATCGTGCCCGCCTGGACCGGGTCGGAGACGACGAGGTCCACGTGCTCGGTGATCGAGCCGACCATGTTCAGCGCGATGATCGGGATGCCGACCGCGCGCAGCTCCTCGGCGGCGACGCTGATGTCGCCGCCCATGATCGAACCGGCGAGGACCAGCAGGCGGGCGCGCGGCAGGTCGGCGACGGCCCGAACGGCCGCGGCGATGTGGGCCTCGCCGACGAGCGGGATCGTGTCGACCGAGATCCGTTCGCCGCGGAGGTTGTGCCGGTCGGCCTCGCTCACCGCGCCGAGCGCGACCTGCGCCACCTGGGCGCCCCCGCCCACGACGATGATCCGCTTGCCGAAGATGCTCCCGAGCGCCCGGGTCCGGTTGACCGCGCGGACGTCCTCGAGCCGCTCGAGGGCCGTCACGAGCGCGTCCTCGGTGACGCCCTCGACCTCGAGCTCGACCTCGACGAGCGGCGGGTCGCCCTCGATGTGGCGGACGGTCGCGAGCGCGCGGATCCGCCCGCGGAGCTCGGCCACGGTCGAGGTGATCGCCGAGATCGCCTCGGCGCGGTCCACGACATCGAAGCGGATCGCGGCCGTCTCGGCCGCTCGACGGCGGGCGGGCATCGTGGGGTCGCGGGTCAGCCGAGCGAGCCGCGGCCGGCCGCGCCGGGTCGCAGGTCATTGACCGACAGCTGGTCGGGCTCCACGCCGCCGGTCGGGTCGTGCTCCTCGAACGCGAGCCCGAGACCCGCGAAGGCCTCCCGCGTCGCGGCCGCGTCGGAGGTCGTCAGCATGAGCGCGCCATCGGTGTCCTCGGCCACCCCGACGATGCCGGTGATGTTCACGCCGCGCTCCGCGAGCGCGGTCGCGACGCGGGCCAGCGAGCCCGGCCGATCGTCGAGCTGGACCGTGAACCAGACCGTCACGAAGGCACCTCCTGTAGGTGGCGATGGTACCCGGTCGCTCGGGGCTCCTTGCGACGCATGACCTCGGACGAGGGCTGGGCCAGCGCCTGGCCTGGCGCCCGCGACCGGTCGGCCGACCGCCGGTGTTGCACCCGATGACCATTCCAGCGACCGAGCCGCTCAAGAACGGCCTTCGTCGGTCGTGCGTGCCGTCGGATGACACAACGGGCGAATGGGCGGCCTCCAGGAAGCGTTCGTTAGTTGGTACGGTCGTGGGATGCAACAGGCGCGATCGGCCGGGATCGGCCGGGATCGGCGGGAGTCGCCCGGCCTGTCCAGCCTCGCGCGGCCCGGCCGAGGGCCGCTACATTTCGACGATGCCCGCCCCACTCGGCAAGACCCCCACGAAGCGGATGCCCGACATCCAGGTCTTCGGCCGCGACGACTCATCCGCGACGCGAGCCGCGCTCCGCTTCTTCCGGGAGCGGCGGATCGTCGTCCACTACGTCGACCTGCGCAAGCGGCCGATCGCGCCGGGCGAGCTCCGCCGGTTCACGGATCGACTCGGCGCCCGCGCCGTGCTCGACGAGGCGTCGCGGGCCTACAAGGACGCCGGGCTCGGCTACCTGAGCCTCGACGACCAGGGGATCACGGCTCGCGTGCTCGCCGACGCGCGCCTCCTTCGGCTGCCTCTGGTCCGCTACGGCAACGAGGTCACGGCCGGACCCGCCGAACCGACCTGGACCGGATGGCTCAGGCCTTCGGGCGCCCCCTGAGGGCCGTCCCGGCGACGACCGCCCCGAGCGCCACCAGGACCGCGCCCGCGATCGCCCATCGGGCGTCGCCGGTCATCACGCTCGAGCCCTGGATGATGCCCGTTCCCTGGCCGATCCACACCAGGCCCACGACGATCAGGACCCCGGCCGCGATCCATCGGAACCGCACGACCACCTCCGTGGTGGCATCCTAGCCCTGATGGAACCCAAGCACCCTGGGACGCGCCGAGCCGGGCGCGTCCGCGTGACGCCCGAGGCCCAGGACCGTCTGGGCCGCGACGCGACGGCGACCGAGGATGAGCGGCTCCTCGAGCGTCCGCCGGAGCCGACGTTCCTCGACACCGACCCCTGGCGGGCGCTTCGGATCCTGTCCGAGTTCGTCGACGGCTTCGATGCGATGGCGAAGGTCGGGCCGGCGGTCACCGTGTTCGGGTCGGCCCGGACCAAGGCGGCGGACCCGCTCTACGAGCTGGCACGGACGATCGGCCGCAAGCTCGCGGAGGCCGGCTTCGCGGTCATCACCGGCGGCGGGCCGGGAACCATGGAGGCCGCCAACCGCGGCTGCCAGGAGGGCGGCGGGCTGTCCGTCGGCTGCAACATCGAGCTGCCGCACGAGCAGTCGCTCAACGCCTACGTCGACCTCGGCGTGGAGTTCCGCTACTTCTTCGCCCGCAAGGTGATGTTCGTGAAGTACGCGGATGGGTTCGTCATCCTGCCCGGTGGCTTCGGGACCCTCGACGAGCTGTTCGAGGCGCTCACGCTGATCCAGACGGGGAAGGTCCGCCACTTCCCGGTCGTGCTCGTCGACCGCTCGTACTGGTCCGGGCTGCTGGACTGGATCCGCGGGACCCTGATCGCCTCCGGCGCGGTGTCCGACGTCGACCTCGACCTGCTCCAGATGGCCGATGACCCCGACGAGATCGTCGACCTGCTGCGCTCGCACGCTGCCGATGGCCGCGATGCGCGGGCTGCCAAGCGTGGGATCCGCTGACGACCCGCTCCCGCCTGGTCCTCGTCGCGTGGCTGGCGGCGGTCGCTGCCCTCGCGGGCTGCACGGCATCGTCGGTCCCCGGCGACCCATCGGCGAGCGTGACCCCGCCGGTCGGATCGGCCGCCTCGGCGTCGGCCGGCGCGGACACGCCGTTCGCCTCGGGCGCCTCGGGCAGGCCGTCGTCGACGGCCGGGATGGGCACGCCGTTCGTGTCGGCACGCTACGGCTACGGGCTCGTCGTGCCTGACGGGTGGACCGTGACCGAGACGCCGGGCACCGGCGGCCTCCACCCGGACGAGCCCGGAGTGGACACGTACCACGGGCCCGACGGTCGCATCCTGAGCGTGGTCGGCGAACCGGTCGCCGCCGGCACGACCATCACCGGCTGGACGTGCGCCATCGATCGCCATCTGGCGGTCGACCACCAGACCCCGGTCGAGTCGACCGCACCGCTGCTCGTGGCCGGACAGACCGCGCGGCTGACCCGGTACCACCTCCACATCGACCCGTACGTGATCCACTACCTGAACGTCGAGCTCGTCAACGGCGACACCGGCCTCACGCTGTCGATGGAATCGACGGCGCACGATGACGCCGCCGACGAGGCGATCCTTCGCGGGCTCCTGGACGGCCTGACGCTGCGATGACCGACCACCACGCCCACGGGTACGGGCACGCGACCGCTTCGAGGCGGCATCAGCGCCGGCTCGCCATGGTCTTCGCGATCACCGTCACGGTCTTCGTCGTCGAGGTCGTGGGCGGCGTGCTCGCCAACAGCCTCGCGCTCCTCGCCGATGCCGGGCACATGCTCACCGACGTCGCGGGCATCGGGCTCGCGCTGCTCGCGATCTGGTTCGCGAGTCGGCCGGCCACGCAGGACCGGACCTTCGGGTTCCTTCGGCTCGAGATCCTCGCGGCCGTCGTCAACGCCGTCCTGCTGTTCGGCGTCGCGGGCTTCGTGCTGTTCGAGGGCCTGCGCCGGCTCGCCGAGCCGGTGAGCGTCGAGTCGGGGCTCATGCTGGCCGTCGCGCTGGTCGGCCTGGCCGCGAACACGGTGTCGCTGATGCTCCTGCGCGAGCCGCAGCGCGAGAGCATGAACATGCGCGCGGCCTATCTCGAGGTCGTCGGCGACGCGGCGGGGTCCGCGGGCGTGATCGTGGCGGCGATCGTGATCGCCACGACCGGCTGGACCCAGGCCGATGCCGTCGCGTCCATCCTGATCGCGTTGCTCATCATCCCGCGCACCTGGCGTCTCCTCCGCGAGGCCGTCGACGTGCTGCTCGAGGCCACGCCCAAGGGCGTCGACCTGGCCGACGTCCGGAGCCACATCCTCGAGGCGCCAGGGGTCGCGGATGTCCACGACCTCCACGCCTGGACGATCACGTCGGGCGTCAATGTCGTCTCGGCCCACGTGGTCCTGGCCCCGGGCGCGGACCCGCCGGCCGTGCTCGATCACCTCTGCGGCTGCCTGCAGGGCGACTTCGACATCGAGCACTCGACCTTCCAGCTCGAGACGCAGGACCGCCGGCGCCTCGAGGAGCGCAGCCACGCCTGACCGCGGTCGGCACGCGCGGGACGAGCGCCGTCAGGTGGCCGGGAACGCGACCTCGATCCGGCCGTCGACCACCCGCACGGGGTAGTAGCGGAGCCGCCGGACCCGCGTCAGGCGACGGGCCTCGGCCTTCTTCCCGGGCGGGTCGACCTTCGCGTCACGGCCGGCCGGGGACCATGTCGGGTGGTACTGACCGTCCGCGTCCAGACCACCGGTGGTCGGCATCTGGACCACGTCGCCCGAGCACAGATCGAAGCGGCCCTCGTGCAACGGGCACGCGACGATGCAGCCGTCGAGCTCGCCGATGGAGAGCGGCGCGCTCATATGCGGGCACCGGTCGTCGGTCGCCACGATCCCGGCCGGCGTATTGGCCAGCAGGAGGTCGAGGTCGCCGCGGCTGACCCGGCGCATCGCGCCCGGCGGCAGCTCGGCGAGGTCGAGGACGGCCTGGAACGCCCCAGGGTCCGTCCCGGGCGCCTGGAGATGGATCGGGTAGGGCGCCGGGGTTGCGGTCGGATCGGTCATCTGGCCCCAATCCTAGCGGCGCGGCGACGATCGCCGGCCTGGCGGACATGGAACGACCCCGGCGGCGTGGCCGTCGGGGTCGTTCCTGCTGAGGAGGACGAAGGTCAGTCGGTCGTCGTGGTGGCAGCCGACGTGCCGGCGGGCGATGCGCCCGCGGACGCGCACCGGCGGCGACGGGCTCGGTCGGGACCGGCGCGGCGTTCGACGACCGGAGCGGGATCTCCTTGATCGCGACCGCCGCGAGACCAGCCACGATCGCGCCGACCACGCCCAGCCAGAAGGTCTGGGCCGTGGCGAGGCTGAATGCGCCGTGGATGCCCTCGACGATGTTGGCGATGTACGGCTGGACCGCAGCCTGGAACTGGGCCGGGATCGAGGCCAGGATGGCCGCGCCCATGTCACCAACGCCCGTCAGGGAGCTGAAGTCGAACGAGCCACTGCTGCTCGCCTGGGTGAACCCGTCGACGACCGGTTGCGGTACGCCGGCGGCGCTCATCTGCGGGATCAGATTCTCCTCGAACGACGTCGCGAAGATCGTGCCCACGAAGGCGAGCGCGATCGTGCCGCCGATCTGGCGGAAGAACGTCAGGTTCGAGGTCGCGACGCCGAGCTGACTGGAACGGCACCGCGTTCTGGATGACGATCGTCGGCACCGAGAACGTCGGTCCGACGCCCAGGCCGGCGATGAACATCCAGAACCACACGACGGGCACGGGCGTGTCCTTCGTGAGCTGGGTCATCAGCAGGACGGCGACGCCCATGACGGCGACCGAGCCGACGATCAGCCACTTGTAGCGGCCGGTCCGCGCGACGATGAAGCCGGACACGATCGAGCTGAAGATCAGGCCCACCATGAGCGGCAGGGCCGCCAGGCCGGAGTTGGTCGGCGTGAAGCCCTCGACGACCTGGAACCAGCGCGGCAGGAACACGATCGCGCCGAAGAACGCGAAGGCGGCGAAGAAGACCGAGACCATCGTCGCCGAGTACGTCCGACCCTTCCACAGGTCGAGCGGGACGATCGGCTCCTTGGCCCGGGACTCGGCGAAGATGAACAGCAGGGTCCCGACGATGCCGACGATGATGAAGCCGCCGACGGTCGCTTCCGCCCACTCGCCGAACTGCTTGTTGGTGAGGCCGACCAGGAGGAAGACCATCGCGACGGTGAAGATCGCACCCCCGATCAGGTCGAAGTTGCGAGTCGCGGATGGCGTCTTGACCGTCGGCAGCAGCCGCTGGATGACGATCAGCGCGACGATCCCGATCGGGATGTTGACGTAGAAGATCCAATGCCAGCTCAGGTTCTCGGTCAGCCAGCCGCCGATGAGCGGACCGGCGACGAACGCGATGCCGAAGACGGCCCCGAAGAGGCCCTGGTACTTGCCTCGCTCCTGGGGCGTGAACAGGTCGCCGATGACCGCGAGGGCCACCGGGAACAGCGAACCGGCGCCGATACCCTGGATGCCTCGGAAGAGGATCAGCATCCCCATGTTCTGGCTCAGGCCGGACAGCGCGGAGCCGATCGAGGAAGATCACGATGCCGATCATGAAGATCGGCTTGCGCCCGTAGATGTCGGACAGCTTGCCCCAGAACGGGACGCTGATCGTGCTGGTCAGCAGGTAGATCGTGATGGCCCAGACGTAGTAGTCGTTGCCGCTGAGCTGGGTCACGATGGTCGGCAGCGCCGGCCCGACGATCGTCTGGTCGAGCGCGCCGAGGAACAGGCCGAGCATGACGGCGAAGAGGACTTCCATCTTCGCCCGCTGGCTCAGGCCGAGGGCGGGGTCATCGGCGAGCGACGGGACGTATCCGTTCTGCTCTGCCGGGAACGATTCCATGTGGGTCAATCCCTCCGTAGGTGGTCGGGTGCGCCGGGGGCGCTCCCGATGGTCGATGGCGATCGTGGAGTCGCCGTGGAGATGGGGTGGCGATCCGCGTGGTAGCCGGTCGTCGCGGCCAGGGCACCGCGAAGATCGGCGATGGCCCGGGCGATGCCGGGCAGCTGCGATGGCTTCACGCGTCCGAGCACGGCCCGGAGCAGATCGTCGCTGAGCGCGTCGACCTCCTCGAGCATCCTCGCGCCGTCGGCGGTCACTCGGACCATGACGACGCGGCGATCCTCGGGGACCCGCGTCCGCTCGACGAACCCGCGCTCCTCCATGCGGTCGATGAGGCCCGAGGTGTTCGAGAGCGACACGTTGAGGGTGTCCGCGAGATGGCTCATCGACATCTCGCCGTTCCGCTGGACCGTGTACATGATGTTGAGTTGCGCCATGCTCACCCCGAGGCGGAGCAACCGCTCGCTCGAGGCGCACTTGAGCTCGGTCATCGTCGCGCGGAAGTCGGCGATGATGGAGGCCGTCGGATCGGCCGGCGCGACGGCCGTCGGAGCCGTCGCCAAGGTCGGCATGGTTCGTGTCACGTCAACTATCATACCCGAGCGAACCATCATGTCAACGTTGACGGTTCGCTCCGCATGCAGGAGTCGCCGATGCGCTTCGCGTTGATGATCGAGCCGCAGCAGGGGCTCAGCTACGGCCAGCAGGTCGCCATCGCCAAACGGGCCGAGGCCAACGGGTTCGAGGCGCTCTTCCGCTCCGACCACTTCGCGAGCTTCCCGGGTCCGACGGGCGATGCCGACGACCGACGCGTGGACCGTCCTGGCGGGTCTGGCTCGGGAGACGGACCGGATCGGGTTGGGCGCGCTGGTGTCGCCGGTGACGTTCCGGCATCCGGGGACCTTCGCCAAGGTCGTCACGACGGTCGACGAGATGAGCGGCGGTCGGGTCGAGGTGGGCGTCGGGGCCGGCTGGAACGACCTCGAGCACCGGCAGCTTGGCCTGCCCTTCCCGCCGATCCACGAGCGCGCGGACCTCATGGAGGACCAGCTCGCCGTCCTGCACGGGCTGTGGGGAGAGCCCGATGGCTGGTCGCTCTCGGGACATGCGATCCAGCTCGACGACGCCCTGTTCTACCCGAAGCCGGTCGACGTCCCGGGGCGGCCGGTCGGCCCGAACGGCGCCGCGCGACCGCGCATCATCACGGGCGGCGAGGGCGCCCCGCGCGGTCTCCGGATCGCCGCGCGCTGGTCGGACGAGTACAACCTCTCCTCCACCGGGCCGGAGAAGGCGGCGGTGACGTTCGCGAAGCTCGACGACGCGTGCCGCGCGATCGGGCGCGACCCCGCGTCGATCGGGCGCTCGGCGATGGCCGGCACGCTGATCGGGCGGACGGCCGCCGAGGTGGCCGCGCGCGAGGCCGACCTCCTCGGCGCGTTCGGCGCGGACGCGGAGGGAGACGACTGGCTGGAGGAGCGGCGAGAGCGGTGGATCGTCGGGACGCCCGACGAGGCCCGCGCGATGGCACGACGGTTCGCCGCCGCCGGCATCCAGCGCCTGGTGCTCCAGGACTTCATCCCGTGGGACCTCGACCACATCGACGCGATGGGCGAGATCCTCGTCGGCCAGGTCTAGCTCAAGCGGTATCGGCGGTCGGCGGGGCCGGCTCCGCGCCCCGCGGCCGACCAGGGTCCGCGGTCGGCGGGCGCTTCAGCGCTCCGCGGCGTCCGCGGCGGCCACGTACCGGGGGTCGTCCCGGCGGATCAGATCCGGGTCCGTGCCACGTGCCCGCGCGAGCCGCTCGGTCAGGAGCTGGAGCGGCGTGGCCGTCCCGATGAGGGCATCGACCGGCCCGGGAGCCCCGGCGCTTCGGCCGCCAGCAGCCGCCCGGACGGCGTCAGCGCCGGTTCGATGACCCCATCGAGGTCCGCGGCGAGGATGGCCGCCGCCCGGATCCCGAGCTCGCGCGCGGCAGCGAGGGCGCCACGGGCACGTCGGACCCGCTCCTCCCGATGGTCACGGTCGGCGAGGACCAGCACCAGCGCCGTGGCCGGGCCGGTCGCCGGGAGATGGCCGTGGAGGAACGTCTCGAGATCGCGATAGGCCGAGGGCAGCCAGGAGGCCTCCTCGACCTTCAGCACGAGTTCGCGGCCCGCGGTCCGGTCGACCCCGGAGGCGATGACGATGAGATGGTCCGCGTCGGCCATCCGGCCCGCGATGCGCTCGGCGCCGGTCTCGTCCAGCGCGCCGTCGGCGAGGATGCGGCCGACCTCGTCGGCGTCGAGCGGGCGGCCGGAGAGGTGCGCCCCGACCGCACTCGCGGCGAGCATCGGGCTGACGTACCCGACCGTGTGGCACCAGCCCTGGTCGAGCTCCTCGGTCTCGACGACGAGGTCCGCGAGGGCCGCGCCGGGCGAGCGACGCGTCACGGTCAGCAGCGCGGTCCGTGCGCCCGCGGCCCGGGCCGCGGTGAGCGCGGCGTTCGTGGCCGTGGTCGCGCCCTCGTGCGAGACGGCGATGACGAGGCCCGACGCCGGGGCATCGAGGGCCAGCTCGAAGGCCTGGAAGGTGCTCGGTCCCGGCCCGGGCAGACCGGCGGCGCGGCCCGCCTCGCGCAGGATGTCGGCCGTGCCGAGCGCGGCATGCTCGGAGGTGCCGCACCCGGTGACGACGATCGGCTGGCCGGCGCGGGCGGTCTCGGCGATGGCCGCGGCCAGCACCGCGGCCTGCGAGGCCGGACCCGCCTGCCGAGCCAGGATCCGGCGGGCCAGCGCGGGCTCCGCGGCGATCATCTCGGTCATGTGGTACGGCGGGCCCGAGCGCCGGCTCGGGGTATCGGTCGAGGCCCACGGGTCTGGCGGGCCGGGGAGGGGAGCGTTCGGGTCGAACCCGGCGTCGGTCGTCATCGTCCGAGGATAGGCTCGCCGGCTGTGGTCCCGCTGGCCGACCCACGACGCGCGACGGGGGCGGCGCGGCCGACGGCCCCCGGGCCGCGCTGGCGCCAATGCCCCGTCGGCAGCGGCTTGGCGCCGGACCCGTCACCATTGGGCGGCAGCCGGGACGACCGGCGGGCGATCACAGCACGCGGGGACCCGCGCGCCAGCGGATCGCGGGCATGGAGGACACGGATGCAGGTCGGGTTGATGGCGCCGCAGGGCTGGAAGGGCGAATACGACGGCTGGCCCGCCGCCGACGCGTGGGCGCGCACGCTCGAGCTCGCGCTGCAGGCGGATACGCTCGGGTTCGAGTCCCTGTGGGTCTTCGACCACTTCCACACGGTCCCGACCCCGACCGACGAGATCACCTTCGAGGGGTTCTCGGTCCTGACCGCGCTCGCGATCGCCACCACGCGCGTCCGCCTCGGCCACATGGTCGTGTGCACCGGGTTCCGCAACCCCGCCCTCACGGCGAAGCTCTCGTCGACCGTTGACGTCATCAGCGGCGGACGCTTCGAGCTCGGCATCGGGGCCGGCTGGAAGGAAGAGGAGTGGCGGGCGTACGGCTACGGGTTCCCGAGCCTCGCCGAGCGGATGAGCGCGTTCGGCGAGCACCTCGAGATCATCACCGCGATGTTCGCCCCTGGCCGCGCGCAGTTCGAGGGGTCCTATGCGCACGTGCGCGGCGCGATCAACGTCCCGAAGGGGCTCCAGGCGCGGATCCCGATCATCGTCGGCGGCAACGGCGAGCGGCGGACGGCGGGCTATGCGATCAAGTACGCGGACGAGCTCAACTACGTCTTCCTCGAGGCCGACGAGATCGTCAAGCGGATGCGCAGCGTCCGCGAGCGGTGCGAGACCGAGGGCCGCGACCCGGCGACGCTTCGGTTCTCGCTCTACACGAAGGACGAGGCGGTCCGCGATGCCGGCCAGGCTCGCGTCGACTACATCGGCGGGCTCGCGGCCATCGGGCTCGACCGCGCGGTCTGCTTCCCGACCCGCTGGAACCCCACGCCCGACGCCCAGGCCGCGTTCGCCGCGGACTGCCGCGCGGCCGGGATCGCGTTCACGCCCGCGGAGGGCGTCTCGGCCTGACCCGGCTCAGGAGGCCGCTTCGAGCGACTGGATGATGGCCTCGAAGTCGTCCGCCGACGCGGCGGCGCCCGCCTGGTCGGCCGAGAACGAGACGATGAGGGTCGCCGCCGGCAACGGCACGTAGTACTGGGTCGTCTTGACCGTGGCCTGGGACGTGCCCGGGGAGCCGACGTCGAGGGTGTAGTCGAACCGGATCGCCTCGCCGGCCGGGAGCGTGACGATCTTGCTCTCGATCGAGCCGATGCCGCTCACCGCGCCGAGCTCCGCGCGAACGGACGAGTCGACCAGCGCCAGGTCGAACGTCGACGCGGGCTGCACGATGATGTTCATGTTCGGCGTCGAGCCCGTGGTGTTCCCCGGCCCGAAGTCGAACGCCCAGAACGCGATCGACTGCAGGGCCGACGAGCCGATCTGGCCCTCGAGGAGATTCCGCATATCCGATCCCTCGGGGAGGCTCTCGACGACCGCCTGCAGGGCGGCCGGATCGACCGGCAGGCTCTGCCAGCCATCCGGCAGCGTGAGCCCGAACCCCTTGTCGGGGAGCTGGATGTGGCCGGTCGACGGCTGGCTCGCGGTCGCCGCTGCGCTCTCGGTGGGCGCGGCTGACGGTTCGAGTGTCGGCGTCGGTGCTGTGGTCGGGGCGGGCGTCGCGGACGTTTCGAATGTCACGGTGGTCGACCCGCAGCCGGCCAGGGCCAGGGCGACCGCGACCACCGCGATGCCGGTCAGGAGCGATCGGACGGGATGGCGGGTCGGCACGAAGGTCCTCCGATGATGCGCGCGGCGTGGTTCCATCGCGGACCCTACGCTTGACGGTCGGCGGATGGCCAGCCCCCGATGGTCCCGACGCGCCGCCAGGGCGCGTAGCGGAACCAGGCCCGGCCGACGAGCAGCTCGAGCGGGACAGGCCCGTACCGGCGCGAGTCGATGGGCTCCCCGAGCCCGGCCGCCGCGGTCTCCTCGGCAGTCGCGTCGCTGACGCAGCCATGCCTCGTCCTCGGCGAGCTCCAGGTAGCCGTCGGCGAACGGGATGCGATCGCCCGGTCGCCCGGCGACGCGCTTCACCGCGAGGGCGCCACCGTCGGGCTCGCGGAAGACCACGACGGCACCGCGGCGTGGCCAGCGGCTCACGGTCGGGTCGATGAGGAGCCAGTCGCCGGCCTCGATGGCGGGCCGCATGCTCGCCTCGTCGACGGCGATCCGCCACGGTCCGTGGAGGCGGGTCCGAAGCGGCGTCGAGCGTCGAGGCCCCGCCGGACGACGGGGCCTCGGGATGGTCACGGGGATGGGCGGCGGGTCAGCCCGGTCGGCCGTTGACCCGGGTCTTGCCTTCGCCGCCGGTCGCCTTCCAGGCCGCGTCGACCTCGTCGATCATCTCGAGCAGCGTCTTGGCGTCGGCGAGGTCGACCGAGGCCTTCACCTTCGAGACCTGCTTGTTCGCGTTCCAGAACAGCTCGTGCAGGTTCGGGACCTTCTCGAGGTGCTCGGGCTTGAAGTAGTCGTGCCAGAGGACGTCGAGGTGGTGCTTGACGAGCTCCGCGCGCTCCTCCTTGATGCCGATCGCGCGGGCCCGGAACACGTCGTCGGAGCTCGCGTTGTACTTCTCGATGGTCCGGTAGACCGACTCGGCCTCGATGCGGGCCTGCTCGGGGTCGTAGACGCCACAGGGCAGATCGCAATGGGCTCGAGCGGTGATGCTGGGGGCGAGCCAGCGCGTCAGGCGGGACATCGGCACTCCTTTGGACTGGGGACAGGGGCGACACCGTACCGCACCACGGGGCGCTTCGAAGTGTCCGAGCCGCGCGCGGGCGTGTCAAACGCGCGACGGGTACCGAGCGGCGGGACGAGACCCACCGGACGCCGGCCTCGATGCGGCGGGTATCATCGGGACGATGAGCGACCGAGGGCTGCCCGGCGTCGAAGGGCCTCCGGCCTGCCCGTTCATCGCGTTCGAGGACGAGCGCGACGAGCGTTCGTCGAGCCCCGACCACCGGCACCGCTGCTATGCCGAGGTCCGGCCGGCCCCACGGGCCCTCGCGCACCAGGAGGCGTACTGCCTCTCGAGCGCGTTCCCCGTCTGTCCCACGTTCCAGGACTGGGCACGACGCGAGGCGGCCCAGGCCCGGTCGGCCGGGCGCACGGCCGCGGCGCCGCCGAGCGGGGCGTCATCGATCGATCCGGCCGACCGCGACGATCCGGCCGCGGCCGAACCGCTCGAGGCGGACCCGCCCGCCGACGTCGCCGGCGAACCCGAACCCGCCGACGAGGTGGCGGCCGACGACGATCCGTGGGGGTCGCCGCCGCCCGACGGCGATGTCCCGGTGCAGCGGAACCCGCCGCGCGACTGGGCCGCGCCGCCACCGTGGGCATCGGGCGCCTCGCCGCGACCGCCGGCGTCGTCCACGGACCGGCCCCCGGAGTTCCTCGCGAGCCGCTCACCGAGCGCCGGCCTCGCGGGCAGCGCCGCGGACCGCCTCGCGAGCGGTCAGCCGGCGGCCGTGCCGCCTTCGTCGCCGCCATCCGATGACCTGGCGGGTCTCGTCGCGCCCGGCCGCGGCAGCCGGTGTCGCGGGCGCCGCCGGCGGCCCGGGCGGCGACGCCCCCGCCGCTTCGACGCCCGCCATCGGGTTCGCTGCCGACGACGACGGCGTCGGGTCGACGGCCGACCGTCAGCTCGACACGCGACCGCGCGCATACGCCCGACCACGACGGCCCGTCCTGGGAGCGGGTGAAGCGCTACGAGGCGTACCCCACGATCAAGACCCGGACCGGACTGCCGGGGATCCCGCGGATCGTCGTGCTGGTGGGCGCCCTCGGCGTCGCCGCGCTCGCGCTCTTCTTCCTGCCGGCGCTGCTGGGGATCGGCGGACCCGGTGGCGGTGGTGCCAGCCCGAGTCCGACCGCCTCGCCGGTGGCCTCGGCGTCCCTGGAGCCGACGCCCGTCCCGGCTCCGACCCAGCAGACCTACATCATCAAGAAGGGCGACACCCTCAACAAGATCGCGAAGAAGTTCAACGTGACCCTGGAGCAGTTGCTCAAGGCGAACAAGGCGACGATCAAGAACGCCGACAAGATCAAGGTCGGTCAGGAGATCATCATCCCGTCCAAGGTCCCGGCCGAGTTCACGGATCCGAGCGCCCAGGCGCCTGCGGCGAGCGACGAGTCGGCGGCGCCCTGAGTTTGCGGCGCGCCCGGCGCTGAGTCGTCGGGGCGGCCCCGCGTCGAGGGAGCCCGGCGCCGATGGCGCGCCGCGGCCCCCGATGGCGCCTAGCGCGGCGCGATGTTGATCGCGGTGATCTTGCCCGCCTCGACCCGGAAGGTGGCATCGATGTGCTGGGTCGGGGCGCCTGGCCGGACGACCAGCAGGTCCGCCTCGTAGGTGTTGCCGGTATCGCGGATCTCGCCCGGGATCATCCGCAGGCCCGCGTCACCGCGCAGGAACCAGCCGCCGACGCGCTCGACGCCCCGAAGCATCTGGACGCTGTCACCGACGTGCACGCGCATCTCGGTCATCTCGTCCATCAGCGCGACGGCGCCCTCGCGGTCGCCACCGTTGAGCTTCTCGAAGAAGTCTTCCATCGTCTCGACAGCACCCATGGCTGGAGTGTACCGTCGGCCGCCCATGGACGCCGAACGACCACCCGGGCGAGCCACCGACGGCGCCGAGTCCGCGTCCGCCGACGCCTCGGCCGGTGTCCCAGCGCCTATGACCCTCGAGCGGGCGTGGCCGCTCTTCGGGCTGCGGATCCGCACCGAGCGGCTGCTCCTGCGCCTGCCGCTCGACGACGAGATCCCCGCGCTGATCGATCTCGCGAGGGCCGGGATCCATCCGCCCGGTGAGATGCCGTTCGGCGTCGCCTGGTCGACGGTCCCGAGCCCCGCGTTCGAGCACGGGTTCGTCGCCCACCATTGGGCCGCCCGCGCGAATTGGAGCCCCGACGCCTGGGCGCTCCACCTGGCCGTGTACCGGGACGGCGAACCGATCGGGTCGCAGTCGATCATGGCGACCCGGTTCTCGGTCTTCCGCATGGTCCACAGCGGATCGTGGCTGGGCCAGGTCTACCAGGGACGCGGGTTCGGCAAGGAGATGCGCGCGGCTGTCCTCGGCTTCGCGTTCGACGGTCTCGGCGCGGCCTCGGCGGAGACGTCGGCCTTCCTCGACAACGCCGCCTCGAACGGTGTGACGCGGTCGCTCGGCTACGAGGAGAACGGGCTCTTCCAGCTCGCCCCCGAGGGCGTCGCCCGTGACGCCCGCAGGTTCCGGATGACCGCGGAACAGTGGCGCGCGCGGCCGCGGCCGGCCATCACGATCGAGGGCCTCGAGGCATGCCGCGAGTTGTTCGGAGCCTGAGTCGCGCGCCAGGCTCCCGGACCGGTGACGCGGCATCTTGTACGCACCGCGGTCGAGTGCTACGGTCAGAGACCAGCGCTCCCTGGGGAGCGTGATCCCGGGTGGGGGAGGACCAGATGACGACCCAGCAGACGAGCGGGCGAGTCCCGCGACCCGTGGCGACGCTGGCGATCGCGGTCGTCGTCGTCGTCGGAGCGTCCATCGCGCTCTACGCGCTCGCCAACGTCGGGCACGTGAATGCGCCGGTCCGGGGCTACACGGAGTTCCTCGACGACGTCGCCGCGGGGCAGGTCACGTCCGTGGAGCAGACGGGCGACACCCTGACGGTGACGGGTCCCGCCGGCCCGTACGAGGTGGTCGCCCCGTCCATCCTCACGAACGTCTATGGCGACATGCAGGCGGCGGCCGATGCCGCTGGCGTGCCGTTGCCCGAGAACCTGTACTCGGCCACCAGCGCACCCGAGCCGAGCTGGCCGGAGATCCTCCTGACGATGCTCATCCCCCTGGCGCTTCTCGCGGTCGTGTTCGCGGCCGTGATCATCCTGTTCACGCGCCGCGGTGGTGGCGGACCGGATGCGAAGCGACGCCTCAGCGCGCTCGATGCCGCCTGGCGGGACGGCCTGATCACGGACGAGGAGCGCGCCAGGAAGCGCGCGCAGATCATCGAGGCGATCTAGGCTCCGACCTGACGGTGCCGGTATGCCGGCACCCATCCATCCATCCACGATTCGAGGGGTCGAACGATGACGACGAGCACCGAAGCCGGACCCGGCTACGCCTTCTACGAGGAGCAGGTCCGCTACTGCGAGACCAAGGACATCGAAGGCATCCGGGCGCACTACACCGAGGACGCCGCGCTGATCTCGTTCGATCACCAGATCTTCGGGAATGACGCGATCGCCGACTACTTCGTCGGGTACCTCGACGGCATGCCCGGGCTCAAGCTCAAGTCGACCGACAAGTTCGTCGAGACCGCCGACTCGATCTTCTTCGAGGCGACGATCAGCCTCGACGCCGGCGAGGCGCGGGTGTTCGACGCGTTCGTGCTGCGCGACGGCAAGGCGTACCGCCACTTCACGGGGCTCCTGGGGTTCACGCCGAAGGGCTGATCCGGAGGCCGGTCCCCGCGGACCGGCCGAAGAGCCGATGATCCCGCGCCGCCCGGCGCCGGGCCTGCCTCCGGCTCGCCGGCTAGAAGCCGCCGCCGGCGCCGCCCCCGCCGCCGCCCGAGCTGCCACCGGAGAAGCCGCCCCCGCCGCTCCCGCCGCCCGATGACGACGGCGAGTTCCCGATCGTCCCGAGGGCGGACATCATCCCGCCGAGATCGGGGATGGCGGAGTCGGAGAAGAGGCTGCCGCCGCTCCCGGTCGCAGCCGCCCCGGCGAACGACGAGCCGCTCGAGTTCGTGTACCAGACCGGGAAGTACGGGACCGCGCCCGCCGTGGTCCCGCGGGAGACGTCCTCGAGGCTGCGCTTCAAGCACGCCCTCGATGTCGCTCTGGAGCCCGAGCGCGGTACCCCACACGACCGCCTGGTCAGGCGTGTCGAGCCATGTCAGACCGGCCTCGTCGACGACCTGCTGCATCGAGCGCGCCTGGGCCATCGTCTTCTGGAGCGTCCGCCGGTAGGCCGCCAGCATCGCCCGGATGATCGCGCCGGGCATCGTGACCGCCGGCATCCAGCGGGCGAAGAGCAGCAGCACGATCCCGCCGGCGATCCCTGCGCCGCCGAGGAGGACGAGGCCCGAGATCGGGATGTTGAGGCCGATGATCAAGACGGCGATGCCCACGACGAGTGCCACCACGCCGCGACCGGTCCACCGGGCCACGACCTTGCTCGGTTTCTCGGCGAACCACTGCTTGTCGACCACGTGTCGCTCGAGGGCCCGGTCGAAGTCGTCGACGTACGTTCCGAACTTCGGGAGTTCCTCCGGCGTGATGTAGCCCTCGAGCTCGCCCGCGCCCAGCGTCTGGAGCTTCGCCAGCGCCACGTCCTCCGCCGGCCCGGTGGGACGTCGCGCGTTCAGCGCGCGCTGCGCCTCGAGCGTCGCGTCGCCGCGCGGCGGGTCGACGTCCACCCCGACTTTGTGGCTGAGCAGCCCCTTCTCCTCGCGGAACGAGATGAGGCCGCGACTCGCGAGGTCGAGCATCGCCGTGGTCAGGGCTCGTCGCGAGGTCGCGCCGTCCATCACCATCGCCCCGGACGCCGCGGTCAGGTCAGGTGGCGGCGCGGGCATCAGGACCGACGGGTCGTCGAGATACACGGGGTCCTTGCCATATCGGCGCCAGTTGATGAACGCCCAGCCGAACAGGCCGAGGAAGACGATCGGGGCACCGACGAGGCCGATGGCGGCGTTGACCTGGCGGGACTGCTCGAGGGCGGCCGCATGCTCGGGGGTGGCGGACGCGTCGATCTTCTTGAGCGCGACGTCGAGGGCGCCGTCGAAGTCGCCCGACGCGAGCAGCGGGACCATGTCGTTGTCGAAGATCGCCTGCCGCTCGCTGTTGCTCAGGTAGGCGGCCTCGAACCCGGGCGCGGCGTAGAGCTGGACCTGACCGTGCTGGTTCGTCGGGTCGAGGTCGAAGAAGATGACCATCCCGTCGTTGAAGCCGGCCCGGCCGATGCCCCACTGGTCGATGAGGGCCCGCGCTCGCGCCTCTGTCTCGGAGGTATCGATGGAGTAGTAGCCGACCGGCTGCGTGTACACGACGACCTCGGCGCCCGTGCGGGCCTCGATCGCGTCGATGGTCGACTCGGCCTTGACGATCTCGTCCGCGCTGAAGATGTGGGCGGTGTCGTAGACGGCCTGGTTGATGACCGGCGGCGGGAACGGCGGGCCCGGGTCGACGGGCGGCTCGGACTGGGCCGGGTCGCCGCTCGCCGACGGGGCGATGGTCGCGCCCGCGACCTGACCGAGCGCTGAGAGCACGGCGCTGTCGGGATCGCCCTGGGCGAGGAGCGGCGCCATGGTGTCGTCGAAGATGGCCTGACGGGCATCGGCGTCGAGGTACATCGAGTCGAACCCGCCACCGGCATACAGCTGGACCTGGCCGTGCTCGAGGGTGGTGTCGAGCTCGAACAGGATGACCAGGCCGTCGTCGATCCCGGCCCGCCCGACGCCCCACTGGTCCATGAGCGCCGCGGCATCGGCCTCGGTCGCATCGGTCTGGAGGTCGTCGCGGCCCATCGCCTGCGTGTAGACGACGACCTCGGCCTGCGTCTGGTCCTCGATGACGTCGACGAACTGCTCGGCCAGCTTGACCGTGTCCGGCCGGAGGATGCCCGCGTAGTCGTAGACGGCCTGCCCATCGACGGGCTCGGGGAACGGCGGGCCGGGCGGCGGTGCCGTCGTCGGGCCCGGCGACGGCGTGGTGAGTGCGAGCGCCGACGGGATGACGAGGAGGGTCCAGGCGACCGCGAGCAGGATCGCCGCCACGGATCGTCGCGTCACGCGGGGACCTCTGCGACGGCATGGCGAACCCGCAGGCGGCGGACCAGCTCGGCGGCCTGCTCGTAGCGCCCGAAGCTCGGCATGATGTAGGTCCCTCCGACGAGCGAATCGACCTCCTCGAGGAGCGCGAGGCTCAACTCCAGGCCGACTTCGGCGCCGCGTTCCCCGGCCGTCCGCAGCGCCGCCCGCGTCTCGTCCGGGATCGTGATCCCCGGGACCTCGTTGTGGAGGAACTCGGCGTGCCGGCTGCTCTGGAGCGGCAGGACGCCGAGCAACACCGGGAGCGGGAATCCGCCGGCACCGAAGCGGCGGCGCGCCTCCGCGTCCATCGCCTCGACCTGGGCGAGGTCGTACAGCGGCTGGGTCATGATCAGGTGAGCGCCCGCCTCGATCTTGCGCTCCAGGCGGTCCCATTCGGTGGCCGCGTCGGCCGCGGTCGGATCGAGGGCGCAGGCGATGGTGAACCCCGCGGGTGCGCCGATCGGGCTGCCGGCGCCGTCCTCGCCGCGGTTGAGCCGGGTCAGGATCTCGATGAGCCCGATCGAGTCGACGTCCCAGACCCCCGTCCCGGTGGGATAGTCGCCGACCCGCGGCGGGTCGCCGGTGAGCGCGATGATGTTGCGGACCCCCAGGGCATGCGCGCCGAGCAGCTCGGACTCGAGCGCCATGAGGTTCCGGTCGCGCGTCGTGAAATGGATGATGCATTCGAGGTCCAGGTCGTGCTGGATGCCGAACGCCACGGCCATCGCGCCCATCCGGACGCGGGCCATCGCGGAGTCGCTGATGTTCACGGCGTCGACACCGGCCGCCTGGAGGAGCCGCGCGGCCTCGATGGTCCGCTCGATCCGGACGGACCGCGGCGGGTCGATCTCGACCGAGATGACGAAGCGCCGGTCGCGGATGGCCTGCAGCAGGCCGGTCGGTGGCGGCGCGGCGGAGGCGTCGCCGCTCGGCGCGGTCGAGACCAGGGGCGTTCGGCGGGCGCTCGCGGGGGCCTCGGCCGGTCCGGCCCCGGGCGCCATGGCATCGAGCGCCACCCGCATCGCCGCGATGTGCTCGGGCATCGTGCCGCAGCAGCCGCCGACGATCGCCGCCCCGGCGGCCACGAACCGCGGGGTCATGGCGGCGAGGTACTCGGGGCCGGCGGCATAGACGAACTGGCCCTCGACCCGCTGCGGCAGTCCCGCGTTCGGCAGGATGGCGCGACGGGTGCCGCCCATCGCGGAGAGCGCGTCGAGGCAGCCCTGCGGCCCGGCCCCGCAGTTGACGCCGATGACGTCGATGTCGAGGGCCTCGAGCGCGGCCACCGCCTGCGCCGGCGTCGTGCCGTCCGGGAGCTCGAGCTCCTCGCCGAATGTCAGCAGCGCCACGATCGGGAGGTCGGCGGCGCGCCGGGCCTCCTCGATGGCGATCCGGAGGTGGTCGACCGACGAGAACGTCTCGAACTGGAAGAGGTCGGCGCCGCCCTCGAGGAGGCCGTCGATGGTCTCGCGGAAGGCCGCCCGCACGGCCGACTCGTCGAGGTGGAGGAGCTCGCGCGTCGGGGCGCCGAGGGGTCCCGCGGAGCCCGCCACGAGGACATCGCGGCCCGCGACGTCGCGGGCCTCGCGCGCCAGCTGGGCACCGCGGCGGGCGAACCGTCCCGCCTGGTCGGCAAGGCCGAACGGGGCGAGCCGGATCCGGTTGGCCCCGAACGTCGCGGTCTCGATGATGTCGGCGCCGGCCGCGAGGTATTCGCGATGGATCGCGCCGATCAGGTCCGGCCGCGTCTCGACGAGCTCGTCGAGGCTCGCGCGCTGCGGGATCCCGCGCGAGAACAGCAGCGTGCCCATCGCCCCGTCGGCCAGCAGCGGGCCTTGGGCCAGGCGTTCCCGGAAGCGCGTTCGGACGTCCACGGCACGAACGATAGCGGACGCGGCGCCGCGGACCTCAGGGAATGGATCCGCGGCGGCGCCCCAGGGTCAGGCTGCCGTCGGCGGCGAGGAGGACCTGCGGCGGTCGCGGGCGCCCGTTGTACGCCGAGCCGAGCGAGGCCGCGTAGGCGCCCGCGTCGGCGATCGCCACGAGATCGCCACGGCGGAGCGGCGGGAGATCGTGCACGCCGAGCGCGTCCGTGGACTCGCAGATGGGCCCCTCGACGCGGGTCGGTTCGATCGCGCCGCGCCGCTGCCCCAGCACCCGGACCGGGTGATGAGCGCCGTACAGCGCCGGCCGGATGAGCTCCGTCATGCCCGCGTCGAGGATGACCTGCCGCCCGCCACGCTCGCGGACGTGGAGCACCCGAGCGAGCAGCCAGCCGGCACGCGCGACGAGCGCCCGACCCGGTTCGATGGCGAGACGCGTCGGCCGGCGATCGTCCGGGACGCCCTCGAGGAGCGCCGGGAACTCGCGCGCGAACCGCTCCGGCGTGGGCGACGGCTCGCCGTACGGACGCACTGGGAACCCCCCGCCGACGTCGAGCGTGTCGAAGGTCTCGATCGAGCCGCGCCACAGCGCCGTCACCGCGAGGGCCCGCCGGACCGCGTCGCGCCACGCATCGACAGCGCCCAGCTGCGAGCCCACGTGCAGGTGGATGCCGCGTGGCCGGAGCTGGCCGTCCGGGCCGCCGCCGACCTCGATCGCCTCGGCGATCTCGGTCTCGGTCATCCCGAACTTCGTCGTCCCGGCACCGACCGCCAGCCCGGCCAGCGTCTCGGGTGCGACATCGGGATTGAGCCGGTAGAGGACGTCGAGCCGGAGCCCGTTCCCGGCGCGCCGCACCTGGCGGGCGAGCGCGGCCGTCTCGTCGACCGACTCGAGCGCGAGCCAGCGCAGCGGGGTCCCGGCCCGGGCCGCCTGGACCGCCGCGCGGAGGTCGCGTCGGCGTCTTGCCGATCCCCTCGAGCGAGATCCGGTCGTCCGGCACGCCCGCGCGGCGCGCCAGGGCCCACTCCCCGCGCGAGACGACGTTCGCCCCGAACCCGCGAGCGCAGACGGCCGCGATGACCGCGGGCACGTCGTTGGCCTTGACCGAGTACTGGCGGATCCACGGATCGGGGAACGCGGCACGGACCGCGGCGGCGGCCGCGTCGAGCTCGACGAGGTCCGTGACGAAGACCGGCGTCCCGTGCCGGCGCGCGGCGACCCGCAGGGTCGCCGCGATCTCGGGGAAGCGGTCGGGGTCGTTCAGTCGTGGATCACGATAGCGACGGCCGAGCCGACGATGCTGATCGCGATGCCTGCGATGAATGCCGCGAAGATCGCGTCGATGCTCAAGGCCTCCTTCGCGAAGCCGGCGACGGTGAAGTCAAGCCCGATGAGGTCGGCCAACCAAGCCAGGAGGAGCACCAGTGCCGCGTTGATGACCAGGCCGAAGAGTCCCAGGGTCGCCATCGTGAGCGGCAGCGACATCAGCCGGACCGCGGGTTTGATGAACCCGTTGATGACGCCGGCGACGACCGAGACCAGGATGAGGTTCACGATGTCGTCGCCCCACTTGATCGAGGGCAGCAGCCACGCCACGACCGCGAACGTGATCGCCGTCGCGATCACCCCGATGACGAACCCTCTCATGCGACCTCCTCGGTCTGGTGCAGGATCTCGCCGCCGACGACGGTGAGCGTCGCGCCCGCCCCCATGATGGACGACGGGCCTGCCGCGAGGATATCGCGCTCGACCAGCACCGGATCGGCGCCGGTGGCGGGCCGGGCGGTGTCGCGACGGCCGCGGCCGCCCGCGAGGGCCGCGATGTCGGCGACCCGGCTCATCGCGCGAGCCCGGCCTCGAGGCGCGCCTTCACGGCCGGCCATTCGGGCGAGATGACGCTGTAGTAGGCGGAGTCCCGCAAGCGACCCGTCCGGCATGATCATGTGCTGGCGGAAGACGCCCTCGAACGTCGCCCCGATCCCGAGCAGGGCTGTGCGCGAGCGTTCGTTGCGGGCGTGGGTCTTGAACTCCACGCGGTTCGCCTGGAGCGTCTCGAAGGCGTGGGTCAGCTGGAGCAGCTTGGCTTCGCGGTTGGCGCCCGAGCGCTGGAAGGCCGAGGCGACCCACGTCCAGCCGATCTCGAGACGCCGGTGCTCCGGCACGATCGACATGAACCGGCTGCTGCCGATCGCCCGGTCCGTGGCGCGATCGATCGTCGCGAACGGGCGCTCGGTCCCGGCCGCGGCGTTCGCCAGCGCCGTGTCGAGCCAGCGCCGGAGACCCGCCTCGTCCTGCGGTCCCATGATCGTCCAGCGCCAAAGGGGCGCATCGAACGCGACCGCGGCGAGGTCCGCGAGGTGGCGTTCCTCGAGCGGCTCCAGCCGCACGCGTTCGCCGTCGAGGACCACCGGCTCGACCCAGGTCTGTGTCATGGCTGGCATGGTACCGACCGGTCCGCGCCCGGGATGGCGCGGGGAGGCAGGGCGCCACTGATGGCTGACGCCCCCTGGTGGTGGCGCCCCTGGTGGCGAGCGCGACCCCTGGTGGCGGCGAGCCAACGTTTTCGGCCGGAGGTCACCTCTCGATGTCGGGGCGGTGACTCCGGGCCACCGGTGGGGCCGGATCCCGACCGGAACAGAAGGCTTTGGTGACTGCGAGCCAACGCGAGGCCGCCCTCGACGGCCGGCACGGAGGCTACCGGCGCGGATCGTTGGCTGCCAGCCAGCATGGCCGGCGGCCGGCGGCCGGCGCGCGGGGCGACAACCGTGCCACTTCGGTCGGGCTACGATGCGGCCATGAACCGCGGCCTGACACCGGACCAGCTCCGCGGCCTGCTCGACGAGCCGCAGCTGGCCACGCTCGCGACGTTCCGCAAGGACGGCAGCGTGCTGCTCTCGCCCATCTGGCACGTCTGGGAGGACGGCGGCTTCACGCTGGGGCTCGCTGGCGGCGACGTGAAGCTCACGCACATCGCGCGCGACCCGCGCGTGACGATCGTCGTCGCCGAACGGGAGTTCCCGTATCGCGGCTTCGAGCTCCGCGGAACGGCCAGGGTGGCCGACATCCCGTACGGGCCGACGATCCGGCGCATCGCCGCCCGCTACGTCGGGGAGGCGGCGTCGACCTTCTACGCCGACGACCGTGGCGGCACCATCATCCGGGTCGAGGGCGCCGCGACGCGCGGCTGGGACTTCGCCGACGACCTCGCAGCGATGGGCGTGCTCTAGCCGATGCCGGGCTTCGATGCCGCCTTCACCCGGTTCCTCGACGAGTTCTTCCGCCACAACCCGGTCGCGGCGACCGGCATCGGCGACCACCGGTTCGACGGGACGTGGCCCGACGCGACCGAGGCCGGCCGGCTCGAGCGCCTCGCGTTCGCGGACCGCTGGCAGCGCGAGTTCGAGGGGCTGGCGGACCTGACGTCCGACGAAGCGATCGATCGCGACCTGCTGCTCGGTGAGCTCGAGGCGGCCCGCTTCGCAGAGGACGACCTGCGCGAGGACGCCTGGGACCCGCTGTCGTGGGTGTACCTCCTCGGCGAGGGGCTGTTCACGCTCATCGCGCGCGACTTCGCGCCGCTCAGCGAGCGGCTGGTCTCGTTCGCGGGGCGCCTCGAGGGGATCCCCGTGCTCATCGACGGCGCGACCGCGGCACTCGTCGGCGTCGACGGGCGACCCGTCGGCCGGTTCCAGACCGAGACCGCGATCAACCAGCTCCCCGGCGTCGCCGAGCTGATCGACGACGCGATCACCGAGGCCGAGGCGGCGGCTGCCGATCCGGCCGTGGCCGCGGCCACCCCGCGGCTGCGCGCATCCGCGGCGGTGGCGAAGGCGGCCCTCGCCGACTTTGCGACGCACTTGCGCGACGTCGTCCTGCCCTCGAGCGAGGGCGAGGGCCGGCTCGGGCGCCGAGCTGTTCGCGCCGGAAGATGCGCCACACCATGCGATCCGACGCCCTGACGCCCGAGCGGATCATGGCCCTCGCCGAGCGCGAGTACGCCGCCGTCCGGGCGGAGATGGTCCGTCTCGCCCGGGACATGTGGCCGACGTGGTGCCCCGACCGTCCGCTCCCCGACGACGCCGGGGCGATCGTGCGCGGCGTGCTCGACGCGGTGGCGGCCGAGCACCCGAAGGGCGACGACCTGCTCGACTGGTGCCGCGCCGAGACGGCCCGGATCGAGTCGTTCTGCACGACGACCGACCTCATCGGCATGGCCGACGAGCCCCTCGACATCCGCTGGACGCCCATCTTCCTGCGGGCCTTCGGCGGGGCGATGCTCTCGTCACCCGGCCCGCTCGACAAGGGCCAGACCGCGTTCTTCGCGATCACCCCGATGCCCGACGACTGGAGCGAGGAGCAGCGCGAGTCGTACCTGCGCGAGGACAACGACCGGATGCTGCGCCTGCTGTGCATCCACGAGGCGATCCCGGGGCACTACCTCCAGGGCGTCTACGCCAACCGCTGCCCGTCGCTCGCACGATCGATGTTCGGCAGCGGCCTGTTCGCCGAGGGGTGGGCGGTGTACGTGACGCAGGTGATGCTGGACGTGGGGTTACGGCGACGACGATCCGGCGCTGCTCCTGACCCACTGGAAGTTCTACCTGCGCACGATCACGAACGCGATCATCGACGCGCGCATCCACGTCGGCGGCATGACCGAGGACGAAGCCGTGAGCCTGATGGTCGACGGCGGCTTCCAGGAGCGGTCGGAGGCGCGCGCCAAGTACGACCGCGCCCGGCTGTCATCGACGCAGCTCTCGACGTACTTCGCGGGATCGATGGAGATGTGGGACATCGAGCTCGAGGCGCGCCGTCAGGCGGCCCGCGACGCGACGATCGCGCCGCCGCGCGAGCTGCCGGGCGGCTTCGGTCCGACGCCGGGCTTCCGCTATCGCGACCACCTCGAGGCCGCCATCGCGCATGGCACGCCGCCGACGTCGCTCCTGCGCCGCGCGCTGTTCGGCTAGGCGGGCGCTCCCTACCGGCCGGGTCGCGGTCGCGGCGCGCGGACCTTCGGTGTCCGCGCCGGCTCGATCGCAGCGAGACCGCGCGCAGCCGTTCGACGTCATAGCCAGCGGCCTCGGCGGCGGCGGTCATCCGCGCGATGAGATCCCGGCCGTCGCGCCGGCCGCGCCCGGCGGCACCATCGATGGCATCGAGCCGGACGGCCCAGCCGAGCAGCGAGAGGAACCGCTCGCGGTCGAGCCACTCGACGCCCTCCCAGGTGTTGACCCCGATGGCCGCGCGGACCACGTCGCTGGCCAGCCAGCGCTCGAGCAGGCCGGGCATCCGCCGTCCGGATCGGCCCCCGGATGGTGGAGGGGCGGGGGAGGGCCAGCAGGACCCGGACCCGGTCGGCGACGGCCCACGCCTCGCCCTCATCGAGCCCCGCCTGGTGGAGGCCGGCGGTCGAGCGGCCCGGGCAGCCGCATCTCGTCGTACCAGGCCCGGCTCGTGGCTGCGACATCCGGGCTTCCGGCCAGCGAGCCGGTCCGCGACAGGGCGAGCCAGCCGAGCAGGGCGGCGCGGTCCGCCCGGGCGTCGGGCACGTCCGGGCCGTCGAAGGCGATCTCGGTCCGTCGCCTGGTCTCCGCGGCGACGGCCGCCGGTTCGCCGTCCACCCCGGTCGCCGCGGCCACGGCCGCGAGGAACGCCGCGAACCGCGTCTCGAGCTCGTCGAGCTGCGCGGGCTCGGCCGCGCGATCCAGCACGGCCGCGACCATCCCGTCGCGGAAGATCGCGCGGAACGGTGCATGGACGGGTTCGAGCTGGACCTCGCGCAGCGCCTCCTCGAGCGAGGGCACGGCGCGGTGCCCGAGCTGCTGCGCCAGACGCGCCCACTGGCCGGCGCTGCCGTCGTGGATCTCGCGGAACTCCCAGTAGACGTGCCCCTCGTACGCGCCGAGCTCGACCTGCAGGCCGCGCTCCCAGATCTCGCGGCACGAGCGCAGCGACTCCAGGCCGGTCCGCGCGTCGCGGAACGCGATGAACGCCGACGGGTCGTTGGGCAGATGCAGGCCCTCGGCGAGCGTGCGGCGCGCGAGGCGCTTCGCGCCACTCGCGGTCTTGCGCATGAACGGTGCCGATTCGCGGATCCATCCGCTCGTCGAGGCGAACCGGTCGTGGTACAGCGACGAGCGACCGCTCGGGCCCGATGCCGTTCGAGTAGGCGAACACGTGCTCGTCGACCGCGCCGTCCTCGGTGATCAGGTCGTACAGCAGGAAGTCGTACGCCTCCGCGAACCAGGCCCGCCGATGGAGCAGCGGGAAGATCTCGCGCTCGTGCCGTTCGACGAGCCACGCGTCGGGGCGCTCGTCGAGCGTCGCGCGCCGGAACTCCATGCCGTACTTCTCGCCGTAGCCCTGGACCTGGCCGTGCCCGAGCATCGGCAGGCCCGGGAGCGTCGCCATGACCATCGCGACGCCGAAGTACTTGTCGCCCTTGCCGAACTGCTCGACGGCGGTCTTCTCGTCGGGGTTGCTCATGAAGTTGACGTAGCGCTTGAGGATCTCCGGGTCGAACTCGAGCGTGTCCTTGATGAGCTTGCGGTAGCTCTCGCCGTCCTCGTCACGGAGCATGTGCATGAACGCGCTGTTATAGACGCGATGCATGCCGAGCGTCCGCACGAAGTAGCCCTCGAGCATCCAGAACGCCTCGGCCAGCAGGAGCGTGCCCGGGACCTCGTCGGCGACGCGGTCGACCACCTCGCGCCAGAACTCGGCCGGCATCCGCCGGTCGAACTCGGCCTTGGGCATCGCGTGCTCGGCGCGCGACGGGATCCCGCCAGCCTCGCCGGGGAGCGGCCACCAGAGCCGCTGGATGTGGCGCTTGGCGAGGACCATCGCCGCGTCGAACCGGATGACCGGGAACCGTCGCGCGACCGCCAGGATCGTCCGGATGACCTGCTCGCGGACCTCCGGCTGGAGGAAGTCCAGCTGCGCGGTGTCGTTCCACGGGAAGCTCGTCCCGTCGTTGCCGTGATAGATGTAGCGCGTCTCCCCGGAGCGCCGGTCGACCCGCTTGAAGACCACCGCCGCGTCGCTGTCGTCCCAGTAGTGGTCCTCGAGCACGATCTCGGCGCGGTCGTCGGGCGAGAGATCCGGACCGCTGAACGAGTAGACCGGATAGGGCGGCTCCGCGAGCGAGAGGAACCATTCCGGGTGCTCCAGGACCCAGCCCGGAATCGATGCCCATGTGGTTGGGGACCATGTCGCTCGCCAGCCGGACGCCGCGGGTCCAGGCCCGGTCGCGCAAGACCGCGTAGGCCGCCTCGCCGCCGAGGTCCTGGGCGATCTGGTAGTCGTCGAGCGAGTACGCGGAGGCGACCGCGTCGGCGTTGCCGCGCATGCGCTTGATGCGCTCGGAGGCCTGGGACCGCTCCCATAGCCCGATGAGCCACAGGCCCGTGACGCCCCATCGCGCCAGCGTGTCCAGCTCCTCGTCCGGGATCGCATCGAGCGTCCGGATGTCCCGCCGGTACTGCCGCGAGAGCTGGTCGAGCCAGACGTACGTGCTCTTGGCCAGCAGCACCATCCGTGGCATCCAGGCGGAGTCGGACGAGAACGCCTCCGGCTCGTCGACCGCGGCGAAGAATGTGGGCGCCTCGGCCTTGCCGACGCTGGGCCCGCCGCCGAAGCGCAGGTGCAGCGCCCGCTCCTCCTCGGCGAGGATCCCGATCGCGATGTCGAGGCGGCCGATGAGCACGGCGAGCTCGTCACCGAGCAGCTCCGGCCAGTGCTCGCGGATGAAGCGGAGCTGTCCGGCCAGCGACGTGGGGGCACGGCGCGCTGGCGTCCGCAGCAGCTCGAGGAGCGACCCGCCGTCGGCGCCGTAGGTCGGCTCGCCCGTGAAGACGACCTCGAGCCGCTCGATGGCCTCGCGGTAGCGGGTCGTCCGCTCGAGCGGGCGGTCGTCGATGAGCTCGCGCAGCGCGCCGACCGCCGGGTTCTCGTTGCCGACCCGGATGAGGATGAGCTCCTCGAGCCGGACCCTGGCCGGCTCGGGCCGGCGCCCCTTCCCGGGGAACTCCGCGGCGAACCCATCGAGCACCCGGTCGGCCTCGGGCCCGAGCCGCTCCCGGAGCGCCGACAGCGCGGCCGCCATGGCACCGGGCCGGCGATCCGCCTCGTAGCGCGCGATCAGCAGGTGGCCGATCTCGTGGAGGAGCCCGAGGGCCGCGATCTCGCCGGCGACGACCGATGGGGCCCCCGGCGGTCGCGCCGCGTTCATCCGGTCCGCCAGCCGGCGCATCCCCGCCAGGTCGGCGGTCAGGAGGTCGCCCCTCGTCCCGATGAGCGTGCCGTCGACCCCGTACCGGCCACGGGCATCTCGCTGGACGTGGAACGCACGCATCGTCGAAGGATGGCACGCCGGCTGTGCCGTCATCGCCCGGGCGTGTCGCGTCAGGCGGATGCGGTCTCCGCGTGCCGGGTCGAGGCGACGTGCTCGATGGCGCGGCGCAGCAGCTCCAGCCCGGACGGGTCGAACTCGTAGGTCCACGACCGGATGCGCTCGGGCCGCGAGAAGCGGTCCGCGAGGCCGGCCGCCTGCGCCTCGCGCGAGAGCAGGATGAGATCGGCCGTGCGGTCGATGAGGGCGACGTCCTCGTCGCCGGCGATGAGCGCCGACACGATCTCGACGCCCTCGGTCCCCGACAGCGACAGCGTCTCGAGCATGTTCTCGCGCCCGCGCTCCGACGCGCACACGAGCCCCACACGCGACCCGCGCGGCAGGCCTGCGATCTCGTGGACCATCTCGACATAGCCCGGACCGACGAGCATCGCGACGACCGGGATCCGGCCGGCCACGAGCGCCTGGGCCTCGTCGGCGTGGAAGGTCGTCGTCGCCACGAGGTCGTAGTGGAACCGCTCGAGGCGCTCCGGCAGGTCGTCGAGCAGCGCGCCCTCGGCTTCGATCATCCCGGGGAACGCGTCGACGAGGCGCTCGGCGTCGTAGCCGGCGTCGGCGCTCGTGCATTCGGTGAACAGGACATGGACGAGCGGGCCGGGACGCTTCCGTTCTGTGGCGGCCGCGAACGTCGCGGCGGCGAGCTCGTCGGCAGTGAAGCCCGCATGGGCCGCGCGCCGCAGCATCTCCGACACGATCCCGGCCAGGGCCTCGGTGCCGCGCTTCTGGGGCGGCCGGTCCGATACGTGCGTCCCCGCGCCGTGGCGACTCGTGACGTAGCCCGCGTCGGCCAAACGTCGGTAGACCGCCCGGATGGTGTTGGGGTTCACTCGAAGGGCAGCGCCGAGCTCCCGGACGGGGGCCAGGCGTGACCCCGGCAGCAGTCGTCCGGAGTCGATCTGGTAGGCCAGCTGCCAGTAGATCTGGGTCGAGATCGGGACGTCCGAGTCGCGCTCGACATCGAGGGCGCCAGTCGACCCGAGGGTCATGGGCGGGGGGTACAATTCGTCTGTTGACATAGTACGCTAGTCCAAGTACCTTTTGGCCTAGTCAACTATAGCAAGTGAGGTAGAAGCCCGATGTCCGGGATGATCGTCCTTTTGATCGTGATGGCAGTTCTGGCCGTCCTGGGTATCGCCGCGTCCACCTGGGGCGTCGACAGCCGCGACGAGTCCGCCGACCCGCGTCGGCCGTCGTACCCAGTCTCCATCCGCTAACACCGACTCCGAACCTTCCCGCCGCGCGTCCGTCCGAGACGCCGGCCCTTCTCGTCAGCCCGTGGCGCGCAGGCCACGGGCTGACGGATTCTCAGTGCTTCCCATCGATGTTCATGCGATCCGCGCGCTCGATCGCGGCAGCCCGGTCCTGCTCGCGCTGGGCGTCGAGCATGATGTCGGACAGCGGCGTGTCGAGGTCGGCCCGCGACGGCCGCCGATACCTCGAACCGACGGCGAGCAGGACGACCGCGATGATCGCGAGGATCACGAACCCTGCCAGGTCACCCATCGCGCTGTCCTTCCTCGGGTTCGGCGATCACTGGCGGCAACGCTAGCAGGTCCTGTACCAGATCCCGCTCCAGACCGGCCGGCCCGAGACCGTCGATGAGACGAGCCGCATGGGTCGCCGCGCGGATGACGAGGCCGGTCTCCAGGCGGTCGTGGCCCTCCCAGAACCAGCCGCAGCTGGCGAACATCGCGAGCCGCCAGCGCTGGGCGGCCATCAGGTCGGCGAAGGCGCGCCGCTCGCCGGCCGTGGCATCCGCCGCCAGCCAGCGCGACACGAACGCGTCCTCGTCCTCGGCGCCGATCACGACATCGACATAGGCGTCGCGTGCCGGCCACGGGCCCGGCGAGCCGGGCAGCGCGCGAGCGAGGACCTCCGTCCGCTCGTCGATCCGTGCCGCGAGGCGGTCGAGGGCTCCGCGCAGCGGCGCCTTCCACGACCCGTCCCGGACGCAGCCACACGACTCGCACCAGCGGGCGACGCCGTGGTGGCAGCTCCACGACGTCCGCTCGTTGAGCGTCCCCGCCCGGATCCCGGGGCTGTCGGCGCGCACGAGGTCCGCGAGCGTCGCCACCTCGAACCCGAAGTCCGTCGCTCCGACGAGGCGCGCGAGGAAGGCGTCGCCGAAGGCCTGGTGGTGGCCGTACAGCTCGCCGTCCGTGGCGATGACCGCGAACGGCGCGCCGAGACCGTCATCGTTCCAGTCGGTCAGGCGCGGGACGACCCGCTCGCGGGCGAACCGGTCCGCATCGCTCGTCGCCCACGGATCGAACGAGACCGCGCTCGAGAGGCCGGCGTCGTAGAGGACCACGTCGATCGACCGACCGCGGCCGACATCGATGCGATACGGGCGACGCGTGTCGGGATCGCCGGCGACCTGCCACGGTGCGAGGATCGTGTGCTGGATCCCCTCCTCGGCGAGCAGCCGCAGGGTCTCGAGGTCCACCGCTGTCTCGGGCAGCCAGGCGCCACGCGCGCGGCGGCCGAAGCGGACCTCGAAGTCGCGGAGGCCCCAGCGGATCTCGGTGCGACGGTCCGCAGCCGATGCGAGCGGCAGGATCGTGTGATGGAACGATTGCGCCAGGCCGTTGACGCCCTGATCGCCCTGCACGAACCCGTCGTATGCCACCGCATCGCCACGCTCCATCCAGCCCGCCAGCGTCGGCCCGAGGTCCCACGAGATCCGCCCGAGGTTGCCGAGCCGGGCGTTGGGCCGGTAGCAGTCCGCGGCGATCCGGGTGTTCCAGTCCCTTGCTGGGGCGGCGGTCGGGTCCGGCGGCACGGTCCCGGTCGCCGGGTCGAGCCGCGATGGCTGGTAGAAGTGGCCGTGGACGACGAGGCGGGGCCGGCTCACGCCTCGGTCGCGTGATCGCGCGCCGTCGTGACCGCGTTGGTCACGTCCACGGTCCAGCGCCCGCCCGGCTCGAGGACGAGCGGCCAGGAGAGGAGCAGCCCGCTGCCCTGGTAGACCCGCTCGAAGCCGTTCTCGGAATTCGAGATGGTCTCCACGGGGGCCCACCATGCGTCGGCGTGCTTGGAGACGGCCGTCTCGACGGTCACGCCGATGTAGTCGTTGCCCTGCGTGACGCGCTCGACGCCGGCGACGCAGCCTGCCCCGTCGTGCGCGGACCGCGCACCCGCGACGTCCCACCAGGCGGCCGGATTGCCCCCGCCGCCGAGCATCGTCGACGTCGACTCGATGCCCAGGCGCGCCTCGACGCGGGTCGCGCCGACGTTCTCGAGGTCGATCCGCAGGCCGAGCGTCGGGACCCTTCGACCGCCGCCGAGCCGGAACGTCTTCGTGACGCTCACCCGCCCCGCCCCCGCGATCTCCGCCACGCGGCGGGCGACGACGAGGCGCGGCCCGAGCTCCACGAGGTCGAACGACCCATCGAGCGCATCGCCGGTCTCGGTGGCGTTGCCCTCGGCCCATGACTCCGCCGTCGCGTCCGGGTCGAGGAACCGGACGAGCCCGGACCGACGCTCGTGGTCGTCGTAGTGCAGCCGCGCGGCGAGCCCCGGCTCCTTCGTCCGGACGACGTCGTGGATGGAGGTCGGCGCGTCGGCCGGTGCCTCGGCCGGTGCCTCGCCGGCGGGGTGGGCCTCGTGCGCCGCGAGCTTCGCCTCGTGCGCCCGGAGGGTCTCGTGGTACGCCTCGGGCCGGCGCCGCAGGATCGCGGTGATCGCGTGGCGGACCGGGCGGATGTCCCAGGCGCCGATGCCTGCGCCCTCGTTGAGGTCCACGGTCACGACCTGCCCGGCAGACGCGCAGCGGACCTCGTCGAACCCGTCGAGGTCCAGGTCGAGCAGCTCCGTCGTTTCGAGGGCCCCGGCCGCCGTGTCGGCGAGATCCTCGGCGGCGATGAGGTTCTCGTACGTCGCGAGGCGCATGTGGCTGATGTAGATGCCGCCGAAGAGGCCGTGCCAGTAGCAGTCGTTCGACTGGCCGCGATGGAGGTGGTCGACGGCGGTGTCGCGCGCCGGCCCCTCGGCCATGACGGCGACTTTCTCCGAGGTGCGCAGCATCTGCTTGTGGAGGTCGTTGATCTCGCGGTACTTCACCTGGAAGTTGCGCCAGAAGGCGCCGCGCAGCCAGCGCGCCTCGGGCCGGTCCGCGGCCTGGGCCGCGTGGAGGACCTTCGCGAAGATGAGGCTCTCGTCCGCGGGCAGCGCCCATTCGCCCATCTCCGCGTACGAGCCGGTCGGGACGTAGACCCGGCCGATCGGCCGGTGCTCGGCGAGCCAGGCCGATGGCGTCACCGTGGTCAGCCACGACGCGTTCGCCTCGAGCGCCTCGAGGAACCGCTCGACCCAGCGGCTCTTGCCCCAGCAGTGCTCCCACGTCGTGGGCCACGCCCCGAACTTCTCGCCGTCATCGCCCATCATCCCGACGCGCGAGCCGTCCTCCGTCGCGTGCACGCGGAGATAGTCGATGACCTCCTCCACGTCACGGAACGGGATGCGGTACCGCAGCCCCTGCTCGGTCCCGAAGACCGTCAGCAGGCGGCCCTGGTCCTCGGTGGTGTAGGGGCCCCACAGGTCCTCCTCGCGGATCGCCGCCGCGCGGAAGTGGGCGTCGTCGAGGATCGTCCAGCCGTAGCCGCCCGCGACGACCGAGGTCGGGAGGTCGGGCTCCCACACGCGCTCCGCGAGCCAGGCGCCGCTCGGCCGACGACCGAACAGGCCCTCCAGCTCGTCGCCCATCCGCAGCAGCTGGCCGATCCGGTCGCGCTCCGGGAGGGAGGCGAGGACCGGTTCGTAGTAGCCGCCGCCGAGGATCTCGACCTGGTCGCGGGCCACGAGCGCCCGCAGCCGGTCGATGAACTCCGGTCGCTCGGCCTGGAGCCACTGGAGGAGCGGACCGGTGTAGTGGAGCGAGACGCGGACGCCAGGGTGCCGCTCGAGGACCTCGAGCATCGGCAGGTACGCCTGGTCGTAGACCTCGGCGAAGACCCAGCCGAAGTTGCCGACCGGCTGGTGGTTGTGGATCGCCAGGGCGAGCGAGATTCGAGGTGCCACGGAGCGGTCAGCCGGCCTCCGTGACGACGGGTGTCCGAGGCGACTCCACGACGGCGACCCCCGCCGCCGGCAGGTACAGCTGTTCGGTGTACTCGTGCAGCATCCGGGTGGTCGAGAAGCGCCAGAGCGTCGAGGCGAGCGACTGCCGCATCGTCTCCAGCCAGCGGGTCGGGATGCGCGACTTGTCGCGGGTGTAGTAGCGCGGGAGGATCTCCTCGCTCAGGAGCCGATAGAGGTCCTGCGCGTCGGACCAGTCCTGGGCGGCCTCGTCGGGATTGGTCTCGCGGCCGCCGATGGCCCAGCCGTTGTCCCCGGTGAAGCCCTCGTCCCACCAGCCGTCGAGCACGCTCACGCTCGGGACGCCGTTCTGGGCCGCCTTCATCCCGGACGTGCCCGACGCCTCGAGCGGGCGGCGCGGGTTGTTGAGCCAGACGTCGACCCCCTGGACCAGGAACCGCGCGACGCGCATGTCGTAGTCCTCGAGGATGAAGACCCGCCCGCGCAGCTGCGGGGAGCGCGAGCGCTGGAAGATCTCCTGGATGACGCGCTGGCCGGGGCGGTCCGCCGGATGCGCCTTGCCGGCGAACACGACCTGCATCGGCCGATCCGGGTCCCACAGGATCCGTGCGAGCCGGTCGATGTCCGAGAAGAGCAGGCCGGCGCGTTTGTAGGTCGCGAAGCGACGGGCGAAGCCGATCGTCATGATCGCCGGATCGAACGCGTCGTCGAGCTCCGCGAGGACCGACGGCGCCTCGCCATGCCGCGCGAACTGGCTCCGCAGCCGGCCCTGCGCGAAGTGGGCGAGCTCGCGCTTCTGGCGGAGGTGCGCCTCCCACAGGTCGCGCAGCGGCACCCGCTCCACTCGCTCCCAGAAGCGGCTCTGGTCCGTCCCGGCGTCGAGCTCATCGAGGTCCGCATCGAGATAGCGCGCGAGCAGGTCCACGATCGGGTCGCCGATCCACGTCGGCCCGTGGACGCCGTTCGTGATCCCGAGGATGTCATGGTCGGAGATGCCCGCCCACGTCGCGTTCGCCGTCTCCGCGTGGAGCTGGCTCACGGCATTCGCGCCGTTCGTCAGTCGCAGGCTGAATGCGGTCATGTCGAACTGGCCGAGGTCGGCGTCCATGCCGACGCCCAGCTCGAGGACGCGGTCGATGGGGACGCCGCCCTTGTCGAGGAGGGGCCCCACCAGCCGCCGCATCAGGTCCGTATCGAAGCGCTCGTTCCCGGCCGAGACCGGCGTATGGATCGTGAAGACGCTGTTGCGGCGGACCCGTGCCCAGGCGTCCTCGAGCTTGTCGCCGGCCGCCACGCGCTCCCGGGCGCGCTCGGCGAGGAGCAGGGCGGAATGGCCCTCGTTGAGATGCCAGACCGCGGGGGTCAGCCCGAGTGCACGGATCGCGCGAACGCCGCCGACGCCGAGCACCAGCTCCTGGTGGAGGCGCATCTCGCGCCCGCGGACGTACAGGATGTGCGTGATCGGGCGGTCCGGCTCGAGGTTCTCGGGCAGGTCCGTGTCGAGCAGCAGGACCGGGACGCGACCGACCTCGGCGACCCAGACGGCGATGGCCAGCTCGCGATCGGGGAGCTCGACCGACACGGTCAGCGGCAGCCCGTTCTCGTCCTGGACGCGGCCGAGCGGCAGCCGGGCGAGGTCGTAGTCGGGGTAGTTGTGCTCCTGGTGTCCGTCGGCATCGATCGACTGGCGGAAGTAGCCCTTCTTGTAGAGCAGCCCGACCCCGAGGAACGGGAGGGCCATGTCGCTCGCGGTCTTCATGTGGTCGCCGGCCAGCACGCCCAGGCCACCCGAGTAGATGCCGAGCGACTCGTGGAGGCCGTACTCGGCGCAGAAGTAGGCGATGGGACCTGTCAGCGCGTCGCCGTAGCGGCGCTGGAACCAGTGGTTCGTGCCGTTCGCCATGTAGCGGTCGAACTCGGCGAGCACGTCGTGGTACTCGGCGAGGAACTTCGCGTCGTCGAGGAGCCGGCTCCAGTCGACGGCGCCGCTGATCACGGGGATGGGGTTCCGGTATCGGTTCCACGCGGTGCGGTCGATGAGCGACCAGAGGCCACGGGTCCGCGGATGCCACGTCCAGTGCATGTTGTAGGCGAGCCGCCGGAGACCCTCGAGTCGCGGCGGGAGCGGGAACCAGGCAGCCGGGATCGAGGGGACGCGAACTGGCTCCATCGGCAGGGATGATACTCGGTCGCCCGGTCCTTGTGAACCGGTTTAGTGGTGCGTGCGCACCGCTCGCGCGACTACCATGCCGGCCATGCCGCCCGTGCCGCTCCGCGTCGCCTTCCTCGCGAGCGAGTGCGAGCCGTGGGCCAAGACCGGCGGTCTGGCCGATGTCGTCGACGCCCTCGCACGCGCGCTCGGCCTGGTCCCGGGCGGCGCCGTCGCGAGCCCGGTCGACGTCTTCCTGCCGCGCTACCGCACCGTCGTCGCGCCACCGGCGGATGCCGCCACCACGATCGTGCGGGTCCCCGACCCGCGAACGCCCTCCGGTGTCAGCGAGGTGGCCATCGTCGACATCCCGGCCGATGGCTACCGGCTCCGGCTCGTCGACCACCCGGCCGCGTTCGACCGGGACGGCTTCTACGGCGACGCCGCGGGCGACTACCCGGACAATCCGTGGCGGTTCGGGTCGTTCTGCCGGGCTGCCCTCGAGGCGCTGCGGATCGAGGGGACGCCGGTCGACGTGCTCCACCTGCACGATTGGCACACGGGACCCGCGGCCATCTACCGGGACGCCCGCTACGCCGACGACCCGGTCATCGGCGGGGCCGCGATCCTCATGACGCTCCACAACCTCGCCTACCACGGGTGGACGCCGCGGTCGAGCCTCGGCCAGCTGGGTCTCCGGCCGGGCGACGGGGTCGTCCCGCCGGGCGCCGACGGCCTGGACCTCCTCGGGGAGGGCATCGAGCGGGCGGAGCTGGTCAACACCGTCTCACCCGGGTTCGCGGCCGAGGCCCTCACCCCGGCCTTCGGGATGGGCCTCGACCCGCTCCTGCGATCGAAGCGGGACCGCTTCATCGGCATCCTCAACGGCCTCGACACGACCATCTGGGACCCGGCCACGGACGAGGACCTCGCCGCGACGTACTCGCGGGACGACCGGTCCGGCAAGGCCGTGTGCCGGACGGACCTGCTGACCCGGCTCGGGTTCGACGCGGCGGACCCCCGTCCGGTCTTCGGCGTGATCGGCCGGCTGGACCCGCAGAAGGGCTTCGACCTCGTCGCCGGCGCGACGCCGGCCCTGCTCGACCGCGGTGCGCGCCTCGTCGTCCTCGGCAGCGGGAACCCGGAGCTGGCCGACCCGTTCCGCGCCCTGGCCACCGCGTACCCAGACCGCGTCGCGCTGCTCGAGCGGTTCGACCGGGTCATGGCGCGCCGCATCTACGCGGGCTCGGACTTCTTCCTCATGCCGAGCCGTTTCGAGCCATGCGGGCAGGGCCAGATGATCGCGCTGCGATACGGCACACCGCCGGTGGTCCATCGGACCGGCGGCCTCGCCGACACCGTCGTCGACGCGACCGGCCGCCCGCGCGCCGGAACGGGCTTCGTCTTCGAGGAGCCGACCGTCGAGGGGCTCGTGTCGGCGTGCGACCGGGCGATGACCGCGTTCGCCAAGGGCGGCGCGCCGTGGCGCGACCTGCTCGATCGCGGGATGGCCGTCGACTTCGACTGGGTGACGGGCTCGGCGCCGCGGTACGTCGACGCGTATCGGCGCGCCGTTGAGATCAGGCGCCAGATCCTGGCCGCGCCGGCCTGAGCCGGGTCGCCGGCACGGGCGCCGACCGGCACGGCCCGCGAACCGGCACGGCCCGCGCCCGTCAGCCGAGGCTCTCCAGCAACGCGGCGACCAGGGCCTCGGGATGCGTCGCTTGCGGCGAATGGGGGGCGCCGACGAGCATGATGACGTGGTCCGCGCCATACCGTTCGGCGAAGACGGCCGCGCTCGCGTCGGGGAGCCGGCCGCCCGTCGCCGGATCGCCGCGGACGACGCGGACGTCGAGACCCGCGGCCGCCGGACCTGCCAGCTCGGCGAGCCCCGCATCCCAGTCGCCGTTCTCGAACAGGATCGCGGCGGCGGCCGACAGGTCGACCTCCATCGCGGCATCGACGGCCGCCTGGACGTCACCGTCGGCCCATGCCGGATGGGCGGCCGCGAGCGCCACAGCAGCACTCGCGCGGTCCGATGGCTTCGAAACGTCCGCCTCCATGGCCTCGTGGACGATCTCGGGCTGGCTGATGACCGGCGGGTCGAGCAGGACGAGCGTCGACGGGCGGAGGCCCGCGGCGGGGAGTGTGACCGCGACCATCGCGCCCCAGCTGTGCGCGATGACCTGGAGTTCCGGCGCGGCCAGGCCGGCCGCCGCGATGAACGCGGCCAGGTCCTCGGCGGTCTGCAGGAACCGCTGGCGTCCGGCCCAGTGTCCGGTCCGGCCGTGACCGGGCAGGTCCACCGCCACGACGCGGCGTCCCGTCGCCGCCAGCGCCGGCGCGACCCGCCACCAGATCTCGGCGGAGGCCGTGATGCCGTGCACCAGCAGGAGCGGGCGGCCCGCGCCATCGCCCCAGGTCAGCGCGGAGAAGGGGAGGCCCGCCGCCTCGACGGTGATCCGCGCCCCGGGCTCCGGGCGGGCCAGCGCGTCGGCGACCGGCGTCTCGAGGGGATCCATCGCGCGGCGCACGCTAGCACACCGGCCGGCCGCTAGAATCAGGCCATCCCAGCCGTCCCCGGAGGTCCCATGGCCAACCAGTTCGTGGTCCAGCTCAAGAACGAGCCCGGGGCGATGGCGACCCTGGCGGAGGCGCTGGCGGCCCGGGGTGTGGACCTTCGCGCGATCGGTGGCGGGAGCATGGGGGATTCCGGCCACGTGATCATGACCACCGCCGACGACGAGGCCACCAAGGCGGTCCTCGACGATGGCGGCTACGTCTACATCGAAGGCGAATCGATCCTCACCGAGGTCGACGATCGACCGGGCGGGATGGCCCGTCTGTCGCGCGCCCTGGCGGATGCCGGCGTGAACATCTACGGGCACCTGTTCCTCGGTCGCTGGGGCGATCGCGCGATGTTCGCGTTCGTCGTCGACAAGCCCGACGTGGCACGGCCCATCCTCGAGCGGAAGGGCTGACCGCTGTCCGCGACGACCGAGCGACGGCGATGGGACACCGATGATCGGTTCGTCGGTGTCGCCGACGCGCGAGCGACCGCGCCCGACATCCAGCGTCTCCTGGCGATGGCGGAGGAGCCCGGCTGGATCACCGAGGATGCCATCGCCCATCTCGGGCCGCACTGCGAGACGGCGGCGGAGGCGCTCGGCCTCGACGTCGTCCGGCTCGAGGCCATCGACGACGTCCTGGAGCTCGACGTCCGACTGCGCGACCGACGCGACCGTGGCGCGCGTCTGATCGCGGCGTTCGCGCTGGTCGGCGCGTTCGCCGAAGGGTCGACGCACATCCGCGAGCGACGCGAGGGCGACGGCGTTCGTGCTGGACGTCGTGACCGGCGTGCTGCCGGGTGACGGCGTGTTCGCCACGCATGGGCACCTGGCCCGGATCCGGATCCTCGGACCCGACTGACCTCCGTGGACGACGCGGAGCGCTACCGCTTCGATCTCAACGGATATCTCGCGGTGCCCGATGCGCTCTCCGCGGCCACCGTCGCCGGGCTGAACGAGCTGATGGATGCCCGCATCGCGGCCGACGTCCCGGCCGACGCCTCGACCTGGCGTTTCGGCGACGTGCTCGACTGGGGACCCGAGGTCCGCGCGCTCATCGATCACGAGCCGATCCTCCCGTACCTCGAGGAGATCCTCGGGACGGGCTTCCGGCTCGATCATGACTACGCGGACCTGATCCGGACCGGCAAGGGGGCGTCCGACCGCGTAGGACCATCGGCCGGCGGTCGTTTCGGCCCGGATGGGGTATGCTCCGCAGGAATTTCGTGCTCGATGAGGCGCTCCGGTCAGCGCCCCGGCCCACAACCGTCTCGATCCCGATCCCCAATCCACGCCCTGACCGGGCCCCGCCACTGTGCGGGAGGGCCTCGTCAGGAGTCGTTCCTTCCATGTCCTTCACCGAACTCGGGCTGTCGCCCGAGCTCCTTCGCGCGGTCGCCCACGAGGGCTACACCGTGCCCACCCCCGTCCAGGAGCAGGCGATCCCGCTCGTCCTGGCCGGCCGGGACCTCATGGCCGGTGCCCAGACCGGCACCGGCAAGACGGCGGCCTTCGTGCTGCCGATGCTCCAGATCCTCCATGCCACCCGGCAGGAGGGCCGGCGCGCCCCGATCCGCGCGCTGATCCTCGCCCCCACGCGCGAGCTCGCCCTCCAGGTCGAGGAGAGCGTCAGGACGTACGGCGCCGCCCGACCGATCCGGTCGGTCGCGATCTACGGCGGCGTCGGCTTCGAGCCGCAGGCCCGCGCGCTCCGCGCTGGCCCCGAGATCGTCGTGGCCACCCCCGGCCGCCTGCTCGACCACGTCGGCCAGCGCACGATCGACCTGTCCGCGGTCGAGATCCTCGTCCTCGACGAGGCCGACCGGATGCTCGACATGGGCTTCATCCGCGACATCCGCAAGATCCTCGCGCTGCTGCCGGCCCGCCGGCAGAACCTGCTGTTCTCGGCGACCTTCTCGGACGAGATCCGGCGGCTCGCCGCCGGCCTGCTCCACGAGCCGGCCTCGGTGCAGGTCACGCCCCGGAACACGCCCTCGGACCTCGTGAGCCAGGTCGTCCACCCGGTCGACCGCGAGCGGAAGCGCGAGCTGCTCAGCCATCTCGTCAAGAGCGGGGTCATCTACCAGGCGCTCGTCTTCACCCGGACCAAGCACGGCGCCAACCGGCTCGCGCTCCAGCTCGAGCGCGACGGCATCCCCGCCACCGCCATCCACGGCAACAAGAGCCAGCCCCAGCGCGTGCGCGCCCTCGCGGACTTCAAGGCGAACCGCTACGCGATCCTCGTGGCGACCGAGGTCGCCGCGCGCGGTCTCGACATCGACTCGCTCCCGCACGTCGTGAACTTCGAGCTGCCGATGGTCCCCGAGGACTACGTCCATCGCATCGGGCGGACCGGGCGGGCCGGCGTCGACGGCCAGGCCATCTCGCTGGTCTGCGTCGACGAGGCGAAGCTGCTCCAGGACATCGAGCGCGTGCTCGGCCGGTCGATCCCGACCGAGGTCATCGCGGGCTTCGAGCCCGATCCCCGCATCCGGCCCGAGCCGATCCTGCGCGGCGGTCTCGGCGGTGCCCGCCCGGGTGGCGGCCCGCGGATCTCCGGCGGCCATCGCCCGGCAGCCGGATCCCCGTACCAGAACGCCGGCGCCGCGCGGCACGTGACCGGTCCGCGACCGGCCGCGCCGTCCCGGACCGCAGCCGGGCACCGACCGGGTGCCGCGCCGGACCGGGGTGGCTACGCGCCGGCCCGTCGATCCGAGCCGCACCCGCAGGCGACCGGCCATCCGCACCAGCCCGCCCGTGCGTCCAAGCCGGGCCAGTGGCTCGGCCAGCGGCCCCCGCAGCCGGGTCGTCCCGTGCAGGGATCGCGGTCCGGCGGCCAGGGCCATCGACCGGGCCAGGGTCCGCGACCCGGCCAGGGTCCGCGACCCGGCCAGGGTCAGCGACCGAGCCACGACGCCGGCCAGCACGGGTCCCCGATGGCGCTGCCCGGCGAGCGACTCGCCCGGACCGGCGGCCGGCCGACCGACTGAGCGCCGTCGCCGGGACGACGGCGCCTACCGCAGCAGCGCGAAGGCCAGCAGCGCGGCGGCCGTGAAATCGATGGCCGGCTCGACGGTCTGCCACGAGCGGACGTCGTCGACGAACTGGCTGCCCCGGCCGTTGAACGCCGCGTAGGCGTCGACCCCGTCGGCCGGGCAGGTCGTGCCCTCCTCGAAGAAGTCGTCCAGGCCATCCGCGAAGAGGTCGGCGCTGTTCGGTCCGTTGACGACCGCACCCCGCAGGATCGGTGACGCCCCATCGACGCTGCCCGACAGGTTGGCCACGACGTGTTGCATGCAGTGCGGGAAGACGCTGCCGACGCCGACCATCAGCGAGACGCCCCACGGGTTGGCGCCCATCGCCCAGTCACGCTGGTTCGTGGCGAACGCGGCGTACGCCGTGTCGCCCGTCAGGGCCTCGTACAGCCGCGCCGTCGAGATCAGCCCGAACGTGTGCGGCGCGGCATCGAAGTCGTCGTAGATCGCGCCCGCCCCCAACGGATCCTGCGCCGAGCGCCCGGCGCCGATCGCCAGCTGCGCCTGCAGGTCCCCGATGAGCGGGCCCTCACCGAGGGCGAGCCCGGCCGTCCCCGGCGCCGCGCGCATCGCGCGGATCAGGTCGGCGTGCGCCAGGGCGCTCGTGTCGTAGAGGTTGAAGGTGTCGTCGCCTGCCTCCTGGTCGAGATACGCCTTCGCCCAGCGGGTGCCGCTCTGCAGCCATCCGGCGGCCCGCGTGTCACCGAGGGCCTGCCCGGCGAGGGCCAGCTCGGCCGCGCCCCACTCGAGGTCGTCGCGCCACGACGATTCGGGGTAGAAGGCGTGCGGCAGCGCCGTGACCACGTCAGCGGCCTTGACCTTCGCCGTCTTCGCCTTCGCGAAGATCCCCGCGGCGGTCTCCAGCTCGGCACGCGCGCGTGCCGGGTCGGCGATGGCGTCGACCTGGGCCGCGAGCGCGAGGGCGGCGGCCATCCGCCCGGCGAGGTTCGGCGGGAGCGACGCGTTCGGGGCGCCGGCACGGAACGCCGGACGATGGCTCAGATACCGGTCCGCCGCGTCCGTCAGGCCATCATCCGCCTCGGGCAGCCGCCACAGGTCGTGGTCGCCGTTGAAGGTCCCGTCCGTGTTCCCCGACCCGATGCCGACCTGGATGTACAGGATCCCGTGGTCGGCATCCCACGCCTGCTCGAGCCAGTCCTGTCCGAAGCGGGCCTCGTCGCGGAGGGACGTGGGCGCGCCGGCACCGAGCTCGCGCATCGCCGCGTACATCAGCCCCACGCTGTAGGCGGTCGTGTGGGTGAACTTGATGAAGTCGCCGGCATCGAACCAGCCGCCGGACAGGTCGACCGGACCGCCGATCCGCTTGAGGCCCTTGCCGACGATCGCATCGCTGTCGGGGTCCTCGTATCTCGGCCAGTCGACGACGTCGAGGGCCCGGTCGTTCAGGTGCGAGGGTTGCCGGACGAGGTCGCCCGGGATGACGTCCGGGCCGTCGCGCTGCGCCTGGAAGAACGCCACGGCATCGTCCACGCGCGGGCCGAAGAGGTCGGCGCTCGACCCGACCCGGAACGGCGGGGACGTGGCCTGCACCGCGCCGCCGACGGCGACGCGGTAGGTGCCCGGATCGTGCACGCCGGTCAGATCCAGGCGATGGACCGCGGGGTAGGCGTCGTTCCAGTCACCCTCGTCCGGCCCGACCGTCCCGTCCAGGACGACGGTGCCTGCGTCATCGACGACCGTGAACGGGGTGCCGGCCGCCGGCGCGGCCGCCAGCAGGTAGGCGGTCTTGGGCTCGTCGGGGAGGTAGCCCAGCTGGTCGACGCGGACGACGCCCGCGATGGTCGCGGCGACGCTCGGGGCGGGGCTCGCAGTGGCGGCCAGGGTGACCTCGGGGGTCGGGGACGGCACGGTCGCGAGGCTCGGTCCGGGACTCGGGACAGGGCTGGGCTCGTTCGGTGCCCGAAGGCCAAAGGCCGACAGCACGAGCGCGATCACCACGAGGATGACCAGTGCGGCGACGACGATCGTCCGGGTTCGCGAGGCACGGTCCGTCGGCACGCCGTGACCCTACCACCGGGGCCGGTCAGGGTGCCCGGCGGGCGACGTCCTTCAGGTACGCATCGATCTCCGGGACGGCCCGCAGCGCGCGCTCGAAGTACTCGTTGACGGCATCGAGGGCGGCGCCCTGGATCCCGGCCATCTCGTCCGCCCGCCCCGCATGTGACTCCTTGGCCAGGAGCGATGTCCGGAGGCTCAGCAGGTGGCCGACCATCTCGGCCTCACGCGGCCCGTCGAGCGCCTGGATCGCCGACATGATGAGCCCGTCGATCTGCGCCACCAGCGTGTCGGTGTCGAAGTCGTTCCCGGACGAGGCCGCGTCGTCGAGCGTGCGGATGAGCGCACTGACCTGGTACAGCGCGGTCACCGGCTCGTCGAACAGCTCGCGGACGTATGCCGCCTCGCGGTACATCCCGTTCATCCGGAACACGTTGTACATGCGGCGAGCGGCCTTGCCGTAGTTCGGCTCCTTGACGCTGTACTTGTAGACCTCGTGCTCGAGCTGGTCCACGTAGTCGTCGACCGAATCCGCGGACAGCTCCTTCACGAGCCGCTGGAAGAGCGGGATCGAGTCCGTCTCCAGGTACACCTCCTGGTAGTACGGATCGAGGAAGCCGTCGAGCGCCACGATCGTGCCGTCGGGCGCCTCCCAGGTGACGTCGAGCATGTTGCTCGCGTTGGCGAGCTTGCCCCGGGTGGTGTCGGCGATGACCCAGTCGAGCTTGCACCAGCCCGGCTCCTTCGAGGCGTCCGCCCAGGTCCGGACCGCGATCGAGCCGTCCTCGAGGATGATCTCCATCTGGCCCGCCCGGATCTCCTCGAGCGTCCACGACATCGGCGCGCCGATCCCGACGGCATTCCCGCCCTTGGTCCCGGCGACATCGTGCGTCCCGAACTTCACCTCGAAGAGCCGGTGACCGGGGCCGCTGGCGGTCGCGAGCGCCTTCTCCCGGATCAGGCCGGCGAGGATCGTCGTGGCCGCATCGCGCGTGTCGGCCTTGATGTGCACCCGCTCGAAGAAGTCGCAGTCGGCAGGGTAGGCGTTGACCTTGCTCTGCGCGGCGGACCCCGAGATCGAGAGCGCGGTGAGGACCTGCGGTGGCCGGTCCTCGAAGCCCACGACCTTGGACATCTCGCGGAACCGGGCGAGGTCGGTCGGCTGGAAGTCGAGCATCGTGACGCGGTGGCCGTAGACGCCGGAGTCGACATCGACGACGACGTCGCCACCGCGCGCCTCGGTCGCCATCGCCTCGACCCACTCGGCCGCCTGGTGCTCGTCGAGCTCGACGCCCAGCCGCGTCGCCGACTCGCGCACCCGGGCGATCGCCTCGTCGAGCTCTGCGCCTGTCGCCGCCCCGGCGGCGTCGCCTCGGTCCATCGTTGCCCTCCGCTCTCGACGGCAGTCTACGCGCCGGCGTAGACCCGCCCGCCACGACGCTCGACCGGACGCGAGTACTGGGACCGATGTCCCGTGGTGAGCACCGCGGACCCGGTGCTACGCTCGCGCCTCGATGGCTCTCGCCGCCCCGGTCCTCGAGCACACGTACCGGTACCCGTTCGCCTCGGAGGTCGTCGGCGACGGCGACGGCCGCCGGCTGCGGCTGGCGACGTCGGGCGGCCCGTCGGCGAACCCGCTGTTCTTCCGGGGCCGCCTCCTCCAGCCGGTCGTGGCGGCAGACCTGCTGCTCACGCTCGGTGACGTCGCGCGGTCACGGTTCCACGTGCCGTCGGCGATGCTCATCCGCATCCTCGAGCTCGCCGATCCCGTCGCCACCTGCGCCGACGACCGGCTGCGGTTCGAGACGTTCTCGGCGTGCTGTAGCGTGTACGCGCGGGTCGACCTCCTGCCCGACGCCTACGAGGGCGAGACGACCGGGCGGGGGACGACCAACGTCGACTTCGGGGCCGCGATGCGTTCCGCCCTGGCCGGCGTCCAGGACCGGAGCCGTCTCGGCCTGACGCTCGGCGCCGACGCGGTGGAGGTGGAGGCGGACGGAGGGTCGGCCGTCGAGCGACGCGTCCCGCTCCCGTCGCGCTGGCTCCGCGGCTTCCTCGAGGTGCAGGCGATCCAGGCCGAGCTGACGACGGCCGCGGAGGTCGATGCCGCCGGTGCGCGCGCGTTCCTGAGGTCGATCCCCAAGGCGCCCTCGAAACGGCCCGTCTGGATCGCCCCGGCAGAGCGTCACCTTCGGACCCTGCACCACGATCCGGGTCCCGGTGCGGTCTCCCTGGCCGGCATCGCCCGCCTCCGCCTGCTCGACCGGGTGGCGCGCCACGCGACCTCGCTCCGGGTCTTCGCCGCGGCCGGCGATAGCAGCACGGGCTGGCAGCTCGACGTTCCCGGAGCGCGGCTGACGCTCATCCTCAGCCCCGAGGTCTGGCGCGGCTTCTCGGGCGAGGGCCGGGCGCTCCACCGCCTGGCCGACGGTGCGCCACCGGCGGGCATCGCCGCCGTCCGCGGTGCGCTCGGGTGGGAGCCGCGGCTCGGGGTCGAGGCCCTCGCTGCGACGACCGGACGGTCGCGTGACGATGTCTCGGGCGCGCTCGCCGCCCTGGCCCTGTCGGGCATCGTCGGGTACGACCTCGCCGAAGCCGGCTTCTTCCGGCGCGAACTGCCGTTCGACCTCGGCCGGACCGAGCGCCTGCAGCCGCGGCTCCGCGACGCGCGCCGGCTCGTCGAGCGTGATGCCGTGCGGATCGAGGCCGAGGACGGCGCGGGGTTCGCGGCCTGGGTGGCAGGGCCCGGCGGCGTCGAGTACCGCGTGCGATCGACGGCCGCCGGCTGGACCTGCACGTGTCCCTGGTACGGCCGCCATCGCGGCGATCGCGGGCCGTGCAAGCACGTCCTCGCGGCACAGATCGAGGCCACGGGACCGGATGACGCCGGCTGAGACACTGCGCGCCGCGGGTCAGGCGGATGACGAGGCCGCGGTCCGGGCGCTCCTCGTGGGTCGCTCCGAGGCCGAGCGTGCCGACCTGATCCCGGTCGCACGGGAGCTCGTCGCGCAGCAGACCCGGAAGGGTCTCGATGCCGTCGGACACCTTGCCCCGATGCTCCTGATGGCCTATGGCGTGCTCTCGGTGTCCGACATCCGCAAGCTCGGGTGGCGATCGAACCACCTCCCGACGGCGCTCGAGGACGTCCTTCGCGGGCGGTCGCCGGAGCGGCTCGTGCCGATCGTCGAGTTCCTCCTCGACGACATCACGGCCCGGGCCTGGCCGGTGGTGCGGCCACTCGTCCGCGACGGGACCCTGCCGCGCCCGGACCGCCCCACCTACACGATCTCCATGCTCGCCGCGACGCGCTATCGGGATGCCGCCGACCTCATCGGGGAGGACCCGAGCCTGCTCGAGGACGAGGTTTGGCGGCTGTTCGAGGTTGAGGGTGGCGGCGAGGACAGTCTCGCCAACCACGAGAAGTTCTTCGGCGACACCTGGGGCAGGCTCTTCCGCGATCTCGCGGCCCGCGACGCGTCGATGCGGGCGCGGTTGCTCGATGCCAGCCTCGCGGCCCTGGCGCGCGACTTCGCGACCTACCGGGCCGGCTGGTTCTCGCGCTTCCACGAGTCCATGGCGCCGACCGATGACGAGCGCTCGGCGCGCGCCGACGCCTACCTCGGGCTGCTCCGGAGCCGGGTCGGGCCGACGGTCTCGCTCGCCGTCAACGCGCTGGCCCGGGTCGACCATGCCGGCCGGCTCGAACCCGAGACGCTGCTCGACCGCATCGGTCCGGTCCTCGGCGACGGATCGGCCGGGGTCGCGAAGACGGGCCTCGGACTGGTCGCGCGGGCCGGCGACGGCTCGCCGGACCGGGCCCGGCGGGCCGCCATGGTCGCGACCGCGGCGCTCGCCAACCCATCGCCGGAGGTCCAGGCGCGCGCGATCGCGATCATCGGCCGCCTGGTCGACACGCCCGATGACGCGCTCGTCCAAGCCTTGACCGCCCACGTCCCGGATGTCGCTGCGTCGCAACGACCGGCGCTCACGTCGCTGATCGCGCGAGCCGGCGACGCTGCCACGCCCGTCCCGTCGGCGCCCGCCGTCCAGGTCGCCACTTATGAGCGGACGGCGCCGCCGTCGCCGATCGATCCCGACCGCGCGATCGAACCGCTCGACACCATCGATGCGCTCGTCGACATCACGGTCTCCGTCGTGGAGTCCGGCGGGCCGCCGGACGACATCGAGCGTGTGTTCGACGCCATCGGCCGGATGGGCGCTCGAGCCGAGTCGCGCTCGCGGCTGACCGCGCCGCTCGGCAAGCGCGCGCGAACCATGCTTGGTCGACGCGACAGCTCCCCGTTCGACGGCTTCGACGCCCGCGCGGACGTCGCGGCCGTGGTGCTCGCCTGGGCGACGGGCGAGCTCGTCGACGCCCCCCTGGCACGCGGCACGACCGATCCCGGCTCGGGTGCGTTCCTGTCGGCCCGGGCCCGCGAGCTGGCGGCGACCGTCGCGGCCGGCCGGTCGTTCGAGAGCGTCGCCGCCCCGACGCACCGCGGCGGCTGGATCGATCCGGCCGTGCTCGTCGGACGGCTCGCCGCACGTGGCCCGGCATCGCGTCTTGATCTTGTCGCGGCGATCCTCCGGCTCGCGCCGGCCGGGCAGGAGACGGCCCTCGCCGCCGCGGCCGGTCTCCCCGACGAGGCGGGCTCAGCGGTCCGCTACGCGCTCGGCGGCCGGGAGCCGATCGGGCCGACTGCCCCATGGTGGGTCGCGGCGGCCCGTGTCCGCGGCCCCGGCCGGGACGACCCGGACGTCGAGCAGCGCCATCCGGGTCTCGGCCCGGATGCGGGACGCGCCGCGCGGATGCGACCGCGGGTGGCCGACTCGAAGCCGTCCTCGTGGGGGATCCGTCTCGAGGTCGAACCGCCGCTGGCGGCGGCCACGAGCGTCGAGCTCCCGACCGTCCTGCTGCTCCGGACCACGGGGTCGTTCTGGGCGGCCGGACGCTCCGACCCGGCGATGCTCCGCTGGATGGCCACGGTCCGGCCGGGCGATGCCGAGCCCTGGGCTGCCGTGGGCTCGATCATGCTCGGCCGGAACACCGACTGGTGGTCGGCGGAGTGGGCGAACCGCGCCTTCCTCGAGCCGTTCATCGACCCCGTGACCCCCATCGGCCCGCACGGTCGCGCCCTGCTCGGGATCGCGCTCGGTGCCAAGGAGGCGGGTGAGCGCGGGCTCGCCACGGACATCGCGCGCCTGGCGCTCGCGGACGGTCGCCTGACGGCGTCGACCCTCGCCGACGGCCTCATCGCGGCCGCGGCCGTGGCATGCGATCGGCCCAACCGCTGGGCCGTCTCGCTGGCCGATGTGGCGAGCGACTCGACGAGCCACGCGGCGGCCGTCGCCGAGGCCATCGCCCGGTCGCTTCCTGCCCTGACCGGTCAGCCGGCGGCCAGGCTCGTCCCGTTGCTGCGGCTGCTCGACGAGCTGCTGGCCGGCGTGGGTGGCGCGCCGCCCGAGGCCGCGCGGGCCACGCTCGGACCACTCGCCGGGGCCGGGGGCGTGGCCGGCCGCCTCGCGCGATCGATCCTGGGACGAGGCTGACCCGCGGCGCCCGTGTCTAGTGCGGGCGCCCGATGCCGAACGAACCGACGCGCCGGCGGACGACCGGCAGCCAGGCCAGCGCCCCGAGCGCCTGGGCGAGCATCAGCAGGATGATCAGGAACCCGGAGGCCGCGGCCAGGAACCCGGGGACCACGAACGGCCCGATGAACCCGATGACGCCGCCGTCGAAGGTCACCGTCCCGTCGACGTCGGTCGGGATCACGAAACCGGTCGGTTCGGGCGTGCTCCCCGGCGGCGGACTGGCGACCGGGCCCGGGCCGACAAGCACGGCGGATGAGGGCGAGGCCGTGGCCGCCGCACTGGAGGCGGCAGGGCGCGGTGTCGGCCTGGGTGTCGGCTTGGGCGTGGGCCTCGGCGTCGGCTTCGCGGTCGGCCTTGGCGTGGGCTTGGGCGTGGGCTTCGGCTTCGCGGTCGGCTTCGGTGTCGCGGCGGGTGCCTTGCAGCTGCCGGTCGGCGCGATGATCGTGTTGGTGTCCATGGTGATGGCGCCGTTCTGGGCGAAGACCCGCCCGCCGTTGCGCCCCCCGCCGACCCCGATGGTGGCGCCGGTCGTCAGGGTGATGCTGACCTTGGCCATCAGGTTGCCCTGCAGCGACGTGGCCGTGCCGATCGTCGCCGAGCTGCCGACGGCCCAGAACACCGCACACCCGTCGGCGCCGTTCTTCAACCGGACGCGCGCGCCGGTGCCGGTGGTCAAGGTCGAGCCGATCTGGAAGATGAACGTCGCGTTCGAGCGGCCCTGGCCGTCGAGGGTCACGGTGCCGTGGAGCGCGGCGGACGACCCGAAGTGATACACGCCCGGTCCGAGGGTCTTGCCGCCGAGGTCCTCGCCCGACATCTCGATCACGGGCTTCGCGCGGTCCGCGTCGCCGATGGCGGAGAGCACGTCCGCATCCGCGCGGGCCGCGGCCGCGTTCCCGATGTCGCTGCGGCCCGTGACGAGACCCCCGAGCCCCGTCACCGACGGGCCGACCAGCGCGAGGTTCCCCTTGATGAGGCTGACGCCGGTGTTCGTGATCGTCGTGTTGGCCACGATCGCGTAGTTGTCCGCGGAACCGAGACCGGGCTGGGCCGCGGCCAGGCCGATGGCCGGCACGGACAGCGCGGCGGCCAGGACGGCGACCAAGACCGCGACGCGGCGAACCGCCGGCCTGCGGGTCCGCGGGGTGGCGAGCATGTCAGGCCACCGCGTGGCCGGGCATCACCAGGACGTCGGCGGGTGTCCAGAGGCCGGTCCGCTCGTCACCCGGCATCGGCGCCGTCGCGACCGTGCGGATGCCGTTGACGAAGGCGATGACGAGGCGCGCCTCGAGCTGCGAGCCGGCGGCGTCCTCGAGGCGGGTCAGCGCCTCGTCGACGGACAGGGCCTTGCGATACGGGCGGGTCGTGGTCATCGCCGAGAACGCGTCGCAGACCGCGAGGATGCGGGCGATCTCCGGGATGTCCTTGCCCGCGAGGCGGTACAGGTAGCCGGTCCCGTCCCAGCGCTCGTGGTGGTGGCGGATGCCGGCACGGATGTCGTCGAGGTCGGGCAGGTCCCGGACCAGCAGCTCGCCGAGCGCGACATGCTGCTTGACCGTCTCGTACTCCTCCTCGGTCAGGGCCGCGGGCTTGCGCAGGATCTGGTCGGGGATCCCGATCTTGCCGATGTCGTGGAGGCGGCCGGCCCGATACAGCACGGAGCGGACCGACTCGTCGAGGCCGAGCTGCTGGCCCAGGAAGCCGGCGTAGCGAGCGACGTCCTCGGAGTGGCGACGCGTGTAGTGGTCCTTCGTGTCGACGGCGATGATCAATCCCTCGAGGACGTCGAAACGGACCGCCTCCTCGAGGTGGACGTTCTCGGCCAGCGCGACCCGGACGCGGTCGCCGCCGCTGCCCTTGGCCTCGTCGAGGGCTCGGGCGGCGGTCGAAAGGAGCGTGGTCACGGACTCGCCGTTGATCGGGAAGGTGCAGATCCCCGCGCTGATCGTGATCGGCAGGCGTTCCGACGACTCGAACCGCAGGCTGAGGTCCGCCAGTCGGGTCCGGACGAGCGCGATCGTCGGCTCCAGGTCGGTCATCAGGTCGGGATCGACGATGACGAGGAACTCGTCGGGCCCGTAGCGCCCCCACTGGGCTTCCGCCGGGAGCACGTCGCGAAGGAGTGCGGCGACCGCCGCGAGTGCCTGATCGCCCGCCGGATGGCCGTGGGTCTCGTTGAGGTTCCGGAAGTTGTCGATGTCGAGCAGGGCGATCCCCAGCGGCTTGCCGGCCTTGCGCGCGGCTCTCGATCGCGACGGCCAGCACCCCGACCAGGGCCCCGTGGTCGGGCGTCCCGGTCATCGAGTCGATGTGCGTCGCTTCCAGCAGCTGATCCGTCTGTCGCAGGATGCGGCGCTGGGCGGCGCGGAACACGAGGTACAGCGCGACGGCCGCGACGGCCCCGGCGAACAGCGTCACGAGCATCACCTGCCGGCGAACGAGCTCGAGCTCACCGAGGATGGGCGCCGCGTCTCGCCAGATGCCGACGACCGCGACGACCTGGCCGTCCACCTGGACCGGGAAGTAGGCCCGCAGGATGTCGTTCGCGGGCAGGGCCGCGCCGACCGACTCGGCATCGGCGACCGGGTGGAACCCGGCCGTGACCGTCCCGCCCGCGGCGGCCGCGAAATCGGCCGTCGGCGCCCCGTGCGCGCCCACCACAGCGTCGGTGTCGGCCAGCAGGACGGTCCCGTCCGGGAGACGCACCTCGATCCGCAGGATCTGTCCCGCGGAGACGATCGTCCGGATCTGTGTCTGGACCGCGGCGGCGCGGGCAGCAGAGAGGCCGCCCAGTCTGAGATCCGCCGGTGCGAGATAGGCGTTCGCGAACGTCCGCACCGTGGCCGCATCCGAGCCGACGACCGCGGTCAGCATCGTCTGCGACGACTGCGACGACACGATGATCGCCTGACTCAGCGCCGTCATGCCGACGATCATCAGGAAGAAGCCGAAGACGACGATCAGGAGGACCGGCCGCCTGAGCGACCGAAATGGCGTTCCGAACAAGCTGACTTCCAGGGTTGGGCCCAGAACGTACCGGCCGCTAGTACGTCCGTCCTGTACCCAAAGGTCAGAACTCGGGGCCACACGCTCCGGTCACGCCCGACTGACGATGGCTCCACCGGGTGAGGGCTTGCGGCCCAGCAGGGTCCGGTCGTATCGGACAGGATGGCTGCGCGTCAAACGCAGGCAGGAGACCGATGATGAGGACCGGGGAGCATCCGAATGCGATCGCGTACCGGAGGACGGTAGATGCGTTCCGAGCCCGCGACGTCGAAACCATCCGGTCCCTCGTCGCCGTGGACGTCGTCTGGCATGTGCCCGGGCAGAACTCGATGGCAGGAGAGATCCGTGGCCTCGACGAGCTCGTCGCCTGGCTCGGCCGACTCAGCGAGTTCGGCTTCACGATCCGGGAGCACGACGTCTTCGGCAACGACGAACACGTCTGTGCTCTGAGCTATATCGGTGCCCGGCGACCCGGGGCGGAATTCGAGATCAGAGTGACGAGCGTGTTCCACTTTCGCGACGGGCAGCAGGTCGAGCGGTGGTTCTACCCCGAGGACATGGCCGGATGGGACGCGATCTTCGACGGCTGAACATGGGTCCGTCTTCGCACCTAGGGGCCCGGAAGGTCGACTGACCCCTCGGATCCGGGCTCGCCGGCGCAAGACAAAAGACCCCTGCGCGTCTGGGACGTACACTGGCGATTCGGCGCGAATGATCCTGCCGGCGCGACAGAGCCGGACGTTCGTGGTCCGCGGGACACCTGATGGCCATTCGAATCGGAGGCGTCATGACAGACAGAACGCTCGACGAGCTGGGGCCCGTCGATTACCTGATCGTCGAGTTCCCGGCCGGGGCCCAGAACTTCACGGGCGAAGGCGCTGCGGAGCTCATCCGGCTCCACGACGCCGGGATCATCCGGATCATGGACATCCTCATCCTCCAGAAGGGCGAGGACGGGACCGTGATGGCCCAGGAGCTCGGCGATCTCGCGGATCTCGGTGAGCTCGCGCGGCTCGAGACCGAGCTCGTGGAGACCCTCGCCGAAGAGGACGTCGACAATCTCGCGGCTGCGATGGATCCGGGCAGCGTCGCCGGCGTGCTCGTGTACGAGAACGTGTGGGCGGCGCCGTTCGCCTCCGCGATGCGCCGAGCCGGCGGTCAGCTGATCGCCAACGGCCGCATCCCCATCCAGGCCATCATCGCCGCCATCGAGGCCGATGAGGCCGCACTCGAAACAGCAGGAGTCTGACATGCCGCTCGGACCAGGTCGTCGAGGCGTCGGCGTCATCGGCGCACCCGTCGCAAAGGCCGCCGTCGTGGGCGCGGCCGTCGGCCCCGGCCGGTCGCCGGTCGCCAAGGCCGCCGTCGTCGGCGCCGCCGTCTCGCCGGGCCCGTCGCCGGTCGCGAAGGCCGCGGTCGTCGGCGCGGCCGTCACCCCGGGTCGTCGCCGGTTCTAGCCGCGACCCAGCCCATGTGATGGTGGGCGGCCCCATGCCGTGACCGGAGTGGGGCCGCCGATCGCAGCATCGAGGGGCGCCCCTGACATGGGACGCACCCCGACACACGCAAGGAGATCGACATCGCGACGCTGGTCCTCTTCGGGCGACCCGCCTCTGGCAAAGGCACGGTCGGCCAGCGCCTCGCCGCGTCGGGGTATCAGGCCCTCTCCACCGGGCAGGCGATGCGCGAATGGGCGGCAGGGCCGCTGCCCGAGCAACAGGCGCTGCGGGCGACGATGGCCGCCGGCGAATATGGCTCCGACGAGTTGGCGGTCCGCATCGTGCGTGAGTTCATCCAGGGCCTGCCCGATGGTCACGCATCGAAGGTGATCCTTGACGGGTTTCCGCGTGACCTCGCCCAGCTCGATGCCTGGCTCGCCGCCCCGGTCGATCACGGCATCGGGATCCTGGTCGACACGCCCGAAGCCGTCTGCCGTGAGCGGGTGCTCGGACGCATGGTGTGCGGCGTCTGCGGCTGGACGGACCACGCCCCGGCGACGGTCTGCGTCGCCTGTGGCGCGGTCCTCCAACGACGCGCGGACGATGGGGACGAGGCCGCGTTCGATCGCCGCATGCACGACTACGACACGCGCGTCGCACCCATCGTCGAGGCGTGGACAAGCCGGGGCCTGCCGCTCATCCGGCTCGATGGGACCGCCGACGTGGATTCGATCGCTCGCGACCTCGAAGGTCAGATGGCCCGCCTCGACGGCTGACGGCGGTCAGCGGGGCGCAGGCGCCGCGGGCAACGTCACCCAGGCGAAACGGGCGTCAGGCGAGAACCATCCCCTCGATGCCCGCCGAGACCGGATCCGGCTGGCGCATCATCCGGAACGATGTCAGGAGCCCGAGCACGCTGGCCAGGATCGGGATGAGCATCGCCACCTGGAGCGCGAAGGGTCGTGCCTCGGTGTTGATCCGGATGATCTCGGCCTCGACCTCCGGCGGCTGATTGACGATCAGGGCGTCGAGGGCCGTGTTGGACATGACTTCCGCGTCCTCTTCGAGCGCGGCCGAGACCTCCTGCTGCTGGGCTGGGGTGAGCACCGCGCTCTGCTCCGCCAGGTTCGTGAAGCTGAACGCCAGCGTGGCCAGCATGATCGCCCCGGCGAACGCCAGGCCGAATGAGAGGCCGAACGAGCCGGCGGCCGAGTTGACACCAGCGGCCTCGCTGACGCGCTCCTCGACGATCGGCGACAGGGTGTAGTTGTTGAGCTGCGAGACCAGCAGCCCCAATCCGATCCCGGCGATCACCAGGGGGACCGCAAGGTACCAGCCGGCGTCGGCCCTCGGGATGATCGGGATCAAGGCGAGCAAGCCGACCAGCAGGAGCGCGTACCCCGCCCGGATGATGCTGGCCGGCCGGCGGTTGCCGCTTCGGCGGCCGGCGAGGATCGCCGCTCCGAACATGCTCAGCGAGAGCGGCGCGAGCGAAAGGCCCGCCTGGAGCGCGTTGTACTCCAGGACCATCTGCAGGTAGATCGGGATGGTGATCATCGCGCCACCGAGCGCGACGTTCTGGAGCAACTGCCCCGAGATCCCGAACCTGAACAGCGCGGACTTGAACAGATCCGGATCGATCAGCGTCGGCTTGCCCTCGCGCTTGCGGCGGACCAGCCACCACGCGAAGGCCGCGAGCGATACCACGCCGATCGCCAGCAACAACGCGACCGCCTCGCCGCCCTCCTGCCAGACGAGGATGCTCAGCACGAGGCCGCCCATCCCGAGGACCGACAGGAGCGCACCGACGAGGTCGATCTCACGAGGGCCGGTGTACGGCACTTCCTTGACCAGCCGGCTGCCGAGCAGGACCACGGCGATGACGACGACTTCGAGCAGGAACGCGACGCGATACGACAGGAACGTGGTGATGAAGCCGCCGATCAGCGGACCGACGGCCGCCGCGATCGCCGCCGAGGCGCCGACCAGGGCATAGGTCGCCTTCTGGGCGGCCCCCTCGAAGTTGCCGTGGATGAGCGACTGCATGGCGGGCAGCAGCAGCGACGCGCCGAGGCCGCCGATCACGGCCCAGAAGATGAAGATCGGCAGGACGCTCTGGGACAGGGCCATCGCCAGGGCGCCCACCGCGTAGGCGAGCAGACCCAGGATGTACGCCCGTTTGCGTCCGAAGAGGTCGCCGATCTTGCTGCCGATCAGGATGAAGGCCGCCGAGACCAGGGCCTCGAGCGCGATCGCGGACTGGATGGCACTCACGTCCGTCCCGAGGTCGGCGACCACTGCCGAGATCGAGACGTTCATGATCGACGTGTCGACGACGAGCACGAACATCGCCATCGCCAGGAGGACTGGCAGTCGTCGATCGGCGCTAGCCTGCTCAGGCGCCGTCGCAGCGGCCGTGTCGGTCACCGACAGCGGCTCCGGCGCGGGACGATGACCGTCATGGTCAGGCCGTCGCCGGCGATGGCGCGGCGGCGACCACGGCGGTGCTCCTCCGGCGGAGCAGCTTGCGGACCTCGTCGACGACGATGATCGAGGCCGCGACGAGGATGCAGATCGCCCACAGGCCGGGGTCGAGCTCGGTCGTGTCGAGGACCCGCTCGAGCGGGCCGAACGTCGTGGCGAGGAAGATCGTCAGCACCGAGACGGCCGAGGTCTTGAGCAGCGTCGGGTTCTCGAGCAGCTCGCTGCTGAAGAGCGTCCGCTCCTGGTTCGAGGTCTCGAGCGAGAAGAACAGGTGGAACAGCGAGAACGTCACGAGGCCCATCGTGTGGGCGACTCTGTCGTCGTACGTGTTGTTGGCCCAGACGATGACCCCGAGCGTGCCGGCCGCCATGAACGCCCCGATGAACGCCAGCCACAGGAACAGGGGGCGCGGCAGGATCTGCTGCGTCCTTCGGCCGCGGCGAATCCTCCATCAGGCCGACGCGCGGCTTGCCGTAGCCGAGCCCGATGGCCTGGAAGATGTCGACCGTGAAGTTGATCCAGAGGGTCTGGAGCGGCAGGAACGGGACGCCGCCGAGGATGTTGAAGATGCTCGCGCCGAGGAACGTCCCGATGAAGCCGAACAGGCAGGCCATCTGGAACCGGATGTAGCGCAACAGGTTGTCGTAGAGCGCGCGACCCTGCTCGACGGCATTCACGATCGTCGCGAAGTTGTCGTCGGTCAGGATCATCACCGCGGCCTCCTTGGAGACCTCCGTCCCGGTGATGCCCATCGCCACCCCGATGTCGGCCATCTTGAGCGCCGGCGCGTCGTTCACGCCGTCCCCGGTCATGGCCACGATGTGGCCCTTCCGCCGCAGGATCTCGACCAGGCGGACCTTGTCCTCGGGCGCTACGCGGGCGATGACGCCGATATCGTCGATGCGCGCGGTCGGCCTCGTCGTCGGACATGGCCGAGAACTCGGCGCCGGTGATGGCCCTGCCCTCGATGCCCAGCTCGCGGGCGATGGCCTCGGCGGTGATGGCGTGGTCACCCGTGATCATGCGGACCCTGATGCCTGCCGACTTGGCCTCCGCGATGGCGACGCGCGCCTCCGGGCGCGGCGGGTCGACGATGCCGACGAGGGCGAGGAGCTCGAGGTCCTCGATCAGCGGCAGCATGTCGGCGTTCGGATCGAACGTCGCCACGTCGAAGTCGCGCTGCCCCGTGGCCATGACCCGGAGTCCCTTGGCCCCGAGTCGCTCGTTCTCCTCCAGGTACGGCTTCCGGGCCTCGTCGATCGGGTGGCGGCCGCCCTCGGGCGCCGTCACCCAGGCGGCGCGAGCGAGCAGCTGGTCGGGAGCGCCCTTCACGTAGGCGCGGACGACCGGCTTGCCGTCGGCGTCCTCCATCCGGTGGAACGTGGCCATGAACTTGTAGGCCGCGTCGAACGGCAGCGTCGCGACGCGCGGATACCGCTCCCGCGTCAGCGTCGGGTCGACGCCGCCCTTCGCCGCGAGGACCACGAGCGCGCCCTCGGTCGGGTCGCCGACGAGCGCGCCGTCCTTGACCTCGGCGTCGGCGCAGAGCGCCATCGGCAGCAGCAGCTGGTCGATCTTCACGTCGGACTCGCCGCCCACGTGGGCGATCTGACCGACCGTCGAGTAGCCCTCGCCCGAGATCGTGTAGCGGTGGCCGACCACGGCCATCTGGACCGCGGTCATCTGGTTGAGCGTCAGGGTCCCGGTCTTGTCGGAGTTGATCGCCGACGTCGAGCCGAGCGTCTCGACCGAGCGGAGGCGCTTCACGATCGCCCCGGCCGCGGCGAGGGTCTGGGTACCCATCGAGAGGATGGCGGTCACGACCGCCGGGAGGCCGGTCGGGATGGCCGAGACCGAGAACGAGATCGCGGTGAGGAACAGCACGTCGAACGCGGTGTCCCGCCACAGGCCGATCCCGATGGAGACCAGCAGCGCGACGCCGGCGATGATCAGGATCTGGTTCGTCAGGGCGTTGAGCTGGCGCGTGAGCGGCGTGACCTCGTCCTTCGTCGTCTGGAGCATGCCGCTGATGTGGCCGACCTCGGTGGCCATCCCGGTCGAGACCACGAGGATCGTGCCCGCGCCGCGGGTCACCTGGGTGTTCATGAAGGCCAGGTCGATGCGGTCCCCGAGCGCCGACATCCGCGGCGACGGCCTCGACCTGCTTGGGGACCGGAACGCTCTCGCCGGTCAGCGCGGACTCGTCGATCTCGAGGGTCGCGGCCGTGAGGATCCGGGCATCTGCGGGGACGAGGTCGCCGGCCTCGATGTTGACGATGTCGCCCGGGACGAGCTCCTCCATCGCCAGCTCGAGCAGGGCGCCGTCGCGGCGGACCTTGGCCTTGACGACCATCATCTTCTGGAGGGCGGCCACGCTCGCGTTGGCCTTCCCCTCCTGGTTGAGGCCCATCGCGGCGTTGAGCAGCGTCAGGAGGATCAGGACGATGCCGGTCGCGACCTGGTTCGGGATGAAGAGGCTGAGGATGCCGGCCCCGAGCAGCACGATCTGCATCGGGTCCTTGTACTGGCGCACGAACGCCTGCCAGCGTGGCTCCCTGGCAGCGTCGGCGAACTTGTTCGCTCCGTAGCGCGCGCGGCGCGATTCCGCCTCGGCGCTCGTCAGCCCCTGTTCGATGGTGACGGCCTGCTGCTCGAGGGCGGCCGCAGGGGTGAGGGCGTGCCAGACCGCGTCAGCACCAGCTGGCTTGGTCTGCTGTTCGGTCATCGATCGTTCCTCCACAACGCCATCCCTCACCCCTCGGGTGCCGTGCTACGCGTCGCTCTCGCCGAAGGCCGCCTTGACCTCGCTGCCATTGAGGTACAGCAGGATGATCAGGGGCATGAGGCCCATCGCGAATCCGACGCCGGTGCCCGGGAACTGGAAGAACGCGAGGACCGCCTCGAACAGGCTGATCCCGGCGACGAACATCGCCGCGATCCGCGCCCACGACTGCAGGGCCCACAGGCCGACCGCGACGAGGAGCCAGAGGATCCCGACGGCGATCGCGAACCAACCCCACAGACCGACCGAATTGAACGCCGGCAGGTCGCCCAGGGCCCCGAACCAGTCGAAGCCGAGGACGCGCAGGCCGAAGAACAGGTAACCGAACCCCGCGAGGGCGGCGAAGAAGCCGATGACCGAGACCAGGATCGGCGGGTTGCGCATGGACTATCTCCCTCCTATCGGACCGACCGGGCGACACGCCCGGTCATTTCCATTCCCACGGTAGCGTCGCGGTTCCTTACTGCAATAGCAAGGCGCCGGCCAGGACGACGATCGTGAGGATCGCGAGAAGTATCAACACTGGCCACACGAATTTCAGCCAGGTCCCGTAGCCCACGCGGGCGATGGCCAGGCCGCCCATGACCACGGCCGATGTCGGGGTCACGAGGTTCACGAGGCCGTTGGCGGTCTGGTACGCCGTCACGACGAGCTGCGGCGGCACGTCGGCGAAGCTCGCCAGCGGCGCCATGATCGGCATCGCCACGGTCGCGAGGCCGGAGGACGAGGGGATCAGGAACGACAGCGGGAGGAACATCACGTACATCAGCGTGATGAACGCCACGCCGCCCAGGTCGGCCACCGCGGTCTCCGCCCAGTTGAGCACCGTGTCCGTGATCAGCCCGTTGTTCATGACGACCGTGATCCCGCGGGCGATCCCGATGATGAGCGCGACGCCGAGCAGGTCACGCGTGCCGTCGATGAACGTCGTCGTGAAGCTGGACTCCGACATCCGGCTCGCGACCCCGATGAGGATCGCGAAGAGCAGGAACGAGGCCGTCATCTCGGGGAACCACCACCACAGGGTGGGCAGTCCGATGCCGAGATCCTCCCACGGGATGACGCCGTAGATCATCACGGCGAAGGCGAGGATGAACAGCACCAGCACCGACTTCTGCCGCCCGGTCAGGGCGGCGCCGGACGTCGGCCGCATCCGTCTCGCTCAGGAAACGGGCCTCGTTGTCGGCCTTCTGGTGGTACACGAGCGAGCGGCTCGGGTCGGCCTTCACCCGCGCCGCATAGCGCATGACGAACACGGTCCCGATCGCCGTCCCGATGACGAGGATGATCAGCCGGCCGACGATGCCCTCCTCGATCGACACGCCGGCGAAGCCCGAGGCGATGCCGGTCGCGAACGGGTTGATCGTCGAGCCGAGGACGCCGATGCCGCACCCGAGCAGGAGGATCGCCGCCCCGACCAGGGCGTCGTAGCCGGCCGCGATCATGACGGTGATGATCAGCGCGTAGAACGCCAGGCTCTCCTCGGCCATCCCGAACGTCGTCCCGCCGAGGGCGAAGACGGCCATCAGGATCGGGATCATCCAGCTCTCGCGTCCGCGCAGCCGACTGACGATGCCCGAGATCCCGCCCTGGATCGCGCCGGTCGCCATCGTCACGCCGAGGAACCCGCCGATGACGAGGATGAACAGGGCCACGTCGATCGCGCCGAACAGGTCGCCCGAGTTCCAGACGCTGATGCTGCCGTCCTCGCCCTCGATGCCGTACATCCCGTTGATCGGCGCCATCAACGAGTCGACGACGATCCGCTGCGGATTCGCCGGGACGGTGTGATAGGAGCCCGGGATCGGCTCGCCGTTCGGCGTCGACGTCGTAGGCGCCGGCCGGGATGATCCAGGTCAGGAACGCGACGATGACGATGAGCAGGAAGAGGATCGTGTAGGCGGACGGCAGCGCGAAGCGGCGCCCTCCGGTCGGCGGATCGGCCGTGGCCGCGGTCATGCGGATCCTCCTTCGATCGGGCTCGGGGACGGCGTGGGTGGCGGCTGGTCAGGGCCCGTGCTCGGCCCCGGTCCGGCCGTGCGGACTCGGCGGCGCGACCAGCCCACATCCAGCACGACGCTCACCACCAGGATGCCCGACGAGGGTCACGATCGACGCGGGCTCGTGGATCAGGGTCGTGAGCGCGAAGGTCGCCAGCGTGACGGCGACCGTCAGCGAGGGCCAGGACCAGGATGCTCCGCCGGGCCCCGGTGTCGGCGCTGATGCGCAGGTGCCCGAGCGTGACGACCCCGAAGATGGTGAGCGCGACGGCGCTGCCGATCGAGGCCACGGCCGACAGGTCGAAGACGACGACGACGATGATGACCGCGACCGCCAGGATGATCAGCCCGTACGGTGCCCGGCCGCCGAGCCGGCGGGCCATCAGGGTCGGGAACTGGCCCGACGCGGCGAGGTGGTCCGACAGGCCGGTCGCCGGGTACAGCCCGGAGTTGGTGGCGCCGGCCGTGGCGAACAGCGCGGTCACCGTCATCAGCCAGTAGCCCGCATCGCCGAGGACCGGCTGGGCCGCGACCGCGATGGCCGTCGGACCGGCGGCGATCACCTCGGGCACCGACAGCGTGCCGAACACGCCGAGCGCGACCGCGACGTAGATGACCGTGGCCACGCCGATGGCGATGGTCATCGCCCGCGGCAGCTGCTTGGCCGGCCGGGCGAGGTCCTTGGCCGTGAACGTCACGACGCCGAAGCCGAGGAACGCGAAGAACGTCAGCGCGACGCTCGAGACGATGTCGCGCACGCCCGGGATACGTGGACGGCGCGAGGTTCCCCGGCTCGACGTTCGCGATGGTGACGATCGCAGAAGACCGCCAGGATGCCGATGACGACGAAGACGACGACGCCCTGGACGCGGGCGACGATGTCCGAGCCGGCGACGTTCAGGCCGGTCATCACGAGGAGCAGGGCGACCGCGAAGACCTTGATCGCGACCGGGTCGCCGCCGGCGACCGCGGAGCTGGCGTAGCTCCCGAAGGACAGGGCGACCATCGCCGTCACGATGCCGTTCGCGATATAGACGAGCCAGGCGACGATCGTCGCGATGTGGCCGTCGCCGAAGCCGCGGTTGACGTACTCGAGCAGGCCGCCGGCCGATGGGTAGCGCGCCCCGAGCTTGCCGAACGAATAGCCCTGCAGCGCCGCGATGCCGCCGGCGAGCAGGAACGACAGCCAGACGGCCGCCCCGGCGACCTCGCCGGCCGCGCCGAGCAGCGAGAAGATCCCGGCGCCGACCATCGCGGCGACGCCGATCGAAGGCGGCCTGGCCGGTGCTGATGTGCTTGCCGGTCGTCGCGTCGGCCCCGTCCATCAGGCCGACGCTCCGCCCAGATGCAGCGCGGCCGGTGGCGCCGTGGGCTCACCGTGCTCCGGCTCCCCCCGGGCGAACGCGAGGAGCCCGATGATGGCGGCCACGATCAGGATGGCGGCGACCCAGCGGAGCGGCCCGTCCATGCCTGTGTCCTCCCTCAGATCGGGTCGCGCACGACCGGACAGGTCATGCAGTGCCCGCCGCCCCGGCCCTTGCCGAGCTCGAAGCCGGCGATGGTGACGACCTCCACGCCGGCCTCGCGCATCTTCGAGATCGTGTACGTGTTGCGCTCGTAGGCGACGACCACGCCGGGCTCGAGGGCGACGACGTTGTTCCCGTCGTCCCACTGCTCGCGCTGCCTGCTGGTAGGCGTCGCCGCCGGTCTCGACCACGTGGAGCTTGTTGAGACCCGAGCGCGTCCGTGACGGCCGAGATGAAGTCCTTCTCCTGCCGGACGTCGAGGCGTGCCGGGCTTCGAGCCGGGTCGCAGGCTGATCGCGCGGATCCCCTGGACGACCTTCGGGTAGGCGGTCGCCTTGTCCCGGTCGAGCAGGGTGAAGACCGTATCGAGGTGCATATGGGCGCGGTCCTTGGTCATGACCGCCGCGATGACCCGTTCGGCCGCGCCCTTGGCGAAGAGCGCCTTCGCGATCTGCTCGATCATCCGGCCCGAGGTCCGCTCGGACATCCCGATGGCGACCGTGCCGCTGCCGATGATCTCGACGTCGCCGCCCTCCAGGGTGGCCTGCCCGAAGTCCTCGATCCGGAAGCGCTCGTCGTCGCCGAGTTCCGGGTACCAGTAGTCGAACGCCTCGTCCTTGAAGCGCGGATGGGCACGGTAGATGGCGGCCATGTTGTAGGCCTCGCGCCGCCGGGCGGGCCAGAACATCGGGTTGATCGAGACGCCGCCGTAGATCCAGCACGACGAATCGCGCGTGAACAGGCTGTTCGGCAGGGGCGGCAGGACGAAGATCGAGTCGTCGTCGATCGCCGCGGCGATGAGCGACCTGTCGCGCCAGGCGCCCAGGTCGATCCCGGACTCGGCGACGGTGAGCCCGCCGATGAGGTGGCGCGCCAGCGCCTCGGGTGCGAGGCTCGCCAGGCGGTCCTGGACGGCCTCCGACGAGGCTCGGCCCGACGACCATCTCCGCGGCGACCAGGCTGATGAGCCGCTTGCGGCCGTCCGCATCGGCGGCGAGCGCCTCGCCCAGGAGATCCTGCACGTAGAGGACCTCGACATCGCGCTCGCGCATCCGCGCGACGAACTGGTCGTGCTCCCAGCGGGCGCGCTCCACCCACAGCACGTCGTCGAAGAGCAGCTCGTCGTGGTTGCCCGGGGTCAGGCGCTTGAGGGACAGCTCGGGCCGGTGGACGATCACCTGGCGGAGCTTGCCGACCTCCGAATGGACACCGAGTGCCGTCATCCGAGCCTCCCGTTCACGTCGCAGCCATCGACCTGTGTCCCGCCGCTCCCGTCGACCAGCGCGTCGATCCCGTCGAGCGAACCGATCGCGGCCCGCTTGCCGGTCGCCGTCGCGAACTCGGCCGCGGCGGCGACCTTCGGCCCCATCGAGCCGGCCGGCAGGTCCATCGCCTCGAGCTCGGCCGGTGTCGCCCGCTCGATCCGCTGCTGGTGCGGCGTGCCCCAATCGAGGTAGACCCCATCCACGTCGGTCGCCATCACGAACAGGTCGGCGCCGAGCTCGCGGGCGAGCAGGCTGGTCGCCAGGTCCTTGTCGATGACCGCCTCGACCCCGGTGAGGATCCGTGTCGGCGCCCGGCTCGTACATCGTCGGGATGCCGCCGCCGCCGGCGCAGATGACGACCGCGCCCTGGTCGAGCAACCAGCGCATCGGCCGGATCTCGAAGATGCGCTTCGGCCGCGGCGAGGGCACGACGCGACGCCAGTGGGCGCCGTCGGGCTTGACGGCCCAGCCCTTCTCGGCGGCCAGCGCCTTCGCCTGGGCCTCGTCGTAGATCGGGCCCGACGAACTTGGTCGGGTCGGCGAAGGCCGGGTCGTCCGGATCGACCTCGACCATCGTGAGGATCGTCGCCAGGGGCCGCTCCTCGGGGAGCAGGTTGCCGACCTCCTGCTCGACCAGGTAGCCGATCATCCCCTGCGTCTCGGCGCCGAGGACGTCGAGCGGGTAGGCCTCGACGTCCTTGTAGGCCGAGCCCTGCAGGGCCAGCAGGCCGACCTGCGGCCCGTTCCCGTGCGAGATGACCAGCTCGTGCTCGCGAGGCGACGCGGGCCAGGGCTGCCGCCGCGACCCGGACATTGGCCCGCTGGCGGCCGGCGGTCATGGGCTCGCCGCGCTCGGAGCAGCGCGTTGCCGCCGAGGGCGATGACGATCCGCATCGGGTCGCCTCAGACGCCGATCGTGGCGACCATGACGGCCTTGATCGTGTGCATCCGGTTCTCCGCCTGCTGGAACACGATCGAGCGCTCGGACTCGAAGACCTCGTTGGTGACCTCCATCCCGTCGAGCCCGAATCGCTCGAACATCTCCTCGCCGACCTTGGTGTGGCGGTCGTGGAAGGCCGGCAGGCAGTGCATGAACTTGACCTGCTTGTTGCCGGTCAGGGCCACGAGGTCGCTGTTGACCTGGTAGGGCAGCAGCAGCTTGACCCGCTCGTCCCAGACGGACTTGTCCTCGCCCATCGAGACCCAGACGTCGGTGTACAGGAAGTCGACGCCCTTGACCCCTTCGGCCGGATCCTCGGTGATGGTGATCCGGGCGCCCGTGTCGTCGGCGATCTCGCCGGCAGGTGGCGACGAGCTCGTCGTCCGGCCAGAGCGCCTTCGGGGCGCACAGCCGGACGTCCATGCCGAGCTTGGCGCCGCCGACCAGCAGGGAGTCGCCCATGTTGTTGCGCGCGTCGCCGAGGTAGCAGTAGGCGATCTGCGTCAGCGGCTTGTCGCTGAACTCGGTCATCGTCAGGACGTCGGCGAGGATCTGCGTCGGGTGGTATTCGTCGGTCAGGCCGTTCCAGACCGGCACGCCGGCGAACTCGGCGAGCTCCTCGACGATGTCCTGGCCGAAGCCGCGGTACTCGATGCCGTCGAAGATCCGGCCGAGGACCCGGGCGGTGTCCTTCATGGACTCCTTGTGGCCGATCTGCGAGCCCTCGGCCCGAGGTACGTCACGTGGGCGCCCTGGTCGTAGGCGGCGACCTCGAACGACACGCGCGTCCGGGTCGAGGTCTTCTCGAAGATGATCGCGATGTTCTTGCCGCGCAGGCGCTGCTGCTCGTAGCCGCCGTACTTCGCCCGCTTCAGGTCGCGCGAGAGGTCCAGCAGGAAGCAGGATCTCGCGCGGGCTGAAGTCGAGCAGCTTCGTGAAGTTGCGGTTCCGGAGGTTGTACCCCATGCATCCTCCTTGGGGGCGGAGTGTGTCGGCATCACCGTCGCGCGCACGACGATGGTACTCCGAGGACACGCCACGGCACTGCGCGACGACCTCCTGCACCCGCACTAGTCTGTCGTCTGTGACCGATCGATCGCCCCGACTCCGGAACGATCCGTGGACGTGGATCGGGCTCGTCTGTGCGATCGCGTTCGTGCTTCTGGCCGTGGTGGTCAACGAGCGGGACGCGGTCGGGTTCGACGACCCGGTCATCGCCTTCGTGCAGGGCCTCCCGGTGCCCACGGACGTCTGGCTCGCGCTCACCGCGGCGGGTGCCGGGATCCTCATCCCGTTCGGCATCGCCGTCGTCGTGACCCTCGTGCTGCAGGGTCGCGTCCGGACCGCGGTCATCTACGGATCGGCGCTCATCGGGGCGGCGCTCTGGACCTCGGTCGTCAAGGTCTCGGTCGGCCGGGTCCGACCGCCGGAGGGCGCGCTGGTCGAGGCGTCTGGGTTCTCCTTCCCGTCGGGCCACACCCTCAACAGCACGGTCACGTACGGGCTCATCGCCCTGCTGGTGTGGCGCAGCGATCTCTCGGCCACGGGTACGCGGGCTCAGTGCGATTGGCCTGGTATCACTCATCGCCCTCATCGGCCTGTCGCGGATCGCGCTCGGCGTCCATTACCCGAGCGACGTGGTCGGAGGCTGGCTCGCTGGGGTCGCCATCGTCGCCCTCGTGGCGGTGTTGACGCGAGGACCGGACGAGGAGCAGGCAGCCGACACCACGCCGAGCTGAGCGAGCCCTAGGGCTCGTCCACGGCGGTGGCGTCCGGCTCGACGCGCTGCGACAATCGGTGCGCGGGTCGATCCGGTCGCCGCGACGAGCCGGAGGGCTCGTGGATGGGAGGCCCCGCGTGGTCGTGGTCTTTGGATGGGGAAGTGGCCCGGTCGAGGACCGGGGCGAGGTGGTGCCCGTCCGCTGCCCGAACTGCCACAACGACGTGGTCCTCCACGAGATCCACTCGACGAAGCGGATCAGCCTCTACTTCGTGCCGGTCATGCCCTATGGCGCGAACGAGTACCTGGTTGCCCGGTCTGCGGGCACGGCATGCACATCGGGCCGGAGCACGTCACGGCGGTCACGGCGATGCGTGTCGCCACGACGACGTTCCGGGCGGGCGGGATGCCCGAAGCCGACTACCGAGCCCGGATCGACGCCTTCTGGCCTTCGATGGGGATCACGCTGTCGGCCGGGGCCCACGCGGGTGCCGCCGGCGCGGCGTCACAAGCCGTCCCCGCGAGGCCTCCATCGCCGACCGCCTCGCGACCCTCGGTCGTCTCCACGCGGACGGGGTCCTGACCGACGAGGAGTTCGCCGCGGCGAAGCGCCACCTCCTTGAGCGATGACCCGTCAGGGCGCCGGATCGGCGTCGAGGGACACGCCCCGGATCGACATCATGGCGCAGCCGTCGGCACACGCCCCCGAGCCTTGGCCGGTTCCATCATCGCCTTGAGCGATACACCGATCCCGTAGGTCAGGAAGGTGTCCTCGGGCACGAGCTCCAGTACCGTCGCGCCGCGCCGGTCCTTCGGAAGAAGCGACAAGAGCTTCTTCGATGCGGCCTCGAGATCGAGCGTGCCGGCGGGGTGGGCGATCACCCGCGCGTGGAAGCTGATCGTCGCCGGCGGGATGGGCAGCAGCAGCGACAGCAGCCCACCCTTCCGCACAGGGATCGTCACGGCGACATGCTGGCCATCGGCGATCTGGCGCGCCTTCCAACCGTCCGGCGCGACGGCCACGTACAGGTGATGCCGCTCCTCCGCATACACGACACCGCTGGATCGTGGATCGCCTGCCGGCGTGACGTGGCTGACGACGGCGAACGAAGCCTTGCCGACTTCGGCCCACACCTTCTGGCTGGTCAGTCGAGGTACCGTTGTCGCTTCGAGCTTGCGAGGCTCGGTGAAGGCAACGTCTCCCGTGGTCGTCACGGCTGGCGTGATGTCGGCTGGCGTGATGTCGGCTGCGGTCGATGTTTCCGGCAAGCCTTCGACGTCCGCGATCGCCTCTGCCGGTGGGTCGAGGTGCCGTGGCGGTCGTTCGAGATTGGCGGTGGTCATGGCCTGTGCCTCACTTCCGTCCGATGACGAAGCGATAGACGCCTCCAACACCTGAATTTGGCCACGTGGGCAGGCGCTGGGAAGTGCCGCTTGGCTCAACCGGGGTGAGCCGCACGCCATGAACGTTCCGGCGCGGCCGCGTGCTGGAGAAGCTCGATCAGCGGGCCCGCATGCGAGCTGCGGGAGTCCGGTCCTCGTGCCCGCTCTACCCGGAAGACCCGCCGCGGCTCGCCCGATCCATCTCGACCCACCGTTCGTTCCACGGGCCCTGGCCATAGAACTTGTCGATGGCCACGCGGAAGGTCCAGCCGGACGGCATCTCGCGGGCCGGGTATTCGGCGCCGGGGCCGATGTACCACTGGGCGAGATGGTCCATCACCGCGAGCGCCCCGCCTTCGGCGACACTCGCGCGGCCGTTGACCACCAGATAGGGAAACAGCGCGCCGCCGTCGTAGTCCTTCGCCTGAAAGGAGATGGTCACCCGTGGGTCGCGTCTGAGGCGGGCAGCGCGCTTGGCGTCGAAGAACGAGGCGAAGACGATCTCGTCACCGTCGAAGCCGGCCCAGACCAGGTTGACGTGCGGCTCGCCGTGCCGGTTCGTCGTCACGACGTGGGCCCACAGCCCGCCGGCGACGAACTCGCGGACGCTGTCAGGGATGGTGCTCATGTCAACCAATCCTAGGACACAGGCCACGATCCTGGATGGCGGGTGACGACGGCGGGCTGGGTCTCAGGCGTCCGCCGCGAAGACGGCAGCCCGGTGCGTGGTGGGCAGGAAGCCGTACACGCGATCGAACGGCTCAGATGGTCAGCACGACCTTCCCGAACGGCCGGTCCTCGATCAGGTGTCGGGTCGCGGCCGCGGCTTCCTCGAGTGGGAACGAACGGTCGATGGCGGGCTTGACCGTGCCGTTGGCGAGAAGCGGGAGCACGGTCGCCCATGCCGCCGCGTAGGCCTCTGGCGGCTGGAAGTAGATGTTGAACCCCTCGACGCTCGTCGACCCCCCGGCCCCAAGCACACTCCAGATGAGCGTGAGTGAATTCACGTTCAGGTCGGTCCCGCCCGTGTAGCCGAGGTGGATGACGCGCCCGCCCGGAGCGACGGACTTCAACGCCTCGCCCGTGATCGCGCCCCCGATCGATCGAGTGCGACGTCGGCGCCCTTGCCATCGGTCAGCCGCATCACGCCCTCGCTGAGCGACTCCTTTGACAGGTCGACGACGTCGTCATATCCCAGGGAGCGGGCCTTCTCCGCCTTCTCGGTCCGCCCCGGCCGAACTGATCACCCTCCCGGCCCCTTGCGCCTTCGCGAGCTGGATCGCGGCGTTGCCTACCGAACCACCGACCCCGGGGATGAGCACCGTCATCCCCGGCTTCGAATCGGACGCCGTTCGTCAGCGCCGGCCTGCGCGGCGACGTATGCCACCGGTACGGCGGCCGCCTCCACGTCGCTGAGATTGTCCGGAACCTTGGTCGCCTCGCCTGGAGCGGCGGTCACGTACTCCTGCCATGTACCCGAGCGAGCGAAGCCGTAGGCGCCCATCAACATCACGCGGGTGCCGGTCGGCATCGCCGGCGATCCGTCGCCGACGACCACGCCGGCGCCTTCGTTGCCCTGGATGAGACCCGCCGGCACCTGCGGGACCCAGCCCCGACGGACCGTGTTATCGAACGGGTTCACCGCAGCCGCGGCCACCTTGACGACGATCTCGCCGGGCGCAGGGTCGGGTTCGGGGACGTCGACGAGTCGCAGGACGTCGTAGTCGCCGTACTCATCGAAGCGGATCGCTCGCATCCTGGCCTCCTCGTGCCGTCGGGCGGACGCGACTCGGCTACGGCCGGGCTCGCGATGTTCGCAGTCCGAACGAAAGTCCCGTTACGGGGCACCAATCTCCCCATCATGCGTTGCGCTGTCAACCAGATCCGGGCGGCCCGTTGACCCTGGCGCGGTGTCCGTCGGGCCGGGGCCGCCCGTCGCGATCCTACAGGCCTCGGCGGTCTCGGGGATGTCCTTCGGCTGGTAGAACGCACCCAGCGTGAACCCGTAGACGATGTGCCACAGGTAGACCGCGACCACCCATTTCATCTGGTCCGGACCGAAGTTGCTACGAAGAACCCAGCGCTCACACCCGGGCCGGCGAGGTTCGGGAAGAGGTTGATCCACCACACGGCGCTAAGCGTCCCGAGGATGAGACCCCAGATGATCGCCTTGGCGAAGTTGCAGAGAACGTGTTCGGGATCGGCAGGAGCGGATGGATCCCGGAGCGCGAGTAGATGAGGGCGAAACAGACGCCCTGGCCGTAGTGGACCACGCCGCCGAAGGCCGTCAGGATCGCCGGGTCCTGCATCCCATCCTTGCCGAACGCGTTGGCCGCGTTCCCGAACACGAGGTACCCGTTGAGGAGGTTGAAGTTCAGGTCGGGCAATCCCCCGAGACCGTGGTACCACATGCCAAGGTTCGTGGTCACGTGCGTGGCCACCAGCCCAACCGATGATGGCCACGATCAGTCGGTGCTTCGTGACGTAGTTCCGCCAGTCGTCGATGAGTCCCTTGCCCACGTCAGTTCCTCCCTCACCAAGCCAGACCCGCAGGTTCCCGTGTCGCCAGGCGCGGTCGCGTGGGGGATGTGCGCGATGCGAACGCGGGGTCGCTCTGCGAACAACTGGTGCATCGTAGACCCTGCGTCAACGTGCGCGACGTTGACCCCCGCAGGCTCGCCGATCCGCAGGACGGCCTCGGCCAGCTGGTGGAGGTTGCGCACCTCGAAGACGTCGTCGAGGTAGGGCCGGTAGAGCTCGACGATCGAGTCGGTCGTGTCCCACTCCGGGACCGGCTCCGGGTTGAGCAGATAGACCCGCCGGGCCCGGGCGTGGATCGCCTTGAGCGTCTCCGCCTGCTGGGCGGTCGATGGTTGCTGCGAGCGTCCCCGGTGATGATGACCGTCGAGCGGGGATCGATGCTCGAGCTGTGGTGTTCCCAGAACTGGTCAAGGACCGCTCCGTAGTCTGAGTGGCCGTCGGCGCGGACCACGTCGGCGCGGTACAGCACGTGCCGGACCTCAAGGAACGACGCGACATCCTTGAGGTGGGCAGTGACCTCATCGACGCCGTCGACGAAGGCGAACGTTCGCATCCTCGGGAACTCCGAGGCCATGGCCTGGAGCAGCGTCAAGGTGAACGAGGCGAATTCCGCGACGGAGCCCGAGACGTCGCAGAGGACGTACAGGTCCGGACGGGCGACCTTCGGCCGCCGAAAGACTGGGTCGATCGGGACGCCGCCCGACGACAACGACCGGCGAACCGTGCGACGGACATCAAGCCGGCCACGGTCGCGACGTCGCCGGCGACGGGCCATCCGGGTGGCGAGCGTCCGCGCGAGCGGCCGGATCGTCTCGCGCATGGCCGCCAAGTACCAGGGGGCTTGCGCCAAGGAAGTCCGTCTCCTCCGTCACGAGGTGACCGAGGGATCGTGCCGCCTCGTCGGCGCCGAGCAGCTGAGCGAGATGCGCC
>CAVWIK010000004.1:0-284532 GCA_963755115.1 uncultured Chloroflexia bacterium
ACATAGTCCTCGCGAAATACCGAACGGTTGTGCTCGTCAACGGTGCTTTTGGACTGACATACCGACTGCGCCATCTCCCGCCTGATGAGCCGAAAACTCGGGCCACGTTCCTGGCAAGAGAAGTTCCGCGCGAACGTAGAGCGCGATGCCAGAAACCATTGACCGCCTCAGAAGTCTCGGATGGGGCGAGCGGAGGTGACTGGGAGTGCGAGACGCGAGGCGGCGAACTGGTGGAGCGAATCTTACCGACTTCGGGCGGTGCTCACTCGCTAGCTTTGGTAGCCCGAGGTACTCAGTCGCTCGACTTGAAGCCAAGCCGTTCGACCTCCTCCACCAATTCTTGGCCCTTGGGAAAGCTTGCTCGAGGCTCGGGTCCTTTCGCTGCTTCGCAAGCCTGCCAAGGCTGAATGTGATAGACCGCTGCCAGCTCGAGAGGTTCGAAGTCTCGCGTCCCAGTGCGACTGCGAACCAGATATCACCGTTGACGCCCTCTAATTCGTCTAATGAGCGCTGCGTCCTCGTCACTCACTCTTTCCCGGCTTTCCCCCACCCCTGCACCGGTCGATCAACGGAACAAGGGCTGCCGAACAGAAATCAGTAGGCAGCCGAATCGACCTTGTTCCGGACGACCTCCCACATTTCTCCTTCTTGGACCATTCACCCACATTCGCCGCCACCTGGCGGCTCGGTGATCGTCGCGTACACGACTGGCGCGATGGTCTTCAGCGCGTCGGACACGAAGCGGGAATCCTTGGCGCAACCAGACCCTCTTCCAATCCACTCGCAGATGCGGTCTCGTGAGCCAGATAGGCGATCGAGTAGGCGACCACATTCGCGCGGTACCCCACTAGCCCAAGACCGGTCACCATCTTTTCGGTGGACACGGAAGAGGATCGCACGGGCAACGATGTCTCGAATTCCTCCTCGTCCACCGCGTCCGCTGCCGCCCCCGATTGATCGCGAACTCCCGGAAGTTCTTCTCCGCTCCCTCGACACAAGGTGCGGTAGTTGCTCCCACGAGTGCTCGAACTTCGCGAGAGTCGGTCTTGGTGAACTTCTGGGAGGCGGATACTCGGTCTTGAACTGGTTCTTCCGTGGCAAGGGTGTCCTGGCGAGCCAGTGCATCGGCGTACTGACCGCGGGCCCGCTCGTAGAACCACTTCGTCATCGCTGGTGTACCTTCGGGAGCCGGAGCCCAGACCGACCGGGACATCTTCTCGACGCTGACATGGAACGGATCGTTGGCCGCGAAGTCGGCCTCGTTGACCTTGTTCTGGGAGTTCGCATAGCGCGAGATGAACGGGACGAATTCGTCGATCAGTGTCGCCGGGACCACCGTGATCTTGGCCGCCACTGCCAGCTGAGAGGTCGGCCTTGTCCTTCCGCCACGCCGTGAAGATCGAAGCGGTCGGTCTGACCGCCGTTGACGATCTGGAGGTCGTCGATTGCCGTAGCAACAGGGTCCCGTGCCTGCCGGGTTCGAGCCGAACGCTTGCCGCCGTGAAGCGAGATCCCGTTGTTGTAGGCAAGGAAATGCTCGGGCTCCTCGAGGATCGTTCTTCGAATTCCGGCGTTGACCTTTCCCCTCGCCTGGAGATATGAGCGGACGTTTAGCTCGAGCAGCCTCGGACCAAACGTCGAGTACAGCGACGCGAGCAGGGCCCGGGAAGATGGCCAGGTAAGCCTTGTAGTCCCCGGCGCCCGTCGGTGCCTCGATGCACGGCACCTCGTAGTTGCCGAGCGACGCAATGTCCACATTGAGCGGCTCAGGGTGTGCCCCGGACCGGGCGAGGTTATACAGGCGCTCCAAGTCCCAGACGTGATACGAAACCACAGCGCCATCGCGCTCGGCGGACGGACGCTCCACTCCCTGGCACGAGCGCGTCGGTGAAGACGAACACCCGCAAACGCTCCATGTGTCCGGTCTCCGATATCCGCAGCGCCATGTCGTACGCGGGCGACGCCTCCTCGAGCGTCCGGTAGAGGCCACGTTCCGGGCCTTCGCCTAGAACGCGAACGCACCGTCGATCGCCGCCGTCGACGCCGGTCTCGGCGCGAGCGTGTCGGGCTTCATCGCGCCCGTATAGATGGTTGTGAACAGGTCGAGCCGCCCGTCTTCCTCGCTAAGGTCGTAGCCGCTCACCTCGTATCGCGGCCCCTTGAGATAAGCAGGCCTCCGCCGTCGTCGAGTTCGCCGATCGTCAGACTAGATCCTCGAGAAGACGCTCAGTGAATGCCGTCGGTAGCAGCTTCTCCTCACCCTCGAGCTCGGCGCGGGACAGGACATCCTGGCGGAGGTCCTCCAGGAAGTCCGCGAAGCTCAGTGCGGCGTGGTCATGGGTTTCGGGCTTCATCAGGTCGGTGAACGTTCGGCCACGGCTCTCGGAAAGTCCGCCGAGCGCCGAATATGGCGACTGAATAGGTGACGTCGCCGACGCCCTCGGCAGGTCGCGCTCGGTGATCCGCGGAAAGCCCGCTCGCGACGCGGAACAGTTCGTCGAACCGTACGACGTACTCCGTCGTCTCGGTATCGCGGCTCGTGAGTGGCGAGGTAGCCCGCGGCAATCAGCTGCGCCTCGAACGTCTCTGCGCCGATGTGTCGGCAACCAGCCCCGCACCGATCGAACGATCTCCGGGAGCGTCTCCCGCTCTTGTCGGCGCTGCTCGAGCCCGATGTGGGCCAGGCCGAGGAAGTCGAGTCCCACGTCATCGAGCTGCCGTTCGCCGGAGATTCGCACCGAGACCGGCTGCTTCGTGCGCGAGGTCTTGACCTCCAGTGCCCACCCGGCGGCCTGAAAGTCTTGGTGGGCGCCGCTGGGCCGACCCAGCGGCGATCGCGACCTCCTGGATCGACGGCCAAGGTGCGTTCGAAGGACGTGTAGCTCGCCGTACAGACCCGCCCGGCGCTCCATGACTCAGGCCCTCCGGACCCGCGAGCGTCAGGAACGCCTCCCATCGCCGCAACCGGTCGGCGAGCCGTCCGACGGCCGAGTCCCTACTCGCGTGAGGGCTGACGTGCTCGCGAGATCATCGCAAGCGATCGTGAAGACCTCCACGTAGCGCGGGTCGACGCAGGCGAATCTCGGCGAAGCCCCAGCCGTCCGTCAGCCGTCGGGACGGACCGATCTGATGCCGGATGCCTGGGGACGTCCATGAACGCGCCTGCGTCCTCGTCGGCCAGCCCAAACAGCACAAGCCGTGTACAGCCCGGCTTCTCAACCGCGGCGAAGATGTCGAGCGGCGACTCGGGTGCGACCCGCGTCCGGACCAGCCCGCGACCGCGGCCGGTGCATCCTTCGAGCGACAGTCCAAGTCTCGGGCGTGACTAGGCGTCCCATTGGAACTCCTGCTGCAGCCAGACCTGGTTGACGACAAAGTCGACCGCACTGTCAAGCGACTCTCGGGGAAGCTGACGGCAAAGCCGACGACCGCTTCGCCCCAGCTGATCCTCGTCGGCGGCGCGAGCGGGTAGACGATCAGCAGGCCCTCGCTCCGGCTCGCGGACTCCTCACGGATCTTGACGCCGCTCTGGAGGTCCGGTCTCTTCTGTTCAGCCTCATCATGGGCGCTCTTGCGTTCCCATTGCGCGATTGTCGTTCGCGACGCGACGCCGACCTGAGCGTCGCGTTGAGACCACGAGCTCATCCGCAGGACTCACGAGTCGGCGAATGTCGTACCGCTACCCCGTACAATCGTAATCGTCCTACCTCGCCGACGGTGACGCGCGCCGGATGAGGCCGACGGATGACCGCGATCTCGCGTCCGGTTCCGGCCTGACTGTTCGATGCGAGCAGGACGGTCCAGCGGACCAGTTCGCCGTCCTTTACGCGACCGCCGACGTAGTCGCCATGGCCTTCGCATGGGCCTTCTGGGCCGCCTCGTGCGTCTTGAACGCCCGCGGAGTAGAACCGGCAGGATGCGGCTCGGATCGACGTCTTTCCACTCCTGTGATCGAGGCGGCCCGTTGTCGTCCTGCGACCGGCCGGGCGCCGCGATCAGCTCTCGGCCGCCGCGAAGGTTGCTTCGGCGCTCGGCCGGGTCCGTGTAGAAGTTGACGGTCTCCTGAGATGTTTCCGGCGAATGACACTTTCACCTTCCGGCCCCGCTGCATCTTGGCGGGCGAGTCACCGTCAGTCCATCGGCGTTGCTGCGCACTCGAAGTCCGAAGTCGCTCGGCGTGCCCGCCCGCCGCGGCCATCTCGTCGAATAGGCCATCAGCTCCTCCGTCGCGCCGTGATGTCGCCGAACCACCCGGAGCTCGGGGTCAGGTATAAGCCGGCATAGGTCGAGGTAGCCGGGTGATAGCCGAACCACGCCCCATCTGCATGAGCGTGTCGTACATCTTCGAGGCCCGGAGGAAATACGAGACCGAGAGCCCCTCGAGCGTCAGTCCGCGTGAGAGCTTGTCGCCGCCGATGGCGATGACGCTCAGACCCCTCGGGATGCTCGTAGTACTCAAGTGCGTCCGTCGCCGTGCCGTTGATCGTGCATCGACCTCGATGCCGCCGGCCGCCGCATCGAGTTCCGGCTCGACCTCCTCCAAGCGACATCGGCTGGATCGCCGAGCCCGTCGAATCGCCGCGGTCGTGGGCACGAAGTCCGTTCCCACAGCTCGCGGAGCTCGTCGCGGAGCTGGTGGCCGGTGGCATTGCCGTCGCCGTAGCGCAGACGGTCGCCGCATCGACTGACAGCTCGTCGAGAGCTGCTCGTAGACGCGCTCCTGCACGTCGACGAAGCGGGTCACGTGGACGAGCATCGAGTTGTGCCCGTGCGTCTGTCCGCGCGCCCGTCGCGCGGCGCACGGCAGAATGAAGGCGCGAAGGGCCTCTCATCAGCGACGCCGGGAGGTGGGCCCGGGCGTGGTCCTTCTTGTGCTTCGTGGGATCCAGTCCTCCTCGTCCGCGACGTCCCGCGTGACGATCGGCAGCCCGGCGCGCGATCCTCGTCCGGCTCGGGTCGGCCCTTGATCCCGAACACCTGCGCCGGGCCCGACGTAGTTCGAAGGGGCCTTGAGCCTGAAGATGAAGCTGCGCGGGAAGAGATCCTCGTCGATGCTCGGGTGCTCGGCCTCCGGGTCGATGAGGATGTTGGCGAACGGCGTCGCGGTGTAGCCGACGTAGGCGCTCTGCTCGAACTTGGCGAGCAGGTCGCGGATCGAGGCCGTTGATCCGTCGGATCGGTCTCCTAGTCCGTCGTCCTCGATAGTCCGCCTTGGTGTTGACCGAGGCGTGGTCGGCCTCGTCGTCGATCACCAGCAGCGGCACCCGGGACGACGATCCGGTCCGAGTCTCGGGGTGGACGCTGCTGGCGGAGCGTCGTGGACCCAGTCGATGAGGTTGCGCAGGATCGACACGTTCTTCTTGACGACCAGGACGACGGGGTCGTTGCCGCCGATGTCGACGCCGACCTGGCGGGCGACCCGCGATGTTGAAGTCGCCGCGTCTCCTCGCTGTTGGTCAGCGGAGTGCACGGCTCGGAGCCGCTCGACTCCGGCGAGCTGGCCGACACCCGATCCGACGTTGTCGGTCTGGTCGAGGCTCGCGCCTGCTGGGTGTCGAAGCCGAGGAAGCCCTTGGTCGAGCCGGAGCTGGGTCTGGCTGCGCAGGCTGTTGTGGACGCCGGCCAGGACGACGATCAGCTTGTAGCCGGCGTCGGCCGCCTTGCAGATCAGCCCGATGTAGTTGCCGGTCTTGCCCGACTGGACCTGTCCGACGACCAGCCCGCGCCGATCCCACGGCCGGGCCGTCCGCGGATCCTCGAGGCGGCCGAGGATCCGGTCGGTAAGGTCGTCCAGTGCGTCGGCGACGCGAATCGGGCAGCCCTTGCTCTCCTCGAGGAAGCGCCGGTAACGGCTGCCAGAACCGCCAGTCGATGTCGCCCCGCCGGTCGGGAGCCACTCCTGGTGATCCTCGCGGGTCATCCAGGACGCTCGATCTGCCAGACCCAGACGCTGACCTTGCTCTCGACCTCCCGGATGAGGCGCATCGCGATCGTGGCCCGCCATCCGGCATGGGCCGACGGCACTAGAGGCGAATCGACCGCTCGGACGACATCGGCCTCGGTGGCGCAGCCCGTCGCCGAGCAGCGTCAGCGCGATCGGAGCGCGCCTTCTCGTAGGCTCGGGCGTCACTACTCCCCCTCCGGTTGTCCGCCAGGCGCCGCGACGCAGCGGCCGGGATACCGTCCGAACGGCTCCATGAACGTCAGCCGCTCGATCGCCTGCGCGCGGCGTGATGCCACCGGTCTTGATAGCGCGCCGTAGACCTCACGCATACATGGCGAACGTCTTGGTCGGAGCCGTCTCGAAGGCGTCCGGCCTGGGCGGTCTCGCTCTCGTTGCTGACTCATGGTGATCAGCGGAGTCGGGACGGTCTCCTCGATCAGACTGTAGCAGTGCGTCGATGGTCTTCTGCCGCGCCGACCTCTGGCCCGTGATCTCGACACCAGCGGGTGGTCCCGGTTGATCCGGTAGTGGACCTTGTCGTGGTGACTCGCTGCTGCCACGACCATCGCGTACGGTCCTGACTGCCGCTAGCAATCTGCTTGCCCCGGAACCGGTAGACGCCCGCCGCTATCTCGCGCGTCACCTTGGCGATCCGTTGAGGTCGTGGCCGCAACGCCCCGGCGGCCGCGCAACAGCCTTCTTGACGTCGATATGCCAGGCGTCGTCCATCGAGTTGGGGAGGTCGACCTGGATTCGGCAAGCTTGTAGTGCTCCTCCTTCTGGAGGCCCAGCCCGAGCCAGTCGCCCGGTAGCAGGAGCCGTTTGTTGCGATAGACGTAGAAGCCCTGGTGGGCATTCCAGCCGCGCGGCCCGCTCGCCCTCGGTGCGTCTTCTGGTCGATCTTGGAATGGTGAGGAAGTACGAACGGCTGCACTGGAATTCGGAGTCCGCGATACCGAGAGTGGGGTCCGCTTCTCGCGGCTGCGTCGCTCCTCCTCGTCAGAAACGGGTCCCAAAGGCTCGACGCACTGTCCGTTCATCCAGATACGCATGCGGTCTCGTCTTGCGAGGCTCCATGAAACGATGAAAGGTCATCGCGAGATGCGCTCGACCTGGGCCTGGAGCCCGAGGAAAAGCGCGTGCGCCCGACGGTCGCCAACCGGGGTGTCGACAACTCGGTCCATACGTTCCCAGAGGACAGTCGTGCGGACCTCCGACGCCGCCAGCTCAAGGGCTCCTTTCCGTGTGCTCTTGCAAATGAGACTGCAGGCGCCACTCGCTGGTTCGTTCGACGACATCAAGGTCCCAGGCACGGGCAGCGACGTTGCCCGTTTGGCGACGGCTCCTCACGGTAAGCAGCCGACACTGCGAAAACGAGGCGCTCTTGAGTCCCAGGCCGAACCTCCCAAGGTCTTTCGGGTCGCGCACTTCGCGTGGGCTTCGAGACCCTGGTCGCATGGCGGCGACGAGCTCCTCTTCGCTCATGCCGCGCCCGTCGTCGTCGATCCGGAATCGACGAACCAGGCCCATCCCAGTAGAAGTTGATCCAGATGTTCCTGGCGTTCGCCGTGATGCTGTTGTCGATCAAGTCAGCAATCGCTGTCGATGTTGTATATCCAAATGCCCGCAGCGACTCGATAAGGGCTGCGGGATCCGGGTTGACGAGGTCGTAGTCAGCCACCGCGAAGAATTCCCTTCTTCGCGGTGGGCACACAAGTTGCCCGAAAGACTCTGTGCAGTCGCGCAGCGGCCCAGGCGCCGTTCAAAGACCGATCGTCTCGCATTGCCGAACAGGAGGCTCTCTGCCGCTGCGCCGCATTTGAAGCCATGGGTATTGCGATCAACGAGCTTGACGGCAATTCGCCGCCGATCGTTCATGTCGGTCGCTCCTGGCCTCTGGCGACTTCGGCCGCAACCCAATCGAGCGCATCGATCGGACCCTGCGAGGAGCCTCTGAGTCGATCCGAGAGACCGCGAAGCTGGTCCATGTCGCGTTCGCCGCCGTCAGGTCCCCTATGGAAACCCCGGGTATCGCATTTAGCCTTTCCTTGAGCGCACGCCTCGCCGCGAGCCCGTCGAAAGGGGGTGCCTTCGACAGGTCGCTGAAGAGGATCTCGAACCGCCGAATCCGCCGAGCTCGGTCAATGGAAACGAACGGTCCGACTCTGCCAGCGGAATGTGCACGTAGAGCGGCCCGGTCATTCCATGCCCGAACGACGGAGAGGTTCCATGCTCGCGCATCCAGCTGATGAGGTCCTGCGCCACCTCTCGAGCGACAGAGTGCCCTGCGTCGGTAAGGAGTTCTAGGAACTCGGGTTCGCTCCACTCGCGTTGCTTGGATCGAGCTCGCGCGGACAAGGCCGTCGTTGCCTCATCGCCGTACGACTCGGGCACCAGGATCTCGATGCCGCCCTGCGCATACATCGGGAATGTGAGGGCGACGAGCTTCAGTTGCTGACTCGAACCAGCCCGAGAATTGACGTAGCTGATGATCCGCTTGAGTCCCTGGTCCATCGCATCGACAGCTATCAGGAGCCGGAACGAACCTTGGTCAATCGTCGTGGCGAGTGCAGCTCGGGAACCCGTGATCCCACTCTGGGTCGAGGTCTCGCACCCTCGTGCCGAGTACATCCAAGGGGTTCGCGCCCTCGAGTCGCTCGAACCTATTCTCGACTTCGTCGGACGGCATGCGCACAAAGCTGACGCGTAATCGAGAACCTGACCCACGACCTTACGACGGACGTCCACGTTCCGGGCTAGCTTGCACTCCATGATCGTGACGCTTCCATCCGATCCAATACCCAGGAGGTCGACAGGACCAGCATCGGTTGGGAACTCGCGGCACCAAACCGTCGCGAGCGCGCGCCCTTCTGGATCGGGCGGATAATGCTCCGGGAGAACTCTTCAGTAGCGACTGAAGCTGGTCTTCATCAGCAAAGGTCACGGGCTCGACCGCCTCCCATCCGAACTCGCGATGAACAAGGATCTTCATCACGCCCGCTCCGGGCACATCGCCCGATAGTCGCACCACCGGCACGCCTCGCCCGGCAGTCGCCGGGAACTCCCCCGCCCGCATCCGCGCCACCCGCGCCAGGACGTCGTCCCGGGCGGCGTCGAGCTGCTCGTCCGTCCGGGTCGTGACTGAGCCGCAGTGGCCGACTCGGTGAAGTAGAGCGTCACCCGCTCGGGCGTGCCGAGGCCCAGCGCGTCGCGGCAGGCCAGCGCGTAGATCGACAGCTGGAGGCTCTCGTCGACGCCCTTCTGGCTCGACACGCGGCCGGTCTTGTAGTCGATGACCTCGATGCCGCCCGACGGCAGCCGGTCGATCCGGTCGATCGAGCCGTGGATGACGACGGGCGCGCTCGCCGTCGCCGGGGTCCAGCCGCAGCTCGAAGTCGAGCTCCTCGTGCGAGCGCCTCGCCGAGCGTCGCGACCTCGCCCGTCCCAGAAGTTGTCGAGCAGGGTCGCGACCCGGCGCTCGTAGCCCTCCTCGGTGACGCGGTCGCCGAAGCCCGGTCGGGCTTCCATTCGCGCCGGAAGGCCGCCTCGAGGTCCTCGCGCGTCGGCGGCGGCTCGCCGCGGGCCAGCCCGCTCGCGGCGCTCGCGGGTGAACGCCTCGAACGCGGCGTGGGCCGTCGAGCCGAAGCTGAACGCCGGCGCGGGATCGGGCGGCTCGGGGATCCGGTAGACGTACCGGAACGCGTACTGCAGCCCGCACCGGTCCTAGGTGTCGAGCGACGAGTAGCTGAACGTCGGCGGCAGCGGCGCGACCCGCAGCAGGTTCGCGCCGACGCCGGTGTCCGCGGCGACGGAGCGGAACGTCAGCGGGTCGAGCCCGGCGGCGCGGGCCTCGTCGGCCTCCATCGACGCCGCGCGGCCGGTCCCCGCGAGCTCCGTCGCGAACCGCTCGCGCGCGGCCTCGGCCTCCGGCCAGGCGCCGTCCGTCGCCTCGAGCAGCCCGACGAGCTCGCTCGCCCGCAGTCGCAGCTCGAGCCGTCGCTCGCGCGCCGTCGGCAGCGGCATGACCCGGCGGACCAGCGCGGCCGCGGCATCGAGGGCGGCGCCGTCATCGTCGTCCTCGTCGACGTCGCCGGCCGCTCCCCCACCCGTCCGATACGCCTCGTCGAGATCGTCGTCCTCGTCGTCCGGCGGACGCCGGCCCTCGATGCCGTCCCCGAACGTCGAGCGAGCCGGTCGTCCGATCGACGATGAAGACCTCCTCGCCGCTCGGGAACGTCACCTCGCTGACGAACAGCGACGGCCGCTTCGTCGCGGCGGCGCCGCCGTGGGTCAGCAGCGTGAGCCGCTCCTGCGCGCGGGTCATCGCCACGTACAGCAGGCGGCGCTCCTCCTCGGTGTGGACGTCGCCGGGCGGCACGGCCTCGCGCAGCAGCTCGGGCGGGAACATGCCGGCCCAGCCCTCGCGCGTCGGCCACTCCCCGTCGAGCAGGCTCGGGACGAACACGATCGGGAACTCGAGGCCCTTCGCCTGGTACAGCGTCATCAGCCGGACGCCCTCGATGTCCTCGGTCAGCTCCACGCTCGTCGGCAGCTCGCCGCCGGCGGCCTGGTACGCATCGAGGTAGTCGACGAACCCGGCCAGCGTCCCGTTCGGGTTGGCGTCCTGCCAGTCCGCCGCGAACCGCAGGAAGCTCGCGATGTTCGTGACCATCCGCTTCGACTCGAGCGTGTCGGCGGCGATCAGGTCGAGCACCTGCCCGGTCCGCTCGAGGAACCGCTCGACGATCGTGAACGGCCCCTCGCGGTAGGTCAGCGGGTTGAGCGCATCGATGCAGCCGAGGAGCATCCGCAGCTTGGCGCGCAGCCCGGCGTCGACGGCCTCGTCGTCGACCATGAGCGCCGCCTGCTCGGCCAGCCGGCGGTCGTCGAACCTGCGCCGGCCGCGTGACACGGCGACGATCTCGAGCGCATCGAGCCGCCACGGGCCGGCGGTCATCATCCGGACCAGCGCGACGTCGTCCTGCGGGTTCGCGACCGCGCGCATCGCCTGCTCGAGGTCGCGGATCTCGGGCGACTCGAACAGCGACAGCCCGCCGACGACCGTGTACGGGATGTCCTCGTCGCGCAGCCGGGCGACGATCGCGTCGCGGTGCTTGTGCTTGCGATACAGGACCGCGATGTCCTGCCAGCCGCGGGCGGTGCCGTCGGCGCGGGCGGCCTTGATGGCATCGACGATGGCGACCGCCTCGTCCTCGGGTCCGGCGCAGACGACGACGTGGACGGGCTCGCCGTCCGCCGCGCTCGGTGACGAGGCGCTTGTCCGGCTCGAACCGCGTCTGGTTGCTGGCCGATCAGCCGGTTCGCCGCGGTCAGGACGTGCCGGACCGAGCGGAAGTTCTGCTGGAGTCGGAGCCGCGTCGGCGGGCCGGGCGGTGGCGCGATCGGGTCGTGCGCCGGCGGCCGCGAGAACCGCGCATCGAACTCGGCGAACGCCGCGAAGCTGGCGCCGCGGAACCGATAGATCGACTGGTCGTCGTCGCCGACGACCATGACGTTGTCGGGCCGGTCCGGCGTCCGGCCGAGCAGCTCGATGAGCTCGATCTGGGCGACGTTCGCGTCCTGGAACTCGTCGACGAGCAGGTAGCGGAACTGGCGCTGCCACCGGCGCAGGACGTTGGTGCCGCGTCTTGAACAGCTGCGCGACGGCGGCGATCTGCTCCCCGAAGTCGAGCGCGCCGCGGCGGCGCAGCTCGTCCTCGTAGGCGTGGTAGACGGCGGCGAGCTCGGTCAGCCGCAGGATCTCGAGCGCGGCGCCGTCCACGACGTAGGTGGCGGCGAGGGCATCGATGCGGGGCTGGTCGTCGGGCGGCGAACCAGTCGCGTCGGTGCGGCCGTCGCCGTCGCCGGCGATCGTGCGACGGGCCTCGCTGGTCGGCGGCTCTTCGCGTCGCCGTCGGGGTCGGTACGTCGCGGGCCTCGCCGCGCGCCTCGGCGCGTTCGTTGGCGCGCGACGCAGGCGTAGGCGCCGTCGGACCGCGCGGAGCGGTCGCAGGTTGCCGTTGAGCGACGAGCCGGTCGGCGGCGGCCTCGAAGCTGCCGTAGCGCGCCTCGAAGACGCGGCGCTCCTCGGCGACGAAGGCATCGAAGTCGGCCGGGCGGACGAGCTCGTCCTTGCATCGATTGATGAACTGGACGAACTAGCCGAGCCACCACTCGGTGCCGTGGTAGACGAGGTCGAGGCCCGGGCGGAGGTCCTTGAGGAGCAGCACCTGGGCGACGCCGTCGAGCACGTCCGGGCGCGGCGGCAGCCCGGCATCGGCGGCGTTCTCGGTGAGGATCCGCTGGCAGAAGCTGTGGAAGTTGCTGATCGTCATGCGCGCGGCCGTGGCCGACGCCGACGGCGTGCCTCGATCCGGGCTCGGAGTTCCGCGGCCGCCTTGACGTTGTAGGTCAGGACGAGGAGGTGCTCGGGGAGCAGCGGGTCGGCGGCGCCGGAGGCCTCGCCCGTCGTCTCGAGCAGGTACTTGACCCGCTCGACGATGACCTTGGTCTTGCCGGTGCCCGCCCCGGCGATGACGACGACCGGCCCCTCGTCCCACTCGACGATCCGCCGCTGCTCGGCGGTGAGCCGGGCTCCGGCGACGATCACGTGGGACTCCCCGCACTGAGGCGTTCCATCTCGGTGACCGTTCGATCCAGTTCGTCGATCAGGGCGGGCACGTGCGCCGGGTTCGCGCGAAAGGCCGTCGACGAGGCGCGGTAGTACCAGAGCGGATCGCCGGCCTTGTCGAACCGATCCCAGACGGCCGGCCCGATCCCGCGCAGGTCGCGGACGATCGCTCGCGCGTTGTGCAGCTTGTCGGACGCCGACACGAGCAGCACCGGCGCGTCCCGTGTCGCGAGGCGCGCGACGTAGCGCTCCTTGCGTTCGCGCCAGGGCGGCTTCGGGACCTCGTCGGAATCCGTGCACGCCTCGACGATCCGCAGGACCTCCGCTCCGAACTCGCCGACTGCCGCCCGAACCTGGTCGATCGGCTCGATGTCCTCGATGGCGTCGTGGAGCAGCGCGGCGATCGCCTGATCCTCGTTCGCGCCGTATTCGAGCGCGATCGAGCAGGTGCCGAACAGGTGGCTGACGTACGGGATCGTCGTCCCCTTGCGCAGCTGATCCGCGTGCATCCGCGCCGCGACGCGCGTGGCGTCGATGAAGCGCTCCGAGTACGGCTGATGCCCGGGCGGTAGCGGCAAATCCCAGGGCTCGTTCGAACCAGAACGTGCTGGCGCCGTCACGGGATGAGCCCCAGGTAAGCGCGGCTGCGTAGAGTCGGCCCGTGGAAGACGACTTCGCGGATCGGTTCGACAGTGGCTGCAATGCTGATATGCTGCAATTCATGCGCGACGGCAAGACCTACGTGACGATCCAGGGGCGTGGCCTCATCGCCCTGCCCGCCGACATCCGGCGCCGCCTCGGACCTCGACCGGCCGGGGCCCAGGTCGAGGTCGTCGAGCGCCCGGACGGCGTCATCGAGCTCCGCCCGACCATCGCCGTGCCCGCCGACCAGGCGTGGTTCTGGTCCGAGCGCTGGCAGCGGATGGAGCGCGAGGTCGATGCGCACGTCGCCAAGGGCGAGGTCACCAACTACGACTCCGCAGATGAGCTGTTCGCCGACCTCGACCGTCCCTAGGTCGTGCGGTACCAGACGACGCCCGCCTTCGAGGGCGACTATCGGCGACTGACCAAGCGCGAGCGGACGATGTTCCGACGCGTCGTCGTCGAGGAGTTCAGCCCCGCCTGCGACGCCTTCCGTGCTGTGCCGTCGACGCCGTTCCCCGACCACCTCCGGGTCAAGGCGATCGTCGCGGCGCCGGGCCTGTTCGAGATGACGTGGTCGTTCGCCGGTCCCGACGGTCGCGCCATGTTCGAGTGGATCGACCTCGACGGCGAGCCCGCGCTCCGCTGGCGGCGCGTCGGTGGCCACCGGATCCTCGAGGAGCTCCGCCGGTAGGTGGTTCGCGGTCGGCGTCGCGATCACCACGCGGTGAGCCCCAGGTGAGCGCCGATCGGCATGCTCATGGCCCCGCTGACACGATCGGCGAGGTGTGCGTGCCTGTCGTCCATCGCTTCGGTCCGTATGTCTTCTACTTCTATTCCGATGAGAACCGACACATCCTCGAGCCGCCCCACATCCATGTGCGCTCCGGTAACGGGCGAGCGGCCTTCTGGCTCTCGCCAGTTCGACTTCGTGAGTCTCGGGGATACAATCCGCCCGAGCTCGCGAGGATCCAACGGATCGTCATCGGGAGTCGAATGATGTTGCTGGCGAGTTGGCATGAGTTCTTCGATCGCTAGCCCGGATAGGCGGCCGCGTGCGGCGTCGGCTGTCGTCGAGGCAGGCCGCGTCCGGGTCATGCTGACGGACGGTCGTGACGTCGGGATCCCGACCGCGTGGTACCCGTGGCTCGACGGTGCGACGCCAGAGCAGCAGGCGGACGTCGAGATCATCGAAGACGGCCTCGGCATCTGGTGGGACCAACTCGACGATGGTCTGTCGGTCCCCGGATTGCTCGGGCTGTCGCACATGTCGTAAGAGCTCATCGCAGTCGGCCCAGCACGGCCGGCGAACCGATGACGACCAGGTGCTGCCGCGCCCGCGACGCCCCGACGTAGAGCAGCCGCGCGAGCCTCGCGGTCGTCCGCCTTCAGCTCGACGAGCACCACGACCGGCCGCTCGAGGCCCTTGAACCGGCGGATCGTGTCGCACAGGATCGCGTCGGTCGGCAGGTCCGGGCATGCGGTGCGCGGGCTGGCCGAGGTGGTGGCCGGCGTCGTCGACCGCGGGATTGCCGAGGACCTCATTGCCGAACCGCCGCCCGGCTGCCACCAGACGGCCGACTCCTCGAGCCGCGTGCCGGTCAGCACCGCGATGTCCCACGGCATGACGTCCTCGTCGACCCGCAGTCGATGGAGCACGCTTCCGCAGCGCCTCGACGGTCGCCGCGCCGTCGGCCGGCCTCGATGAACTCGGGCGCCCGGCCGTCCGTCCGCAGCGCCTCGCCGACGAGGCCGCCCTGCGACAGCCGGCGCGACGACCGCGTGGATCGGCTGCGCGTTCCGGCAGTTCGTCTCGAGCGGGTACGTCGGCAGGCCGAGTTGCGCGACCGACGTCGTCGCGGTAGATCGCCTGCGCGGGGTCGTGGAAGACGTACAGGACGTCGTCGCGGCCGTCGACCAGCAGCCCCTCGAGCGACAGCGAGCCACTCGGCGTCGAAGTCCTGGCCCTCGTCGACGACGATCGCGTGGTAGCGCGGCCCGAGCTTCTCGGCCGCCTCGTCGAGCGCGCCGCGGCAGCGTCCGATCCCACCACTCCTGCGGGACCGGCTCGGGTCGCGCCGGCAGCACGCCCGCCTCGCGACCCAGGTCCTCGCAGAGCTGGTGGAACGTCTTGACCTCGAGCAGGCCGGTCGTCGCGCGCGACCGCCTCGACCTCGCCGGCCAGCATCGCCGACAGCGGCGAGTTGAAGCACACGAGCAGCGTCCGGAACCCGTCCTTCGCGAGCCGCCGCGCCTTCTCGGCCGCGAGCATCGTCTTGCCGGTCCCGGCGCCGCCGACGATGGCGGCCCGCCGCTGGCTCCGAAGCGTGTTGAGCAGCGCGATACTGGCCGCGCGTCAGCTGCACGACCTCCCGCTCGCCGCCGGCGATCTCGTTGCGCAGCATCGACCGCAGCTCGATCGGCTCGGTCATCGTCGCGACCAGAAGGTCGATCGCCGGGCGACCGGGCGGCTGGGTCCCCGCCTGCCCGCTCCAGACCTCGAAGGCGTGGTCGACGAATGCGCCGAGCTCCCGCCGCCCATCGTCGCTGTCGATGAAGGTCGACTGATCGGCGATGAGCTCTGCGTCGACGTCGGGCCCGAGCAGCGCGAGCCGGCCGCGCATCGCCGTCGAGCTCGACATCCGGGAGCGCGACGGCCTGGCCGGCGATCGGCCTGAGCCCGGGCGTCCATTCGGGCAGTTCGTTGAGCTTGCGGAGCAGCGCATGCCGGCTGTCGGCGGCCTGCTCGAACGGGGACCGAGGGAGCGGCTCGCCGGCCCACCAGGTCCCGTTCGCGTCGCGGCGGATCTGCCCCGCCTTCACCTCGATGACGAGGATCCCGCGATCCGGGTCACCGATGACGACATCGGCCTCGCCCTCGCGGACGTACCCGCGCTCGCGCGAAAGCCAGCGCACGTGATGGAGGAGCGCGACATCGGCAGGGAGCACGGCGCGCAGCCTGTCCACGACAAGGCGCTCGGCCTCGGCCCCCCGGGTCGTGTGCACTGCGCGCTCGGTCACGGATGTCCTGGGCTCACCATCGACTGGGCTGTCGATGGGTGAGTCACGGTACCAGACGCCATGCGGAATCCCGTTTCGGTCCATCGACGGCGAGTCCCTCCCGCCTACCCGGAGGTCCCGGTCGACCTCCATTCGCAGGCGAGCATCTGCCCGACCCGTGTCACCTGTCTGTCACGAGGGGTGCGCGAACGCACCGCTGATGCACCATTTCGACATCGGCGCCGCCCTCCACCGCCCGTCGGTATGCAGCAGACAGGCATCTAGATGCAGCCGACGAGCATCGACATGAACCCTCCGCCCACTGACGCCGAAAATGTGCATCAGCCCAAGCGCAGCGACGCCTGATCCAGGTCCGACCACGGAGGCGATCATGGAGTTCGATCGGGGAGTCTTCGTCTCGAACATCGCGACGACGGAGGGGTGGGAGTTCGATGCCGAGGTCAACGGCGAGGCGCACGTCCTGGTCGAGGAGGAGACCGCGTTCGCCGGCATGGAGCGGTACGTCGACCCCATCGAGCCCCTCTCGTGGACGCTGCCCGAGCGCGAGGTGGTGCTGATCCTCGAAGGCGCCGTGCGCATCGAGATCGAGGGCGGGCCGACGCTTGACTTGAAGGTCGGCGACATGGCGTCGATCCCCAAGGGCGCCGTCACGCGCTGGCACATCACGGTGCCGTTCAAGGAGATGTGGTTCTTCGGGCGCCCGTACGAGCAGGCAGGCGGGCTGACCCAGCCGACCGCGAGGCGCCGGACCGCGCACGACGCCGGACGAGGTGCGGCGCCGACCATGACACGAGCTGACACCTCGATGCGCCACACTCCTCGGCATGACCGACACGACCATGCCGCCCCGCCTCGCCCCCTTCTTGTCGCAGTGGGACTACATCGTCGAGGTCCTCGACGAGCGTCTCGCGGGTCTCACCGATGAGGAGTTCCTGTGGGAGCCAGCGCCGACGGTCTGGACCGTTCGCGCCGGCCCGGGTGACCACTACCGTACCCTGATACGGAGGTCTGGGCACCGAGCGGTGACGCCGCCCCGCCCCGGACGATCGCGTGGTCCGTGGGCCATCTCGGGGCCGGCGTCGGCGAGCGCGCCGACTGGCTGACCGGCTCGCACTCGAAGACGACCGCCGACTTCAGGTGGCCCGGGACCGCAGCCGAGGGCATCGACTTCATGCACGAAGGCCTGTCAGCCTGGCGCGACGGCCTCGCGACCATGACCGACACCGACCTCGACACCGTCGGTCGGAGCGCCAATCCGCACGGTCTCGATCCCACCCTCCCACTCATCGAGATCGTGTGGTGGGTCAACAAGGAGCTGCTGTGGCACGCGGCCGAGATCTGGCTGATCCGCGACATCTACGCGGCGCGGAACGGCGGCGCGTAAGGCGCCGGCCGATCAGCCGTCCGCGAAGCGCCCCGGCGTGATCCCGAGGAACCGCTTGAACCGACGTGTCAGGTGCGCCTGATCGAAGAAGCCGACGTCGGCGGCGACATCCGCTAACGGCGCGCCGCCGAGGATCCGGTCGCGGGCCGCGTCCAGTCGCCGGCCGAGCACGTACGCGTGTGGCGCGATCGCGAACGTGTTGGTGAACGCGCGGGCGAGCTGGGTCGGGCTGGCGCCGAGCGCGACCGCCGCGGCCTCCATCGTCACGGTCTCGAACAGGTGGGCATCGAGGTAGGCGCGGAGCGATTCGGCGAGGTCGCGACCGGGGATCAGTGGCGGCTCAGGTGCCGCGGCGCCGAGGGACCCGCGGATCCGCTCGGCGATCGACCCGAGGCGGATCTCGGCTTCGAAGGTGTCGTCGATGCACTCGAGTGACCCGTGGAGCGCGGAGAGGTCGACGCGGAGCGCCGTCGTCGGCGATCGCCGGCCGGTCGACCGCCCGGCCGATCAGGTCGGACCCGAGCACGGCCTCCTCGAGGTAGACGACGCGCTTGCGGAAGCCGTCGCTCGTGGCCGGCCGGCCGTCGTGGACGACGTGCGGCGGGAGCACCGAGACGACCGTCGGCTCGGCGCCGCGCGCGTGACGGTCGAGGTCGTAGCGGATCGCGCCGTCGTCGACGATGAAGAGCGTCCACGTGTCATGGGTGTGCGGCGGGTAGGCGTGCTCGGTGAACCGCGCGTGGAACACCTCGCGGATGCCCGGGACGGGCGGCTTCCAGGCCCGGATCGAGACGCCGTCCACCGGGAGCGCGCCCGCCGCGTCTGCCGCTTCGATCGCGGTCGCCGGCTCTGCCGTCATCGCAGGATCGTACAAGACCCCGGGCCGACTGCCGCCGTAGCGTCCGAGCCATGGAGCAGCTGGCAGCCCTCATCGCCTTCTCATTCGTGAGCACGGTCACGCCGGGGCCGAACAACGTCCTGCTGTGGGCGTCGGGTGCCGAGTTCGGCTTCCGCCGGGCGGTGCCGCACATCGTGGGCACCGCGCTCGGGCTCGGGGCGATGGCGCTCGCCGCGGCGGCGGGCCTCGCCGCGCTCATCGCCGCGGTCCCCGAGGTCGGGGTCGTGATGAAGCTCGTCGGGTCGATCTATCTGGTTTATCTCGCGTACCAGATCGCCGGGTCGCACGCCCTCGAGCGCGGCAACATCGCCCGGCCGCTCGGCCTGCTCCAGGCCACGGCGTTCCAGACGGTCAACCCGAAGGCGTGGATCTTCGCGCTCGGCGCGGTCACGACGTTCCGCCCGACCGAGCTGCCGGTCGTCGCGGGCAGCCTCCTCATCGCCGTCACGATGATGCTCGTGATCCTCCCGACGGCCTCGATCTGGGCCGCCGGCGGCGACGCCCTCGGCCGGTATCTCACGGGCGACCGAACGCGACGCGTCGTGAGCCTGGTGCTCGCCGTGATGGTCGTGGCGACGGTGGTGCTGGTGTGGCTGTGAGTGCTTGTCGCCGCGGGCGCCGCGGGCGCGGCGGGCGCGGCCGCGTTTGATGCCCATTTTCGGGCGCGGAGCCCGATGCCGACAACTTGATGCTCGTCTGCTGCATCAAGGGCGATGGGTTCGCCAGGGGCCGGCGTCGCCTCAGCTCGCGAATCGCACCTCGAGAGCGACGGGCCCCGGCTGATCGACGCCGACCGCCACCGACCGACCGCCCGCCGACACCTCGTACTCCCCGAGCCATCCGCTGAACCGGATCCGCCCTTGGTCGTCCGTGACGAGCCGCGTCGGCGGCACCCACCACTCGCCCTTGATCAGGCCGCGCAGCGCATCGAACGCCTGCTTCGGCGACCCATCGGCCCGGACCAGCCCCGACGGCGCGTTCAGCCAGCCGCCGTCGGGCAGCCCCCACCAGGTGATCGCCTCGACCGCCGGGTGCGAGAGCAGCGTCGAGTAGTGGGTCACGACCTCCTCGGCCTGGCGCGCCTCGCCGTCGGGCGTCGATGGCCAGTCGGTCACCTGGTAGTCGTTGAGATCGATGATGTCCATGGGCATCAACCGCCCCGACACGAGCGTGCTCTCGGTGAAATGGATCGGCAGCCCGAACCGCGCGAAGCGCTCGAGCACGTCGAGGGTCTTCTCGACGCCCCAGTAGCCCTGATGCATATGCGACTGGAGGCCGAGGACGTCGATCCCGATCCCGGCCTCGAGGCAGTCCTCGACGAGGCGCTCGTAGTCGGCCGACATGTCGAAGTCGTTGAGCAGCAGCGTCGCGCCCGGGTTCGCCCGCCGCGCGGCCTCGAACACCATCCGCACCGTCTCGACCCGCCCGAGCTCGGCGCACATGCGCGTGATGCCGTTGGCCTCCTTCTCGAAGATGGGCATGATCACGACCTCGTTGATCACGTCCCAGGTGTCGATGAGGCCGCGGAAGTCGGTGACCTCGCGCTCGATCCGCTTGACCTGCGCGTCCCGGATCTCCGCCACGGTCAGCGGCAGCAGCCAGTCCGCGGTGACCGTGTGCCAGCACAGCGGATGCCCCTTCACGAGCACCCCGCGATCGACGAACCAGCGCGCTGCGGCGAGCAGTCGCGCGGTGTCCGGCCGCCCGCGCTCGGGCTCGAACCGACCCCAGTAGAACGGCAGCGTGGCCATGTTGAACAGGTCGAGCCAGAGGTCGTAGAGGCGCTCGGTGGCCGGCTTGGCCGCCTCGCCCTCCAGCTCCCCGTTCGCCAGCGGGATCGCCTCGAACCCGGTGCACCCGAACCGGAACGCATGGCTGCGCTGCGCGACGACGACCTCATGCCGCGCGAGCGGGTTCCCGTCGGGCCCGCGAACGGTCAACTCGACGTCGGCGGTTCGATGGCGCTGGATGGCCTCGTCGGTGCTCGTCACGTCGACCTGAGCCCGGCCAACCCGCGAGACCCGGCGGGCCCGCCGGACCCCGTCAGCGCGCCAGACCCCGCCAGCACGCCCGATATGCAGCAGACGAGCATCAAGCCCGGACACACCCGCCTGGCGCCCGAAAATGTGCATCAAGACTGCCTCGGGCCAGCCGGGCGGCTACTTGGCAAGAGCATCACGGATCTGCGAGATCCGGACTCGATGCTCCACCTCGTGGTCGATCAGGTGGTACACGACCCAGCTGGCCGTGACCTCCTGCCGCGGCCACACGTGGACGCGATGGAACTCCTCGTTCGACATCGGCGCGAGGGCCTCGACCACCATCGACCGGGCCGTGTCGAGCCGCGCCCGATGCTCCGCCAGCGACTGGCCGACGACGGGCGACAGCCGTCCATCTTCGACCCGATCGTCGTACGGGAAGAGCTTCGACGGGATGTCCGACTCTCGATCGAGGATGTCCGTGTAGACCCAGTCGAGCTCGACGAGCGCAACGTGATACAGCACGGTCCCGAGCGTGTCGCCGCCGTCGCCCGGGTCCGAGTCGATCGCATCAGGCCGGATCTCGTCGAGGACACGGTTTGTGCCGTCGCGGACGTCGCCAAGCGCGGCCAGCCAGCGCCCGACCTCGGGGTCGACCACGCCAATGGCGTCGTCGAGGACGTTGCGTTGGCGGGGTGCGGACGCCGTCATGCGGCAATCGTAGCCGGGTCAGCGGCGCGGGAGCCGGGAAGCCGGGAGCCGGAACGTCTACCAGCACCACCCCCGGCCGGACCGTTCGGACGGGCCACCCAGGGGGAGGGCAGGATCGTCGTCAGGCCGCGTGACCGGGGGGGTCTCGCTGGCGAGTGCCTGGGCCGAGTATCGGGGCGCGCCCCGAACGGCGATATGGGACACATGCCCTATACGGGGAGCCGTTTGGCCCTACTCCGCGAGCCGCTCGCCCGCCTCGACCCGGACCGGCAACCGATTCTCCGCCGGCGTCAGCGGGCACGAGTACTTCGTGTCGTACACGCACGACGGGTGATACGCGAAGTTGAAGTCGAGCTCGTAGGTGCCGTCGTCCTCGGGCTCGAGGTCGAGATACCGGCCGGCGCCGTACGTCTCGGTGCCGCTGGTCGCATCGAGGAACGGCACGAACAGTGAGTCGGGATCGCCCGCGTCGAGGACATACGCCGTAAGTGCCCGCGGCTCTCCACCGAACTCGAACCCGAGCGTCCCAGCCCGATGCGCGGGCCGGAGCTTGCCGTCCGAGGTCGGGATCTGGAAGTGCGACGGCTCGTCGCCGTTGTACGGCTGGAGCGCCAGGCCCTCGAACCGAAGCGCCTCGTCGACCGGGTAGTACGGCAGCCCGCTGAAGGCCTCACGCTCCCCGGCCGGGATCGGGCTCTGGTCGCCGCCCTTGAAGTACTCGTCCTTGTCGCGCCGATACGCCTCGACTGCGTCGCCGTACGCCATGCGGTGCATGTGATGCTCGTGCTCGTGGTCGTGGTCGTGGTCGTGGTCGTGCTCGTCGGTCATGACGCGCATTCTGCGCCGGGCGCCGCGCGGCGGCCACTCCCCAGGGCCACTGCCCGGGATTCCGGTACGCTCCGCAGATGAAGATCGGCCTGCAGATCTCGTCGTTCTCGTGGCCCGGGGGCACCGAGGCGATCGGACCGACCCTGGCACGGATCGTTCGCCAGGCAGACGACGTCGGCTTCGACTCGATCTGGGTCATGGACCACTTCTTCCAGATCCGTGGCGTCGGCCGCCCCGAGGAACCGATGCTCGAGGGCATGACCACGCTCGGGTTCATGGCCGCGAACTCGAGCCGTGCCCGGCTCGGCCTGATGGTGGGCGGCGTCCACTACCGGCTCCCCGGTCTGTGGGTGAAGGCCACGACCACGCTCGATGTCCTCTCCGGCGGGCGCGCCTGGCTCGGCATCGGCGCCGCCTGGAACGAGGAGGAGTCACGGGCCCTCGGCTTCCCGTTCCCGCCGCTCGGCGAGCGGTTCGAGATGCTCGAGGAGACCCTGCAGATCGCACATCAGATGTGGGAATCGGAACGGGGAACCGAGGCAGCCTTCGACGGCCGCCACTTCCACGCGAGCCGCCTCATGAACTCCCCGCAGTCGCTGTCACGCCCCATATCCCGATCATGATCGGCGGCGGCGGCGAGAAGAAGACGCTCCGTCTCGTGGCCAAGTACGCCGATGCCACGAACGTGTTCGGGACACCCGAGACGATCGCCCGCAAGTACGCGATCCTGGCCGAGCATTGCGCCGCGGTCGGCCGCGACCCGAACGAGATCGAGCACTCGACCCTGCAGAACGTCAACCTGCCGAGCGAGTCGGCCGCCCAGGTCGTCGACCGGTTCGGCGACCTCGGCGACGCCGGCGCGCAGCACATCATCGTGAGCGTCCGCGACCTCGTCGATCCCGCCCACCTCGACACCATCGGCCGCGACGTGATCCCTCAGCTCCGAGCCCTGTGACGGCGCGTCCCGGCCGGTCGCCGCGACCGCCCTCGCACCCTCGCACCGATACCCCCAGGGAGTATCGGCATCGTGATACAGTGACCGCATGACAGACAAGCCCTTCGGCGGCCTCTCGATCTCGATGGTCGATGCGCCTCCCGCCGACGCCGAGGCCATCGCGCGGCCCGGCGGCCCAACGACCGGCGAGGGCGGCGAGGGCGGCGTCGATGCCAAGCTCGTGATCGTCGGCTCCGGCCCGGCCGGTCTGACCGCGGCGATCTATGCGGCCCGCGCGAACCTCGAGCCGGTCGTCATCGCGGGCTCGGCCCCGGGCGGCCAGCTGATGCTCACGAGCGACGTCGAGAACTACCCGGGCTTCCCGGACGGCATCCAGGGCCCCGACCTGATGGCCGCGTTCCGCGCCCAGGCCGAGCGCTTCGGCAGCCAGATCGTCGACGTCGACATCGACCGCGTCGACTTCTCCGAGCGCCCGTTCCGCATCTGGGCACGCGGCACCGAGTACCGGGCGCAGTCGGTCATTGTCGCTACAGGAGCGTCGGCGCTGTGGCTCGGCCTCGACTCCGAGACCCGGCTTCGCGGCCGCGGCGTCTCCGCGTGCGCGACCTGCGACGGGTTCTTCTTCCGCGACCGCGAGATCGCCGTCGTCGGCGGCGGCGACACCGCCTTCGAGGAGGCGACGTTCCTCACGCGCTTCGCGACGAAGGTGCACCTGTTCCATCGCAAGGACACGTTCCGTGCCTCGAAGATCATGGTCGACCGCGCCAGGGCCCACCCCAAGATCGAGATCCACACGAACACCGCCGTCGAGGAGGTCCTCGGCGAGCACAAGGTCGACGGCCTGCGGCTGCGCGACACCGTGACGGGCGACGAGCGGTCGATGGCGATGGAGGGGGTGTTCATCGCCATCGGCTACCGGCCGAACACCGAGGCGTTCCGCGACTGGCTCGAGGTCGACGAGGGCGGGTATCTCGTCGTCCACGACGAGACCGGCTCGAAGGTCGATGGCGTCTTCATCGCCGGCGACGTCCACGACCATCGCTATCGCCAGGCCGTCACGGCGGCGGCCGACGGCTGCAAGGCCGCGATCGACGCCGAGCGCTGGCTCGAGGCCCAGGGCATCACCGAGCACGCGACCGCAACCGCCTGGTAGTCGGCGCCGCGCCGCCGGTCCCCCGCCAGCCGCCGCGCCGCCCGCCAGTCGCCGCCGCCGCGCCCGCCAGTCGCCCCGCCCGGCCAGTCGCCCCGCCACGTCGGCGCTTGATGCACATTTTCGGGCGCCGGCCCGACGTCCTACACCTTGATGCTCGTCTGCTGCATCAAGTCGAGTCCGTCGGCTCCGTCGCGCCCAGTTCGTCAGCCCTCCCCGAACTCGTCCGCCGGATCGGGCTCGCTGGCCAGGTCGGGCAGGTCCATCAGGTCGACGATCGCTGGTCGCCGTCGCGATCGCGATCCGAGCCACGGCGGGATGGGATCGCTCTCGTCCAGGCCGCCCATGGCGCCGACAAGGCGCGCGAATCGGCCGAACCGGATGCCCCGAACCCGGCCATTCTCCATCCGGCTGATGACGGTCTGGTCGACGTCGGCGAGTGCCTCGAGCTGTCGCTGCGTCAGGCCGAGCCGGTTCCTGCGCCGTCGCAACTTGCGCCCGATCCATTCCATGCCGAGCACGTGCAGCGGCTCGGCGTTCGCGATGTCGATGGTCTCCCACGGCATGCCAACACGATAGGCACGACCGATCTACCGGCGATCACTCGCCACTCATCCGATGCCAATTGCGCGCTCGCCACGCTCCCGATTCGGCTGCGCACGGGTTCCAGCCCGCCCCCGTATGCAGCGGAGAGGCATCTAGATGCAGCAGACGAGCATCGACATTGGGGGTGGTCGCGCGGACGCCAGAAAGGTGCATCAAGCCGCGCGGGAACGGCCGGAAGCCGCGCGGGAACGGCCGGAAGCCGCGCGGGAACGGCCGGAAGCCGCGCGGGAACGGCCGGAAGCCGCGCGGGCCTGGCCGGCGAGCCCGCCGCCGGGCGCCCGGCACGCCACTTCGTGGTAGCGTCGGCTCGATGATGAAGATCGAGGCTCGATGAGCTTTCCGAGAGGCCAGACGCGCCAGGCGACAGGTGGCGCGGTCGGTGGTGGTGGGACCGGCGGGGGTGGCGGTCGCGGCGCCGCAACCCGAGGAGGTGGCGGCGGCGGCCGTGGCGGTCGCATGGGCGGTATGTGGGGCGGCCCATCGACCGATTTCGTGCCGGTCCCGAAGGAACGCCGCGGCCGGACGATCCGCCGGATCGTCGCGTTCTTCCGGCCCTATCGGATCCAGGTCTTCGTCGTGCTCATGGCGATCCTCGTCACGAGCTTCCTCGGGCTGATCAACCCGCTGCTGCTCGGGGTCCTTATCGACCAGGTGATCGTCGGTAAGAACTACGAGAACCTGAACCTGTACGTCGGGCTGATGATCGTCATCCCGATCGTGTCGGGCCTGATCGGGGTCGGCCAGAGCTACCTCAACAATGTCGTCGGCCAGAACGTCATGCAGGACCTGCGCAGCGCGCTGTACCTGCACCTCCAGCGGATGCCACTGCGGTTCTTCACCGAGACGCGCACCGGCGAGATCCAGAGCCGGCTGGCCAACGACGTCGGCGGCATCCAGGCCGTCGTCACCGACACGGCCAGCTCGGTGACGAGCAACTTCGCGATCGCGACCAGCACGGTCGTCGCGATGTTCATCCTGAACTGGGAGCTCGCGGTCCTCTCGCTCGTGATGCTCCCCTTCTTCATGTACCTGACCTTCCGGGTCGGCAAGATCCGGCGGGACGTCAGCGGCGAGACCCAGATCGCGCTCGCGGAGATGAGCGCGGCGACCGAGGAGACCCTGTCGGTGTCGGGGATGCTCCTGACGAAGACCTTCGGCCAGCAGGACGCGGCGATCGCCCGGTTCAAGACCCTCAACGCGAAGCTGGCCGTGCTCCAGATCCGTCAGGCGATGGTCGGGCGCTGGTTCTTCATGATCATCGGCACGATCTTCAGCATCACGCCGGCGTTCGTGTACTGGCTCGCCGGCACGATGGCCGCGAACGGCAACCCGGACGCGGCGAGCGCGGGTGCGATCGTCGCCTTCACCACGCTCCAGAGCCGGCTCTTCTTCCCGCTCGGCCAGCTGCTCAACGTCCAGGTCGAGATCCAAGGCTCGCTCGCGCTCTTCGACCGCATCTTCGAGTACCTCGAGATGGACCCCGAGATCGTCGATGCGCCCGACGCGATCGACCTCGACCCCGGGAGCGTGCGCGGGCACCTGCGCTTCCACGACGTCTCGTTCCGGTATCCGACGACAGTGGTGCCATCGGCCCGTGCCCATGAGGCGGTGGCTCGCGGCCACGATCACGACGGGCCCGAGGACGACACCGATGCCCTCGTCGCCGCGGCCGCCGTCGACGAACAGGCGGTCGAGGCGCTGGTCGACACGATCGACGAGGTCGAGCCGATCGGCGACATGCCGGCGATCCCCGCGCTCGAGCTGCTGCCGACGTTCGCGCTCGAGAACGTCGATTTCGAGGCACTCCCCGGGGAACTGGTAGCGCTCGTCGGCCCCTCGGGGAGTGGCAAGACCACGACGACCTACCTCATCCCGCGGCTGTACGACGTCGATACCGGTGCGGTCGAGATCGACGGCGTCGATGTCCGCCGGATCAAGCTCGCATCGCTCGGCCAGGTGATCGGGGTCGTGACCCAGGAGACGTACCTGTTCCACGCATCAGTGCGGGACAACCTGATGTTCGCGCGACCCGAGGCGACAGAGGCCGAGCTCCATGCCGCGGCCACGGCCGCTGCGATCCATGAGCGGATCCTCGAACTCCCCGAGGGCTACGACACGGTCGTCGGCGAGCGTGGCTACAAGCTCTCGGGCGGCGAGAAGCAGCGCATCGCGATCGCCCGGGTCGTGCTCAAGGATCCGCGGATCCTCATCCTCGACGAGGCGACGTCGGCCCTCGACACGGTGTCGGAACGGCTCATCCAGCGCGCGTTCGAACGGCTCATGGAGGGCCGCACGACCGTGGCCATCGCGCATCGCCTCTCGACGATCCTGCGGGCCGACCGGATCCTGGTCTACGACCACGGCACGATCGTCGAGCGCGGCACCCATGCCGAGCTCATCGAGCGCGGCGGCCTGTACGCGCGGCTGTACCAGGAACAGTTCCTTGCCGATCGCCCGGTCGAGGCCGAGGCCGCGGAGCCGCGGCGGCGCCAGGCCCCGAGGAGCCCGCGGCCCCGGCCGCCACACCCGCGGACGTGCGCGCATGACCCGCGAGCGCCGAGCCGACCTGGTCTACGACGGCAACGACGGGTTCGTCGCGGCGACCGGGACCGGGCGCTCGATCCTGTTCGGCGATCGCATCGAGGCGAACGAGCTGTCGCCGGTCGAGTCGATCGTCGCCGCCCTCGCGGCCTGTTCCGCGATGGACGTCATCTCGATCGCGCTCAAGAAGCGCCAGTCGGTCGATCGGTACGAGGTGCACGCGGTGGGGTCGCAGCGCGATGAGTACCCACAGGTGCTGACCGAGGTGACCGTGACGCACGAGGTCTGGGGTCGCGACATCACCGAAGCCGCGATCCGTCGCTGCATCGAGCTGTCCGCCACGAAGTACTGCCCGGTCAGTGCGATGGTCTCGGCCGGTGCCACGGCCGTCCACCACCGATACCGGATCCACATCACGGGCCCGGAGCCCATCGACGCCGAGGGCGAGGTCATCACGACCGGCCCGTACGCCAGACCGGACGTCATCGCCGGCGGCTGATCCCGGGTAGCCCCGCCGGCCCGCCCGACGGCCCGCCCCACGGCCCGGCCACCGACTCCCTACCGCAACCTAATTCCCACTAGACCTGTCGGACTTCTTTGCTATGCTGGCGGCTCGATCCCCCAGAGGAGAGCCGAACCGATGCCGTTGCCGTCCGCCGTCCCCGCCGATGCCGCCGCCCGACTGCCAAAGGCGCGGATGATCGACCCGCGCGGGCATCGATTCGGGGCCGGCGTCTCCGCCATCGTGCTCATCGCGGCGTTCCTGACGGGAACACCCTGGCTCGTGGCGTTGGTGTTCCTCTCGATCGGGTCGAGCGCGGCGTTCGGGCTCAAGTACTCGATCTACGGCGCGATCTGGCGCCGGATCGTGAAGGTCGCGAAGCTCGGGCCGGTCGAGCCCGAGCACGAATACCCGCCGCGGTTCGCGCAGGTCCTGGGCTCGGTCGCGCTGATCCTCTCGCTGATCGCCTTTGCGCTGGGCGCGACGACCCTCGGCTGGCTCTTCGCGCTCGCCGTTGCCGGTCTCCAGACCCTGCTCGCCGCGACCGGCTACTGCCTCGGCTGCCGGCTGTACTTCCTGCGCTGGTGGGTGCCCGATCTCGTGACCCGCATCTGGACGCGCGGGGCGTCGTCCGCCGGCCGCCTGTCCGTGGAGCCGATCTCGTACAAGTAGAGTCGCTTGATGCACATTTGGCCGGCCGGCGCCGACATCTTCTTTGTTGATGCTCGTCTGCTGCATCAATTGAGCTGATCTCCGCGGTTGAGCTGATCCCCCTGGTTGAGCTGCCTCGGCGCAGCGGCCTCGAGGCGACCAGTCCTCGCTGGCGGTCGACCGGCGGCGGCGGCTGAGACGGGATTCCAGGGTCGCTGGCTTGCCCCGGCCGTCGAGACGAGCGTGGCGAGGTGGGCCGTCTGCGGCGGTCGGGACGTGCAAGATACGGGCACCGACCAGCGGAAGGCGGAGCGAGATGGCCCGGTGAACAGACCGTCCTCCACGATCGTGGGACGGGACGCGGAACTCCACGATGTGTCGCGGTTCCTCGACCGCGTCGAGTCGGGCCCGAGCGCGCTCGTTCTCGAGGGCCCCGCCGGCATCGGCAAGACGACGCTCTGGTCCGCCGGCGTCCTGGTCGCCAAGGAGCGCGGCCATCGTGTCCTGACGACCCGGGCCGCGGAGTCGGAGGCGAGGCTGTCGTACGCGGCCCTCGGCGACCTGCTCGGGACCGCGCCCGAAACGGCATTCGCCGGAGTGCCGGCACCGCTCCGCCACGCGCTCGACGGCGCCCTCATGCGAAGTGACGCGCCAGGCGGCGCCCCCGACCAGCGGGCGGTCTCATTGGCCACGGCCCATGTGCTCCGCAACCTGGCCGCCGACACCCCACTCGTCCTTGCCGTCGATGACGTGCAGTGGATCGACCGGCCATCGGCGCGGGTCCTCTCGTTCGCGCTGCGGCGTTTCTCGGGCGAGGCGATCGCGGCGCTCGTGTCTCTCCGGGTCGCGCCTGATTCGGCGGGCGACCTGCTTGAGCTTGACCGGGCCGTCCTCCGAACGCACCACCTCGCGGTCGGGCCGCTGCTGATCGAGCCGCTCGGGCGGATCCTTCGCGATCGCACAGGCACCGAGGTCCCGCATCCAGTGGTCGCTCGGCTCCACCGCATCACCGGCGGGAACCCCCTGTTCGCCCTCGAGATCGCCCGTGCCGCGGTTCGCGAGGGTGGCCGCGCGCAGCGAGGCGACGTCTGGTCGGTCCCGGAAGACCTGCAGAAGCTGCTGTCCGCCCGCCTGGCCTCCGTGCCCGCCGCGGCTCGCGTCGCGCTGCTTGCGATCGCGGCGACGTCCCAACCGACGTGGGACCTCGTGGTCGAGATCGCCGGGCCGGACGATCGGGCCCTCGACGCCATCGGCCGCGCTGAGGAGGCGGGCATCATCGAGCGGGCCGGCGGGCGGGTCCGCTTCACCCACCCGCTGCTCGGCTCGACCGTCTACCTGAACGCATCGCAGGCCGAGCGGATGGCGCTGCACGGCCAGCTTGCGACCTTGACGGTCGACCCGGAGGAGCGAGCCCGCCATCTCGCGCTCGGCGCCGACGGGCCCAGACCGGAGGTCGCGTCGGCGCTCGAGGATGCCGCGCGTCACGCCCGTGCCCGCGGTGCCCCGGACGCGGCCGCTGAACTGGCCGAGCTCGCGTGCGAGATGACCGAACCCGCTGACCTCGCCGAACTGCGGCGGCGACGCCTCGTCGCGGCCGAATACCTGTTCGACGGTGGCGATGCGGGCGGGGCACATCGCCTGATCCGCCAGACGATCGCCTCGGCCCCGAGCGGCCCGGAGCGGGCGGAGATGCTCTACCGCCTGGCATCGATGAGCTGGATGAACCTGGTCGAGGGCGTGCGATCGCCGTGCGAGCGGGCACTCGCCGAGGCGGGCGACGATCCGGACCTGCAGAGCGGCATCCATCAGGCGCTGTCGTGGGTCGCGTTCTACCTCGGCGACCTCCCGGAGGCCCTTGCTCGTGCCCGCGAATCGGTCGACTGGGCGAGCCGGGACGTCGAGCCCGCGGTGCGGGCGGACGCGCTGGCGACGCTCGCGTTCATCGAGTTCCTACGCGGGGAGACGAACGACGCTCTGACGTTTGACGCGATCGACCTGCAGGACGAAGCGATGACGGAGGCCTCGTGGACCGAGGGCTCCGTCTACACGACGCCGCGCTCGATCTTCGGCCTGCAGCTCATGTGGGCACTCCGACTCGACGACGCCCGCGCGATCTTCGAGCACGAGCTTGCCGAATACGAGCGGCACGCGATGTACACGGTCAAGCAGGAGGTCCTGTGCTATCTCGCCGAGCTTGAGTGCCGGGCCGGGAACTGGTCTCGTGCCGCACAGCTCGCTGCCGAGGCCATGAACATCGTCGAGGAGTCCGGCCAGACGAGGACGCAGAGCCACGTCGTGCTCTTCAACCAGGCGTGGGCAGCCGCGCATCTTGGTCAGGTCGACGTGGCACGTCTGATGGCCACCGACGGCGTGCGCCTTGCCGAGGCGAATGACGACCGGTTCAACGCTGCGTGGAACCACGCCGTCCTTGGGTTCCTCGATCTATCGCTGGCGAACCATGAGGCGGCCCGCCAGAGCCTCGAACACGCCGCTCGGTATCTCGAGGATCTCGGCGCTGCCGAGCCGGCGGTCATCCCGTGCACGCCCGACCTGGCCGAGGTCCTCGTGTCGCTCGGTCAAGTCGCTGAAGCGGAGCGGCACGTCCAGCGGCTGGAGCGTCAGGCCGGCGCCCGAGGCGGCGCATGGGCCTCGGCGACGGCCGCCCGCGGACGCGCCCTCATCGCCGCGGCCGGTGGCGATCTCGCCGCCGCCGAGCAGTCGGCGGTCAAGTCGATCTCATTGCTGGAGGACCTCGGACTGCCGTTCGAGGCGGCTCGATCCATGCTCGTTCTCGGGCAGATCCATCGCCGCGCCAAGCGGAAGCGGCTCGCTCGCGAATGGCTGGAGCGCGCCCTGGGCGCGTTCTCGGAACTCGGCGCGCCACTTTGGGCGGACCGGGCGCGGGCCGAGCTCGCCCGGATCGGTGGTCGACCGTCGACGCCGTTCGACCTGACCGATACCGAGATGCAGATCGCGGCGCTCGTCGCCCGAGGCCACTCCAACCAGGAGGCGGCCGACGCGCTGTTCATCAGCGCGAGCACCGTGCAGGCGAACCTCAAGCGGGTCTACCAGAAGCTCGGCGTTCGGTCGCGGACGGAGCTCGCGGCCCGGATGGGCAACGACTCCCTGGGCTGATCCCTCGCCGCTCCGCCATCAAACGTACCCGTCCGGGGGGTTCCCGAGGAGCCTCGCGTCCGTAGCGTCGCGACTGGAGCTAGCAGACGCCTAGCAGACGAACGGGAGGCTCCACCGTGAGAACGCTTGGATTCGCGGCGGCCGTCGGGACACTCGTCCTGGCAGCAGCGCCGCCGGCGCCGGCGGCCCGAGCCGCGCGGCTTCGTTGCAGTCCCACCAACCCTAGCTGACCCAACAGCCATCGGGCGGGCCCGCCGTCTGCTGCGGGTCCGCCCGCCCCTCCTCTTGTCCGTGCCGCATGTCGGTGCGGTCCCGAACCGAGTCCTGAACGGGGGTTCGCAATGAGCCGGAATCGTTTCGCGACTGCCCTTGCACCTCGCACGTAGCGCGCCCCTGATCGCCGTCACGGTGGTCGCCATGCTCGCGGCGCTGGCTGGTGCTGCACAGGCGGCGTTCCCTGGCCTGAACGGTCTGAATCGCGTTCTCGAGCGACCGCGACGGCGCGCATCTCGACCTCTTCGGGATGGATGCGACCGGCGGCTCCCAAGCCTCCCTGGCCGCGATCGGGGTCGACATCGAGGATCCGGCTTGGTCGCCGGACGGCAGCAAGATCGCCTTCGTCAAGGGCGCATATGGGATCTACACCTTCGACGTCGACACGCAGGAGATCGAGAGCGTCACCGGCAGTGAGGCGAGCGGAGCCGACGACCACCAGCCGGCCTGGTCACCCGACGGGAGCACGATCGCGTTCAGCCATGGCGCGGATCCCGATCGCGGGATCTGGAGCGTGAACGCGGACGGCACCGGCCGAGTCCAGTTGACCCAAGGGGCCGACCTCCATCCCGCCTGGTCACCCGACGGCGGCTCGATCGCCTTCTCGAGGAGCGGCCCCTTCGGCGACGACATCTATGCGATGAATCCGGACGGCACCGCACAAGTGCGGGCCAGCGTGTACGGGAATGCCTCCGACCCCACGTGGTCGCCGGATGGGAGCAGGATCGCCTTCGTCGAACAACACGTGTCGGCGGACATCTATGCCCTGTCCCTGGACGACGACACTCAGACCGTGGTCACCGACGACAACGTCGGCAACGAGCGCGCTCCCGCCTGGTCGCCCGACGGGACGAAGATCGCCTACGAGAGCGTCTCGAACGGTGGCGACGTGGAGATCTCAGTTGCGAACGCTGATGGTTCCGGCGGCGAGACCCAGCTGACGCACAACTCCGACCGTGACGCGTCGCCGGACTGGCAGCCTCTTGCGGCGCCGGCCGGGACGAGTGCGACGTGCTCGATCGGCGATACGCGGGTCGATGAGGGCGGGTCCGGGACCTCGGAGGCAACGTTCGAGGTCGTGTGCGACAACCCGACCACAGACACCTATGCGGTGGACTACGCGACCAGTGACGGGACCGCGCATCGGCCGGCTGACTATACGACCGCCAGCGGGTCCTTCTCGGTGCCGCCCGGCGCCAGCCATGCCCAGATCCCGGTGACCGTCCGCGGCGACCCCGATCCGGAACCGCACGAAACGTTCAGGATCACGCTGGACTCATCTGACGTCACGATCGCCAGGCCCACGGCGACGGCGACGATCGTCGATGACGATGGATTCGGCGTCTCCGTCCGATCGGCGTCCTACCTCGAGGGCGACAGCGGCTCGACGGACGTCGAGCTCGAGGTGCGCCTCAGCGACGCCGCGGATCAGCCGGTCGACGTCCCCTGGATCTTCAGGTCGACGTCCGCGCAGCCGGGCGTGGACTATGACCTGAACGCCCAGGTCCTGACGTTCGCGCCCGGTGAAACGAGCCAGGTCATCGCGTTCCAGGTCATCGGCGACACGCTCGTCGAAGGCGACGAGATGGTCGAGATCGTGCCTGCATCACTGCTGATCAACGACGCGAACGCGGAGAGCGGCGGGCTCACGATCACCGACGACGACCGAGCGCTACGGCCGCCAGCGATCTCGATCGATGACCAGGGCATCGCCGAGGGCGATGCGGGCACGACCACCATGACCTTCCACGTTTCGCTGTCCGCCCCGAGCGCCAACACCGTGCGCGTCGCCTACGCGACGGCCGACGGAACCGCGACGGCGCCGGCGGACTACATGCCTGCCGCGGACGACGTGTCCTTCGCGCCGGGCGAGATCGCGAAGACCCTGACGATCGATGTGGTCGGCGACGTCCTCGACGAACCGGACGAGACGTTCACGGTCAACCTGTCGGGCGCCGACAACGCCGTCATCTTCGACGCCAACGCGACGGGCACGATCATCGACGACGACCTGGCGATCGCGTCCGTGCCGATCGACGCAGGCTTCGACCACACGTGCGCCGTGACGGCACGCGGCGAGGCGACGTGCTGGGGCGACAACTCGATGCTCCAATTGGGAGATGGCTCGAACGAGGAACGCCTCACCGCCGTCCCCGTCTCGGGACTGCCCCTCGGCGTATCCGCGATCTCGGCGTCAATCCGCCACAGTTGCGCGCTGACTGCTTCAGGCGCCGCGAAGTGCTGGGGTTCCAATGACTTTGGACAACTCGGGAATGGAACGGAGGACTCGAGCTCGACGCCAGTTCCGGTGGACGGGCTGTCGAGTGGGGTCGTGGCCATTGCGACAGGCGTCGAGCACACGTGTGCCCTCACCAGCTTCGGCAGTGTGCAGTGCTGGGGTTCGAACAGGGACGGCCAGCTTGGGGTCGCCGGGAGGCAACCACTCCACCCCTGTGACCGTTTCGGGCCTCTCGAGTGGAGTCGTGGCGATCGCCAGTGGCGACTTCCATTCCTGCGCGATCACGACGGCGGGTGGCGTGAAGTGCTGGGGTTCGAACGGCTCGGGCCGACTCGGAGACGGCACGAGGAACGTCGGCTCGTCGATCCCCGTCGATGTATCGGGCCTGTCGGGTGTCGTGGCCATCTCCGCTGGAAACGCGCACACGTGTGCGGTGACGGCATCAGGGGGGGTCGAGTGTTGGGGCAACAATCAGGCGGGTCAGCTCGGCATCGGTACGGTCACGAGAGAAGGCTCACCGGTCCCCGTCGCCGTGCTCGGCCTGTCGAGCGATGTGGTGGCCATCTCAGCGGGCAATTACCACACGTGTGTCGTCATGGCGTCATCCAGTCTGAAGTGCTGGGGCCAAAACACCTTTGGGCAGCTCGGCGACGGATCGCCGAGCAACGCCAGTCCGACCCCGGTCGCGGTAACGGGCGTGACGGGCATCGTCGCGGTCGGGGCCGGCAATCGGCACACCTGTGCGCTCTCGAGCGATGGGGTAGTCAAGTGCTGGGGCGACAACAACCACGGCCAACTGGGCGACGGCACGACGAGCGAGCGACACGCGCCAGTGGACGTCTTGGGCTTCGGATCTGACATCTCAATCGATGACGTCACGATCACGGAGGGCGACGCAGGGCAGACCCAGGCGACGTTCACGGTGTCGATGTCGGTTCCCAGCGACCAGGCGATCACGGTCGACTACGCGACGGCCGACGGCTCAGCCACGGCCGGCTCGGACTACACGGCCGTCTCCCGAACGTTGACCTTCCAGCCGGGCGAGACATCGCACGTGGCTAGGGTCGACGTGGGCGGCGATACGACCGTCGAGGCCGACGAGACATTCACCGTCAGTCTCTCGAACGGCACCGCGGCGATCGCCGATGGCTCCGGCACCGGGACGATCACCAACGACGATCTGCCGACGATCTCGATCAGGGATCCGCTCTTAAACGGGGTCGAGGATTCGTTGCCCCTGTTCTTCACAATCGAGGTGTCCCCCCCGAGCGACGAGGTCGTGAAGGTCGACTACACCACCGTAGACGGGACCGCGACCTCGCCGGCCGACTACGAACTCAACCGCGGCACGGCGGCTATTCCCCCAGGGGGCGGGGTCACCATCATCGTGCACCCCGTCCCCGATCTCCTCGACGAGGCCGACGAGACCGTTACCGTGGAGCTGTCGAATCCGGTGAAGGCCACGATCGCCGACGGGTCCGCTACGGGCACGTTTATCGACGATGACGACTCGACAGTCACGATCAATGACGTGACCGTGACCGAGGGCGATTTCGGGAACGACACCAGCGACCTTCACGGTGTCCCTGTCGACGCCGAGCACGAGGTCTGTGACCGTCGACTGGGGGACGTTGGGCTTCGATGCCAACGCCGGCCCGGACTACGACGCCGGCTCGGGGAGGGTCACGTTCGATCCGGGCGACACTTCGGAGACGATCACGGTCAATGTCGTCGGTGACCCCGTGGTCGAAGCCGACGAGACCTTCGAGGTTCAGCTGGGCAACGCCGTCGGCGCGACGATCGCTGACGGCTCTGGCACCGGGACGATCCTCAACGACGACGACTACGCGGACGTCTCGATCCTCGTCACGGCGGACCACGACGCGACGACCCGTCCCGTCGGTGCCGGCCAGCGGCTGGTCTACACGCTCGCAGTCACGAACCATGGCCCGGGCCCGGCGGTGAACATCCGGATCACCGACGGACTGCCGCACACCTCCATCCCGAACGACGCCAGCTTCTGCGAGGTCGTGCCTCCGGCGACGACATGCGACACGACGTCCGGGATGCCGTACGGGGATGCGACCGCGATCCCGATGATCAGCGCGCTGGGGGCTGGCGGGACACGGACCTATCAGGTCGGATACACGGTCGAGCGCGGCGCTCCATCGGGACCGATGGCGAACACGGCCTCGATCACGACCTACTCCTCCGACGCGACCCAGGCCAACGACAGCTCGACCGTGTCCGTTCGTGTGGACGCGCTGCCGCTCGCGTCATTTACGTTCAACCCGTCCGGCCCGGTCGTGGGCGAAACCGTGGCCTTTGACGCCAACGGCTCCACGGACGATGGCTCGATCGCCCAGTACGCCTGGGCGTTCGGCGACGGAGGCACCGGGACGGGCCTGTCGACGACCCATGTCTACACCACGGCCCGAACGTACACGGTCACGCTGACGGTCACTGACGCGGTCGGCGGTATCAGCTCAACCACCCGCTCGGTCGTCGTGAGCAACCCACTTCCTCCGCCCTCGGCCCACCGGGTCCTGCGCGGGACGGTCACGCGGCTCGTGCCGTTCGGCCCGGGCGGGGGCCCGGCCGGCGGCCAGCCGCTGGCCGGGGCGACCGTCAGGGTCACCACCGGTTCCTCGTTCGTCGAGGTCGCGACCGACGCCCAGGGCGGGTACGTCTTCCCCAACCTGGTCTGCCCCTCGAACCGCTGCCCGGTCCTGGTCACCGAGCCAGGCTCCTCGACCGTGCTGGCCAGCCAGACCGTGAACCTCGGGCCCGACCCGAGCACGACCACCCTCGACCTCGGGGTCGGCACGGCCCTGGACCAGCTCGTCCTGTCGGGCCGGGTCCTCGCCCCGGCCAGCCCGCCGGCCGTGGCGCCGACGATCGCGATCCGCGTCTACCGGGGCTCGACCAACGTGTGGGTGGCCGACTCCGCCGAGCTGTTCGGCGGACCGGGCGGCTACGGCCCCTACCAGTTCGCGCTCGGCCGGGTCGGCGGCGGCAGCCCGACCTTCGCGGTCGGCGCCCAGCTCCGGGTCGTCCTGCTCGAGAACGGCGTCGCGGTCGCCTCGACCTTCGTCACCATCCCGGCGCGCACCGGCGCGGCCGTGCCCGTGGCGGCGGCCGACCTGACCGCGATCGCTCCCCCGCCCTCGGCCCACCGGGTCCTGCGCGGGACGGTCACGCGGCTCGTGCCGTTCGGCCCGGGCGGGGGCCCGGCCGGCGGCCAGCCGCTGGCCGGGGCGACCGTCAGGGTCACCACCGGTTCCTCGTTCGTCGAGGTCGCGACCGACGCCCAGGGCGGGTACGTCTTCCCCAACCTGGTCTGCCCCTCGAACCGCTGCCCGGTCCTGGTCACCGAGCCAGGCTCCTCGACCGTGCTGGCCAGCCAGACCGTGAACCTCGGGCCCGACCCGAGCACGACCACCCTCGACCTCGGGGTCGGCACGGCCCTGGACCAGCTCGTCCTGTCGGGCCGGGTCCTCGCCCCGGCCAGCCCGCCGGCCGTGGCGCCGACGATCGCGATCCGCGTCTACCGGGGCTCGACCAACGTGTGGGTGGCCGACTCCGCCGAGCTGTTCGGCGGACCGGGCGGCTACGGCCCCTACCAGTTCGCGCTCGGCCGGGTCGGCGGCGGCAGCCCGACCTTCGCGGTCGGCGCCCAGCTCCGGGTCGTCCTGCTCGAGAACGGCGTCGCGGTCGCCTCGACCTTCGTCACCATCCCGGCGCGCACCGGCGCGGCCGTGCCCGTGGCGGCGGCCGACCTGACCGCGATCGCTCCCCCGCCCTCGGCCCACCGGGTCCTGCGCGGGACGGTCACGCGGCTCGTGCCGTTCGGCCCGGGCGGGGGCCCGGCCGGCGGCCAGCCGCTGGCCGGGGCGACCGTCAGGGTCACCACCGGTTCCTCGTTCGTCGAGGTCGCGACCGACGCCCAGGGCGGGTACGTCTTCCCCAACCTGGTCTGCCCCTCGAACCGCTGCCCGGTCCTGGTCACCGAGCCAGGCTCGTCGACCGTGCTGGCCAGCCAGACCGTGAACCTCGGGCCCGACCCGAGCACGACCACCCTCGACCTCGGGGTCGGCACGGCCCTGGACCAGCTCGTCCTGTCGGGCCGGGTCCTCGCCCCGGCCAGCCCGCCGGCCGTGGCGCCGACGATCGCGATCCGCGTCTACCGGGGCTCGACCAACGTGTGGGTGGCCGACTCCGCCGAGCTGTTCGGCGGACCGGGCGGCTACGGCCCCTACCAGTTCGCGCTCGGCCGGGTCGGCGGCGGCAGCCCGACCTATGCGGTCGGCGCCCAGCTCCGGGTCGTCCTGCTCGAGAACGGCGTCGCGGTCGCCTCGACCTTCGTCACCATCCCGGCGCGCACCGGCGCGGCCGTGCCCGTGGCGGCGGCCGACCTGCAGGGGAGGTGAAGCAGGCCGAAGCCAACGCCCCTTGATGCACATTCCTTGCGGACGGGGACGACCCTCCCGGGTTGATGCCTGTCTGCTGCATCAACTCCGGGTTGTGGGGACCAGAGTACGGGCGCCACTATGGCGATCTGATGCAGCGGACGAGCATCACGGTTGCAGCATCCCGCTCGGGGTCGCGAAAAGGTGCATCAAAGGGTCCGGCTTCGGGTCCGGCTTCGGGTCCGGCTTCGGGTCCGGCGGGGTTCCACTACAGAAGCACCACGGTTGCATGACTATGCAGGACCGGTGTATAGTCATCCGACCATGACGGCGGTCCACCCGTTCTCGACCTCGAGCCCGAGTCAGCCCTCTGTGAAGGGTGGGGTGCGCCTGTGAGCGCTGGGCTCAGCTCGCCGACCGCGAGCGCGGCGGACCGTCCGTCTGGTTTCGTGCCGCGATCGCAACGCGGGGTGAGCGACCGGGGATCCGCGACGCGTGAGGCGACCGCGGCCGCCGCCGGGGAGGCCGGGGGCCAAAGGCGGATCCGCGTCGGCATCATCGGGGCGACCGGGTACGTCGGTGCGGAGCTCATCCGGCTGCTCGCCCGCCACCCGAACGTCGACCTCGTCGGGCTCCAGGGCCGCGACCGTGACGGCGACCCCCTCGAGGGCATCCACCCGCACCTCTCGACCACCGAGCTGGCCGTCCACTCGACGCTGCCCCCGGTCGACGCAGTCTTCCTCGCCCTGCCGCACGGCACGGCCGCCGCGCTCGTCCCCGATCTCGCCGCCGCGGGCGCCGCGATCATCGACCTCGGCCCCGACTTCCGGCTGCGCGACGCCGCCGACTACCCGCGCTGGTACGGCTTCGAGCACCCACGCCCCGACCTGCTCGATGTCGCGGTGTACGGGCTGCCCGAGCTCCATCGGGCCGAGCTCGAGGCGCTCGTCGACGAGCCGATCGCGATCGTCGGGTCGCCCGGCTGCTATCCGACCGCCACGATCCTCGCCCTCGCGCCGCTCGCGCGCGCCGGCCTGATCGGCGATCTCGTGGTCGATGCCAAGAGTGGCGTGTCGGGCGCCGGCCGCGAGGCCAAGCTGCACCTGATGTTCGGCGAGGTCAACGAGAGCGTGTCGGCCTACGGCGTCGGTGGCCACCGGCATGTCGCGGAGATCGAGCAGGAGCTCGCGACCGTTGCGGTCGCCGAGGGCCTCGACCCGGACGCCAACCCGGGCGCGATCGCGGTCGACTTCGTCCCGCACCTGATCCCGATGACGCGCGGCATCCTCTCGACCTCGCACATCCGGCCGACGCGGGCGATCACGCAGCCCGAGCTGGACGACCTGTACGCCCGGGCGTACGCGAGCGAGCCGTTCGTCTCGGTCGTCTCGACGCCACCGGCCACCAAGCACGTGACCGGCAGCAACGAGGTCCGGATCTTCGTACGGCTCGACGAGCGGATCGGGCGGATCCTCGCGATCGCCGTCGAGGACAACCTCGTGAAGGGGGCCGCGGGCCAGGCGATCCAGTCGTTCAACCTCGTCCACGGGCTGCCCGAGACGACCGGCCTCGATCAGCTGCCGCTGGCGCCGTAGGGGGAGCCGCCGACCGATGACGACCGCCGACTCGATGACAACCGCCGACTCGATGACGACCTTCGACCGATGACCACGCTGCGACCTTCCCCGATCCCGGGATCGCCGACCGTCCTCCCGCCGGTCGAGCGGCGTTCCGCGATGCCTGCCGGTTTCAAGGCTGGTGGCATGGCGGTCGGGATCAAGGCCTCCGGTCGGCCGGACCTGGCCGTCGCCGTCACGACGCTGGGTCCGGCCGCCGCGGCCGCCGTCTTCACCCCGAACAGGTTCGCGGCCGCGCCCGTCCGCCTGTCACGCGCGCACTTCGCGGCCACGTCCGGCGATTCGCGCGGCGGGTTCGGGTGGGCCGAGGCCGTGATCTCGACGAGCGGCTCGGCGAACGCCGCGACCGGCGACGGCCGGCGATGCCGACCAGGCCGAGATCGCGCGGCTCCTCGCGGCAGCGACCGGCGTCGCGACCGAGCGGACCCTCCATCTCTCGACCGGGGTCATCGGCACGCGACTGCCGCTCGACAAGGTCGAGGCCGGACTCGGACGGCTCGTACCCGAGCTCGCGGCCACCGATGCCGGGCTCGAGGCGATGGCGATCGCGCTCCGGACCACCGATTCGAGGACGAAGATCGCGACCACGACCGTCGAACTGCCCGACTCGGAGGGTCGGCCAGTGACCGTGACCGTGAGCGGCATCGCGAAGGGCGTCGGGATGATCCATCCGCGGATGGCGACGATGCTCGCGGTCGTGCTGACCGACGGCGCCGCCGCGCCATCGACGCTGTGGGGCCTGCTCCGGCCGGCCGCGGCACGGACGTGGAACCAGCTCTCGGTCGATGGCGACACGAGCACCAACGACACCGTGTTCGTGCTGGCCTCGGGGGCGTCCGGCGCGGCGCCGGTCGAGGACGGGAGTGCCGAGGCAGCCGCGTTCGGGGCCGCGATCGAGGCGATCGCCCGGGACCTCGCGCGGCAGCAGGCCGCCGACGGCGAGGGGGCATCGACCCTCCTCACGGCCGAGGTGACCGGCGCGGCCGATGACGCCGATGCGCGGGCCGTGGCCCGAGCGGTCGTCTCGTCGAGCCTGGTCAAGGCGGCCGCCCACGGCCGCGACCCCAACTGGGGCCGGATCGCGGGTGCGGCCGGCAACGCGCGACTGGCCGATGCCGCGGTCCTCGAGGCCGCCGGGCTGTCCTCGGACGAGGCGACCCGGCGAGCCGGCACGGCCGCGGAGCTCGATCCTGCGCGGCTGCGGATCGCGATCGCCGGGCATCCCGTGTTCGATGGCGCGGCCGGTGGGCCGCTCGTGTTCGACCGTGCCGCGGCCCGGACCTCGATGGAGTCGCCCGAGCTCGTGATCTCGCTCGATCTCGGCCTCGGCTCGGGGCGAGGCGAGGCGTTCGGCTGCGACCTTACCGAGGCGTATGTCCGCGAGAACAGCGAGTACACGACATGACAGCCGGAGCGAACCGTGTCTGAAGTGCTGGTCGTCAAACTCGGTGGGACGACCATCGCGGATCAGTCCCAGGTCCTCGATGAAGTGGCCGCGGTCGCGCGTCGACGTCCCGTGGTCCTGGTCCATGGCGGCGGGAAGCGCATCACCGAGTGGCTCGAACGCCTGGGCGTGCCGTCGAAGTTCGAAGGCGGGCTGCGAGTCACCGATGCGGCGTCGCTCGAGGTGGCCGCCGCGGTTCTCCGGGGAGTGGTCAACAGCGAGCTGGTCGCCGGTCTTCGCGACCTCGGCGTCGATGCCGTCGGCCTGTCCGGCGTCGACGGTGGTCTCCTCATCGCCGAGCGCATCCCGCACCTCGGCCTGGTCGCGCGCGTCGTCGGCCTGCGGCGGGACCTCCTCGATGCGATCCTCGTCGGCGGCCAGGTGCCGGTGGTCGCACCGCTCGCGCGCGACGCGGACGGGATCGTCTGCAACGTCAACGCCGACGACGTGGCCGCGGGCATCGCGTCCGGGCTCGGTGCCCGTCAACTCGTGCTGTTGACCGATGTCGACGGGGTGCGTGACGCCGACGACCGCCGCCTCGAGACGCTGACCGTCGCCGAGGCCGAGCATCTCATCGAGACCGGCGTCATCGCCGGCGGGATGGTGCCGAAGGTCCGCGCCGCGCTCGGGGCGCTGGCATGGGACGGCTCCGAGGCGATCATCGCGGACTCGTCGGCGCCGAACGCGCTCACCCGCGCACTCTCGGACCCGACGTTCGGGACGCGGATCACGGCCGTCCGCACGGCCGGGGTCGGCGCCGCGTGACTGCCGTGGCAGCGGTGACCGCGTCGTGACCGCCATGCACGACCTCAAGCGCCTCCGCCAGCGGGCGATCCGCGAGCTCGTCGTGACCCGCTCGGTCGGGAGCCAGCGCGAGCTCGTCGATGCCCTGACCGAGCAGGGTTTCGCGGTCACGCAGGCCACCGTCTCGCGCGACATCACCGAGCTCGGCCTGATGAAGGCGCCCCGCGCCGACGGCCACATCTACGTCGCGCCCGAGGACGTGGGGAACGGGAACGGGGCGGGATCGACCGGCTCGGACGAGCGGCTCGCCCGCATCCTGACCGACATCCCGGTGACGATCGGGCGGAGCGGGCTGATCCTCGTCCTGACCGGGACGCCCGGCACGGCGAGCGTCATCGCGCAGGCCATCGACGAGTCGACCCTGCGGGAGCAGGAAGGCACGCTCGCGGGCGACAATACGCTCCTCGTCCTGTTCGCCGACGAGTCGCGCCTCGAGCGCTGGCTCGAACGGTTCCAAGCCATCGGTTCGGCGCCATCGCCCGTCGCGACGGCCGCCGCGCGCAGCCACTGAGTTCGGTCCGGGAGGTCCGCAAGTCGTGAAGAAGGTCGTCCTCGCCTACTCGGGCGGTCTCGATACGTCGGTCGCGGTCGCCTGGCTCCGGGAGCAGTACGACGCCGAGGTCGTGACGCTCACCGTCGATCTCGGCGGCGGGTCGCTCCGCCAGGGCGTCGAGCGGCGGGCCATGTCGGCCGGCGCGAGCCGCGCCTACGTCGTCGATGCCCGCGAGCGATTCGTCACCGACTTCGTCTGGCCGCACCTCCAGGCGAACGCCCTCTACCAGGGCGCGTACCCGCTGGCCACCGCGCTCGCCCGGCCGCTGATCGCGCAGCTCCTCGTCGAGGTCGCCGGTCGCGAGAAGGCCGACGCGGTCGCGCACGGCTGCACCGGCAAGGGCAACGACCAGGTCCGCTTCGACATCGCGACCCACGCGCTCGACCCGGGGCTCGAGGTCATCGCGCCGATGCGGGTCGGGATGGGGCTGACGCGCGACCAGGAGATCGACTACGCGCACGAGCGCGGCATCGAGATCCCGATCACGAAGGCCTCCCCCTACTCCATCGACGTCAACCTCTGGGGGCGCTCCTGCGAGACGGGCGTCCTCGAGGATCCGTGGGTCACGCCGCCGCCCGACGCCTACGAGTGGACCGTCGCGCCGTCCGACGCGCCCGATCCGATCGAGCTGACGATCGAGTTCGAGGGCGGCATCCCGGTGGCACTCGACGGGGAGCGGCTGCCGGCCGTCGAGCTGGTCGAGCGGGTCCACGCGCTCGGCGGCGGCGCACGGCGTCGGTCGCGTCGATCACGTCGAGGACCGCCTCGTCGGCATCAAGAGCCGCGAGATCTACGAGACGCCCGCCGCGACGATCCTGCATGCGGCGCATCACGCGCTCGAGGGGCTGACGCTGTCGCGAGACACGCTGCGGTTCGACCGGTTCGTGGCCGACGAGCTGGCGCGGCTCATCTACGACGGGCTGTGGTTCTCGGCGCTGTCGCGCGACCTCCGCGGGTACGTGGCGTCGTCGCAGCGCGTCGTTTCGGGCGAGGTCCGGGTTCGGCTCGATCACGGTCAGGCCGTGGTCACGGGGCGTCGGTCGCCGCTGTCGCTGTACGACAAGAGCCTTGCCACGTACGACGAGGGTGATGCGTTCGACCACGCGTCGGCGGTCGGGTTCATCGAGATCTTCGGGCTGCCGTTGCGCGTGGAGGCGGCGCGGCATGGGGCGGTCGGGTCGCGGCACGGGGCCGCGTGGTCGTGGACCGACCCGCTGCTCGATGGGCTGCCGACGACGGTCACCGATCCGGAACCGGCCGCGGTCTGACGTCGCGTCGGGGGCGTTCGGCGCTCGCGAGGCCACGTTGGGCGGCAGCTGGTTGATGCACATTTCTGGGGCCGGCGGCGATAGCTCTGGGCTTGATGCTCGTCTGCTGCATCAAGGGCGGGGGGAGGCGCGGCGGGCGGGCGGCGTCACCCCGGGGCTTGATGCCTGTCTGCTGCATCGGGGGCGGAGGGAAGGGCCGCGGGGGCCGCTGGGGCGGCTACACTCAGAGGCCCCATGACCGACCGGCTCCACGAGCTCGCGTTCCTCCACGAGATCGCGCAACTGGCGACGCTGGCGCGCGACTGGGACGAGCTGATGCACTCGATCGTCGACGGCACGACCGCGGCGATGGATGTCGAGGTCTGCTCCTTCTACCTGGCCGACCACGAGCGGACACGGCTCACGCTCGCCGCGACGAACGGCCTCGACCGCTCGCAGGTCGGCAAGGTCAGCCTGGCCTGGGGCGAGGGGATCACCGGACGGGTCGCCGCGACCCGCGAGCCGATCGCGGTCGAGGACGTGACCGTCGACCCCCGGTTCGCCTGGGTTCGCGGCTTCGACATCGAGGGCCTGTCGGGGATGCTCTCGGTCCCGCTCGAGTGGCACGACCAGGTCGTCGGCGTGCTCAACGTCCAGACGAGCGACCGGCACACGTTCACCGACGCCGAGATCGACCTCCTGCGAACGATCGGCGCGCTGCTCGCGGGGATCGTCGAGAAGGGCCGGCTGACCGCCGAGGTCGAGGGGCGGCTGGCCGAGCTGACCGCGCTCGACGCCGCCCGGTCCGAGCTCCTCAGCGTCGTGACGCACGAGCTGCGGACACCGCTCTCGGTGGTCCGCGTGTATGTCGACCTGCTCGCCGATGCGGCGTCGGACGCGGCCTCGGCTGCGCCGCCGCGGCCGGCCGATCCGGTGTCCGGTCTGCTGCGGCGCCCGGCCGACGCGGCACCACCGCCCAGCGACCCGGCGACGGCCGGCGCGACGGACCCGGCGGCATGGCGGTCTGCCGCGCTCGACCAGCTCGCTCGGCTCGATCGGCTCGTCGATTCCATCCTCGCCTCGGTCCGCGGCGAGGGGCTGACCGGGCTGTCGCGAGCGCCGTTCGATGCCGTCGACGCCGTCGACGAGACCGTCGAGACGCTCCGGCTCCTGCTTCGGGACCACCCCATCCGCTGGGACCGGCCGGCCGAGTCGCTCCTCGCCATCGGCGACGAGACGCGCTTCCGCCAGGTCCTCGAGCAGCTCCTCGAGAACGAGTCGAAGTACGCGCCGACCGCCGACGGGGTGAGCATCGGGGTCTGGCGGGTCGGCGACGAGATCCAGGTCTACGTCACCGACGACGGTCCCGGCGTGCCGATCGAGGACTGGGAGAGCGTCTTCGAGCCGTTCGTCCGCGTGGAGGGTCGCGGCCGGTCGAGAGGGTCCGGGATCGGCCTGTTCGCCGCTCGGCGACTGATGACCGCGATGGGTGGGCGCATCTTCATCGAGCCCAATGGCTTCGCCAGCAGCCGGTTCGTGGTGGCGCTGCCGGCCGGATAGCGGCGGCCGAGCGTCGGCCGGTTCGTGGTGGCGCTGCCGGCCGGATAGCGGCGGCCGCGCTGCAGCCGGTCGTGGTGGCGCTGCCGGCCGGTCGCGGGCCGGCCGCGAGGCTTGACACCGCTGCGGGTTCGCCGCTATATAGCGCGTTACGCTATACCGTCACGCGGAGGAGCACCATGTCCGGGGCGACGCCAGCGATGACGACGACGGCTGCGCCCGCGACGATCGCCGCTGTCGATCCGGTGGTCTCGCCGCTCTCGGGGATCCTGCGCGACATCGCGCGCGGTGGGCTCACCGGCGCCCTCGTCGGGATCGTCGGCGCGGGCATCGGCGGCCGGATCGCGATGCGGGTCGCCGCATTGCTCGTGCCAGAAGCCACCGGCGACTTCACGTCGAACGGCTTCCGGATCGGTGCCATCACGTTCGATGGGACCGTCGGCCTGCTGCTCACCGGCATGGTGGTCGGCCTGCTCGCGGCGACCGTCTGGGTCGTGGTCTCGCCGTGGATCCCCGACACGGGCATCCGCCGAGCGATCCTCGCCATGCCGATCGCGGTCGGGATCGGGGCGTCCGGGCTCATCGAGGCGGGCAATTCGGATTTCTTCGTCCTTCGAAACGACGCCCGCGTCGTCGTCGCCCTCCTGCTCGTGGTCGCGATCATCGGGCTGCTGTTCGGCCTCGTCGACGACTGGCTGGACCGCCGGCTCCCGCGCGCCGTCGGGCCCGGGAGCGGCGCGACGGTCGCATACGCGGTCCTGTCGTTGCTCGGGGCCGTGCTCATCCTCCCGTTCGCGGTGCTCGGGTTCCTGGCGTCGAAGGACCCGGCGATGGTGCTGGTCGGTCTCGGCCTCGTGGCCGTCGGCGTTGCCACGCTCGCCTGGTGGCGCCTGCGGCTTCGCGGTCAGACCGTCCGCCCACGGAACCTCACCCGTGCCGGACGGCTCCTGCTGCTCATCGCGGTCGTGCTCGGGTACGTGGCGGTCATCCCGGACATCCGGTACGCGCTCGGCGGGTCGTGATCCGGGGGTCGTGATCCGGGGGTCGTGATCCCGGGGGCCCCCGAGGGCCGGCGCCGACCCTACCCGTCCTCCCCCGGCGCCCACAGCCCGCCGGTCCCGGTCATCCAGTCGGCGACCGCCTGGCAGCCTCGCTCGATGTCCCCGTCGCTCATGTCGAGCTCGAGCACCGGAAGCCGTGACGTCCCGGCGAGGCGGCGCAGCACCGTCTGCTCGTGGATGAACACGGCCAGGTCGTCGTACTGGCTCGGCTTGCCGGAGATCTTGAGCCGCTCCGTCCGCGCCGCCTCGAACGTCTCGGGCCGCCGCGTGCACAGCACGACGTGGAACCCGAGCGGCTCGATCCGCTCCTCGAGCCAGCCGAAGTCCTCGTCGACGCCTCGATGGATCGACTGCCAGGCCATCGTCGAGAGGTGGAAACGGTCGACGATCCAGGAGTAGTGCGGCTCGAGCTCGAACAGCCGGACCCAGGTCGCGTAGGTCTCCATCGCCCGCTCGCGGTCTTCGGGCTCGAAGTCGATCAGTCCCTTGCCCCACGGATACGGCGTGAACGCGCACCACTCGGCGCTGATGAGCGGCGAGTGATACCGGTACCGCCGCGGCCCGACGATGCGCGGGTGCTCGTTGAGGGCGAACGCGAGGTCGGTCTTGTGGGTGAGCCGGCTCCCCTCGAGGATCACCTTCGGCGTCAGCTTCGGACCAGGTGGCCAGCGCGCCTCGGTCACCGGACGCTCACCCGGCCGCGACCACCCGCGCGTCCTCGGCCCGTAGCCGCGCGTAGCCGGGCTTCACGATCTCGTTGATGAGCCGGAGCCGCTCGTCGAACGGCGCGAACGCGCTCTTGAGCGCGTTGATCGTCAGCCACTCCATCTCGCCGAGCCCGATCCCGAACGCCGCGTCGAGCGCCGCGAACTCGCTCGACAGGGAGACGCCGCTCATCAAGCGGTTGTCCGTGTTGACGGTGACGCGGTAGCGCAGCCGCCGGAGCAGGTCGATGGGGTGCTCGGCGATCGATGGGGCCGCGGCGGTGTGCACGTTCGACGTCGGGCACATCTCGAGCGGCACGCGACGGTCGCGGACGAACGCAGCCAGCCGCCCCAGCTCGACCGAGCCGTCGTCGCGGACCGTGATGTCGTCGACGATCCGCACCCCGTGGCCGAGCCGTTCCGCGCCGCACCACTGGAGCGCCTCCCAGATCGATGGCAGCCCGAACGACTCGCCGGCGTGGATCGTGATGTGGAAGTTCTCGCGACGGACGTACTCGAACGCATCGAGATGCCGCGTGGGCCGGTAGCCGGCCTCCGGGCCGGCGATATCGAACCCGACGACGCCCGCGTCACGCCAGCGCACGGCGCATTCGGCGACCTCGACCGACCTCGCCGCCTGGCGCATCGCCGTCACGATCGAGCGCATGACGATCGGGTGCCCGGCCGCCGCGGCGCGCTCCTCGCCGATCCGGAACCCGGTGAGGATCGCGTCCTGGACCTCGTCGAGCGTGAGACCGCGGTTCGTGCACAGCTCGGGCGCCATCCGGACCTCGGCGTAGACCAGCCCGTCGGCGGCGAGGTCCTCGGCGCACTCGGCGGCGACCCTAGTGATCGCGTCGCGCTCCTGCATCACGCCCGTGGTGTGCGCGAAGGTCTCGAGGTAGAGCTCGAGCGACTTGCGGTCGGCCCCGCGCCGGAACCACGCGGACAGCGCGTCGAGGTCGGTCGTCGGCAGGTCGGCGTAGCCGTACTCGGCGGCCAGGTCGATGATCGTCGCCGGCCGGAGCCCGCCGTCGAGGTGGTCGTGCAGCATCGCCTTCGGGGCGCGTGCGATGGCATCGAGGCTCGTCATCACCGTCGATGGTAGGCCACGGTACGGCGGGCTGGTAGGGTGTCCGGACGATGACGGCGACCGCACACGGATCCGGGGGCAGCTTCGACCTCGTGCTCGAGCTCGACCGCACCGAGCTCATGCCGGGCACGCTCGTCGACGGCCGGGCTCGCATCGTCTCGAGCGGTGGGGGCTCCATCAGGGGCGCGCGGGTCACGCTCGTCGGCGTCGAGACGTGGCGCTACGACGAGACGACGACCGACTCGGACGGCCGCACGCACACCCAGACCCACACCGCGCACGGGGACCTGCCGCACGTCCCCGTCGAGATCCTCGGCGCCACGACCTTCGCGCCGGGCGAGCCGCGCGAGCTCCCGTTCCAGCTCCCGGTCCCCTCGCTCGGGCCGGCGACGTTCGAGGGCACCGAGGTCCGTGTCGACTGGGCGGTCCACCTCAACCTCGACGTGCCGGGGTTCGACCCGAGCGTCGAGCTGCCGGTCGTGGTCCTGCAGCCGACGGCGCTGCTCCGGGCCGGTGTCATCGACCTCGGCCAGTACGCGCTCTACCCGGAGGCGGACGTCGAGGCCGACGGACTCCGCGGCAAGGTCTGGCTCGATCCCGCCCCGCTCGTCGTCGGCTCGCCGTTCCGTGGCCGGCTGACGCTCGAGCAGGGCCAGCCGCGGCGGGTCCAGGAGGTCCGCCTCGAGCTCCGGGTCAACGCGAAGGCGACGGTCGGCGGCGGGCGCGAGGAGACCATCATCCTGTGGGTCGCCAAGCTCGCCGGGGAGGGCGACTTCGGCGGTGGGACGCAGACCTTCGAGTTCGACGGGACCGTACCGGCACGCCGGCTGCCGACGACCAGGACGGAGCACGGCCGGGCCGATGCCGCGTTCCACGTGGTCATCGCGACGGCCTGGGCGCCCGACCCGCACCTCGCACGCGACGTCGCGATCTGCTCGACGGCAGAGCTCTAGGGGCCCGTCAGTCGCGAGGGTCGAGGCCCGGCGATCCGTGCCCGCCGGCGCGGCGGACCTCAGCTCCGGCCGGCGACCTCGCCATCGAGTCGTGCCCGCGCGGCCGCGAGCGCGGCCGCGACCCGCGCTGGTGCCGTCCCGCCGATGACGTCGCACGAGGCGAGCGCGCCGTCGATCGATGCGGCGGCCCGGATGGCGTCGCCGATCGCGGGGTCTGCGGCCAACGTGGCGGCATCGGCGTCGCCGCTCGCGCCGAGGGCCATCCCGATCATGGCGTCATCGACCGCGTCGAGACCCACCCCGGCCGCCTCGGCCTGGGCGACGAGCGAGCCGACGACGTGGTGGGCGGCACGGAACGGGATACCGCGACGGACTAGCGAATCCGCCACGGCCGTCGCGGTCGTGTAGCCCTCGGCCGCGGCCGTCCGCATCCGCTCGCGATCGACCGCGAGCGTGTCGAGCATCCCGGCGAGCACTGCCGAGGGACCCCTCGAACACGCGCGACCGCGTCGAACAGTGGCGCCTTGTCCTCCTGGAGGTCGCGCTGGTACGCGAGCGGCAGGCCCTTCAGCACGGCCAGCATCCCGGTCAGCTCCCCGATGACGCGGGCCGCGCGGCCGCGGACGAGCTCGGCCGGATCCGGGTTCTTCTTGTTCGGCATGATCGAGCTGCCGGTCGAGAACGCGTCGGAGGCGCGGACGAACCCGAACCGCGGGTTCGACCACCAGGTCAGCTCCTCCGCGAGACGGCTCAGGTGGACCATCCCGAGCGCGACCGCCGCCAGCACCTCGACGACGAAGTCGCGGTCGCTGACCGCATCGAGCGAGTTCGCGGTCACGCCATCGAACCCGAGCTCCGTCGCGGTCGCCTCCCGATCGAGCGGGTACCCCGCGCCGGCGAGGGCGCCGGCCCCGAGCGGGCTCTGGTTCACGCGGCGGCGCGCATCGGCGAGCCGCCCGCGGTCGCGCTCGGCCATCTCGACGTACGCGAGGAGGTGATGGGCGAGGAGGACCGGCTGAGCCGGCTGGATATGGGTGGTGCCCGGCAGGACGGCCTCGCCCTCGCGCTCGGCGAGCCCGACGAGCGCGCGCTCGAACGCGACGAGCCCGGCGTCGAGCCGGTCGATGGCGCGGCGCGTCCACAGCCGCAGGTCCGTGGCGACCTGGTCGTTGCGCGAGCGGCCCGTGTGGAGTCGTCCCGCGACAGGCCCGATCCGCTGGGCCAGCGCGGCTTCGAGGTTGAGGTGCACGTCCTCGAGCGACGGATCCCACTCGAAGCGCCCGGCGGCCACGTCCTCGGCCAACGCCGTCAGGCCGGCGACGAGCTCGTCGACCTGGGCGGTGGTCAGGATCCCGGCACGGCCGAGCCCGCGGACATGCGCGATAGATCCCGCCAGGTCGTCCGCGGCGAGCTCACGGTCGATCTCGATCGAGCTCGTGAACGCCTCGACCCGTGGGTCCGTCTCGCCATCGAACCGCCCGCCCCAGAGCCGCATCGTGCCTCCCGTCCGTGTCGCGCCATGCTACGGGACGCGACGGGCATGGCGCCGAGGGGCGGCCGGCCCGGATCCGCGCCGTTGCGTGGCGCCTCGCTTCGGGCCAACGTCGACGCGGCCGTTCCTGACAGATGCCAACCAGAACGGCACGAGACTGGTCCGAACGCTCGAGCACGGCCTCCCGACGGCTCCGCCGCGCTCGTGCCACCGCCCCGTACCGGCCGGATCCTGCCAAGTGTCGGCGTGGTTGGCATCTGACGCGAACCGAGCTGCCGCACGCCAACCACAGCGGCAGATGGCAGGAACGCTGCTCCCGAGAGCCGGCCGCGCCGGCCGGTGGTGGGAGCCGCGGGCCCGCGGCGATCGGGCGCTGCCGCGGCCACGGTCGCCGGTCCGGGGGAAGACCAGCGCCATGGCCGCGGCGGCCCGGTTGGATCAGGCCGGGTCGAAGGTCGGGGTGCGGGTGACGACGACCGCGCGCAGCCGTTCGGCGGCATCCTCGGGGGTCAGATCGCGCTGGGTCTCCGCGAGCAACTCGTAGCCGACCATGAACTTGCGGACATTGGCGCGCAGCAAGGGTGGATAGAAGTGGGCGTGGACCTGCCAGCCCGCGATGTCGTCCTCGCGGCCGAACGGCGCCTGGTGCCAGCCCATCGAATACGGGAACGGCCGCCGGAACAGCCCGTCGTAGCGGCCGAGGAGGTCGATGAGGACCTGGCCCAGCCCGTCGCGGGCGGCGGCGTCCAGCTCGGGCAGCCGGGCCGCCGGCCGGCGCGGGATCACGAGCGTCTCGAACGGCCAGGCCGCCCAGAACGGCACCACGACCAGCCAGTCATCGGTCTCGACGACGACCCGCGACCCGCCCGACTCCTGCGCCACGTAGTCGAGGAGGAGCCGGTGGCCGGTCCGGGCCAGGTGCGCCGCCTGGCTCGCCGACTCACGGACCGCCTCGACAGGCAGCGCGGTCCCAGCCCAGACCTGCCCGTGCGGGTGCGGGTTCGACGCGCCCATCGCGGCGCCACGGTTCTCGAAGACCTGGATCCAGCGGAAGTCCCGGCCGAGCTCGCTGGTCTGCTCGGCCCACACGTCGATGACGCGCCCGATCGCCTCGGGCGACATGAGCCCGAGCGTCAGGTCGTGCCGCGGGGAGAAGCAGACGACCCGGCAGACACCACGTTCGCCTTCGGCACGGAGGAGGCCGTGCTCCACGGTCGCCTCGGACGTGTCCGTCCGGAGCGCCGCGAAGTCGTTGTCGAAGACGAACGTGGTGCCGTAGTCGGGGTTCCGGTTGCCGTTCGCGCGAACGTTGCCGGGACAGAGATAGCAGTCGGGAACGTAGGAGGGCCGATCGTGGGTGACCTCGGGCTCCTCGGCGCCGAGCCACGGGCGGAGCGTGCGGCCGGCCGACACCAGGACCCATTCATCGATGAGCGGGTTGTACCGGCGGTGCGGGTCGTCGATCAGGTCGGCCGGCAGGACCCCGTCGTTCGCTGCAGGGTCAGATGGCACGGTCGACCCGTTCCTCCGGAGCGGCCGGATCGACGATGATCAGCTGCCGGACCTGTGCCGTAAGCGCCAGGCGGGCCTCCATCTCGAGCGCGGCGTCGCTGACGAGGACGTCGGCCTGGTCCAGGCGCGCGATCGAGCTGATCCCGATGACGCCCCACTTCGAATGGTCGGCCACGACGACGAGGCGCCGCCCGGCCTCGATGAGCGCCCGGTCCGTGTCCGCCTCGAGCAGGTTCGGGCACGTGAACCCCGAGCGCTCGTCCATGCCGTGGACGCCGACGAAGACCAGGTCCATGTGGACGGTCCGCAGGGCGGCGACCGCGAACGGGCCCACGAGCGCCTCGGACGGCGTCCGCATGCCGCCGGTCAGGATGATGGTCTGGTCCGTCCGTCCCACCTGGTGCAGCACGTCCGCGACGCGGATCGAGTTGGTCACCACGGTCAGGCCCGGCACGTCGGCGAGCCGTTGCGCGAGGGCATACGTCGTGGTCCCGGCCGAGACGCCGATCGCCATGCCGGGTTCGACGAGCGCCGCGGCGGCATCCGCGATGGCGTCCTTCTCGGCCTGCTGGAGCGCGGACTTGGCCGCGAAGCCGGGCTCGAACAGGGCCGTCCCGGCGATCGAGGTCGCGCCACCGTGGACCTTCTCGAGCAGGCCGCGATCGTCGAGGATCTCGAGGTCCCGCCGGACGGTCATGTCCGACACGCCCAGCTCGCGGACGAGGTCGGCGACCCGGACGGCGCCGTCCTCGCGCACGCGCTCGAGGATGAAAGCCTGGCGCTGACGGGCCAGCATCACCCCCGCGCCCCTGGTTCCGCCGACATCCTCCGACACGTACGCCCACCCTTCCCGTGAAGTCCAACAGAGATTGCCGCGCTTCCGGCCGAAAGTCAACGGAACCAGACAAGGAATTTCCCAAAACGGCACCCGGAATCCTTGACACCGCCATCCGGGATGCACACAATCCGGGTGAACCTGTTTGATTCTGTCGCAGGTCCCAGGAGGAGCAGCTATGCCAGATCCCATCGAGACCCGCTCGGTCTCGCGCCGGACGGTCCTCAAGGGCCTCGCGGGCGCCGCTGGCCTCGCGACCGTCCCGGCCATCATCGCCGCTTGTGGACCATCCGGTGCGTCAAGCAGCGCCAGTGCCGCCGCACCGGCGACGCCAGGCGCCAGCACCCCCGCCGCATCGGCGCCGGCGAGCGCGGCCGCCACCGGCTCCGTCACGCTCGGCTCCAACTACTCGGACGCGGTGCCGAAGGGGGTTCTGGCCGGCATCGTCGACACGTTCAGCAAGGACTCCGGCATCGCCGTGAAGATCAACACGGTCGATCACGGCACGTTCCAGGACCAGATCAGCTCGTACCTCCAGGGCACGCCGGACGACGTGTTCACATGGTTCTCCGGGTTCCGGATGCGGTTCTTCGCCGCCCAGGGCCTGGCCACGGACATCAGCGACGTCTGGACCACGGTGGGCGCGAACTACAGCGACGCCTTCAAGGTCGGCTCGACCGGCGACGACGGCAAGCAGTACTTCATCCCGATCTACAACTACCCGTGGGCGGTCTTCTACCGGAAGAGCGTCTTCGCGGACAAGGGGTACACCCCGCCAACCACCCTCGATGAGTTCAAGACGCTCGCCGCCAAGATGAAGACCGATGGTCTCGTCCCGATGGCATTCGGCGATTCGGACGGGTGGCCCGCGATGGGCACGTTCGACATCATCAACCTGCGCCAGAACGGATATGACTTCCACGTCGGCCTGATGGCCGGCAATGAGAAGTGGACGGATCCGAAGGTCAAGCAGGTCTTCGAGATCTTCAAGGACCTGCTCCCCTTCTATCAGGAGGGCGCCGCCGGCCGGACCTGGCAGGATGCCGCGCAGGCCCTCGTCCAGAAGAAGGCCGGCATGTACCTGCTCGGGATGTTCGTGTCCCAGCAGTTCCAGGAAGCTGGCGCTGCCGACCTCGAGGACCTCGATTTCTTCCCGTATCCGAACTTCGGGACCGCGTTCGACGCCGAGAAAGCCCTGGACGCGCCGATCGACGGCTTCATGCTCGCCTCGAAGTCGCCATCGCTCGGTGACGACCTCGACGCCGCGAAGGCCTTCATGGAGTACCTCGCCCAGCCGGCGACTCAGGTGGCCTGGGTCACCCAGGACCCGGGCAACATCGCGGCGTCCAAGGACGCCGACACGAGCGCCTACACGGCCCTCCAGAAGAAGGCCGCCGAGCTGATCGGCGGTGCGCAACGGATCACCCAGTTCCTCGACCGTGACACCAACCCGAACTTCGCCGGCCCGAATGGCATGCAGGCCTTCCTGCTCGACTTCCTCCAGAAGCCGGATCAGGACCTGGATGCCTTCCTCAAGAAGATCCAGGACTTCTGGGACACGCTCTAGCCCTCAGCGAACGGCCTCGATATAGACTGTCGAGACCGTGGCTGATCGCGTGACTGGGAAGGTCGCCCCCGCCGCCTCCGGCTCGACCAACGGGGCGGTGGCGGCGGCGGCCATCCCGGGCAAGATCCGCCGCCGCTACAGCCTGATCACCCGCCGGGACAAATGGGTCCTCGGGCTGATGGTCGGCATCCCGCTGTTCTTCGACGTGGCCCTCATCTGGGGCCCGACGCTCGTCTCGTTCTTCCTGTCGTTCACGAACTGGAACGGCATCGGCAGCCCATTCGACGCCAAGGTCATCGGACTCAAGAACTACGAGAGTCTGTTCACCGCGTATCCGTTCTTCTGGCCGGCCCTCCAGCACAACATCATCTGGCTGGCCTGGCTCATGTTCATCGCAACCCCGCTCGGGATGTTCCTCGCGGTCCTGCTGGACCGGGAGATCCGCGGAACGCGGTTCTACCAAACGATCTTCTACCTTCCGGTCGTCCTGTCCCTCGCGGTCATCGGCATCATCTGGCAACTTCAGTACGCCCCGGAGCAGGGCTTCATCAACAACGTCCTCGGTCGAACCTCCAACGACAACCTGATCGATTGGTATGGCAACCCGGACCTCAACCTGTGGGCGGCGCTCATCGCGACGAGTTGGCGGCACGTGGGCTACATCATGGTGCTGTACCTGGCCGGGCTGAAGGCGTTCGACCCGGTCCTTCGCGAGGCGGCGAAGGTCGACGGCGCCAGCGAGCGCCAGACGTTCTTCCGCATCGTCTTTCCGGTGATGATGCCGATCAACGTGGTGATCGTCGTCATCACGACGATCGAGGCGCTCCGCGCGTTCGATATCGCGTACATCATCAACCGCGGCAAGAACGGTCTCGAGCTTCTCTCGACCCTGATCACCAACAACGCCATCAGTGAATTGAATCGCTTGGGATTGGCTCGGCGATCGCGGTGGTCCTGCTGGTGATCTCGCTCGTGCCGATCGTCGCATTCCTGACCCGGATGCTCCGAGGAGACCAGACGTGACCGCCACCCCGGTGCCCGCGACGACCACGATTGCGGTCTCGCATCCGCACAAGCGTCGATGGCGTCGGTATGCCGTGTACGCCTTCCTCACGGCGATGGCGCTGCTCTGGTTGTTCCCGCTCGCGTGGGGCATCTACACCGCGCTTCGGCCCTTCTCCGATACGCAGAAGAACGGCTATATCTCGACGCCGGAGGTCATGAACTTCGACAACTTCATCAACGCGTGGGGCCAGGGCGAGTTCGCGCTCCACTACCTGAGCACGCTGATCGTGACCATCCCGGCGGTCATCCTGACCCTGCTCATCTCCTCGATGGTCGCCTTCGCGGTCTCACGAATTCAGCTGGCGCTTCAACCTCCTGGTGCTGCTCATCTTCACGGCCGGCAACCTCCTGCCGGCACAGGTGATCATCGTTCCGCTGTACAAGCTCTACAACAGCCTGCACGGCATCCCGCCACCGCTGAGCGACAACGACCTCCTCTACAACCAGTACACCGGCCTGATCCTCATCAACGTCGTCTTCCAGGTCGGGTTTTGCGTCTTCGTCCTGAGCAACTACATGAAGACGATTTCACGGGATCTGACCGAGGCCGCCCTCGTCGACGGCGCCAGCGTGCTGACGATCTGGGCGGCGGTGATCATGCCGCTCTGCCGGCCGGCGCTCGCCGCGCTGGCCACCCTGCAGTTCACGTTCATCTACAACGACTTCTTTTGGGGCCTGATCCTCCTCAAGGACGGCGACCGACGCCCGATCACGTCAGCGCTGAACAACCTCAAGGGCCAGTTCTTCTCGGACACCAACCTCCTGGCGGCCGGCGCCCTGCTCGCCGCGATCCCGACGATCCTCGTGTTCATCGCGCTCCAGAAGCACTTCGTCAGCGGCCTCTCGCTGGGCTCGACGAAGGGCTGATCAGGGCCCCGGTCGCATCGCGAGGCGCCGACGCCCCTGACCCGGGGACGCCTTCAGACGGCCTCGAGCACGAACAGGCGTGCCCGGAAGTCGCCCAGCTCGGCCGCCTCGTCCCGGTCGATGTCGAGGACCAGCCCGGCGGCCATCAGGTCGGCCCCGCTCCGCTCCCCGCCATTGACCCGCGCAACCCGGTCGTCACCGGCCGGCCACGCCGCCACGTGATAGATGGCAGCCGGGTCGAGGCCGCGCAGCCGCAGGCGCTGCGGGCCCGGCGACGGCCGACGCAGGATCTGGTACGTGCCGACCACCGCGGTCCGCGCGTCCGGTGCCACGGCCATCCATGACACCTGGTCGCGATCGCCCTGGAACGGGCTCGCGAGCCGCACGAAGCGCCCGCGTTGGAAGACCTCTCGATGGCGGGCGTAGAACGCGACCTGGTCGGCGACCTCGGCGCGCTCCGCCTCGTCGAGCGCGGTCGGGTCGAGCTCGTAGCCGAAGACCCCGAAGAACGCAACGGCCGCCCGCGTCGCGATCGGCGTGATCCGCCCGGTCTGGTGGTTGGGCACGGCCGAGACGTGGGCTGCCATCGAGCTCAGGGGATAGGCCAGCGAGGTCCCCCATTGGATGCGCAACCGCTCGACGGCGTCGGTGTCGTCGCTCGTCCATGCCTGCGGCGCGAACGCGAGCAGCCCGGCGTCGAACCGCCCGCCGCCCCCCGCGCACGACTCGAAGAGGATCTCCGGGAAGCGTGTCGTCAGCCGCCGATACAGGTCGTACACGCCGAGGATGTAGCGGTGGAAGAACTCGCCCTGACGCTCGGGCGGGAGCGCCAGCCCATAGGGCTCGGTGATGTTGCGGTTCATGTCCCACTTGACGTAGGTGATCGGCGCGCTGGCGAGGACCTCGGCGAGGGCCCCGGCGAGATGGTCGACGACCTCCGGACGGCCCATGTCGAGCACGAGCTGCTGGCGGCTCTCGGTGCGTGGCCGGCCGGGCACGCCGATCGCCCAGTCCGGGTGGGCGCGGAAGAGGTCGCTCTCGGCGCTGACCATCTCGGGCTCGATCCAGAGGCCGAAGCCCATGCCCAGGGCGGTGATCTGATCGGCGACGCCGTCGAGGCCGTCGGGCAGCTTGCGGCGGTCGACGACCCAGTCGCCGAGCGACGTCGTGTCGTCGTCGCGGCGGCCGAACCAACCGTCGTCGAGGACGAACAGCTCCACCCCGAGCTCGTGCGCCGAACGCGCGATCTCGACGAGCTTGTCCGCGTCGAAGCCGAAGTACGTCGCCTCCCAGTTGTTGATGAGGATCGGGCGTGGCCGGTCGCGCCAGGCCCCGCGCGCGAGGCGCTCGCGGAACAGGCCGTGGAACGCGTCCGACAGGCCGCCCAGGCCCGAATCGGAGTAGACGACGACCGCCTCGGGCGTCGTGAAGGACTCGCCCGGCGCGAGGTGCCAGGCAAACGTGTCGGGCTCGATGCCGATGCGGACCCGGGTCGTGGCGAACGAGTCGACCTCGGCCTCCGCGAGGAAGTTGCCCGAGTAGATGAGGCTGAAGCCGTAGGCCTCGCCGTTCGCCTCGTCGGTGGCGGGCCGGCGAAGCGCCAGGAACGGGTTGTGCTGGGCGCTCGAGGCGCCGCGCGTGCTCGCCGACGACTGGCGACCGGGGGCGAGCGGGCGTTCGACCACGTGCGTCTCGCGCGCCCATGCGCCGGTCAGCCCGACCATGACCCAGTCGGCGTCGGGCAGGTCCACCGACAAGCTCATCGCGGTCCGCAGCTCGAGGGGCGCGGGGCCGGCGGCGCGGATCGTGGCGCTGCGGGCGATCGCGGGACGACCCGCGAAGATCGTGAACCGCACGTCCGCGCCGAGACCCGTCAGCTCGTCGGTGAGTGCGATCTCGAGCGTCTCGGCCTCGTCGTCGGCCTCGACGTATGTCGAGGGCAGCGGTTCGATGGAAGGCTTTCCGGCGGTGATCCGATGCTCGCGGTATCGAAGGGTGAGCGCGGTCGAGCCGTCGGTGCCGGCCGCCACGAGCGCCGGGACGCGGAAGTCGCCCGTCCCGCTGGTCGGATAGGCCATCGGCACCGGGTCGCCGACGCGGTTCGAGAAGCCCGGGAACGGGTCCGGGCCGAGGTGCCGATACGACCGTCCGATCGGCAGCGGCGCGCCGAGATGCAACGCGCCGAGCTCGCCGTCTTCGTAGACCCGCAGGACCAGGCTGACGAGGCCGTTGTGGAGGTGGAACTGGCGCTCGTCAGGCCGCCATTCGATGGTCATTCCGGGTCGGGAGCGGGCGGCACTGGCTGGAGCGTCCAGCTCCAGCGGTACGTGCCCGGGCCCAGCCGGTAGGCCGGCAGCGTGTCCGGCCCGCACGACGCCGTCCCGAGCCCCCGGTGCGCGGCGTCGAGGTGGACGATCGTCTCGGGCCGCGGCGTCAGCTCGACGTCGTGGGTCGCGGCCGCGAGATCGCTCGCTCGAAGGTGCGTCGCCGAGGCCTGACCCGGCTGGTCGAGGGCGAACCGGAGCCCACGCGCCGCCTCATCGGTCAGCGTGAGCCAGCGGACGTCGGCGTGGCCCCCGTTCTCCTGCGGCCGGACGTACGGCACGTACTGCTCCGCGACCGTGGAGCGGTGCCGGCCGACGAGCCCGCCGCGCTTGCGATCCGGATAGGTCTCGTGCGGCCCGCTCCCGAACCACTCGACCCCCTCGAAGCCGGCGACGGTCTCGAAGACGACCCCGACCCGCGCGAGGTCCGAGATGGCGTCGGGGATCGTCACGGTCTCGGCGACCCCGATCCCGCCGTCGGGCATCGCGTGGACCCGCCGCTCATGGGCGATCCGGATGCCGGCACCGGTCGTCACCTCGTCGACGATGGTCGCCACCTCGTCAACGCGCTCGAGCGAGACGAGCCGCCGCTCGAGCCGATCCAGCCCGCAGGCGGCCCACGTCGCGGCCATGCCGCCGATGCGGTCGTTGTCGGTGGGGGCGCGCCAGAGGGACAGGGCGGGCGACGTCGCGAGCAGCGGGTGGCGGATGTTCCCCGCGTCGTCGACGATCGCCTCCGTCGTCCCCTCGACCCCGAAGCCGCCGTCCGCCGTCGGCATGGTGCCGACCGACACCTGGAGCGCGCAGACCTCGAAGCCTTCGGGGGCCCACGCGACGTCGTGCGCCGTGACCCAGCGTGTCGTGACCCAGACGTCCTCGAACTCATGGAGGTTGTACGGCGTCCCCTCGAGCGACACCGTGGCCGTCTCGCCCGACCCGATGGACGGCACGGCGAGGTCCCCGCCGGCGACGACCTCCCCCTTGACGGTCGCCTCCCACGTCGCGCGGAGCCACGACAGGTCGGTGAAGTGCTGCTTGTTCGTGATCGTCAGCCGACCGTCACGCGGCTCGAACGCGATCGCGACCGGCGCCGCCAGCCGCTTGTGCTCCCAGAGCGCCGGCTTGGGCGTGCGGTCCGGCCAGACCAGGCCGTCGGTGCAGAAGTTGCCATCGTTGGGCTCGTCGCCGAAGTCGCCGCCGTACGCCCAGCGTGTGCTCCCGTCGGGCATCGACTGGACCAGGCCGTGGTCCCACCACTCCCAGATGAACCCGCCCTGGAGCCCGGGCGTGGACTCGATCGCGTCCCAGTACTCGGCCAGCGTCCCATTGCTGTTGCCCATGGCGTGCGAGTACTCGCACATGACCAGCGGGTGCCGCTGGAGACCGGAGCGGGCGTGGTCGACGATCGACGAGATCGCCGGGTACATCGGGCAGGTCAGGTCGCTGCCGTCCTGGTCCGCGGTCCAGTCCCAGCGGATCGCGCCCTCGTAGTGCAGGGGTCGCGACGGGTCGACACGGCGGACCCAGGCCGCGGCCGCCTCGTGGTTCGACCCGAAGCCGGACTCGTTCCCGAGCGACCAGGCGAGGACCGACGGGTGATTCCGGTCGCGCAGCACCATCCTCGAGACGCGGCTCACCCACTGGTTCAGGTAGCGCGGGTCGTCGCACAGCGTGCTCTGGAAGGCGTGCGATTCGATGTCGGCCTCGCCGATGACGTACATGCCCAGCTCGTCGGTCAGGTCGAGGAAGACCGGGTCGTTCGGATAGTGCGAGGTCCGCACGGCATTGAACCCGAACCGCTTCATCGCCACGAGGTCCGCACGCATCGACTCGGGGGCGATCACCCGGCCGGTGTGCTGGTCGAAGTCATGGCGGTTGACGCCGCGGATGAAGATGCGCTGCCCGTTGAACAGGAGGTCCACGCCGCGGATCTCGATCCGCCGGAACCCGATGCGGACCACGTGGCGCTCGACGACCTCGCCGTCCGCGGACCGCAGGGTGATGCGCAGGTCGTGGAGGGCCGGGGTCTCGGCCGTCCAGCGCGGCACGTCCGGGATCCGGAGGTGCCATTCGACGCGGCCGGGCAACGGCGGCGCCTGGCGTCGGAACTCCTCGTCCCACGCGCCTTGGTCGTCGGCCACCGCCGGCGGACCGCCGACGATATGGCGGACGACGACGTCGGGAAGCGGCCAGCTCGGCGCGCCCGGCAGCCCGTTCGTCGCCCGGACGGCGGGGAGCAGCCCCTCGATCTCGGCCTCGACGATCCAGCCGGGTGTCGGCGCGACCCCGGCGAACCCGATGTCCACGGTCAGGTCGAGCGTGCCGGTCGTAAGGTCGTCGGCCAGGCCCCCGATCGCGGCGATGTCGGCCACGTGCACGGCGCCCGTCGCGTACAGGTACACCGATCGGGTGATCCCGCCGTGCCACCACTCGTCCTGGTCCTCGACGTAGGTCGCGTCGGACCATTTCACGACCCGCAGCGACAGCTCGTTCGTGCCGGGTCGGACGGCATCGGTCACGTCGAACTCGGCGGCGAGGTGCGAGTCCTTGCTGACCCCGATGTCATGCCCGTTCAGCGTCACGAGCAGGACGCTCTCGGCCGCGCCGACGTGGAGGACGACGCGACGGCCGGCGTAGGCCTCGGGCAGCTCGAAGGTCCGCTCGTAGACCCCGGTCGGGTTGACGTCGGGGATCTCCGGCGGCTGACCCGGGAAGGGCATCTGGACGTTCGTGTAGTGGGGCAGGTCCCATGTGTCCTGCCGGGTCCAGCAGCCGGGGACGTCGATGTCGCGCAAGTCGTCGGACGGTGCCGCATCGGGTCGTTCGAGCAGCTGGAAGCGCCACGTGCCGTCGAGCAGGAACCGCTCGTCGTGCCTGACGGCGTGCATCGGAAGCCGACCGAAGCCCGTCAGTTCCGGGTTCGTCCAGGGGTGGGTCACGAGCGTGATTGTCGCATGGGCGACGGTCCGCCACGCGGGAACGCGAACCACCCGATGACCGCCGCGGCGAGGGCCAGGATGGCGCCCAGGCCGAAGACCGCGGCGGGTCCGACCGCGCCGTAGAGGATGCCGCCGGCGAGGTTCGCGATGATCGCCGCGACCCCGAAGGCGGTCGTCTGGAACAGCGCCTGCCCGGTCGCCTGGAGGTCCGGCGGCAGCAGCGTCGCGATCGTAAGCACGACCCCGACCACGACGCCGGCGAAGGCGAACCCCGTGAACATGCGGGTCGCGATGATGAGGGCCGGGACCTCGAGGACCGCCCAGGACGCGAAGCAGGCGGCATAGACGATGGCGCTCATCACGAAGACGCCGCGCAGGCCGAGGCGCCCGACGATCCAGCCCATCGCCGCCATCGAGGGGATCTCGACCGCGGCCGAGAGCCCGGAGGAGAGCGCCACGTCCGATGCCCCGCCGCCGAGCTGGACCAGGCGCAGGCTCAGGAACGTGAAGCCCGAGATCATCCCGACGTGGACGAGCGCGACGGCGACGAGCACCAGCCCGAGCTTCGGGGCGATCCGGAGCGCGACCGAGGCCGACCCGAACTGCCAGGTCCGCGGGCCGCGCGCGGCGCCGTCCGTCGGGGCGGCGACGGACGGCGCGGCCACGGCCGGTCGGACGTCCCCGCGCAGCGAGGCCAGGTCGGCGCGCTTCGTGTCGGGGATGCCGGTCGCGGCCAGGGCCATCACGAGCGCGAAGCCGGCGCACAGCACGAACGCGGGCGCGTAGCCCGTCCGGTCGTAGGCGAACCCGGCCACGACCGTCCCGATCGCGAACGACAGGCTCGTGAGGAGCCGGACGCGGGCGTAGCCGCGGCTCCGGTCGCGGAGCGCGTTGACGGTGATGGCGTCGGCCAGCGGCTGCCACGAGGACTGGAACACGGCATTGACGATGAACAGAAACGCGATGACGACCGGCGGCCACGCCCCGAGGAGGAGCAGCAGGGCGACGGTCGAGCCCAGCACGCAGATCTGTAGTGTCCGGGGGCGACCGAGCCGGACGTCGGCCAGATGGCCCCACGCCGGGACCGCGATCGTGAACGCCAGCGCGCTGAGCGAGGCGATGAGCCCGATCTGGCCGGGCTCGAAGCCGAACGAGGCCAGGATCACCGAGACGAAGGGGATGAGCACGCCGATCGCGGCGCCGAGCGCGAGGACGAGGATGCGCAGCGACGTCACCCTCGCATCGTATCGGGCGGCCTCGGGCCGGATCGGGCGGCCCGAGCGGTCTGGCGGGTGCGGCCCGAGCGGTCCTACCCGGTTCCGCCCGGCAGGAGCGGTCGACCGGGTTCTACGACTGGGAGTCTTAGCCAGGGGTGATCGGGCCGCTTCTGGCGCCTCGGTCCTCCAGACGCGGGTCACCTCGTGCGTGCCGGGGCCACATCGTGCGTCCATCGGCCACTTCGGCTACCGCATCGGGCGACGGACGGCTCGTACGCTCACCCATCTCTCCACTCTAAGACTGCCAGTCTTGCGGCCGGTGGCACGGGGCGGCGCACGAACGGATCGCACGAACGGAACGCCCGAACCGACCACCGCCCCAACGGATCGGCCACGCACCCAGGCGGCCCGGCCGTGCCGCCGCACCCGCGGGCTCGGCCGGATGGGCTCGAGCGTTCGGCCGCCAGGGTCGATGCAACGGTTCGGGCGTTTCGCGACGTTCTGGCAGGTGAGCCCAGCGCCTGCCGCGGCTCTCACCAAGTTGGCCTATCGCCGTAGGCCAAGAAGGGATATCATCCGCCGATGAGCGAGCGCGGGAACCGGATCGACTGGCTGATCTTCTTCTCGCTCGGCTTCATCTGGGGCTCGAGCTACCTCTTCATCAAGCTCGCCGTCGATGACTTCGGGACCTTCACGCTCGTCGCGCTCCGGCTGTTCGTCGGCGCGATCCTCCTCTGGACCGTGGTCCGGATCGCCGGTCAGGCGCTGCCGCGCGAACGCCGGATCTACGGCCATCTCCTCGTGATGGCGATCATCAACATCACCATCCCGTTCCTGCTGATCACCTGGGCCGAGCAGTCGGTCGAGTCGTCGCTCGCGGCGATCCTCACCTCGCCGGTGCCGCTCTTCGCGATCGTGCTGTCGGCGCTGTTCCTCCCCGACGAGCCGATGCGCGTCAACGGGCTCATCGGCCTCATCGTCGGGTTCATCGGGGTGATCATCGTCGTCAGCCCGGGGCTGACCGGCGCCGGGTCGTCGCTGACCGGCGAGATCGCGCTGCTCGGCGCGTCCATCAGCTATGCCGCCGGTGCGGTGTATGCGCGCCGGAACGTCCGCGGGATCCCACCGATGATCCCGGCCGTCTTCCAGGTCACGTTCGCGCTCCTCATCACCGGCACGATGGCCCTGCTCTTCGAGCACCCGTGGACCGCCACGCCCGACCTCCAAGCCGTCTTCTCGATCCTGTGGCTGGGGATCCTCGGCTCCGGCATCGCCTACCTGTTCGTATTCCGGCTGTTCGCGCACTGGGGCGCGACGCGGACGACGCTCGTCGCCTACCTGCTGCCGGTCGTCGGCATCGTGCTCGGCTACCTGGTCCTCGACGAGCCCGTCGACGGGCGGCTGATCGTCGGCACGGCGCTCGTCATCTCGGGGGTCGCGCTTGTCAACAGCCGCTTCGGCAAGCGACGGGTGTTCGGGCGGGTGCCACCGATCGAGGCGGTGTAGTCACCGCGCGACTGGCAAAGCCGCGAGGCGAGGTCACGGCCCCGGGGCGCCTGCCCTGCGCTCCTCAGCCGCCGCCGACCGCCAGGAGCAGCGCCCCGCCCACGATCAGCACGGACGCCCCCACCCGGCGCGTCACCTCGCCGCGGCTCGCGGCCTCACCCAGGCGGACGGACCCCCAGGCCGCGGCGAAGACCGTGGCCGACTCGCGCAGCGGGGCCACGCCCGAGAGCGGGGCGACGCTCAGCGCGACGAGGATGCACAGGTACGCGGCGAGCGTGAGCAGCCCGCCGACCGCCGCCCGCTGGACCTGCGCGCGCCCCCCGTCGAAGATCCCGCCACCCGCGACGAACGTCACCCAAACCACCAGCACGACGCACGTCGTGACCCACAGGATCGCGGCGTACGGCACGGGATCGATGAGCCGGGTCCCGACCCGGTCGACCGCGCTGTAGATCGCGATCGTGACGCCGGTCGCGAGCGCGAAGGCGATCGACGGGTCGAACCCCTTCGTGCCACGGAGCACCTGCCACGGCCGCTGGAGCCAGAGGAACCCGGCGAGCAGGAGCGCGACCCCGACCGAGCCGGCCACGCCGAGCCGCTCCCCGAGCAGCCCGACCCCGATGATGACCGCGACGAGCGGCGCCGTCCCGCGCGCGAGCGGATAGACGACCGAGAGGTCGCCGCGCCGGTAGGCTGCCGACAGCAGGATGAAATACGCGGCCTCGATGGTCCCCGAGATGAGGCCGAGCAGCACGCCCTCGAGCGACAGCGTGACCCGCCCGCTCAGCATCCACCAGGCCACGCCGGCCGGCACGATGACCAGCCCACCCGCGAGCATGCCGACCGTCGCGGCACGCAACGGGTCGCCCGCGGTCTTGAGACGGACGTTCCAGGCGACGTGGAGGACGGCCGAGATCGCGACCAGGCCGATGATGAGGGGGCTCACCCCCCGACGTTACCGTGCGCGCCGGGCCCACGTCCGGACGCCGGCGCGACGGCTCCCGCGCCGGTGCCTCAGCGCTCGACGTCGCGCCTGGACAGTCCCCATGCGCCGAGCAGGACACCGCCGACCGCGAGCACGACGCACGCGCCCATGCCGAACCAGTCCCAGGCGCCGATCATCGGCTGGCCGAGGTGCGACGTCAGCGACAGCTGGCGGATCCAGTCCGGCCATTCGAGCGCCGGCACCAGGAAGTCGATGAGGAACGTCACGATGACCACCACCGCGACGAACTCGCCCGCGAACGACGCGGTCACCAGGCCACCGAAGGCGACGCCGATGCCGGCAAGCGCCGCGGCGTAGAGGCCGATGACGATCGAGCCGAGGATCGGCGTCACGACGTCGCCACCGGCCAGGCCGGCACCGGCGGCGACGCCGAGACCGATCACCAGCGTCATGACCACGATCGTGGCCAACAGGCCGGCGCCGCCGGCGATCACCCAACGGGCGCGCGACATCGGCGCCGCGAGCAGCTCCTCGAGCCGACCGTCGGTCTCATCCGATGCCCATCCGTTGACGAGCGTCGAGGCGGCGAAGCCCGCCAGGATGAACCCGAACATGATGAAGGTCAGCTCGAGGAAGCCGCCGGCGCCCTCCAGGTCGATGGTCGGGAAGAGCTTCTTGAAGATCTCGATCGCGTCCGGCGCCTGCTGCTTGATCGTGTCCGTGAAGGACGTCGAGGCGCCGCCCAGGACGAAGGCGAAGAGGCCGATGCCGATCCCCCACCCGACCGCCAGCGGCAGTCGCTCGCCGAACGAGCGGCTCCCCGGTCCGCGCAGCCCGAGCACCGATGCCGGCATGCTCGGCCACGGGATGTGGGCGGTCACCCCGAGGTCGCGACGGGAGAACAGCTCGATCCCGACGATGGACAGGACGACGAACACGACGGCGACCGGGAGGAGCGACACCCAGTCGAAGCCGCCGGTGAGGGGCTGGAAATGGGCCGTCCAGCCCCACCACGTCAGGTTCGCGAGCGGCGCGAACGACGAGACCGCCCCCTGGTAGCCATTCACGAAGTAGCCGCCGAGCAGCACCGCGCCCGCGATCGCGGCCGACGCGCCGCGGCCGAGGATGGGCGCCAGGGCGAACGCCACCGATCCGGATGCGAGCGCCACCAGGCCGAGCCACAGGGCGAACCCCACGGCCGCCTGGGCCGAGATCTCGTCGCCGGGCAGCGTGTTGAAGGCCAGCCCGGTGACGATCCCCACGATCGTGAGGACGACGACGACGATGGCCATCCCGGTGACATGGGCGAGAAGCTTCTCGACCGCGATCCGGCGCTTCCCCAGCGCCGTCGTGGCGATGAACTCGAGGCTCCCCCGCCGGGTCTCGGAGGCGAGGGTCGAGGACAGGGCGATGACCGACCAGAGCGCGGCGATCAGGGCGAGCGACCCGCCGCCCTTCCACGCGATCGACCCGCCGAGGGTGTCGATCGCGGCCGGGAACGGGTTGCCGTAGATGCCGGCCATGACCGGCGGCAGGCTGTTGACGAGCGCGGCCAGCTCCCTACGCGACTCCGGCGTCGCATACGCCGAGCCGAATGCGGCGCCCGTGGCCAGGAACATGCCCCCGATCAGGCCGCACATGATGAGGATCGCGAGCCGCGAGTCGCGCAGGCCCTTCGCATAGACCGTGCCGAGTCCGTAGATCCGGCTCCACGGCGAGATGGCGGTGCGACCGCCGCCGCCGATGCTGCCGCTGTGCACCGTCATGGCCGCATCTCCACGGCTTCCTGGCCGTACTGGGCGAGGAACGTCTCCTCGAGACTCGGCTCGCGCGAGACGAAGTCGAGCAGGTCGTACCTGGCCGCCGCCTGGACGACCGGCGTGATCGGGCCCGCGACGCGCATCCGCAGCGTGTGATCCTCGACCACCACCTCGGAAACGCCCGGCAACGCCCGGAAGGCATCGGCCGGGACGTCGCCCCCGTCCATGAATCGCAGCTCGACCTGGTGGTGGGCGAGGTCGCGCAGGGCCTCGGTCCGATCGACCTTCACCAGCCGACCCTCCCGGATGATCGCCACGCGATCGCAGGTCCGTTCGACCTCGGAGAGGATGTGGCTGGACAGGAACACCGTCCGGCCCTCGGCTCGCGCGTCGCGGACGAGCCCGTAGAACGACTGCTGGACGAGCGGATCGAGGCCCGATGTCGGCTCGTCGAGGATCAGCAGGTCCGGCCGGTGCTGGAGGGCGATGACCAGGCCGATCTTCTGCTTGTTGCCTTTCGAGTACTCCTTGAACCGGCGGGACGGGTCGACGTCGAGGCGCTCGATGAGCGCGTCGCGGTACGCCGTGTCCACGCCGCCGCGGAGGTTGCCGAAGTACGCGATCGTCTGGCCGCCCGTAAGACGGTCGTACAGCGAGAACTCGCCGGGGATGTAGCCGATCCGGCGGTGGATCGAGACCGGGTCCACGGTGGTCTCGATATCGAACACGAACGCACGGCCGGAGGTCGGGCGGATCAGGTCGAGCACGGTCCGGATCGTCGTGGTCTTGCCGGCGCCGTTCGGCCCGAGGAAGCCGAAGATCTCGCCCTCGACGACATCGAGGTCGACATCGATGATGCCGCGGTTGGTCCCGTAGGACTTGGAGAGCTTCTCGGTTCGGATGACCGACGTCATTCGGCGACGTTCCTTCCTGCCGGCATGCCGGCACGCTGCTGGAGATAGCGGTCCATCACCGCGGGGACCTCGCGTTCGATGTAGGCCATGACGTCGCGCATCTCCTGGAGACGGGCGCGCGACTCAGGCGGCCGGTCCTCGATGGCGACGAGTCCGCGCTCGACCATCTCGCGGATCTGCCGATAGATCCGCCCGGCGCCGGACACGAACGTGTCGAGGGCCTCGGGCGGGGCCGAGAAGTACTCGCGGCGGTCGCCGCGACGTGTCGTCCGCCGGATGAACCCGGCATTGGCGAGGAGCCGGGCCGTCCCGCTGATCGCGCCCCGACTCGCGTGGAGGGCCGCGGCGATGTCGGCCGCCGTCTGCTCGGGCGGCTCGCAGATCAGCAGCCAGCCCCACATCCGTCCGGCCATCGGGGTCATCCCGTAGCCGGCGAGCATCTGGCCCATCTCCTCCACGAACGCACTCTCGCCGTCGGTCATCGGCGGCCGTGGGTCGATCACTCGGATGTCTGCGGTCATGACCGGGTCATGTTGGACCGTTCGGAACGTTCAGTCAAGTGTGAAACTTGTGAATGCTCATGGGCCAATCGGCCTTGACCGGACCGTCCGGTCGGCTCGTCCCCTACGACGCGCGGTCGGTGGTGCGCTGGACAGCCTCGGCGCGCTCCTTGAGGGCCCGGAGATGTCCTTCCACCCGACTTCCCAGCGACGCCCGCCCGAACCGGACGAGCAGGCCGGTCCAGCGGTCGAACGGCTCGAACGTCGCGGCGTGGACGACCCGGGTCCCGCCCGCGACCGGCTCGAGCTGCCAGCTCCACTCGCTGTCGAACCCCGAACCGGTGATGCGGATCCGGAACCGGGAGTCGGGGCGGGCTTCGAGGCTCTCCACCCGGGCGTCCTCACGCAGCAGCCCCAGGCGGGTGCGCGCGTGGCGCGTCGTCGCGGCCGCCGGCCAGGACGGCGCCGCCGGCCCGAACTGCAGCTCCGGGTACAGCGCGAGGCTCCCGGCGGGGTCGTGGAGCGTTGCCCACACGATCCGCGGCGGTGCCTGGACGAAGACGCGCCGCTCGACGAGGCCGTCCATGCGTCGATGATCGCCAGGCCGGCGGTAGCCGACCTCCGGATCCGGTCGGAGCGCCATCTCGTCAGGTGCCGATCGGGTGCCAGACCGTCTTCATCTCGAGGAAGGCGGCGATCCATTCGGGTCGTTCGGTGGCTCGGTCGTCGAGCCAGTCGAACTTCGCCTCGCTGACGGTGGTCGGCCGGCGGAGCAGGCGCTTGATGTCGTCGGCGGCGAGGAGCTCGGTCTCGGTCCGCATCGCGTCGGGGACGCCCCACGTATCGATGGCGTCGACATCGACGTGGCCGGCGAGGACCGGCACGAGCTCCGCCTTGCGACCGGTGAGCACGTTGACCACGCCGCCGGGCACGTCCGAGGTGGCGAGCACCTCGCTCAGCGTCACCGCGGGGAGCGGCCGGGTCTCGGAGGTGACGAGGACGACCGCGTTGCCCGAGACGAGCGGCGGCGCGAGCCGGCTGACGAGACCGAGCAGCGAGGACGTCTCGGGCGCCACCACGCCGACCACGCCGGTCGGCTCGGGGATCGTGAAGTTGAAGTACGGGGCCGCCACCGGGTTGGAGGACCCGAGCACCTGGGCGATCTTGTCGGCCCAGCCCGCGTACCAGACCCAGCGGTCGATGGCCCGGTCGACGACCTCGCGGGCACGGGCCTCGCGGACACCCTCCGCGACCGTCACCTCGGCGACGAACTGGTCGCGCCGGCCCTCCATCAGCTCGGCGACGCGGTAGAGGACCTGGCCGCGGTTCATCGCGGTCTTCGCGGCCCAGCCGGGCTGGGCCTTGCGCGCGGCGCGGACGGCATCGCGCAGGTCCTTGCGCGATGCGCGGCAGGCATTGGCGAGGGGCGTGCCGTCCGCGGCGCTGACCAGGTAGGAGCGGCCGCTCTCGGTCCGCGGGAACGCCCCGCCGATGTACAGCTTGTAGGTCTTGCGGACCTCGATCCGGTCGGCCACGGTCAGTGGTCCTCGAGCCGGACGTACGCGTGCAGGCCGTGCATGCCGCCCTCGCGTCCGAACCCGGACTCCTTGTAGCCGCCGAACGGCGACGTCGGGTCGAACCGGTTGAACGTGTTGGCCCAGACGACGCCGGCCTTCATCTTCGAGACCATCGAGAGGATCCGCGACCCCTTGTCGGTCCAGATGCCAGCGGACAGGCCGTACGGCGTGTTGTTCGCCTTCTCGACGGCCTCGTCCGGGCGTCCGGAACGTCAGCACGGACAGCACCGGCCCGAAGATCTCCTCCCGCGCGATCCGGTGGCTCTGGGCGACGTTCGTGAAGAGCGTCGGGCGGAAGAAGTAGCCGCGCTCGGGCAGGTCGCAGGCCGGCTGGTAGAGCTCGGCGCCCTCCGCGACGCCCGACGCCACGAGCTCGGTGATCTTCTCGAGCTGGCTCTTCGAGTTGATCGCGCCGACGTCGGTGTTCTTGTCGAGCGGGTCGCCGACGCGGATCGTCGAGAGGCGGTCCTTGAGCTTGTCGATGAGCGTCTCCGCGATCGACTCCTGGACGAGGAGTCGCGAGCCCGCGCAGCAGACCTCGCCCTGGTTGAAGTAGATCCCGTTGACGATCCCCTCGACGGCCTGGTCGAGCGGCGCGTCGTCGAAGACGATATTCGCGGCCTTCCCGCCGAGCTCGAGCGTGAGCGCCTTGTCGGTGCCGGCCACGCCGCGGAAGATCTTCCGCCCGATCTCGGTCGAGCCGGTGAAGGCGACCTTGTCGACGCCGGGATGGGTCACGAGCGACATCCCGACCTCGCCGGGCCCCGGCACGATGTTGACGACGCCCGGCGGCAGGTCCGCCTGCACGCACACCTCCGCGAACAGGAGCGCCGAGAGCGGTGTCGTGGAGGCCGGCTTCAGGACGACCGTGTTGCCGGCCGCGAGCGCCGGGGCGATCTTCCAGGCGAGCATGAGCAGCGGGAAGTTCCACGGGATGATCTGGGCCGCGACGCCGAGCGGCCGCGCGACGCGCCCGGGGAACGCGTAGTCCAGCTTGTCGGCCCAGCCCGCGTAGTACCAGAAGTGGGCCGCGGCGAGCGGCACGTCGACGTCGCGGCTCTCCTTGATCGGCTTGCCCGAGTCCATCGATTCGAGGACGGCGAACTCGCGCGACCGCTCCTGCAGGATCCGCGCGATCCGGAACAGGTACTTGGCCCGCTCGCGGCCCGGCATCGGTCCCCAGATGCGTGTCTGCGCGCGGCGCGCGGCGCGGACCGCGGTATCGATGTCGACCGCCGACGCGCGGGCGACCTTCGCGAGGGTCTCCTCGGTCGCCGGGTTGATGGTCGCGAACGTGGAGCCGTCCTTCGCCTGGACCTCGCGTCCGCCGATGAACAGCCCGTAGCGCTCCTTGACGGAGACGATGTCCGTCGACTCCGGCGCAGGTGCATACTCCCACGGGACCGCCTGGCCATCCCCCAGACCCCAACTGGAGGGCGCCCCCAGGGTGCTCGCGGGAATCGGGACCCGTGTGTGGCTGGCCATCGGTAGGCATCATAGCGCCCGGACACTGCACGGCCCCAGACCGTGTCCGGGCCCCGAGCGCGCGGATCACAAGGAGGGAGCCATGGTCGGACGAGTCATCCGCTGGGCCTTCGGGGCCCTGATCGTCTCGTCGGTGGCCGCCGGGATCGCCGCGCTCGTCTACAAGCGCCAGACCCCGTCGGTCGGGACACCCGAGAGCGACGAGGTCGCGCTCACCGCGATCTTCGAACCGCTCGTCTTCGAGAGCACCGCCCGGGCGTTCCGGGGCGGCAGCCTGGTGTGCTGGTACAGCGGCGCGCGACCTCGACCTGCGCGGAGCCACCCTGGACCCCGACGGCGCCTATCTGACGATCCGCGTGCTCTTCGGCGGGGGGCGCGTCATCGTCCCCGACGAGTGGCAGGTGGATCTCGACGTGACCGCGATCCTCGGCGGGGCCGGCGACATCCGGCCGCTCCGTGCCCGCGCGACCGATGCTCCGCGACTCGTCATCGAGGGGTTCGCCGCCATGGGCGGGTTGACGGTCGTCTCCATGACCCCCGAGCTCGAGGTCGTCCCGCCGGCCGAGCCGGAGCCCGAGCTGGTCGCGGCCCTCGAGGTCTAGCCGGGCGCATCCGCCGGGGTGGGGCGATCGGTCGCCTCCACCCGGCCCGCGCCTCACGCGACCCAGCGTCGCCCCTCGCACGCCCTAGCAGGCGTACGCCTTGACCGGGTACCTCCGCTCGCAGTAGCGGATGTGCAGGTGGTCGTCGTGACCGGCGTGTCGCACGGTCAGGCCCTCCTTGATGAGGACCGGATCGTTGAAGTAGATGAGCTTGACGTGACCCGGTGCGGTGGCGCGGATGGCCAGGATGAGGGCGCGCGTGGCGGCCCGGTCGTAGCTCGCGAGGTGGTAATTCACGCCCTGCCGACACTGGTCGTCGGCCTTGCGGATCAGCCGGACATCGACCTCGAGGCCGCGCTCGTGGAACACGTGGAGCGGGATGTCGCCGCCGTGCTGGAGGCCGACGTCGCCGACCGCGACCCGGCCGTGCCCTGCGGTCGCGAAGAGCTTCGCCGCCGCCTCGAGCTGGTTGATCGCCGCCGACGTGCCCCAGTTGGCCGGGCCGTTCCCGACGCTGTAGTCGCACAGCGAGGTCTTGTTGAACGTCGGCAGCTCGAAGTGCGCGATCAGCCGGCGCCAGGTCCGCCCGTTCATGGTCCCGGTCACGGTCACGCCGGTATGCCGCTGGAAGGTCTTGACCGCGGCCCGCGTGGTCGCCCCGTAGACGCCATCGATCGGGACGTCGAGGTGTCGCTTCGCGCGCAGCTCACGCTGCACGGCCGTGACGGCCGGGCCGGTCGCGCCGGTCTTGAGCGAGACGATGAGCTTGGCCCACGCCGCATCGTCGACGACGCCGTTGGCGGGCAGGCCGCGAGCGGTCTTCCAGGCGAGGACCGCGGTTCGCGTGGTGTCGCCGAAGATGCCGTCGGAGGTGACCGGGTAGCCGCGGGCAGTCAGCAGCAGCTGGATCGCCCGCACGTCGGTCCCGCGGTTCCCGAGGTCCTGCGTGGGGAACCGGGGTCCCGCCGCCGCGACGGCCGGGGCGGTCGCCGCCAGCCCGAGCAGCGCGAAGAGGACGGGCAGGAGGGGCCGGATCGCACGGTGCATGCGCGTCAGGGTACCGGCCGTGCGGCTCAGCCCGCTAACCCGGCGACCTCCAGGCGTCGCGGCGGGTCGGCACCGGCACGCCCGCACGTGAGGCTCGCGACCTCGACGGCGATCCGCGCTGCGTCCCGAACGGCGTCGGCATCGGCGAGGTCCTCGCGCCCGCGGCCGCACTCGACCCAGCGGGCGAGGAAGGCCCCGCCGAAGGCGTCACCGGCGCCGATCGTGTCGACGACGTCGGTCGCAGGGACGTCGAGTGCGAACGCGTATCCTGGCCCGATGACGCCGACCGCGCGAGCGCCGTCCGTCAGCAGGACGACGCCCGGCCGCCCGGCCAGGAGCTCACCGGCCGCCGCATCGGGGGCGATGTCCGGCGCGAGATAGGCGAGGTCGTCGGTGCTGACCTTCACGATGTCGGCGCGAGCCAGGACGCCCTCGAGGCGCGAGCGATACGCCGCGCGGTCGACGATGACGCTCGGCCGGCAGTTCGGGTCGACCATGACGACGGTCGACGGGTCGACCCCCGCGATCCCGGCCGCGAGCGCCGATGCGATCGGTTCCACGGCGAGCCCGAGCGTGCCCACGTGGAGCGCCGCGGGGCGCGTCGAGAGGGCGCGGACCACGTCGTCGAGCTCGAGGCCCGGCGCCGACGTCCCGTCAAGGTGGAACCGGTACGTGGCGGCTCCCCGGTCGTCGAGCTCGGCGATCGCGAGCGTGGTCGGAGCGTCCGTGGTCCCCACGAACCGAAGATCGACGCCGTCGGCCTCGAGCCCGGCGCGCAAGGTCCGCCCGAACCGGTCGGTCGCGAGGCGCCCGAGGAACGCGACCTCGCCACCGAGGCGCCCGATGGTCCGGGCCACGTTGTACGGGCCGCCGCCCGGGACGGCGCGCAGGTGGCCATCGGGGTGCGGGAGGAGGTCGATGAGCGCCTCGCCGGCGACGACGATCATGCGAGCACGTACGGCATATCGGACATGCCGACTGTTATACGCCGCGCGACGCCCGTCGAGGAGTAGCCTGCCGCAGATGGACCGCCTGAACGATGCCGAGGAGTTCCTCGACGGGCCGCTCGACGATCCGGCCACGCTGGCCGGGAACCTGCGCGACCTCCGCCGGGTCAACCGCTGGCTCGGCGGCGTCGCGGTCACCTCGGCCGCGATCGAGGCCCTGGCCGCCCACCGCGCGGGCCTCTCCATCCTCGACGTCGGAACGGGCGGGGCCGACATCCCGCTGGCGCTCCTGTCGAGGGCCACGGCCCGCGATCGGACCCTCCGGATCGTGGGTCTCGACAGCCGTCCCGAGGTGCTGGCCGCGGCAGCCCTCGCGGATCGCGCCGTCACCGAGACGGACGGGCTGACCCTGCAGGTCGGCGACGGGCGGTCGCTTCCCTTCGCCGACGACACCTTCGATGTCGTCCACGCCTCGATGGTGCTCCACCACCTCGACGGCGACGACGGTCCGGCGCTCCTGCGCGAGATGGCCCGGGTGGGCCGCCTCGGCATCGTCGTCAACGACCTCGATCGAAGCCGGCTCGCGTGGGTGGGCGCCTGGCTCATGAGTCACGTGCTGACCGGCAACCGGTACACGCGGCACGACGCGCCGCTGTCGGTCCGGCGCGCCTACCGCGTCGACGAGGCGCTCGCCCTCGTGCGCGGCTCGGGCCTGGCGCCGGTCCGGACGGTCCGCAACCGGCTCGGGCACCGGTACGCGATCGCGGCGGTGCGGCGCACGGAGGTCGACCTCCTCGGAGCCGGTGGCCTCGACCGTGCCTGACGAGGGACCCACCGAGCGGGTCGAGGTCGCCATCGTCGGCGGTGGCCCAGCGGGTGCCGCGCTGGCCACCGAGCTCGCCGATCTCGGGCACGACGTCGTCGTCCTCGAGCGGGCACCCGCGTGGCGCTGGCGGGCGGGTGGGGTGTTCGCGTCGCCGGCGTCGGTCCGGGCCCTGGCGCGGATCGGCCTCGACGACGTCGCCCTGGCCGAGGTGGCCCGTCCGATCCCGGCGATGCGGGTCGAGACGCCGCGCGGGACGACCTTCCGGCTCACGTACGGTGCCGACACGGGCGGCCCGCCCGCGGTCGGGATCGACCGGTCGCGACTCGACCCGCGGCTCCTCGGACTCGCGGCGGACGCGGGCGCCTCGGTCCGCACCGGCTGGACGGTCACCGGTGTCGATCCGGCCGGCGGGCGGGTGACGACCCGGCACCCTGACGGCGTCGCGACGATCCAGGCGGACGTGGTGGTCGGCGCGGATGGCCTCCGCTCGGTCGTGGCGCGGGCCGCCTCGGTCGCACGGCCGGCGCGGCTGGCGCCCCGGCTCGGCCTGACCTATCACCTCGCGGACCCCGGCCCCGCGACGGTGCGCGATGCACGGATGCGGCTGGTCCGCGACGGCTACATCGGGATCGCGCCGGTCCCCGGCCGTCGCGTCAACGTCGGGATCGTGCTGGGCCGGTCCTGGCGGGCCGAGGTCGCGCGTCGAGGCGCCGGGGCCGTCGCGGACCAACTCGTCGCCGGGATCCCGCCCGCCGACGACGACCCGGCGGACTGGCGCACGGGGACCCCGTGCGACGCGGTCGAGGGCGCCTGGCCGATCGGGCACCGCGTCACCCACCGGGCCGGATCGGGCTGGCTACTCGTCGGGGATGCGGCCGGGTTCCTCGATCCCTTCACGGGCGAGGGGCTCCACCGTGCCCTCGTCTCCGCCGAGCTCGCCGCCGCCGCGATCCATGCCACCGCCCGCGGCCGCGGCGGCGCGTTCGCCGCGTACGACCGCACGATGACCCGGCGGTTCCTCGCCAAGGACGCCGTCTCGTGGCTCGTCCAGGCGTTCCTCGCGCGCCCTACGCTGTTCGAGTACGCCGCGCGCCGGGTCGCATCGCGACCGACGGTCCGTGCGACCATGGGCCTCGTGATGGGCGACCTCGTGCCCGCGGGGCGTGCACTGGACCCGCGATACCTCGCCGCGCTGCTCGCACCATGAGCGACGAGCGGGCGGACGCTGAGCGGCGACGGACGCGCGTGGCCGCCTACGCGCTGGCCACCGACGGGGACGGCCGGGTCCTCCTGTGCCGGACGGCGCCCGGCATCGTCCCGGAGCCCGTCTGGCTGCTCCCCGGCGGTGGCCTCGATTTCGGTGAGTCGCCGGAGCGGGCCGTGATCCGCGAGCTCGAGGAGGAGGCCGGTCTCCGCGGCATGGTCGAGCGGCTCCTCGACGTCTCGGACCGGCTCATGCCGAACGTGGACGGCGCCGAGCTCATCCATGCGATCCGGATCGTCTACCGGGTGCGGATCATCGGCGGCGACCTGCGCGACGAGCCCGAGGGCTCCACCGACACGTGCGGGTGGATGACCCCCGAGGAGGCCGCGGATCTCAACCTCGGCGACCTGGCCCGCCGGGCGCTCGCCCTGCTCGCCACCGATGTCCTGGTGGGTTGACCGCGATGCACAGCACGATCGGCATCGACATCGCCGCTCCGCCCGAGCTGGTCTTCCGCCTCGCCCGCGACGTGGAGCGCTGGGAGCGGCTGCTCCCCCACTACGCGCGGTCGCGCGTCCGCGAGCGCCGCGCCGACGGGACGCTCGTGGCGGACTTCGTCGCACGGCGCCCGCTCATCGGCGTCCTCGGGCTCGGGCTGCCGGTCGCCTGGCGGTCGCGGACCTGGTCGGAGCCCGATACGTGCCGGATGCGCTTCGTCCACGTCGCGGGCGCGACGCGCGGCATGGACGTGACCTGGCGCATCGATCCGACGCCGGACGGCTGCCACGTCCGGATCGAGCACGACTTCGACCCACGCATCCCGCTGTTCGCGGCGATCGTCGATCGCTGGTTCACCCGCCCGATCGCGGGCCGGACCCTCGCCACCTTCAAGGCGCTCGCCGAGACGCTCCGCGACGACAGTCCGGGTTCGATCCGATGACGAACCATTCGACATGACCGATCGGCGGCGCGTCTGGATCACGGGCATCGGCGTCATCACCGCGATCGGCACCGGGCGGGACGCGTTCCGGGCGGGGCTGCGCGCCGGGCGCTCACCGGTCAAGCGGATCGACCGGTTCGACCCGAGCCCGTTCCGCTCGCAGGTGGCCGCCCAGGTCGACGACTTCGATCCGCTCGCCTGGATGCCGCCCAAGACCGCCCGCCAGCTCGACCGGTTCAGCCAGTTCGGGCTCGTCGCCGGCCGCATGGCCCTCGACGACGCGGGGCTGGTACCCGGTGCGGGCGGCGGCGCCGCGGAACCGGAGCGGATCGGCATCTACCTCGGATCGGCGCTCGGCGGGATCGCCTACGCCGAGGAGCAGCACGAGCGGTACCTCGACAAGGGCATCCGCCAGGTCGCCCCGAACCTTGCGCTCGCCGTGTTCGGCGGCGCGGCCCCGGCCAACCTCGGCATCGCCCTCGACGTCCGCGGTCCGATCCTCTCGACGGCCAACTCGTGCGCGTCGGGCGCGGTGGCCCTCGGCGAGGCCCTCGGTGACCTGCGCGAGGGCCGCGTGGACGCCGCGATCGCCGGCGGCTGCGAGATCACGCTGAGCCCGCTCGCGTTCGGGGCGTTCGACATCATCCGGGCGCTCTCGGCCGGGCACAACGACGTGCCCGGGTCCGCCGCGCGGCCGTTCGATGTGGCGCGCGACGGCTTCGTTATGGGCGAGGGTGCGGCGCTGCTCGTCCTCGAGGACGCCGAGGCAGCCGAACGCCGCGGGGCGACCCCGTACGCCGAGCTCATGGGCTACGGCGCGACCTCCGACGCGTTCCACATGGTCCAGCCGCGGGCCGACGGTCGCGAGGCCGCGCGAGCCGCGACGATCGCCCTGACCGATGCGGGCGTGGAGCCCGATGCCATCGACTACGTGAACGCGCACGCGTCGTCGACGCCGCTCGGCGACGTGGCCGAGGCACGGGCGATCGCGCAGGCGCTCGGAGGACGCGCGGCGACCGTGCCGGTCAGTGGCACGAAGGCGCTCTACGGGCATCCGCTGGGCGCGTCGGGCGCGATCGAGGCGGCGATCTGCGCGCTCGCCATCTGCGACGGCTGGGTGCCGGCTTCGGTGAACCTGGAGACCGCCGACCCGGATTCGGCGGCCCTGCTGCCGGGGCTGCTGCGCGAGGGCCGGGCGGGCACCTATCGGCGGGTGCTCTCGACCTCGTTCGGGTTCGGCGGCCTCAACGCCGCCCTCGTCTTCGGGGCGCCGGACGCCGCCTGACCGCTTAGCGCGGCCGGGCGCCCTCGGTGAACGACCCTGATGCGCTGGCCGCGAGCGCACCCGACGGGCTCTGGCCGGCGAGCGAGGCCGGGTTCGCGACGGCGTGGGCGGCCGGGGTCATCGGCTTGATCGGCCGGTCGAGGCCGCGCCGGCGCGTCCAGAGGAGCGCGCCGACGCCGACGGCGAGCGAGAGCACGCCCCCGACCGCCATCGCGACCGCGATCCCGAGGCCCGAGGCGATGCCGCCCATGAGCAGCCCGCCGATCGGCGTCGACCCGGCGAAGATCGTCGTGTAGAAGCTCATCACGCGGCCACGAAGCCGATCGGGCGACGAGAGCTGGAGCGTGGTGTTGGCCGTGGCCGCCATGGCGATCGCCCCGAACCCGACCGCGAGCATGAGCAGCATCGAGAGCGCGAACGAGTGCGAGATCCCGAGGAGGACCTCGCCGACCCCGAGCATCACGGCGCCCCAGGCCATCCGCGACGGCCGCGGGCTGCCGCCGAACGCGAGCCACAGCGCCGCGAGCAGCGACCCGACGCCGGACGCGGCCATCAGGAAGCCGTAGCCGGCGGCGTTGCTCTGGAGCTGGTCCTGGGTGAGCGTCGGGATCACGACCCCGAAGTTCATCCCGAACGTGCTCACGAGCCCCACGACCAACACCGCGAGCAGCACGAGCGGGGTTCCCCTCACGTAGTCATACCCCTCTCGAAGGTGCTCGAAGACGGCGCCGACCGAGTGCGGTCGCTCGATCCGCGGCGACGGTCGCAGCTCGGAGTCGCGCATCGCGAAGAGCCCGATGATGACCGCCAGGAAGCTGAACGCATTGATGGTGAACGCGGCGGCGACGCCGACGAGGCCGATCGTCAGCCCGGCCACCGCCGGCCCGACGATGCGGGCGCCGTTGAACATGGCGGAGTTCAGCGCGACCGCGTTCCCGATGTCCTCGCGGCCCACCATCTCGACCGAGAACGACTGCCGGACGGGCATGTCGACGGCGTTGGCGCAGCCGAGCAGCAGGGCGAGGAGGAGGATGATCGGCACCGTCACGAGACCGGTCACGGTCAGGACCGCGAGGATGGCGGCCAGCGACATCATCACGGTCTGGACGACGATCAGCGTCTGGCGCTTGGGGAGCGTATCCGCGAGCACGCCGGCGAACAGACCGAAGATCATGACCGGGATGAACTGGGCGGCCGCGACGACCCCGAGCCAGAAGGGGTCGTGCGTGAGCTGGAGGACCAGCCATGCCTGCGCGACCTGCTGCATCCAGGTGCCGACGAGCGAGATCGCCTGCCCGGCGAAGAAGAGCCGGTAGTTCCGGTGGGCGAAGGCGGACACGCCGCGCGCGCCCATCATCGCGGGGCTCGCTTCCGGGGCCGCGGCGCGACCGTGGCCGCGAGCGCCGCGAGATGCTCGTCGATGTGCGCCTGTCGTTCGTGCGCCTCGTCGATCATCGAGGCGAGTCGCACGGCCTTGGCCTCGAGGAGCGCGAGCTGGCGATCGACCCGCCCGCGGGCCTCCTCGTAATAGCGGCGTCGCTCGTCGGGATCGGTCGTCTGGCGGATGCGCTCGCGGTTGCGCTCGCGCGCGACCTCGTCCTCGAGCAGCTGTCCGATCTGGGCGAGCGAGAACCCCGCGTCGTCGCGGAGGCTCTTGATGAACCGCAGGCGCTCGACGTCGGACGGGTCGTAGAGGCGGTAGTCGCCGTCGGAGCGGGCGGCCGGCTCGAGCAGCCCGACCTCCTCGTAGTAGCGGATCGCGCGGGTCGTCAGGCCGAGCTCGGCGGCGACTTCGTTGATGCGAAGGAGTCGAGGCTCGTCGGTCGAGGTGGGCGCGGCGGGGGCAGGGATATCGGTCATGCGAGTCGCCATCTTAGCACAACCTTGACGTTCACGTAAAGGTCAGGCTGGCTTGACCCTTCGCATCGCGGCCAGGCCGAATCCAACCCCCAGAGCGATCCCTGTCAGACCGCAGCGCCTGCCGGCGCGGCCGCCTGGTCCCGGATCCCCTGCTCACGGCGAGCAAGCGCGAGAACCGGAGCTGCCGCATTGAATCCCTTGAAGGTGAGCCACAGGCCGAGGTACAGCTCCCAGATGATCTCCGGGATGGTCACGAGGCTCTGTACCGGCGAGCCCTGCGGGATCACGCCGAGCAGCACGGCGATCCCCGAGGCGGCGAGCAATGGCCCGCCGATCACGCCGAAGAGCGCCATGCGACGGTGCACCAGGCCGGAGCGGTACATCAGCCAGCCGAGCAGCAGCCCGGTGCCGATCCCGTCTGCGAAGCCGGGGCCGAGCAGGAACGTCCAGTTCTTCATGGAGACGAGCGACTTGCCGACCGTGACGAGCGAACCCGCGTCGCCGGTCGTGGCGTCCTGCCGCAGCGTGAAGACCGCAAGGACGCCGAGGATGCCGACCAGGATGAACGTGCACTCCATGATCCGGGCCGCGACGTATCCCAGGGCGATGGCTTCGTTCTGCCACTTGAGGATCGGGAACAGCACGACCGCGCAGCCGATGTTGGTGATGATCAGGAACAGCTCGAGGAACGCGCCCACGAGCACGCCGCTGTCGGCGCCGGGGCCGCTGATGTAGCTGGGATCGCTCAGGACGGATCCGTAGGCGAACACGGCGCCGATCGAGGTGACGAACGTGAGGATGAACAGCACACCCACGACGAGTGCGGTGCGTCGGTCTGAGGTCATGTGGGACGCCTTTCGTTGATGCGGGTCATGCGTTGACCTCGCTCGGAGTCATGCCGACAGGGTGGGCGGGATGGTACGCGCGTGGAGTCATGCGTACGGCCGGTGTCCCGAAGCCAGCCCCGAAGACGGTCGCAACGGATCCCGGGGCGGGAGGTCAGTCGGCGGGCTCGATCCCGTCGGCGGACTCGATCTTCGAGATCGTGGCGCCCGACGCGTCGAGCGCCTCGATGCGCGTCGGCATGCTGGGGATGCTGAGCCTGGCCAGCCAGACATCGCCGCCGATCGTGGCGTCCTGCTCCGATCCGTCGGCCAGCATCAGCCGAACGGTATTCGTGGCAGGCGGCACCCGGCCGACGAGGATGTCCGGAAGGTCGTTCGAGGTCGCCGAGCTGGTCAGGTACGTCAGCGCCGGCTGCGTCCCGAACGGATGACGTCCGACGCCGATGGCGGTCGAGCCGTAGCCCGGCTCATCCGTGTTCCGACCGGTCAGACACGTGGCGATCGAGTCGCCGGAGACGAGCGCGAGGGCGGCGCTGTCCGCGTCATCGACCTCGACGGCGACCCGCCAGTTCTGACCTGCTGCCGCGCGGCACGCCGCCGCGGCCGTCGGGTGACCGGTTGGCACGTGCACGACGGGAGCCGACGCGCACCCGGCGACAGCCATGGCGCCGATCCACAACGCCATGGCGCCGCCGGCACGATGTCCTCGCTTCGCCATGACGTCCCTCAGGTACCGCACTCGTTCGTGACGACGGTGGACCGCGAACACCGCCGCGTCAATGCCACGGTGGTGCATGCGACACCATCGTGAGCCCGATGACGTCGGGACCGACGTCGAAGGCCGTCTCGGTTTTCTCAGAATTCTCTTCATGAAGCAGGCACCCCGTCGCGCCTCCCCCGTCGCACAGTGATCCGGATCGCGGGAGGCGTTGACGCACAGTCACCACAACCTGGTCGTCTGGACTGTGCCGAGCCGATGACGAGACCGGCCCGCGGTGGGAATGAGAGGGCTTGAGATGGATGCCGTCGCCAACGAGACACCAGTGGGCTCCGTGGATACGGAGACCTCCACGTTCACCAAGTGGCTGGTCGGCGAGGGCCCGATCATGGCCGGCGTCGTCGGAGGCGCCGCGGGCGAGGGCACCTATGCCGGCAAGGTCCTCGACCTGGAGCCGGGACCGACCACGGTCGTCGCCGCGATCTACGAGTTCAAGGGCTCGGAGCGACCGTTCACCGCGCTCGTCCACGTCGAGCAGACGGGCATGGAGGCCGACCTCACGGGCGTCGTCATCGATGGCTGGGGGAAGGGCGATCCGGTCAAGGGTCGATACACCCAGATCACCTGCGACCACGACGGGATCACGACGGACTGCTGGCGTGGCACACTCGCGATCGAGCGTGACGCCGGCCACTGACCACAAAGGGCGCCGGGATGCCGACGGGAGGGCGCCGGGACCCGGCGATCCCCGGCCCTCCCGTCGATCCTCGGCGTCATGGGGCGTTGACTGGCAGCGCACACTCCGCACGTGACGCTGACACGCGGCACAGGTCGAGGAGCAGGACGACATGACCCTCACCGTCCGGCAACGGATCGACGACCAGGGCACGGGCCTCGTTGGGCGCGGCCAGGAGCGCGCGTTCCTGCACCAGGTCCTCGACGCCGATGGGCCGCTGGTCATCTTCGTCCATGGGATCGGCGGGATCGGCAAGTCCGCCCTTGTCGAGGCCTTCGCCGGCGAGGCCCGGGCTCGCGGTGCGATCGTCCTTCGGTTCGACTGCGGCGCCATCGAACCGACCGCGCGCGGGTTCCTCGATGCCATCTCGACCGCCGTCGGTGGCGAGCTGTCGACGGCCGACGAAGCCGCGGCGCGCCTGACGGATCTCGGCCCGCGCGTCCTGCTCATCCTTGACCGCTACGAGGTCCTCCGACCGCTTGACCTCTGGCTGCAGCAGACCTTCGTGCCCGCGCTCGGAGATACCGTCCGGGTCGTGCTCGCGGGCCGCGAAGGCCCGATGGTGGGCTGGTCGACAGGCCTTGGGCGGCTGTTTCGGAACATGCCGATCGGCAATCTGCCGCGCGAGGACGCGGCGGCCCTCCTGCGTCAGGAGGGTGTGGACGGTACTGATATCGATCGGATCGATCGGCTCGCGCGCGGACACCCGCTCTCCCTGCGCCTGGCGGCGTCCGCGCTGACCGCGGAGCCGGCGAGCGACCACGACGCCCGAACGATCACGGCGATCGTCGAGGAGCTGACCGAGCTCTACCTCGCCCGACTCGACCCACTGACCCGCCGCGCGCTGGACGCCGCGTCCGTGGTGCGCCGGCCGACGCTCTCGCTGATCGGGGCGATGCTGCCCGACGCGGCGCCGCAGGACGCCTTCGAACGGCTGCGAGCCTTGCCGTTCGTGGAGTTGAGCAGCGACGGACTCGTGATCCACGACACGGTGCGTGAGGTCGTCGCGGCCTACCTGCGAGCGACGGACCCGGACCGCTCGCGCCGCTATCGGATCGCCGCGTGGCGACAGCTCCGTGACGAGGTGACGCGGGCGACCTCGCACGAGATGTGGCGCTACACGGCGGACCTGCTCTACATCCTCGAGAACCCGATGATCCGGGAGGTGTTCTTTCCCACGACGGAGCACCTCTACTTCGTGGATGGGGCCACCCCCGACGATCTGTCGGTCGTCCTCGAGATCGCCCGGCGGCACGAACCGGACGCCGCCGTCTCGCGTCGCGGCAGCCTGGTGGCACCGGGATCCGACGGCATTCCGTATCGCTCGAGACGGCTCGGGCGACGTCGCCGGCTTCTACGTCGTCGGGGAGCTTGATCGTCTCAGTCGCGGGATCCTCGATCTGGATCCGGTCGCGCGCCGTTGGCGCGACCATCTGCGCCAGCATCCGGTCCCCCGGGGCCAGCGCGTGCTCTTCGACCGGTTCGAGCTCGTGCGCGAACACGACAGCTCGCAGTCCCTGGTCGTGGCGGCGTTCATGCTCGACCTGAAGCGGATGTACATGGAGCTTCGGCCCGAGCTGCGACGGATCTACTCGGTCGACCGGGAGAGCGTCGCGGGCACCGCCTGGGAACACCTGGGCTTCGTGCCACTGGCGGCCGAGCCAGTCAGGCTCGACGGGGTCGCCTATCACCCGTTCATGCTCGACTTCGGCCCGGCGTCCGTCGACGGGTGGCTCACGAGGATCATCGCGACCGAGCTGCAGGTGGACGAGGACTCGATCCTCGACGTGGCCCAGCACCAGCTCGCGCTTGGCGACCGCCGGGTCGCCCTGACGAAGCTCGAGTTCGAGGTCTTCAAGTACCTGTACGAGCGACCCGGCGCCGTGGTGGAGCGCGGGGCCCTGCTGCGCGACGTCTGGGGCTATGACTATGCCGGTGGCAGCAACGTCATCGAGGCTCTCGTGAAGTCGTTGCGGCGCAAGCTCGGCGACCGAGCGGCCGCGATCGAGACCGTTCGTGGCGTGGGGTATCGGTTCGTCCCGTCTGCCTGATCTCCGCGGCACATCAGCCACGACGGGCCGACCTCGCGCCGTCAGGAGATCGTGCGGAGGCCTGGCCAGAGCGTCGACCAGGGGGCGCGCAGGCCGGTGCACACCGAGACGTCCTTCCCCTGCTCGCTGTTCTCGATGCCGAGCCCGTTGTCGATGTGCGCGACGACCCGACATCCGGTGAACGACTGGGTCCAGTCCTCCGGCCGCCAATCGCCGACGTGCACCACGACCGTGCGGTCGTCGGGCGGCGGTCCCCACGCCCAATACCCGTTGTGCCCTGAGTAGACCGGCGGCAGTCCCTTCCCGAGCAGCACGAGCGGGCTCGCCTCGCTGTAGTCGTTCGCCAGGATCACCGCGCGGGCACGTTGGTCCGCGGGCAGCGCGGCCACGACACCCTCGACGGTCGCCACGAATTCCGGCCAGCCGATCTGCTCGGCCAGGATCGGGTCCTCGGACGGGAGCGAGGTCTTGGCGAACTCGGCGGGCGGGAGGATCGGCAGCGTCAGGTACACCATGAGGGCACCCGAGACCACCGCGGCCGCCGTGAAGCCCACGACCCGGACGCGTCGGCGGCCGCGGTCCAGCCAACGGTCGAGGAGGACCCCGCCGGCCGCCATGAACGGGGCCACGCCGCCGATCACGTAGTAGGCCTTGCCGCCGCTGACCACGACGAGGATGAGCATCACCACGGCGGCGATCCCGATGGCCCGCCACGGCGCCGCGGCCGTCGCGAACAGCATCCAGCCCCAGCCGGCGAGGGCCACGGGGAAGAGCAGCAGCCCGCCCGAGAGCCACAGCGTCGGCACGATCTGGGCGCGATTGTCGTCGGCGTTCCCGCCGATCAGCCCGGACATCGTGATCTGCGGCCATCCGTTCGATGCCTGCCAGACGAGGTTCGGCGAGCCAGAGCAGGAGCGCGATCCCGATCGCCGTCCAGGCCCACGGCGAGCGCACGACGTCCCAGCGCCGGGCGAGGACGAGCCCCACGGCCAGTCCTGCGGCGAGGAAGAGGATCGTGTCCTTGTTCTCGAGGCCGACCCCGGCCACCACGCCGACCCCCAGCCAGAGGCGTCGGTCGGCGCCGGCGAATAGCTTGACGAGCAGCCAGAGGATCACCGCCCAGGCGAGGAGGTCGGGCTCGCTGGTCGTATCGAGGTGCCCGCCGGCGAGATACGCCGAGAGCGCGGCCGTGACCGCCGCCAGGACCTGCGCCCGGCGCGTTCCGCCCAGGTCGCCCGCGATGAGCGCGATCAGGACCACGACCAGGGCCATCTCGAACGCGGGCAGGATCCGAATGGCGGTCGGCGAGACCCCGAGCAGCGCGACCGACGCAGCGGAGAGGAGCGGCGTCAACGGTGGCTGGTCGACGTATCCGAACGCCGGGTGCTGGCCCGCGACGACGAAGTACATCTCGTCGCCGTGGAAGCCGTAGGCGCCCGACACCGCAAGCAGTCCGAGGAACATCAGTGCGGCGACCAGCAGCACCGGCATGGGGACGGCGAGCGAGGACATCCGGCGGCTGGAGGCGTCGCCGGTCGAGCCCGCGACCGTGGCCGTGGAGGCAGTCCCCGGGCCGTGGATCGCAAGCTGTGCCACCGGTCAATCGTCGGCGGAGGACGGCTCGCATGCAAGCGCCATGAATGCCCGCCATCCCGGGGCGATCTTCCGGAGCGGATCACGTCGACTCCCAGGCCGGCGAGCTCACGAACCTGGCAGACATGACGGCCGTTGGCGCCGCCGAACTCGCCCCGACGGCTGGCGCATGCGCTTCCTCGCACGCACGGGGATGACGATTACGGAACGATTTGACGCGCGAACCCGCCAATAGACTCTAGACGCGACCAGACCGGCCGTGCGGAGACGAGGGCGACGTGCAGCGGGACCTCGTGGAGCGGGCGCGGAAGGGCGATCATGACGCCTTCGCCGTGCTGGCAGGCGCCACGATCGGCCGGCTGGACGCCGCGGCTCGACTCATCCTGAGGGACCCCGACCGCGCACAGGACGCCGTCCAGGAGACGCTCGTCCGGTGCTGGCGGGACCTGCCCACCCTGCGCGACCCCGATCGCTTCGACGCCTGGCTCCACCGGCTCTTCCTCAACGCCTGCCGCGATGAGCTCCGGTCCGTCAAGCGCCGGAGCATCGAGGTCGAGCTTCCCGAGATCCATCCCCTCTCGGTGTCGGACTCCCAGACGGCCTCGGCCGACCGGGACCTGATCGAGCGCGGCGTGCGCCACCTCGACCCGGAGCACCGCACCGTGATCGTCCTTCACTACTACCTGGGCCTGCCGCTCCCGGACGCCGCGGCCGCCATGGGGATCCCGCTGGGGACCGCGAAATCGCGCCTCCATCGGGCGACCCAGGCGCTGCGCGCGGCGCTCGATTCGGATGCGCGGGTCCGCCCGGAGCTGACGGAGGGTCGTACCTGATGACGCAGCGCGACGACCTCGACCAGATGCTCTCGGCGTGGCTCGACGATCCGTACACGCCGCCCGCCCCGCACTACCTCGCGCAGGTGCTGGAGCGGACCCGGCACACTCGGCAGCGACCGGCCTGGGCCAACCTCGAAAGGTGGCTTCCCATGGCTGACAAGGCTCTCGAATCCGAGGACCGCGGCACCGCGGCGGACTGGTGTGGCTCCTTCTCATCGCCCTGCTCGTCGTGGCCATTGGCGACCGCCGCTGTCGTCGGCTCGCGGCTATTCCGATCGGCCCAGGTCATCCCGCAGGGCGGCGCCGCGGTCCTCACCTTCGGCTCGGTCGAAGGCGCGAACGGTCAATCTGGCGGTGACATCTACATCGTCCGGGCGGACGGCTCGGACCTGCGCCAGCTGACGAACGGATCCGGCGTCAGGACCACGCCCACGTGGTCGCCCGACGGAACGCTCATCGCCTACCGCGACTGGCACCCCGGGAGCGAGTCGGTCATCGTCATGGACGCGGGTGGCGCCAACCGCCAGACGTTGGCGACGTATGACGCGTCCGGGTTCTATTGCGCGAGGGGAGGCTTGGCCTGGTCGCCGGATGCCAAGCGTCTCATCTTCCCGACCAGTACCGGCTGCGATGACCACAATGAGCTCTTCGTCGTCTCGACCGACGGCTCGTCGCCCGCGACGGCCCTGCTGGCGCCGGGGATCGACAGCGCATTCGCGAGTTGGTCGCCGGACGGCAAGCAGATCGCGATGGTGGGCAACGGGGCGGACGGCGCGGGCCTGTACGTCGTCGACGCGAGATCTGACGGTGCCCTGAAGGGCGGACTCCAACCGCGCCTCATCGCCCCTGGGCCTGCGCCGAGCGACATGGCCAACGCCTCGACCGGGCCACATTGGTCGCCCGATGGATCGGAGCTGGCGAGCGCGGATCCGACCGGCGTCATCGTCGTGAAGGCCGACGGCTCCGACCAACGCCTCGTCGCGACACTCGGCTTCAATCCGTCTTGGTCGCCGAATGGCCGCCACATCGCCTTCCAGCGCACCGTGGATCCCTCCGAGTACTTCGATGACCGCCCGTGCACCGTTCGAACGTGGATCGTCGACGCGGATGGGACCAACGAACGCCGGCTCGAGACGTTGGGCGACGGTTGTGGCCCCTCGCCGCTTTGGTCACCGGACGGGACGCGGCTCGCCGGCGTACGCATCGTCGGGACCCCGGAAGACCCGGGCCTCGCGTTCCACCTCGGGATCGAGACCGTCGATGGCAGCCGCCCGTTGGTGGCCCTCATGGATGCTGGGGTGGGATCCTGGCAGCCGATCGAGGCGCCGTTGCCGCCGGCCCCATCATTTTCGACCAGCTCGACGGCGCCCTGATCGCCGGCCACGATCGACTTCGATGACCTCGGCAGGCTGCCGGGGTCATCGTCAGGTCGAATCGAAGGCGGGCTGGCGCACGATCTGGCAATCCATCACGGCCGCCCGCGCCGGCGATGTCGCCCGCCCGATCGTCGATCCGCCCGGCACGGCGACCCAGTCCGCCGGATCCTCGAGGCCGACCGAGGACACGATCGGCGACGCAACGCTGACCGACGTCGTGCGCAGGCTCAGCACCCGACGGGTCGGCCATCGCCAACGAGCCCGGCTGCGCGCCCTCGACCGCCCCCTCGGCCGGCGGCGTCCATGGCCACGATCATCTTGTGCAGGACCTGCATCGTCTCGCCGCGCTTCGATCCTGGCCGTCGGGCAGAACCGCGTGGCCGTGCAGCCGGCCATGACCCCGGCTTCCGCGACCTCGTTGATGCTCGGTTCGGCGCTGGTCCCCGCGTCGTCGGTGAAGTGGTCGTTGTCGGTCGGCGCGAGGGCCATGGCCCTGGCGATGACCACGGCCATCACGCTCCGTGTCACCTTGGTCGATGGGCAGAACCTGGTGGCCGTGCAGCCGATGAACAGCCCGGCGGCCGCGGCCCGGTTGATGTCGGCTTCTCGCGTCGACCCGTTGTCGTCGGTGAAGAAGTCGGTGTCGGTCGGCGGCAGGTGCAGCGCATGCGCCAGGTACCACGCGAGCTGTCCGCGGTTCACGGTGTCGTAGGTGCAGAACATGTCGGCATCGCAGTCGGAGACGATGCGCTGGGTGAGCGCCCAGTCGATGTCGGCGGCGAACGGCGTCGAGTCATGGTCGTTCACGCACGCGCTGCCGGTCGCGAGGACCTTCACCTTGCTGCCGGTTGCCTTGAACGAGATCCGCGACCAGGTGCAGTTGTTCGTCTCGGACGACTCCTTGAACCGGCCGTAGAGGTCGACGGCCGCGCGGACGATGTACGTCCCGGCCGGGACGCCCGTGATGTCGATCCACTGGAAGGCGAAGTTCCGGGGATACAGGTCGCCCCAGCCAACCGAGATGCCGTTCTTCGTGTGCAGCGAGCTGCGCCGGCCGCACCCTGCCTGGCCGTACTTCTTCGACTTCGGCGCGCCCGGCAACGCGCTGTTGCGTCGGTTCGTGTCGAAGAAGCAGAAGCCGATCTTGGCGGCCTTGACCGTGCCGTTCGCCGACCAGAGGTGGTAGGACATCATCTGCCGGACGTGCCAGTGGTCGTGGCCGTCCCCGGCGTACTTCATCGTCGCGGTGGTCCGGATCCGGCGCGTCCCGCCGCCGGTCCGAAAGATGACCTGGTCGACGATCCACGGCTTCTTCGTCGAGGCGCGCCGGGCCCGGACCTCGAGCGGGCCCTTGCCGACGTTGACCATCATCCCGCTGAACCGCAGCAGACGGCGTCCGCTCGACGTGCGCTGGATCGTGAAGTCGGTGACCCGCGCGATGCGCAGGTCGGGCAGCTTGTCCGAGGCCGCGCTCACGGGGGCGACCGGAACCACCCCATTGAGGAGACCCAGGATCCCGGCGCAGGCGGTGAGACGAATCGTCCGGCGGCGAGAGACTCGCGCCACGGAGGCACGGTACACGGTCCGATAGGCGCGCGTTCGCTCCCCGGCGGCTCGCCGCCGACCGGGGGAGGTCAGGCAGAGGCGCGGACCTGGCTCGTGGCGGGGACGGCGTTCGCCGGGGTCCACTCGTCCGGCAGCCAGTCGAGGACCGGGTCCGCCTTCGCCCGGCGACCGAGGCCCGGCCGGGTCCGGACGGCCTCGCCGAGTCGCTCGGCGGCGTCGCCCGACTGCTGTCGTCGACCGAGGAGGCACGCCTCCGCGTATCGCACGAACGGGTCCTGCCTCGCGAGCTCCGGCAGCGTCTCGAGGGCATCCTGCGCCTCGTCGAGGCGGTCGAGCTGGGTGAAGCACGCCGAGAGCTCAGCGCGGGCGCGGGGCAAGGCGGGCCGTGCGATGGCGGCGGCCAGGAGATGTGGCAGCGCCGCCTCCGGGTGTCCGGCGAAGCGCTCGGCGATGCCCATCGTCTCGAGGAGCTCCGGGTTGCGGGGCGCCACGCTGAGGGCGCGCTTCGCGCTGCGGACCGCCTCCGGCCCTCGGCCGAGGCCGATGAGGATCAGGGCGCGCACCTCGTGCAGCGTCATGTCGTCAGGCCGGTCGCGAAGCGCGGCATCGACCTGCTGCAGCGCGAGCTCGGACAGCCCGAGTGCCTCGTTGAGGAGCGGCTGCATCCCGGTCAGTCGCGCCCTCGCCGTCGGGTCCAGGTCGCCGCTGGCCAGGTTGGTCTCGACCAGGACGCTGGCCTCGTCGTAGCGCTGGCTGACATACAGCCCGATGACCTGGTCGAGGCCCCCGGTCCGGGCCGATGTCGGCTCGTCGCCCAGCGCCGCAAGGTCGGCCCGCGCGTCCTCCCGCCTGCCCAGCGCGGCCCGCACCATCGCCCGGCCGGACAGCGCGGCCCGGAGGTCCGGCTTGCGCTCGAGGAGCTGCGAATAGGCCGCCTCCGCCTCCTCGTATCGGGTCATGAGCCGCAACGTGGTCGCGCGGTCGAGCAGCGCGTCCGTGTCCGCCGGGTTCCGCAGCAGCGCCGCGTCGGACGCGGCCAGGGCCTCCTCGTTGTGGCCGTGCATGAGCAGCTCGCCCGCCGGCCTCCCCGCACGCGAGCGTGACGGACCCCCCATGACGCCGTCCAGCGGCGTCGCCGACATGATCGCGAGGAACACGATGAAGAACGCCGCCTCGTACGCGCCGAGCGCGATCGCGCCGAGCGCGAGCACGATGATCGTGCACACCCCGATGAACCGGATCTCGAGCACGGCCGGGTGCCCGAGGGCGACCCGCAGGACATCCTTCAGGATCGCGTGACCGTCGAAGCCGCCCACCGGCAGGAGGTTGATGAGGCTCCAGCCGAGCGTGGCGAAGAGCACGTCGTCGATCAGCGCCTGGGTCGTCGGGCCGGCCGGCAGGGCGGCGCGAGCCGCGGTGACCACGACGACCCCGAGCAGGACACCCGCCAGGGGGCCCGCGAGGTACAGGATGATCCGCCGGTGCGCCCCCGGATCGCCACCGAACGTCACGCCGCCTCCACCATGGAGGATCGTCCGTGGCGCGATCCCGAACGCGCGGAACGCGGCGGCGTGACCCGCCTCGTGGACGAGCACCGCGACCGTCGCGATGGGCAGCCACGCGAGGACGAGCGAATCGAGATGTCGCTCGATCCCGAGCACGGCCACGAGCAGCAGGAACGACGCCCGGATCTCGACGGGGACGCCCAGGACGTGGAACCTGACGGCGGGCAAGGCGACGAACTCCTTCGGTCGTAGGTGCCACAGCGTCGCCGTGACCCCGGTCGGTGCCATCCACCCGAAGGTCCCGCCCGCCACACGTACCCCGGATCGGGTTCAGGGGCGGCCGGCGGGTGGTCCCTTTCGTCGCAGGAAGCTCGGCACATCGAGATCGACGACGTCCGGGGCCGGCGGCTCCGTCGATGCCGGCTCGTCGATGGCCGCCAGCGACACGTCGCCCGCATCGTTCGATGGGACCGCGCTGACGCCCGATCCGACGGCGTCCACGTTCGACAGGTCCTTCGCCGTCCGCGCCGGGCGCTTCGACGGTCGCTTCGCCAGCGCCAGCGGGGGCGTGTCCCCCGTCGGGTCGGTCACGAGCGGGGTCGTCGGATCCACCACGGGCGGCACGACCACGGGCGAGTCGTGCACGGGTCGCGTCTCGACGGACCGCGCGACGATGGGCGGCGACGCGACGGGCCGCGCCTCGGCGGGCCGCATCGCGACCGCCGGCCGCGCCACGGCGACGGTGCCCGCCTGCCCGTGCCCCTCGAGGCCCGTGGCGATCAGCGTGATGAGGACGTCCTCCCGAGCGAGTCGCTGAAACTCGCCCCGAAGATGATGTTCGCGTCGGGATCGGCGCGCTCGCGGATGGTGTCCGCGGCTTGCCGGACCTCGCTGAGCCGGAGGTCGGCGGGTCCGGACACGTTGAAGAGGATCCCGTGGGCGCCGTCGATGCTTGCCTCGAGCAGCGGGCTGGAGACCGCCTGACGAGCCGCGTCGAGCGCGCGATGCTCGCCGGTGCCCCGCCCGAGCCCGATGAGCGCGGGGCCGGCGTCCTGCATCACCGACCGGATGTCCGCGAAGTCGAGGTTGATCAGGCCGGGCGCCGTGATGAGGTCGATGATCCCCTGCACCGCCTGCAGCAGGACGTCGTCGACGACGTGGAACGCGTCGATGACCGTCGCGTCGTCGGCGAGCACGTCGCTGACGCGATCGTTCGGCACGATGATCAGCGCGTCCACGCTCCCCGCCAGCTCGGCGGCCGCGGCCTCGGCGATGCGCCGTCGCTGCGTGCCCTCGAACCCGAACGGCTTGGTGACGACCGCGATCGTGAGCGCGCCGTGCTCCCGGGCGCTGGCCGCGACGATCGGCGCGGCACCGGACCCGGTCCCGCCGCCGAGACCGGCGGTCACGAAGACCAGGTCCGCGCCCGTCACCGCCCTCGCGATCCGGTCCTTGTCCTCCTCGGCCGCCCGCCGCCCCACCTCGGGGTCACCGCCCGAGCCGAGCCCGCGCGTGATGGCGTCGCCGATCCGGAGCTTCGTCGCCGCGGTGGAGCGGCGCAGCGCCTGGGCGTCGGTGTTGCAGGCCACGAAGCTGACCGCGCGGATGCGCGAGCCGACCATCCGGTCGACGGCGTTGCTGCCGCCGCCCCCGACGCCGACCACGCGGATCGCGCGCGTCTCCGGCCGCCGCGCCCGCTGGACCCAGCCGGGAACCGCCATGGCGATTCGCACGGCCAGCAGGACGACGAGCCCGATGACGGCAACGAACAGGACGATATCGCCCGGCGCAGGCACGCTCCGAGTCTAACCGGGCGTGCCAGCCCGACGGGGCGGTTTCAGTCGAGCGTGAAGTGGTCGGGGTCCTGGTAGCGCCCGGTGCGCTGGAACTCGATCTGCATCAGGACGTCGTTGAGCAGCGAGGACGCCCCGAACCGGAACCAGTCCGGCGACATCCAGCGTGGGCCGAGGGTCTCGTACAGGACGACGAGGTACTGGATCGCCTCCTTGGCCGTCCGGATCCCGCCCGCCGGCTTCATCCCGACCTGCCGGCCGGTCGAGCGCTCGAAGTCGCGGATCGCCTCGAGCATCACGAGCGTGACCGGGAGCGTGGCCGCCGGGGTGACCTTGCCGGTCGACGTCTTGATGAAGTCGGCGCCGGCGGCCATCGCGAGGACGCTCGCACGTCGCACGTTGTCGTAGGTCTCGAGCTCGCCGGTCTCGAGGATCACCTTGAGATGCGCCTCGCCCGCGGCCTCCTTGATCTCGACGATCTCCTCGAAGACCGTCGCGTAGTCGCCCGACAGGAACGCCCCCCGGTCGATGACCATGTCGATCTCGTCGGCGCCGGCCGCGGCGGCCGCCTTCACCTCGGCGACCTTGATGTCGCGGAACGTCTGGCCGGACGGGAACCCCGTCGCGACCGATGCGACCTTGACCGTGGATCCGCGCAGCGCGGCCTTCGCCTCGGCGACGAGCGCCGGGTAGACGCACACCGCGGCGACTGAGGGGATCGTCGGGTCGCCCGGCTGCGGTCGCATCGCCTTGACGCACATCGCGCGGATCTTGCCCGGCGTGTCCTTCCCCTCGAGCGTGGTCAGATCCATCATCCGGATCGCCAGCTCGAGGGCCCACATCTTCGAGGCCTTCTTGATCGAGCGGCGCTTCAGCGAATCGACCCGCTCCTCCACCCCGACCTGGTCGACCGCGGTGACCCGGCCGAGCATGCTCCCGAGCGGGCCCGGCCGCCCGTCCCAGGCGAGGATCAGGGCGTTCGCCCGCTCGCGAGCGAGGGTGTCGGGCCGCCGGGTCGTGGTCATGGGACCGGGAGGATACACCGACGCAAGAACCAGCCATCACGGCCCGACGTACGGTGGGATGAGGGCGCCGCCGTGCGGAGTGGAGGTTGGAGTCCATGCGCGCTTCGAAGGGTCGGGCCGATCGGTCGGGCCGGCTGGGCCGGCTGGCCCGCGTCGCCGCCGCGGCCGGTCTGCTCGTCGCGATCCTGGTCCCGGTGGCACTGGCGGCGGACCGGACGATCACGATCTCGAGCTTCGCGTTCCCGGCCACGACGAGCGTCAACGTCGGCGACACCGTGACCTGGCGGAACGAGAGCGGCGCCACGCACAACGCGACCGCGGACGACGGCTCGTTCGCGTCCGGTTCGATCGCCGATGGCGGCTCGCGATCGGTGACCTTCGCGTCGGCGGGGTCGTTCCCCTACCACTGCACGATCCATCCGTCGATGACCGGCACGATCGTGGTCTCGGCGGCCGGGTCGGCACCGGCGACGGACACGGCGCCGCCGCCGGCCCCGGTCCACGACGACGTGGACTCGGCCGCGATCGTCCTCGCGCTGCTCGGTCTCACGATGCTCGGCGGCACGTTCGTGGCCGACCGGCGGTTCGCCCGGGACCGGGACGCCTAGCGCCCGCCGCGCCTAGCGCCCGCCGCGGACCTTCGGGAGCGGCGGAAGGCCGCGCTTGCCCTCCACGAGGAAGTGGCGGAACCAGCCGACGACGACTTCGAGGTTCTCGATCCGGCGGAACGGGGTGCCGGACCGCGTCAGCTCGTGGGTGTCCTCCGGCACGCGCAGCAGCCGGACGGGCCGGCGCATCGAGCGCAGCACCGTGAACAGGGCCTCGGCCTGGCCGATCGTCGTGCGCAGGTCACGCTCGGAGTGCTGGATGAGCAACGGCGTCCGGATGTCCTCCGCGGCGTCGATCGGCGAGATCGAGCGGTAGTACTCGGGGTCCTCCCATGGCGTGACGTCGAACTCCAGCCGCGCCCAGTCGCCCCCGCTGATGTCCCCGGTCAGGAAGAGCGTGCCCATGTCGTTGACCGACCGGCACGTCATCGCGGCCTGGAAGCGCTGGTCGTGACCGACGATCCATGACGTCAGGTAGCCGCCATACGACCCACCCGTGACGCCGAGACGGTCCGGGTCGGCGAGGCCGTCGGCGACGAGCGCGTCGATCCCGGCGAGCACGTCGCGCGTGGGCCCCTCGGCCCAGTCCCGGTGGTTCGCGTCCGCGAAGTCCTGGCCGTACCCCTGGGAGCCGCGCGGATTGCAGTAGAAGACGCTGATCCCGGCGGCGGCCAGGACCTGGAACTCCCAGACGAGCGACCAGCCGTAGAGCGTCAGCGGCCCGCCATGGATCTCCGTCACGAGCGGGCGGGCGCCCGTGCCCGCGGGGATCGACCCAGCCCTGGATGTCGCGCCCGTCGACGGTGACGTGGCGTTCCTTCGGTTCGCGCAGCTCCAGCTCCGCGAGGACGTCGGCATTGAACGCGGAGAGCCGCCGTGGCTCGCCGCTGGCCTCGCGGAACCAGACATCCGGCGGCTCGGTCGGTGCGGACCGGAGATACGCGATCCGCGCCCGGCCGCGCGGTCGCCGGAACGGCGTCGAACCCTGAGATGTAGTGGCGACCCTCGGTCAGGCGCTCGAGGCGCCCATCCGCCACGCCGATCCGCCACAGCTCGTAGGACCCGGCGATCGGGGCGCTGAAGACGATCGAGGCGCCGTCCGCGGCGACGACGGGTCGACCGGCCTCGCCGCGCGTGACGTCGCTGTTCATGCCCGAGCAGAGCTCAGGTCGTGCCGCCCGGACAGGTTGCGACCGCCCGTCGGTGACGCGTCCGACCCGTCGGCGGCGAAGAGCCAGAGGTCGTCCCGGCTGCCGGCCCGTCCCTCGAGCCGGTTGCCGACCGCGACGATCGTCCGGCCGTCCGGCAGCCAGCCCGGCACGAGGAAGATGGACTTCGGACCGGCGGTGACCGCCGTGACGCGGCGGGACGCGACATCGACGACATGGATGTCCGAGCGGTTCAGCAGGTCCGCATCGCGCCGGCGATTCGACGAAAAGGCGATGCGCATGCCGTCGGGCGACCAGGCCGGGTCGTTGTCGGATACGCGTCCGCCGGTCAGCCGGGTCGCGGCGCCGGTCGCGACGTCGACCAGCCACAGGTGATCGATCGCGGTCGTAGGTGAACCCCGCGCCGTTGAGCATGTAGTCGAGCCGGTCGATGAACCGGTAGTCGGAGGGCGGCGGCGAGCCGGGCTCGGCGACGGGGGTCGAGGCCGCGGCGGCGTCGGTCGGCCTTGTAGTCGGCCTCGTGCGAGCTTGAGGTCACGACCAGTCGCGTGCCGTCGGGGGACCACTCGAACCCCGTGACGCCGCGGGGCAGGTCCGTCAACCGGCGCGCCTCGCCGCCGTCGAGCGGGAGCAGATGGACCTGGCTGACGTCCTCGCGGTCCTTCGGCGTCGACCGGGCGGGTCGGGTCCTCCTCGACGACCGAGCCGGCGATCGGACAGGAACGCGAGCGTCCGGCCGTCGGGCGAGAAGCGGGCGTGATGGTCGTGCCGCGCCCCGAGGGTCAGCTGACGCGGCTGCGCCGCGCTCGTCCGGATCGGTCGGGACGAGCCACAGCGCCGAGCGGTAGCCGTCGTACGTCGGCGCGACGGTCTGGAGGGTGACGACCACCGAGCCGACCGTCCGGCGAGAGGCGCGGACCGGTGGCGACGCGGAGCCGATAGAGGTCGTCGGGGCGAGGCGGACGGGTCATCGGGCCTCCGGGATTCGAGGGACGGATGCAGTCTAGCGGGCTACCATCCGGCGCACGATGTCCGACCAGCTGTCGCTGCGGCTCGAGATCGACCTCCTGCCCGAACTGCCCGACCTGCGCCCGATGCTGCCGCGACCGCTGCCCGAGCCGTTCGACTCCGACGAGCACCTGTTCGAGCCGTGGTGGGGCGGCGCGCGGGCCCTCGTGATGGTCGGGCCGGCGGAGTCGCCGGGAGCTGGCGCGGTTCGGATCGTGGACGCCGAGGGGGTCGACATCTCCGCGGCACTCCCCGAGCTGGCCGGCATGGCCGTCCGGCTCAACGCGCGCTCGGCGATCCTCGACGGCGAGCTCGTCGTCGTCGACGCCGCGGGTCGCGCGGATGCCGCGGCGCTGGCGAGCCGGCTCGCCGGGGAGCCCGGGCGCCCGGCGGCGTTCCTCGCGTTCGACCTGCTGCATCTCGATGGGCGGTCCCTGCTGTCGCAGCCGCTCGTCCGTCGGCGCGAGGCGCTTCGGCGGGTGCTGCGACCGGGCGACGAGGTCGTGGCCGTGCCCGGCGATCGCGACCGAGGGCCGCGCGCTCTACGACGCCGCGGTCGCGCAGGGGATCGCCGGCATCCTGGCCCGTCAGCGGATGAGCCCGTATCTGCCCGGGATCCGGAGCCGGCTCTGGCGTTTCGTGCCGGCCGACGCCGGGGACCGTGTCAGTCGAGGAATCGGAGCTGCCGGCCCCGACGGCCGCCTCGGCCCCGGTCCTGGCCCTCATCAGCCGGCTGCCCGCTCGACGACGAGACGTAGCTTCGGTCGCCGGACCCGACTACCCCGCTCGCCGCGCTGCGGCGATGAACGTGCGCAGCCCGGGGCGCTGGCCGTAGAGCAGGACGCCCGCCTCGTACATCCGGGTCGCGGCCACGGCGACGACCACGATCGTGACCAGGAGGATGCCGATCGAGAGCGCGATCTCCCACGGCGCCACCGCCTCGACCATGAGCCGAGCCAGCATCACGAACGGGCTGAAGGGCGGCACGAACGACGCGATCGTCGTGAACGTCCCTGAGCTGCCGCTCAGCGTCACGACCGCGGTCAGGTAGCCGGCCATCGCGACGAGGCTCAGCGGCAGCGACAGCGTCTGGAGGTCGTCCGGCCGGCTCACGAACGAGCCCATCGCCGCGTAGATGAGCGCGAACAGCGCGAACCCGAGCAGGAAGAACACGCCGTAGCCGAGGAGCAGCCCCGGCGTGAGCCCGACGATCGGCGCCGCGGCGCCCGCGGGACCCATGATCGCCTCGGCGATGCGGTCCTGGAGCGCGACGACGATGAGTGCCGGGACCGCGATGGCCACGTACTGGGTCAGACCCGCGCCGCCGATCCCGACGACCTTGCCGGTGAGCAGCTGGCGGGGCGATGCCGCGCTGATCATGAGCTCCATCACCCGGCTGCTCTTCTCGGCGGCGACCCCGGTCGCCACCCACATCCCGTAGATGATCACCGTGAGGAAGAGCAGCACGACGAAGACGACGCCAAGGAAGGCCCGCCCGGCGATCTCCTGCGGATCGATGGCGACGCCGCGGCCGTTGGTCGGCACGTTGATCGGGTCGATCGTGAACGTCGGCTCCTGGAACGGGGCGAGCTGCGATCCGGGCGGCAGGGTCGCGGTCCAGTCGAGGATCCCGACCGCGATCGCCGCGAAGCCGATGAGCTGGCTGCGCACGCCGTTCGGTGGGCCGTTGGTCCGATAGGTGATGTCGAGCCGGCGGTCCGGCCCGCGCTCGACGAGCATGACGCCGGCCACGTCGCCCTCGACGAGGGCCTGGTCCGCGGCCGCGGCGTCGGCAGACAGGTCCACGAAGAACGCCTTCTCCCAGACGGCCGGGTCGACGCCGCTGGGCGGCACGTTGAGGATGCTGTCCGCGACCGCCACCGCCCGCTGGCCGAGAGCCGCGTCGTCGGCGACCACGAGGATCCGCGTCACCGTCAGCCGGTCCATGTAGCGGATGCCGATCGGCGCGAGCGCGACGCCGAGCGCCAGTGTCATGAGCACGATCGTCGCCACGATGAAGAACGGGCTCCGGATCCGGTCGCGGTACTCGCGCCGGGCGACGATGGCGGCGTTCGGCAGGAGCGGGTCTCGCGACATCAGGCCGTGCCCTCGATCGCGGCCGGGGCGGTCCGGTGGTCCTTGACGGCGAGCCCGTCGTCCTCGACAGGGCGACCGACGTGCTCGATGAAGAGCGTCTCGAGGCTCGGGTCGGCGATCTCGAAGCGGTTGACGGCGGCACCGCGGGCGACGACCGCCGCCAGGATCGCGGCGGGCTCGACGCCGGGCGTCACCTCGAGCTCGACGTGGCCCGGACCGGGCCGGATCGCGGCGACCCCGGCCAGCGTGCCCAGCCAGGCCGGCGCCACCTCGCCGTCGAGCCCGAGGCGGATCGTCCGGCGGCCGCTGGCGCGCTTGAGCTCGGCGAGGGAGCCGCCGGCCACGACGCGCCCGCGGTCGACGATCGCGACCGACTCGCACATCGCCTCGGCCGTCTCCATCTGGTGCGTCGAGAACACGAGCGTCCGGCCGTCGTCGCGCAGCTCGAGGAACGCCTCGCGCAGGATGCCCAGGTTGACCGGGTCGAGCCCGGTGAACGGCTCGTCCATCAGCATGACGGTCGGACGGTGGAGCACCGCGGCGATGAACTGGACCTTCTGCTGGTTGCCCTTGGACAGCTCCTCGGCGCGACGTTCCGCCTGGTCGGCGATCCGGAAGCGCGCCAGCCACGAGCGGGCCTCGCGACGGGCGACGTCGGGCGCCTCGCCGTACAGCGACGCGAAGTAGACGAGCTGGTCGATGACCGTCATGCGCGGGTAGAGCCCGCGCTCCTCGGGGAGATAGCCCCAGTTCCGTCGCGGGACGCCGGCCACCCGCTGCCCGTCCCAGCGGATCTCGCCCTGGTCCGCATGCAGGATGCCAAGGCAGATCCGCATCGTCGTGGTCTTGCCGGCACCGTTTGCGCCGAGGAAGCCGAAGATGGCGCCGCGGGGCACGTCGAAGGTCAGCGCATCCAGCGCGAGCGTGCTGGCGAAGCGCTTCGTGACGTGGTCGATCTCGAGACTCACCGCCCGAGGATAGCCGTGGTGGCGAGCGGTCGCGGCTGGGTCGATGGTCCGGGTGGGCCGTCTGGCGCGCAGGCGCCGAGCGACGTTCCCGCCCAGTCCTGGCATGACTGGTATCCACGCCGACACCTATCGCGGCCGGCAGAAACCGCCTGGATCGATGCTGCGTAGTCACCGCAGGACTCAGGCGTGCCGTCGGCGGCCGAACCCGTGCATGGCAGTCACCTGAAGACTCACGCGCAACTTGGCGGCCGGGCGACGGCCGCGGGAGGCGCGGTAGCCGCCGTGGCGAGCGGTCGCGGCTGGGTCGATGGTCCGGGTGGGTCGTCCCGCGCGGCCCCGTGAGGCGCGGTGGCCGCGCGCGGCCCCGGAGCTGGTCCGCGGCCCGGCGCATGCGACAATATCGGCGTGACCACGCCTGTTCGGATCCATGCCGACCGGACCGCCGGACGTCTCGAGATCGGCTGGGATGACGGCCACGAGACGTCGTACGGGACCACCGAGCTCCGGTGGCTCTGCCCGTGCGCGTTCTGCCGCGGCGAGGCGGGCCTCCCGGGCTGGCTCGACAGCGCGCCCGTCCTGACCGACGAGCAGACGCGCCTCGTCGACGTCCAGCTGATCGGGAACTACGCGATCATGCCGACGTGGGGCGACGGCCACCACACCGGCTACTACTCGTTCGACCTGCTCCGGCACCGCTGCCCCTGCCCCATCTGCACCGCCGCTCGGAAGGAGTCCGCATGATCGTCGTGACCACGCCATACCTGCCCGGTCATCGCATCACCGAGTCCAAGGGGATGGTGTTCGGGCTCGTGGTCCGCAGCCGCGGACTGGGCGGCAACCTCATGGCCGGCCTGCGATCGCTCGGTGGCGGCGAGATCCACGAGTACACGAGCCTGCTGGAGGACACGCGCCGCCAGGCCCTCGACCGGCTCGTGCAGAACAGCACGGTGCTCGGGGCGAACGCCATCGTCTCGATGCGCTTCGACAGCTCCGAGCTGTCGGGCACGATGAGCGAGATCGTCGCCTACGGGACCGCCGTCGTCGTGGTGCCGGACGCCGCGGCGCCGACCGCCGTCGAGTAGCCCGATGGACCGTCGGATGGGCGTGCTGATCGCCCGAGCGATCGTCATCCTGTGCGGGATCTTCCTGGCGGCCCTTGGCATCGTCCTGTTCGCGACCGAGCCGTCATTCCCGATCTCCGGGCTGTTCATGGTCGCGATCGGCGTCGCGCTCATCGTCGGCGCGCTCCTCGAGCGGATGCGCTATCGATCGGCCGCGGCCGACGGCGTCGCAGCCCCGATCGGCCCCGGTGGCGGCGAACCGATCGACCAGCCGATGGAGCCACGCTTCCGGCGGACGGACGAGCAGTTCGTCGATCCGACGACCAGCGTTCGGATGCGCGTCTGGCTGGATCCTGGCACCGGCGAGCGCCGCTATCGGGCGGAGGACTGAGGTCATGACCCATCCGGGGGCTGCTGAGCGTTCGCGAGAGCGTGCTATCCTCGCCCGCCCGGCCCCCTGAGGACCGCATCCAGGAGCCCACTCTCCGTCATGGCCGCCGTCGACCCAGGTGCACCCGCTCGACCCGCGGTCCCGGCACGCGCCCGACGCGCCCCACGCACCCGGACGCCGCACCCGTATCTCAACCGCGAGCTCCAGTGGCTCGAGTTCAACATGCGGGTGCTCCACGAGGCACGTGACGAACGGAACCCCCTGCTGGAGCGCGTCAAGTTCCTGACGATCTTCGCGGGCAACCTCGACGAGTTCTTCCAGGTCCGGATCGCGGGACTCCGCCAGCAGGTCGAGACCGGGAGCGTCCACCGCTCGCCCGACGGTCGGAGCGCCGACGAGCAGCTCGCGGCGGCCCGCGAGCGCGTCCTGCAGCTCTACGCGGACCATTCCGCGATCTACCTCGACATCCGCCGGGCGCTCGCCGCCGAGGGTGTCGAGCTCGAGGAATACGCTGCGATCCCCGAGCACCACGAGGCGCTCCGCCAGCGCTTCTTCGACGAGATCTTCCCGGTCCTGACCCCGCTCGCGGTCGATCCCGGTCACCCGTTCCCGTACATCTCGACGCTGAGCCTCTCGATCGCGGTGGGCCTGCGTGACCCCGAGACCGACGAGCACCGGTTCGCCCGGGTCAAGGTGCCCCAGATCCTGCCGCGGCTGCTCGAGGTCGAACCGTCGCGGTTCGTGCTCATCGACCAGGTCATCGAGGCGAACCTCGACGCGCTGTTCACCGGCATGGAGGTCGTCGAGCACCACCTGTTCCGGGTGACGCGCAACGCCGACCTCTCGATCGAGGAAGACGAGGCGGACGACCTCCTCATGGCGATCGAGGAGGAGCTTCGACGGCGTCGCTTCGGCGAGGCCGTCCGGCTCGAGGTCGAACGCTCGATGCCTGCAGGGACCCGGATGCTCCTGCTGCGGGGCCTGGGCCTCTCCGACGCCGACTGTTACGAGGTCAGCGGGATGCTCGACCTGACCGGTCTCGGTCAGATCGCCGAGCTGAACCGGCCCGATATCCAGCGACCGCCCTGGACGCCGGTCACGCCCCCACGCCTCCTGCCCCCCGACGAGGACACGCTCGTCGACACGTTCGCGGCGATCCGCGCCGGCGATATCCTCGTCCACCACCCGTACGAGTCGTTCACGGCGTCGGTCGAGCGGTTCATCACGCAGGCGGCCGACGATCCCGATGTCCTGAGCATCAAGCAGACCCTGTACCGGACGTCGGGCGATTCGCCGATCCTCCAGTCGCTGATCCGTGCCGCGGAGCGCGGCAAGCAGGTCGTGGTGCTCGTCGAGATCAAGGCCCGCTTCGACGAGGAGGCGAACATCGTCTGGGCCCGCAAGCTCGAGCGCGCGGGTGCGCACGTCGTCTACGGCCTGGTCGGGCTCAAGACCCACTCGAAGACGGCGCTCGTCGTCCGGCGCGAGGGCTCCGGGCTGCGCCGCTACGTCCACATCGGGACCGGCAACTACAACCCGAAGACCGCCCGGCTCTACGTGGACCTCGGGCTCCTGACCGCCCGGCCCGAGATCGGCGCCGATGTCACGGACCTGTTCAACGTCCTGACCGGCCTCTCGCGCCAGCGGACGTTCCGGCGGCTCCTCGTGGCGCCGCACAGCCTGCGCTCCCGGTTCGTCCAGCTCGTGGAGCGCGAGGTCGGCCACGTCCAGGCCGGTCACGACGCGCACATCGTCCTGAAGCTCAACGCCATCGTGGACGTCCCGAGCATCGAGGCGCTCTACGAGGCCTCCAAGGCCGGCGTGAAGATCGACCTCATCGTCCGCGCGGCCTGCTCGCTCCAGCCCGGGCTCGAGGGCATCTCGGAGAACATCCGGGTCCGCTCGATCATCGGGGAGTTCCTCGAGCACTCGCGGATCTGGTCGTTCGCGAACGGCGGCGATCGCGAGTGGTACATCGGCTCCGCCGACCTGATGGACCGCAACCTGGACCGCAGGGTCGAGGCGATCGTGCCGGTCGAGGACATCGAGGCCCGCTCGCGACTCGCGACGATCATCGAGGTCATGCTCGCCGACGACCGGCGATCGTGGCAGCTCCAACCGGACGCGACCTGGATCCGGACCGAGACGCTCAACGCGAAGGAAGGCACCATCGACACCTTCGAGATGCTCAAGAGCCTCGCGCTCACCCTCGGTCACGTGGCCGACGTCCCGCGCCGCCCGGGCGTGAACGCCGGATCGCTGGATCCCCGGGCATGACCGAGACCCTCCGCCCGATCGAGATCGAGCTCAAGTACCGGGTCGCGGACCTGCCGGCGGCGGAACGCTATCTGGTCGCCCCGAGCATCGGCCCGTTCATCGGCGCCTCGCAGGCCCGCTCGACGCAGCTCGAGGACCGCTACGTCGACACGGCCGACCGCGCGATGGAGCGGGCCGGCTTCGCGGTCCGGCTGCGCGCCTCGGGCACCAACACGACCGTCTCGGTGAAGTCGCGCGGGCGACGCGAGGGCGCGGGCGGGGCGACCGTCCGCGAGGAGCTCGAAGGCCCCGCGGACCGTACGACCGGCCCGGCCGACTGGCGGCCGTCGGATGCCCGCTCGCTCGTGCTCGAGCTGGCCGGTGACGCTCCCCTGGTCGAAGTCGTCACGATCCGCCAGCTGCGCCGCAAGCGCCAGCTCCGCGACGGCTCCACGCGCGTCGAGCTGAGCCTCGACGAGGTTGATGTCGTGGTCGCGAAGCGGGTTGTCGCCCGGTTCGTCGAGCTGGAGGCGGAGCTCACCAAGGGCGAGGAGACACGGCTGAAGGGCCTCGCGACCGCGCTCGGCGCGGATCCGGCACTGCGGCCCGCGTCGACGAGCAAGCTCGAGACCGCGCTTGCCGCCATCCGCAAGACCACCGCGGACGATGACGACGGCGCGTCCGACGATGGCGCCGACCCGGAGTCCGAGAGCGACCCCGAGTCAGAGGGCGACCCCGAGTCCGATACCGGGAGCTCGTCCGCAGCCGCCGAAGCCGACGAAGCGGCCCCGCCTGCGGCCGCAGAGGCCGACGAGCCGCCATCGCCGGCGGCCGCAGAGGCCGACGACGCGGCCACGGCCGGCACGACGGCGACCGCGTCCCGCGGGAGCAGTCCGGCGGCCGCCGACGCTCCAGCGACGTCCCGCCAGGCTGCCGACGCGGAGCCGCCACCGGACACGGACGCCGGCCAGACCGACGAGGCCCCGGTCGATCCGCCCGAGCCCGCCCACGCAACGCATCCGGTCGAGGACGTGCCGACGACGTCCGACGTCGTCAGCGAGGCCGTCGAGGCGGCGCCTGCGGCCGAGAACGCGCCGCTCGCCATCAGCAAGACCGCCGGCGTCACCGCGGACGACCACATCGCCGAGGCCGGCCGGAAGGTCATGCGGTTCCACCTCGCGCGGATGCTCGCGCGCGAGCCAGGCACGCGTGCCGGCAAGGACCCCGAGGAGCTCCACGCGATGCGCGTCGCGACACGCCGGCAGCGCGCCGCGTGGCGGGTCTTCGGTGGCTCGTTCCGGACCGCCCGCACGAAGCGGTTCCGGAACGGCCTGCGCGAGATCGCCGGGCGTCTCGGCGCCGTGCGCGACCTCGACGTCCTGCTCGAGGCCGCCGATCACTACCGGGCGGACCTGCCCGTCACCGAGCAGCGCGCGCTCGAGCCCCTTCTCGCCGATTGGCGCGAGCATCGCGAAAATGCTCGGGTCCTCCTCGTCCGCGAGCTCGACTCGGACGGCTACCGGCGCTGGGTCGACGACTACCGGGACTTCGTCCGGACCGAGGGCGCTGGTGTCCTCCCGGTGGCACCGGTCGAGCCGCACCGGGTCCGCGATACCGCGCCGTCCGCCATCTGGACCGCGTACGAGCAGGTCCGAGCCTACGAGCCGGTGCTGCGTTGGGCCGACGTCGAGACGCTCCACGACCTGCGCATCGCGGGCAAGTGGCTGCGCTACACGCTCGAGTTCGTCCGAGAGGCGCTCGGCCCCGAATCGGCGCCGCTCATCGCCAAGGTGACCGCCCTGCAGGACCACCTCGGTCTCATGCACGACGCCGATGTCTCCGCGTCGATGGCTCGCGCGTTCCTCGTCGAGCATGCCGGCGGCCTGTCGTCGCTCGAGAGCGCCGCGATCGGCCGCTACCTCGTCAGCCGCGAGCGCGAGGTCGCGCGTCTGCGACGGACGCTCAACGGTCCGTGGCGCGGCGTCGACGGCGTGGGCTTCCGGCGCGCGCTCGGACGGGTCGTCGCGGGCCTGTAGCCGCCAGGATCGGGCCGCGGGTGCGCTGGGCCGCTAGACCCGCCAGCCCCCGGCCAGCTGGGGCAGGCGATCGCGCCACGCGTGACCGGCATGCGCGGCCGCGAGGACGGCCCCCTCCCGGATGCCGGCCTCGGACACCCGGAGCGAATCCGCGCCGTAGTGCCGCAGGATCGCATCGACGATGACGGCGCCCGCCGGCAGGATGCGCGCCCGCTCAGGGCGCAGCCCGTGCCGTCTGGCGGCCAGATCGACGGGTTCGGCCGCCAGCAGGGACAGCGCCCGGGCCGTCTTGTCGCGTGACAGCGTGCCCTTCGACGCACCGAACCGGATGACCTTCATCAGGTTGGAGACCGTGCCACCGACCGCGACGATCTCCGTCGGCTCGGCCGGCGGGGCAGCCGCGACGATGCGCCGGGCGTCTTCCATCATCGCGTAGAGCTCTTCGGCGGTCGGCGGATCGTGGCTGACGTGGCGGTCGGTCAACCGCGCCGCACCGAGGCGCAGGCCGGCCGCCCGGGGTGGACCGTCCGGGCCGACCACGCAGAACTCCGAGCTGCCGCCCCCGACGTCGATCACGAGGCGCTCCCGCGACACGAGGCGCCCCTCGGCCACGCCGACCGCAGTCAGCAACGCCTCCTCCTCGTGGGTCAGGACGTTGAGGTCGACGCCCGCGATGGCGCCGACGTCGTGGACGATGGCCGGGGCGTCCGCGGCACGCCGGATCGGCTCGGTGCCGAGCACCGTGACGGTGGCCGCGCCCAGACCCCGGCCCACATCCGCGTAGAGCGCGAGCGCGTTGGCGAGCTCGGTCCGTGCGACCGTGCCGAGGTGCCCCCGCTCTGCGATGGCCGCGCCGAGGCCGAGGAACACCGACTCGTCGGCGAGCGGGCTCAGCCGGTGGTTCGCGACGGTCGCGACGAGGAGATGGACCGAGTTCGAACCGACGTCGATCGACGCACCGACAGCCGGCGGCATCGATCGATTCCGATCAGGCGCCGGGTGCGTCGCTGGGCGCCGTCGACGGGTTCGGCGGCGCCGCCACCGGCTTGGCGGCGGCGGGCTTGGTTGTGGATCGCCTCCTGGTGGCCGGCTTCTTGGCGGCCGGCTTCCTCGTCGCGGCCGGCTTCTTAGCCGGTGGCTTGGCGACGGCCGCGGTCGCCGTCGCGGCCGGGGTCGCCGTAGTCGACGCGGCCGTCGTCGGCGCGGCCTTGGCGGTCGTCCGCCTCGTCGTGGTCCGCCTCTTCGTGGTCCGCTTCGCGGCCGTCGCCGGCTTCGCGGTCGATGCCGGTTTCGCCGTCGCCGGCTTGGCCGTCGCCGCGGGCTTGGCGGCCGCGGATGCGGCAGCGGCCGTCGACCGGGTCGTCCGGCGCCTCGTCGCTCGCGGCTTCGTAGCTCGGCGCGTCGTCGCTCGCGGCTTCGTCGCTCGCGGCTTGGCCGTGCCGGCCGCGGCCGGCGTGGTCGCAGTTGCGGCCGGCGCCGACGTCTTCATCGGGTTGACCGCGACGACGGCCTTCGCGGCGGCCGAACCGCCGGCCCGGACGGCCCCACCGACGGACCTCCGGGCATGGCCTGCGGCCGAGCTCGCGGCGCCCGCGGCACCGCCCGCTGCCGCCGTGGCGACCGTCGCCAACCGCGACGCCAGGGAAGCGACCTCCGCGGCGGCCTCGCCCGCCTGCCGGCGCCGCTTGTCGACCTCCTTGCCGCCCTTGCCCGCCTGCGCAGCGGCAAGCTGGCGAAGCCGCTTCGCCTCGGTCTCCGTCGCGGCCACGAGCGCGCGCTCGAGCTTCAGGAGTTCCCGGGTGGCGTTCTTCGAGAACGGCACGACGACGTCGCGCGCATCCCCGACCAGTCCCGTGGCGGCGCCGATCACGGCGTCCTTCGGAACGGTTGGTTTCTTGGCCATGCGTCTCACTCTCCCATCGGCCGGGCTCGGACCGGCACTCCATTTCGACCGTACCATCTGCACATTAACGTCGGAGGTGGCATGTCGCTCGTGTTCATCGGGCTCGGGGGGTTCGCCGGAGCCATCGCGCGATACCTCGTGGACGGTGCCGTCGCGGACCGCACCGGCGGCGGCTTCCCGTGGGGCACGCTCGTCATCAACGTCAGCGGCTCGTTTCTCCTGGGGCTGTTGTTCGCGCTGAGCACGGAACGGGCGGTCCTCCCCGCGGAGATCCGCGGCCCGCTGATGATCGGGTTCCTCGGCGCCTACACGACATTCTCGACGTTCATGCTCGAGTCGTGGCGGCTCGTCGAGTCGGGCGCCTGGGGACCGGCGCTCGCCAACCTGGGCGGATCGTTGGTGCTTGGACTCGTCGCGGTCGTCGCCGGGATGACGCTCGGGAGGGCCATATGAGGCACATCGAGGGACCGGCGCTCCTCGTGCGCATCTACGTCGGCGAGGCTGACCACCACGCCGGCAAGCCCCTGTACCAGGCGATCGTCGAGCTGCTCCGCGAACGGGGCCTCGCCGGGGCCACGGTCCTGCGCGGGATCGAGGGGTTCGGGGCGAACGCCCACCTCCATACGACGCGGCTCCTGCGCCTGTCCGAGGACCTGCCGATCCTCATCGAGGTCGTCGATGAGGAGGCCCGGATCCGCGCCGTCCTACCCGAGCTCGACGCCCTGGTCGGCGACGGGCTGATCACGCTCGAGAAGGTCGAGGTGCTGGCGTACCGCGGCACCCGGCCAGGCGACGATCATCAGGAGGGCGGGTAGGCGGTCGACGCGACCTATCGACGGGGGCGGCCGCTCGAGCCGCGCACGATCGTTTCGACCCGCTCGGCCACGATCTCGACGGCATCCAGGTAGTCGTCGAGCGCCCGTTCGAGGTCCCGGCGTTCGGTGGTCGACAAGGCGGTTCCCTCGGGCCGGTCGTCGAGGACGCGTCGCAATCGCGCGACGGCGTCCAGGAGCTCCTCGACCATGGCCGGCCAGGCGGCGACGTCCAAGCAGGCTCCTCGCCAACTCTGCGCAAGCCGAACCCCACCGGGCGCACAGACGGGCAGACTGTACATGACCTGTGTTAACGCGTTGACGTCCGATGTCGGGCTGGGCAAGCTCGCCGCGTCTCCTGGTGGACCTGGGTCGGCAACCCTTCGGTCAGTGCCGCGTCCCTTCCCGTGGACCCTCGATGCGGCAAGCGTCGATCCGGAGTCGACGCGGTCCGGATGGCACGCCTCACGCCGTCCCGGTAGACACAAGACTAACGGCACGTTAACGACCGCCGAATACCGGGTTATCGCCGGCCGCCGATGGTCGAGCCCATGCATGAGGCGCATGACCCCCAGGTGCCGGCGGTCCGGCCCGGCTGGATCGCCCTGGCAACCGACGGGCCCCTGCTCACCCTGTCCGATCGCCTCCGAGTGGTGCCTGATGGTCCGACGTTCCTGCAGCTGCTCGCCCAGGTCCGACCTCGGATCGCGATCGCGTGCGAGCCGCCGGCATCCAGCATGGTCCTGGAGCAGCTCGCCCACGAACGGCATCGCCGGCCGAGCCTGCGCATCGTCCACGTTGCTCCCGACGGGGCCGTGGACGCCCGGCTCAACGCCTTGCGCCTCGGCTTCGACGAGGCCCTGCCGGCCACGGTCGAGCCGTCGGAGCTGATCGGCAGACTGGCGCTGCTCGACGACCGGGCACATCCGGCACACGGCACGACGATCCCTCTCGCGGAGGACCTGGAGCTCGACCTGGTCGCCCACGAGCTCCGGCGACGCGGCGAGCCGGTCCACCTCCGCCCCAAGGAGTTCAGCCTGCTCGCGATGCTGGCCGCCCACCCGGGCCGCGCCTACACCCGCCGCCAGCTGCTTGACCGGGTCTGGGGTCCCGACCACGACGGGGACCCGCGGACGGTCGATGTCCACGTGCGTTGGCTCCGGGCGAAGATCGAAGCCAACCCGTCGCAGCCGGTCCACCTCGTGACGCTGCGCGGGATCGGCTACCGCCTGGATCGCCCCGACCGCTGGCGCCCGGCACGAGGCGTGACCTGTGGCAAGGACAACGCCCCGCACTGGGACATGACCGGCCAACCTCGGACTGATCCAGCGGCAGCCGTGCCGGGTCAGGCTGCTGAGCGGAGGTAGCGATAGATCAGGGCGGCGGCGATCGCGCCGATCGGCGGGGCCACGAGGTAGATCCAGAGGTCGGACAGGTCGGCGCTCACGAGCGCCGGTCCGATGGAGCGGGCCGGGTTCATCGAGGCGCCGCTGACCGGACCGCCGACCAGGGCACCGAGAGCCACCGTCCCGCCGATGGCGATGGCGGCGCCCTGGCCGACGGCCCGGGTGTCTGTAGCCACGGCGACGATGACCAGCATCAGGAGGAAGGTCAGCACGATCTCCCAGACGAACGACTGGATGTCGCTGCCGGCCGGATGGGTCACCCCGAGCGGCACGTCACCGAGCGTCGCCCGCAGGAGCGCCGCGCCGGCGATGGCACCTGCGACCTGCGCGATCCAGTACGGGAGGACGCGCGCGACCGGGAAGTGCCGGCCGAACGCGAACGCCGCGGTGACCGCGGGGTTGAAGTGAGCGCCCGACACGTGGCCAAGCGCGTAGACCATGACCATGATCGCGAGGCCGAACGCCGCGGCGACGCCGGCCGGACCGAGCGTCCCGACCGCGATGGCGCCGCAGCCCGCAAAGACCAGCGTGAACGTGCCGATCGCCTCGGCGACCAGGGCCGGCCCAAGCGGAAGTACCCTCAAGCGGCGATCTGGTAGCAGCGGGCCTCGCGGACCTGGGCGGCGACAAGCGCCGGCAGGTTGCCGTGGACGTCCGAGGCGATGGCGAGCCGCATGGCGACCTATGCCCCAGACTTTGGCTGGACCCCGAGCTCGACCATCAATGCCCGGACGCGCTGCTCGAGGTCGTCGCGGATGGGTCGGACCTGCTCGACGGACTTGCCGGCCGGATCGTCAAGCTCCCAGTCGACGTAGCGCTTGCCGGGATAGACCGGACAGGCATCGCCGCAGCCCATCGTGACGATGACGTCCGCGGCCCGGACGATCTCGTCGGCCCAGGGCTGCGGGAGTTGGCCGCTGATATCGATGCCCTTCTCAGCCATCGCCGCGACCGCCGCGGCATTGACAGCGTCGGCCGGCTCCGAGCCGCCCGAGAAGACCTCGACCTGGTCGCCGGCGAGATGGCGCATCCAGCCCGCGGCCATCTGCGAGCGGCCGGCGTTGTGGACGCACAGGAACAGGACGCTCGGATTGAGATCGGTCGGATCCGATTCGATCCGCACGAGCGCCCGGAGCCTGTCGTTGGTGAGCTTCTCCACCAGGACCGGGACCCAGGTCCGGATCCGGGCGTTGGGCAGGATGATCTCGAGCGACTCGGCCAGGAACCGGTCGATGGTCTCGACATTCATGCGTCCCTTCCAGCGGCGCTGCACGGCCGCTGCGGACTGGCGGATCGCGACCCGCTCGGCAACGGTCAAGTCCAGGCTCGAAGTCGGCGTCGGCGTCGTCATGTCACCCTCCCGAAGTGCATCAGTGGATGGCGCCAGCCAGATGGTCGATACGCTCGGCGATCTCGGCGAACGCCGCGCGGAACGCCGTCGCCGTGCCGGCGCGAACCGGGTCGGGGACGGACCAGTGCAGCGACGGCGACGCGAACGGCAGTCCCGACTCGTGAGCTCGATCGCAGACGGACACGATCAGGTCCGGTGCTTGGTTGATCGCGTCGTAGCCCTTGGGCCGATCGCGGCTCAGGTCCACATCGAACCTGGTCGCGGCGCGCACGGCGCCGGGATGGACGCGGTCGGCGGGAGTCGTCCCCGCGCTCTCGGCGGCCAGCCCGGTGACCTGACGCCACCGCGCAGCGGCGAACTGCGACCGAGCGGAGTTATGGGTGCAGACGAACAGCACCACCTTTGGCGCGACCGGGCGTGGGGCGACCAGCTCGTCGAGCCGCTCCTGTCGCAGGCTGACATAGCGCCGACGACGGTCGCCCTCCGACACCCGCCGCTCGATCAATCCCGCGGACTCAAGAACGGCCAGGTGGTGGGCGGCCAGATTGCCGGGCAGGCCAGCGGCATCTGCCAGGTCCTGGAACGTTCGGTCGCCCAGCATCAGCTGGTCGACCATCGTCAGGCGAACTGGGTCACCCAGCGCTGCGTGGACGAGAGCCCGGTCGACGAGGTCCATCGATCGCAGGATACTGACTCAAGTATTGTTGAGTCAATATCCAAGACAGCCTCGGTCGCGCCGCCGGGCGGGTGCGCTCTGGCCGCCGATCCGGTCGGACGAGGGATCTGGATCGACCGATGCGGCGCCTCACGACGCACGGTGGCAAGTCGGCGCACGCGACGACCAGTTCACGGTTCGTTAACGAACCGCAAACCGGCCGTTGACCGCGCCACCCGACGGTGAAGCCGGTCAAAGAGGAGTCACAGGACCCGGCCGCCCCAGACGTGAGCCAATGGCCGCGCCCGTGCCGCGCGGCACCGCAGGAGGATGCGATACGTGTTGACCCCGAGCCCCAAGCGCCTCGGCGCCCTCGCCCTGACAGCGATGGTCGCCTTCAGCGCCTGTTCCAGCAGCGGCGGGTCGGCCGCGCCATCCGCGGCCGCCTCGACCGCACCTACGACGGCACCCGCCGGATCCGCGCCTGCCTCCGCTGCCGCCTCGGGATCCGCAGCCGCCATGACGCCACCCGCTCCCGGCGCGGACAATGTCACGCTCCAGGGTGCGGGCGCCACATTCCCAGCCCCGCTCTATGACTCGTGGTTCCAGACCTACACCGGCCTCAACCCCCAGGTCCTGTTCGACTATCAGGCCATCGGGTCCGGTGGCGGCATCAAGGCCATCACCGATGGCACCGTCGACTTCGGCGCCTCCGACGCGCCCATGAAGGACGAAGAGATCGCCGCGCTGCCCGCCGACTGCAAGGTCCTGCACATCCCGACCGCGCTCGGTGCTGTCGTCGTGATCTACAACCTGCCCGGCGTGGCCTCGGTGAATCTCGACGCCGACAATGTCGCCGGGATCTACCTCGGCACGATCAAGAAGTGGAACGACCCGGCCATCGCGGCCAACAACGCCGGCGTCACACTGCCGGACACGGACATCCTCGTCGCCCACCGCTCCGACGGCTCGGGCACGACCAACGCGTTCACGACGTACCTCGACACCGTTTCGCCCGACTGGCACACCAAGGTCGGGAAAGGCAAGGAAGTCAACTGGCCGACCGGCGTGGGGGCCCAGGGTAACGACGGCGTCGCCGGCGCGGTCAAGCAGACACCCGGGGCCGTCGGGTACGTCGAGCTCAACTACGCGACGCAGACGGGTCTGACCTCGGCAAACATCAAGAACGCCGACGGGCAGTTCGTGCCAGGCAGCACGGACGGCGTAACCGCGGCCGCCGAGGCCGTCGCGGCCGACTTCCCGGCCGACTTCCGGCAGGCACCCATCATCAATGGCGCCGGTGCGACCACCTATCCGATCGCGTCCTATACCTACCTGCTCATCTGCACCGACCAGAAGGACGCGGCGAAGGGTCAGGACCTCGTCGCCTTCACGTACTGGGCGTTGACCGATGGTCAGTCGCTCGAGAACGGGCTCGGCTACGCGCCGCTTCCTTCCGCGGTCCAGCAGAAGTCCATCGATGAGCTGCACAAGATCACATCGGGTGGTGCGCCGATCTGGCCCTGACCGACTCCTCCTCCGGCTGGCGGAGCGCCCCGAAGCTCGGATCGGGGCGCTCCGCACAGTCATTTCCAGCGATCCAGACTCCGGCCGACCAGACCGACGACCAGAACGCCGAACGAGGTAGGAAGTGACCGTCATCCCTCGCGCGAACTGGCTCACCACGCATCGGACGAGCCGCAGGGCCGACCGGCTCTTCGTGTGGGTCACCCGCCTCGCGGCCCTCGCCGTCGTGCTGCTGCTCGTTGCGATCGGCATCCAGCTGATCGCCCAGTCGATGCTCACCTGGCAGACATTCGGCGTCGCCGATTTCATCACCGGGACCACATGGGATCCGGTCGCCGCCGTGTACGGCGCCCTCCCGTTCATCGTCGGCACGATCCTGTCCTCGCTCCTCGCCCTGCTCTTCGCCGCACCGATCGGGATCCTGACGGCCATCTTCCTCGCCGAGATGGCCCCCGTCCGGCTCGCGACGCCGCTCATCTTCATGATCGAGCTGCTCGCCGCCATCCCCAGCGTCGTGTTCGGCCTGTGGGGCGTCTTCGTCCTCGCGCCATTCCTGCGGGACACCATCGAGTCGTGGATCGTGTCGACGTTCGGCTGGATCCCGTTCCTCTCCGGTCCTGCGTTCGGCATCGGCCTCTTCTCGGCCGGCGTGATCCTGGCGATCATGATCCTGCCGACGATCGTCTCGATCTCCCGCGAGGTCATCCGAAGCGTGCCCGACCCGCAGCGTGAGGCGATGGTCGCGCTCGGCGCGACGCGCTGGGAGACCATCACGAAGGCGGTCCTGCCGTACGCGCGGTCCGGGATCGTCGGCGCGGTCATCCTCGGCCTGGGCCGCGCGCTCGGCGAGACCATGGCCGTGACGATGATCATCGGCAACGGGCAGAACGTTCCGACTCGGTTGTTCGATCAGGCGCAGACGATCGCATCGAAGATCGCCACGACCTTCAACGAGGCCACCGCCGGGCTCCAGGTCGCGAGCCTGATCGCCCTCGGCCTCATCCTCCTGGTCATCACGATCGTCCTGAATATCATCGCCAGGCTGCTCGTCTGGCGCGTGGCCGGTCCCGTGGGAGGCGAGTGATGACCGCGGCAACGACGCCGTCGACTCGTGCGGCGGCGATCCTGACCGCCCGCGCCGGGGGCCGCCGCACCTTCGTCGACCGGTTCATGCGCGGCCTGGCGATGGTCGCGGCCGTCTCGTGCATCATCCCGCTCGCCGCTGTCCTTGCGTTCGTGACGCTCAAGGGCATCAGCGCGCTGAACATCGACCTGCTCACGAAGCCGCCACGAGCGCAAGGCATCGGCGGCGGCGCGCTGCCGGCCATCCTCGGCACGCTGCAGATGGTCCCGCTCGCGGCGCTCATGGCGATCCCGTTCGGCGTGCTGGCCGGCGTCTACGTCCACGAGTTCGGATCGGCCAGGACCGGTCGCGCGATCCGGTTCGCTGCGGACGTGCTCGTCGGCGTCCCGTCGATCCTGATCGGCATCTTCGTGTACACGTTCCTCGTCCTGCCATTCAAGCAGTACAACGCGTTCGCGGGCTCGGTTGCGCTCGCGATCATCATGATCCCGGTGATCATGCGCACGACCGAGGAGATCCTGAAGCTCGTTCCGGCATCCCTCCGAGAGGCATCGCTGGCGCTCGGGGTGCTCCGTTGGCGGACGACGCTGTCGGTCGTCGTGCGGACCGCCCTGCCCGGCGTGCTGACCGGGATCATGCTGGCCGTCGCGCGTGCTGCGGGCGAGACCGCCCCACTCCTGTTCACCGCGCTCGGCAGTCGCCTCGTCAACGTCGGAGACTTCAGCAAGCCCATGGATGCACTGCCGCTGTTCATCTACACCAACGCACGACAACCATTCGAGAAGCAGAACGAGCAGGCCTGGGGCGCGGCGTTCCTCCTGCTGATCATCGTCCTCGGGATCAATGTCTTCGTCCGTCTCCGGACGACGAACAAGCGAACCGCATGAGAGGGCCGGACGAGATGGCGATCCAGACGCCCGAGTCAGTCGAGGCTGCGCCGGCGGCGCTTCCGGTCGGGCCGGGCACGCCGGCCCCGGGCACGTCGAGCGTACCGTCACCCGCGCCGTCCCGTGGCGACGCCACCGCCGCCCCCGCGGGCGCCACGTCGGGTCAGCTTGTCATCGACGCGCTGAACGTCTATTACGGCACGTTCCGTGCCGTCCGCGACATCAGCTTGACGATCCGGCCGCAGGCCATCACGGCCATCATCGGACCGTCCGGCTGCGGCAAGAGCACGTTCCTGCGATCGATCAATCGCATGCACGAGGTCATCGCGAATGCCCGTGTCGAGGGCAGCATCTACCTCGACGGCATCGATATCTACGACCCTGTGGTCGACCCGGTCCAGCTGCGTCGTGTCATCGGGATGGTCTTCCAGCGACCGAACCCGTTCCCGACGATGTCGATCTACGACAATGTGGTTGCCGGCCTGCGGCTCACCGGGCGCAAGTCGAGGGCCGAGCTCGATGAGGTCGTCGAGCGGTCCCTGCGGCGAGCCGCGCTCTGGGACGAAGTCAAGGACAAGCTCAAGGCGAACGGGATGTCGCTGTCGGGCGGTCAGCAGCAGCGCCTGTGCATCGCCCGTGCCCTCGCCGTCAACCCCGAGGTCATCCTGATGGACGAGCCCGCGTCGGCGCTCGACCCGGTCGCGACACTCCGGATCGAAGAGCTGATGGCCGAGCTCCGGTCGACCTATACGATCGTCATCGTGACGCACAACATGCAACAGGCCTCGCGGATCAGCGATGACACGGCGTTCTTCACGATGGGTCCCGACCGGGCCGGCTATCTCGTCGAGATGGACGACACGGCAACCATCTTCACGAACCCGAAGAACCAGCTCACCGAGGACTATGTGTCCGGACGGTTCGGATAGCCCGGAAGGAGATCGCGATGACCGACAAGGACTCCGACCGGACCGCGGCCGCGGTGACCGAGCAATTGACCGAGATCATCGGCAGGAGCGACGCGTCCCCGACGGACATGACCCCACACCCCTCACGGGATGCTCTCGATCGCGACCTCCGCGAGGTCAAGGACGGCGTCCTCAGGATGGGCATGCTCGTCGAGGATCAGATCAGGGCCGCCCTCCGCGCCCTCATCGACCACGACGCCGAGGCAGCGCTCGCCGTCATCGTCGGCGATGGGCGGATCAATGAGTCGCAGCGCCAGGCCTCGACCCTCATCGCCCGGACGATCGCGACGCAGGGCCCGGTCGCTCGTGATCTGCGGTTCCTGCTGTCGCTCGATCACGTCACGTACGAGCTCGAGCGGATCGGCGACCACGCTGCCTCCGTCGCGAAGCAGGCCCGCAAGCTCGCGCCCGAGCCCCCGCTTCGCGAGTACATCGACCTGCCGGAGATGGCCGAGCTCGCGGCGACCCTGGTCCACGGGATCCTGCGTGCCCTGGTCGACATCGACCAGGTCGCGGCTCGTGCCGTCGCCGTCCGGGACGATGAGATCGATGACATGTATCACAAGACGTTCGCCGAGGTCGTCGAGCTGATGCGGGCCGATCCCGACAACGTGGAGCGCGGGACGCGCATCCTGTTCGCGGCCCACTACATCGAGCGGATCGGCGATCGCGTCACGAACATCGCCGAGGACGTCGTCTTCCTCGCGAGTGGCGAGGTCGAGGACCTGAACCCGTGAGCGCGAGCCCTCCGATCCGCGTCCTCTTCGTCTGCACCGGGAACTCGTGCCGCAGCATCATGGCGGAGGCGCTCCTGCGCCACCATGGCGGGGCCGACTTCGAGGTCCACAGTGCCGGCACGCACCCGAAGGGGCTCAACGAGCGCACGATGCGCCTCCTCGCCGAGGTCGGGATCGACGCGTCGTGGGCGCGTTCCAAGTCCGTCGACGAGTTCCGCGGGCAGTCCTTCGACTACGTGATCACCGTCTGCGACCAGGCCCGCCAGGTCTGCCCGGTCTTCCCCGGCGGCGGCGACGTGCTCCACTGGGGGTACGAGGACCCGGCGGAAGCGACCGGGACCGACGAGGCGATCATGGCGGTCTACCGGAGGGTCTTCACGGGCCTCGGCGAGCGGATCGGCATGTTCATCCCGCTCGCGCTCCGCCACCGCGACGAGGCGACCCGCACGACGACGTCGGCCTGAGCCGTTAGGCTTTCGGGGTCGTGATCGAACTCTGCTTCCTGCGGCACGCGCACGCAGGCGACGCATCGGCATGGGATGCCCCGGACGCGCTGCGGCCGCTCTCGGAGAAGGGCGAGCGCCAGGCCGACCGGCTGGGCCGGTTCCTGGTCCGCGCCGGGTTCGCGCCGGATGCCCTCATCACGTCACCCAAGGTGCGGGCCGCGCGCACGGCCGAGATCCTCGCGGTCCACCTCGGGATCGCCGTGACGGCTGACGCGAGGCTCGCCGGCGCGTTCGGTCTCGACGAGCTCGATGCCATCCTGGCCGACGCGGGCGACCCCGTCCGACCGGTCCTCGTGGGCCATGACCCGGACTTCAGCGAGCTGCTCGCGCTCATCGCGGGCGCCGACCACCTCCCGATGCGTAAGGGCGCCCTGGCCCGGATCGACTTCGAGCGGCCGCCGCGGCCGGGTGGCGGCACGCTCCGCTGGCTGCTCCCGCCCGACCTCGTGCCGGACGCCTAGCGGTCGGTCTAGGCGCGGGCCTCGACGACCGGGAGCCGGCGCGAGGTGGCCGGCAAGGCGATGCTCGGGCCAAAGTCTCCGGCGAGTTCGCGGAAGCGCGCGACCGCCTGGGGCCGGAGCGAGTACCAGACCCAGGTGCCGCGGCGCTCGCCTTCGATCCAGCCCGCATCGCGGAGGACCTTGAGATGGTGCGACACCGTCGGCTGGCTCACGTCGCAGCACGCCGTGAAGTCGCAGGCGCAGACTTCAGCGAGAACGCTCAACTGGCGGAGGATGGCGAGTCGGGTCGGGTCGGCCGCAGCCTGGAGGAGCAGGACGTCGGGATCGGTCTGGCGCTTCATCCCGTCCAATGTATTGACAGATGTCTATATCGTCAAGTATCAATACAGCAAGCACGACCCGTCACCCCGAGGAGCACGCCACCGATGACGACCGAGACCATCCACGAGAACGTCCGGCAGCACTACGCCGACGCCGCGGTCCGTGCCTCCCAGGGCTCCTCGTGTTGCAGCGACCCGGAGACCATCGGCGCGAACCTCTACTCGGCGCTCGAGCGCGACGAGCTGCCCGACGCGGCGGTCCTCGCGTCACTCGGCTGCGGCAACCCGACCGCGGTGGCCGATCTTCATCCTGGCGAGCGCGTCCTGGACCTGGGCTCTGGGGGCGGTATCGACGTCCTCCTGTCGGCCAAGCGGGTCGGGCCGACCGGCCGGGCCTTCGGGGTCGACATGACCGACGAGATGCTCGCCCTTGCCCAGGCCAACGCCGCCCAGGCCGGAGCGACCAACGTCGAGTTCCTCAAGGGCCACATCGAGGCCCTGCCGCTCCCCGCCGAGTCGATCGACGTGGTCATCAGCAACTGCGTCGTCAACCTCGCCGCCGACAAGCACGCGGTCTTCGCCGAGATCGCCCGCGTCCTGCGCCCGGGTGGGCGCATCGGGATCAGCGACATCGTGGCCGAAGACTCGCTGAGCGCCGAGGAACGCGCGGAGCGCGGCTCCTTCGCCGGCTGCATCGCCGGAGCCCTCTCGGTGTCGGAGTTCCGCGAAGGCCTGCAGGCGGTCGGGATGACCGACGTCACCATCACGCCATCGCACACCGTGGTCGAGGGGATGGTCAGCGCCATCATCAAGGCGTCCAAGCCGGCCGACGCCCGGCCGCTCATCGACCTCTCGGCGCCGCGCGAGATGCTCCCGGTCGCCGAGTCCGGCTGCTGCGGCGGTTCCGGCTGCTGCTGATGCCCACGGAGCATCCGCATGTCTCGTTCGCCTATCGCCCCGCGTGACCTCGCCGCGCTGATCCTCGCCGCCACCTGCTGGGGTGTGGGGACGGTCATCAGCAAGGCCGCGCTCGCGGAAGTCTCGCCGTTCACGCTCCTTCCGATCCAACTCGCCGCCAGCCTCGCGATCCTGGCGATCCTGATGCTTCGTCAGGGGATCTCGTTCCGCACCGAGGGCTCGCCGCTGCTGGGCCGGCTCGGTCTCCTCAACCCGGGTCTCGCGTACGCGCTCGGCCTGATCGGGCTGACCACCATCACCGCCAGCCTGTACGTGCTGCTGTGGGCCCTTGAGCCGCTGATGATCCTGTTCCTGGCTGCCTGGTTCCTGCGCGAGCGGATCACGCCGGCCTTCATCGTCCTGTCGATGGTCGCGGTCGCCGGCATGGTCGTGATCGTCTACGACCCGTCTTCGAGCAGCGGCCAGCTGATCGGGGTCGCCTTGACCGTCGCCGGGATCGTCTGCTGCGCGGTCTACTCCGTCGTCGCTCGACGCTGGATCCCGGACGCCAAGGAGACGAGCCAGGTGATCCTGTCCCAGCAGGCGCACGCGCTCGTCCTGGCCATCGGACTCGTGCTCGTCGTCGGCATCGCCGGGGGCCAGATCGTCCCCACCGCCCTGACACCGCTCGGGCTCGCGAGCGCGGTCGGATCAGGAGCCCTCTACTACGCCGGCGCCTACTGGTTCTACCTCGGCGCGTTGCGCCACGTCCCGGCCTCGTACGCGGCGCTCTCGTTCTACCTGATCCCGATCGTCGGCGTCGCGGCGGGGGCACTCCTGCTCGGAGAGCGGCTGGATCCGCGTCAGTGGGTCGGGGCAGTCATCGTTCTGGTCGCGATCCTCGCCATCCTCCGCCAGCCTTCAGGCCAAGCGATCGAGGCGCCCGCAACGGCGAGAGCCTGACGGCATCGACGCGGATCAGTCGGCGACGACCGGGAACGGCAGCGCGACCGGGTCCGTCGCCAGGCGGCTGCGGCCGTCGGCATCGAACCGGTCGAGGCCCAGGTCGGCGACATCGATGAGGTCGGTCCGCCCGGCGGTCGCGAGGTCGGCGGCGACGCGAGCGACGCCCGGGCCCCACATCATCCCGTGACCGCCGGCCGACGCGACGGTCACGCCCCCGATCCGCACGCCGTCGGGCGTGATCGCATCGCCCAGGATCGGGAGGTGGTCGGGCGTGTAGTCGATCGTCGCGGCCCAGATCCGGCGCAGCCCGAGCCCCGCGGTGACCGGGACCAGCGCGGCCAGGCGTTCGCGCATCCGCTCGTAGAAGGGCCAGTCGATCTCGCGCGCCTCGCCCGGCTGCTCGTCGGGATCGCTCCAGCCGAACAGGAGACCGCCCTCCTCGAGCCGCCAGTACAGGCCGCGACCGATGTCGAAGACCATCGGCATCCGTGGCACGTCGAACGCCGGATGGGGCTCCAGCACCGCCACGGTGTGTCGCGCGGCGCCGGCGGGGATCCGCAGGCCCGCGAGCCGTCCGACCGCGCGGAGGCTCGGACCACCGGTCAGCAGCACCCGCTCGGTCTCGATGACGCCGCGGTCGGTCTCGACGGCGGTCACGCGGCGTCCGCCGTCGCCGCTCGTCGTCGTCGTCTGCAGCCCGGTGAAGGCGGTCCGTTCGCGCAGGTCGACGCCGGCAGCCTGCATCGCGAGCGAGTAGGCCCGGACGTTGCGCGGCGGGTCGATGCAGCCGTCGGTCTCGATGAAGCTGCCGCCGCGATGCCCGTCCGCTGACAGCGTGACGCCCGTCGCGGCCGCCTCGGCCGCATCGAGCCAGCGGACCGCCAGACCGTTGGCGCGTTGCATCTCGACCCGGTCGCGGCCGGCCCGCTCGTCATCCTCGGTGACCGCGAGGATCAGGTAGCCGAGCTCGCGAAAGCCGGAGTCGGTGGCGTAGGCGGCCTGCTGGCCGCGATAGAAGTCGATCGTCCAGCGACCGAGGGCGACCGTGGCGGGCGTGCCGCCCTGTGCCCGCACGATGCCGGCCGCCCGCGACGAGGCGCCCATCCCCGCGAGGCCACGCTCGAGGACGACGACGCGGCCGGCGCCGGACGCCGCCGCGAAGACCGATGCCCAGCCACCGACCGTCCCCGCGCCCACAACGACCAGGTCCGCACGATCGACCACGTGCCGTCTCCGACTGCGAACGGAACGCATCGAGGATAGGCGGCCGCCGCCGGATCGGGACGGCCGTCGCGCCGCGCGCGCCCGCGCCGGGGGGGACCGGCCGCGAACCGGCCGCGAGCCGCCGCGAGCCACGGCCTCGCGCGTCAGCCGTCGAGCGCGGCGGCCTCCACGCAGATCGCCGCGACGCCGAGGTTCGCGAGGCGGTCGAACGTCGCCCGGCGGCGGACGGTCCAGGCGCACACCTCGAGACCCGCGGCGTGCGCGATCGCCACGGTGCGCCGGTCGAGCGCTTCCCAGCGGACCGAGATGCCCCGGCACTCGAGCTCGAGCGCCGCGGCCACGACCGACGCGTCGAACGTCTCGCTGTTGAGCCAGCGCGGCCACATGGGCGCCAGCCCGGCGATGCGCTCGAGCGTCGCGGTCTGGAAGGACGAGACCACGGCGTGGCGCAGCTCGGCGCCCCGGCCCGATGCGAGGACCTCGACCACGGATCGATCGTGCTCGCCCTTCAGCTCGACGTCGAGGAACGCCCGTCGCCCGACGCCCAGGAGGACATCGGCGAGCGTGGGGATGCCGAGCGCCTCGAGCGTGTCGGCGGTGAGCGCGTCGACCCGCTCCGGCCGGCCCTGGACGCGTTCGAGCGTCGGGTCGTGCAGCAGGACCGGCACGCCGTCGGACGACCGCCGGACGTCGAACTCGAGCCCGTCACACCCCGGGATCGCGAGCGCGGCCTGCATCGCGGCGAGGCTGTTCTCGGGCGCGTGGCGCCAGTCGCCGCGATGGGCGAGGCGGAGCGTGCGCGAGGGGACGGTCACGGGTCTCGCTACCCGATCTCGAGGTGCGCGCTGATGCCGAGATGGTCGCTCGGGTACAGCGTCGGGTCCGTCGGGTCCGGGCGGTCCCACGCCAGCCGCGCCTCGACGACCCGCGCGGCCCCGCGGACCCACACGTAGTCGAGGCAGTCGGGCTCGCCGTCGGTGTCCATCGCCGGCGCCTGGAGCCCGGACGGCCAGGTCACGGCCGGCTCGGCGCCGTTCGCCTCGACGTTGGCGGACCGGAAGCCGGCGGCGGTCATCCGTGCGTACGTCGGCTCGCGCGGGTCCGCGTTGAAGTCGCCCATCGCGACCGTGGCGTCCGCCGCGGGGGCGCCGCCGAGCCACTCGAGCAGGGCCGCGGCCTGTCCGTCGCGCTGCGCCGCCCCGTCCACGGTGTGGTGGAGGTGCGTGACGACGACGAGGACCGTGGCACCACCGGGCAGCCGGACGAGGGCGCGGTGCGCGGAGCGGCCCAGGCCGAGGTCCAGCCGGTCCACTTCGGTGGCGGCCAGTGGTTCCTTCACGAGCAGGCTGTTGCCGTACTCGGGCCGGCCGGCCCAGCCGCGGACGGCGCGATAGCTCCCCTCCCCCGCCGCCCCGATGAGCCGGTCCTGGCCCATGACGTAGACGACCTCCTGGAGCGCGAGCAGGTCGGGCTGGAGCGCCGCCATGTCGGCGAGGATGATCGGCAACCGCTCCCACCACCGGTCGGCGAGGTTGAGGATGTTCAGCGTCGCGACGTGCAGGCGATCCATCGACGGTCCCTTCGTGCTCAGGCGGGGTCCACGGGGATGGGCAGGGCGAACGAGAACGTCGAGCCGACGCCCTCGACGGATTCGACCCAGATCCGGCCATTGTGCTGGCCGATGACGTGGCGGGCGATCGCGAGGCCGAGCCCGGTCCCGCCGGTCTCGCCGCGGACACGAGCGCGGTCCACCTTGTAGAAGCGCTCGAAGATCCGCGCCTGTGCCGCGGCCGGGATCCCGACGCCGTGATCGGCGACCGAGGTCACGATCTCCGACTCGGCTGCGTGGACCTCGACGGTGACGAGGCCGCCGTCGGGGCTGAACTTGACCGCGTTGTGGAGCAGGTTCACGAGCACCTGGCCGAGGCGCGCCTCGTCGCCCCGGACCGTCGCGACCGTCGGCGGCGCGCCGGGTCTCGAGCGTGACGCCCTGGCGATCGGCGAAGAGCCGGAGCCGTTCGGTCGTCGCCGTCGCGAGCCGCACCATGTCGACGTCATCGAGCAGGAGCGGGGTGCCGCCGGTCTCGATGCGCGAGAGGTCGAGCAGCTCGGTCACCATCTGCACGAGGTGCCCGGTCTCGACCTCGATCTTTCCGATCCGGTCCCGCATCTTGGCGGGCACCGCGTCGCCGGCCGCGTCGGCCTCGCGCGTCAGCGTCTCGGCGAGCAGGCTGACGGTCGTCAGCGGCGTCCGCAGCTCGTGCGACAGGTTGTCGATGAACTCGGCGCGGATCTGCTGGAGCCGGCGCAGCTCCGAGACGTCCTCGAGGACGAGCCACAGCCCGCGCACCGGGGAGCGGCGCGCCCGGACGACGAGCACCGGCCCGTCCGAGCGCAGCCGGACCTCGCCCGAGGCCGAGCCCGTCTCGTGGGCCGTGGCGATGATGGCCTCGATCCTGGCATCGAGGAACGCGCCGGTCGCGCCCATCCCGCGCAGCGACCCGGTCGGGCGCTCCAGGAAGGCGTGGGCGGCCGCGTTCGCGAGCTCGATCCGGCGCGCGTCGTCGAGGCGCACGATGCCGATCCCGATCAGCTCGATGAGATAGGCGAGGTCGCGGCGTGCGCCATCGAGCTTGAAGGTCGCCGCGTCGGCGTCCTCGATGAGCTGGCGGACCCGGCCGCGCAGGTCGTCGCCGGTCGCGCGCGAGGCCGTCTGGTCGCGGATGTCCTCGAGCTCGCGACCGCGCGTGATCGCGAACGCGAGGGCCACGGCGAGGACGATCGCCTGCGCGACGATGAACAGGATGACCGCCGGATCCACGCCCCGAGCATCGCACACCAGCACGGCCCGCCGCCCTCGGTCCGGGTACCCTTGGACCGTGAGACTCCGCCTGATCCCGCGCGAGGAGCGCTTCTTCGACCTGTTCGTCGAGGATGCGGCCAATGTCCTGGGCGGCGCACGCCTCCTGGAGTCGATGCTCCGCTCGTACGACGAGATCGAGCGCCGAGCCGCCGAGATCCGCGATGCCGAAGGGCGCGGCGACGAGATCCGGCGCGACGTCCGAGACAAGCTGGAGACCACCTTCATCCCGCCGGTCGACCGCGAGGACGTCCGGGCGCTGGTCGGCGCCCTCGACGACGTCCTCGAGGGCGTCGAGGAGGCGGCCAGCACCTTCGTGCTGTATGCGATCGACGCGCCGACCGCGGCGGCCGTCGACCTCGCCACGATCGTCGTCCGCCAGTGCGAGGCGATCCACGAGGCCCTGACGCACCTGTCGAGCTTCGAGGGGCTCGACGGCTACCGCGACGAGATCGACCGGCTGCGGACGGAGGCCGATCGGATCGGCCGGACGGCGACCGCGTCGCTGTTCGAGGGGTCCGACCCGATCGCGGTCATCAAGTGGCGGCGGATCTACCAGGTCCTCGAGACGACGACCGACCGGTGCCGGGACGTCGCCGACATCATCGGACGGATCAGCCTCAAGAACGCCTAGCCCGGGCGACGCACCCGCGGCGGTGCCGCGCCCTCGGGCACCAGCCAGGGCCGCCACGCGGCGGTCAGCTCGGCGAAGGCCATGGGCGTGAAGGCGTGCTGGAAGACGAGCAGATGCGCGGCGCGCGCGGCCGCGCGCCGCGCCCGCGCGAGACCGACCGCGTCGGACGCACGCCGGGACGGCCGCCGACGCGTCACGGGCGGACAGCAGCGCCGACACGCGCAGCGCCTCGTCGTCTTCGGCGGAGACCCCGGACGGCCACGGCGCCTCGGTCCCGCCGAGGCCCGTGCCGCTCGACGCGAGGGCACGGACCCCGGCCGCGTCGAGCGCGGCGATGCGCTCGATGAGCCCATCGACCGCGGCCGTGTTCGGACCGTAGCGCGGCTGGCCGACGGCGGCCTCCCAGCCGCGGGTCAACCGCTCCGCGGTTCGGCCGCGGAAGGGCTCGGTCAGGAGCTCGTCGAGGAACGAGCCGAGGACCAGTTCCGTGGCATAGCCGTCGATGGCATCGCGGATGGCCGGACGATCGGCGCCGGGCGGGATGCTCGCCGCGACCGCGACCTCGATGGCGTCGAGCGCCGCGAGCGGCTCGGGCGGCAGGAACCGGCGGATCGTCGCCCCGAACGCGATCGGTGGCGGTTCGGCGAGCGCGAGCCGGTCCAGGTCCGTCTGGGTGAGGGACGCCACGCGTTCGATGAACCGGGCGATCGCCGCGGCGGGGTCCGTCCGTCTCGGCGGCGGCGCCGGCGCCGGCCGGGGAGGCGGTTCCGGGGTCGCCGGCCCACGCGCCCGCCACGCGCCACCGGCGCCATCCCCGCGCGGCCCGACCGCGTGCCGGAGCCCGCGCTCGCGGTCGTAGCGAGCGCGCAGGGCCGGCTCGCTCAGCCAGTCGTGGGCGACATTGATCCGCTTGGCCATCTCCAGACCGTCGGGACCGGCGACGTCCGGATGGTGGCGCCGAAGCAGGGCACGCCAGGCGACCTCGATCGCCTCGACGCTGGCGTCCGTCGGGACACCGAGGCGGCGATAGAGGTCATCGGATGGCAACGCTGGGCGGGGCGCCATCGTGGAAATCCTAGTGGTCTCGGCGACGATGGCTCGCTATGCTCACGCGACTCGACCCGGCGGTACGGTCCGGAGCCTTGGAGGGTGGTTCGGTGAGCTTCATCAAGCGCGCGCAGGAGGCGGCCGCCGCAGCGACCGAGGCGGCCCGAGTCAAGGCGGGTGAGGCGGCGACCGTCGTGGGCCACACGGCCAGCGACCCCGCGACACAGGAGAAGCTCAATCAATCTGCGCGGTCGGCGCTCGGCGCAGCCCGCCGTGGGGTGACGACCGTCGTCGAACGGATCGACCCGAGCGTGCTGGCCGACCTCATCATCAAGGCGACCGCGCTCCAGGAGCTGACCAACGGGTCGCTTCGGCAGAAGCAGTCCCCGTACCGGATCGCCGAGGTGAGCATCACCGCCTCGATCCCTCCGGGGATCTCGTTCGCGATCAGCCGGATCGACGACGTCAACGAGGTCCTGAGCGGCACGGAGGTGACGTCGGCCGAGCTGGTCGACGAGATGCACGAGACGGGCGAGGCGGTCATCTCGCTCGACGGGACCACGCTCAGCCACGAGCAGATCGTCGAGGTCCGGAACGCGCTGGCGAACGAGGTCCCGGAGGACCTCAACCAAGCCTGAGGAACGCCTCGACTTCGTCGATGGAACGGGTCGATCGCTCTCCGGTCGCCCGCTCGGTCACCTCGATGCCGCCGGCCGCCAGTGAGCGCGGGCTGACCGTCAGGATCCACGGCATGCCGAGCAGCTCGGCGTCGGTGAACTTGACCCCGGGCGACTCGTCGCGATCGTCCCAGAGGATCTCGTGGCGCGGCCCGGCGGCGGCCGCCCGGTCGTGGAGCGCCTCCGCGATCTCGGTGACGCGCGGCTCCTTGCTCCCGCCGATCGACACGAGGTGCGCCGCATACGGCGCGACCTCGGCCGGCCAGATGATCCCCTTGTCGTCGTGATGGGCCTCGACGATGCAGGCGACGTTGCGTCCGACGCCGATCCCGTACGAGCCCATGACGATCGGGTGGGCCTGGCCGTCCTCCCCGAGGTAGACGCGCCGGCCGCGTCGGCGAACGTCGTCCCGAGCTTGAAGATGTTGCCGACCTCGATCCCGTTGCGCAGGATCACGGACTGGCCGCAGACCGGGCACGGGTCGCCTTCCTGGGCGTTCGTGATGTCCGCCGTGACGTCCGCGGTGAAGTCGCGGCCGACGTTGACGTTCCGGTAGTGGAAGCCCTCGCGGTTCGCGCCCGCGACGAGGTTGGGTGACCGCGCGACGAGGTCATCGACGACGACGACCGTGTCGTGGGCACCGATGGGCGAGCCGTAGCCGGGCTCCATCCCGGCGGCACGGATCTCCTCGACGGTCGCCGGGCGGAGACCGGTGGAGGCACCGACCACGTTCCCGAGCTTGGTCTCGTTGACCTCGTAGTCGCCGCGCACGATCGCGGTCACGAGCCGGCCGTCGCCGCGTGACGAAGAAGGCGGCCTTGGCGGTCCGCGCGGCGTCGATCCCAAGGAAGGCCGCGAGCGACGCGATCGTGGTGGTCCCGGGCGTGGCGACCTCCTCGAGCGCGAGGGCCGCCTCCGCCGCCGGCTCCGGCTTGGGGATGATCGCGACCTGCCGGTTGGCGGCGTAGCCGCACGCCTCGCACAGGACGAGGACGTCCTCGCCGGCGGGGTTGAGGAACATGAACTCGTGGGCCAGCGAGCCGCCCATGATCCCGACGTCCGAGGAGACCGCCACGGTCTCGATCCCGAGGCGCTCGAAGGTCCGGACATAGGCCTCGTGCTGGGCCTGGTAGCTCACGTCGAGGCCGGCCTCGTCGCGATCGCAGCTGTAGGCGTCCTTCATCACGAACTCGCGCACGCGGATGAGCCCGCCGCGGGCGCGCGGCTCGTCTCGCCACTTCGTCTGGAAGTGGTAGACCATCAGCGGCAGCTGGCGCTAGGACTTGACGATGTCGGCGAGCAGGATCCCCACGACCTCCTCGTGGGTCATCGCGAGGACCATGTCCCGGCCGTTGCGGTCCTTGAACCGGGTCAGCTCCGGGCCGATCGCGTCGTAGCGACCGCTGGCGCGCCAGATGTCGGCCGGGTGGACGACCGGCATCTCCATCTCCTGCCCGCCGATGCGGTCCTGCTCCTCGCGGATGACCTGTTCGACCCGGTCGTTGACGCGCTTGCCGAGCGGCAGCAGCGAGTAGATCCCGGAGCCCAGCGGCCGGACATAGCCGGCCCGGAGCAGCAGCCGGTGCGACGGCATCTCGACGTCGGCGGGATCGTCGCGGAGCGAGGCGAAGAAGAGGCGGGACAGGCGCATGGCCGGTAAGGATAGCCGCGATGCCGGTCCGGGACGGGCCGGGTGAACCACTCGCGCCGGGTTGCGTGCGCGCCGGACTCATGGTCGGGGCACGACCCGCTACCATCACGCTGCCCGTCACCGCCCGTCCACCCCCGCCTGGAGGAACCCCCAACCCCTCGTGGAAGGCGTCACGCTCTCCCTGCTCGTCGTGATCGCCCTCGCCGTGGTGTTCGACTACATCAACGGGTTCCACGACACGGCGAATGCCATCGCGACATCGGTGGCCACGCGCGCGCTCCGGCCCAGCCACGCGATCCTGATGGCATCCACGTTCAACTTCATCGGCGCGTTCGCGGGGACGGCGGTCGCGACGACGATCGGCTCCGGCATCGTGGATGAGGCGTCGACGACGCAGGCGATGGTCATGGCCGCCCTCGTCGGCGCGATCATCTGGAACCTCATCACCTGGTACTTCGGGATTCCCAGCTCGAGCTCGCAGGCGCTCATCGGCGGGCTGCATCGGCGCGACCATCGTGGCGGCCGGCGTGGGCGCGCTGAACATCGACGGGATCGTCAACAAGGTCCTCATCCCGAGCCTCACGTCGCCACTGCTCGGGTTCGTCGGCGCGTTCCTGCTGATGCTCGCGCTGTACTGGATCTTCCGGAAGGCCAAGCGCAAGCCGATGGCCCGCGGCTTTCGCCGGGTCCAGGTGATCTCCGCCGGGTACATGGCGTTCGCCCACGGGTCCAACGATGCGCAGAAGACGATGGGCATCATCACGCTCGCGCTGTTCTCCGCCGGTGTCGTCGACTCGATCGTCGTGCCGCCGTGGGTCATCGTGATCTCGGCGACGGCGCTGTCGCTCGGGACCGCGGTCGGGGGCTGGCGGATCATGCACACGATGGGGCAGCGGGTCGCCGAGCTCGAGCCGGTGCACGGGTTCGCCGCGGAGACGACGGCTGCGACCGTCCTGATCGGGACGGCCCACTTCGGGATGCCGGTCTCGACGACACATGTCATCTCGAGCGCCATCATGGGTGTCGGGTCGGCCCGCGGGGCCAAGGGCGTCCGCTGGGGCGTCGCCCGCCGGATCCTGCTCGCCTGGGTCGTCACCATCCCGTTCTCGGCCGCGTTCGCCGCGCTCACGTGGTACGCCCTGGATCTTCTCGGAGTCGCCTGAAATGCCCCATCCCGCGCCACGCATCCGCACCCGGAGGCCCGTGCCATGACCTTTCGACTCCTGCCCAAGGACGTGAAGTTCTTCGACCTGTTCGTCGCGGATGGCGAGAATCTCCGAGCGGCGGCCGACCGGCTGAAGGAGATGATCGATTCCTATGACCGGCTCGATGAGCGGGTCGCCGAGATCCAGGCGCTGGAGAAGCGCGGCGACGAGATCGACCGGGAGATCTCCCAGCGTCTCGAGGACGCGTTCATCACGCCCTTCGATCGCGAGGACATCCACGACCTGACCGTCCGGCTGGACGACGTCGTCGACGGGATCCAGGCGACGGCCGAGACGTTCGTGATCTACGGCGTCGAGCGACCGACCGAGGAAGCCCGACAGCTGGTCTCGATCCTGGCGGCGCAGGCCGAGCACCTCGCGGTCGCCCTGCGCGGGCTCGACGGCCTCAAGGGCGTCGAGGAACCGCTCATCCAGGTGCACGAGCTCGAGCACCAGGCCGACACGCTCTCGCGGGCGGCCGTGGCGAAGCTCTTCCGGCAGGATGTGGACCCGATCGACGTCATCAAGTGGCGCGACCTCTACCGGGAGATGGAGAACACCATCGATGCCGCGGAGGATGCCGCGGAGGCCATCGAGCGGATGTACCACAAGGCGACCTGACGGCGGCTCGCGCGGCGGCCGCGGGTCGCGATCGGTTGCCGGTAGGACGGCGGGCTCGTGGTCCCGCCACCCTACCGGCGAGGTCGGGACCCCCTGGGGGCCGGCGGCGTGGCCGGGCCAGGCCCCCGCGACCACGACCTCGTCCATTGGGCCCTGGATCCCAGGGCGGCCTCGGCTCCCCGTCACCGAGCTCGAGCCAGCGGATGGCGTACGCCAGGCGGACCGGACCCATCGGTCCCGTCGGCGCGCCATCGGGTGTCAGCACGGGCCGGCGGACATGGAACGCCTCGCGGCTGAAGGACGCCGCGAGCGCGCGCCGAGAGTGGATCGGGGCGAGCTCGCGGCGGACGGAGCCGACCTGCCTGACGAACGCGGGATCGGACCAGGCCTCGTCGGCGGCCGCGCCACGGATGCGGCGCAGCACCAGAAGCGCGTCCAGCGCCAACGCCCGTTGGGGCGTCGGCGCTGGAGCTGGAGCGGAGGAGCCGTCCGACGGGAGGAGTGCCCCGGACGGCGGGTGCGTGCCGATCGGCGGATCGTCGCCGCCGCGCGACCCTCGCGGCGGATCAACGGCGGGCGGACGAGCGACGATCGACATGGCCGCATCGTCGAGGCGCGCCATCAACGGTGGCTTATCGGGCGGTCAACGTTGGGTGCGCGGCCGGCGGAGCGGCGGGGGACGGCGTGCGGTCGCGACAGCGGTCGGCGCGGGTCGGCGCGCGGGTCGCCTCAGGCCGGACGCCGGAACACGTACCCAACGCCGCGGACCGTGTGGATGAACGCCGGGTGCCCCGGGTCCTCCTCGATCTGGGAGCGCAGCCAGTGGACGTGGACGTCGACCGTCCGAGTCTCGCCGGCGTAGTCGTAGCCCCAGACATGCTCGAGCAACTGGTCGCGCGTGAAGACCTGGCCGGGATGGCGGATGAGGAACGCGAGCAGCTCGAACGCCTTGGGCTTTATCGGCAGGACGTCGCCGTCGCGCAGCAGCCGGTGCCCGCCGATGTCGGCCTGCACGCGACCGAGGTCGATGACCGCGGGCGGGCCGTCGACCGCCACGTTCTGCTCCGCGCGCCGGAAGATGGCCCGGATGCGGGCCGTGAGCTCGCGCAGGCTGAACGGCTTGGTGACGTAGTCGTCTGCGCCGAGCTCCAGGCCCACGACCTTGTCCAGCTCGGAGTCCTTGGCGGTCAGCATGACGATCGGCACGCCCGACTCGGCGCGGATGATGCGGCAGACCTCGATGCCGGAGAGCTCCGGCAGCATCAGGTCCAGGAGGACGAGGTCCGGATGCTCGGCGCGGAACGCGGTCAGCGCCTCGCGACCGTCGGCTGCCGCCACGACCCGGAATCCATCGGCCTCGAGCGCGTCGACCAGCGTCTCGCGCAGGGTGGGCTCGTCGTCGACGACGAGGATCGTGCGTGCCATCTGCCCATGAGCATACCGGCGCGTGTTAACGGCTCGTTAGAGCCCGGTCAAGACTGGGGGCGCCGCGACGCCGGAAGCTCGTTGAAGTACTCGACGAATTCCGTGCAGCGGCCGTCGTCATCGAAGCGGAGCGTCCAGAGGTTGTAGTAGATCGTCCGCAGCGAGCCGTCGAGCTTGAAGTAGTGGCTCTCGCCCCGGGCGACGGCCCGGTCGCCATCCACGGCAAAGGGCTCGTAGTGCGCCTCCCAGCTCCCCGGCGCATCCTGGTTCTCGACCTCGATCCAGTCGGTCACGATCGCGTCGCGCCCGACGATGGGCTCGTCATAGGCGTGGTAGCGATGGCTCGCGTCCTCGGCGAAGAGCGCCCCGATCGCGCCCGGGTCGTAGGTCCGCCAGGCCTCGACATACCGGTCGAGCCAGCGTTGGACTTCGTCGTGGGTCATGTCGGTCCTCCTCAGGGTGGTCACGTCGATGGTGCGCATGCGTCGATGACAAGTGGCGGCAGGTTAGAGCGCGGCCGCCAGCCCGTAGATCCAGAGGAAGACCACGTAGCCGAGCGCTCCGAGCCCGAGCAACGGGACCGCAGCCACGTAGCCACCGATCCGGTCGTCCCGCGACCGGCCAAAGATCAGTGGGACGAGCGAACCGGCGATGACGAAGCCCACGCCGACGGCCGTGTCACCGATCACGACGATGTGATAGATGCCCTCGGTGACCGCGACCGCACAGAGCAGCCCGATCGCGATGGCCCGCTGACGATGGGGACCGACGCGCCACCAGTGCCCGGCGATCCCGAAGACCTGGCCGCCGACGACGGCGCCGAGACCCCAGAAGACGAGGGAGCCGGTCCCGCCGCCGTAGCCGAAGCGCAGCTGGACCATCCCGTAGTAGCCGATGAGCGCGAACACCAGGGCGCCGACCCCGGCCACGACCGCCCAGCGCGTGTCCGGCATCGCAGCCCCGAGCAGGAACGCGACGAGCAGCCACGGCGTGATGGCATTCGCCGCCTGGCTCCAGCCGTCGGGCAAGGCGCCCTGGAGGAGCTGGGTGGTGGCGCCGGCCGCGAGTCCGGCCCCGGCGATAAGGGCGACACGACCGGCCACACCCCGCGGACCCGGCGTCATGCGGCGGCGGAACCTCGTGCCATGGTCAGATGCCGTCCAGGACCTCGAGCGCCCGGTCCAGGCGGGCGACCGTGCGCTCCCGGCCCAGCGCCACGAGCGTGTCGAACAAGGGCGGCGTGGCCGTTCGCCCGGTGACCGCGACGCGGATCGCCATGAACAGGTCGCCGGCCTTCCAGCCCCGTTCCTCCGCGAGCGCGCGCAGCGGAGGCTCCAGCTCGTCGGCCTCGAAGGTCACCTCGCTCGTCTCGACGATGACGCCACGCGCAGCACCGAGCCCATCGCGGGCGGTGGCCGCGTCCCAGCGCTTCGGGATGAGGACCGCCGGATCGAGCGGCACCTCGTCGACCCACAGGAAGCCGACGAGATCGCCGACGGCCCCGAGCGTCGGGAGGCGATCCTGGACGAACGGCAGGATGGCCCGGAGCTCGTCGTCGGGGGGCATCCACGCGATCCGCCCGGCCGCCAGCTCCGCCGCGACGAACGGCCGGAGCCGCTCGATCAGCTCGTCGGGATCCAGCCGCCGGATCCATTGGCCATTGAGCCATTCGAGTCGCTCGCGGTCGAAGACCGCGCCGCCCTTGTGGATCGCGTGGAGGTCGAAGCGTTCGACGATCTCCTCGAGCGAGAGGACCTCCTCCTCGGTCCCGGTCGACCAGCCGAGCAGCGCCAGGTAGTTGACCAGCGCCTCGCGCACGAAGCCTTCGTCGATGTAGTCGCGCAGCGCGGTCTGGCTCTTGCGCTTGCTCATCTTCGTCCGGTCCGCGTTGAGGATCAGCGGGAGGTGCGCGAACAGCGGCACCTCGTAGCCGAGCGCCCGGAAGAGCAGGATGTGCTTGGGCGTGTTCGAGAGGTGGTCCTCGCCGCGGATGACGTGGGTGATCTGCATGGCCGCGTCGTCGACGACGACCGTGAAGTGATAGAGCGGGCTGCCGTCCGCGCGGACGATGACGAAATCCCCGCCGAGGTTGGAGACGTCGATCTCGACGTGTCCGCGCACGATGTCGTCGAAGGCGACGACCCCCTCCCCGACGCGGAACCGCAGGGCGCCCCGCCGGCCCTCGGCCTCGAAGGCCGCGCGCTCCTCGAGCGTGAGCGTTGCGCAGCGGCCGACGTAGCGCGGCGGCAGCTTGGCCGACTCCTGCACCTGGCGGTCGGTGGCGAGCTGCTCCGGCGTGCAGTAGCACGGGTAGGCCAGGTCGTCGGCGAGCAGCCGGTCCGCGGCCGCGGCGTAGAGCGGCAGGCGCTCCATCTGGCGGTAGGGCGCGTGGGGACCGCGGGCCGCCTCGCCCGCGACCTCGGGGCCCTCGTCCCAGCGCAGGCCGAGCCAGTGGAGGCCGTCGAGGATGTCCTTCTCGTAGGCGATCGAGCCACGCGCCTGGTCGGTGTCCTCGAGCCGCAGGACGAACGTGCCCCCGACATGACGGGCGTGGAGGAAGTTGAAGAGCGCCGTCCGCGCGGTCCCGATGTGGAGCGGGCCGGTCGGGCTCGGGGCGATCCGGACCCGATCGGCGGCGGACATCGACGGGCTCACCGACCGGCCGCCGCCGGCACGTGGTGGAACAGCGCGGGATCCGCCTCGCCCGGCAGCACGCGGACGAGGGCGGCCGGGCGGAGCCCGAGGGTCGCGCGGCCGCGCGGGCCGTCGAGCGTCAGCGAGTCCAGCGACTCCGAGCGGGCGAGGATCGTGATGTGGGCACCCGGCATCAGCGCCCGCGCCTCGAGGTACGAGAGCAGCCCGGCGTCCTCCTCGGCCTCCTCGGTGATGCGGTAGACCGTCGCCCGGTCGCCCGCGGCCATCTCGCTCAGGCGCACGCCCGTCGGCCGGCGACGGGCGGTCTCGGCATCGATGGGGTTGCCGTGCGGACAGGTCTCCGGGTGGCCGAGCATCTCGTCGAGTCGCGCCTCGACGCGCGGCGAGATCGCGCCCTGCAGCCGCATGGCCTCGTCGTCGGATTCGGCCCAGCCCAGCCCGAGGACGGTCGTCAGCAGCCATTCGAGCAGGGCGTGGCGGCGGAAGATGCCGTCGGCGGCCGTGCGTCCGGCCGAGGTCAGGTGGAGCTCGCGCCCCTCGGCGTGGGCCACCAGCCCGTCGGCGACGAGGCGGCGGAACATCTCGCTGGCCGCCTGGGTCGTCACCCCGAGATGGCGCGCGATCTGCGAGGCGGTGACGCGACCGCTCTCGGCCGAGCCCGCCATCACGCGCAGGGCGAGCAGGTACTGCTGGGCGGCCGCCGACAGGTCGTGGGGATCGTGGCGGGGAGGCATGCCCTCAGGATACGGGACCGTCGGGGCGGACCGGCGACGCCGGGGCGGCCCCGAGCCGCCGCACGATCCCGAGGACGAGCCCGACGACCCAGGCCGCGACGAGGATCACCCCAAGGGCGATGCTCCGGCCGTCGGGCGGGCTCGCGTCGCCGCCCGTGGACAGGACGGCCGCCGCCGGGATGGCGACGACGATGGCCGCGATGGCACCGGCGGCGGCGATGGCCGCGAGCCTCGGGACCAGCAGGAGCACCCCGAGGGCGAGGAGCGCGAGCACGGGTCCCAGCAGCGGGTCGACGCCGTCGCAGCTCGCGGCCGCCCGACCACACCCCGTCTGCTCCCCCGCGAGCCAGCCCAGCCCGAACGCGATCGGCAGCCAGGCGACCACGGCCTGGACCAGCCGCCAGCGTCCGTGTGCCGTCCGTTCGTCGGTGAGCGCCCGCCCGAGATCCGTGGCGGCCGCGGCCAGATCCGGCGGCGGCGGCACGGCGCCCGGATCCGCCGGGCGACCCGCCCGGGCAGACGGTCCGGGACCGGAAGATCCGAAGCCGGACGGTGGGGGCCTGCCGCCGCCCGCCGACGGCCGGGCGAACGGGTCCGGCTCGGTGGACGAGGCTGGCGCCGCGCCGATGCTCGTCTCCCACCATGACGCGGTCGTATGGGTTGCCCGGCCAGCATCGGCCCGCGCCGTGGGGTCGCCCGTGGCGTCCGCGTGCGCAGCCGCCTCGTCCGGGTCGGTCGCGGCCCCCAGCCCGGCGGCGTCGGCCGTGGTCCCGCCGGCGCTCGCCGCGCTCCTACCGCGCGCGCCGGCCTGCGCCCGTGCCGCACGCCTGGCCCGTGCCTGGTACTCCGGTCCGTGCTTGCGCGGGTCCGCGTACTCCTTGGGGTTGATGGTCCAGTAGGTCCCGCTCGTGGTGCCGTACCAGCTCGCGCCGCCCCAGTCCGGCTCGAACGGGCCGGCCTCGGCGCCGTCGTAGGAGGTCGAACCCAGCGTGGCCTTGCCGCGGGACCGCGGCGCTCCCCCGTCCTTGGCGCCGCTCGATGTGGACGACCCCGGTCCGGCGCCTGCTCCGGCGCCGCTCGGCGGGCGTGTCCCGGCGCGCTCGCTCCCGGCCCCGGTGGTCCCGGTCGAGCCCCGCGTCCGCGCGCCCCCGGACGCCGACGGGCCCGAGCCGCTCGACGACGGGCCCGGACCGCCAGCCGGTCGCGCCCGACGCGCGCGCCCGCCGTAGGCACGATGCGTGGCCCCGGCACCGGCACGGGTGCGTGTCGGGTCGGCCGGTGCCGATCCGGGTGGCGGGAGCACGCCACCGCCGAGCAGCTGCTCGTAGGCCGCCTGGATCGCGAGGAACCGCGGGAGCGCCGCGGGCCCCGCGGCATCGGGGTGGTTCGCCTTGGCAAGCGTCCGGTAGGCGCGCTTGACCTCGTCGAGCGAGGCGCCGCGCGGCAGCCCGAGCGTTCGGTAGGGGTCGGTGGCGGGGGTCATCGCGCGGTCAGTGGCTCCAGGTCGCGATCTTGGGCTCGCCCGATGTCGGGCCGCATCGGCGTCAGCCGATCAGCTCGCCCACCGGCGCCAGCTCGAACTCTGCCACGGCTTCGGCACCGACGCGTCCATGCGGGTCCAGGATGGTGGGTCGGTGGTAGCGCGCGAGGGCGCGGAGGGCGCCGCCGTCCAGCACGCCGGTCTGGCGCAGCGCCTCGATCGAGGCCGCCCACGTCCCGCGGTCGTAGCCGTCGCCGTCCTCGATCTTCACGGCCAGCCCCGACGCATCCGTGCTCGTGGACCCGTCGCGGAGGCCGGGCAGGATCGCGATCCCGCGCAGGGCCTCCATGCCGGCCTTGCTGATGAGCCGGCCGGGGGCCGCCTTCATGAGCGACGTGTCGAGCCGGTCGTGGCGGCCCGCCACCATCTCCGGCTCGGCCAGCATCGCGTCCCGGACGATCCGCAGCGACGGCGCGATCTCGCTGCGCTTGTCCTTGGCGGCGAGCCCCTCCGGGTCGGCAAGCATCGCGTAGGCGCGGGCGACCTCGCGGAGCGGGAACGCATACGTCTCGACGCCGCAGCCATCGATGGCCGTCACGAGGCGATCCGGGGTGGTGCCGAACGCCCGCGCGACCGCCGACCGATAGGCGACCTGCGAGGGGTGCGCGGGCTTCCAGTAGTCGACGGGGTCCCAACCGTTCATCTTCGAGAGCAGCAGCGAGACGGCGTGCTGGCCCGAGCACATGTGCCGGATCGGCCCCGCCTTCTCGCCGTCGCGCGCCAGCCGGGCCGCGGTCAGGGGATCGAGCGGCATGCCCTCGGCGCCGCACGCGAGCAGCGCCTGGGTGATGCCGGCCCGCCGGAAGATGCCCTGGAGCGTCCGCACGTGAAGGTCCTCCCCCGAGTGCGAGCTCGCGAGGATGGCGATCTCCGCGGGCCCCAGGTCGAACGCGGCGATGACGCCGGCTTCGATGGCGGCCACGGCCCCGAAGGGCTTGACCGTCGAACGCAGGGTCACGACCCGGTCGGGGTCACCGAGGACGCGGATCAGCTCGCCCGGACGCGTCGGCCTCGACGATGTCGCCGCGGTGGACGCTCTCCTCGATGCCGTTTCTGAGGAGCCGGACGACGATCGGGGTCGCCGGGCCACGGCGAGTCACGGTGCGGGCCGTGGTTCGACGCTGGCGTTGAGCCGCTGGTGCGGTCACGGGTCGGGCGATCTCCGTGGGTTGGTCGGGCACGAGGACCGAGGATACCGCGGCGGGCGCCGCCGCGCCTCAGTAGGATGGATGTCGACGCCGTCGCCGTCTCGAACCTGTGCCGGAGGTCCCCGTGTCCGCCCCGACCCTCCACGTCTCGCAGCACCCGGCCGTCCTCCACAAGCTCGCGATCCTGCGCGACGAGAACACCGAGCCGAAGAAGTTCCGCGAGGTCGTCCGCGAGCTGTCGTGGCTCCTCGGGTACGAGGCGCTGGCCGATGTCGGGGTCAAGCCGATCGAGATCCGGACGCCGATGGAGGCGATGACCGCGCACGAGCTTGGCGAGCGGATCGGGCTCGTCCCGATCCTGCGGGCCGGTCTGGGGATGGTCGATGCGATGCTCGAGCTGATGCCGACCGCGCAGGTCTGGCACCTCGGGCTGTTCCGTGACGAGCGGACGCTCCGCCCGGTCGAGTACTACAACAAGCTGCCCGACTCCGCGACCGTCGACCTGTGCCTGATCCTCGACCCGATGCTCGCGACCGGCGGCTCGGCCACGGCCGCGATCGAGGTCCTCAAGAAATGGGGTGCGGTGCGGATCAAGCTCGTCAACCTGATCGCCGCGCCCGAGGGCGTCGCGGCCGTGACGAGCGCCCATCCCGACGTCGCGATCTACTGCGCGGCGCTGGATCGAGGCCTCAACGAGAAGGGCTACATCCAGCCCGGCCTCGGCGACGCCGGCGACCGCCAGTTCGGGACCGGCAAGACGGACTGACCGGGACGCCATGGTGAAGGCAGAGGTGTTCGCCGCCTGGGTGAATCGAGCGTTCGCGCCACTCACCAGCTAGCCCAGGAGAGGGCAAGGCGCTGTCGGTGCGGGACCGCACCCGCGCCCGACTCGTCAGGCTGTGGAAGGTTGCGGTCTGGCGGGTGGCGCTGGCGGGTGTCGCGATGCAGACGGACACGACGCAGCAGGCGCTCCAACCTGGCGCCAACGGCCGAACACCCCCAAACGGCTAAAGGTTCTCTGTCGGGCGCCGCTGTCCATCTCGCCGAACGCCGTTCGTAGGGAGGTGAGAGGCTGGACTCGCCAGCCACCCCGAGGAGCGCCACATGCCGCGATACCTGCTTTCCACCCACAGCACCGCGGGTGCGACCCGCGAACCGATGACCGACGAGCAGATGCAGAAGGCCTGGGAGCCGATCCAGGCGCTCGAGGCGGAGATGAAGTCGGCCGGCGCCTGGGTCTTCTCGGCTCGTCTGCACGATCCCGACACGGCCACGGTGGTACGCGTTTCCGGCGACGAAGTCGTGACCACCGACGGTCCGTTCGTGGAAGCCAAGGAGCACCTCGCCGGCTTCTACATCATCGAGGCAGCCGATCTAGACGAAGCGCTTCGTTGGGCGGCGAAGGTCACGAGGTTGATCTCATCGCCGATCGAGGTCTGGCCGTTCGTGGACACGGCCGGCGGCTGAACGTTGCCGGTCGTTGATGACGCGCTGATCGGCCGGATCTTCCGCGAGGAGTCCGGTCGGTCGGTCGCCACCTTGATTCGGATCTTCGGCGACATCGATCTGGCCGAGGATGCCGTCCAGGAGGCGTTCGCCCTCGCCATTCGGAAGTGGCCCGCGGACGGATTGCCACCCAACCCAGGTGGCTGGATCACGACGACCGCGCGCAATCGGGCGATCGATCACCTTCGTCGCGAGTCGCGAGGTCGCGAACTCCTGACCCATGTGGCCGATGAAACCGACGATCGTCCAGGAGAGGAGACCGGGCCCGTGCAGGACGATCGACTCCGCCTGATCTTCACGTGTTGCCATCCGTCGCTCGCTACCGAAGCGCAGATCGCCCTGACCCTGCGGCTACTTGGCGGCCTGACCACAGGGGAGGTCGCCCGCGCCTTCCTGGTCGCCGAAGCGACGATGGCCAAGCGACTGGTCCGGGCAAAGCACAAGATCCGTGCGGCCCACATCCCGTACCGAGTCCCGAGTGAGGCGGAACTCCCTGCGCGGCTCCGGCCGGTCCTGGCGGTGCTCTATCTGACGTACAACGCCGGGACTGATGGGCCCGAGGGCGACGATCTGCGGCAGGAAGCGATCCGACTGGCCCGGAGCATCAGCGGCCTCATGCCCGACGAGGCAGAGGTCGCTGGGCTGCTGGCGCTCCTCGTCCTGTCCGAGTCCCGGTGGCCGGCTCGATTCGCAGGCGACGGGCGTCTCGTCCTTCTACGCGACCAAGACCGGTCGTCTTGGGACCAGGCCTTGATCCAGGAGGGCCAGGCGATCGTGCGGGCATGCCTTCGCCGCAATCAGCCCGGGCCGTACCAGATCCAGGCAGCCATCAATGCCGTCCACTCCGACGCCGCCACATTCGACGCCACCGACTGGAGCCAGGTCATGGCCCTGTACGACCACCTGCTGTCGATGACCCCATCGCCCGTCGTCGCCATGAACCGGGCCATCGCCATGGGTGAGGTGCGAGGTCCCCAGGCAGCCCTCGACGTCCTCGACGAACTGGACCTCAACGAGTACCACCTCTACCACGCCGCTCGCGCTGACCTGTTGCGACGACTCGGACGACAGGAGGATGCGAGCCTGGCCTATGTTCGTGCGGCCGCCATGACGGCTAGCGACGCTGAACACACCTTCCTCACGGATCGTCTCGAGGCGATACGGGCAGACGGCTGACGGGTTGACTTGACACAGCTCGGCGAGGGAGGTTGGCTTCCAGGATGGACCTCATCCGCTTCGCCGGAACCCCTCGTCATCGTCCGATCGTAACCCCGTCGCCGTGACTATTCCGTTCCCGCAAGAGACGGGTCGGGACCGGGATCGCCGCCTTCGCCTACCGTGACGAGTCGGTCCAGATAGAGCGACCACCCGGCCTCGTGGATCTCGCGCTCGTTCGGGGGCAGCGAATCGTGGGTCAGCGTCACCAGCGTCCCATTCCTACGGGGTCCGGACGGCGGGGCGTCGCCCGCCGGTGTCTTCCGCCGGTGTCCGCCCAAGCCTCCGACGGCGGGCGACGGTCGGGACCTCGAGCCACCCCTCCGCGACGGCTCTTGCCGACAGCTCCGCCCGCGACTCGATGCCGAGGCGCTCGAACACGCGCCGCAGGTGGCCCTCGACGGTCTTGGTCGCGATCCCCAGGGCCGCGCCGATCTCGTCGTTCGAGCGGCCGTCGACCACGAGCCGGGCGATCTCCTGCTCGCGGGTCGTGAGCGTCGGGTCGGTCGCCCAGGGGCTCGGGGCCGCGTCGACGGGCTCGCCGAGCGCCGCCGCCCGGATGGCGGCCACGAGCTCTGGCATCGGCGCGGTCTTGAGCACGAGCGCGGCGGCTCCGAGCCGGTATGCCGCCGCCGCGTACTCGGCCTGCGCGAACGCGGTGAGCACGACGACCGCCGGCCGCCGGGCGGCGTCGCGATGGCGCTCCAGGAGCTGGAACCCGGTCTCGTCCCCGAGGCGGATGTCCAGGAGCAGCACGTCCACGAGACCGGGGTCGAGGAGCGGCTCGGCCAGGTCGGAGCGACGCCGCCGTGCCCGCGATGTCGATCCCCGGGTACTCGCGGAGCAGGGCCGCCATGCCGTCGCGGACCACAGGATGGTCGTCGACGATCGCCACGCGGATGCGGCGCGAGGCTCTGCCGTCATGTCGCCGTGGCCCGAGCGCCCTCGGCCGCCGGGCTCGCCGCCCTGGCCAGCCAGGCGACGTGGACACGCGTCCCGCCCTCGGGCCGGTCGGCGACCGCCAGCTCGGCCCCGAGCTTCGCCGCGCGCTGCGCCATGGTGAGGAACCCGAGGTGGCCAGGGCTGGCCGGCCTCGCGAGGGCGTCCTCGCCGACGCCGGGACCGCGGTCCTCGACCTCGAGCTCGGCCGAGCCGGGCTCGGCCCGGAGGCGCACCGTGATCGGCGGGCGGCCGTGCTTGACGGCGTTGGCGACGGCTTCCTGGGCGATGCGGTAGAGCCCGAGCTCGACGTCGTACGGCAGCCGCTCCGCGCCGTCGTAGCGGAGGTCGATGTCGATCCCCGAAGCGGCCTGCACCTCGCCGACGAGCGCCTCGAGCGCGGCCGCGAGCCCGAGGTCGTGGATGACCGGCAGGCGGAGGTCGGCGCAGATGGCCCGAAGCCGGTCGATCGCGGCGCGCAGCGTGGTGGCGGCCTCGTCCTCGCCAGCGCGGTCGAGCCGGTGGACGAGCATCGAGAGGTCCTGGATCACGTCGTCGTGGATGTCCGCGGCGATCCGCGCGCGCTCCGACTCGCCCTCGTCCACCACGAGACCGCGGTCGCGCGCCTCCCGAGCGGCCTCGCGGGCGACGGGCAGGACAGCGACGACCCGGGTGATGCCCACGACGGCGAACCAGACGACGAGCGGCTGGAGGAACGGCCTGCTCGTCAGCGCCGCGAGCGGAGCGAGCGCGACCGCGGGCAGCGTCGCGAGAACGGCGATGTCGCCGGAGCGGAGGACCGTCGCGAGCCGGCTCGAGCCGGTCAGGCGGCCGGCGTCGCGCCGGAGCTGCGCCGCGAGGACGAGCGCAGGCACGAGCGGCACCGCCGAGGCGAGGGCCCAGCGCAGGATCGACACGACGCCGCGCTCCATGCCCGCGGTGACCGCCACCGCGCCGACAAGGGCAGCGGCCACGGCAAGGACCGTCGAGCCCAGCAGCGCCCGGCGCCGCGCCCGGGGCGTGGCGATGAGCTGGGCGAAGGCCGCGGCGGCGACGAGGACGGCAGCGGCCACGAGCACGCTCGTCAGCGACGACGAAGGGCGGGATCAGCGTGAGGTACGCGGGCAGCAGGAACAGCGGCGAGGCCGCGGCGGCGAGGAGCGGCACCTCGAAGCCCAGGGCCGGCTTCCTGGCCAGTCGGCGGTAGCCGAGCCAGACGAGGCCGGCCAGGCAGATCAGGGCGCCAGCGATCAGGGCCGATCCGCTGTTCTCGAGGCGCCTGACGGCCCATTCAGGCTCGAAGACCTGCGACCCGAGGTAGTCCGGCGGGAGAGGCGACGGCAGCTCGCCCGGCTTCGCCATGTAGACCAAGTACGGCCACGCCGCAGCGGCGGCCTGCTGGGCCTCGACCGCTCCGGGCGGGGTGTAGACCTGCTTGTCGATCCCGCCCCCGTTCACGGACACGTCCACGCTCAGGACGATGAACCCGGGCTCCACGCCCTCGTACCAGGCGAGGCCGCCGGGACGAACGGATGCGACCACCAGCGTCTGCCTGCCGGCGTCGTAGTGCGAGAACCCGTACGTGAACCCGAGGTCGACGACGCCGGCCGCGTACGCTGCGATGCCAGCGACCGCCGAGGCGGCGAGGATCGCCAGCGCGAGCATCGTGAGCCGGATCGACGTCATGCCGTTGACGCTAGCACCGCGCCGCACACCCGAAACGACGGGATAACCCTCAGGCAGCCGGCTCGCCGAAGAAGGCTCCACAAACAAAGGGGTTGACATCTTCGCGTCACCGTGTACATTACCGGAAGGTTATATAACCAAGTAGTGATGGACATGCAGCCGACCGATCCCCTCAGCACCACGTTCGCCGCCCTTGCCGACCCGACGCGGCGGGCCATCCTGGCCCGACTCGCCACCGGTGAGGCGTCCGTCAAGGACCTCGCCGAACCGTTCGACATGAGCCAGCCCGCCATCTCCAAGCACCTCCGGGTGCTCGAACGGGCCGGCCTCATCGAGCAGAGCCGGCAGGCCCAATGGCGACCGCGACGGCTGCGGGCCGGCCCGCTGCGTGATATCGCCGACTGGGTGGACCAGTACCGACGGCATTGGGACGAGAGCTTCGAGCGCCTGGACGACTACCTCCGCGAGGTCCAGGGCGACGAGCCTGAGCACGAGAAGGAGCAGCGATGATGGTCACGGTCACAGAACGGTTCCGGGATGCGACCACGTCGGTCTACTCGGAGGACGCGGATCTCGTCTGGGAGCGCACGTTCGACGCCCCGCGCGAGCTCGTCTGGAAGGCCTTCACGGACCCCGAGCGCATCCCGCGCTGGTGGGGCCCCCACGGCTCGACGGCCGTCGTCGTCGAGATGGACGTCCGGCCGGGTGGCAAGTGGCGGTTCCTCAGCCGCGCGCCCGATCGCGACGACGTCCCGTTCATGGGCGAGTACCTCGAGGTCGAGCCGCCAGAGCGGTTCAAGCAGACCTTCATCGTCGATGTCGATGGCATGCGCGACCATGTCGGGGTCGAGTCCTACACCTTCGAGGACGTCGACGGGAAGACGAAGCTGACGTCCCGGTCGCACTTCCCGTCGGTCGAGGAGCTCGAGGGCGCCCTGGCCACCGGCATGATCAAGGGCGGCGTCGAGACGTGGGACCGCTTCGAGGCGATGCTGGCCGAGGGTTGACCACAGCGGATCGGCCGGGCGTCCAGGCTTCGTCGGACGCCCGGCTTCCTCGTGCCTGGGGTCGTCGCGCCGGTCCCGCCAGAGGGCGGCCGAGCGGCTCAGCGCCTGACGCGATCGATCTCGACGACCTTGCCATCGGGGGTCGCGAGGCGAGCCACCGACGCCGCGTCGGGAAGCCCTCGGTACGGTGCGAGCAGGGAGGGCTTCGCGCGCCGGCCGTCGATGGGCGTGAACACGAGGTAGGTGAGCCTGCCCGATCCCTCGACGATCACGTCGGACGGATCCCCGCGGAATCCGAACCCTTCGCAACCGGAGCTCCAGCCGAGGATCGGAGGGATCGTGGTCAGCACGGCGCAGGGTCCGTCGGCGTCGGCCGCGATCGCCCGTCCCGCTTCCGCGATCCATGCGTCGTTCGTCGCCGCCCGACCGGCCCTGATGATCTCGCGGCGGGCGAGATAGCCGACCGCCCCGATCTGGACGACCACGAGGAGCGCGATCGCTCCGACCGCAACCTGACGCTGGCGACCGGTGGCGTGTCGCAGCCAGCCGCCGATGCCGGCCACGGTCACCCCGGCGCCGGCGATGATGAGGAGGAGCAGGGGGAAGAGGACATATCGAGGCTCCGGGCTGGCCACCAGGACCGCGGCGAAGGCCACGACGGCCGGGATCAGGACCCATGCGAGCCGACGGGCATCCAGCGCGGCGATGGACCTCCGCCCGCTCGGGCGCGCCAGGATGACGAGCGACACCAGCGTCGCCGGGATGAGCAGCGAGGCGGCCCCGGCGAGCCGCAGCGGGAACCACCGCAGGTACGTGACGGCCGACTCCCAGGCGACCGCATGCTTCACATTGTCGGCCGCGCTCGCGATGATCCCGACGGCGGAACCCGTGGCCGTCACCGCCTGGATCAGGTGCGGGACGAGCAGGACGACGCCGATGGCGACGGTCGCGCCGATCAGCCGCGCGCTGGCACGCATGCGGCCGCGCCAGAGCAGGACCGATGCCAGCGCGATCCCTGCGATCGCCGGGACGACGCCGAACCGGAGGTAGAACGCGGCGGCGGCGATCGGGCCAGCCGCCAGGAGCAGCCTCGTCGGTTCCGGCCGGCGCTCGAACTCGTTCCAGAGCAGCAGCATGAGCAGCAACAGCACGCCGGCGCTTGGCAGGTCGTCGTGGAACATCCTGAGCTGCGTCAGGACCGCGGGCGAACCGACGGCCGCGGCGAGCGCGACCAACCCCGCCGCCGGCCGGAAGACCGATCGCGCGAGGGCCCAGACGCCCAGCAGCGACGCCAGGCCCAGGACGAGCGTCACGCCGTGCAACCCCACCTCGGAGAACCCGACGGGCGCCGCAGCGATTCCCAGGATCGGCAACCCGGGAGGTCGGTAGAGCATGAACCACGAGGCCGGGGTATCGGTCACGAGTGATCGGGCCTTCGAGGCGTACACCGCTTCGTCCCAGCCGAGGGGGGCGGCTCGGAGGATCGCCACCGAGACGGCGAGGGCGACCGGCACGAGGATGAGCACGACCGCCGCGCGCTCGATGAACGCGTCGCGTGCGTCCAGTCCCGTTGGGAGCCCGGACGTGGATGTCATCGAGACGCGTCATGCGCGGTCGACGTCATCGGTCGATCGAGGCGGCTGTCGCGAACGACGACATGTCGGGGAATGCCACGTCCGGCCGGGCCTCGGCCGGCGGCGTGGCCCCCGCGCCGCGCCGTCCGCGACGGCGATCGATCCACACGGTGCTGAGCCCGAGCGCCTTGGCGGGCACGTGATCGTGGAAGAGGCTTTGCGCGACATGGAGGATGCGGTCGCGTGGGAGGCCGACCCGCTCGAACAGCACCTCGAAGTTGTGGATCGCCGGCTTGTAGCCACCGGCCTGCTGGGCGGTCACGACCCAGTCGAACTCGATCCCGAGCCGGGCATTCGAGGCGGCGAAGAGATCGTCGTCACAGTTCGTCAGGACGCCAAGGCGGAACCGGGTCTTGAGCCGGCTGAGCGCGTCGTGTGAGTCGGGAAACGCCGGCCAGTCGACGACCGAGCCACCGAACATGGCGAGTTCCTCGGCGGTCGGCTCGACGCTGTAGGTCGAGCACGTGGCACGGGCAGCCTCCGTCAGGACGTCGCGGTAGCGGCGGTACGGCGGGCGCTCGCCCTCGGCCTCGAAGTGGGCGTACGTCTCGAGCAGCTCGTCCCCATCGGGTGCGACGGCGTGGGGATCGAGCAACGAACGGAACGCCGTCGACAGCCCGGCCTCCCAGTCGATCAGGGTGCCGTAGCAGTCGAACGTGACGGCGTCGAAGCGCCCGAAGTCGAAGGACGTGTCGGTCATGGCGTCATCGTGCCGCATTGGCGAGACCCGGCGCTCGCGTCACCGTCATGCGTGCGGGGGTGGGCGGGTCGGTCCGCCCTCATCCTCGCCTCCACTCGTGGATGCGTTGGGTCGATGGATCGAACCAGACGAGTCCCGGCTCGCCGGGCGGGACCTCACCGTCCATCAGGGCGCGAACCCAAGAGCGTGACGGGCCGCCGAACGTGGTCGCGAAGAGGTTCGGGTAGCGAGCGATGATGGCGCGGTTGGCGGCGGTAGCTCGGACGACCCAGACCGTGGCGACCCGCTCCCCCGCCGACGCCGTTGCGATCGCTTCGGCGGTCTTGCGGTGCGTTGAACGGATGGCGGCGCCGACGTCGCCGAAGGTGTTCCAAGCCTCGACGAGGATCAGTGTCCGAGTGGCTTCGTCATTGATCGCGACGTCCGTGGAGTACCAGGGATCGCGTCCCCCGGCCGACCGTTCGACGGTGGCGCGGCGGCCGGCTCCCGCCGACAGCGCCAACAGCGCTTCCTGCATCTCGAGGTGGCCGGCGTCGACCACCGTTGATGAGGCGTCGTTCGGTCGCGAGAGCGCAACCGCGAGCGGGCGTCCGAGAGCCAGGCCGATCGCGACCCACAACGCGAGTGGAGCACCTTGGCCGCGGCCGAGCTCGATATCGCTGATCCACGTCTGGTGGACACCGACCCGGGCGGCGAGGTCGCGCTGCGTCATACGCCTACCCCTTCGGGTTGACCGAACGTCTCGTCCGAGAGATCGGGCGAGCGAGTCGGAGAGCCGAAGCGCCTCGCGAAGCATCTCGGTCGGACGGTGGCGGCGGAGCGGTCCCGTGTGATTCACGACCCAGAGTCTTGCGCAGGGCACGTACCGGGCCCTTACGCGGCACGCAGGAGCGTCTCCGGGCTCAAGGCTGGGACGCCACGCTTGCGATCGGGCTTCCAGTCGGTCGGTATGCCCGCGAACGGCGAGGGATAAGGGTCTGGGTCTTGCGGGCCCACGGAACGCGGCGCCGCCGCGGCCCTGGGCCCGGGCACCTCACGAGCCCAGGGCACGGGCTCGGACTACTCGGCAACGGGAAGGGCCGGCCCTGGCGGGCCGGCCCTTCGTAGCTTCCGAGGAACCGCGGTTCGGATCCTAGTTGCCACCCTCCGTAAGGGTGACGACCTTCTTCGTCCAGGACGTGCCGTTCTTGTCGCCGTCGAGGGCCGCGAGGGCCTTCTCGGTGAGGTCGTTGCGGTACGCCGTGGCGTCGGGCAGGGCCTTGATGATCGCGCCGTCGAGCGCGATCTGGGCCGTGCGGTCGAAGGCGGCCTTGTCCATCGTGCCGATCCCGTTCGGGGACGGCCAGACGAGGCCGTTGATCTCGTTGAGCTGCCACGTCTGGTGGCCCTTCGGCAGCTTGGCATCGTGCGCGAGCACGACGGCCACGGCGTCATCGGGGTTGTCTCGGCAGAACTGCCAGCCCTTGTAGGCCGCGGTCAGGAACTTGGTCGCGGTGTCCGCGTTGGTCCCCTCCTTGAGCCAGGACTCGTCCGCGAAGATCGCGTCCTGGAGCATCGCGGTGCCCGCGGACTCCATCGAGACGACGTCCATGTCGTCGGGCGAGTACAGCTTGCCGGTGGCCGGGTTCTTGGCCTCGAGCACCTGGGCGTACTCGTTGTAGATCATCGCCTGGGCCGCATCGATGTCGCCGTTGAGGAAGGCGGTCATCGTGAAGTCCTGCGGGACGATGGTGACGTCGGACGGCTTGGTCGGGTCGATACCGACCTTGCGCATCGCGGCGTACAGCTCGGCCTCGTTGCCGAAGCCCCACGTGCCGACCTTCTTGCCCTTCCAGTCCTCGGGCTTGGTGATGGCCTTGTCCTTCATCGCGATCTGGAGCGTGCCCGAGCGCTGGAACGGCATGCCGATGATCTGGACGTCGGCCCCGGACTCGCGCGACGCGAGCAGCTTGGGCACCCAGCTGATCCCGAACTCGGCGTTCCCGCCGGCCACGACAGTCGCGGGGACGATGTCCACGCCCCCGGGCAGGATCGAGACGTCGAGCCCCTGATCCTTGAAGAAGCCCTTGTCCAGCGCCGCGAAGTAGCCGCAGAACTGCGCCTGCGGGAACCACTGGAGCTGGAGCTTGACCGGTGTCAGGGCGGCCGTGCTCGCACCGCCCCCTGAGCTACAGGCCGCGAGCACCAGCGCAATGAGCGCGGTGACGACGGCGACCCCACGCAGCTTCATCCCATCCTCCTCATAGGCGATCGGGGCTCGTCCCGACCCTGCTCCCCTGGAACCCGCAGTCTAGCGACGCGGTGCCCGGCCCGGCGGGCCTAACGCGACCGGCGGGCCGACGCGCCCACCGCGACCGGCGGGGCCGACGCGACTCGCCGCGACCGGGCTACTCGGACTCGGCCGTCGTCCGGTACGACGCGTGCCACGGCATCACGAGGCGCTCGGCGATCACCACCAGGACGTACAGCCCGATGCCGATGGCCGAGGCGAACGAGATCGCCGCCCACGATCGCTCGAGGTTCAGGTACGCGGCGTACCGGATGATGTACTGGCCGAGGCTGATGCTGGGGGCGCCGAAGTACTCGCCGATGACCGCCCCGATCGTCGCAAGGGTCGTCGCGACCTTCAGCGCGGTGAAGATGAACGGCAGCGCGCTCGGCCAGCGGACGGCGCGGAAGGTCTGGGTGTCCGAGGCGGCCATCGAACGCATCAGCTCGAGTGCGGCGGGCTCGACATGGAGCAGGCCGCGAGCCGTGTTGATCATCACCGGGAAGAAGCACAGCGTGGCCGCCACGACGGCCTTCGAGAGCTGGCTGTCGAGGCCGAACCAGTTGTTGATGAGCGGCGCGAGCGCGATGATCGGGATCGAGTTCACCGCGATCGCGAACGGCAGAACGGACTCGCGCAGCGCCGCCCAGCGGGCGGCGATGGTCCCGAAGACGAGTCCCGCGGTGCAGCCGAGGACCAGGCCGAGCAGGATCTCGACGAGCGTGTACGTGGTCGACGCCCACAGCTCGGGCAGGTAGGTGACCCAGGCGGCGGCGATCCTCGACGGCGCCGGCAGGATGAACTGCGGCAGCGCCAGGATCCGGACGAGCAGGTCCCAGGCCACGAGCGCTCCCAGGAAGATGCCCAGCGGCAGGAGCCAGCCCCGGGCCGAGCGCCCGAGGTCCGCAGCGAACGAGCCCGCGCGGCCTGGGACCGGCGCGTCCGCGGAGCTCACCCGAGGCTCCGGATCATGCGGAGAGCCCCTCCGCGGCGACGCGACGGGCCGCATCGCCGTCACCCGCGCCCGGCGCTCCGGGCGGGCCGTCGTGACCGCGCAGTGCCTCGCGGACCTCGGTCACGAGCTCGAAATAGCGCTCCATCTCACGTGTCTCGACGTCGCGGGTCCGCGGCAGGTCGATCGGGACCACCCGGGTGATCCGGCCGGGTCGTGCGCTCATGACCACGACGCGCGTCGAGAGGAAGACCGCCTCCGGGATCGAGTGGGTCACGAACACGATCGTCGTGCCGGTGCGCTCCCAGATGCGGAGCAGCTCGAGGTTCATCCGCTCGCGGGTCATCTCGTCGAGCGCGCCGAACGGCTCGTCCATGAGCAGGATCGAGGGGTCGAGCGCGAGGGCACGGGCGATCGCCGCGCGCTGCTGCATCCCGCCCGACAGCTGCCAGGGGTGGTGCTCGGCGAAGTCGGCGAGCTCGACGAGCGCGAGCATCTCGCGGGCCTTGGCCTCCCGCGTCGAGCGGTCGCGCCCGATGATCTCGAGCGGCAGCTCGACGTTGCGCCGGACCGTCCGCCAGTCGAAGAGCACCGGGGCCTGGAAGACCATCCCGTAGTCGTGATCGAGCCGCGCCTGGCGGGCCGGCTTGCCGTTCACCTGGACCGTGCCCGTCGTGGCCCCGGTCAGGTCGGCGATGATCCGGAGGAGCGTGCTCTTGCCGCAGCCCGACGGCCCGATGAGCGAGATGAACTCGCCCCGGCCGATCGACAGGTCGACGCCGCGCAGCGCCTCCACGCCCGTGGTGTCCTTGCCGCTCCCCTCGAACCGCTTCCCGACGTCGTGCAGGTCGACGACGGCGTCGGGCGAGGTCCCGCTGGTCATGCGTACTCCTCGGCCGGCCGGTAGCCGCGCAGGACGATCCGTTCGGCGATGACGACACAGGTGAAGGCGATGATCCCGACGAGGGCGGCCATCGCGATCGCCGCCCACAGGTCCTCGGGCGAGAACGCGTAGTACTGCATCGCCTGGAGGAGCGAGCCCCCAAGTCCCTCGCGGATGCCCGCCGGGAACTCGCCGACGATCGCGCCGACCACGCTGGCGGTCGCGGCGATCCGGAAGGCGGTGAAGAGGTACGGCGGCGACGCGGGCAGCCGGAGCTTGCGGAGGATCGTGCGGCGATCGGCGGCATACGAGCGCATGAGCTCGAAGGCACGCGGGTCCGCCGAGCGCATCCCGCGCAGCGCCGCGATCGTCACGGGGAAGAACGTCAGGTAGGTCGCCACGATGGCCACCCCGAACCAGCCCGCCTTGAGGCCGACCACGACGACCGGCGCGATCGCGATGATCGGGATCGTCTGGCTCGCCACGAGCAGCGGGACGAGGCCGCGCTCGAGGACCTTCACGTGGACGAGCACGATGGCGAGACCGAGACCGACGGTCACGCCCAGGAAGAACCCGAGGACCGATTCGCGGAGCGTGAACAGCCCCGCCCGAGCGAGCGACGAGATGTACGTGTCACCGACCGCGTCGACACCGAAGAACGCGGCGGCGATCGTCCAGATGTGGGGCAGGTTGAGGTCGTTGACCGGCTTCCATGCCAGCGGCGGCGTCCAGAGCACCGTGTCGCCGTTGCGCCACGGATCGCCCGCGAGGAGCTTCGCCAGCTCCCACGTGACGAGGATGAACGCGACGACGGCGAGGAACCCGAGGGCGGGCCGCAGCCGTCGACGACGCGACATCGGATCCGCCCGCCCGCGTCGGCTAGCCGACGACGGCCTGATCGGCGATGTCGAGCGCGAGCCCGATGATCTCGAACCCGTCCGCGAGCTGCTCCTCGGTGATGCACAGGGGCGGGTTCGTGTGGATCGAGTTGTTGGCGATCATCGTGTACAGCCCGGCCTCGCGGAGCGCCTTGCCGACCGCCTTCATCTCATCGGACGTGCCGTTGAACGGCGTCAGCGGCGTCCACGGGTCGTGGCTGCGGACGAGGTCGATGATCCCGAACAGGCCCAGGTTGCGCGTCGCTCCGACGCTCGGGTGCTCGGCTGCGAGGCGCTCGTGGTGGGCGCGCATCACCGGGCCGAGACGCGCCGCGTTGCCGATCAGGTCGTCCTCTTCGTAGACCGAGATCGTGGCGAGCGCCGCCGCGAGACTGACCGGGTGGCTGCTGTACGTCAGGCCGCCATAGAACATCTTCGACTCGAACTGGTCGGCGATCTCGCGGCGCATCGCCACGGCGCCGAGGGGCAGGTAGCTCGAGGTCAGCCCCTTGGCCATCGTCATCAGGTCCGGCGTGACGTCCCAGTGGTCGACGGCGAACCACCGGCCGGTGCGCCCGAAGCCGGCCATGACCTCGTCGGCGACCATCAGGATGCCGTACCGGTCGCAGATCTCCCGGACGCCCGCGATGTAGCCGTCGGGCGGGATGAGGATGCCGTTCGTGCCGACGATCGTCTCGAGGAAGACCGCCGCGATCGTGTGCGGGCCCTCGTAGCGGATGACGTCCTCGAGGCCCTGCAGGCTCTCGGCGACGGGCCGCGGCTCCGCGTCGCCCCAGCGATGCGTGTCCGGGTAGCGCACGACGCCCACGAGCCCGGGCTCGTTCGCCCAGCGGCGCGGGTCGCCGGTCAGCGTCATCGCGCCCATGGTCGCGCCGTGATACGAGCGGTAGCGCGCCAGCACCTTGTAGCGGCCGGTGGCGTGCCGCGCGAACTTGATCGCGTTCTCGATCGCCTCGGCGCCACCGAGCGTGAAGAAGACCTTCTCCATGTCGCCGGGCAGGATCTCGGCGAGCTTCGCGCCGAGACGGGCCCGGATCTCGGTGGCGAACGCGGGCTGGACGTACTGGAGCTTGAGCGCCTGCTCGTTGATCGCGTCGATGACGCGCCGGTCGCCGTGCCCGATGTTCACCGACATCAGCTGGCTGTTGAAGTCGAGGATCCGCTGACCCTCGGGCGTGTAGAGGTAGACGCCCTCGGCGTGGTCGATGGCGATCGGGTCGACGGCGCCCTGGATCGACCACGAGAAGATCGTGTGCCGCTTCGAGAGCGCGGCGATCTCCGCGCTGGTCATGGCGCCGGGAGCGGTGCTGATGCCCATGGGTCACCTCGGCGCGGGGTGCGGCCACGCGTGGCCGGGATCCCGCTCGGACGTTCGGGTCGGACGACGCGCCGGCGCCGTCGCTGGGTCGCCATTACAGCACATCCGACCACGCCGGAGCGACGCCGTCGCGAGGTGCCGGCGCTATCGCGGCGACCCGCGCGGCCCTACCGGGTGCGGCGACGAAGCTCGCCGACGTTGTCGACGATGAGCAGGAGGCCCAGGCCGAGGAGCCCGACGAGCAGGACCTCGCGCAGGAACTCGATGGCAAGGATCGCGACGCTGACGACCGCGAGCGCGAGCGAGATGCGCAGGAACAGGATCCGGACGTCCTTGCGGAAGAACGACTCGATGGCAAGGTAGAAGCCGAGGAGGACGACGATGGCCACGACCGGGGGCAGGATCCGGAACCAGATGATCACCGCGAGGGCGACGACGAGGATGCCGACGCTGCCCGCCGCCCACGCCTCCCCCAGCGCGCGTCGCTGCATCTCCGCCGGGGGCTCCGGCTCGGACGCGTGATGGAGATGGACGCGCGGGTCGTCGAGCTCGCCGGCCCGCAACCGCTCGAGCCGTCGCTCGCCGGCCTTGACGGCCGTGCCGAGCTCCACGGCACGAGTCCGCATGCCCGCGAGCTTGACCTCACCCTCGCGGAGCTCCGCGGTGCGGGCCGCCCGGTAGACGTCGGTGCCGGGCGCCTCCCGGATCGCCGCGACCTCGGCCTCCAGAAGACGGAGCGCACCCTCGAGCTCCGCTACCTCGGCGAGCACCGCCGTTCGCTCCGTCTCGAGGGCTTCGATCCGCGCCGTCAGCGTCGGGATCGCCTGCGAGGGCGGCGCCATCTTGTCCAGACCGGCGAACCCGAGCGGGTCATGCCAGGACTGGCGGACCGTGCCGATCCGCGTGTACTTCGGGCCTGCGGGCGCGCGCTCGCCGGCGAACCGATCTCCCGTATCGAGGCCCCATAGGCCGTGATAGCGGTCGACCCAGCCATCCTCGTCCCCGATCACGATCGGCGTCCATGCGACGTCGCCGCCCGGCCCGATCGCGATGCCATCGCCGCGGGCGTAGTCGACGAACGGGACGCTCAACGCCCGGCGGGCGCTCGCCGCCAGGTCGCCCGGATCGGGCTGGTCGAGGGTGTCGCGCCACGTCCTGCGCGTGAGGTCCAGCGGGCCCCGGATATAGCGCTCGCCGGGGAACGGCAAATTCATGATGTACTCGCCCTGCTCGAGGTAGGTCGCGTGCGATCCAGCCCCGGGGAAGACGACCGGGTGGCCGTCGATCACCTGCAGGCGCGGGTCGTCCCATCGCCGGCGGAGGTCATCGCCCTTCTCGTCGTGCGCGGCTGCGCAGAACCACGCCGGCCGCACCTCGCCGTCGTCGAGCGTCTCGCAGACGACGAAGCACTGCTCCCAGTCCGCCTCGTGATCGTTGGCGCCCTCGAATGTCGATCGCCAGTCGTTCATCGCGTACAGGAACATGTAGTGAAGGACGACCCAGGAACCCTCACGGACGACCCGGCCGTGATAGACGACGCGTGGATCGGTCGCCCGGATCTGGTCGTAGCGGACCGATGCGGCGGCAGCGGTACCGCCCGGGACCCGGCCGCGGAGCAGCAACGAGAGCACGAGCCCAGCGTCGACGAGGCGGGCCAGAAGGCCCACCCGGGCCAGACGACCCGGCGCGGAGAAGACCTCCCGTCCGGGCCGGTTCCGCCATCGGGCGAGCTCGAGCGAACCCATCGGTTCGGGGACGAAGCGCAGGAACTGGGCCTGCCCCGGCAGCGGGTCGCCGGAGGCGGCGAGCCGCTCGAGATCCAGCGTCCCGGCCGGGATGACGACGCTGGCCTCGCGCAGGATCGGACCCTCGAGCAGGTCGCAGTTCTCGACGTACGCCCCGGCGGCCATCGGGAAGAACAGCTCGCCATGGGTGAACCGGAGCAGGGGCTCGTGGCGGCGCAGCAGCTCGAGATCGACGTCGGTCGCCGGCTCGACAGGCTCGACCGCTCGAGCCTTCCGGCGGCGCCAGGACCCCGTCATGCGTCACCGACCTGGAACACCGACCGGAGGTCCCGCTGATTCAGGTAGAAGACCGCGATCGAATTGGCGAGCATGGAGATGTAGCGCGGTTCGCCACCGACCCACCAACCGATGTTGAGCGCGAGGATGATGCCGGCCGTCACGATCGAGAGCGTCCAGCCCCACGGCTCGCGGCGGTAGAGGCCCCAGATGGAGACCAGGCTCAACAGGAGCATCGCGACCAGGAGGCCGTGCGAGATCAGGCCGATCGACGTCCCGATGGGATAGAGCGGGACCGGCGCGTACTGGCCCAGCACGTCGGAATGGACCACGCCGGCTTCGACGAGGAGCGCCGCGACGATGAAGAGGGCCCGGAGCGCGGTCGCGGCGACCACGACCAGGATCCCGACCCCTGCCGCGGAGGAGCGAGTCGCTTCGGTGGTTTCGGCGGTTTCCGCGGTCTCCATCGTCGTTAGGCTAACAGGGCGCCGGTGCCGATTCGTGGCGCTCAGCGTGCCGGTGACAGGACCGTCAGGGCCGCCGGGAGCACGCTGGCCTCGAGCCAGCCGGGCGCGCGGGCGTCGCCATCGGTCTCGATGGGCTGGGCCGGTTCGGCCTCGATGCGAACGGTCCGGACCGGACGCCGGATCACCCGCCCTTCGAGGTCACCCTTGCGGAGCAGGAGCTCGGTCGCGCCACGCAACCCCGCGAACGGGTCCGCGCCGCCCATGATCAGGAGGTCGAGCCAGCCGTCGGTCGGGTCGATCCGCTCGCGCGGGCCGATCCGGCCAGGGACCAGGTCGCCGGCGTTCGCGATGAGCGCGAGGTACCCGCGCATCTCGAGCGGCTGACCGTCGGCGACGATCGAGAAGTCGGCCGTCGCGAGCCGGGTCAGCTCGCGGATCGCCGCGCCGACGTAGGCGCCGAACTGGATCCGGCGCTTCCATTCGTGCTCGGCCGCGGCCATGATCCGCGCGTCGAGGCCCATCCCGCAGGCCACCAGGAAGATGCTCCGACCCACCGGCGTCGGAACGCCGACGGCGCCCCAGGTCGCCTCGCCGAGGTCGATCATCCCTTCGTCGCCGTGGCGGATCGCCGCTTCGGCCGGGCCGATCCCGCGGATCCCCAACGTGCCCGCGAGCACGTTGCCGGTCCCCGCCGGCACGATCGCGAGAGGGATCGGGCGACCGGCGATCGCCGCCGCGGCCTCACGGATCGTTCCGTCGCCGCCGACCGCGACGACGAGTGGCGGAGAGGCCATCCCGGCGAGGGTGTGCCGCGTCGCCTCGAGGTCGCCGTCCTCGATCCGCGGCTCCATCCCGGTGCGCGCACGGACGGCGTGCACGATGCCACCGACGATGGCGGCACGCCGACCCGGATCGTGCAGCCGCGCCGCACGCGGGTTCACGACGATCAGCGGCGCCGAAGGGTCCTCGCGTGCGGGGCTCACGATGCGGATGCTAGCCGGGCCGCGCGCTCGGCAGCGCGATCCGCCGATCGCCGCTAGACTGCGCTCCGCCAATCGGCCCCCAGGTCAACAGTGGATCGACAACTCAAGAGCCTCGCACCCACGGCTCCACGAGTCGTCTCCGGCATCGACCTGTGCATGGGGTCACCTGGACCCCGGTTCCCTTCGATCCGCGTGTCTTCGCCGTGCGCGTGCGGGCTCCAGCACATCGCCGTCGCACCCCCATGCGACGCGCTGGCAGAAAGGAACTCCATTGCGCTCACGGCACTTGCGCGCACGAGCCCTCATCACGGCCTCCCTCGCGGGGGTCATCCTCCTCTCGATCGTCCCCGGCTCATCCGTGATGGCGACCGAACCCACCGACCCGACCGCCCCGGTCGAGACCCCGACGCCGACCCCAACGGACGTCGCACCGACCACCCCGACGACCCCGACGTCCGACCCTGCGCCGTCCGCGGAGCCCGTCCCGGCCGCTGAGCCTGCCCCGGCCGCGGCGAAGCCGCCGATCGTGCGCAGGCCGCGGACCACCGAGGCCCAGCAGATCATCCGGATCGCGATGCGTCAGCGCGGCGACCCCTGGCGCTACGCCGCACGCGGCCCGCGGGCCTTCGACTGCTCCGGTCTGGTCATCTACGCGTTCAAGCGCGCGGGCGACGAGCGGGCGGTCGGGCGCGGGCACCTCGCGTCCGCCCGGGCGCTCTACCACTGGTACAAGGCCCGCGGTCTCGCGAGCCGGCACCATCCCCGCGTCGGCGACCTCGTGATCTGGGGCGGCGGCAGCCACGTCGGGATCTACATCGGTCACGGTCGGGCGATCAGCACGCTGACCAGTGGCGTGCGCGTCCATCGCGTGCACGCGGTGACGGCACGCTTCACCGCGTACCTGCACACCGGGATGTGGAAGAAGGCCGCGAGCTAGGCCACCGGACGCACCGGGGCCGCGGGTCGTCAGCCGTCGACTTCGGCCATCGCCGCCAGGATCGCGTCCGCCGACACGTCGATGTCGGCCTCGGTCGTCCGCCACCCGGAGATCGAGACCCGCATCGCGGCCCGGCCGGCCCACACCGTCCCACCGAGCCAGCACGTCCCGTCGCGCTGGACCCCGGTGATGATCGCGCGGGTCCGGGCGTCGCCCGCGGAACCGTCCTCGTCGTCGTCGGGGCCCTCGAACCGGACGAGCACCTGGTTCAGGACGACGTCGTTGATGATCCGGACCCGGCGACCGGCCGCGAGCCGCTCCGCCATCCGTCGCGCCAGGGCGCAGTCCCGCTCGATCAGCTCGATCACGCCGGACCGCCCGAGCGACCGCAGCGCGGCGATGATGGCGAACCCGCGCGCCCGCCTCGAGGACTCCGGGACCCAGTTGTAGTTGTCGCGCTCCCCGCCCGCGGTCTCGATGTAGTAGGCCGCGCCGAGCGTCATCGCCGCGTGGTGGGCCTCGGCGTCGCGCACGAAGACGAGCCCCGAGTCGTACGGGACGTTGAGCCACTTGTGCGCGTCCGTCGACCACGAGTCGGCCTCGAGGTAGCCACGCAATCCGGTCCTTCAGCGACGGCACCGCCGCCGCCCAGATCCCGAAGGCCCCGTCGACGTGGACCCACGCCCCGTGCTCCCGGGCGATCGGCACGATCCGGTCGAGCGGGTCGTAGGCGCCGGTGTTCACGTTGCCGGCCTGCGCGCAGACGATGACCGGCCCGTCGATCGTGGCCAGCTCCGCGCGGAGCGCGTCGAGCCGCATCCGGCCCTGGTCGTCGGCGGCGATCCGCCGCACGCGGTCCCCCTCGCGGCCCATCCCGAGCATCTGGAGCGAGGCGTAGATCGTGACGTGGGACCCCTCGTGGGTGACGACCGTGACCGGCGGCGCCCCCTGGAGCCCCAGGCGCTCCACGTCCCAGCCGACCTTGGCCAGCACCGCGTGACGGGCCGCCGCGAGCGCGGTGAAGTTGGCCATGGTGGCGCCGGTCACGAAGCCGACGCTCGTGCCGTCCGGCAACCCGAGGAGCGCCACGAGCCACGCTGCGGCGACCTCCTCCGCGACCGCGGCGGCCGGCGAGATGGCATAGAGCCCGGCGTTCTGGTCCCACGCGCTCGTCAGCCAATCGGCCGCGAGCGCCGCGGGCAGGCTGCCGCCGATGACGAACCCGAAATAGCGTGGCCCGGCACTGCCGATCAGGCCCGGGTCGGCCGCGGCCGCCAGCTGCTCGATGACAGCCGACGGATCGGACGGACCCTCGGGCAGCGGCCCGCCGAGCGCGGCCCGGAGCGAGCCCAGGTCCACGGGCCGCGCGACCGGCCGGGCTTCCAGCGAGTCGATGTACGCCGCGGCGAGGTCTGCGGTCTGGCGGATGAGTCCGGGTGCGACGGTGGTGTCGGTCATGGTGTCTCCATCCCCTCACGTGGAAGGCCTCAGCCTAGCGCCTTAGTGCTACCGTGATGCCGGAACCGCTGGGAGCATCCCCATGGACCACGCCGCCTTCCGCGCCTGGCTCGAACGCTACGTGGATGCATGGCGCCTGCTCGACCCACTGGCCATCGGCGACCTGTTCAGCCCCGACGTGCGCTACGCCTTCGATCCCTTCGGCGAGGCCGTCGTCGGGCGTGCCGCGGTCGTCGCGGCGTGGCTCGTCGATCCGGACGAGCCGGGCTCCTGGGAGGCGGACTACGAGGTCCTCGCCATCGATGGCGACGCCTGCGTGGCGCACGGGCGGACCCGTTACCTGACCGACGATCGCAAGGCCATCGATCGCGAGTTCGCGAACGTCTTCGTCTGCCGATTCGACGACGACGGCCGCTGCCGGGAATTCACCGAGTACTACAACCGCCGGCGACCCGAGGCGATCCCGGACTGATCCGGCGGGTCGCCGCCGACCGAGACGCCGGTGTACGCTCCTCCTCCGACCCCATCGCCAACCACCCCAGCGAGGTGCAGTCCATGGCGCGAACCGTCCGAGGCGCGCTCGTCCAGGCGACCTGGACCGGCGACAAGGAATCGATGATCCAGAAGCACGAGGCCTACGCCCACGACGCCGCCAAGGCCGGGGCCCAGGTCATCCTGTTCCAGGAGCTCTTCTACGGGCCGTATTTCTGCCAGGTGCAGGACGCCCAGTACTACAGCTACACGGAGCTGATCCCGGACGGGCCGACGACCAAGCGGATGCAGGACCTCGCCAAGCAGACCGGCATGGTCGTGATCGCCCCGATGTACGAGGAGGACGAGAAAGCCTCCGGCATCTACTACAACACCGCGGCCGTGATCGACGCGGACGGCAAGTACCTCGGCAAGTACCGCAAGACGCACATCCCGCACGTGAAGGGCTTCTGGGAGAAGTTCTACTTCCGGCCCGGGAACACCGGCTACCCGGTCTTCGACACGGCGGTCGGCAAGGTCGGCGTGTACATCTGCTACGACCGCCACTTCCCCGAGGGCGCGCGAGCACTCGGGCTTAACGGGGCGGAGATCGTCTTCATCCCGTCGGCGACGTCCCGGGGCCTCTCGGAATACCTGTGGCGCATCGAGCAGCCGAGCCACGCGGTCGCCAACGGCTACTACGTCGGGACCATCAACCGGGTCGGCATCGAAGCCGACTACGGCGACGACGACTTCTACGGTCAGAGCTACTTCGTCGACCCGCGCGGCCAGTTCGTCGGCGACGTCGGATCGGCCCATGACGAGGAGCTCATCGTGCGCGACCTCGACATGGACAAGATCATGGAGGTCCGCAACACCTGGCAGTTCTATCGGGACCGCCGACCCGACGCGTATTCGGACCTCACGCGACCGTAGAACGCGCTATCATCCGCGCCGGCTCGACCGTCTGGAGGAGGACGGCCGAGCCGTTGCGCATTTCGGCCCGGCCGGCGTCGGCGCCAGGGCGTTCGTCGCTCCGGCAGGGTCCGCCGATGAACACGTCGCGTCGTCGCCACACCCCGCCGGGACTGGACGCGCGTGACCGGCGACCGGGTCGCGGTGTACGCTCGCGTCCCGTTCGCACGACGCCACCGTGGGAGGCCGCCCGCCGATGCAGTTCGGTTTCACGCTCAAGCCCGAGCACACGATCGAGCGGACGCTCGCGCTGACGCGCCAGGCGGAGGCGGCCGGCTTCGACTACGGCTGGCTGTTCGATTCGCACGTGCTCTGGCGCGATCCATACCCGCTGCTCACGCTGATGGCGGGCGTGACCACCCGGCTGCGACTCGGGACGTGCGTCACGAACCCGGGCACGCGCGAGCCGTCCGTGACCGCCTCCGTGCTCGCCACGCTCGATGAGATCACCGATGGCCGCATGGACCTGGGCATCGGCCGCGGCGATTCGGCCCGGCGCGTCCTGGGCAAGCCACCGATCACGATGGCCAACACCGAGGAGGCGATCGGGGTCATCCGGACGCTCGTCGCCGGCGGCTCGGTCGAGTACGAGGGCACCGAGCTCGCGTTTCCATGGACGCGTGGCTGGACGCTGCCGGTCTGGGTCGCCGGCTACGGGCCGATGGCGATCGCGATGACCGGGCGCGTGGCGGACGGCATCATCCTCCAGCTGGCCGACCCGGATCTCATCCGCTGGTTCGCCGGCCAGCTGCGCGAGGCCGCCACCGCGGCGTCACGCGACCCGGCCTTGATCCGCGTCCAGGCCGCGGCACCGGCCCATGTCGGCTCGCGCGAGATCGGGCGGGAACGGACGCGCTGGTTCCCCGCGCTCGTCTCCAATCACGTCGTCGACCTGGTCAACAAGTACCCCCGCGAACAGCTCCCGGAGTCCCTGACCGGGTACGTCACCGACCGCGAGGGCTACGACTACCGCCACCACGCGGAGGTCGGCTCGTCGAACGCGTCGTTCGTGGGCGACGAGGTCACCGACCGGTTCTGCGTCCTGGGCACGGTCGACGAGCACATCGCCAAGCTGCGCGAGCTCGAGGACGCCGGTGTCGACCAGTTCAACCTCTACCTCATGAACGGGGACGAGGAGGCGCAGCTGGAGGCCTACGGACGCGACGTGATCCCGGCGTTACGCGCCTAGGGCACACTGTCCGCGCAAGGGGACCTCGGGGAACGGCATGCCTGGGCTCGGGATCTGGAAGAACGACAGCATCGCGACCACGCGGATCGGCGCCGGCCGACGCCGGAGGATCCGCTCGTCGGGTCCGCCGAGGACGGCGGCCATATGACCGACTGGCGACATGTCGTCCAAGTCAGCCGTCCCCTCGCGTGGGTCTATACCGCCCTGCCGTTCCTGGTCGCCGCGGTGCTCGTCGAACGCGGGCTGACACCGGCCATCGTCATCGGAACGGTGTACTTCCTCGGCCCGTACAACCTCCTGCTGTACGGCAGCGAGGACATCCACGAATACTCGGCTGAGGCGGGTAGCCCGGCGGAGGCTCCGGAAGCCGTTGCGTCGACGCCGGTCGCGGCCGAGCCGAGCAAGCCAGCCAAGGGGGCCAGGGGAGCCAGGGCGGCAGCAGCAGCAGCAGCAGCGGCGACGGCCGACGCGGCAACGGCAGCAGCCGCGGCGACGGCGGCGGAGCCCGCGGCGGAGCCACCGGCCGAGACCGCCGACGTGCACGCGACCCGCATGCGGATCGCGATCGCGCTCACCAACCTGCCCTTCCTCGTCGTGCTCGTGCTGGTCAGCGGCGCCGCGGCCGGGGTCGCCCTGGCGCTCGCGGTCGTGGTCGCCGTCGTCGACGCGACACCACCGTTCCGGACCAAGGACCGGCCCATCCTCGATTGCCTGACCGGTGCGATGCAGGTCGTGCTGCCGGCGGTCTGCGGGTTCCTCGTCGCCGGCCTCTCGGTCGCGGGTCTGCCATGGATCGGACTCGCCGCCCTGACGGCATGGGCCGTCGCCTCCTTCGCGCTGCGGGCCCTCCGGGATCGCCCGGTGGACGGGACCGGTGAGGCCGCCGACGCCGCCTCGATCGCGACCATGCTCGGGACGCGGGGTACGGCCCTCGTCGCGCTCGGCGGCTACCTGGTCACGGCCGCGCTCGCGGCGACGTACGGTCGGCTCGGGATCCTGGCGGCCCTGGGCCTCGACCTGTACCTCCTCCTCCCCGTGATGATCCTGGTCGCCAAGCGCGGCGACCCGGCGGCCGAGGCGGCGGCGATCCGGCGCGCGTGGGCGGGCTTCGGCGGCCTCGGCTGGCTGATCGGGGCGTGGCTCGTGCTGCTCGTGCTGCGGCACTGGCGCGTGACCCCGTTCTCGGCCCTCGAGATCCTCACGGCCGTCACGGCGATCGCGGTCGGCTACGCCATGTGGAACGTGCTCGCGATCAGGGTCGCCACGCGACGTCGCCGGGCGCGACGCGGCGCGGATGAGGACGTCGCGGCCCTGACGATCGTCGTCCCGTGCCGCGACGAGGCGCGGCGCCTGTCCGCGTGCCTCGACGCGCTCCTCGACCAGACCTATGCCGATGCCACGATCCTCGTCGTCGACGACAGCTCCACCGACGACACGGTCACGCTTGCGGCCGAGCTCATCGGCGGAGCCGGGCAGGTGGTCGTGGCGCCGCCGAAGCCGGACGAGTGGACCGGCAAGAACTGGGCCTGCCAGGTCGGGGCGGAGGCCGCCACGACCGACCTGGTCATGTTCGTGGATGCGGACACCATCCTCGTCCCGGTCGCGACCCGGATCATCGTCGAGCAGTTCGAGACGCAGCGTCTCGACCTCCTGTCGGGCCTCACTCAGTACGCGATGCCGACCCGCGGCGAGCGCGCGGCGGTCCCGGGGTTCGCGCTCCTGCTGTTCGGGTTCGTCCCGATCTGGCTGTCGGCCCTCACGCGGGGCCGGATCAGGCCCCTGGCCTTCGCCTACGGGCCGCTGATGCTCGTCCGCCGCGAGGCCTACCTCGAGACGGGAGGCCATGCCGCCACGCCGGGCAGCCTGCGCGGAGGGATCGACCTCGCCCGGACATTCGCCCGGGCCGGCCGGCGGGTCGGGACCGTCCACGCGTCGGACCTCGCCGCGACGCGCCACTTCCCCACCGCCGATGCCGCCGTCGGCGCATGGCGCCGGGTGACCCTGCCGTACGCGGGCGGATCGCTGGCGATGGCGATCGCGACTATCGTCCTCGAGGTCCTGACCTACGTGGTGCCGTTCCTGCTGCCGCCGATCGCCCTGCTGAGCGGTGCCGGGGTCCGCGAGATCGTCGCCTCGTTCGTTCCCCTCCTCCTGCTCGGCGCGATGCGGTTGGCCCTCGCGCTGACGCAGCGCGAACCGCTCACCACGATCGTCTGGCACCCGGTGACGGTCGCGGTCACGCTTGCCGGCCAGCTCGCGGGCATCGCCGACCACGTCATCGGGCGGGCGCCGCACTGGCACGGACGCGTCCTCGAACCCAGCGCCTCTGCCGCCGAACCCCCCGCCTGACCCGATGGGCCCATCCATCGGGTGGGCACGCATGGGCCGGATGTCAGGCTGGTGTCCAGTACCTCGTTTGGAGGACGATGCGGACACATCGCGACCCCCGATCGCGATGGCGCAAGCACGGACGTGTTCCCTGTGGAGGCTGCCCGATGATCCGACGACGTGATGCCCGCGACCCGTGGTGGGGAGACGAGGGGAAGAGCGCGAAGCGGACCCGCCGGCGCGTGCAGGCCGAGAGCCTGTTCGCGATCGCGATGGCCATCGTGGCCTGCGGCATGGTCGCCGCGGTCTGGATGCGCGAACTGGCGCCACTCGCGAAGCAGCTCGGTCTGGGCTGACCGCCATCGCCTACCATCTCCCTCCTGAACGGCCGACCCCGTCGCCCAGGAGGGAACGATGCGCACGCTCATCGCCAACGGCACGATCGTCACCGCCGATGGCTCGTCCGTCGCCGACGTCCTGATCGAGGGCGAGACGATCGCGGCGATCGGCGCCGACCTGGCGGGCGCGGGGATGACCGCCGACGACACGATCGACGCGACCGGCCGCTACGTGATCCCGGGCGGCATCGACGTCCACACCCACATGGAGCTGCCCTTCGGCGGCACGTTCGCCAAGGACACGTTCGAAACGGGTACCCGGGCCGCTGCCTTCGGCGGGACGACCTCGATCGTCGACTTCGCCGTGCAGTCGCGCGGGTCGTCGTTGCGGGCCGGCCTCGACACGTGGCACGCCAAGGCCGAGAGCAACGCCGTCGCCGACTACGGGTTCCACATGATCATGAGCGACGTCAACGACGACACGCTCGCCGAGATGGACGGCCTGGTCGCCGAGGGCGTGCCGGACTTCAAGCTGTTCACGGCCTACCCGGGCGTCTTCTACAGCGACGACGGGGCGATCTTCCGGGCGATGCAGCAGACCGCGAAGAACGGCGGCCTGATCATGATGCATGCCGAGAACGGGATGGCGATCGACGTCGTGGCGGCCCAGACGGTGGATGCCGGCACGACCGATCCGATCGGGCACGGGCTGGCGCGCAAGCCGATCTTCGAGGGTGAGGCCACCAACCGCGTCATCCGCCTCGCCGAGGCGGCCGGCGTCCCGGTCTACATCGTCCACCTGTCGGCGAAGGAGGCCCTCGCCGAGGTGCGCGCCGCACGAGACCGGGGCTCGAAGGCGTTCGCCGAGACCTGTCCGCAGTACCTGTTCCTGTCACTCGACGACCTCGGTGGCGGGTTCAACGGCGCCAAGTTCGTCTGCTCCCCTCCCCTGCGGCCGAAGGACCACTGGGAGGACCTGTGGGTCGGCCTCGTGAAGGACGACCTCCAGCTCGTGTCGACGGACCACTGCCCGTTCGACTTCCATGGCCAGAAGGAGCTGGGCGTCGGCGACTTCCGCAAGATCCCCAACGGGCTGCCCGGTGTCGAGGACCGGGTCGACCTGCTCCACGACGGCGGGGTCGTCGGCGGGATGATCACCCGGGAGCGCTGGGTCGAGATCATCTCGACCGCCCCGGCGAAGCTGTTCGGCATGTACCCGCAGAAGGGCGCGGTGGCGGTGGGCTCGGACGCGGACCTCGTCGTCTACGACCCGAACCGCCGCCACACGATCTCGGCGTCGACCCACCACATGGACGTCGACTACTCGTGCTACGAGGGCCGCGCGGTCCAGGGCGGCAGCGACATCGTGCTGAGCCGTGGCAGCGTCATCGTCCGCGATGGCACGTTCACCGGGCGCAAGGGCGCCGGCAAGTTCATCAAGCGCGCCCCAGCGGACTTCGCCCGGGCGAACTGAACCGCTCGACCCGTGATGGCGCCGGCCCAGGCACGTCCCGATCGTCGAACCGCCCACGGTTCCTGACAGATGCCAACCAGGTAAGCCTGCGACAGGCGAACGTCGCTTCCACACGGGATCCGTGCATCGTGATGCGGGTCGTTCGATCTTCTCGCGCACGACCAGATCGGTCGGTGCATCGTCATGCACGTCCGATGCGATGGCCAGCCGCCGGAACCTGACGAATGCCAACGTCATCAGCATCTGGCAGGATCCAGACGGCCGCGACGGACGGCCGAGCCACGCCGATCGACACCGGCCGAGTCCCTGACGCCCGCCAACGCCCGCCAACGCCGCGGCCTGAGAGCGGGGCGCGCCTGCGTGGGACGGCGCCGCGCCGCGCCGCCGCGGCCGTCGCTCCCTACCCGATGGTCGGCCGGCCCATCACGCGGCGGTAGCGCTCGTTGAAGTCGAACAGGAACCGGTCCTGGCGCGGGTAGACGCCCGTCTTGAAGGCGCGTGACCCGACGCCGGTCTGGGCCCGCTCGCAGACCTCCCAGTCCTGCTTCGAGATCAGGTCCCACAGCTCCACGACCGGGTCCGGCTCGAACGTCGCCGAGGCGATGGTCTCGGGCCGGAACAGGTACTCCGAGATCACGGTCGTGTGCCCCGGCCCGTTCGGGAACAGCAGGTAGTACATCGCGCAGTCCGGATGGAGGTTGAGCAGCAGGTTCGGGAACTGGAACGTGCCGTAGTACATGTGGTGGTCGTCGGGCTCGAGGCCGGGCAGCGCCGGTAGCTCGGACCGGCCGGTCTGGGTGAAGCTCGTGGCCCCCTCGATCATCCAGTTGCCGTCGTCCTGCGTCTCCTCGTCCCACACCTCGCCGAACCGGTAGAGCGGCACGATCGAGACGAGCTCCGGGTGGATCGTCGGGCAGTGCAGGCACTCGTTGTAGTTCTCGACCACGATCTTCCAGTTGGCCGCCACCTCGTAGCGCAGCCGGACGCCGATCCGCAGCTCGTCCATCCGGTAGCGGTCGAAGTTCGTGATGCTCTCGGTGCCCTCGCGCAGGGCGGGCACGAGCGGATCCGGCGCGTCCGAGAGATTGACGAACACGAACCCGGCATACGAGCCCACCGCGATCCCGTGCAGCGGGTACGCCTCGCGGTCGAACTGCTCGTCCTCGTGGACGTTGGGCGTCCCGATCAGCTGCCCGTCGAGACCGTACGACCAGGCGTGATACGGGCACTTGAACGCCTTGTTGACGTGCCCGCAGGTCTCGCCGGTCTCGTCGAGCAGCTTCGTCCCGCGGTGCGCACAGACGTTGTAGAACGCCCGCGGCGACCCGTCGTGGTCGCGCGTGACGATGACGGACTCTCCCGCCAGCTCACGCACGAGGAAGTCGCCCGGGTTCGGGAACTCCTCGTCCCGGCCGATGCAGATCCAGCCGCCGAACCAGACCTGTTCGCGCTCCTCGGCGTAGACGGTCTCGCTCGTGTAGTCCGTCCCATGGAGCGTCGGCCGCGGCGTCCAGTCACGGCTGCGCAGGTGGTCGCGGCGGGCATTGCGGTCGGCGGGGGCGTCGCTCGTCCGGGGTGTCGTCTGCGTCATCGATCGCCTCAGCGGGTGCGGGGGAAGCCGAGATCGATCTTCGACGTGCCCGGGTCGGGCCAGCGGGACGTCACGATCTTGGCGCGCGTGTAGAACTGGATCCCTTCGGGGCCGTACATGTGGAGGTCGCCGAAGAGCGACGACTTCCAGCCGCCGAAGCTGTAGTACGAGACGGGCACGGGGATCGGCACGTTGATGCCCACCATCCCGGCGTTGACCTCGAACTGGAACTGGCGCGCCGCGCCGCCGTCGCGGGTGAAGATCGCCGTGCCGTTGCCGTACGGGTTGTCGTTGATGAGGCGGACCGCCTCCTCGTAGGTCTTCACGCGCATGACCGTCAGGACCGGGCCGAAGATCTCGTCGCGATAGGCGTCCATCTCGGACGTGACGTTGTCGATGAGGCTGACGCCGAGGAAGAAGCCCTCGGAATCCCTGTAGAGCGGGTGCTCGCGGCCGTCGGCGACGAGCGTCGCGCCCTGCGCCGGCCCCGAGTCCAGGTAGGAGGCGACCTTGTCGCGGTGCTGCTTCGTCACGAGCGGCCCCATCTCCGAGGACGGATCCGAGCCCGGCCCGACCTTGACCTTCGGGAGGCGCGCCTTGATCGCGTCGACGAGCGGGTCGGCCACGTCCCCGACCGCCACGACCGTCGCGACGGCCATGCAGCGCTCGCCGGCACTGCCGTAGCCGGCCGAGACCGCGGCGTCCGCCGCCATGTCGATGTCGGCATCGGGCAGGACGATCATGTGGTTCTTCGCGCCGCCGAGCGCCTGGACGCGCTTGCCGGCCTTCGTGCCGGTCTCGTAGATGTAGCGGGCGATCGGCGTCGAGCCGACGAAGCTGACCGCGGCGATGTCCGGGTGGGTCAGGATCGCGTCGACCGCGACCTTGTCGCCGTGGACGACGTTGAAGACGCCGGCCGGGACGCCGGCCTCGGCGAGGAGCTCGGCGATGAAGATCGAGGCCGACGGGTCCTTCTCCGATGGCTTGAGCACGAACGTGTTGCCGCACGCGATGGCCGTCGCGAACATCCACATCGGCACCATGGCCGGGAAGTTGAACGGCGTGATGCCCGCGACGACGCCGAGCGGCTGGCGGATCTGGTAGACGTCCACCCCGCCGGAGACCTGCTCGGAGAACCCGCCCTTGAGGAGGTTCGGGATCCCGCACGCGAACTCGAGGTTCTCGATGCCGCGGGCGATCTCGCCGAGCGCGTCCGAGGGGACCTTGCCGTGTTCCGCCGTCAGGTGCGCGGCCAGCTCGACCCGGTTGGCCTCCACGAGGTTACGGATCTTGAACATGATGTCGGTCCGCTTGGAGAGCGACGTCGCCCGCCAGCCCGGGAAGGCCGCCTTCGCCGCGGCCGCCGCCGCCGCGACCTCCTCGATCGAGGCGAAGTCGACGTGGCGCGCCAGCCGGCCGGTCGCCGGATCGTAGACGGGTCCCTCGCGCCCGGACGCACCGGCGACACTGCGACCGTCGATCCAATGGCTGACCCGACCCGGGGCCGGGGCGTCCGCCCGGACGGCTCCCGGCTCTACGACCTGCGTCATGTCGAAGACCTCTCGTGATGCGGTCGCCGAACGTGCGGCGACCGTCTGCATGCGAGCCTCCACGATACTCCCTCGCCATCGCGGACCGGCCCGGTGTCCCGCCCTCAGGACCAGCCGAGGTCCCGTCCTCAGGAGCCCGGGCGCTCCTCCGGCTCCGGCCAGGTGGGCGCCGTCGCGGTGGGCGTAGCGGTCGCGGTCGTGGGGCGCCCCGGCTCCGCGGCGGCGCCGCGTCGTCGTGCCGTCATCACCGCCGCAACGACGAGACAACCCGCCGCGATGCCGATCGCGATCAGCGTCCCCATGTTCATCCCCCCGATCACGGCCGGGTCGCGCCAGGTGAGCGAGACCACGGCCCGCCCGGCGGCCCACGCCGCGAGGCCGGCCAGCAGCGCCCGGCCGTCGCGCGATCGGAACGCACCGAACGACAGTGCCAGCCCGAGCACGAGGCCGATGACGAGCGTCACCGCCCCCTCGAGGATCTGCGACGGGACCGACGGCAACGCCGGCGCGAGCGAGCCCCACGGGCCGGGTCCGAGGTAGGCGGTCGCCCAGGCCGCCGAGCTCGGCTGGCCCTGACCGGCCCCGGCGAGGACCATCGCGAGCTTGCCCGCCCCGAGGACGAAGAGGACCGGCATGACCGCGAGATGCATCCAGCGCCCGACCGGCGCCCCCAGCAGGCGCGCGACGTACGCGCCCGTGAGCGTGCCGCCCACCACCGCGAGGCCGAGCTCCAGGCCGCCTGTGGCCGGATCCGCGATCTCGATGACGCGCGAGCCGTAGTAGTCGAGATGCAGCAGCGCGTAGCCGAGGCGGCCGCCGACCACCGCGCCCGGCACGATGCCCACGACGATGAAGAGCAGGTCGTCGCGCCGCAGCTCGACGCGCCTCGCCATGACACCGGCGGAGATGAGGGCGGCCGCGATGACGACCGCGAGCGCGACGGTCTGCCAGCGCACGACGAGCCCTCCGGCCAGGTGCAGCAGCGGGTCGAAGTCGAACGCGATCACGGCGGTCGGCACGGTGCCGGTCAGTGTATCGAAGGCCCGGGTGTCGGCCAGCCGACATCGCCACTGTCGCCCACGGGGTCGAAGCCCCGTCGCCCCGCGGACATCATCCCACCCAAGACGGTGGCGGTGCGGGGGCGCCTCCACCAGTCGGGGCGGTGTGGAACGACGAGCCTTGGGGGGCTCGTCGTTCCCGATCCCGGCGCCCGGCCCAGGGGGGGACGGGCCGGGCGCCGGGGCTCAAGGGGGGCAGAGGGGCATGTCGGAACTCGGAGCCATCCCGACCGGTCGCGCGATCCTGTCCGTGGACCTTCTTGGGAGGCTGGAAGTGCGCACGCCGCATGGCGCGCCCGTCCATCTCGGAGGCCGGCACGCTCCGGCCCTGTTCGCCCTCCTGACCCTTGCCCGACGACCCCGCTCACGCGAGGCCATCGCCGCCGACCTGTGGCCCGAGGCCGACGTCACGTCGGCCGGTTCCCTGCGACAGGCACTTTGGACCGTCCGGCACGGCCTCGCCCAGGCCGGGCTCGATCCCGACGCCGTCCTCGACATCCGCCCCGAATCGATCGGCATCTGCCCATCGGCGCGGCTCGAGATCGATGCGGTGGCCTTCGAGCGCTGCCTCGACGACGAGGATGGCTGCGGCGCCGAGCGGGCCATCGAGCTGTACCGGGGCGATCTCGTCGAGGCGCTCGGGCACGAGTGCTTTGCGGCCGAGCGGGAACGGCTGGCCGATCGCTTCGAGGACGCCCTCGTCGTGGTGGCGCAGCGACGGCTCACGAGCGGCGACGCGGCCGGCGCGCGGCGCGCGGCGGAGGAGGTCCTCGCGCGCGACCCGCTGCGCGAGGAGGCGCACGCGATCCTCATCGTCGTCCACGGGCTGACCGGGTCCCGGTCGCAGGTGGTCCGGCAGTATCGCCGGCTCCAGGCCCTCCTCGCGCGCGAGCTCGGCGAGCCCCCGCTCCCGGAGACCGATGCCGCCTACCGGCTGGCCATGCGGCACGTCGTCCGGCGCTCGATGGAGCAGGTCATGCTGACGGAGCCGGAAGGCCGCCCGACCCTCGTCGCCATCGGGTCCTGAGGGGCTCCCGGGCGATCCGGTTTACGATGCGGGCATGCTCGTCCGTGCCGCGTCGCTGCGCCTCGTCGCCACCGCCGTCGTCGGCCTCGCCGTGGTCGCCTGTTCCACGCAGGGCGGGGCCGGTGCCAGCGGCGCGCCGTCCGTGTCGACCCGCCCGTTTCCGTCGACGTCGTTCCCGGCCACGGTCCCGCCGAGCGGGTCGCCCGTGACGGGCGAGGTCCCCGACGCCGTGATGACGGCCGTCCTGGCCGACCTGTCCGCCCGGACCGGGACCGACGCCTCGGCCGCCACCGTGGTCACGGCCGAGGCGGTCGACTGGCCCGATGGCTCGCTCGGCTGCCCGAAGATGGGCGTGATGTACATCCAGCAGGTCATGCCCGGCTACCACGTCGTGCTGTCCCTCGACGGCACGACCTACGACTACCGGGTCGCGGGCGAAGGCACGACGATCCGGCTCTGCGAGGGACTCAAGCCCGCCGGCGGCTGAGCCTCGCGGACGAGCAACGAGCCGAGGCGTCAGCCTCGGCTCGTCGTGTGTCCAGGTCGGGGCGCCCGGTGGCGCCCCGTTCAGGGGGTGATCGTGGTCAGGGGCTGACCCGGACGCGGATCGCGTCGTCTCCGACCGGGGCGCCGCCGTGGAAGTCGCCGCCGGAACCGCTCCGGAAGGCGTTGTTCACGAGGAGCAGCCCGATCTCGCTCGGGTTGGTGCCGATCGCCCCGAAGTCGACGACCTTGACGGTCGACGAGCCGTTGGCCGGGACGTTGCCGCTGACGGTGCCGTCGCCGTCGAAGATGCCGAGGTAGCGCTCGCCGAGCGGTGCCACCGTGATGCCTTCGATGGTATCGGTCAGGTTGCCGGTGAAGTAGTTGTCGAACGCGCCGACCGAGACGTCCATGAGGTCGCCGAAGTTGTTCGCGTCCAGCCCGATCTGCTCGCCGCAGATGGTGAGCAGGGTGTTGGAGTCGTTGGTGCCGTTGTCGGCGTAGAAGAACGCCTGCGGCTCCGCATCGGGATCGTTGAGGTCCAGCGAGAACGTCAGCTCCGAGATGTCTGCGGTGCCGTTGGCCGCCGCGTTGAACACCACGAAGTCCGGATCGCCGTCGCGGTTCGTGTCGAAGAACACGTCGTACTCGCCCGGCACCGCACCGATCGTGCTGTGCCGTTCCCAGGTGCTGACGGCGATGACGTAGACGAACGACGCCTCACCGGAATCGGAGCAGAAATCGGGCGGGACCGGGAAGGTCTGCACGCCGACGGACTTGAGGTCGATGATCGGCGTGTTCGTGCCACGGCGCGCCGTGGGCAGGTTCGGGCTCGTCCCGACCAGCGAGTACGTGTCCACCGCGCCGACGCCGAAGCCGGAGTTGTGCAGGTGGAGCGTCCCGGCCGGGAGCCCGGTGAAGACGCCGCCGTCGAAGTCGCCGCCGCTGACGGTCCCGTCGATCGGCACCGGCCGCGGCGTCGCGGAGATCTTCGCGGACTTGCGGGGCAGGACCTGCCACGCAAGGTGGAGCTTCTTGTTGTTGTCGGACGAGGTCGAGGTGTCGTTGAGCCAGATGTAGCCGTCGTACTCCTGGGTGTCGAGCGCGTCCGCGTTGAGGGCGTTCGGCCCGGAGTCCAGCTTCCAGGTCCGCAGCTTCGACTCCTTGATCGTCATCGTCACCTTGAACGAGCCGGTCTGGCCCGAATGCAGCGTGATGTGCCCTGGGGTCGAGATCTTGACCGCGCCGTTGGCGCTGTCGTTGGCGTAGCGGAACGTGGAGCTGATCGCCCACGTCCGGGTCGAGCTGCTGAAGTTGTGGACCTCGACGGTCTTGGTGATCGTCGTGGTCTTGGCGGTCACGTCCCGCAGCTCGAAGGAGAGCAGGCCGAGCTTGGTCGACTTGTCCCACGCGGCGGCCTTGGCCTTGAGCGCGCGGTCGACGCGGACCTCACCGCCACCGATCCGTGTGATCGGCGCGAGATAGCCCGGGTTGGTGGCCGCGTCGTTGTAGATCTTGGTCTCGCCGTTGTTGACGAGCATGGCCTTGAGCACGTCGATCGACCGGTGCGGGAAGGCCTGCCGGAGCAGGGCCGCCGAGCCGGTGATCATCGGCGTGGCGCCCGACGTGCCGCCGAAGCCTTCCATCCCGGTGCCCGAGCCGGCGATCGCCGACACGGAGGCGCCCGGTGCGCCGATCTCGGGCTTGATGGCGTTGTCCGGCGAGGACGGGCCCCGCGCGGACGACTTCACCATGCTGCCCACGAGCGGGATCGTGACCGCGTTCGAGACGCTGACATGGACGGTCACCGCATTGCCGAGCTCGGTCTTGATCGCCTCGCTCAGTTCCTGGGTGATGATCAGCGTCTGGACGAAGGTGTCGCCACCGCCGTTCGAGAAGCTGATGGGGTCGCCGGGGGCGACGAGGCCGATCAGCACCGCGGTGGCGCCGGCCTTGGCCGCGCGGTCCACCTTGAGGCTGACCGAGCAGGCGCCCCGGTCGATCAGGGCGATCTTGCCCGAGGGGTTCGCGAGGTAGTCGTCCTCTTCGTCCTGCCCGTCGACCGAGCCGGCCGGGCAGCCGCGACCGACGTACGTGACGTCGCCGCTGAAGCCGTCGGTGATCGGCGCCCAGGTCACGGTCTCGGTGTTCGGGTAGACCCCGGCGATCGAGTCCGGGGCGTCGACGACCAGCGGGCGCGCGAGCGCGCTCGGGACCTGGGTCTGCGCCACGGACAGCGCGCTCTTGGCGTTGGCCGGGGTGCCCGCGATGTACGGCGCGTTGCCGCCGTTGCCGGCTGCGGCGACGGTCAGCATGCCGAGCTTCGAGGCCGAGTCGATGGCGAGCGACAGGTCGTCGTCGAAGGACTCGCCGTAGTCGCTGCCGAGCGACATGTTGACGACGTCGAGATGGTCGCTGGTGCTGCCGTCGCCGTTGGGGTCGATCGCCCAGTCCATGGCGCGGATGAGCCCGACGCCGGAGCAGGCGGTATCGACCGAGGAGCAGACCTTCAGGGCGTAGAGCGAGACCTTCGGGGCGACGCCGTGCGTGCCGCCGACGATGTCGGCGACGTGGGTGCCGTGGCCCTCGAAGTCGATCGGATCCGGATCCGGATCCTCGATCTCGTCATCGAGCGGCCAGCTCTCACCGACGAAGTCGAACCCGCCCTTGACGCGGGAAGTCGGGAAGAGGCCGTCGAGCGTCGTGTTGCGCGAATCGTCGGTCGAGGTGCCGTAGGCGGCCTCATAGGCCGCAGCGGTACCGGCGCCGCCGAACTCGACGTGGGTGTAGTCGATGCCGCTGTCGATGATCCCGACGCGGACGCCGTTGCCCTTGAAGCCGGCGGCCTGGACCGCGGTGGCGCCGATGTACGGCACCGTCTCCGAGAGGGCCTTCGTGTAGTTGACGACCGGGACGATCGAGACGACGTTCGGGTTCTTCGCCAGCGTGGCGATCTTCGATGCGTCGATCTGGAGCGCCACGATGTTCGTCGCGCGCTGGGTCTGGCCGAGGAAGATGGCCTTGCGGTCGAGGCGCTTGACCGACGCCATGAACGACTTCTGCTGGGCCTTGATCCGGCGGACCTGGGCGACCTGGGCCGAGGCGCCGCGGGCGGCCAGATCGACGGCCGGCGTCGCATCCAGTCGGACGAGCACCTTCTGGCGGCCGCCCGCCGACACCAGGTCCTTATGGACCTTGGACTTCAGGTCCGGCTGGGTGACGGTCTTGTCGAGCTTCATCGACCGGACGGAGTCCGGGAGTGGCCGCGTCGCGGTGCTGGGGCTGCGCCCCAGGACGACGCCGGGCAACAACGCGGTCAGGAGCATGGCGGTGGCCGCTATGGCGGCGACGATCCGGCGATTCATGGACCTCCCCTTGGCGATGCGTTCTCCACATCAGGCAGCGCAGGCACGAGGACACGACGACGAGGCTCAGTGGCGTCTCGGAGCGTCGTTGGGGCTGTGCGAGCGGGCCGCTCATCGTCCTGGCCGGACCTCCCGAGCCGACCGGTGCCGCGTCAAGTTACTCCCGTCGGGACGCAGGGTCAACGCGCACGATTCGACCCGGTGCCGGACGGCACCGGAAGATCACGGCAGCTTGTCGACGAGCTCCCTGACGGCAGCCGCGGACGCCTTGAACGCGGCCTGTTCGGCGGGGGTCAGCTCGATCTCGAAGATCCGCTCCATGCCCGCCGCGCCGAGCACGATCGGCACCCCGACGACGAGGCCGTCGACGCCGAATTCGCCGCGCAGCAGGACCGCGCACGGGAGGACCCGCTTCCGGTCGAGCAGGATCGATTCGACCATCTCGAACGTGCTGGCGGCCGGGGCGTAGAACGCCGACCCGGTCTTCAGCAGGGCCACCACCTCCGCACCGCCGTTCGCCGTCCGCTGCTCGAGCGCCGTGACACGCTCGGGTGGCAGCAGCTCGGTGATCGGCACGCCGGCCACGGTCGAGTAGCGGGACAGCGGGACCATCGTGTCGCCGTGCCCGCCGAGGACGAACGCGTGCGTGTCCTCGACGCTGACGCCGAGCTCCTGCGCGATGAAGGTGCGGAAGCGCGCCGAATCGAGGACCCCGGCCATGCCCAGGACCCGCTCGCGCGGGAACCCGGACGCCTGGAGCGCGACGTGGCACATCGCGTCGAGCGGGTTCGTGACGATGATCAGGATCGCGTCCGGCGAGTGCCTGGCGGCCTGTTCGACGACCGCCTTGACGATCCCGGCGTTCTTGAGCAGCAGGTCGTCGCGGCTCATGCCCGGCTGGCGCGCCAGCCCCGAGGTGACCACCACGATGTCCGACCCGGCCGTGTCGGCGTAGTCGTTCGTGCCGGTGATCCGCGCGTCGTGGCCCACCACCGGCGCCGCCTCGGCGAGGTCGAGACCCTTGCCCTGCGGCAGGCCCTCCACGATGTCCACGAGGACGACGTCGCAGAGGCCCGCCTCGGCGATGCGCTGGGCGGTGGTGGCGCCGACATTGCCGGCGCCGATGACGGTGACCTTGGGGCGGGGCATGGGCGGTCGGCCTCCTGCGCGTGAGCTCACGGTCGATGTGCGGATGGACATTCTAGGCGTGCGCGGCCTCCGACCGGACCGACGTCCACGACGCCGCACCGTCGGTCGTGGGTGGCCGGCATGGACGGCCGACGATGGCGGCCGACGGGGTCGGCGGACGACGCTGGCGGTGACCAATCGCCCTTCGGAGTCACACGATGTCCAGCCCGCTCGCCGCCCTCGGCATCCTCCTCGTGCTCATCGCCATCCCGCTCGGGATGATGCTCGCGCCGCTCGTCATCGGGGCGATCCTCATCGCGCTCGGCGTCCGTCATCTCGGCCGGTCGCTCGACTCGATCGAGGGGGTGCCGGCATGATCGAGGCGATCGCCACCGTTCTCGTCGTGGCATTCGTGCCGGCGGCGATGCTGCTCGGCCTCCTGCTGTCGGCCGGCCTGTTCGTCGCGGCGATGGCCGAGGCGGCCGGCGACGGCCGGGTCAGCCCGCGCCTGGATCCGGGGCACTAGGCTCGCCGCCCGGCGCACCCGTCGACCTTCGGGCCGGCCCCGCGGATGGCGTCGGTGACGCCGTCCGCGTAGCCCGCGAAGTTGTCGGCGAACATACGCGCGAGCCGGGCCGCCGTGGCGTCGTACGCCTCAGGGTCGGCCCACGTCGAGCGTGGATCGAGGAACGAGGCCGGGACGTCCGGACAGCTCAGCGGCACCTCCACGCGGAAGATCGGGTCGAGTCGCGTCGGGCACCTCGTCGAGGCGTCCGTCGAGCGCGGCCCGGACCATCGAGCGCGTGTGGGCGATGTTCATGCGCTCGCCGACGCCGACCGGGCCGCCGGTCCAGCCGGTGTTGACGAGCCAGACCGGGACGTCCCAGCGCTCGAGGCGATGGACGAGCATCGCCGCGTACTCGCCCGGGTGGCGGGGCATGAACGGCGCCCCGAAGCAGGCGGAGAACGTGGCCTTCGGCTCGCGGACCCCGACCTCCGTGCCGGCCAGCTTCGCGGTGTAGCCGCTGATGAAGTGATAGGCGGCCTGCTCGCGGGTCAGCTTCGAGATCGGCGGCAGCACGCCGAACGCGTCGGCCGTCAGGAAGACGACGTTGCGCGGCGCGCCGGCGATGCCGGTCGGGTCCGCGTTCCCGATGAACTCGAGCGGATAGGCGCCGCGGGTGTTCTCCGTGAAGCGCTCGGACGCCAGGTCGAGCTCGCGCGTGCGGGGATCGAGGTCGACGTTCTCGAGGACCGTCCCGAACCGGCGCGTGGTCTGGAAGATGTCCGGCTCGTACATCGGGGAGAGGCGGATGGTCTTGGCGTAGCAGCCACCCTCGAAGTTGAAGACGGCATCGCCACCCCAGCCGTGCTCGTCGTCGCCGATCAGCCGGCGGCGGGGATCGGCCGAGAGGGTCGTCTTGCCCGTGCCCGACAGCCCGAAGAAGATGACTGGGTCGCCCGCCTCGCCGACGTTGACCGCCGAATGCATCGGCAGGACGCCCTCGTCGGGGAGCAGGTCGTTCATGACGGTGAACGCGCTCTTCTTGATCTCGCCGGCGTACTCGGTCCCGACGATGATGACCTCCATCCGCCGCAGGTGGACGAGGATGGCGGTCTCGGTCCGGGTCCCCTCCGTCGCGGGGTCCGCCTTGAACGAGGGCACGCAGATGATCGTGAAGTTCGGGTGGAAGCCGTCGAGCTCCTGGCGTGACGGGCGGCGGAAGAGGTTCCGCGCGAAGAGGCTCGCCCAGGCGGTCTCCGTGTAGACGCGCAGCGAGCGGCGATGGCCGGGGTGCGCGCCGATGAAGCAGTCCTGGGCGTACAGGTCGCGATCGGCGCAGTAGGCGACGAGCCGCGTCCGGAGCCGGTCGTAGTGGGCCTCGCTGATGGGCCGGTTGACCGGGCCCCACCAGATGTGGTCGCGGCTCGACGGCTCGTCGACGATGAACTTGTCCTCGGGCGAACGGCCGGTGTGACGGCCGGTGCGGACGACGAGCGGGCCGTCGGCGGCGATCAGGCCCTCGCCGCGACGGATCGCGTCCTCGTACAGCTCGGCGGTCGGCAGGTTCGCGCGCACGGTCCGCCCCAGGTCGGGGCGCGTCGTGGTGGGGGTCGTGGGGGTCGTGGTAGCCATCGGTTCGGACTCCTCGGCGCGGGCGATCACGTCACGGATCGACCGGCCGCGCGTGACGCTCGCCGAGATGGCGGGCGGGAGTCGGCTTCCACAGTCGCGTTGCAGGGATTCTAGCACGTTGCGGCCAGGTGACACCCAGGTTGCGATACGGTGGTGGTGCCTCCGCGCCACGCGGACGGCCGATGCGGACCGCCCGGCGAGGGTTGACGGTCGAGCGCCTCGACCCGTAGCATCCGGGCACAACCGAAGAGCTCTTATCAAGAGTTGGCTGAGGGACCGGCCCGTTGAAGCCACGACAACCTACCGGCGTCGAGTCGGCAAGGTGCCAAATCCGGGCAGGACCTCCTGCGAGATAAGGGAACTCCCTTCGGAGCCCCCCTCGATCCCAACAGTCGGTCGTACCCGTTCCCGGTCCCGAGGCCAGCCACCAGCCTCCCGGGGAGCCCGCGATGTCGACCGATACCCTCGCCGCACCAGCACCGATCGCGCCGTCGGCCGGCGCCCGGATCCTCGGCCTGCGCTGCCGAAACTGCGGTCTCACCGAGCCGATCGGGCTGTCCTACGTCTGTCCGGGCTGCTTCGGGCCGCTCGAGGTGGCGTACGACCACGCGGTCATCGCGCGCACCCTGACCCGCGCCGCGATCGCCGCCCGCGCACCGGGGATCTGGCGCTACGCGGAGCTGCTGCCGGTCGACGCGCCACCCGCCCGGTCGCTGCCGGTGGGGTCGACACCGCTCCTGCCGGCCGATCGGCTCGCCCCGACGCTGGGCGTCGAGCGGTTGTGGATCAAGGACGACACACGCAACCCGTCGCTGAGCTTCAAGGACCGCGCGGTCGCGGTCGCGGCAGCCCGCGCCGTGGAGTTCGGCGTGCCGGCGCTGGCCTGCGCGTCGACGGGCAACCTGGCCGGTGCGACGGCCGCCGCGGCCGCCGCGGTCGGACTCCCCGCGTTCGTCTTCATCCCGGCCGACCTCGAGCCGGCCAAGGTCGACCACGCGCTCGCCTACGGCGCCACCGTCGTGCCGATCGCCGGCACCTACGACGACGTGAACCGGCTCTGCCTCGAGGTCGCCGACGAGACCGGCTGGGGGTTCGTCAACATCAACCTGCGCCCGTTCTACGCCGAGGGCTCCAAGACCCTCGCGTACGAGATCGCCGAGGCGCTGGGGTGGCGCTCGCCCGATGTCGTGGTCGGGCCGGTGGCGTCGGGCGCGATGTTCACGCGCGTCGCGCGCGGGTTCGAGGAACTCGCGGCGCTGGGCCTCATCGAGCGGCGGCCGATCCGCTTCGTCGGCGCCCAGGCGGCCGGCTGCGCGCCCGTGGCGACGGCGTTCGAGCGTGGCACGGACGTGATCGAGCCCATCCGCGAGCCCGACACCATCGTCCGCTCGCTTGCCATCGGCAATCCGGCCGACGGCCGCTACGCCGTCGAGCTGGCGCGCGAGTCGGGCGGCTCGATCGAGGCGATCGAGGACCTCGTCACGGCCGCGGCCATCCGCGACGTGGCGCGGCTCGAGGGCATCTACCCGGAGACCGCCGGCGGCGTCACGCTCGGCGCGGTCGCGGCGGCCCGCCGGCGCGGGGTCATCCGTCCCGGCGACGAGGTCGTCGCGCTGCTGACCGGCAACGGTCTCAAGACACCCGAGGCGCGGACGCTCGGCCACGGCGATGGCGTGGCCCGGCCCGGCGAGCCGGGGCTCGCCCCGGTCATCCGGCCGAGCCTCCGCGCGTTCGAGGCGTGGCTCGAGGACGGCCAGGCATGAGCACCGTCCGCATCCCGCCCACCCTCCGGACCGCGACCGGCGGCGCCAAGACCGTCGAGGTGCCGGGCGGCACGGTCCGCGAGGTCGTCGCCGGTCTCGTGGCGGCGCATCCGGGGCTGGAGTCGCAGCTGCTCGCCCAGGACGGCGAGCTGAACCGGTTCGTCAACGCCTTCCTCAACGACACCGACGTGCGGCACCTGCGCGCGCTCGACACCCCGGTCGGCGACGACGACACGCTCGTCCTGCTGCCCGCGATGGCCGGCGGCTGACCGGGCGACCGGCATCCGCCGCGGGCGCGGTGGCGCGACCTCGCGCTCCCCTCGACCGGGCGCGCCCGAGATTGAGGGGCGTGCCCCGGATCGGATAAGGCATCGCCCGATGTCCCGGGCATGGGGCCCGAGCGACCCTGTCGTCGAACGGCCGGACCGGCCGACGGACGGAGGATCGATCGATGCCAGGCACGAGGCAGCAGCTCTTCATCGTCAACGAGCGCCAGCGCTTCTGGTGGCTCGAGGCGGACCAGAACCGGCGCTCGATGGACGCGGAGTACGACCGGGCCCCAGGGCCGACCGAGCCGCAGCGCGAGCGATCGAGCCGGGGCAACCGGCTCGCCTTCCGGCTCCGCATGCTCATCCGGCCGGCGACCGGCTAGGCCGTCATGCCCTCTCAGTTGGCCGTCAGGCCCTCTCGGTGAGCTGTCACGCCCACTCGGTCCCGCCCGGGTAGCGGTAGCGGGCCAGCGACGCAGGTCGCATCTGCGCGCTGTACCCGGGCGCCGTCGGCAGCCGATAGCGGCCGTCGCCGACGACGACCGGGTCGATGAAGTGCTCGTGCAGGTGGTCGACGTACTCGATCATCCGGCCATCGAGCCGGCCGCTGACCGCGATGTAGTCGAACGCGGCCAGGTGCTGGACCAGCTCGCACAGGCCGACGCCGCCCGCGTGCGGGCAGACCGTGACCCCGAACTTCGCGGCGAGCAGCAGGACCGCGACGACCTCGTTGACGCCGCCGAGCCGGCAGGCATCGATCTGGCAGATGCCGATGGCCTCGGCCTGGAGCAGCTGCTTGAACATGATCCGGTTGTGGACGTGCTCGCCGGTCGCCACCCGGATCGGGGCGACCGCGCGGGCGATGGTCGCGTGCCCGAGGATGTCGTCGGGGCTCGTGGGCTCCTCGATCCAGTACGGGTCGAACGGTGCGAGGTGGGTCATCCACTCGATCGCCGAGCCGACGTCCCAGCGCTGGTTCGCATCGACCGCGAGCATCCGGTCCGGCCCGATCTCGTCGCGGATGATGCGGATCCGCCGCACGTCGTCGTCGACGTCCGCGCCGACCTTCATCTTGAACCGCGTCCAGCCCTCGGCCAGCGCCTCGCGACACAGGCGCACGAGCTTCGCGTCGTCGTAGCCGAGCCAGCCGACCGAGGTCGAGTAGGCGGGATAGCCGTCGCGGCGCAGCTCCGCCGTCCGCTCGTCCCGCCCGGGGACCGCGCGCTCGAGCAGCTCGAGCGCCTGGTCGGGTGTCAGGGCATCGGTCAGGTAGCGGAAATCGACGAGGCCGACGATCTCGGCCGGCGACATCTCGCTCAGGAGCTGCCATACGGGCTTGCCGGCGCGTTTGGCGACGAGGTCCCAGACGGCGTTGACCACCGCGGCCGTCGCCATGTGGATCACGCCCTTCTCGGGTCCGATCCAGCGCAGCTGGCTGTCGCCCACGAGCTCGCGCCAGAACCCGCCGAGGTCGGCCTCGAGAGCCTCGACCGAGCGGCCGACGACGAGCGGCTCGAGGGCCCGGACGCCGGCGACGACCACCTCGGTCCCGCGCCCGGTCGTGAACGTGAACCCGTGCCCCTCGAGCCCGTCGGACGCGTCGGTGCGCAGGATCACGTACGCCGCCGAGTAGTCCGGGTCGGTGTTCATCGCGTCCGACCCGTCGAGGGTCCGCGAGGTCGGGAACCGGACGTCGACGATGTCGAGGCCCGTGATCGTCGTCATCCCTTGACCGCTCCCACGAGGATGCCGCGCGAGATGTAGCGCTCGAGGAGGACCGCCATCAGCACGACCGGCACGATCATGATGAGGATCAGGACCGACATCGCCCACCACTGCGGGCCGCGGGTCGCGTTCTGCGCGGCCACGAGCAGGGGCATCGTCTGCGAGTTCGCGCCCGACAGGATCAGCGCGAGCAGGTATTCGTTCCACGCGAAGATCAGCACGATCAGGAACGTCGCGATGAGGCCCGGGACCGAGATCGGCAGGACGATCGAGCGGAAGATCCGGAACGCCGACGCGCCGTCGACCGCGGCGGACTCCTCGAGCTCGAGCGGGAGGGCCGCGAAGTACTCGCGCATGATCCAGACCGCGATCGGGAGGTTGGTCGCGACGTACGTGATGACCAGCGCGGCCTGCGTGTCGAGGAGGCCGACCTGCTGGAACAGGACGTACAGCGGGATCACGACCGCGATCGGCGGCAGGATGCGCTGGGAGATGAGCCAGAACGCGATGTCGTCGTTGGCCAGCGCGCGCCGGAAGCGCCGCCCGATGGTCTGGGCCAGGATGACGAACACCCCGAGCGAGCTGGCGACGGCCAGCTGCCACGGCGCGCCGAGGATGGCCAGGCCGAGCGACAGCGCCACGCACCCGATGAACAGACCGATGATCCCGACCCGTGGCCGGTACGTGAACCGGACCAGGGCGTATGCCGACGTCGCGCCCATGACGAGCACGATCGTCGCGCTGGCGAGCCCGATGACCACGGTGTTGATGTAGGGGCGGAGCGTGTCGTTCCCCAGCTCGACGAGGATGTACCGCCACGCGTCGAGCGTCGGCTGGAAGTCCACGAACGGGATGTAGTAGGGCCCCTTGTCGACCTGCACCGGCAGCTTCAGCGACGTGACCGCGAGCCAGTAGATCGGGAAGAGCACCACGAGCGACCAGGCGATGAGCACGGCGTAGGCCCCGACCTTCGCCCGCGGCGAGAGGTCCATGGCGTTCCGCCGACGGAGGGGGTTCTGCACGATCAGTCGGCCTCCACGACCCGGCGCCGGACGAAGCTCACGTACATCGTGGCAGCGATGGTGACCACGATGAGCAGGAGATAGGCGATCGCCGCCGAGCGTCCGAGGTTGAGCGTCCGCCAATCGAGGTACGACTCGAGCGTCACCGATTGCGTGGCGCTCCCCGGACCGCCGCCCGGTCAGGATGTTCGGCATGTCGATGATCTTGAAGCTCTCGATCATGCGGATGAGGATGATCGTGGCGCTGACCGGGAGGATCGCCGGGACCGTCAGGTGGACGAACGTCTGCCAGCGGCTCGCGCCATCGACGTAGGACGCCTCCTGGACCTCATGGTCCTGCCCTTCGAGGGCGGCCAGCAGCACGATGAACATGAACGGGATCCACTGCCACGCGTCGCCGATCATGACCGCCACGCGCGATGCCCAGGGGTCGGTCACCCAGGCGAACCCGGTCAGCCCGAGCCCCGCCCAGACCGGCTCGAACGGCCCCTTCCCGGTGTCGGTCATCATCTTGAACATGTACCCGACCCCGACCGGGGTGATGGTCAGCGGGATGAGGAACACGACCCGGAAGAAGCGGCGGCCCGGCAGGGACTGGACCGCGAGCAGGGCCAGCCCGAGGCCGATGAGGTACTGGACGGTGATCCCGACCCCGACGTAGATCGTGGTCACGATGAGCGCGCCCGGCCGTCCGCCGTTGCTCGCGACGGTCGTCACGAACAGCGCGAGGTAGCGCGATGGCCAGGAGGCCGGCGAGGAGCCGGACGACCAGCCCGAGCAGCCCGACACGGCCCGCCGCGGATCGATCGCGTGAACGCCCAGATGACCCCGGCGACGCCGGCGAGCAGGATCGCCCACCCGACGAGCGTCGGCGTCTTGAGCACGCCCACGAAGTGCGGCTGCTCCGTCCCGAGCAGCACGATCGCGTAGTTGACCGGACCCACGAGGTCGATCCGGATCGCGCCCTTCTCGAAGACGAGGTGGCTGATCGAGAGGGTCGCCGACGCGATCAGCGGGAAGATCGAGACGAACAGGATGAGCAGGACCGTCGGCCAGATGAACAGCCAGCGGGTCGCGCCCTCCGAACGCCACGCGCCGAGCGACGCGATCGCCCGGCGCGGCTGGGTGGCTGGAGGGTCCGACCCGCGACGGGCCGGACCCTCGGGTTCGAGTTCGAATGCGCTATCGCTGGACGCCAAGGCTTGCCACGTAGGCGGCGAGCTGCTTGTCCCGACCCTCCGCGTCGGTGATCTGGTTCCAGCCGTCCGTGATGCGCTGCATCGTCGTGTCCACGTCCTGCTCGCCCGCGAGGTACGAGGCGAGCTCGTTGTCGAGCACGACCTGCTCGTAGTCCTTGGTCTTGGGGATCCGAAGATCGAGGACCATGTTCTTGTTGTTAAGGGTCTGCTCGATGGCGCCGAGGTAGTTCTTGGCCGCCGCGTCGCTCATCCCGACCGCCTGCCAGGGGGCGAGGTCGGTGAACTGCGACGTGCGATACGGGTTGAAGCCGGTCTTGCCCAGGGTCACGTCCACGTTGGACTGCTCCGGGGCGCTCATGTAGGAGAGGAACTGGTATGCGGCGTCCTTCTTCTCCGCCGTCGAGGCGGCATTGATGGCACCGGACCACCCGCCGAAGGAGGCGAATGGCGCGTAGTTCACGCCATCGACCGCGTTCGGGCAGGTCGTCGCGTCGCACGCGACGAGCTTGCCGGTCGCCCGGTCGAGGACCTGGGTCCAGCCCGGGGTGATGACCGCACCGACCTTGTCCTGGACCGTGGACGTCGCGGGATCGAGCGCCAGGGTCCCGATGTCGCCCCAGTCCATCGACAGGGCGCACCGGCCGGTGTCGAACAGGCCGCGGGTGTCACCCACGCCGAGGTTGATCTCGTCGGGCGGGCCGTAGTCCATCGTCTTCTTGTAGGTCTCCAACGCCTTGGCGAACGCCTCGTTGTCGAAGAGCGGCTTCATGTCCTTGGTGTCGAAGAACGCGCCCTGGTTGGTGCCCTGCGACTGGAGGAGGCCACCGGCCACGCTGATGATCCACCAGAAGCTCTGCTGGCCCTTCGCCTTGGCGATGCACGAGCCGTAGTCCGGTTCGCCGTCGCCGTTGAGATCCTGGCCCTGGAACTTCGCCGCGATCGTGAGGTACTCGTCCCACGTCTTCGGCGGTACCGGGATCAGGTCGCTCCGGTAGTAGACCATGTGGAAGTCGCCGTCGAGCGGGATCGTGTAGACCTTGCCGTTGTACGTCGAGTTGAAATCGCGGAAGAACGGCCCGATGTCGTCCCACTTGAGACCGGCGTCGGCGGTGACCCGCGAGCTCAGGTCCTCGAGGTAGCCCGGGCCGACGAAGTCGCCCAGCCACTGCGGGTTGAACACGAACGCATCGAAGCTGTTGGTCTTCGTCGAGAGGTCCAGGAACGCGATGTCGTACAGCTCCTGGAACCCGACGGCCGTGACGTTCACGTGGGCGCCGGTCAGGGCCTCGAAGTCGGGGGCCCGGCGCTGCAGCGGCTCGGCGACCTGCGGGCCGTTGAACGTGAGGACGTTGATCGACTGACCCTCGAGCGGGCGATTTGCGGCGGCCGACGGTGCCGCCGACGCGGATGGTGCGGCCGACTGGGGGGCCGTGGATGCCGGGGGCGCAGACGCGGCCGGCGATGGTGTCGTCTGCGCCTGGCCGCAGGCCGACAGGACGAGAACCAAGCCGACCGCAGGCGCGATCGATCTGAACCGCGACACGGGCTTCCTCCTCTTGACCGCGCCTACGCCGTCCAGCATACTGAACGACCGGCGGCAGGTTGAACAGTATTCGACCGCAACCTGCCAAAGTCAATATGTTGTACGCAGTCCATCCTGCTGTCCGGTCCAGGCCGGCCTGCGGGGCCACGGTGGAGGCCCGGCGCATGTCCGGTCGCGAGACGGTGACGAACGAGAGACCGACGACGACGTCGGTCGATGCGCCCGCGACGGGCGAGGACGCCGGTCACGAGGCCGAGTCCCTCGCGCCGGCCGTGACCCGCGCCGCCCTCATCCTCGATGCGCTGGCCGAGAGCGGCGGCGACCCCGTCGGCCCGAGCGAGCTCGCGCGTCGGCTCGGCCTGCCGAAGTCCTCGATCGCGAACATCTGCGGGGCCCTGGCCGACGCCGGGCTCGTCCGCCGGATCGGGACCGGCTTCGCGCTCGGTCGCCGCCTGGCGGAGCTCGGCGGGGCCTACCTCGCGACCGTGGGCCAGGTCCAGGAGTTCTACGAGGCGTCGCGGGTCCTGCCGACCGGCTCGGAGGAGACCGTCCAGTTCGCGGTCCTCGACGGCCTGGAGGTCACCTACCTCGCCCGCCACGATGGGCGCCAGCCGGTCCAGCTCACCTCCGGGATCGGGCGGCGGCTGCCGGCCTATTCGACCGCGACCGGGAAGGCCGCGCTGGCCTCGCTCCCCCACGACGAGCTCGAGCGCCGGCTGGACGGGCTCACGAACCTGCCGCGGGCCACGCGGAAGGCGCACGCGACGGTCGACGACCTGCGGGCCGACCTGGACGAGATCCGGCGACGCGGTTACGCGATGGACGACGAGGAGACCATGGAGGGCGTCGTCTGCTACGGGGTCATGGTCCCGAGCCGGCAGCCCGGTGAGGGCCCGTGCGCGGCGAGCATCACGCTGCTGAAGGTGCGCGCCACGGCCGAGCGCGTCCCGGCGCTGATCGCCGACCTCCACTGGCTGGCCGCCGAGCTGTCAGACCCGATCCGGCGCGACTGACCCGGGATACGCGCGCTCGGCGGCGCCGCCGAAGACAGCCGCGCGCTCCGCCTCGGACAGACCGGCGGTGAGCTCGCGGGCGGCGGTGACGACATCGCCATACGACGCGGCGACCAGGCAGACGGGCCAGTCCGATCCGAAGATCAGCCGCGACGGCCCGAAGACCTCGAGGGCGATCTCGACCGCCGGTGCAAGGTCGGCGACCCGCCAGGAGCGCCAGTCGGCCTCGGTGACGAGGCCGGAGACCTTGCACCACACATTGTCGAGACCCGCGAACGGCCGCAGGCGGCCGGCCCATGGCCCGAGCTCGCCCGAGGCGATCGGTGGCTTGGCCAGGTGGTCGATGACGAAGCGGAGGTCCGGGTTCGCCCGAACGACGGCCAGGGCGGCCGGCAGCTCTCGAGCCCGCACCAGCAGGTCGTACGTGAGCTGGGCGGCCTCGATCGCGGCGAGGCCCTGTCGGACGTCGCTGCGCGCCAGCCACTCGGGGTCGGGTTCGACCTGGACCTGATGACGGATCCCGACGAGCCGGTCGCCACCGGGTCCCGCGCGCGTGGCCGCGATCGCGTCGGCCACCCCCGGGTCGGTCAGGTCCACCCAGCCGACGACGCCCGCGATGGATGGCGTGGCCGCGGCCGTCGCGAGGAACCCGCGCGTCTCCTCAGCGCTGGAGATCGTCTGGACGAGGATCGTGCGGTCGATCCCGGCCGCCGCCAGCTCCGGGGCCAGGTCCTCCGGCCCGAACGGCCGGTCGATCGCGGCGAGCTCCGGGGTCATCCACGGGTAGTGGGTGCGGTCCGGGTCCAGCAGGTGATGGTGGGCGTCGATGACCGCGGTCATGCGGGTGTCGGCGCCTCGGCGGCGATGAGGCCGTCCCCTCGGAGCTCGTCCCACAGGGCCGCCGGGATCGCCTCGCGCATGAGCGTGGGGTATTCCTCGAGGTGCTCGACCCGCCGCACGCCGGCGATGAGTCCTGCGACGGCTGGGTGCGCGAACGGGAACTGGATGGCCGCGGCCCGCAGTGACACGCCGTGACGGTCGCATGCCGCGCCGAGCCGCCGGGCGCGATCGAGGACCTCGGGGGCGGCCGGGCCGTAGTCGAAGTGCGCCCCGGGCCGCGGGTCGGCGAGGACACCGCTGTTCATCACGCCGCCGATGAGCACCGCGATGCCGCGATCCACGCACAGCGGCAGCAGCTCCCGCAGCGCGTCCTGGTCGAGGAGCGTGTAGCGGCCCGCGACGAGGAACGCGTCCATCTCGGTCTCGCGGGCGAATCGCGCGAGCATCGCCGACCGGTTCATGCCGACGCCGATCGCGCCGATCACGCCCTGCTCGCGCAGGCGGTGGAGCGCCGGGTACGCGCCGGAGAGTGCCTGTTCCCAGTGGTCGTCGGGGTCGTGGATGAAGACGAGGTCGAGGCGGCCCGTCCCGAGCCGTTCGAGGCTCTCGTCGATGGAGCGCAGGACGCCGTCGGCGGTGTAGTCGAACACCATCCGGCGGCCGGCCGTATCCGCGTAGTAGGCGTCCTCGCGACCATCGAGCGCCTGCCGATCGATGTCCGCGCTAGGCGGGATCAGACCGGTCTGCCGGACGAGCCGCCCGACCTTCGTGGACAGGACGTACGCGTCCCGTGGCCGGCCCCGGAGCGCGGCGCCCACGCGCCGCTCCCCGTTCCCGTACCCGTAGAGCGGCGACACGTCGAAGTACCGGATGCCGAGCTTCCAGGCTCGCTCGAGCGTCGCCGCGGCCGTCGCGTCATCGGTCGGCGTGAAGAGCCCGCCGATGGACGCCGCACCGAGACCCAGCCGGGTCACCGCCAGGTCGCTCCGGCCGAGACGGACCCGCTCGAACGGTTCATAGGGCATCGCGACGGTCCCTCGACTTCGCGTCGGCCGCGTGTTGACGCGACCCACGGGGCCAGCGTATCGTTCAATCCCTCGTCCACGGGTCAGTATACTGAACGTCAGGAGCGGCGTGGCCGTCGAGTCGATCCCAGGGCACGGCACCTCGGGTGCCGCGAGTCTGCGCTGATGCGCCTGTTCTCGTACCGGCCGCCGGCCGGCGGCGACGCCCTCGGGGTCGCGGGCGGTGACCGCTGGATGCCGGCCACCGAGCTCCTGCGCGACGGACCCGCGACGATGCAGGCGCTGCTCCTCGGCGGCCCGACGGCGCTGGAGACGCTCCGTGCGGCCGTGGTCCCCGCCCAGATCGCGGACGAGGGGCGGCCGTTCGACGGCGTCGAATGGCTCGCGCCGGTCCCGCGACCGGGCAAGGTCGTCGCGATCGGCCGGAACTACCGCGACCATACCGCCGAGGAGGGTGTCGAGCCGCCGCCGGCGCCGCTGATCTTCAGCAAATGGCCCAGCTCGGTCATCGGGCACGAGGCCGAGATCCGCTGGGATCCGGCGCTCACCGGGCAGGTCGACTACGAGGCGGAGCTCGCCGTCGTCATCGGCCGGACGGCGCGACGGGTGTCCGAGGCCGACGCACTCGCGCACGTGCTCGGCTACACCTGCCTCGACGACGTGTCCGCCCGGGACCTCCAGTTCGGCGACGGGCAGTGGGCGCGCGGCAAGTCGCTCGACACGTTCTGTCCGATGGGGCCGGTCCTTGTCACGGCCGACGAGATCCCCGACCCGCAGGATCTCGAGATCAGCTGCCGGGTCGGCGGCGAGATCGTCCAGCACGCGAACACCGCGCAGATGTACTTCGGCGTGGCGGCGATCATCAGCTACTGCTCGCAGGCGTTCACCCTCGAACCGGGCGACGTGATCGCGACCGGGACACCCGGCGGCGTCGGCATCTTCCGCGATCCGCCGGTCCTCCTCGGCGACGGCGACGAGGTCACGGTCGAGATCGAGCGGATCGGCCGCCTCGTCAACACATGCCGCTACGAGCCGGCCGCGGTGGCCATCGCATGAGCGGGCCACAGGAGCGGTTCCTCGTCACCGGGGCGCTCGGCTGCATCGGCGCCTGGACGGTCCGCACGCTCGTGCGCGACGGGGCGGACGTGACGACCTTCGACGTCGGGCGCGAGGCGCGCCGGCTGAGCCTGATCATGACGCCCGACGAGCTGGCGAAGGTCCGGTTCGAGGTCGGCGACATCACGGATCTCACCGGGCTGGAGCGGGTGCTCGACGACCAGGGGATCACGAACATCATCCATCTCGCGGCGCTCCAGGTCCCCTTCTGCCGGGCCGACCCGCCGCGCGGCGCCCTCGTCAACGTCGTCGGCACGGTCAACGTGTTCGAGGCCGCGAAGCGCCGGGCTGGACGGATGGCGCCGGTCGTCTACACGAGCTCGATCGCGGTCTACACCGCCGACGACGCCGACCCCGCGACGGGCCGGCTCAGCGCGACCGCGGCCTCGCACCCGCTGAACCACTACGGCGTCTACAAGCAGGCGAACGAGGGCAACGCGCGGATCTACTGGCTCGACGACGGCCTCGCGACGGTCGGGTTGCGGCCGATGACCGTCTACGGCGTCGGCCGCGACCAGGGGATGACCAGCGGCCCGACGAAGGCGATCGTCGCTGCCGTGCTCGGCCAGCCGTACCGGGTCGGCTTCGCCGGCCCCACCCTCTACCAGTACGCCGAGGACGTGGCCCGGACGCTGATCGCCGCGAGCCGCAGCGGGCTCGAGGGCGCCAACGTGTTCAACCTGCCGGGAATCGTCGCCGACGGTCCGACCCTGGCGGCGGCCATCGACGTCGCCGTGCCGGGCGCGGCGGAGCTCATCGACTTCGAGCCGGTCGACCTGCCGTTCCCCTCCGAGATCGACCACGACGGGATCGAGGCGATCGGCCCGCTCCCCGTCACGCCCCTCGCCGACGGGATCGCGGCGAGCGTGGCCATCTACCGCGCGCTTGCGGATGACGAAAAGCTGGACCCCGCGGATCACGGGCTCGAACCGGTCGCCGCGTCGCGCTAGTACGCTTTTCCGCATGCCCGTCTACGCCGATCCAACCGACGGTCTCGCCGTCCCGGTCTCGCTCCTCCGGACCTGGACGGCGAGGCTGCTCGTCGCAGCAGGGACGCCCGACGACATCGCCGCGGACGTCGCGGAGATCCTCGTCGCGTCCGACCGGCGCGGTATCGCCTCGCACGGGACGGCGCGCCTCCCCAACTACCTCGCGCTGGTCGAGGCGGGCGTCATGGACCCGGCGGCCCGCCCGGTCCGCGACGGCGGGCGGCCGGCGCTGGCCCGCTTCGATGCGCACAACGGCTGGGGGCATCACGCCAGCCGCGTCGCGACGGACTGGGCCATCGAGGCCGCCGCGGGATCTCGGCACCGCGACCGCCGTCGTCCACGGCTCGAACCATTTCGGGATCGCCGGCTGGTACGCGCTGCACGCCGCGGCCGCGGGGATGATCGGCATCGCGCTGTCGAACACGTCGCCACTCGTCGCGCCGACCCGCGCCCGGCAGCCGCTCATCGGCACGAACCCGATCGCGATCGCCGCGCCGGCTGGTCCGTTCGGGACGTTCTGCCTGGACATGGCGACCTCGACCGTCCCGCGCGGCCGGATCGAGGTGGCCGCACGACGCGGCGAGACCCTGCCTGTCGGCTGGGCGATCGACGCCGAGGGGCGGCCCGCCACGACACCGGAGGCCGCGCTCGGCGGGGCGCTCCACCCGCTCGGCGGGGAGGAGGCGACGGCCGGCTACAAGGGCTACGGGCTGTCGCTGGCCGTCGACCTGCTCACCGGGGTCCTCGGCGGCGCGGCCTTCGGACCGAACATCCTCGGGCTCTTCAGCACGGAGGGCGCGTCCGACCTCGGCCAGGCCTTCATCGTCATCGACCCGGCCGCGATCGACGCGCCGGGCGCGTTCGAGGCGCGGCTCGCCGGCTACCTCGACCAGCTCGTCGCGGCGCCGACCGTGCCGGGCGCCCCGGGCCCGGTGCTCGTGGCCGGCGAGCCGGAAGCCGAGGCCGAACGACGGGCGGATGCGAACGGCGTCGTCATCGATGCGGTGCACGCCGCCAACCTCGGTGCACTGGGGACCCGTTTCGGGCTACCGTTCCCGTCGTGACGGATCGTGTGGACATCGCCATCGTCGGCGGCGGCATCGTGGGCCTCGCGACGGCCCTTCGGCTGCTGGAATCGCGCCCCGGGCTGCGCATCGAGATCCTCGAGAAGGAAGACCGGCTCGCGATGCACCAGTCCGGCCACAACTCGGGCGTCCTCCACGCCGGCCTCTACTACGCGCCGGGATCGCTGAAGGCGCGGCTCTGCCGCGAGGGCAAGGCCGCAGATCGAGGCCTATGCCGCGGAGCACGGCATCGCGGTCCGCTACCCGGGCAAGCTCGTCATCGCGCTCGCCGAGGACGAGCTGCCGCGCCTCGCCGACATCAAGGTGCGGGCGACCGCGAACGGCGTCGAGGGGCTCGAGGAGATCGGGCCGGAGCGGATCCGCGAGCTCGAGCCGATGGCCGCCGGCATCCGGGCGCTGTGGTCGCCGCGGACCGGCATCATCGACTTCCGGGCGGTCGCGCTCGCGTACGCCGACGGACCTCCGCGCCAAGGGCGTCGCCATCCACACGGGCCGCGAAGTCACCGCCATCGACCAGCGACCCGACGAGGTGGTCCTCTCGACGGCCGCCGGCGAGCACCGGGCCTCGAACGTCATCGCGTGTGCCGGGCTGCAGGCGGACCGTGTGTCCGCGATGACCGGCGAGACCGGTCGCGACGTCCCGCGGATCGTGCCGTTCCGGGGCGACTACTACACGCTCAAGCCCGAGGCGCGCTCCCTCGTGACCCGGCTCATCTATCCCGTCCCCGACCCGCGCTTCCCCTTCCTCGGCGTGCATTTCACGCCCCGCCACGACGGCGCGGTCTGGGCGGGTCCCGAACGCGGTCCTCGCGCTTGCCCGCGAGGGCTACAAGCGGACCGACATCGATGTCGGCGACCTCGTGGGCACGCTCACGTACCGCGGCTTCCAGCGCGTGGCGCTCAAGTTCTGGCGAATGGGCGCGGCCGAGATGTGGCGCGACATCTCCAAGGGCGCGTACATCCGTGAGATGCAGCGGTACCTGCCGGACATCCGTGGCGACCAGGTCCGCTTCGGGCCGTCCGGGGTGCGGGCGCAGGCGCTCGCCTACGACGGGACGCTGGTCGACGACTTCAGCCTCGGCGGCAGCGGCCGCATCCTCCACGTCCGCAACGCGCCGTCGCCCGCAGCGACCGCGAGCCTCGCCATCGGCCGGGTCCTCGCCGAGACGGCGATCGAGCGGTTCGGGCTCGAGGCGGCCTGACCGGTCCCGGGTCTACGCCTCGTCGAGGGCGTGCGCGAGGTCGGCGATCAGGTCGTCGACGCCTTCGATGCCGACCGACAGGCGGACGAGGGCCGGGTCGACCTCGAGCGTCGAGCCGGCGACCGACATGTGGGTCATCGCTGCGGGGACCTCGATGAGCGACTCGACGCCGCCGAGCGATTCGGCGAGCGTGAAGAGCCGCGTCCCCTCGGCGATCGCGGTCGCCCGGTCGGCGGCGCTCCGGCCGTTGCGATCCGCCGGCACGAACGAGACCATGCCGCCGAACCCCGGGTAGTGCGACGACGCGGATGTCCATCGCGCTGCCGCAGGAACGCGGCCACCCGCGCGGCGTTCGACCCATGCCGCTCCATCCGCAGGTGAAGCGTCCGTAGGCCGCGCAGGACGAGGAAGCAGTCGAGCGGCCCCGGCACGGCGCCCATCGCGTTCTGGAGGAACCGGAGGCGCTCGGCGATGGCCTCGTCCGAGGTGACCGCCACGCCCGAGGATCGTGTCCGAGTGGCCGGCCAGATACTTCGTCGCCGAGTGGAAGACGATGTCCGCGCCGGACGACAGCGGGTCGCTGGAGCGCCGGTGAGGCGAACGTGTTGTCGACGACGACCAGCGGCCGGCGGCCGCCCTCGGCCGCGCGCCGCGCGACCACGCCGACCGCCTCCGCGATGTCGACGACCTTGAGGTGCGGGTTCGACGGCGTCTCGAACCAGACGAGCCGGGTCCGCTCCGTCAGCGCCTCCCAGAGGACGTCCGGGCCGGCGCTGAGGTCCACGTACCGGGCGTCCACCCCGGCCCCCCGCCGGACCTGCTCGAGATAGCGGTACGTGCCGCCGTAGACGTCGTCGCCGACGACGACCTCGTCGCCGGGGGCGGCCAATTCGGCGATGGCCGCGGTGACGGCGGAACCCGACGCGAAGACGACCCCGTGCGACCCGCCCTCGAGCGCGGCGACCGCGCGCTCGAGGCGTTCCCGTGTCGGGTTCTGCGAGCGGGCGTACTCGTAGCCGCGGCGGGGCCTCCCGACGCCGTCCTGCGCGTACGTGCTCGTCTGGTAGATCGGGGGCGAGACCGCGCCCGTCAGCTCGTCCGGTTCGGCACCGGCGTGGACGGCGAGCGTGTCGAAGGACGGGGAGGCGCCGGGCTCGGCCTCGGGTCGGGACATCCGCGCCATGATGGCACCCGGAGCCTCAGCTCGTGACGGTCCAGTCGTCGAGGTCGAAGACCAGCTCTTCGCCATCGATGTCGTCCATCTGGACGCCGGTCTGCCGAAACCCGAAGTGCGCCACGACGGCCAGCGACGCGACGTTGTCCGGCGCGATCGACGCGCGGAACCGGGTCACGCCGTGCTCGCGCGCCGCCCAGTCGAACAGTGCCGTCACCGCCTCGATCGCGATGCCGCGCCGGCGAAACTCCGGCTCGACGTGGTAGCCGACCTCGGCCCGGCCGTCGGGGCCGGGCGGGGCGTGGAACCCGACCGATCCGACGATCCAGCGGCGGTGGGTCTCGTCCACGTCGGGCGCGATGATCGCCCGGCCCAGCCACGGCTGCATGTCCGGGTCCGCGGCGAGATCGGCGAGCCGGAACTGGAGGAAGCCGTCGAGACGGTCGGGCAGGTCGATCGGGGACGACGGCATCGATCTCGCGCGCGGCCGCGGCGAGGTCGCGCTCCAGGAGGGCCTGCATGAACGCGACGGACATCGTGTCGAGCTCGAACCGCGCGGTCGGGATCGGCGGGACGTCGGGCACCGGCGCATCATCGCATCCACCTCATCCGCCGACGCATCGAATGCGTATCCCTCTCGATACAACGTGATACATTCTGGCAGCACGTTTCCATGACCGCCGGGAGCCTGAGAAGAACCATGAGCGACGTCGCCAGCGACACGACCATCGCGACACCGATCTCCCTCCGCGATCGGCTCCTCGCATGGAAGGAGATCCTCGAGACCGCCAACCCGCCCGTGTCGAGGCCGCTCGACACCGTCGGGAAGTGGCTCGTCATCACGCGGGCCGCCGTGTTCCCGATGACGATCTGGTCCGGGCTCATCGGCGGCTTGCTCGCGGTCGCTGCGGCGGGCAGCCTCGGGGTCACGATCGACTACTGGCTGCTGACGATCTCGGTCGTCGGGCTGGTCCTGGCCCACGCGGCGAACAACATGATCAACGACTACTTCGACACCGCGAACGGCATCGACACCGACGACTACGTCCGGGCGCTCTACGCCCCCCACCCGATCCTCTCGGGCTGGGTGACGAAGCGGCAGCTCGCGGCGGCGATCATCGCCGTGAACACCATCGATGCCGGGCTGATGCTCTACCTGACCGCCGTCCGCGGCCCGCTCATCCTCGTGTTCGCGCTGGCCGGGCTGTTCGTGTCGGTCTTCTACGTCGCGCCGCCGATCCGGCTCAAGCACCACGGCCTCGGCGAGCCCGGGGTCTTCCTCGTCTGGGGTCCGCTGATGGTCGGCGGCACGTTCCTCGCGGCGACCGGCGTGATCCCCGCGTGGGTGCTGCTCGTGTCGGTGCCGTACGCGCTGCTCGTCACGTCAGTTCTCTTCGGCAAGCACATCGACAAGATCGAGGCCGACACCAAGCTCGGCGTCCGGACCCTCCCGGTCATCCTCGGCGAGGCCCGGGCCCGAGTCGTCGGGTCGTGGCTGATGATCTCGTTCTACCCGCTCGTCTTGCTGGCGGTCGTGACCGGGCTCATCGGCCCGTGGGTGGGGCTCGTGGTGCTGGGCATCCCGCGGCTCCTCAGCGTGCTCAAGGTCTTCGGCCAGCCGAAGCCGGCCGGTCCCCCACCCGGCTACCCGGAGCGCGGCTGGCCGCTGTGGTTCGTCGGCTACGCCTTCGTGCACACGCGACGCGCGGGCGGGCTGTTCACGCTCGGGCTGCTGCTCAACGCCCTGCTCCCGGTCCCCTTGCCCTGGCTGTAACCCGCGGCCTGACGCCCGAGGCCGTTAGCCGCCGGGTGCCGGCCCAGGCGGCGCCACGGCGAACCGGACGAAGGGCCGCTGCGCCTCGTCGAAGAGCACCTCCTCGAACGTGAAGCCGAGCTTGTCCACGAGCCGCCGGCTCGCCGGGTTCGGCGCGTCCATGACGGTGATGACCCGTAATAGCCCCAGCCGGGACCACGCATCCCCGAGGACCGCTCGACCGGCTTCCGTCGCGAGCCCCCGGCCGTGCCAGCGGGTGGCCAGCATGCACCCGAACTCGGGGTCGAGGCCGCCGGCCGGCGGGCCCGGGATCATCAGGCCGCTGAGGCCCACGAACTCGTCGTCGGGCGTGTGGAGCGCCCAGACCACGAAACCGCGACCCCGGCCCTCGTCGAACCAGGGCAGGAACTCCTCGGCGGCCAGGCGCTCCTTGGCGGCGTCCGTGAGCGCCGGATCGGCGAAGTCCGCCCAGTAGCGCGTGACGACTGGGTCGAGCACGAGGTCGGCGACGACCCTGGACCAGTCACGCGCCTCGTCGAACGGCGTCAGGACGAGCCGGTCGGTAACGATTCGGAGTGGGTCAAGCACTCGGGGTGCGGCGGTGGGCCAGGTACTCGAGGATGTCGAGCTTGGTCACCACCCCTGCGGGTCGCCCGCCGCTCGTGGCGATCACCGCGGAGGCATCGCCGGACAGGAGCGCGAAGGCCTCGTCGAGGCTGGCATCGATGTCGACGACCGGCAGCGGCCGGTCCATCACCTCGCCGACGGTCCGTTCGACGATCGTCGGGTCGCGGAAGGCGCGGTCGAGCAGCCCCTTCTCGGTGATCGAGCCGACGATGCCCTCGACCTCGTTGCCGTCCGGCCGCTCGGAGACGGGGAGCTGGCTGATCCCGTACTCCTGGAGGACCGCGATGGCGTCCCCGACGCGCTGGGTGGTCCGGGCGAGGACGAGACCCGGCATGGGCTCGGCATGGTGGCGATCCTTCAGGAGGTCGCCGACGCGGACGACCGCGCCGGTCGTCGCCATGAGGCCGTTCGCCCGCATCCACTCGTCGTTGTAGATCTTCGAGAGGTAGCTCCGCCCGCTGTCGGGCAGCAGCACGACCACGACGGCGTCCTTCCCGTCGTCCTGGACGGCGAGCTCGCGGACGATCTCGCGCGCCGCGACCATCGCGGTCCCGCACGAGCCGCCGGACAGGATGCCCTCCTCCCGGGTCAGCCGGCGCGCCATCGCGAACGCGTCGCGGTCGCTGACGCGGATCCATCGGTCGACCGACGCCGGGTCGTATGTGCCGGGGAGGAAGTCCTCCCCGATCCCCTCGGTGAGGTACGGCCGGGCCGTGTCACCCGACAGCACGGACCCTTCGGGATCGGCACCGATGACCTGGATCGACGGCTGCTGCGCCTTCAGGTAGTGGGCGACGCCGGAGATCGTCCCGCCGGTCCCGACGCTCGCCACGAGGTGCGTGATCCGCCCGTCGGTCTGGGCCCAGATCTCCGGGCCGGTCGTCCGCTCGTGGGCGACCGGGTTCTCCATGTTCCAGTACTGGTCGGGCTTGAACGCGCCCGGGATGTCGCGTGCCAGCCGCGCGGCGACGCTGTAGTAGGACTCGGGCGACTCCGGGGCGACGTTCGTCGGGCAGAGGACGACCTCCGCGCCGTACGCCCGGAGGAGCTGCTGCTTCTCGGACGACTGCTTGTCGGCCATCACGAAGATGCACCGATAGCCTTTGAGCGCCGCCGCGATGGCGAGGCCGTGGCCGGTGTTGCCCGAGGTCGGCTCGATGATCGTGCCGCCCGGCTTGAGCAGGCCCGCCCGTTCGGCAGCCTCGATCATCGGCAGGCCGATGCGGTCCTTGACCGAGCCGCCGGGGTTGAGCATCTCGAGCTTGGCGAGGAGAAGCGGCTGGCGGTCGACCGGCCCGAGGTCGCGCGTGACTCGCGAGATCCGGACGAGCGGCGTCTGCCCGACGAGGTCGAGCACGGACTCGGCGTACTGCATCGGGGGCGAGTATAGGGGCCGGTCGGGGCGCGCCGGGGAGGGCCGGTCGGGGCGCGCCGGGAGGGCGGGTCAGGGAGCAGCCCGCCTGCCGGGTCGGGCCGGCGCCTGGCCCCGTGTGTCTGGCCGAGTCAGCCGTCGCGGTCGAGCCGGCCCGGGCGCAGGAGCAGCCAGGTCAGCCGGCGCCGGAGCCGTCGCGGATGGTCCGGCGGGTCGACGGTCGTCGGATGGAGCGCTTCGACGACCGGGCCGAGGATCGCGGCCAGCGACTCGCTCATCCGGCGGGCCGTGTCGAGCTCGACTCGCGAGCCCGGCTCCGGGAGGTCGGCATCGGCGGCCAGCCCGGCGAGCGCACGGGCCGTGGTCGCCGGCAGCACCCGCGACGCCATCCGGCGTCCGATGTAGAGCTCCTCGGTGCCCGCGAAGGCGAGCGGGACGATCGGGGCATCCGTCCGGAGCGCGATGATCGCCCACCCGTTCCGCAGCGGACCGAGCCGTCCGGGCGGGCCGCTGACCGTGCCCTCGGGCATCTGGACGAAGACCGCACCGTTGGCCACGACCGCGTGCGCCGCGTCCACGTGCGAGTCCACGCCCACGCCGCCGCGCCAGACCGGGAGCAGCCCGCCGACCCGGTGGATGAGCCGCTCCCGCCAGCGCGTGGTGAACGTCGACGGGGCGCTGCCGAGGAACCAGGCACGTGGCTCGGCGGGGAGCGCGTGCATCACGACGAACGGGTCCATCCAGCCGCGGTGGGCCGCCCCGACCAGGAAGTACCCGCCGGTCGGGAGGTGCTCCTGCCCGGAGGTCCGGATGCGGAACCGGAAGACCACGAAGATGACGAACCGGGCGACGAGCCGCAGCAGCCGGTACAGGATCGAGGCCCGCGCCTCGGGCGGCCGGCCGAGCCAGGCGAGCCCTTCGACGGCCCCGCCTCGCGCGGCGGCCATCGCCTCGGGCGAGATGCGGGCGGGTGGCGGCCGGCGCCGGCCGCCCGCGGCTTCGGGGTCGCCCTCGGCCATGACCTAGGCCGGTGCGGGGTCGCGCTCGGACTGGTCCTCGGCGGGCTCCGACGGGGCTGGGACGGCCGCCGCGACGCCTTCGACCGCTCGACCCAACGCGCCCCACGTGGCACCGTCGGGGTGCGTCGGCGGGTCGTCGTCCGGGTGGCCGCGGCGATGTCGCCACGCGAGGATGAGCAGCGCCGGGACGACGATCGCGATCGACACGACCTGCGCGGTCGGGACCCCGAAGAACGTCCAGTTGTCGTGGCGGAAGGTCTCCAGCGTGAACCGTATGACCCCGTACCAGACGAAGAAGACGAGCAGGATGTCGCCCGGGCGGAGCCGCGGCCGCAGGTGGTAGCCGATCCAGACGAGGACGAGGAGACCGAGCAGCCCGGACAGCGATTCGTAGAGGAAGAGCGGGTGGAAATGGGTCGTCTCGGGGAACACCGGCCCGCACGGGTAGTCGACGATCCGGTGGGCGCAGTCGATCGGGATGCCCCACGGCAGGGTCGTCGGGGTGCCGTAGAGCTCCTGGTTGAAGAAGTTGCCCCACCGGGCGATGGCCTGCATCGTGAACAGGCCCGGCGCGACGATATCGGCCCAGCGAAGGAACGGCACGCGCTTGTAGCGCGCGTACAGGAACGCCGCGATCGTCCCGGTGATGATCCCGCCGTAGACGCCGAGTCCGGAATACGGCGGCAGGAAGATCCGCTCGATGTGCTCGCGGTACAGCGCGTCCCACTGGTCGATGACGTGATAGGCGCGCCCCCCGATGAGCGCGGCGATCGCGACGATGACCATCCCGTTGCCGAGGATCTCGACGTCCTCGCCCGCCCGCTGGGCGAGACGGGCCATGACGAGGTACGCGGCGGCCAGGCCGACGGCGTAGCCGATCCCGTACCAGCCGATCGTCAGCGGGCCGAGCTGGAACGCGGTCGCGTTCGGCAGGAAGTCGAGCATCGGCGGAAGTGTAGCGGTCGAGGCGCCGATGGCTCGCCGTCAGGCGAGCGCGACTCGCTGCGTGCACGAGTCGATGGCCAGACCGGGGGTGGATGGCCGTCCGTCCCTATACTCGTCTCCCGTGAACGCCGAGTTCAATTGGTGGCTGCTCATCGTCGGGCTCGTCGTCGGAGCCGGGCTGGTCTGGTTCGTCGTGGCGGACGCGCGACGGCGCGAGCACGAGGTCGACACCGACGAGCGGCCGCGCGAGGCGCTGTGGCTGGCCACGGTGATGGAACGCGAAGGCATGCCGGTCGGCCCGGAGGCCGCGGAGCGGTTGCTCGAGCTCCACCGGGCGTATCTCGACAGCCCCCCGCCGGACGACCCGGACCCTCAGGACGCGGAGGTTAGCACCGGGTCGGACCCGACGATGGCGCCATCGGGACCGACCAGCGAGACGCCGAACGTCTCGCCCCCGGCCAGTCCCGCGACGGCGGGCGACGGCCCCACCCAGTAGGCGAGCCCCCCGCCGAAGAACATCTTGCCGATCCCCTTGCGGGCCCCATCGACGATCACCCAGCACCGGTACTCCTGGCCATCGGGTGGCGGGTTCAGGCCGGTGGCGACGACCACGAGCTCGGACGAGGCGGGTGAGTAGACGAGGGTCCCCGTCGTGGCGTCGCCGCTCGGGTTGTCGAGGCTGACGCGGGCCGCGTCCGGCTCCGCGGTCAGGCGGAGCGTGGCGGTCGTGACCGTGGCCAGGTCCTCGATCGCCTGGTCCTGGGCAGACAGCCGGTCATCGACGCGCGACCCGACGATCAGCGAGGTGGCGGCCACGGAGAGCACCACGGCTGCGGCGACCGCGGCGACCCAGCGGAATGCCGTCGCCCGGCGCGTCCCTGCGGGCGACTCGGCGACGGCCGGCACCACGGCCAGCGCCGGCGTCGTGGCGGCTGCCGGGGCGGTCACGCCCGGGCCTCGCGGCACCCCGTGCGCTCGCACGTACGCGAGCGTCCGGTCGCGCAGGTCCGGCGACGGCGAGTCCGCGACGACGCCGCGGGTGAGCTCGCTCACCTTCCGCAGACGGTCGAGCTCGAGGGTGCACGACGCACACCCGACCAGGTGCCCGGCGACGGCCATCGCCGTCGGCGTGTCGCCGGCCATCAACCGGTCCAGACCGCCCGGCTCCACAGCCGCGATCTCCAGAGCCTCTAGAACCGATTCGTGATCCATCCTCGTCCTATCCGTCCTCGCCGGACCGCGCCGGCAACGCTTGTTCATCTTCGAGTGCGTCGCGGAGTCGCCGCAACGCCCGCCGTGTCCTGGTCTTCACCGTGCCGAGCGGCCACCCGAGCCGGTCGGCGATCTCCGTCTGCGTCAGCTCCTCGCGGTAGGCGAGGACGATGACCGTGCGCTCGTCGGCCGCCATCCCCTCGAGCGCGCGCTCGATGGCGTCCCGTGTCTCCTTCGACGCGTAGGCCGCCTCCGGTCCGACCGGTGTGGCGGCCCCCGCGACGACCGTCCCCATCGTCGCGGCTCGCTCGAGGACCTGTGTCTCCGACTCGTCCGACTCGGGGCCGGGCGACGAGACGATCGATGGGCGCCGCCCCGCCGCCCGAAGACGGTCCACGGTCCGGTTGCGCGCGATCGTGTGCAACCAGGCCGACAGCGAACCCGTCCCGGGATCGAACGATTCCGCCCGATCCCACAGCGCCAGGAAGGTGTCCTGGACCACTTCTTCGGCCACGCCTCGATCCGATGTCAGCCGGCGAGCCACCGCGAAGATCGCGTCGGCGTGCCGGTCATAGAGGTTCGCCAGGGCATCGAACGACCCGCCCGCGACCGCGCGGACGAGGGCGACGTCGTCTGGATGCCTGTGACGGTCCTCGGTCATGGTTACGGCTCTCGAGCCTCTGTGGATTTGTCACCGTCGGTGACGAGCGGGAGCGGGCGTCCTTCGAAGGCGCTGGACAGGACGACGTCGGTCTCCGTGGTAAATACCTGCGGCGTGGCCTGGAGCCGGACGATGACCTCCTCGAGGTGCCTGGTGTCGCGCGTCCGGATCTTCAGGAGGTAGTCCGCCTCGCCGGCGACGTGATGACAGTCCTCGATCTCGGGGATGGCGGCGAAGGAGTCGGTCAGATCGGCTCCCGCGCTCCCGGGCGCCTGGGTCAGCCAGGTGAACGCGAGGACCGTGAACCCCGCGGCCGTCGGGTCCACCGCGGCAGCGTATCCGCGGATGACGCCCCGAGCCTCGAGCTTCTTGACCCGCTCGTGCGCCGACGGCCCGCTGATCCCCACGTCGGCGCCCAGGTCCGCATACGGGCGGCGTCCGTCGACCTGGAGGCGCTCCAGGAGGCGCGCGTCGGTCCGATCGATCGGCGGTCGGTCAGGCATCGGTGTCGGCGTCCAAATACACGAGACTGCTCACGATATGTTAGGTCTGGTGGATTGCTGAGAGTGATTTGTTAGGCTAGAATACGGATATCGGCTCGTTCCATGGATGTCGGCCGACCGCACCAAGCGGCCGGACCACTGCGGTCCGCGGCGTCCACTGCAGCGAAGGAGAACACGATGATCCTCGCGATCGTCATCGGCCTCCTGGCGCTGTTCTCGCTGATCAGCTACCTGCTGGGCACCGACGAACCCCGCCAGGCCAACGTCGATGCTGACAAAGACGTCAGGTTCCTGATGCGGTTCGGCGCTCACTGAGCGTCGGCCGTCACTCGATAGCCTAGCCGACGAGGCCCCGCACAGCGGGGCTTCGCCCTTTTCGTCCGCTACCAGTCTCCCGCGAGCCGCCGTTCCGGCGCTGGGAACGTCCCCGCCGGCACGTGCGCCTCGAGACAGGTGACGCCCGCGGGGCCAACGAGCGCGTCGTGGCTGGTCCCGGCCGGCAGGTCCAGCCGGTCCCCGACATCCAGCTCGAAGCTCGACCCCGCTGCCGGAAGCCCGAAGCGGACCGATCCCGCGACGACGACGAGCACCTTGTCGTAGGTGTGCTCGTGCGCACCGTACTGATCGCCCGGTCCGTTCGACCAGGGCGTCGGGCGCCAACCCTCGGTCCAGAGCCGCTCGACGAGACGCGCCTTGACCGATTCCATCCGCCCCATCCTAGCCCGCTGTCGTCACGCCGATGATCGAGCCGATCGCGAACGTGACGATCGCGGCCCCCAGGCCGATGAGCATCTGGCGCAGGCCCGAGAAGACGAGGCTCCGCCCGGTGAGCAGGCTGACCGCGGCGCCGACGCCGAACAGGGCGACGAGGCTGATCCCGAGGCTGGCGATCAGCGCGCTGGTCCCGCCGCCGACGAGATAGGGCAGGACCGGCACCGCGGCTCCGAGCGCGAACGCGAGGAACGACCCGCCCGCCGCCCGGATCGGCGAGCCGAGCTCGTCCGGGTCGAGCCCGAGCTCCTCGCGGACCAGCGTGTCGAGCGCGGTCTTCGGGTCCGCGAAGATGCGATGGGCGATGCGCGTCGCCTCGTCGGGCGCGAACCCCTTGGACCGGTAGAGGGCGGCCAGCTCGGCCTCCTCCTCCTCCGGCATCGCCTCCATCTCCGCGCGCTCGAGGGCGATCTGGCGCTCGAAGAGCTCGCGCTGGCTCTGCATGGAGATGTACTCCCCGGCCGCCATGCTGAACGATCCGGCGAGGAGGCCGGCGATCCCGGCGAGCAGGATGAAGCTCGGGTTGCCCGTGGCCGCGCCGGCGACGCCCATGACGAGCGAGAGGTTGCTGACCAGGCCATCGGAGACGCCGAAGATGACCGCGCGAAGCGTGCCCGACCGGCCGCCCGTCCGGTGCCATCGCTCGTGCGCGCCGATGTCCGCCGCCGAGGTGGCCCGACGCGCCACGGCCACGCCGTCGCGCGCGGGATCCGTCGCCTCGCCGGTCGCCAGCCGGTCCCAGATCTCCGCGTGCTCGCGCTCGTCGGCGGCGATCGCGGCGACCTCGGGCGAGACCTCCTGGGCGTCGTACGCCGCCTCCTCGTCGCCCTCGAGCGCCTTGACGAGGTCGGCCACGGCTCGCGTCCCGAAGAGCCGCGCGATCAGCACGATGACCCGGACGCGCGCGCGGGGCGCTCCAGCTGCGGGGACCGTCGCCCCGAGCTCGGTCAGCTTTGACGCCCAGATACCCGCATGGCGACGTTCGTTCGAGGCGATTCGCGCGAACGCCGCTGCGCGGGCGGGATCCTTCTCGATGCTCGAGAGCGCCTCGTAGAGGACGATCGCGTCGCGCTCGAGCTTGAGGTTGTCCAGGCTCGTCTGGACGTCGATCGGCGCCATCGCCTCGATGGTAGCGGAACCCGCCTCGTAGACTGACCGGCGATGACGACCGCCCCGTTCCCCCCGCTGCGCTACCTGTCGGCCGACGACGTGCGCGCCGCCATGCCACCGGTCGAGGAGCGCGTCGCGCTCGCGCAGCGGACGATGATCGCGCTCGTGTCCGACGCGGACATGCCGCCGAAGATCGGCGTCCACCCGCGCGTCGAGGGCTCGTTCGCGCACGCGATGCCCGCGTTCCTGCGCGGCGCGGACCCGGCGGGATCGGAGGACCGGCTCGGGATCAAGTGGGTCACCGGGTTCGGCACCGCGAACACGTCGCGCGGCCTCCCGGCCATCGGCGCGCTCGTCGTGCTCAGTGACGCCCTGTCCGGGCTCCCGGTCTCGATCCTCGACGGGGGCCCCATCACGGCCGAGCGGACCGCCGCCGTGTCCGGCGTCGCGTTCGCCCGGTTCGCTCCCGAGGTCGGCGGGCGGGCGATCCGGGCAACGATCATCGGGGCCGGAGTCCAGGGGCACAGCCACGTGCCGGTACTCGGGCGCGTGCTGGCGGACGTCGAGCTCACGATCCATGATCGCAACCCGGACCGCGCCGCGGCCCTCGCGCAGGTGGCGACGCAGACCGCGGGGATCGGGAAGGTGCGCCTCGCCGGATCCGTGGACGAGGCCGTCGCCGATGCCGATGTCGTCGTCACGGCCGCGTCCTTCACCGCGCCCGCCGGCCGGCAGACGCTGCGGGCCGGCTCCCTGCGTCCGGACGCCCTGATCGTCGCGGTCGACTACGCGACGCTGGTCGCCGCGGAGGTCGCCACGACGGCCGGCCTGTTCATCGTCGACGAGCGCGGCCAGTTCCTCGCCAATCGCGACGCCGGCCAGTTCGACGGGTACCCGGATCCGGCCGCGACCCTGGGTGAGGCCATCCTCGCCGGCACGCGGCGACCCGCGACCGGCCGGGTGCTGGTCTCGCACCTCGGCGTGGGTCTCGCCGACGTGATCTTCGGCCACGCGATCCTGGCGCGCGCGACCGCGGCCGGCCTGGGCACGATCCTGCCGCGATGAGCCAGCCCGGTGGCACCGGCGGCCTCCCCGACGTCGTGGTCGTGGGCGCCGGGACCATGGGCGCCTGGACGGCGCTCGCGGCCCGTCGCCTTGGCGTGACGACGACGCTGATCGATGCGTTCGGCGCCGGGAACTCGCGGGCCACCTCAGGCGACGAGTCGCGGATCATCCGCTCGTCGCATGGCGACGATGGTCTCTATGCCAGCTGGTCCCGCCGCGCCCGCGAAGCGTGGCTCGCCTTCGGCGACGAGGTCGGCGAGTCTTTCCTCGTCCCGACCGGGGCCCTGTGGCTCGCGCATCGGGCGGAGGGCTTCGAGGCCGCGTCCGAGGCGACCCTCCGACAGCTCGGGATCCCCGTCGAGCGGCTGAGCGCCGGCGAGATCGTCGAGCGCTGGCCGGCGATGGCGACCGACGACCTCGCGTTCGCGATCCACGAGCCGGAGGCGGGCCTGCTCCTGGCCCGCCGGGGCGTCGCGGCGGTCGCGCGACGGTTCGGCGAGCTCGGCGGCCGGTTCGAGCTGGCATGGGCGCAGCCTGGGGCCTCGAGAGGGTCACGGCTGCTGGATGTCGCGCTCGCCGACGGCCGCCACGTCGATGGGGACCAGTTCGTGTTCGCCGGCGGACCGTGGCTGCCCCGCCTGTTCCCGGACCTCCTCGGGGACATGATCCGGGTCACCAAGCAGGACGTGGTGTTCGTCGGCCCGGAGGCCGGCGACGGGCGGTTCGATGCGGAGCGGCTCCCCTGCTGGGTCGACTACGACGCCGCCTTCTACGGCTTGCCTGCAGTCGAGGGGCGGGGCATGAAGCTCGCGCCCGACCGCTACGGACCGATCTTCGATCCGTCGCACGGCGAGCGGATCGTCGACCCGGAGTCGGTGCGCCTCGCGCGGCGCTACCTGGCCCGCCGCTTCCCGGACCTCGCCGACGCCCCGGTCATCGAGACCCGCGTCTGCCAGTACGAGACGACGCCGGACACGCACTTCATCCTCGATCGCCACCCCGACTTCGACAACGTCTGGATCGCCGGCGGTGGATCGGGGCACGCGTTCAAGCACGGACCGGTCATCGGCGAATACCTGGTCTCGCGGATCCTGAGCCCGACGGTGCCGTCGGAGGATGAGCGGTTCGGACTCGGCCACGAACGGATCCCGCGGCCCAACATGCGGACCGGTGCGGACGGGATGGTCGAGGGCTGGTCCGACTGGTAGGCCGGCTCGCGCGCGTGGAGCCCGGCTAGCGCGCGGCGCCGACGAGCGAGGTCGCGCGGACCGCGACCTCCGGGAAGACCGCCGCCTCGTCCGCGGTCGGGACGATCCAGTCGATGAGGGCGCGGTTGATGATGATCGTGCCGACGTCCCGCGCCATCACGACGCCCCCGACGCCGTAGGCGATCGTGGCATTGGTGAGCGGGACCATCGGCTCGCGCTTGCGGACCCGGTCTTCCGGGTCGACGCCCGGTGGCACGTGGAGGTTGCCGAGCACGAGATACGGCCCGACCTGGATCTCCATCCGCGATGTCGCGAGGTCGACGCGCTGCGCGATCGCGCCACGCGGTCCGGTCCCGACGACGGCCAGCAGGTCGGAACGGTCGACCGACACGGAATCGACCGCGACGAGGTGGCCGTCCTCGAGGCTCTCGAACGTCACGCTGTGCAGCTGGAACCGCTCCTGACCGTTCAGGAAGTCCGTGAGGCGGTCGCCGAACATCGTGGCCTGGGACGTGATGACGCAGTCGCCGGCGAAGGCGAGGAAGTCGATGGCTTGCATGTCGATGCACCGTAGCGTGGTCGTGGCGGGCCCGACCACGGGACCTTCGTACGGGCCGGGCGCTTACTCGCTGATCTCGAGCGGCCCGTCCGGGACCTCGATGACGACGCGTCCGTCCTCGATGACGACCGTGTAGACCGCCAGCGGCTCCGTGGCCGGCGGATCGAGCGGCTCGCCGTTCTCGAGGTCGAACCGGGACAGGTGGAGGGCGCAGGTCAGCGTGCCCGCGGTCAGGAACCCCTTGTCGAGCTCGAAGTACTCGTGCGAGCAGACGCCCTGGAGCGCGTGGAAATCGCCGTTCGTGTTGACCACGAGGACCTGATCGGTCCCATCGACGAAGGTCATCTTCATCGTGCCTTCGGGTACCTCGTCCACCGCGATGAGGTCGATCCGCCTCATGGGCGCCGGGACCCGGGTCTTGGTGGCATCAGGCGGCAGCAGCCGCGGCGGCCGTGCCAACGGCCCACTTCGTCTCGAGGGCCCCGCGCAGGCGGTCCTGCGCCCCGGCCAGCGGCACGCGGGCGACGACCGGCTCGAGGAACCCGAGGACGATGAACTTGCGCGCCTCGTCGGGTGGGATCCCACGGCTCTCGAGGTAGAAGAGCTGGGTCTCGTCGATCGGACCGACCGAGCTCGAGTGCGCGGCTCGGCGGCAGTCGGGCTGGTCGATCTCCAGGCTCGGGATCGCGACCGAGCGCGCCGCCTTCGAGAGGTTCATCCCGAACTCGCCGAGGAAGCTGTCGGTCCCGACGGCGGTCTTCTCGATCGTGATCAGGCCCTTCATGTAGGTCCGGGCCCGATCCAGCAAGGCGCCCTTCGAGAGCAGGTTGCCGGTCGTGTCGCGCCCGACGTGGGTGGTGTAGGAGGTCAGGTCGAACACCTGCTCCTCGCCGCCGAACACGATCTCGACCTGCTCGACCGAGCTGCGATCGCCGACGAGGTGATTGTCGATCCGGCTGCGGACCAACCGGCCGCCGAGCTGGGCGAGCGACCAGTGGAGCTCGGCCGCCTCGCCGATGCGGGCCACCCGATGCTGGAACGCGACGGCATCCGGGCCGAGCTCCTGGAGGCTGGTCATCGCCAGCCTCGCGCCGGCGCCGAGGATGACCTCGCTCGTGCCGGTCACGAGGCTCTGACGGCCGGCGGTCGCCTCGTCGGACGGGACGAATTCCTCCACGACCGAGGCCTGTGCGCCGTCACCGAGCTCGATGACGGTCCGGGTGAGCAGCGCCCGATCGGGCGCGCCGACCGCCCAGCGCAGGACGATCGGTCGGTCGAGGCGGACGCCCGCGGGCACGCACAGGATGACGCCCTGGTTCCACGCCGCCCGTGTCAGCTGCGCGAGCCGGTCGTCCGACGGGAGCGTGGCCGGATCGGCGAGGAGCCGCTCGGCCGTTGCCGGGTCGCGCTCGATCGTGCGAGCCGCCGTCTCGAGGGTCACGCCCGCGGCCGTCGCGACGGGGTCGAGCGTCAGCGCCTCGAGGCGGTCCTCGTGGAACGAGGCCAGCCCGGCCGTGTCGGGGTCGAGGTCGACGCGCCCCTGCGGCGCGTGGTCCGTGGCGACCGGGTACGGCCGCACGTCCTCGAGCGCCGCGGCCCGGAGGTCGACGTAGCTCGTGTAGAGCCGGTTGGACTCGATCGGGAGCGCCCCGAAGCGTTCGAAGGCGGCCCGCCGGTCCGCCGCGAGCCAGTCCGGATTGCCGGCGGCGGCGGCCTCCACGAATCCTGCATCGAGCTGGAAGCTGAGATCGGTCGGGCCACGACGCGGCGCCCGACGGTTGCCGGGGACCGTCAAGCCGTCGGACCTGGCTTCTTGCGGCCGGTGGCGGCGGTCGTGGCCTTGCGCCCGGCCGCCGGAGCAGCCTTCCGCCTGGCGGGGCCGGCCGTCTTCGACGCGGGCCGAGCCTTGGGCCTCGCGGTCCCAGCGGTCGCGCCGTTCGAACCGGTCGCCGGTGGCGTGGCAGCGGCCAGCGCGGCCGAGGCCGCAGCAGCCTTGGCGTCGGCCAGGAGGTGGGCGGAGAAGATGTCGAGGGCTTTGCGCGTCTTCGTCTGCTGCTCGCCGGATGTCGTCACGCCATGGCGGGCCAGTGAGGAGCGCGCCTCCGCCGCGGTCTGGAACGCCTGCGACGGCAGCGTCTTCGTCGAGAGCTCGAGCATCGTGGACCCGTCCGGGTAGAACCACAGCTCGGCGACCATCGGGCGGGCGAAGCGTTCGGGCGTGAACTTGACCTTCAGCACGAAGATCGGGCCCAGCACCGAGAGGTCGTCCAGCGCGATCCCCGCAGGTGCATGCGCCTCGTAGTAGGCCCGCTGCGCCTTCGAGAAGAGCTTGCGGATGGGCCGCATGCCGGCGGCGACCGGCCGGACGTCGTCCTTGCCGAGCGACGCGCTCAGGGAGCCCGAACAGATGTACTTGCCCGGCATCGCATCGACCTCGACGACGAACCCGGGCATCGCCCGGAGCTTGGGCGAGAGGTCGGCGGGCTGTACGGGCCGGAGCTTGATCGTCGAATCGTCCCCGCGACCCTGAACCCGGCGCGCGCGGACGATCACGCCGGCATCGCTGACCTTGAGGTCCGGCGTGTCGAAGAAGAACACCTGCCGGATCTGCGCCTGGAGCGGATCGAGACCGAGCGCGGCGACCGTGGCGCGGCGATCGGCATGCGCGATCGACATCTTCAGCTCGACGCTGTCCGACCCACCGATGAGATGCAGCATGTCGGCCAGCTGCTCGTCGGTCAGCGCGGCGCGCATCAGTTGCGTCTCCGGCGATGTCATCGTGCCTTCACCTCGACCCCTCGGCTGGCTGATCTCGAACCGCCCCGTGGGGCGGACGGTATCACCCGAGGGACCCCTCCATCTCGAGCTTCACCAGGCGATTGAACTCGATGGCGTACTCCATCGGCAGCTCCTTGGTGAAGACCTCCAGGAAGCCCTGGACGATGAGGTTCGTGGCCTCGTTCTCGGTCAGTCCGCGACTCATCAGGTAGAAGACCTGGTCGGCGCTGACCTTCCCGACGGTGGCCTCATGCGACATCGTCGTGTCGTCTTCCTGGATGTCGATGTACGGGTACGTGTCGCTCCGGCTCTGGTCATCGAGCATCAGCGCGTCACAGCGGACACTCGCGACCACGTTGGTCGAGCCCGGCGCCACCTTGAGCGAACCGCGGTAGGTCGCCCGCCCGCCGTCCTTGGACACGGACTTCGACACGATCCGCGAGCGGGTGTTCGGCGCCAGGTGGACGGCCTTCGCGCCGGTGTCCTGGTGCTGGCCCTTGCCCGCGACGGCGACGCTGATGATGTCCGCGGTCGCGCCCTCGCCGCGCAGGTAGATCGCCGGGTACTTCATCGTCAGCCGGGACCCCGTGTTCGCGTCGATCCACTCCACGCGGGAGTTCTCATGCGCGTGGGCCCGCTTGGTGACGAGGTTGTAGACGTCGTTGGACCAGTTCTGGATGGTCGTGTACCGGACGTTTGCGCCCGGCAGCGCGATCACCTCGACGACGGCGGCGTGGAGCGAGTCGGTCGCGTAGATCGGGGCGGTGCAGCCCTCGATGTAGTGGACCTTGGCGCCCTCGTCGACGACGATCAGGGTCCGCTCGAACTGGCCGGTGTTCTCGCCGTTGATCCGGAAGTACGCCTGGAGCGGGAGCGGGACCTCGACGCCCTTGGGGACGTACACGAACGACCCGCCCGACCACACGGCGCTGTTGAGCGCGGCGAACTTGTTGTCCTCGGGCGGGACGACGGTCCCGAAGTACTGCTTGAAGATGTCCGGGTATTCCTTGAGCGCCTGGTCGGTGCCCATGAAGACCACGCCGATCTTCGTCAGCTCTTCCTTGACCGAGTGGTACACGACCTCGGAGTCGTACTGGGCACCGACGCCGGCGAGGAACTTGCGCTCCGCTTCGGGGATCCCGAGCTTCTCGAAGGTCGCCTTGATCTGGTCGGGGACGTCGTCCCACGACTTCTCCTCGCGCTCGGACGGCTTGCGGTAGTAGACGATCTTGTCGAAGTCGATGTGCGTCAGGTCCCCGCCCCACGTCGGCATCGGGCGCTTGAGGAAGTGCTCATACGCGCGGAGGCGGAACTGGAGCATCCAGTCCGGCTCGCCCTTGAACCCGCTGATCTCCTCGACGGTCTCGCGCGTGAGGCCCCGCTTGGTCTCCTGCAGGTAGACGATGTCGTCGTGGAAGGCGAACTGGTCACGCTGGTCAGTGACGATCTCGCGGGTTGCGGTCATTCGATCCTCGGTCCTCGGGTGCGGTGCGCGGGTCGGTCGGGGTCGACACGTGCCGTGCCGGGAATTCCTAGTCAGATTATCGGGATTACGGAGCGGACCGTCAACGACCCGATTGGCGGACCCCCCAGCGGCCGGTCACCGGGTCCTGGGCGCGCTGCCGATCAGGTGCTCCAGGCCTACTCGAGTGTCGACAGCAGCGCGGCGATCGTGAAGCCGAGGGCGGTCAGCAGGCCTGCCTGCTTGCCACCCTCCTCGAATGCCTCCGGCAGCATCGTGTCGGCGACCATGGTGATCATGGCACCGGCCGCGAACGCCTGGACGAGATCGCCGCCGAGTCTGAACGTCGAGCCGAGCAGGTAGCCGCCGGCCGCCGCGAACGCCGACGCGACCAGGATCGCGACCCACAGCCGCATGATCTGCGACGGGCTGTGACCGGCGGCGCGCAGGGCATCGGAGCCGCCGATCGCCTCGGGCAGGTTCGAGACGAAGACCGCGACGAGGAACGCGACGCTGACGGAGCCGCCGATCGACAGGCCGATCCCGAGGACGATGGACTCGGGGATGCCGTCGAGCAGCGTCCCGATGGCGATGGCCGATCCGGACCCTGCCGACGGACCGGGCCCGGCCGTCGCGCCGATGTCCTTGCGGTTGTCGCCGCCCATCCCGTCGACGAGCGCGTCCAGCGCGTAGAACGCCACGGCGCCGACGCCGAGGGCCACGGCCACCGGGATGGGGAAGCCGCGCTCGGACGGCACGAGCTCGTAGGCGACCGCGCTGATGAGCGTGCCGGCACCGAAGGCAAGGAGCAGGCCGACCACGCGCGGCGAGAGGTTCGCCCGGAGGTCGAGGACCGCCCCGAGCACGAGCGACGAAGCCGCGAGGCCGCCCCACAGGAAGGCTTCGATGACTCCCACGCGACCTCGTCCTCCAGCACCGATGGCGACTCCGGCACTGTAGTGTGTCGGGGCGGACGCCAAACGAGGAAGACCGATGGCGAAGATCCACTACGAGGCGGACGGCGAGATCAGCGCGGCGCGCTTCATCGCCGCGTTGACCGACTTCAGCGAGCGCCGGCCGGAGCTCTGGCCGAACCTCGACGCGAAGTTCTTCCAGCTCCACGACGCCGGTGATACCTGGGCCGAGGTGACCGAGGGGACCGACGTCCTGGGAGGGGTCTGGGGGCGCGAGCGCTACGACTGGTCCGAGCCGGGCCGGGTGACGCTGCGGCTCGTGGCCTCGGACGACTTCAAGCCCGGCACGCTGATCGACTATCGCGTGTCGGATCGCCCCGGCGGCGGCTGCCACGTCAGCGTCGACTTCCAGCGGATCGCGACCAGCCTGCGCGGCCGGTTCGTGGGCGTGGTCGTCCAGCTGACCGGCGTGCGGCGCTTCGGGAGCGACCTCAGGGAGACGCTCGCGCGACTCGCCGCCACGCCGTGACGGCGAGCCGACCCCGTCGAGGCGTCAGGCCGGCGAGGTGGGCTCCTCGATGGTCGCGAAGCCGTTGCCGGACGTCTCGACCGTCTCGACCACGATCGCGGTCGGCGCCAGGTCCTCCATCGCCTCGGCGACCCCGGACGTGCCGATGGCCTCGACGATGTCGCGATCGTCCGGCTCGGCATCGGAGCGCATGGCGTCGAACCGCTCGCGGGCGAGGTGCGCCCCGCGCTCGGCCCCCTCGCGAGCGCGCTGCGTCGCGCGTTCGGCCCGCTCTCGCATCGCAGGCGAGCGCATGAGCGCGATCCCGACGATCGACGCGATGGCGATGACGCCGACGGCACCGCCGATCAGCGGCCAGCGCGGCCGCGTGGCGATCGGGCGCCCGATCCGCAGGGCCATCCGCCCGCTGGCGACGACCCCGGATGCGAGCCGCACGAGATCGAGCCCGCGCAGGTCGACGCGGGGCATGTCCGGCCTGCGGACCTCGACCTTCGGCATGTCGATCTCGGGCAGATGGATCTCGGACAGGGTCCGGACGATGTCCTCCCGCTTCAGTTCGGGGAGATGGAGCTCCGCGATGCGGACCTCCTTGACGGGGAGTTCGGGCATGGGTCGCCTCGCCGTAGGGGTGTTGACGACAAGGATACCGCTGCGACCCATCACACCCGCCTATCACCCGGTCCGGGTGATGCCACCGTGCGCGTGACGGTGTGGGATTATCGGGACACCTCGCGGAGCGTCCTCGCATGACGGTCGCCGGAGCGACGGATGTCGGAGGAAACGATCGTGCCCTGTCTCTTCGCGCTCTTCGCCGCGTTCGTTCCGCGCGTCGCCGTGTTCATCATCTGGATCGCGCGACCGGCGATCATCAACGCGGCGTTCGACACGTGGATCTTCCCGCTGCTGGGCATCATCTTCCTGCCCTTCACGACGCTGATCTACGTCCTGCTCTACCGGCCGGGGGTGGGCATCGAAGGGGCCGACTGGATCTGGCTCATCATCGCGGTGGCGCTGGATCTCTCGCACCTCGCGGCCTCCGCGGTCGACCGGACGAACGCCTCCGGCTGGCGCAGCGGCAGCACCAGCGCCTGACCTGCCACGGTAGGATCGAACGACAATGAGCCGACGTCGACGCCTCATCGCAGCGGGAGCCGGCGTCGCCGCGTCCGCGACGGTCCTGGCGCGGCGTACGAAACGCGTCACGGCATTCCCGCCGGGCCCGGATGCGATCACCGCCCACGGGGCGCGAGCCCGCGCCCGGGCGCTCCTCGAGCAGCCGACGGTCCGCCGCCGTGACCTGGCCATGGACTTCGCGCCCGCGGTCTCGACGACGGTGGAGCCGCTGCTCCACGGCACACGCTACTTCCCGCGGATGCTCGAGGACATCAAGGCCGCACGGGACCATGTCCACCTGCTGATCTACGGGTACAAGCCCGGCGAGATCGGGACGACGTTCCTCGAGGCGCTCGGGGACAAGGTCCGCGAGGGCGTCGAGGTCCGACTCGCCGTCGACGCGATCGGGAGCGAGATCGACTTCGGCAGCAAGGAGCTCTTCAAGGAGCTGCTCGCCGCCGGGGTGCAGGTCGTGGCCGCGGATGGCGTGATGGTCTTTCGTGAGGGCCCCGTGGGCGCGCACCGCCCGGGCGCCCGGCTCGAGAACACGCTCCATTTCGACCACCGCAAGATGGCGGTCATCGACGGCCGGGTCGCGTACGTCGGCGGGAGCGGCATCGAGGACCACTACAACGACGAGCGCTTCTACGACGTCATGTGCCGGGTCACGGGCCCGATCGCGTCCCAGCTCCAGCTCGTGTTCCTCGCCAGCTTCCGCCATGACGGCGGCACGGCGCCGACGACGGACGAGGCCCTCGACCGGTGGTTCCCGCCGGACGCCCTGACGATCCCCGAGGATGCGGTCCTGCGCGCGGCGACGACCATCCTCTGGAACGTGCCCGGGACCGGCCACCACCCGATCAGCGACGCTATCGAGGCCTCGCTCGACGCGGCCGTGGACCAGATCCACATCGTCAACCCGTACATCAGCAATCGCGCCATCCTCGCGGGGCTGCTGGCGGCCGCGCAGCGAGGGGTCAGGGTCCGTCTCGTCGCCCCCGGCAAGCCGACGCCGCCCTATCCGGCCGCGGCGTTCCGGCATCACTACGAGCGGCTGATCGACGCGGGGGTCGAGATCCTGCTCCACCCCGAGATGGCCCACGCGAAGGTCCTCCGCATCGACGAGCGGGTCTTCGTGGGCGGGTGCAACCTCGACGACCTGTCGCTCTTCCGGAATGACGAGCTCGACCTGCTGTTCGAGGATCCGGCCGTCGCGGACATCACCGAGCAGGCGGTCTTCGATGGACTCGTGGCGATGTCGACCCCGGCGGAGATCCCATCCGGAACCCGAACGCGCGCCTGGAACGCGATGATGGACCGCGTCTCCCGGCTGCTCTAGGACGGCGAGATGCGACGGTTCGTCGTCGAGGTCCTCATCGACGCGGCCATCCTCGTCGTCATCCTCGAGCTGCTCTCGTTCATCTCGGTCCCCCAGCCGTTCCCGTTCGGCGATCAGCGGGCATCGATCATCCGGATCGACGCCGCCGGCTTCTGGACGTTCATCGCGGCCGGCGTGGCGATCGCGCTCGTGGACCGCCTCGTCCGGCCGATCCTCGTCGCCCTGACGGGGCGGCTCGTCCTCTCGACGATGGGCGCCTTCCTCGTCGTGGTCAACGCCGTCTCGTTGTGGGTCGCGACCGTCTTCGCGCCGCAGCTCGGGGTCGCGGCGCAGCCACGGTTGCTATGGTTCCTCGTCGCCGCCGTGCTCTTCACCCTGCTCTCCTCGCTGGCCGACGCCGTCTTCGGGCTCAACGTGCCGATCATCGGCGACGCCGGGCAGGGCCGGTCGATCTGGCGGCTCCTCGACGCGCTCCCTACCCCACGGCGCAACCGGATCATCGAGAACGTCCGGCTCCAGCAGGTCTACGACACGATCTACCGGTACGGTCTCGACATCGCGCTGGAACGGACGCCGCTGGCCAGGATCCGGTCGTCGTTCCAGCGCCGAATCCTCGGGAGGGCGATCCCCGGGGAGCACGAGACGCCCGAGGCGCGTGTGCGGATCATGCTCCAGCAGCTCGGTCCGACCTACGTGAAGCTCGGCCAGATGGCGGCAAGCCGGCGCGAGGCGCTCCCGCCGGCGCTCGCCGCCGAACTCGAGAAGCTCCAGAGCGAGGTGGCCCCGTTCCCGTGGGACCAGGCCGAGGCGATCCTCGTCTCCGAGCTGGGCGCGCCCGTGGAGGATCGCTTCATCGCGTTCGAGCACGAGCCGTTCGCGGCAGCCTCCACGGCCCAGGTCCATCGCGCGACGCTCCCCGACGGCCGGCTCGTCGCGGTCAAGATCCAGCGCCCGAGGATCGTGGCCAAGACCAAGGCCGACCTGGGCGTCCTCGAGGAGCTGGCGCGCGTCGGCGAGCAGCGGTTCGAGATCGCCCACAAGCTCGGCGCCCAGGCGATGGTCCGCGAGTTCGCGAGCGGCGTCCTCAAGGAGCTCGACTATCGGAACGAGGCGTACCACGCCCTGCGGATCGCGGAGTCGATGGCCAAGTTCCCCGAGGTCCACATCCCGGTCGTGGATCCGGAGCGCTCGACCGCGCGCGTCCTGACCGCCGAGTTCGTCAACGGGATCAAGATCTCCGATGTCGAGCGGCTCCGGGCGGCCGGGATGGACACCAGCCATCTCGGATCCGTCTTCATCCGGGCGCTGATCAAGCAGGTCCTGGTCGATGGCTTCTTCCACGGCGACCCGCACCCTGGCAATGTCCTCGTCGACCCGGACACGGGCCGGATCATCTTCCTCGACTTCGGTCTCGTCGGCGAGCTGCGGACCGACCAGCGACTGACGCTCATCCAGCTGCTGTTCGCGCTCAAAGGCGCCGACAGCGCGGCCATCGCGGACGCGCTCATCGGGCTCGGCGAGCCCCGGCCGGGCTGGAACGAGCGCCAGTTCCGCAACGACGTGGACCGGCTCGTCCGCCAGTACATCGTCTACGGCACGGCCACGTCCATCGGCGGGGCGATCTCCGCGGTCCTCGGCGCGGTCTTCGACAACGGCCTGCGCCTGTCGAACGACCTGACGCTCGCCATCAAGGCGGTCGTCCAGGCCGAGGAGACCGCGACCCAGCTCGCGTTCGACCTCGACATCGCCTCCGCCGCGTTCGAGGAAGCCAAGGACGCGACCCTGGAACGGCTCACTGCCGAGAACGTCGAGAAGCTCGTGACCGCGCAGGTGATGCGGGTCGGTCAGGAGTTCGCGCGCCGGATCCCGACGCTCGAGAGCGCGGCGTGGTCGTGGCTCGACCAGTTCGGCAAGGGCAAGCTCGTCGTCGAGATCGACACGACGGAGCTGAACAAGCAGATCGCGAAGGTCAGCGACCTCGGCCGGCAGCTCGCCATCGGGATGCTGGTCACGGGCCAGCTCATCGGCACCGCGATCCTCGCGGTCGTCCTGCTCCAACCCACCACGCTCGAGGAATTCCAGACGTTCGCGTACATCGGGCTCATCGCGTTCGGCATTTCGCTCATCGTGAGCCTGTTCGTCCTGTATCGTGCCCTGCGCTCCTCGGCCCCGTTGGAGCCCGATTGAGGCTGACCATGCGTCGACTGCTCGATTTCTATGGGACCCAAGTGCGCGTGCTGTGGGAATGGCGTGGCGGGCGGCTGGCCCTCCTCCGCCGTCTGATCATCACGCTGGTCGTCGCGACCGTCTCCTTCCTCGCGACGGTCTGGCTGCTGCCGCGCATGACCATCGACCGACCGCTGGACGCCGCGATCGCCGTCATCTTCATCGCGCTGTTCAACGCGGCGGTGCGGCCCGTGATCCTGGCCCTGGCCGCCCCCGTGTCGCTCATCCTCGTCGGGATCCTGGTGCTGGTCCTGCAGGTCATCTCGTTCGTCGTGGTCGCGCAGTGGGCGCCCGGCGTCCACGTCGACGGCTTCCTGACCGCGCTCATCGGCTCGTTCATCTACGCGATCATCAACACGATCCTGACCGCGATCCTCGGCGTCGACCGCGGCGGCTCCTATTACGGTTCACTCGTCCAGCGCCTGCTGGTCAAGCGATCCAGGGGCCATACCGACAAGCCGGGGCTGGTGATCATCCAGATCGACGGCCTCGCGCATCCGATCCTGGCCGGCCGGATGCGCGCCGGGTCGGTCAACACCATGGCCGGCATGGTCCGCGACGGCAGCCACAAGCTGTCGCGCTGGGAGGCGATCCTGCCATCGATGACCTCGGGGAGCCAGGCCGGGATCCTCCACGGCAACAACGATGGGATCCCGGCGTTCCGCTGGTACGAGCGCGACCGCAAACACCTCATGGCCTCGAGCAATCCCGCCGATGCGACGCTGATCGCGTCGCGCATCTCGAATGGCGAAGGCCTGCTGTCCAACAACGGCGCCAGCATCTGCAACCTGCTGACCGGCGATGCGACGCGGTCGTACCTGACGACCGCGGCGATCAAGGCCGAAGGCGGCGGGATCGGCGACAGCAACGCCTTCCTGTCGTTCTTCTTCAGCCCGTCGGGCTATATGCGCTCGTTCACGCTCTTCCTCGGAGAATTCATCAAGGAACGCTTCCAGGCACGGCGGACCCGGCGGTCCGGGATCCGGCCCCAGATGCATCGCGGGCTCAAGTACGCCGGGATGCGGGCGGCGAGCAACGTCCTGCTGCGCGATGTCAACACCTCGCTGATCATCGAGGAGATGTATCGCGGGACCAACGTCATCTACGCCGACTTCACCGACTACGACGAGCTGGCCCATCACTGCGGGCCGGAACGCGTCGAGTCGTTCGAGGCGCTCGACGGCGTCGACGTGGCGATCGCGACCCTCATCAAGGCGACCGAGGAAGCGCCACGGCCGTACAAGTTCATCATCCTGTCCGACCACGGCCAGAGCCTCGGCGAGACCTTCCTACAGCGCTACGGGGTCAGCCTCGGCGAGTACATCCGCGAGCTGATGGGCGGCCGCGCGACGATCGTCCAGAGCAAGACCAAAGCCGAGGGCTCGACCTTCGTCAATGCCTTCCTGTCGGAGATCACCTCCAGCAAGGGCGTCGGCCCCACGGTCGCCCGGGCGGCCCTCGCCGGGCGGACGACCGACGGCGTCGTCAACCTCGACGACTCGGAGCAGGAGCCGCCGGTCGCGGATCCGACAGCGATCGCGGTGGTGGGCTCCGGCAACCTCGGCCTCGTGTGGTTCACCGGTCACGACCACCGGCTCACGGTCGAGGAGCTCGAGGTTCTGCATCCGGGGCTCGTCGCCTCGGTCGCCGCGCATCCCGGCGTCGGGCTGCTCCTGGTCCGCTCGAAGGAGTTCGGGGCGGTGGTCTTCGGCCCGAAGGGCACCCGCTTCCTCGATGAGGACCGCGTGGAGGGCGAGGATCCGACGACGTTGTTCGGACCGCACACGATCATGAGCCTCAAGCGCGAGGACGCCATGACCCACGCGCCGGACCTGCTGCTGCTCAGCCAGTACGACCCGGAGCTCGGCGAGGTGGCCGCCTTCGAGGAGCTGATCGGCTCGCACGGCGGCCTCGGCGGTCCGCAGACGGAGCCGTTCATCCTCCACCCCACCGAGTGGACGCTCGACGAGGAGGTCCCGCTCGGCGCGCCCGCGATCTACCGGAACATCCGGCGCTGGCTGGGGTCGATCGGCATCGAGCTCGGACCGCAGGCCGCGCAAGCGGCGGCCGCGACGCCGGGCCCCAGCGAGACCAGCGCCGCCGAGCCGGCGGCGGCCGGCTGATCCCGCCGGCGAAGTGCCGGGCGACCCCTCAGCGATCGGATCGTCTTGCGCCGATCTCGGCGGGGCGCCGAAGGTCCGCGTCAGTCTTCGACTGACTGGTATGCACGGCCCCGAAGCCGAGACGTTCACCGCAGTCCCGGAGTGACTGGCAACAGCAGGATCGGGCAACGTCGCGCTGATCCGGCTCGAATTGGCCCTCGAGCCGACCGTGGCAGTCACCGCACGGCTAGAGCGGAACATCCCCGCCACCGCACGCAGAACGGCGGCCCGGGAGATCCCGAGCCGCCGTTTTCGTGGCGCTGATGCTGGCGGCAGCCTCGGTCGGACCGGGCCGCCGATTCTCGGCTCAGCCGGCGATGGCCTTCGCCTTGAGGTCCTCGTACTGGGCGTCGGTGATGACGCCGCTCGCCTTGAGCTGCTGGAGCTTGGCCAGCTCGTCAGCGGTCGACACGCTCGACGCGGCCTTGCCGGCGGCCTCGGCCTGCGCCATCAGGCGGACATCCTGGGCCGTCACCTTCGGGCGGACGATGATGTAGATGAGGCAGCCGAGGAACGGCAGGATCACCAGGAACAGGATCCAGAGCGCCTTGGACATGCCGGTCAGGTCATCGCGCCGGAAGATGTCCGAGAACAACGAGATGAAGATCCACAGGAACATGAAGAAGAAGAAGAACGCGACGATCGACCAGAACGCGTCCCAGAACGTGAACGAGTTCGTGCCGACCTGGGCACAGCCGGCGACCAGCAGCGAGGTCAATGCCAGCAGGGCCACGATCGGCCGAGCCATCGATCGGCGCGCGTTCGCGAGTACAGTCATCCCATCCTCCGGATCCATCGCATGATCGCGGACCACGCCGCGAGGCCGTCAGCATAGGGCACCGCACACCGTGCGACGTCATCCCGACGAGATGAAAGCCAGATCGGCTTGGACCCATCCCGGGACCCGGCCGGTACCCGACCCCGACGTGACCCGACGACACCGGCCGAGTCGATGCGCCGGCTGGAATCATCCGAACCGGGCGATGCTGGGACGAGGACGGCCAACGAACCTGCGGACGATGGAGACCATCGGGATGTCACCGCGTGGCGGATGACCCGGGACAGCCCGACGGCCCCACGGCGGGCGGGCGATTCGCGGTCATCGGCGGGCGACTCGCGGCCCGCCTGACCGGCGGCGGCCAGCCACTGGCGTGGACGCTGCGCGGGTACCGCCGCTCGTTCCTTCGCGGCGACGCCATCGGCGGCGTCACGGTCGCGGCCCTGATCGTCCCGCTCAGCATCGGCTATGCACAGGTCGCGGGCCTGCCGCCCGAGGTCGGGCTGTATGCCTCGCTCGTCCCGCTGCTCGCGTACGCGGTCTTCGGCTCGTCGCGCCGCCTGGTCGTCGGCCCGGACGCCGCCACGGCCGCCCTGGTCGCGGCGGCGATCCTGCCCCTCGCCGTGGGGTCCGACGATCGTGTCCGGCTGGCGTCGGCGCTCGCGCTCATCGTCGCGGCCATCTTCATCGCGATGCGCCTCGCGTCGCTTGGGTTCCTCGCGGACTTCCTGTCGCGGCCGATCCTGGTCGGCTACCTGACGGGCGTGGGCATCAACGTCGCCCTCGGCCAGATCCCGAAGATCCTCGGCGGCAAGCCGCTCGCGGACGCGCTGGCCGTGCTCGGCGGCGTCGACCTGTCGCAGGCGAACCCGGGCGTCGTCCTCGAGGCCATCGGGATCGCGCTCGGCCAAGGCAGCGTCAATTGGCCGTCGGTGGTGATCGGCGGGCTCGTCCTGGTCGCCGTGCTGGTGGGCGACCGTCTCCTGCCGGGAATCCCGGTCGCGTTGATCGCGCTCGTCGTTGCGCTGATCGCCACCGATGTGCTGGACCTGCCGGCCCGTGGCGTCCAGGTCATCGGGCCCGTGCCGTCCGGCCTGCCACCGATCGCGCTCCCGCTCGTCTCGGTCGACGAGGTGTTCTCCCTGCTCCCCGGGGCGATCGGGATCGCGATCCTCAGCTTCGCCGACACCGCCCTGACCGGTCGGAGCTTCGCCGAGCGGAGCGGCGAGCAGACCGACCCGAATCGGGAGCTGCTCGCGCTCGGGGTCGCCGACCTGGGAGGGAGCCTCACGAGCGGCTACCCCATCAGCTCGAGCGCGTCGCGGACCGCGGCGGCCGAGGTCGCCGGGGCGACGACCCAGATGGCGAGCGTGATCGCGGCGCTCGCGGTGGCGCTCGTCCTGGTCTTCCTGACCGGGTTCCTGACCGATCTCCCGGTCCCGGCCATCGGGGCAGTGGTCCTGACGTCCGCCCTCCGATTCATCGACATCCGCGGCATCGTCCGCATCTGGCGGACCGTGCCGGTCGAAGGCGCGATCGCGGTCGCGGCGGCCCTCGGCGTGCTGCTGTACGGGACCCTGTTCGGCATCGCGATCGCCGCCCTGCTCTCGGCGGTCAACGTCTTCCGCCGCGCCGCGCATCCGCGGATCGACGAACTCGGCCGGCTGCCGGTGACCGGGGTGTTCGCCGATCTCGTCCGAGACCCGACGGCGATCCGCGTCCCGGGCGTCCTCGTCGTCCGCTATTCGGGGCCGCTGTTCTTCGCGACGGCGACCGCGTTCCGCACCCAGGTCCGTTCGCTGGTCGAGGCGCGCCCCGATGTGCGGCGGGTCGTCGTCGACGCGTCGGGGATCGTCGATCTCGATCTGACCGCGGCGGACGCGCTGCGGGCCCTGGAGGGCGATCTCGCCAAACGCGGGATCACGATGGCCATCGCCCGGCCGACGGGCGCGCTCCGCGACCTCCTCCGGGACTTCGGCCTCACCGAGCTGGCCGGTCCGGAAGGGGCCTTCCCGCGCACGCTGGCCGAGGTGGTGGCCGCCGAGACGCCCGGAGTGCCCGAGGCGCCCGAGGCGGATGGCGCGACCGTATCGGGCGCCGCGTCACCGGCCACCGGCGCTCCCGAGGGCACCGCCGGCGCCGGCTCGCCCGGTCCCATGCCGAGGGACAGCCTGGACATCTCGGCCGCGGGCCAGCCGGCTGGACCGCGGCGCACCCGCCGCCCGTCGGTCGGGCTCGTGCTGGTGGCGACGGTCGCCGTCGTCGCGGTGCTGGTCGCGGCGCTTGCCGCGGGCGCCGCGAACCGGGGACCGGTCGCGGGCGAGGTCAGCGCCCCGAACATCGTCGGGATGTCGGTCGACCGGGCACGATCGACCGTGGAGGCGCAGGACCTCACCCTGGGCGACCCGGTCTACGTCCAGACCACCGCCCTGCCCGAAGGGACGATCACGGCACAGTCCCCCGAGCCCGGGACCCTGATGCCCGTGGGCGCCACGATCACCCCGACGGTCTCGACACAGCGCGACCTCATCCCGGTCCCGGACGTCGCCGGCCAGTCGAGCGCGCAGGCCGTGGTCACGCTGACGACCGCCGGCCTGCGGGTCGGCGCGACGATCGTCGTCCTGGATCCGGCGGTCCCGACGGGCATCGTGATCGCGACCACGCCGCCCGCCGGACATCCGGCCGCCGCCGGGACGACCGTCGATCTCATCGTCTCCGGCATACCGACGGCGACCCCGTCGCCGTCCGCGACGCCCGCCCAGAGCGCGACGCCTGCCTCGACGGCCATCCCGTCGCCCGGGCCGACCTCGACGGCGGGAACGCCGGGCGCCTCGCCGGCGAGCCCGTCGGTCGCCCCGACAGCCACGACCGGTGAACCGCCATCGGCCTCCGCCTCGCCCGCACCGGGGCCGACGGCGTCGGACGCCCTCCAGCCGTGCCCGTCATGTCCGCCGCCGTGATCGATCCCATCCCCGCGCTTGCTCGTCGCCTGACAGGAGTACCGCGATGACCGCTCCATCCGACCGACCGATCGTCCCCGCGCAGGCCGGGGCCTCGTTCCGGACCGTCCGGGCCGCCGGGGTCGCGGGCCTCATCTTCGCCGTGCTCATGACCGCGTCGCTGCTGCTCCTTCGCAGCGACCCGCCGGAGAGCGTGAGCGGCCTCCGCCTGTGGTGGAGCGACGTGGCCCCGCGCTACCTGGTGGGGCTCTACCTGATCCCGTTCGCGGGGATCGCCTTCATGTGGTTCCTCGCGGTCGTCCGTCTCCGGATCGGCCGGCGTGAGGACCAGTTCTACGCGACGGTCTTCATCGGGAGCGGGCTCCTCTTCATCACGATGTGGTTCGCGGCCGGGGCGAGTGCCAGCGCGGCGGCGGGCGCCTCGACCGTGCACGACAACGAGGGCTACTCGGCGGCGCTCACGTTCGCTCGCGACCTGTCGCGCGCGTTCTTCTACGTCTTCGCCATCAAGATGGCTGCCGCCTTCATGCTCGTGACGTCCACGATCGGCCGCCGGACCAGCGTCCTGCCGCGCTGGTTCATCGTCGTCGGTGTCGTGGCCGGGCTCGTGCTCCTGGTGAGCGTCAGCTTCTTCGAGCTGCTCGCCCTCGTCTTCCCGGCATGGGTGGCCATCCTGAGCGGCATCCTGCTCCTGGTCCGGCCGTCCGATTGGGAGCACCTGCGGACGACGCCCACGGACCCACCGGGGGCGCCGTCGGCGACCCGGGACGCCGCGACCTGACCCCATCAGCGAGGCCGTCCGGCCGGCAGCGACCGGGTGGAGGAAGTGTCAAGCGGCCCGTTCGAAGGGTGTATGCTCCCGGTCCGATCCAGCCAGGCTGCGGGACGTCCGAGGGAGACTGACCGTCCAGGGTCGACGCAGGGGAGCCGCATCGATTGTCCGTAGCGCCGCATGGGGGCGCCGGTAGCTGGACCGACCTCGCCCCACCGACTGGCCGAGACCGTCTTGCGGTCCTCGAGACGAAGCTCGTCCCGCCCTTCCCGCGGCGCGGCATCCTCGTCAGGCACGACCTGCTCGAGCGGATGGCCGCCTTCGACGAACCCATGGTGGCCGTCATGGCGCCCGCCGGCTACGGCAAGTCGACATTGCTCTCGCAGTGGGCGGATCGCGAGGGCCGGCCGCTCGCCTGGCTGTCGGCCGATGAGCGGGACAGCGACCCGGCCACCCTCCTCCGCGGCGTCGCGGCGGCCATCGATCGGGCGACCGGACTCGATCGCGCGACCATCGATTCGGTCGAGATCCCGGGTCCCTCGGTCTGGTCGACGGCGATCCCCCGTCTCGGGGCAGCCGTGTCCGCGTCCGCGCCGTTCACGCTCGTCATCGACGATGTCGACCGGATCGCGAGCCGGGACGCGCTCGACCTCGTCGTGACCCTCGCGGGCTATCTCGGTCCCGAGTCGCGCCTCGGCGTCGCCGGTCGCGGACCCGGCGCCTTTCCCCTGGCTCGCCTGGCGTCACGTGGACAGCTGGCCACCATCGGCCGCGATTCGCTGGCCCTCGACCTCGGCGAGACGATCGCGGTCCTGGGCGCCGCTGGCGCGCACCTCTCGAGTGCCGAGGTCGCCACGCTCCATGATCGGACCGAGGGCTGGCCGGCCGGCGTCTACCTGTCGGCCTTCGGCCTGCGCGGCCGCGTCGATCCCGCCCTCGACGGTGACCGACCGCACAGTGTCGGCGATCGACTCATCGAGGACTACATCCGCTCCGAGGTGCTGGCCTCGACGACGCCCGGCGATGCCGAGCTGCTCCTTCGCGCCTCCGTGTTCGACCGGGTCAGCGGACCCATGTGCGACGACCTGCTGGGTCGGACCGGATCGGGCGTGGCGCTCGACCGGCTCGAGAACGACAACCTCTTCCTGATCCCGCTGGACCGCGACCGGACGTGGTTCCGGTTCCATCACTTGCTGGCGGATGTCCTCCGCGCCGAGCTCGCGCGCCAGGATCCGGGCGCCGCGGACGACCTCCGCCGTCGTGCCGCGGAATGGCACGAGGACCAGGGGATGCAGGAAGCGGCCCTCGAGTACGCGATGGCCGCGCAGGACGAGGTCCGCGCCGCGCGACTCGTGGCCAGGATCGGGCAGGCGACCATGAACGCGGGGCGGCTCGAGACGCTGCGGCGCTGGTTCGGCTGGTTCGAGGCGCGCGGCGCCTGGGAGGCCCACCCGCGGCTCGCGGCGCAGGCGGTCATGGCGTTCGCGCTCGACGGCGACCTCGTCCGATCCGATCGCTGGTCGGGTCCCGTCCGCGTCGACCAGCCGGGAACGCGCGACCACCCGACGGGGATCGTCGCGGTCACGCGAGCCTTCCGGTGCCAGGACGGGATCGAGCAGATGCACGCGGACGCTGGATCCGCCGTCGAGACCCTCGGGGAGGACGACCCCTACTTCATCGCGGCCCTCGGGCTGCTCGGCCTCGCGAAGATCCTCCGAGGCGACGTCGACGATGGCGCGGCATGCCTGGAGCGCGGCGTCGTCCTGTGGGAACGCGGCAGCGTGGCCAACCTGGCGACGACGCTGGCCCTGACCCAGCTGGCCGGCGTGGCGATGGAGCGCGGGGACTGGTCGGCCGCGAGCGTGCACGCGCGGCGTGCCCGCTCGATCGCGATGGCGAACGGGCTCGACGAACAAGCCGCCGGAGCCGCCGCGGACGCGGTGAACGCCCGCATCGCGGCCCATCACGGTGCCACCGAGCAGGCGCGGGTCGACGCGACACACGCCCGCCGGCTGCGAACGCTCCTGACACCCGCCGCACCGTGGCTCGCGCTGCGGGTGCGCCTCGACCTCATCCGGGTCGACCTCGCCCTGGGCGACGGCGGTGGCGCCCGAACGCTTCTTGCCGAGGTCCGCGAGATCCTCCAGCGCCGGCCCGACATGGGCACGCTCGTGGACGAGGCCGCCGAGCTGGAGAGCCGCGTCAAGTCGCTGCGGGGCGGCGTGCCGAGTGCCACCACGCTGACGCTCGCCGAGCTGCGGCTCCTCCCGCTCCTGACCACGCACCTCTCGTTCCGCGAGATCGGCGAGCGGCTGTTCGTCTCGCAGAACACGGTCAAGACGCAGGCGATCTCGATCTACCGCAAGCTCGAGGCGTCCTCCCGGAGCGAGGCGGTCGCCCGGGCGAGCGAGCAGGGCCTGCTCGATGGCGCGGTGAGCGGCGGGTCCAGCGCGCGCGACTGACCGCCCACGGGAGCCGTTTCACCCCCACAGGATGATGCCGCCCGCCCCCGGTCCATGGTCCGATATCCGCGATGCTCGACGGGCGGCCGCGCCCGCCCGCCGGGAAGTCGAGTCCGAGTCCGGCCCGTCTCGTGTTGCCCCTGGAGGGTGCCATGATCGGCTACGCAGAACGCCTCCGCCGCCTCTCGATCAACGATCGACGCTATCTGGAGGCCGTGCTCGGAGGCAAGCTGTCGGACGGGTCGGACGCCACCGAGGGACTCGATCCCCGGACCTGCGCGATCGCGCGAGTGGCCGCGCTCGTCGCCCTCGATGGCCCCACCCCGGCGTTCGATTGTGCCGTGGGAGCCGCGCTCGCGGCCGGCGCGACGGCCGACGATGTCGTCGACGCGCTGGTCGTCATCGGACCGACCGTGGGATCCGCCCACCTCGTCTCGGCAGCGCCGAAGGTCGCCTTGGCGCTCGGCTACGACCTGGCCGACGATCTCGAGCGCCTCGACCCGCCTGCCTGACCGTCGGCGTCAGCTGTCGCGAGGCCCGCGCCGGTCGGGCTCGGCTGGGCGGATCGACCGAGCAGCACCGCGGCGCCGGGCGGGATCACGAGCGAGCACAGCCCGAACACCGCGATGGCGCTGGTCACCCCGGCCGTCGAGCCGAAGGCCGTCGACGCGACCGCCAGCGCGACCGCGTTCGCCCGGACCGAGCTGACCAGGGCGGACGTCCGCCGCGTCGCCGGCTCGGGTCCGCCGACGATCCAGCCGATCGCCAGGGCGAGCCCGATCGTGAGGACGGCCACGGCCGGAACGCCCGCGCCGACCGCGGCGATGACCTGATCGCCATCGCGCAGGAGCACGGCCCCGATCACGACGAGCAGGCCGATCGACGACAGGCGGGTCGACGGGCCCGCCAGCCGGGCGGCCGTCATGGGGCTGACCGCGCGGACGGCGAACCCGATCGAGAGCGGGACGAGCACGGCGACGAGCAGCGTCCGCAGGATGTCGGCGACCGGGAGGGCCGTCGCACCGTCGAGCAGGAGCGCGGCCCAGAGGGGCATCGCGACGATGTTCGCGAGCTCCAGGATGACCACCAGCGCGATCGCGAGGGCCACGTCGCCGCGCGCCAGCTGTGTCGCCTTGAGCCCGAGTGGCCCCGCCGACGCCACCCCGACGATGATGAGACCGGTCGCGTAGTCGTGCGGCACCGACAGGGCGCGGACGAGCAGCGCGACGGCGACCGGGATGACGACCACGTCGAGCACGACGATCCGCGCGACGAGGGCCGGTCGTCGGCGCGAGGCCCCGACCGACCGGAGCCCGTGCGCGGCTCCGAGACCCACGCCGGTCGCCCACAGGGTCACGATCAGGGCGATGTCGTAGACCGCGTTGAGCGTCTCGTGCACGTCGACTGGCTCCCCTCGCTCGGTCGGGCGCGCGCTCGCCCGGGTCGGGCGTGCTCGCCCGGGTCGGGCGCCGGCCACGATAGCATCCGGGCGATCGCGTTCGCCGGGGATGGTGAAGCCGGCGCTCCACGGAGCGCCGGCTTCGGGTCCCCCGGTCGCGTGCTACATGACGCGGGCTACTTGAAGGTCATCGTCCCCCCGTCGGACTGGTTGAGCGTGAGCTCGCCGTTGGCGATCGAGTAGCTGTCCGTCAGGAAGATGCGCTGGAGGTAGATGGCATCCTGCGATTCGGGTGGGCAGGCGGCGAGCGTCATCGGGCCCTGCTCGAGCGTGAGCGCGTTGCCGCTCGTCGTGTAGGCACCGGAGCCCTGGTTGCAGTCGGCCTTGAGCGCGTAGGTGCCGTCACCCTTGAATTCGACCGTGTAGTTCTGCGGATCCGGGACGACGCTCTGCGACGCGGGCACCTTCTCGGTCATGGCGGTCCATTGCCAGGCCTTGCCGGTCAACCCCGACGAGCTGCCGGAACAGGCGAGCACCAGCAGGCCGATGGCCAGCGTCGCGACGATCTTGCGCATCAGGACTCCTCGAGATCGTTGGTGGATGGGCAAGGCCGCAGCATCTCCGAGCATGGCGACGTCCGCATCATCCGGTGCGGATGACCGCCCGCGGGCATGGGTGGCTCCCGTACCATCGGGCCGGTGACCCCGACCATCGCCCTCGATCGCGAGACCGCGCGACGATTCCTCGTGCTCCGGCACGACCTGGCGCCGCCTCGCTCGTTGCCGGCCGATCCCGCGAGCGTGATGGTCGTCATCGACCGGCTGGGATCGCTCCAGTTCGACCCGCTCGACATCGCGGGGCGCAACCACGACCTCGTCCTCATGGCCCGGATCGCGGGCTACCAGCGGGCCTGGACCGACGCGCTCCTGTACCAGACGCGCCAGCTCTACGAGACCTACAACAAGGGCCTCTCCCTGGTGCCGACCGCGGAGATGCCCTGGTACCGCATCACCTGGGACAAGTTCCGCGCGGGGCATGGGGCCCGCACGTTCGACGAGCACGCGGCGCTCGTCGAGGAGCTGCTCGAGCGGATCCGGCGCGACGGCCCGATGTCCGCGACCGACCTGGAGCCGCGGGCCGCCATCGACTGGTACTGGCGGCCGACCAATCCCGTCCGGGCGATCCTCGAGGCACTCGCTCAGGCCGGGATCCTCGGCCTGTCGCGACGGGAGGGCAACCGCCGGATCTACGACCTCGTCGAGCGGCTCTTCCCCGCCGACCTGTTGGCGGCGACGCGGCCACCCGACGAACAGCGCCGCCACAAGCTCCTGTCCCGCTACCGCGCCAACGGCCTGCTGGGGACCGGCGGCCAGGCCGAGATCTTCATCGGCCTGGACCAGGCGCCCGAACGGCGCCGGCGGCATGCGGAGCTGCTCGAGGCCGGGACGCTCGTCCCGACCGAGGTCGAGGGCGTCCGTGGCACGCGCTTCATCGTCGCCGACGACCTCGGGCACCTCGAGCTCGCGCGCCGCGAGCTGGCGGCCGGCGAACCACCCGGTCGAGCGACACCCGGCGTCGCGTTCCTGGCCCCGCTCGATCCGCTCGTCTGGGATCGCGAGCTGCTGCGGCGGCTGTGGGACTTCGACTACGTCTGGGAGGTCTACGTCCCCGAGGCGAAGCGTCGATGGGGCTACTACGTGCTGCCGATCCTGTTCGGCGACCGACTGATCGGGCGGATCGAGCCACGGTTCGAACGGCGGGCCGGGGTGCTCCGGATCCTCGACATCTGGTGGCAGGAGGGCATCGACCCGCTCCTCGAGGAGGGCCTCGTGGCCGCCTTCGGGGACGCGGTCGCCGCGCTCGCGCGGTTCGGGAAGGCGCACCGGGTCACCTGGCCGAGGACGGCTCGCCACCGACCGTTCACGGCGGCGGTCCGCGCATGGCTCGACGACACCGGCCGGTTGACCGCCTGATGGGCCGCCTGACCGGAGCCGCTCGGCCGCACCCTTCCGCCTCGGTCGAGGAGCGAGCGGAGTGGGTCGAGGAGTTCATCTACGGGACGATCGTGGCGCTCATCGCCATGGCCGGGTTCGACACGGCCGACGGGCAGCCGACCGCCGCCGGCGCGATCATCGTCGTCGGGGCGGCGGCGACCTGGGTCGCCCATGCCTACGCCTCGGTCATCGGCCACCGGCTAGGCCACGCCGCCCCCGTGTCCCTCCGCGAGATCGTCGGCGCGCTGCGGAGCGCCTGGCCGATCATGGTGGCAGCAGGCCCGGCCGCGATCGCCGCAGGCGGCGCGTCGGTGGGCTGGTGGTCGCTCCAGAACGCCATCCGCGTGGCCGACCTGGTGGGCATCCTCGTCCTCGGGGGCGCGGGCTACGCGGCGGCTCGCGTCACGGGTGCCCGGCCGATGGGCGTCGTCGCCTGGGTCCTCGCGACGGCCGGGATCGGTGTCGCGATCATCCTCGTGGAGCTGGCCGTCCACCACTGACGGCCGGGCCGTCAGAGCTTGAGGGTGACGACCTTCCAGCCGCCCCAGTTGCCGGCCTTGTCACGGGCGCGGACCCGGAACTGCCAGACATGCCCGCGGGTCCACGACCGCGTCGTCGACGTCTTCGTGGTCGTGCCGTAGTCGAACCAGGCCTTGTCGTCGACGCGCCGCTGGGTCTGGAAGTAGCGGAACCCCGACGTCAGGGTCTGGAGCTTCGTGTCGGCGCCGGACCAGTGGATCGTGACCCGGGACTTCGTGGCGCTGGTGGCATGCTTCGAGACCGAGCCCATCCTGGTCCACGCGCCGGTCCGATCCGGTCCGGTGAGGAAGACCCCGGCCCAGTAGCGCCGGCCCGTGCTCGGCGACACGGCCATCCCCATGCCGATGTAGTTGTACTTCGTCGAGAGCATGATCGACTTGTGCGGGGGTGATCCCAGCCAGCCGTTCACGGCCGTCGTGGCGGAGCCGGTCAGGCTCGCGGTGGTGTTGTACTCGATGATCTCGCCGGCGCCGTACCACTCGATCCCGGCCGCACTCATCATGTCCCAGACGGCCAGGCCACCGGCATGGACGTGGCTCAGGACATCGGTGCTGGCCATGTAGACCGCGCGCTCGCGGGCCAGCGCGGCGATCCGCGGATCGAGGCGGAGCTTGACGAGTCCGCGATCGGTCCGCTGCTTGTTGATCTTGGTCAGCGCGCTGGCCTCGGCCGTCTTGAGCGACGATTCGGACGGGTCCGCCGCCAGGACCGCCGCGGGTGCCAGCACCGCGAGGACGAGGAGGGCGACGCCGAACAGCGCGAAGCGGCGGGCAGGGGAACGCATGGTCCAATGCTAGGGACGGGTGGCCCCGCTGCCATCCGGCGAGATGGTCACGCCACCGGACCGCACCCAGCGGGCCCGGACCCGTCCGGTCCCCCCCGGCCCGACCACGCCGCCGGTGCCTATGGTCCACGCGACGACCCCTGTGCGACCATGACGATGTCCGCCCGGGCCACCACAACGAGGAGTTCGTCATGTCCGCTGTCCGTCGCGCCGAAGTCACCTGGACCGGAGAACTGGCGACCGGGAATGGGGTCGTCAGCGCCGTCTCGAGCGGCGCGTTCTCGTCGCTCCCCGTCTCGTGGGCGGCGCGGACCGAGTCCCCGGAAGGCAAGACGAGTCCGGAGGAGCTCGTGGCCGCGGCGCACGCCGCCTGCTTCGCGATGGCCTTCTCCGCGGGTCTCGCCCGCGCCGGGACGCCGCCCGACCGGCTCGAGATCAGCGCCGATGTCACGTTCGACAAGCTCGACGCGGGCTGGCGGGTCGTGTCGAGCGCGTTGACCGTCCGCGGTGTCGTCCCGGGCATCTCGTCCGAGGACTTCGCCGCCGCGGCCGAAGCCGCCAAGGATGGCTGTCCGATCAGCCAGGCGCTGAAGGGCAACGTCGCGCTCACGGTCGACGCCGCGCTCGACGCCTGACGGATCAGCCGAGCGTCAGCAGGCGCCGGGGGTTCGCCACGGTCATCGTCTCGATCTCGGCGTCGGAGACCCCGGCGTCGCGGAGACGCGGCAGGAACGTCTCCGCGAGGTATGCGTAGCCGTTGCCGCCGTAGCGGCTCGAGCTGCGCGTCGTGGCACACGTCCTGGCTCAGCAGGATGCGCTCGACGTGGCCACGCGCGAGCAGCTCGCACAACCGCTCGACGATGCGGCCCTCGCCGTGGCGCTCCTGCGGCGTGAAGCTCATGCCGAGGAAGTCGAACTCGAGACTCGCACCGCGCTCGACGATCGCGAGGTAGTGCTCGCGATCCGGATAGGAGTCGGCGTGCCCGATGACCACGCGCGTCGGATCGGCGCCCTCCTCCTCGAACAAGCGCAACTGGTCGAGCCCGACCGGTGACAGGACGGCGTGGGTCGTGACGGCGAGGCCCGTGCGCCGGGCGGCGCGGGCGGCGGCCCGATGGACCCGTTCCTCGGCGGGCGAGACCCACGGCTTGTCCGTGCCGATCTCGCCGATGATCCCCGGCCGGACACCGGTCTCGCCGACCCCCTCGGTCGCCTCCCGGACCAGCTCGTCGGCGAGGTCGTCGACAGTGCGCCGATCGATCCGCGCCTCGGCCGGGTAGTACGCCCCGCGGTACCAGCCGCAGCCCATGACGACGTGCAGCCCGCTCGCGCGGGCGATGCGCTGGAGCCATGCGGGATCGCGTCCGACGCCCGGCAGCGTCAGGTCGACGATCCCCCGCCGCCGGTCGCGCGGTAGCGCGCGAGCTCCTCGAGGATGACCGGCTCGTCGCGCGTGAGCTGCCAGTAGTCCCATCGATCCGGGATCTGCCAGAGCGCGATCTGCGTGTGCTCGTGCGGGAGCGTCGGGCCGAGGGTCGCCGGGTCGATCGGCCCGAGCACGGTCTGGACGTATGGCATCGCCCGCGATCCTACGCCCTCGATCACGACCGCTTCGTCCCGGATCGCAACCGGCGCATCTTCGCCGCGACGGCTATCGTCAACACCGCAACCACCGCGCACCGAGGTCCGCCGAGTGTTCCATCGCTGGGGAGCGTTCGTCTATCGCTTCCGCCGCATCGTCGTCATCGCGGCCGTGGTCGTCGCCATCTCCTCGTCGTTCCTCGCCGCCAAGGCGTCGGAGTCGCTCAGCGCCGGCGGCTGGCTCGATGCGGACTCGGAGTCCGCGGATGTGGCGGCCCGCCTCGACACGGAGTTCGGCGCGGGCAAGAGCTCGGTGATCGCGCTGTTCCGCTCGACCTCGAGCGGGGCCGATGCCCGGTCGGCCGCGTTCCAGGGCGCCATCGCGAGCGTCGCTCGCGGGGCTCCAGGGTGATCCGCGGGTCACCGGGACCGTGGGGTACGCGGAGACGGGCGACAGCCGGTTCATCAGCACCGCCGGGGACGCCGCGTACGTCGTCGTCGAGCTGGACATGACCGACGAGGAGTCGGTGGCCGCGGTCGACGACATCCGCGCGGCGATCGCCCCGCCGGCCGGCTACACCTACCAGTTGACTGGCTACGGGCCGATCACCAAGGACGCGGCCGTGCAGTCCGAGAAGGACCTCCAGAAGGCCGAGGTCGTCTCGTTGCCCATCGCGGCCCTCGTCCTCATGCTGGTCTTCGCCTCGGTCGTCGCGGCCGGCATGCCGCTCCTGGTCGCCGGGCTGGCGATCCCGAGCAGCCTGGCCCTCGTCTGGGTCGTCGCGCAGCAGGTCCAGATGAGCATCTTCGTCCTGAACATCGCGACGATGCTCGGGCTGGCCCTCGCGATCGACTACTCGCTCTTCATCGTCAGCCGGTTCCGCGAGGAGCTCCGTCGCGGCCGGCCCGTCGGCGAGGCCGTGGAGCGCGCGGTGGCCACGTCGGGCAAGGCCGTCACGTTCAGCGGGGTCGCGGTGGCGATCGGGCTGTCGGGGCTGCTCCTGTTCGCGGCGCCGGCGATCCGCTCGATCGGGATCGCGGGAGCGCTGGTCGTCGCTCAGCTCGGTCGTCTACGCGCTGACCTTCCTGCCTGCCGTGCTCGGGATGCTCGGCCTCGCGTCAACGCGCTGACGCTGCGCGGCCTCCGGCATCGATTCCGCCCGGTCGCCGACGGCCCGGAGATCGCCCGGACCTCGCGCTGGGAGCGGGTCGCCCACGGCGTGATGCGGCGTCCGTCGCGGTCCTCATCCCGACGCTGGCCATCCTGCTCATCGCCGGGGCACCGTTCCTGCGCCTCGAGCAGGGCGTGCCCGGCGCGGACATCTACCCCGCCGGCGTCGAAAGCCGCGACGCGTACGTGGCGCTCCAGACGGAGTTCGCGCCCGGCGAGACGACCCCGATCATCATCCTGGCCGATGCGCCGGGCGCGCCGACCGATGCGGCCACCATCGCCGCCCTCGACGACTATGCCGCGACGCTGGCCGCGCTCGATGGGGTCGATCGGGTCGAGGGCCCGTTCACGATCCACGACCCGGCCACCGGGGCGCCCTGCCGCCGGACCAGGTCGCCGCCATGTACGCGCTGCCGCCCGAGCAGCGGCCCGCGGGTCTGGATGCGCTGCTGGCGCAGTACGTCCGGGGCAACACGGTCCGCCTCGACGCGATCAGCCCGCTGCCACCGTCGCAGCCGGCGGCGACCGATCTGATCCCGGTGATCCGGGCGACCGACGCCGGTGCGGGCATCACCACGCAGGTCGGCGGATCGGCGGCGACCGGCTACGACTTCCTCGTGTCGCAGGCGGAGCGCGCGCCGTATGCCGTCGGGCTGACGCTGCTCGCGAGCGGCGTTCATCCTGTACCTGCTGTTCGGCTCGGTCGTCCTCCCGCTCAAGGCCGTCGTGATGACCCTGTTGTCGATCACCGCGAGCTTCGGGGCCCTCGTCTGGATCTTCCAGGAGGGGCACCTCTCCGGCCTCCTCGACTTCGAGCCGCTCGGCTACACGATCGCGGGGAACCCGATCATCATGTTCAGCGTGATCTTCGGGTTGTCGATGGACTACGAGGTGCTCCTGCTCTCGCGGATCCAGGAGGCCTACCGACGCACCGGCGACAACACCGCCTCGGTCGCCGAGGGCCTCGCGAAGACCGCCGGCGTCATCACCGGCGCGGCGCTGATCATGGTCACGGTCTTCTCGGCATTCGCGCTCGCCGAGGTCATCACCATCAAGAGCATCGGCGTGGGTCTCGCGATCGCGGTCGCCGTCGACGCCACGATCATCCGTGTCCTGCTCGTGCCGGCGACCATGCGCCTGATGGGCCGTTGGAACTGGTGGGCGCCCGGTCCGCTCGGCCGGTTCGCCGACCGCCTGGGCTTCAGCCACGTCGAGGAGGACGAGCCCGTGATCACCGGGCGCCCCGCTCCCCCGGTGGGTGAGGCCGCCGGACCCTAGCCGCCCGGACCCTGGCTTCCGGGATCGTCGCCGCCGGGCGGCGCCTCGCGCAGGCGGTCCTCCCAGTCCACCCAGGGGATCCCGGTCTCGGCGACGTAGGCATCCACCGCCGTCCCGAGCGTCGGGAAGAAGGCCGATGCACCGAGCTGATCGACCAGGCCGTACCGGGTGAGGCGGTCCTTGACCGGGTCCTTGAGCTCGGCGAAACGGAGACGCGTCCCGTTCGCCTCGAGCGAGGCGATGAGGGCCGCCAGCATGTCCGCGGCGGTCATGTCGACGTCGGTCACCGGTTCGGCGGCGACGACCACCCAGCGCGCCGGCGTCGTCGCCGCCGCGAGCGCGGCCTCGATCTGCTGCCGGAACAGCTCCGCGTTCGCGAAGAACAGCGGCGCATCCCAGCGGAAGAGGATGAGCCCGTCGAGCTGGCGAGCTTCCGGGTATCGCGTGACGTCGTGATAGCCCTTGACCTGGTCGACCCGACCGAGGACCGCCGAGTACGGGCGCCAGGCATGCCAGACGAGCAGCCCCAGGGACAGCACGACGGCGAACAGGATGCCCGCCACCACGCCCGCGAGGGCGACGCCGAGGAAGCACACGACCGACAGCACGAATTCGGAGGGGCGCAGGCGCCACAGCCGCACCGTGCCGGGCCCGTCCACGAGCGCGAGACAGGCCGTCATGACGATCGCGGCGAGCACGGCCTGCGGCAGGTTCGTGGTCACCCACGGAGCGGCGACGAGCACGACGGCGATCGTCAGCGCGCCGACGACCCCGGCCAGCTGCGTCTTCGCGCCGGCCTGGGCCGCGACCGGCGTGCGCGATGCGCTGGCGCTGACCGAGAACCCGCGGAAGAGTCCCGCCCCGATGCTCGCCGCGCCGAGCGCCAGGAGCTCCTGGTTCTGGTCGACGTGGCTGCCGGTCCGGCCCGCGAACATGCGCGACAGGACGCTGGTGTCGGCCATCGAGATGACCGCGATCGCCAGCCCGCCGGCCAGCATCGCCTGGAGCTCGGCGAGCGACACCTGCGGCAGCCGGAACCCCGGCAGGCCCTGGGGCAGGGGCCCCACCACCGGCACCCCAGCCGTGGCCGCGAGACCGAGGGCGGCCGTCAGCACGGTCCCGCCGATCGCCACGACCAGGACCGCGGGGAGGTGCGGCCGCCATCGTCGACCGACGACGATGACCGCGATCGACCCCAGACCGAGCGCGAACGCCGTCGGGTTCGCCTGTCCCGCGGCGAGTCCGTCGATGAAGGCCCGGGCCGTCGCGGGGACCCCGTCGGCACGGACCGTGAACCCGAACAGCTTCGGCAGCTGCCCCACGAAGACCGTGAGCGCGATCCCGTTGAGCGACCCGATCCGGATGGGCTTGGAGAGCAGCTCCGTGAGGATGCCGAGACGGAGGACGCCGAAGGCGATACAGAACGCACCGGACACGAGGGCGAGGGCCGCGGCGAGGTCGCCGGCCCGGCCGGCATCGCCCAGGGCCAGCGGGGCGATGGTCGCCGCGATGATCGCGGCCAGCGACGAGTCGGGCCCGAGCACGAGGATCCGGCTCGGACCGAACAGGGCGTAGACCAGGAGGGGCACGATCGTCGCGTAGAGGCCCGCGATCGCGGGCAGCCCGGCCGCCTGGGCGTAGCCCATCCCCACCGGGACGAGGACGGCCGTGAGCACCAGCCCGGCCGCGATGTCACTGCCGAGCCAGGAGCGCTGGTAGGTCCGCATGACCCTGATCCCCGGGACCAGCCGCCACGCCTCGTCGGTCATCGAGCCTCCACTATCATCGTAGACATCCAGGCAGAGGCGTACAGGAGCCGGCCGCGATGGACAAGGACTCGAACCCCGTCACGAATCTGGGGCCGAACAGCGGCGGGCAGCCGGGCGGGTCCGCACGGTTCTACCACTGGGAGTGGGGCCCCGACGAGGCGCGCCGGCCGGGGCTGCCCTGGATCGGCATCTTCCTGCTGGTCTTCGGGGCGCTCCTGCTGATCCAGCAGGCCTACCCGCAGGCGCGCTCGGCCGGCTCCGTGGTCGTGCTCGCGGTCGGGCTGGCGTTCCTCATCAAGTGGGCGATCGACCGCGGGACCGGATCGCTCTACGCGGGCGCGGTCATCACGGCGCTCGCCGCGCCGGGCGTCCTGAACGCGGCCGGCATCACGGCCGACGGTCTCGGCACGTTCTGCTTCGGGGTGGCCTTCCTGTTCATCGCCCTCGTCCGTGCCGCGAGCGGCGGCGGGTGGGGCTGGCAGCTCTGGTTCGGGGGCCTGCTCGCGCTCATCGGCGGCGCGAGCATGACCAGCCCGGTGCTGGGCGGGATGATCGTCCCGATCCTGCTCATCGCGCTCGGCGCGGCCCTCCTGCTCGGCGCGATGCGAGGGCGGACCTGAGATGTCGGGCTGGGTGACACCGACACCGCCGGGCTCGCCGGGCCCCGCGGGTGGACCCGTCGGCACCGGACCCGTCGTCGGCTGGGTCACGCCGACAGAGCCGGAGGGCCTTGGGATCCGCGAGGCATCCGGCGAAGGCTGGCGGCTGACGCGCGCGAACCTCGGGACGTTCGCCGCCATCGCCGCGGTCCCGATGGTCATCCTCAACCTGGCCACGATCCCGATCTGGCTCTCGGCCGGGCGCATGTTCGAGCAGATGATCACGTTCTTCGTCAACCTGGACTGGGCTCGCTATCGCGACGATCCGGAGGCGTTTCAGCGCGACATGCAGGCGGCGATCCAGCCCATCACGGACATGGCCGTCGTGAGCGCGGTCGGCGGCGGGCTGTCCTTCATCGTCTGGATGCTCGGTGCGGCGGCCCTGACCGCCGCAACCCTGGAGGCGGCGGATGGTCGACGTCCCTCGTTCACCTCGGCGTACCGCGCCGTGGCGGCCCACGCGGGCGCTCTGGTCGTCCCCGCTCTTGCCCTGGGCATCTGCTACGCGGTCGTGGTCGGGGCGCTCAGCCTGAACCAGCCCGCCACGATCACCCGCGGCGACGTTCGCGGCGCGGCCCTCAGCAGCCTGCTGGGGATCGCGATCTTCGTCCTGGAGCTCGGTGCGGTCTACCTGGCCATCCGGTGGGCCGTGTTCTTCCAGGTCGTGATCGCCGAAAGCACCGGGTTCCGGGGGGCCCTGTCACGCAGCGCGGACCTCACGTCGGGGGCACGCGTCAGGATCGGGCTGATCATCATCGTGATGGCGATCGTCGTGGGCATCGTCGTCGGGCTGGTCACCGCGACCATCGGGCTCATCGTCGGCATCGCTGCGCGCTCGGTCACGGTCGGCTTCGTGGGGTACTCCGTGAGCCTGTCGATCGCCGGTCTCGTCTTCCTGCCCTACTTCGCGGCGATCCTCACGCACGTCTACCGGCAACGGGCGATGGCCGAGGCCCGGCCCGACGCGACCTCAGCCTGACGCGGCCGAGCCGGTCGCCGCGGTGGCGGCCGCCGTCGCGGCCTCGATCGACGCTGCGAGCGTCGTCGCGATCCGTTCGAGCTCGCCGTCGGTGACGATGAACGGCGGGCCGAGCAGGATCGTGTCGCCGTTCGTGCCGTCGGCGTTGCCGGTGCCCGAGTAGACGAGGACGCCACGCTCGCGCGCACCGCGCACGACCGCCTCGGTGATGCGTGCGGTCCTCGGGAACGGCGCGCGGGTCGCGCGGTCGGCGACGAGCTCGATCCCGACCAGGAGGCCACGACCACGGATCTCCCCGACAGCGGCGTGGTCGCCGAGCGCGGTCCGCAGGAGCCCCTGGAGGCGATCGCCCTTGGTGGCGCTGGCCGCGACGAGATCCTCGGCCTCGAGGATCCGGAGGACCTCGCGGGCGACCGCGGCACCGACCGGGCTGTGCGAGAAGGTGAAGCCGTGGACGAACCCACCGGCGCCCATGACGGCCTCGTGGATCGCCCCGGACGCCGCGACGAACCCGAACGGCCAGTAGCCGGACGTCGCCCCCTTGGCGGCCACGAGCATGTCCGGTCGGAGGCCCCAGTGATCGGACGCGAACCATCGGCCGGTCCGCCCGAAGCCGGTCATCACCTCGTCGGCGATGAGCAGGACACCGTGCCGGCGACAGACCTCCGCGATCCGCGGCCAGTAGTCGTCCGGGGGGACGGCGGCCGCCAGTGTGGCGCCCACGATCGGCTCCGCGACGAAGGCGGCCACGGTCCCGGGACCGGCCGCCGAGATCGCCTCGTCGAGCTCGGCGGCGAGGGCCGCGCCGTCGGCGAGCGCCGGCGCGCCGGGTCGACCCGCCCCGTAGGGATACGCCGCCGACACGTGTCGGAACCGGCCGAGCCACGGTTCGTACGGCCGGCGCAGCGGTGGGCGGCCGGACAGGTCGAGCGCGCCCAGCGTGTTGCCGTGATAGCTCCCCCACCGGGCGATGACGATCTCGCGTCCGGGCTCACCGTTCGCGAGGTGATAGGCGCGGGCGAGCTTGAGCGCGGTCTCGATGGCCTCCGATCCCCCGGACACCGGGTAGATCGCGGGGTCGTCGACCGGCAGGTGAGGACCGACCTCCGCGGCGTAGGCCTCCAGGGGCTCGGTGGTGAACGCGCTGCCGTGCGCGTAGGCGAGCCGGGACGCCTGGTCCGCCATGGCCGCCGCGATCTCGTGCCGGCCGTGCCCGACGTTGACGACCACGGCGCCGCCGGCCGCGTCGAGGTACGAGCGGCCGGCAGTGTCCCGGATCGTGGCGTCGACCGCCTCGTGCGCGACCGGCGGATCGGGCAACGCGGATCGGCGGAAGACGCGGCCGCTCGTCATGGCGGCGATGGTAGCGGACCGGCGGCTAGACGCGGCCCTTGGGCACGGTGTGCCAGTAGGTCTTGTTGAAGACGATCTTGCCCAGGTGCCAGAAGCGGTTCGGCTTGGGCGGCTGCGGCGGATGGTCGTAGTCGAACCGGAGCAGCGTGCCCTTCCCGTCGCCGATCTCGAAGAAGCACATCACCTTGCCCTCGTAGTCGGCATGCGCTCCCTGGGGCGCCCGGCCCTCGACCATCGCGGCGATCCGCTCGACCACGACGGGGGCCTCGAAGTGCGCGGTGGACCCCGCCTTCGAGAGCGGGAGGTCCGTGGCGTCGCCGAGGGCGAAGACGTTCGGCCGGCCTCCGACCTCGAGCGTATGGCGGTCCGTCGGCAGCCAGCCGCCGGGCGCCGGCGCCAGCCCGGAGTCGATCAGGAACTGCTGGCCCTTGTGCGGCGGCACGAGGATGAGCAGGTCGTACGGCAGCTCCTCGCCCTCGAGGCTCAGGACGATCTTCCGCTCGGCATCGATGGCCTCGACGTTGAAGAACGTGTGCAGCTCGATGCCCTTGGACTCCAGGATCGGGGTCGCCATGTCGCTGACGCTCTCGATGGTGAACGCGCGACCGATCGGCGAGCAGAAGTCGATGCTGCTGCGCTCGCGGATGCCGCGCTCGCGCAACTCGGCCTCGATCAGGAACGCCACTTCGAGCGGCGCCGGCGGGCACTTGTACGGCATCCCGGCGATGCCGATGAGGATCCGGCCGCCGGCGAACCGGTCGAGCGCGGCGCGCAGCTCGGCCGAGGCGGCGGCCGTGTAGAAGTGGTGCGCCTCGGTCTCGAAGTGCTCGATCTCCTCGGGCACGATCCGCGATCCGGTCGCGAGGACGAGGTACTCGTAGCCGACCTGGAGCCCGTCGGCGAGCGTGACGCGATGATGGTCCTCCTCGACGCGGGCGACCTCGCCCACGATGAGCGTGACCCGCTTGTCCAGCAGCGAGCGCTCTGGCCGGGTGAGGTGCTCGGCTCGTTCGCCTCCGAGGGCGATGTACATGAAACCGGGCTGGTAGACGTGGTTGCCGGTCGCGTCGACGACCATCACCTCGACCTCACCGGCATCGATCCGGTGGCGAAGCTTCCTGGCCAGCAGGTTCGCGGTCAGGGTCCCGCCGACGCCACCGCCGAGGATGAGGATGCGCTCCATGGGATCACCTACCGCTGCTTCTGGACGACGATCTCGTCGAACCCGTCGTGGGTGGTCAGGTCGACGAGCCGGTGGCCCGCCTTCTCGACCCACTTGGGGATGTCGACCCGGGAGCCCCGGTCCGTCGAGTAGACGCTGATGACGTCGCCGACGACGCCCTCACGGATGGCCCGGATGAGCTCCATGAGCGGGCCGGGGCAGAAGCTGCCGCGGGCGTCGACGACGCGGGTGATGGCGATGGCGGTCTCGGTCATGACGGTCACGCTTCCTAGATGAACAGGGGGACGGAGTTCTCGGTCATCATCCCGATGACGGTCGCGGCGCCCACCGGCTCGCCCATGCCCTCGATCATGTCCTCGGGCTTGAGCCCGAACATGTCCATGGTCATCTGGCAGGGGATGAACTCGACCCCGAGCTCCTGGGCGGCCTCGAGCAGCTCCTTGGGGCTCGCGACGTTGTACTGCTTGGCGAGCTTGCGCATCATCCAGGGCCCCATGCCGAGGAAGTTCATCTTCGAGAGCTTCCGATGGCTGATGCCCGGGCGCTGCATCGCGGACAGCATCTTCTGCATCCAGTTCTCGCCGGTGATCCGCACGTCGTCGCGGACGAAGACCTGCAGGCCCCAGAACGTCACGAACACGCGGGTCTTCACGCCCATCGCGGCGCTGGTGGAGGCGAGGATCATGGTCGCCCAGACCTTCTCGAGGTCGCCGCTGTAGTCGATGATCAGGATGTCCTTCGGCGGCGCGTTCACCTCGGCCTCGAAGGCCGCGGCCGGGATCGGAAGAAGGACTTCGAGCGGTGCGTCCAGGGTTGCGGTGGTCATGGCGGGCCTCACTTCCGGCGGATGACGAAGCGGTACACGGCTCCATCGGACGTCTGCTGGACCAGCTCGTTGCCGGTCGACCGGCACCACGCCGCGACGTCCTTGATGGATCCCGGATCCGTGGCGAGGAGCTCGAGGACCGCCCCTGGCGCGAGGGTCTTGGCCGCCTTGGCGGTCTTGACGATCGGCATCGGGCACGACAGGCCCCGGGCATCGACGACCAGATCGATCTGCACGACTGGCATGGCTGGCTCCTTCGTGTGCTCGGCTAGATGAAGACGATCTGGCCGTCGCCGGCGTTGAGGTAGAAGGACGTCACGCCCTCCGTGCCGTCCACGAGCGGGTCGAGGTCCTCGGGTTCGAGATGGAGCAGGTCCATCGAGAGCGAGCAGGCCTGGACATCGACCCCACCGAGGTCCTTGGCCTGGCGGAGCGTCTCCGCCCAGCTCGCCTGCCCGGCGCGTGTCAGCGCGTCGACGGCCGCGCGCCCGTCCGTGCCGGCCTCGGGCGCGAGTCCGTGGTCGCGACCGATGCGGTCGGCCCGGAACGCCTCGAGCGCCCAGTACTGCAGGAAGATGTTCACGGGCTTGCCGAGGGCGGCGGCGCCGGCGGTCAGGACCGCGGCCGCCTGGAGCTTGTCGTCCGTCCCGGAGAACAGGACCAGGTTCAGGGGAGCGTCCATCGTCGTCACCTCGTGTGACCGGCGGCCACGGCCACCGGTGGAGTCGGCCGGATCGTGGCGGCATCGATCGGCGAGACCGACAACATCGCGAGTCGCGTGAGTCGACGCTCGAGGACGGTCCGCATGATCCCGCACGCGACCATCACGTCCGGATCGGAGAGTCGATAGCGGACCTCGCGACCCTCGCGCTCGGCCTCGACCATGCCGGCCGTCCGGAGCACGGCGAGGTGCTGCGAGACGTTCGGCTGGCTGAGACCGAGCTCGGTCGCCAGGCGTCCGACCTCCAGTGGCCCGTCGGCGAGTCGGTGCAGGATCTCGAGACGGCGGGGGCTGGCGAGGGTCTTGAGGACCTCGGCCTGGAGGATCGTGATCTCGTCCATGCGCGCAGCATCGATCGCATGCGCATGTGCGCATCAGTGCCGGTCGTCACCTGCGGAGGGGCCGATGGCCATGCCGGAGGGCCGTTCGGCCTGCCGGCCTCCGGCGCCGACGCCGAGGCGGCTCTCAGGCGGCTCTCAGGGATCCATGGGACGCTTCGGCCGTCCACGGCTCCCGCCGCGCCGTCCCGGAGACCCATCCTCATGACTCGCAACCGGATCCTCGCCGTCGCCGCGCTCGTCGTCCTGCTGGGTGGCGTCGGCCTCTACGTCGCCTACGACCAGGTCCTCAGTGGCGACGCGATCGCACCCCTGGCGCTCCCCTCGGCCGACCCCGCGGCGAGCCAGGTGGCCGGGGCCTCGACCGGCACGACCGGCGCCGGCAGCTCGACCGGCACGGGCGCCGGCGGGGCCTCGACCCCGGCGGCCGCTGTCGGCACCTGGACCGTCACGACCGGCAGCCAGGCCGGCTACCGGGTTCGCGAGCGGCTCGCCCAGCTCGACGCGGAGAGCGACGCCGTCGGTCGGACCGACCAGGTGACCGGCAGCATCACGGTCGCCGCATCGGGGGACTCGGTCCAGGTGACCGACGCCACCATCGACGTCGACACCTCCTCGATCACCTCCGACAAGAGCCAGCGCGACAACCGGCTGCGCACCCAGGGTCTCGAGACCGACACGTACCCGACCGCCTCGTTCAAGCTCACCAAGCCGGTCGACGTGCCGGCGGACATCTTCTCGGGCTCGGTCGTCGACGTGACCCTGACCGGCGACCTGACCCTGCACGGCGTGACGAAGACCGTCGATATCCCGGCGCAGGCGCAGATCCTCAACGGCCAGATCCAGATCCAGGGGTCGATCACCTTCCCGCTCAGCGACTACGGGATGGTCGCGCCGAACATCGGCGGGTTCATCCTCTCGATCGCCGACCAGGGTGCCCTCGAATTCCTGGTCGTCCTCGACCAGGGCTGAGCGCCGCCTCCACCCAGGGGAACGAGGCGCTCGTCGGTCCGGTGGTCCAGGCCACATGTCGGCGAGCGCCTCGATGCCGTCGGCGGCAGCCACGATGCCGTGTCGCGCGTGCGCGGCGGGCCGGTCCCTCAGGCCCTCGCGGCCGATCGGGCTCGCACGATCGCCCGCACGTTGAGCGCGATGCCGGTCACGAGGATCGTGCTGCCGATGACCGGCAGGTTCCGGGCGAACCAGTCCGGGAGGAAGATGTCGGAGACGGAACCGCGCGCATCCCCGAGCGACTTGGCGATCGGCGTGAGCGGACACGTGAAGCCGTTGGCGGCATAGACGACGCACTCCGTCACGGCGATGGCGCCGGCCACGGCCGTCCGCCGGCGCGGTCGCGCGGTCGCACCATCGGCGAGCACCATGGGGCCGGCGGTCGCGATGACCATGAAGGCCAGCGAGTGGACGGCCTTGATGAACCAGAGCGCCACGGAGCGGCGGGTCATCGCCAGGCGCCCGCGAGCGGGGTCGCTGCCGCGGCGACGTCACGGGCCCAGCGGGCGCTCCTGGACACCTCACCCTCGACGAGCGGTCCGCGCAGACCGGCGACGAGGAAGCCTTCCGGCGGTCGGACGAGGCGGCATCCCGCCGCCGTCAGCTGGCGCGCGACGTTGACCGCCGCCGGGCCCGTCCGTTCGATCCGGCCCGGGATCCGCGTGTCGAAGGCTGCAGCCGCGACGTCCCGGAATCCGCGCTCGCCGAGCCCGGCCAGGAACGGTCCGACCAGCATCCGGACGCCGTGGAGCCGTGCCGGCGTCCCGACGATGAGCAGGTCGACGCCGGCGCCGACCACGGCCGCTGCGGCCTGCGGACGCATGACCCACACCCGGTGGTCGGTCGAGAGCGCATCGCCCATCGTGCGTGCCAGGCGTTCGGTCGTCCCGGATTGACTGCCGTAGACGATCAGGATGTCCATCGTGTCGCTCCTGTCGCGGCTCGTTGACCCGCGGTCGATCCGCAGGGCCGCGGCGGCTCCGTGCTCGGCTCATCGTCGCTCGCGAGGGGGGACGGGCGCGAGAGTCGCACGGCCCCATCCCGGCGGGCCGGTTCGCCCATGCGAGCGTGGATGGGCCGGTCCGCATGTCCCGCGGTGACCGTCGGCACTTGGCGCGCGACGCGCGCGTAGACGACCATCGTCGCGGGGATCCCTCGCGAGATCCGTTTCGTCGAGGAATCCCGGAAAGGAGGGTGTCAGATGGAGTTCGGCATCGCTCTAGGGATCGGTGGCTGGCTCCTCGTGATCGCCGCATCGCTCGTGTTCGGCGTCATCGCCCAACGGATCGGTGAGACCAAGACCGGCTTCGAATGGCTGGTCGACGCCATCGCCTTCGGGATCGGCGCCATCGTCGCGAGTGAGTTCATCGTGGCCATGCAGACCGTGGAACCGGTCTGGGACGGCCTTGCGCTCCTGCCCGCCCTGGTCGGCGGTCTGGTCGTCGGGATCGTCGTCGAGGTGGCTACGCGCCTGATGACCGGCGGCAGGTATTCCGGCAGGCCGATGGCCGCCTGACCGGCAGGACGGTCGTGCGCCGCCGCGCGCGGCGCACGACCCCACGTTGGTGTCGGTGAAAGGAGACGGACCATGCCGTATGCGATGTCGCTCATCGAGCTCCCCGAGATCCCCGTCGTGTCGATCCGCGAGCGCCGGCCGAGGGCCGAGCTGGCCGCGTTCCTCAAGGGGTCGTTCGGTGACCTGTTCGCCTATCTCGGCCTTCTCGGCGAGAGCCCAGCAGGCCCGCCGCTCGTCATCTACCACGACTTCGGCGCGGTCCAGGTCGATGCCGAGGTATGCGTCCCGACGGTCCACCAGGTGGCGGCGAGCGGCCGGATCGCCGGTCGCGTGCTGGCGCCGGCGACCGTCGCCCGGACCGCACACGTCGGTCCGTACGAGGCGCTCCCGGCAGCCTACGGGGCGCTCGCCCACTGGGTGGAGGAACACGGCATGGCGGCCGCCGGCCCGATCCGGGAGCGATACCTCGAGGGACCCGGTGGGACCACGGACCCGGCCGAGTTCCGGACCGAGATCGACCTTCCGGTCGTCCTCCTCCCGGTCCTGGCCGGCGTCTGAGCGCGGCCGCTCAGGCGACCGTGTCGGCGAGCGCCTCGACGACGTCCGCGGCGAGGTGCTCGCCGGCTGAGGCTCGCATGATCTCGAACGCCTGAGCGGTCGACATCGCCGGGCGATACGGCCGGTCGGCGGTCATCGCCTCGAAGACGTCGGCGACGGCCACGACGCGCGCGCCGAGCGCGAGCTCCGGCGCCGTCAGCCCGCGGAAGTAGCCCGTGCCGTCGAGCCGTTCGTGATGGCAGGCGGCCAGTTCGGCGACGCCCGTGAACGTCGGGACCGGCGCCAGGATGCGCAGCGTGAGCTCGGGATGGCGTCGGATCACCTCGAGCTCGGTCGCGTCGAGCCGGCCGGGCTTGTCGAGGACGAGGTTCGGGACGCCAAGCTTGCCCAGGTCGTGCAGGAGTCCGGCGCGCCGCACGTCCACGACCTCGGAGGCGGGGAGGCCGAGGCGGGCGGCGAGCCCCTCCGCAAGGTCGGCGACGCGCTTCGAGTGCGAGCCGGTGAACGGGCTCTTCGCGTCGACGATGTCGGCGAAGGCGGATGCGATCCGATCGATGTCCGCGTCGTCCGACGTCCGGATGTGGCCGCCGGGCTCGAGCGCCATCGTGCGACCCACGAGGTCGGGGGCGTCGAGCTCGTCGAGCAGGCCGTGGCTGCACGCCTCGAGCAGGGCGTCGGCGATGTCCGGGTCGTACCAGCTGCCGAGGCGCTCGGTCACCACCGTGACCGCGCGGGCGCGGCCCTGCTTGGACGCGAACACATCCAGGCCCTGGCAGGCTGCGAGGATCCGGGCCAGGGGATGGATCTCCCCGTGACGCAGGCCACGCGGGTCGCCGCCCCCGTCCCAGTGCTCGTGGAGATCGAGGATGGCGCCGGCCACGCGGTCGTCGAAGCCAGCCTTCCGGGCGATCGCGGCCCCTCGTTCGCAGCGGAGCTGCTCGACCTCGCGATGTTCCTGCCGGCCGCGGAGTCCGAGCGCGATGAGTCGCCGGAGGCGCTGGGGCAGCGGCTCGGTGTCGGGGATCGTCCGCAGCGCGAAGGCCGCGTAGGCGAGGAACGAGCGCTCGGTGGTCGACTGGCGACCCTTCGTGGCGATGTCGTCGGCGCCGAAGATCCGGGTGATCGCCGCGGCGTTCGACGAGCAGCCGGCGTCCTTGAGGAACGCCGCGAAGAACAGCGCGCCGCGGTCCGCGACGTCCAGGCCGAGCCCGTCGGCGACGCGCATCGCGAGGAAGCACGTTCGCAGGGCATGACCGGGCATCTGGCCCTCGGTCAGGTCGAGGGCCATCGAGAGCGACGCGAGCAGCCGCGCGGTCGGGATCGCCTCGCGTTCGAGGATGCGCAGGTCCGCACGACGAGCCGCCACGAGGGTGGTCGCCAGGGGCGTCGCGGTGGTCGAGCCGTCGAGATAGCGGATGGGCTCGACGCGGGCGGTGGCGCGGTCCATGACCGGGCCATGGTCCTCGCGCGGTGGGCGGCGTCGATAGCGCCCCGTGGTCAGGGGGCGTTGACCCGGAGGTACGGCCCCGAAGGGGCGGACGGGCGCGGCGGGGCCGGGGGCGCGCCTACGTCGCGGTCTTGGTGCCCGCCACGTCGAACGCCATCGCGCGTTGCAGGGCCGCAGACCGCATCGCCGGCTCGATCTCCACCGGTCCACCGATCCCGATCGCATGGATGGCGGCCTGCGCCGCCTCCTCGACCACGCCACCGACGAGGACCGCCAGGTCGACCGAGCGATGGAACACCAGCACGCCGTGGTTGGCGAGCAGCACGGCGGGGACGCCCGGGCGGACGGCGGCACGGATCTCGGCGACCGCCCGGTCGGAGCCGCGCGGACCATAGCCGGCCACCGGCACGCCGTCGGGCAGGCCGAACATCGCGAGCGCCTCGATCCAGCAGCCGATGGGTCGTCGCGCGACCGCGAACGCCGTGGCGAACGGCGAATGCGTGTGGATGACGCAGCCGACGTCGGGGCGATCCTGGTACATCGCGGTGTGCATCGCCACCACGGCGCCCTGGATCGGCGGCAGCGTCCCCTCGATGAGCGTGCCATCGAGGCCCACGCGGACCACGCCGGCATGGTCCAGCCGCTTCAGCGACGGGGCGGAGGTGAAGTACATCTCGTCCGCGCCGGGCGTCCGCATGCTGATGTTGCCGTGGCCGTTCACCGAGATCGCGCCGCTGCCGACGACGCGCGCCGCCGCGTCCACGATCTGATCGACGAGTGCCGTGTCCAATCGAGCCTCCTGTCCTGTCGATGGCGCCGCGTCGCGGCTCGTCACTTCGTGTAGACGCCGCCCGGATCGAGCTCCTCGCGGATCAGGGACAGCTCGGCGGCCGTCGGGGCGGCCGTCTCGGACAGGTCGGGCGAGATCGCCACGTCCCAGCCGATCGTCGCGCGCACGCCCTCGACGGTCGCGCCGGGATGCAGCGAATCGAGGCGCATCACGCCCGCGTCGTCGAAGTGGTAGATCCCGAGGTCGGTGACGACCACCGACGGGCCGCGGCCGAGCCAGCCGCCCTCGCGCCGGATCCGTTCGGCCTGCGCCGCGCCCCCGAGGTTGCCGGGGCTTGTCCGGAAGTCGATCCGCTCGACGAACGAGCGCGCCGACTGGCGCATGATCACGAAGACCTCGCGGGCGTTGATCGCGATCTCGCACGCGCCGCCGGAGCCGGGCAGCCTCGTCGTCGGGTGGTCGTAGGGGCCGATCACCGTCGTGTTGATGTTGCCGAACCGGTCGATCTGCGCGGCGCCGAGGAACCCCACATCGATCAGCCCTCGCTGCAGGTAGTAGCCGAACAGCTCGAGCATGCTCACGACCGCGGTGGCGCCGGTGACGATGGTCGGGTCGCCGATGCTCAGCGGCAGCCGGGCGGGCCGGGCGCCGAAGACACCGGCCTCGTAGACGAGCTCCAGGTCCGGCGCCACGGTCCGCTTCGCGAGGTTCACCGCGATGTTCGGCAACCCCACCCCGACGAAGCAGACGTGCTGACCGGCGAGCTCCCGGGCGGCTGCGACGATCATCATCTCGGACTTCGTGAACGGCCCGAGCGCGGCCTCCCCGCTCACGGCACCTGCTCCAGGTCGGTGAAGACCGTCTTGCCCAGCCGCCGGGCGGTGGCGACCATGCGGTCCGCGCCCTCGGACGGGCCACCGATCCGCAGACAGGCGTCGCAGCGCTCGAGGACCTGCTCCGCGATCGGGTGGAAGATCTCGGCGTCCGGATCACCGGCGTCGCCGACACGCTGCGCCGCCTCGATCAAGGGCAGCGCGAACCACTCCCCCATCACCGGCAGGTGGCCGCGCCGATAGAGCGCGAGCGACGCGCGGGTCATCGCCTCGACGTTGGCCTGGATCCGCGCGGGATCGCCGTCCGTGCCCGAACGGTACGGCCCGGCCACGAGGATCATCACGGCCCGGTCACCGATAGGCCCCGTAGTCCACGGACCCGGAGGGCGCGCTGCCCGGCCGGAGCGTGGCGACCCGCTCGGCCCCGAGCTTCTCGAGATAGGCGGCCCGCCCGTCGAGGTCGTAGACCCACTCGCGCAGCCAGGCCTGGGTCGCGGCCTCGTCGCGGGTGATGGGGTCCCAGTCGAGGTAGAACCGGTTGTCGCGGTCGTACGCCCCCTGGACGTACGAGGGATGCGCCCCCCACGGTTCGACGACCACGGCATCCACGATGAGCCCGGGGATGATCGTGCGGTTGGGGTCGGCGCGGACGACCGCCTCGTCGACGAGCTCCTCGACCACGACGATGACCCGGTCCGCCGCGAACGCGGCCTCCTTCTGGCACCCGAGCAGGCCCCAGACCTGGGTGTCGCCGCCGGCCGACGCCCGTTGCGCGTGCACGATCGTCACGTCCGGCCGGAGGGGCGGCACGGCGTAGATCGTCTCGTCGCCGTAGGGCGAGGCGATCGGCCGGATCAGCGGGTTGGCGACGGGCAGGTCCGTCTCGAAGTAGCTTCGGAGCGGGAAGAACGGCAGGTTCATCGCCCCGGCCGTGTAGCGCGCGACCATCCCGAAGTGGCTGTACTCCTCGATCTCGAGCGGTTCGTCGGGGATCTCGCCCTCGATCCGCCGGCGGATGGCCCCGAGACCGCCGACCCCCGGGTTGCCGAGCCACGAGAAGACCAGCTTGCGCGCGACGCCCGCCGCGATCATCTGGTCGTAGATGACGTCCGGGGTGAGGCGGGCAAGGGTCAGGTCTCGCCGTCCCTGCCGGATGATCTCGTGACCGGCCGCGAACGAGATGAGGTGCGTGAAGCCCTCGATCGCGACGGTGTCGCCATCGCGAACCAGGTCGGCGATGGCGTCGCGCATCGACGCGACCTTCGAAGCGGGGCTCACGCGTTCGATTATCGGCCAGCGGGCCCGGCCGTACCTAGCCGGCCGCCTCGACCTCGTGGAGCGAGTCGGCGGCCTCGACCTCGGCGAGGACCTGCGGGGCGTGGCCGGCGACGCGCGCGACGGCCTCGCCGAAGATCCGCAGCGCCGTCGCCATCTCGGTCTCGCTGACGATCAGCGCCGGCGACATGCGCACGCTCGAGACGCCGCATTCGAGCACGAGCAGGCCGAGCTCGAAGCACGCCCACTGGACCTCCTCGGCGTGGGTGGGCGTATCGAACTCGACGCCGATCATCAGGCCCTTGCCGCGGAGGTCCGTGATGAGCGACGGGACCCGCTGGGCCAGCGAGCGCAGACCGGCTTGTGCCTGATCACCGCGGATCCGCGCGTTCTCGATGAGCCCGCCCTCCAGGAGCTCGATCGTGGCCAGCGCCGCGGCGCACGCCACCGGGTTGCCGCCATAGGTCGAGCCGTGGGCACCGGGTCCCCAGGTCTCGAGCAGCGGCGCCCGGGCGATCATCGCGCCGAGCGGCATGCCCGAAGCGATCCCCTTGGCCGACAGCAGGATGTCCGGCTCCACGCCCCAGTGTTCGATCGCCCACATGCGGCCGGTCCGCCCGGCGCCCGACTGGATCTCGTCGGCGATGAGGAGGATGCCGTGCTCGTCGCAGATCCGACGCAGGCCCTGGAGGAAGCCGTCCTCCGGGACGATGTAGCCGCCTTCGCCCTGGATCGGCTCGACGATGATCGCCGCCACTTCGTTGGCCGGCACCAGTCTCGAGAACAGCACCTCGTCGAACCAGCGCAGGTCCTCGACCCGGCCGTACGGCGCGTGGAACACGCCTGGCAGCAGCGGCCCGAACCCGGCGTGGTACTTGGCCTTCGACGCGGTCAGCGAGACCGAACCGTAGGTCCGGCCGTGGAAGGCGCCGAGGAAGGAGACGACGTACGGCCGCTTCGTCGCGAACCTGGCGAGCTTGATGGACGTCTCCACGACCTCGGTGCCCGAGTTGCCGAGGTAGACGCGGGCGCGCTCGGCGAACGGCGCGAGACGCGCCAGCTCGCGGCACAGCTCGGCGTAGATCGGCAGGTAGAAGTCGCTGGCACTGAAGTGGATCAGCTCCGCGGCCTGCTCCTTGATCGCCGCGACCACCTGGGGGTGCGCGTGACCGGTCGAGGTGACCGCGATCCCGGCCGCGAAGTCGAGGAAGAGGTTCCCGTCGATGTCCTCGACGGTCAGGCCCTCGCCGCGGACCGGCACGATCGGGTACGCCCGCGGCAGGCTAGGCGAGGTCCAGGCCTCGTCGAAGGCGACGTGCGCGCGGGCCTTGGGACCCGGCAGCTCCGTGACGATGTGCGGAACGGGGCGGTCGCCGGCGATCCGCGACGAGGCCGTGGCCAAGGGGCACCTCTGACTCAGGTTGATGCATAACGAATATGCAGACTGGATACGTTCTCCGAGTATAGCTGACCGCTGGACCCCGCCGAATGGCCTCGTCCGTTAGTCCCAAGGGGTGGGTGCGCCGGGTCACCACGACGGCCTACCGTGGGCGGCATGTCTGTCTCTGCGCGAACGGATCCGGTCCCCGGCGCGCCGGCACGTCCCGAGGCGGGCCGGCCGTCCGTGCCGTTCGCGATCCGGCTCGGGATCGGGCTCGACCGCTCGATCTGGCCGGTCGACCGCGCGACGGCCGAGCTCCGCTGGGCCGCCCTGACGACGGCGGTGATGCTCGCCATCACGCTGCCGGCGTTCCTGATGACCGGACCGGCGGGCAGGTACGGCACCGCGGTCGGGGTGGCAGCCATCTCGTTCGCGATCATGGGCGTCGTGGCCTGGGCCCCTGCCTCGGTCCTCGTGGCGCAGCGGACCTTCGTCCGGCGCGGGATCGGGCCGTTCATCGTCCTGGTGGCCCTGGCGGCGGCCGGGCCGTACGACACGTTCACGCTCGAGGCTCCGGTCGGGCGCCCGCTCATCATCCTGGCGCTGACGTTCGCCGCGTTGACCCCGGGCTTCTCGATCGCCGCGGGCGCATTGGCCGTGGCCGCGATCGGGCTGCTCATCGGACATGTCGCGGTGGCGGGTCATCCGCCGCTCGACGAGCACAGCGTGGCCTTCCTCGTGGCGACCTCCGTGACCTTCCTGACCGCCGGCGCCATCCATTACGTCGACCGCGGCCTCCGACGTGAACGGACCCGCGCCGAGGGTCTGGCCGCGCGCAAGGTCGCCCAGGTCGACCAGCTCGAGGGCCTCCAGCGCATCGTCCGCCGCTTCGATGGCTCCCGGCCCGTGGCGGCCGTCATGCAGGACGTCGTCGACGACGTCGCGACGACATTCGATATCCCGCTCGTGTCGGCCTACCTGCCGGACGACGCCGGCCGGCTCTCGATCGTCGGGGTCGCCGGCTACGACCGGCCCTTCCACGTCATCCAGACCGGCGTCGGGATCATCGGCCGGGTGGCCGCCACCCGCAAGGTCATCTTCGTCCCCGACGTCCTCGCGGACCCGGACTACCGCGCGGCACGCGACGACGTCCGGAGCGAGGTGGCCGTGCCCGTGCTCCACGGCGACGACCTCCTGGGCATCGTCAACTTCGAGGGAACGGCGCTGAAGCCGATCGGGCCGGCGCACATCGCCGTCGCCGAGATGCTCGCGGGCTCCATCGCCGCGGCGCTGCGCTCGGCCCGCCTCGATGACGAGCGGCGTGAACGCCTCCATGCGATCGAGCGGGTCCTCGAGGTCAGTCGCGGTCTCGCCGCCGACCTGGACCGGCCGCGCGTCGTCGCATCCGTCGCCGACGCGGCGCGCGATCTGCTGGATGCGGAGGCCGTCGAGTTCGCGAGTCGCGGCACGGACGGCGCCTATCGCGTCGAACAGGTCGTCGGCGCCGGGCGCCACCCCATCGGGTCGATCGTCGCGGCCGGTGACGGGCTGGGCGGCGAGGTCCTCGCCACCGGCGATCGTGTCGTCATCGAGGGTGGCGCGGGCCTCGGCCTGCCGATCCGCCTGCAGGGCGAGCTCAGCGCGGTCCTGACCGCATCGCGGGGCGCGACCGGGCGACCGTTCAGCGAACTCGACCTGCGCATCGCCGACCTGCTCGTGACGCAGATCCAGGTCGCCCTCCAGAACGCCGAGCTCCATGCGCGTGTCGCCGAGGCCGCCGTTCGCGACCAGCTGACCGGGCTGCTCAACCGCCGCTACTTCGACGAGGCCGTGGAGACGGCGTTCGCGAACGCGACCCGGACTGGCGCCGAGCTGAGTCTCGTCGTGCTCGATCTCGACCGGTTCAGCGAGGTCAACAACGTCCACGGGCACGCCGTGGGCGACACCGTCCTGCGCCGCGTGGCACGCGCCATGGCCGGGGCCGTGCGGACCGGCGATATCGTCGCCCGATACGGTGGCGAGGAGTTCGTCGTGATCGCGCCGGCGTCCGGCACGGAGGGCGCGGTGGCCCTCGCGGAGCGGATCCGGGCGGCCGTGTGGCTCGACTCGCAGCGACCGTTCGACGGCCTCTCGATCCCCCTCACGATCTCGGCCGGCGTCGCCTCACGCCTGGGCGACGAGCCCGACGGGCGAGCGCTGTTCCGGGCGGCCGACTCGGCGTTGCTCGCGGCGAAGCGCGCCGGCCGCGACCGCGTCATCAGCCTCTAGCGCAGCGCCCTTGCCGGCGCAGGCCCGCGTTGCGGCCTCCGCCGTATGGCGGCGCCCCTCAGTCGACGACGGTGTGACTCTGTTCGCGCAGGAATTGCGCCACGTAGTACATCGAGAGGCCGGCCTTGCCGGTCGAGCCACTCCCCTTCCAGCCGCCGAACGCCTGGATCCCCGGCCACGCGCCGGTGGTCGCGCCGGCGCTCCGGTTCACGTAGAGCACCCCGGCCTCGATCCGGTCGAGGAACGCATCGATCTCGGCAGGGTCCTCCGCGTAGACCCCGGCGGTCAGGCCGTAGACGCTGTCGTTCGCGAGCGTGAGCGCCTCGTCGAGCGAGTCGACCGCGTGGACCGCGGTGAACGGCGCGAACAGCTCGTCGCGGAAGACGCGATGGTCCGCGGGCAGGCCGCCGACGACGGTCGGCTCGACGTAGTAACCCCGCGACAGGTCGCCGTCGGACAGCCGCTCGCCGCCGATGAAGACCGTGCCGTCGCGACGCACGTCGGCGACGGCGGTCTGGTGGCGCTCGACGGCCTTCGCGTCGATGATCGGGCCGAGCCAGTTCGCACGGACCAGCGGGTCGCCGATGGTGATGGCCTCGGTCTTCTCGACGAGCAGCCGGATGAGCTCGTCGTGGACCGGCCGCTCGACGTAGACCCGCGAGTTGGCCGAGCACTTCTGCCCGCCGAACCCGAACGCGGAGCGCATGATCCCCTCGGCCGCCTCCTCGAGGTCGGCCGTGCGCGAGACGATGGCCGGGTTCTTGCCGCCCATCTCGACGATCGTCGGCCGTGGCCAGGTCCGGCTGAACGAGTGGAACAGGCGCATCCCGACCTCGTACGAGCCGGTGAAGACGATGCCGTCGATCCCGGGGTGGTCCTGGAGCGCCTGGCCGACCGTCTCGCCCGGGCCCATGACCATGTTCACGACGCCCGCCGGCACGCCCGCGTCGATGTAGGCCTCCATCAGCTTCACCGCCGAGAGCGGCGATGCCGAGGACGGCTTGAACACGACGGCATTGCCCGTGAGCATCGCGGCGCTCGTCGGCCCGGCCGCGAGGGCCATCGGGAAGTTGAACGGGCTGACGACGGCGAACACGCCGTGCGGCCGCAGGATCGAGCGCGTGTGGACCGTCTCGTCGCCCAGGTTCCCCATGGGATGGTCGTACCAGGCGTTGTCCTCGGCCGTCTGGGCGTAGTAGCGGATGAGGTCGGCCGACTCCTCGACCTCGCCGAGCGCCTCGATCCGGTTCTTGCCGACCTCGATGGCCATGACCGCGGCATCGTCCATCAGGCGGTCGCTGATCAGCTCGGCGGCCCGCCGCAGGATCGCGACCCGCTCCGGCCACGGCGTCCGCGGCCCAGGCGGGCTGCGCGGCGCGCGCGGCGGCCACCGCGTCGCCGACGTCCGCCGCCGTCCCGGTCGCGAAGGTGCCCAGGAGCGATCTGCGAGTCGATCGGCGAGCGCACCTCGAACGCGTCGACGCCGTCGCGCCAGACCCCGTTGACGTAGTTGCGCTGATGCGCCCCGAGGGCCGCCCGGACCCGTGCGACGGCGGCCTCGAAACCGGCGTGGAGCTCCTCGTTGTCGGCCCGGAGCGTGGCGTAGGTGATCTTGATGCGCGGCGTCGCGTCGGCGGTCATCGGTCGAGGTCCCTCGTGTCGGCGCGCGGTGCGCGCGGGGGCTGCAGGAAGGTTGCGGTCAGTCTAGCGCGGCGACGAGCTGGGCCAGCGACGGCGCGATCGCGTCGGGCCGGCGGCTGCGACCGCGCCACAGGGACGGGAGGTCCGCCTCGCCGACCTTGCCGGTGAGCACGAGGACCCCGCGCAACCCGACGCGCTGGGCGGCCCGGACATCGGCCTCCGGGTCGTCGCCGACCATCGCGAACGCCCGCGCGGGCGGACGCCGGCCGAGGTCGCCCCGGATCGCGTCGATGGCCTGGCGGAACACGACCGGCGAGGGCTTGCCGAGCACGAGCGCGCGCCGCCGGCTGGCGAACTCGAGGCCGACGACGAACGCGCCGGCGTCGAGCGTCACCCCGTCGGGCGTGAGCCACCACGGGTTGCGGTGCATCGCCAGGAAGGCCGCGCCGTCGCGGATCAGCCGGAAGGCGATGGCCATGTTCCGGTACGACAGCTCGTCGCCGGCGTCGCCGATGACGACCGCCGCGACGGTACCGGCAGGCGCCGAGGCCGCTTCGGCCGGAGCGAGTACGTGTTGCCCGTCGAATTCGCGCAGCGCATCGGGCGCGGCGAGCACGAAGAGCGGCTGGCCCGGGTAGGTGGCGGCCGTGTGGACCGCCGCGGCGGAGCTGGCCGTGATGATCCGGTCGGGGTCGAGCACGAGACCGTCGGCCTTGGCGAAGCGCGCGGCCAGGGTCCGGCGATGGGCGAGCGAGAAGTTGGTGACCACCCGGAACGGGATGCCGCGCGTCTCGAGCGTCCGCAATGCCTCGATCGAGCCGGGGATCGGCTCGCCCTTGAGGATGATCACGCCGTCGGCGTCGAGCACGAACCCCGCGATGCCGTGCAGGGCCGCACGGAGATCGGTCGGGGCGGCCGTCTGGTCGGGCATGATGGCAGCGTATCGGAACGCGAAGGAGGAGCGATGGGACTGCTCGACGGGAAGACCGCGCTCATCTTCGGCGTCGCCAACGACCATTCGATCGCCTGGGGCATCGCGCGGGCCCTCCACGCCGAGGGCGCCGAGGTCGGATTCTCGTCCGTCGAGAGCCTCATCGAGAAGCGGGTCCGGCCCCTCGCGACGTCGATCGGCTCGACGTTCGTGGAGCCGTGCGACGTCACGTCCGACGACGACATCCGGCGCGTCTTCGCGAGATGGGGCGAGACCCACGACTCGCTCGACATCCTCGTCCATGCCCTGGCGTTCGCGCGCCGGGAGGACCTCGAGGGCAGCTTCGTCGATACCTCCCGGGACGGCTTCGCCCTCGCGCTCGACGTGTCGGCCTACTCGCTCGTGGCGCTCGCGCGCGAGGCCAGGCCGCTCCTGCGCCGCGGCTCGTCGGTGATGACGCTCACCTACTACGGCGCCGAGAAGGTCGTGGCGAACTACAACGTGATGGGCGTCGCCAAGGCCGCGCTCGAGGCATCCGTGCGCTATCTCGCCGCCGACCTCGGTCCCGACGGCGTGCGCGTCAACGCCATCAGCGCCGGCCCGGTCCGGACCCTGGCTGCGGCCGGCATCGCCGGATTCAAGGGGATGTACCGCGGGTTCGCCGAGGTCGCACCGCTGCGCGCGAACATCACGCCCGAGGACGTCGGCCGGACCGCGGTCTTCCTCGCCTCCGACCTGTCGGGCGCCGTTACCGGCGAGACGCTCTACGTCGACGGCGGCTTCAACATCCTGGGCGTCCCCACGGGCGATTGACGACCGGCTCGCGCCGGCGGCAGGCGCCTACCAGCCGAAGCTGTCGGGTCCACCCTTGATAGGCCCGACGATCCGCGAGGTCACCCAGCCGCCATAGAAGCCGCCGGGCTGCGGCGTCGCACGCTCGTCGCCGACCCAGGCCTCGTCGACCCGGCCCGCGTAGAACGCCAGGTGACCGCGGATCGCCTCGTACCCGGGGTTCGGTGCCTCGTAGGACCACGCGACATCCTCGACCTGACGGCCGCCCCGGCCGACGAACGTGTGGTAGGTCGCGGCGCCCTTCCACTCGCAGATCGTCCGGCGGGTGCTGGCCGTCAGCCGCTCCATCCGGACGTCATCGTGGTGGAAGTAGTACACGGGCGCGCCGGCCGTCTCGAGCACGCGATGGCCACGCGTCGTGTCCGCCAGGAGCTCGCCGTCGACGACGACCCGGAGCCGCTCCGGGACCGCCTCGACACGCGGGGGTCGCGGGTAGTCCCAGACGGACTCCTGGCCGGGTCCAGGCTCGATGCGAACGGGTCGGGACGAGGAGCTCACACCGTTAGGTTCGCACGGACCGTCGGCGTGGATGCACGCGGCGCTCAGGCCGGTGGGTTTTGGGCCGACAGCGGGACCGCGACTCCCGACGCGACCCCGGGGCTCAACCCGGTCCGAGGCTCGGTCGCTCCGGGGCGAAGCGCTCCGCCCACAGCGCGGCCTGGGTCCGGTCCAGCACCCCGATCTTCTGAAACAGGCTCGTCAGATGGGCCTTGACGGTCTTGACGGTGATGCCCAGCTCGACCGCGATCTCCTTGTTGGCCATGCCCTGGCGGAGCAGCTCGAGGATCTCCCGCTCGCGATCGGTGATGGACGGCTCCGACCGCAGCGCCCGGCGGGCCGAGAGGATGGAGCGCGCGACACGCGGGTTGAGCGGCGACCCGCCGTGCGCGGCGGATTCGATGCCCTCCCGCAGCGTCGCCGGGTCGGAGTCCTTGAGGAGGTACCCGATCGCGCCCGCATCGAGCGCCTCGGCGACCGTCGGCTGGTCGTCGAACGAGGTGAGGACGACGACCTGGATGGCCGGCCATTCGGCCATGATCCGCCGGGTCGCCTCGAGGCCGCCCATGACCGGCATCGAGATGTCCATGAGGACGACATCGGGCCGATGGATCGACGCCAGACGCACCGCCTCGGCGCCATCCGCCGCCGTCCCGACGACCGTGAAGCCCGGCCAGCCTTCGAGCAGGCGTTCAAGACCTGACCGAACCACCTGATGGTCGTCGGCGATGAGGACCCGGATGGTCTCGTCGTCTGGTGCCGGAGCCATCAGGTCACCATCTGCAGGCGCAAGGCGACGACGGTGCCGCGCGGGTCGCCGCGGCGGATATCGAGCGAGGCGCCCGCATCGCGGGCCAGGTCGCGCAGGACGGTGAGCCCGAGATGGCCGTCCGCACGTCCCTCGTCGGTCGTGCGGGCGTCGATCCCGACGCCGTCGTCGGCGATCGTGAGCTCGCAGCCGCCGTCGACGACGGCGATCCGGATGTCGGCATGGGTCGCGGCGCTGTGCTTGACCACGTTCCGCAACGCTTCCTGGGCCACGCGGTAGACGACGGCCTGGTCGACATCGGACAGGCTGCCATCGTCGGCGATCTCGGTCGTCACGGCGATCCCCCGGGCCGACACCTTGGCACCGAGGTCGGTGACGGCGTTCGCGAGCCCGGCCGACTGCAGGTTCGGTGGGTACAGCTCGACGAGCAACGACCGCGCCTCGCGCATCGACGCACGGACGCCCTCGGCGCCCCGCTCCATGGCCGCGACGGCGGCGGGGTCGGTGGTCCGGTCGGCGGATCCCGCCAGGTCCAACGCGACGCCAGCGAGCGACTGGACGAGGCCGTCGTGCAGCTCGCCGGCGATCCGGCGCCGCTCCTCGTGCGAGCTGTCCGCGGCCCGCTGGAGCAACCGCTCACGCGCCTCGTGCCCGGCGCGAAGGTCGCGGGCCAGTCGCCACGCCAGCGGCCACTGGACGATCGCGAGGAGCGCCAGGCCGGCGAGGACGAGGGGCAGGATCTGCTCGGCGACGAGACGACCGGACGTCAGGGCCGAGTCGAGCCGCAGATAGGACTCGACGAGCAGCGGCGTCCCGTCCAGCGCGTGGATCGGGACATAGACCTCGATGAGCCGGTCATCGGCGTTCTCGAGTCGGTTCTCCGCCGCGGTCAGCTCGCTGATGCGCGGCTCGCTCGTCACGCCGCTCGCGAGGGAGGCCTGCAGTTCGTCGGTGAGCGGGAACACGCTCCCGATGAGCCGCGCCTCGTCCGAGTAGACGATCCGGCCATCGGGTGTCCAGATCTTGATGCGGGCCAGCGAGCCGAGCAGCACCTTGTCGCGCACGACACGGTCGAGCGCGGCGATGGCACCCGAGTCGCCGCGGATGAGGCTGCCGCTCATCGCGGGCTCGATGACGCCGTTCGCGACGAGCTCCGCCACCCGTCCACTGTCGCGCAGGGAGGCGTCCGTGCCGAGACGGTCGACGGCCAGCGCCCCGGCCGCGGCGACCAGGGCCAGGGCCCCGAGCCCGGGCAGCACGAACTGTGCCACCGCGCGACGGATCGACGGCGGCCGCAGGTCTCGGTGCGTTCGGACGGTCATGGAGGCGATGCGGAGATCCCGGGCTTGACGGGTCGAGGCGTCTGCTCGCCCACCCTCTTGAGACATCCTCCGTCCGATGGGTTTCACGCCGAAGGGCCGCGTTCGTCGTGGTGCACCCCGGATGGCCCTTGACATGGACCGTCAGGTCATTCGACGCGGACCTCGCCGACCATCGTCGGGTGGATCTCGCAGTGGAACGGGAAGACGCCCGCGGTGTCGAAGGCGAACGCGAAGCTGTGTCCGGGGTCGAGCTGCCGCGAGTCGAAGGCGCGCCCGTCGGCGGTCACCGTGTGCGGCGTCGGGTCATCGTTCGTCCACGTGACGCTGGCGCCGACCGGCACGTCGAGGGTCGGCGGGACGAAGGCGAACTGGACGATCCGGATCGTTCCCGGCGCGGGTCCGGCGTCGGGCGTCTGGAGCGGGGCATCGGCACGCACCACGAGCGTCGTGCGCATCCCCCGCGAGGCGTGGTTCGAGACGTAGCACTCGATCTCGTACGTCCCCGGCGCCAGGTCCGCCTCGACGCGAAGGGTCTCGCCCGATCGGAACCTGCGGGTCTCGATCTTGCCGCGGTCGCCGCCGCCGCCCTTGCCCGAACGCTCGATCTTCATCTCGAAGCCGTGCGTGAGCTGCCCCGCGTTGTGGACCACCAGGGTCACCGGGCCGGGGCGGATGGCCGCCGCCTCCAGGGTGATCGCGAACTCGCCGAACTCGACGTCCAGGCCGTCGGCCCGCGGATCGACCGCGGCACGTGCAGAGGGCGACGGGCCGGACGCCGTGGACGTGGCCGGCGATGCGACCGACTCCGAGGGTGATGCCGAGGCGATGGGGGTCGCCGTGGCTGCGGCCGACGGTGGCGCCACCGGCGAGTCGGAGGCCACCGCCGAGCCTGTTCCGCCCTGGCAGCCGAGCAGCGCCAGGAGCGGGAGCAGGAGAAGGACCCCCGGCCATGGTCGCGCCAAGGCGACCCTCGCGCGACTCGATGGCCGTCCGTCGTGTGGTCGATGCATGTGGTCTCCGATCGCCGTCAGCATGCCGCCGACACGCGTCTTCCGGTGAGGGTGGATACACGACGACCGGCCCGCCCAGAGGGCGGGCCGGTCCTGGTCGCGCTTGGCTAGAAGCGAGCGGTGAGCGTGGCGCGGCAGACTTCGCCGGTCTTCACGTTCCTCGCCTTGGCGACGATCCGGTCGGCGCCGGCGCGGTTCTTGATCAGGAGGCGGACTTCGAACGAGCCTGACGGCGCGTGCGTCCGACGCGATCCGGTGAAGACGCGGTGGCCGTTGTCGGCGACGGCGACCCGCCACAGGCGGTTGTTGTGGTTCTGGTCGACTTCGAACTCGACCTGGATGTGGCCGTTTTCGGGGCTGAGCTTCAGCTTCCAGTTGGTGGCGCCGGAGCAGTCGCCGTGGGCGATGATGCGACCGTCGCTGGACTTGGCGGCGACCGCGCCGCTCGTGGCGCCGAGCGCGGCGAAGGCCAACAGGCTGACGAGGGCGATTCGACGGATCATGGTTCGTTCTCCTTGGCTCGGCGTCTGCAATGTCGACGCGTGGTGTAGCAGGAGCATCGGCGAGCCCGGCCGCGCGGGGAATCGGTCGCAGGTCGTACGACCCCTCCGAGCGCCCACGGGCGGCGGCACGGCGCGCGACCCGAGCCGGATCCCGCCGTCGGGGCGGCCGCACGCGCGGTACTGTTGCCGTCGCGAACGGACGCGACCCGCCCAGGGCACAGGTCTGTGGAAGCGACGTCGGAGGGACCCCGGATGAAGATCCCGGATTCGGTGCGAGCGGCGATCGAGGCCGCCCCGATCGCGCATGTGGTGACGATCAACAAGGACGGATCGCCGCAGGTGTCGCTAGCGTGGATCGGGCTCGATGGCGACGACGTCGTCATCGGCACGATGTTCGAGCAGGCGAAGACCCGGAACCTGCGCCGCGATCCCCGGATCACGATGTCGTTCGAGACCGGCGGGCTCAGCGCGATGGGGCTCAACGCCTACCTCGTCCTCCACGGCCGCGCCCAGATCATCGAGGGCGGGGCGCCGGCGCTGCTCCAGCGGCTGGCCTACGGCTACGTCGGACCCGATGCCGTCTATCCGCCGTTCCCGAACCCGCCTGCCGGCTGGGTGATCCGGACGACCGTCGAACGGATCACCGGCAGCGAACGGCCGACGCAGAGCTGACGGGCAGCCGACCCGGATCGCACACGAGAGGCGCGGCCCGCGGGGACACCGGCGCCGTTCCGCCTAGCGGGCGTAGGTGGTCAACGAGCCTTGTGATTGACATGCAAGGTGACTTGCATTACAAACGCAGGGCACGCCAACCATCACCCTGGAGGCCCCTTGGACCCACGCTCGACGCGGTTCGCCGCTGCCGGCCTGCTCGCCGTCCTGTTCGCCGGTTGCAGCGGTGCGGCGCCGGCGACGGGCGAGACGGGCGCCCCCGTCGAGGTCTCGGTGGCCGAGTCCGGCTGTACGCCGGCCACGCTCTCGGCCACCGCCGGCGAGGTCCGGTTCGTGGTCACCAATGCCGGGACCGACGTCGCCGAGTTCGAGGTCATCGCCGCGGACAAGCGCGTCGTTGACGAAGCCGAGAACATCGTCCCCGGGTTCGTCGTGAACCTGTCCACCCGGCTCGATGGCGGCACGTACGAGATCGTGTGCGGCTCCCTCACCGCCCCGCGCGGCGTCCTCACCGTCAGCGGCGGCGCGGCCGCGACCCGCCCGCCGAGCGGGGTCGTCGACGCCGCCACGCTCGCGAAGATCGTGGCCGACTACAAGACCTACGTCGTGGGCGAGGCCGACGACCTCGTGTCGGTGGTCGGGACCTTCACGGCCGCGGTCGACGTCGGCGATCTCGCGGCCGCGAAGGCCGCCTACGGCCCCGCCCGCGTGCCGTGGGAGCGGATCGAGCCGATCGCCGAGCTCTTCGCCGACATCGACCCGAAGGTCGACGCCCGCGAGGACGACTTCGAGGCCGGCGCCGACGATCCCGCGTTCACCGGCTACCACCGGATCGAGAAGGGCCTCTGGGTCGATGGCACGACCGAGGGTCTGGGCACGCTCACGGCCGGGCTCCGCGCCGATGTCGCCGATCTGCGATCCCGCCTCGACACGCTCGAGATCGACCCGCGCGTCATGGCGCGTGGCGCCGGCGAGCTCATCGACGAAGTCGCCCAGTCGAAGATGACCGGCGAGGAGGACCGCTACTCGAAGCTCGACCTCTGGTCCATCCAGCCGAACGTGGAGGGGTCCGCGAAGATCGTCGACCTGCTCCGGCCGGTCATCTCGGGCATCGATGCCGCGTACCTCGCCGATCTCGACGCTGCCTACGCCCAGGTGAACGCGCTCATCGCCAGGTACGGCGATGAGACGAAGGGCTTCCAGACGTTCGACGCGATCACCCCGGCCGACCTCAAGACGCTCCAGGCCGGTCTGGCGAACCTCTCCGAGCTGCTGGCGGAACTGCCGGGGCGCCTCGGCCTCGGGGCCTGAGCGACCCGACGCCATGCGTCCCGAGCGTCACCTCTCGCGTCGCGACTTCCTCGCCGGCTCCGCGGTCGTCGGGGCTGCGGCGGTCGCCGGCGGCGTCGGCGGGCTGGCCATCGCGGCCGCGGCCGAGGCCCCGCCGAAGCCTGCCCGCGGGACGATCCCGGGCTACATCCCGTTCGAGGGCGTCCACCAGGCGGGCATCGTGACGCCCGCGCGACCGCAGGCGGCCGCGATCTTCGTGGCGATGGACCTCGTCGTCGCGAGCCGGCCCGAGCTCGCGACGGCGCTCGCCGAGCTGACCCGGCGGACCGGGCAGGTCACCGGCGGACTCGCCCCGGACGCCGGCGACGCCCTCTACCCGCCGCCGGAGAGCGGGATCGTCGGACCGACCGTCGGCCCATCGGACCTGACGATCACCGTGGCGTTCGGGTCCTCGCTCTTCGACGGGCAATTCGGCCTGGCCGACCGGGCGCCGCGCCAGCTCGTCCGCATGCCCGCGTTCCCGAACGATCGCCTCAAGCCCGAGCTCACCCACGGCGACCTGCTCCTCCAGATCTGCGCCACCGACGAGGCCAGCTGCATCCATGCGCTGCGCTACCTGATGCTCGGCACCCGCGGTTCGCTCGTGATCCGCTGGCTGATGCACGGGTTCCAGCAGCGGCCGGGCGGCATCGAGGGTGGCGCGACGCCGGCCACCCGGCGGAACCTCCTCGGCTTCAAGGACGGGACCGCGAACCCGCCCGTGACCGATGCCGCCACCATGGACGAGCTCGTCTGGGTCGGGCCCGACCAGGGCGAGCCGGCCTGGGCGATCGGTGGCGAGCTACCTGGTCGCGCGCACGATCCGGATGTTCGTGGAGCGCTGGGACCGGACGGCGCTCGGCGAGCAGGAGGGCATCATCGGCCGGACCAAGCGCACCGGGGCCCCGCTCGGAAAGGATCGCGAGGACGACGATCCGGCCTACGGCGAGGATCCCCATGGCGAGCTGATCGCGCTCGATGCGCATATCCGGCTCGCGAACCCGCGCACGGCCGACACCCAGCGGAACCGGATCCTGCGTCGCGGCTACTCGTTCAGCTGCGGGTTCGACGACGCCGGGCTGCTCCACGAGGGGCTGTTCTTCGTCGCGTTCCAGCGGGATCTCGAGCAGGGCTTCGTCGCCGTCCAGAAGCGCCTGGACCGGGAGCCGCTCGCCGAGTACATCCAGCCGGTCGGTGGCGGCTACTTCTTCGCGCCGCCCGGCGTCACCGGACCGACCGGCGTGATCGGCGGGACGCTCCTCGACTGAGCGGGTGGCTCAGGCGCCCGCGGCGCCCGACGGTCCGGGCGCGGCGGGCGACGTGACCACGGGCCGGCCGCCCCGCACGAACAGGTAGAGCACCGGGATCAGGTAGCCCAGGTAGCCGAGGAGCTCGAGCGGCGTCGGGGCCGCCCGGTAGCCGAACAGCCCCGCGAGCAGCGATCCGAGCGGACCGGTCGCCGGCAGCACCCCGTTGAGATCGAAGACCGCGCCCTGGTTGACGATCAGCCCCGCCTCGCCGAACGCGTGGATCGCGAACGCGACGAGCCCGGCGGACACGAAGATGAGCACGACGCCCGTGATCGTGAAGAAGCGCCGCAGGTCGATCCGGATGCCCGCCGCGAAGATCCCGTAGCCGATCGCGATCGCGACGGCCAGACCCGCGGCCGCGCCGATGAGCGTGGACACGATGAGGTCGGCGGTCTGCGCCCCGATCGCGAACAGGAAGAGCACGGTCTCGAGACTCTCGCGGGCGACGGCGACGAAGGCGAGACCGGAGAGTGCCGCCATCGAGCCGGTCGCGAGGGCCGAGTCGACGCCCTGCTCGAGCTCCCCCTTCATCGCACGTCCCTGGCGCCGCATCCAGAAGAGCATCCACGTCAGGACCCCGACCGCGAACAGCGCCGCGAGGCCTTCGAGCGCCTCCTGGACCGCGACCGGCAGCCGGCCGATCGTGAGAGCCACGACGATGCCGACCGCGACCGACAGGCCGAGCGCGCCGAAGACGCCGATCCAGACGCCGCGGAGCGCATCCCTCCGGCCGAGCTTGACGAGGTAGGCGGCGACGATCCCCACGATGAGGGCGGCCTCGAGGCCTTCTCGCAGCAGGAGGAAGAACGCGGCAGTCACGGTCGAGCCGACACCTCGGTCAGCGGCCCACGGGTCGGCATCGGAACATCAAGGTCGCATGACCGTTCGATGCAAGGGCGCTTGTCATCAGCGAGATGCTACCCGTCCTCCGCGAGGATGGTCAAGCGTCAATCGGCGCCCTTGATCTCGAACCGCGCCAGCCGCCAGCTGGCGACCAGCAACGAGGCCAGGACCGTGATCGTGAGGACCGCGAACGCGACCTCGGGATCGATCGGCGGGCGATCGAAGCGGCCGCCCAGCCCGCCCGCGATCCCGAGCGTCGCCTGGCGGATCGACAGGAACCGCGTGCCCTCGAGCAGGCCACCCAGGGCGCTCTCCCAGAGCAGGACGTAGATGAGTCCACCCACCAGCGCCCGGGACGTGAGCGAGCTGAGCGCCACGAACAGGGCGGCATAGGCGCTGCCGCCCAGGATGCACGCGACCGCGAAGGCGAACGTCGTCCTGACCGAATCCGCGTCGAGACCGCCGATCAGGAGGCCGGTCAGGACCGTCGCGGGGACCACCATCATGATCGTCGCGGCGACCGCGACCACGATCTTCGCGAGCGCCACGATCCAGCGCTGGATCGGCTTGATGAGGAGGTAGACGACCGTCCCGTCCTCGATCTCGGAGCCGAGCGTGGCGGTGCCCAGGATGAGGGCGACGAGCGGCATGACGGTCTGGACCATGAGGATGCCGAGCACCCGGTCGACGTCCGCCCGGCCGCCCCGCAGCGAGAGGAGCGTGCCGAGCACGACCGGGATCGCGACGAGCAGCAGCATGAGCAGGAGCCGGCGGCGACCCAGGAGGCCGCGGACCGTCACGGTCATGAGGGCGCCGAACGCGTTCATCGATGGACCAGGTAGCTGAAGACGCTCTCGAGCGAGTCGTCGGTCGGGCCGACCTCGAAGAGCGTGACGGCCTGGTCGCGCGCGACGCGGGGCAGGGCCCGGGTGAACGCGCCGAAATCGGAGGTCCGCACGAGGAGCCGCTCGGCGGAGAGCTCGGCCGCGAAGACCGTGGGATCGGACAGCAGCGCCGCCGCGAGCCGGCGGTCGTCGGAGGACCGGACGCGGAACGTGTGTGGCCGGTCGGTCATCAACCGGCGGATGGAGCGGTAGTCGCCGGCCGCGGCGAGCCGCCCGGCGTACACGACGAGGATCGAGTCGGCCAGCCGCTCCACCTCCTCGAGGATGTGCGACGAGAAGAGGATCGTCCGGCCCTCGGCGGCCATCGCGCGCAGCAGACCCATCATGTGCAGCCGCTGCCGCGGATCCATCCCGTTGAAGGGCTCGTCGAGGAGCAGGATCCGCGGGTCGTGGACGAGCGCGCCCGCGAGCTTGGCGCGCTGGCGCATCCCCTTCGAGTAGGTCGCGATCGGGCGACCGGCCGACTCGGTCAGCTCGACCGTGGCGATCGCACGGGCCGCGGCGGCGTCCGGGTCGGCAAGGCCCTGCAGGCGCGCGTTGAGCAGCGCGAACTCGTAGCCGGTCAGGTAGGCGTGGATCGACTCGCGTTCGGGGACCAGCCCGACGCGCCGGTACATCGACGCCCGTTTCCAGGCGGGCCTGCCCTCGACGAGCACGGTGCCGGCCGACGGCCGCAGGAGCCCGCTCATCATGTGGAGCAGCGTCGACTTGCCCGCCCCGTTCGGGCCGAGCAGCCCCGTCACGCCGGGGCCGAGCGCGAACGAGATGTCGTTGATCGCGACGACGTTGCCGTACCAGCGGGAGACGTGCTCGACGGAGAGGGCCGGGGTCGGGATCGCGTCGGCCGGCGTCGGGGCGGCGTTGGCCGGCGTCGGGATCGAGTCGGTCATGCCGAGATCCGCTCGTACCGGCGCAACGTGAGCCCGATCGTGACCGCGCTGCCGATGAGGGCCGCGGCCACGTAGGCGGGCCCGGGCACGACCGGCGGTGGCGACGACCGGGTTCTCCGACAGCGCCCCGAAGATCCAGGCATTCGCGCCGTCGAGGACGTCTCCGGGGCTCAGCAGGATGACGAGCCGCGCGATGTCCGCGCCGCCCATCGAGTTCGCGAGCGCGACCACGACCGGCGGGATGATCGAGACCGCGATGATGCCGGCCGTCGCGTAGGCGCGCCGGGGCGTCCAGGCCGCGATGAGGCTCGACATCCCGCCGAGCAGCAGGGCCGTGAGCAGGACCTGGGCGAGCACGCGCGGCACGGCCGGCGCCTCGTTGCCGAGCCCCGTCACGGGATCGGGCGCGACGAGGACGCGCCCGATGAACAGGATGCACTGCGGCAGCACGTCGACGATGAGGAGCGCGACCATCAGCCCGCCCATCCGCGCGAGCGCGTAGTCGGTCCGGGCCAGGGCTCGCGAGAAGTAGAGGGGCAGCACCCCGTAGCGCTGGTCGCGTCCGAACAGCTCGGGCGCCTGCGCCGCACAGAAGAGGAAGAGGAGCGTGATCGTCAGCCCGTGATAGGTCTCGTAGCGGACCGGCGAGGCCCGGTCGAAGGAGTTCCCGGCACCCGCCTGGGCGGCCAGGGCCGCGATCGCGACCGCGAGGACCGCCGGGAGGATCGCAAGCCCGCCGAGCGCGAGGGGCGCGATCTTCGCCCGGCCCCCGCGGCCGATGCCGTACGCCGACCGGAGACTGTTGGCGAACAGCGCCCGCGTCGCGGCCCGCCGCCCGAGTCGCGGGCCGTCGTAGCCCTTGTACCCGAGGTCGTAGATGCTGCCGCCGGGACCGGACGCGGCGGCGCCCGCCAGGCGCGGCGGCTGGTCGGTCATCGGGTCGGGGTCTCGACGGGCGGGGTTTCGACGGGCGGCGCGTCGGCGAAGAGGTCCTCGAGACCTCGCCGGCGCTGCTCGAGGCGGACGAGCGGCAGCCCGAGCTCGGCGAGGACGTCGCGCACGTCGTCGTACGGGCGGTCGTCGACGATCGGCACGACAACGGTCCGGCCGTCCACGGCCGCCTGCAGCCCGCGTGCCTCGAGCGCGGCCGCCAGCCGGTCCTCCCCCTCCTCGACCTCGACCGCGAGATAGCCCGTCCGTTCCGTGAAGCTGCCGAGGGGTGCGGCGCGCAGGAGGTGACCGGCGTCGATGACCACGAGGTAGTCGCACACCCGCTCGATCTCCCCAAGGAGATGGCTGGCCACGATGACCGCGATCCCGAACTCGGCGCCGGTCCGCCGGACGAGGGAGAGCATCTCGTCGCGACCCGCCGGATCGAGGCCGTTCGTCGGTTCGTCGAGCAGCAGCAGCTTGGGGTCGTGGACGAGGGCCTGGGCGAGCTTCACCCGTTGCTTCATCCCGGTCGAGTAGCCGCCGATCGCCCGGTAGCGCTCCTCGTACAGGCCGACGTGGCGGAGCACCTCGGCCGTCCGCTCGCGCGCGGCATAGCCGGGCAGCCCGGACATCTGTGCCATGTGGCTCACGAAGTCGGTCGCCGAGGTGTCCGGCGGCAGGCAGTCGTTCTCGGGCATGTAGCCGACGAGCTGGCGGATCGAGGTCCCGCGCCCGCGGACCGGCATCCCCAGGACCTCGGTGGTCCCGGACGTCGGCTCCATGAGCCCGAGGAGGATCTTGAGCAGCGTGCTCTTGCCCGCGCCGTTCGCCCCGACGAGGCCGATGATCCCGGTCTCGAGGTCCAGCGTCAGGCCGTCGAGTGCGGTGACGCCACCCGGATAGCGCTTGGTGAGTTCGTGCAGGGCGATGAGGGACATGAACGCGCAGCGTACCCGGTCCGGGTGCCCGTCCGGTCCCCTCCGGTTCCCGGTCGCACCGCTTTGGCGCGTCTGGCCGTGTCGCCGGCCGCCGGTTCAGGCGCCCCGGCGGAAGCGGATCGTGCCCGCGACGTCGTCCGCGGTGTCGAGGATCTCGCGCAGCGTGTGGCCGTCGGACGGTTCGATGGCGAGGATGAGCGGCCCGGAATCGGTGTCGAGCACGACGAGCCTCGTCGTGCGACCCGGCGCCAGCGCGTAGATCCGGTCGCCGGTCCGGAAGACGGCCGGTCGCTCCGACGACTTCGGCGTCACGTCCACGGAGCGACCGGCGTGCCCGTCGATGTGGAGGGTCGCGGGCTTCGTGGCCTTGAGGCCGTGCGTCTTGGCGAACGCGGCGACGATGTCGCGCGCGGAGCCATCCCCGAACCCCTTGGCGTGCGCGCCGTCCACGGGGCCGACGTCGCTCGCGAAGATCAGGCGACCCGTGTCGCGGGCGAGGACGAGGAGCTCGCGCGCGTCGTGCGCCGTGGACCAGCCGTCGCCGAGGCGGAACCCCACGGGCGGGTCGAAGACGGCCGGCGCGTACAGCCCGGCGTCCATCGAGCAGGACACGTCGAAGAACGGCTGGCACACGTCCGAGGCGAGGAGCGGAGGTGAGGTGTCGGTGGGCTCCGGGGTCGGCTCTGGGGTCGCGGTCGTGAGCGGCGGTCGCCCGTGCGGTCGGGACGGGCGTCACCTTCGCGGGCTTCGCCGGTCGGCTTGGCCGTGCGCGTCGGCCGGGCGGTGGCCTCGGCCAGCCCGGCGTCCTCGTTGGCGCCGAGGACGACCATCGCGAAGCCGCCGATCGCGAGGGCCAGCACGCCAAGCAGAGCCAGCGATCGCAGCGGACCACGCCCCGGCGCAGCACGCGCGGCCGGCCCCCGTCGCAGCGGGACGGCGCTCGATCCGACGGCCGCGGCGGTCCGGGTCCGGCGCGTCGGCGTCGACGACGGCTCGCTCGCGAGCACGATCGGCTCGAGTGCGCGACGCGAGCGCGGTGCCGCTCGGGTACCGGTCGAGGGGATCGGCGGCGAGCGCCTTCGTCACGACCGCGTCGAGCGCGAGCGGCACGTCCGCACGGGCGTCGCGCGGCGACGGCGCCCGGGCGCCGACGCGGGCGAGGGCGATCTCGGACGGGGTGTCGCCGCTCCACGGCCGGCGTCCGGTGAGGGCCTCGTACATGACCAGGCCGAGGCCGTACACGTCCGATGCGGGCGTCGTGGAGGCGCCCTGGGCCTGCTCGGGGCTGAAGTACTGGACGGAGCCGAGGGTCGTCCCGGGGAGCGTGGCCTCGGCATCCGCCGCGAGCCGGGCGATCCCGAAGTCCGTGATCATCGCCCGGCCGTCACGGGCCAGGAGGATGTTGCTCGGCTTGACGTCGCGGTGGACGATGCCGCGGATGTGGGCGACGCCGAGCCCGCGGGCCACGTCGAGCCCGATCCGGGCCACGTCGGCAGGGAGCATCGGGCCGTCCCGGCGCAGACGCGCCGCGAGATCCTCGCCCTCGATCATCTCCATGACCATGAACGGCCCGGCCGGATCGGAGCCGGTGTCGAGGCAGCCGACGATATTGCGATGGCGGAGGACCGTGGCGGCCAGCGCCTCGCGCCGGAACCGGTCCGCAAGGTCGCGGTCCGCGCTGATCTCGGGCCGGAGCAGCTTGAGCGCCACGCTGCGGTGGAGCTGCGTGTCCTCCGCCCGGTAGATCGTCGCCATCCCGCCGCGTCCCACGACCTCACCCAGGCGATACCGGCCCGCGATGAGGCGGTCCGCGGGTGTCGCGTCGGGCGGCGACGGGTTCGGTGGCTCGGTCACGCGCCGACGATAGCCCAGAGTCGCATCCGGGGCCGTCGGATGGCCGTTCCGCCGCGCCGCCCGTCGGCGAACCCCCTACCCTGCACGTGCACATGAGCGAGACGGAACAGGCGACGCGACGGCTCCTGGTGGAGCTGCTCGGCGTCTTCTACGCGAAGGGCTGGGTGTCGGGGACCGGCGGCGGCATCTCGGGACCCGCGGACGGCGACGGTCTGCTGCTGGCGCCGACGGGCGTCCACAAGGAACGGATCCGCCCCGACGAGTTCTTCACGGTCGACCCGACGAATGACGCGGTGGTCCGCTCACCCGCCGATCCCGCGCTCCGTCCGAGCGAGTGCCGCTCGATCTTCTGCCTCGCGGCGCGGGAGCGCGGCGCCCGCAGCATCGTCCACTCGCACGCGCTCTCGGCCGTGCTCGCCGGCGACCTCGCCGGGAGCCGTGGACCACGTCGAGATCCGCGATCTCGAGATGCTCAAGGGCATCCGCGGCGTCGGGAACCGGGACGTCCATCGGATCCCGCTGATCCGGAACACCCCGCGCGAGGCCGAGCTCGTCGAGCAGCTGACGAGCGTCCTCGCCGATCCGCGGTTCGCGAACGCGTTCGCCGTGATCGTCGCCGACCACGGCGCCTACATCTGGGGCGACGACGTCTGGGAGGCCAAGCGCCACACCGAGGTCTATCACTTCCTGTTCGAAGCCGCGGTCGCGCGGCACGACCGCCAGAAGGAGGGCACCCGATGAGCCACCACGAGCACGACGCCGCGATCCAGCACCACTGCCCGACCTGCCAGCAGGTCGTCGAACGGGCGAAGATCGACGTCATCGACGTCGCGGCGGCGGTCGCCGCCGACAAGCTGACCGAGGCGGATGTCTTCAAGCGGACGTATCTCGGCCACGGCACGCAGTCGAGCGTGTTCGTGTTCCAGGGCCATCCGGGACCGTTCCGGACCCATGTCCATACGACCCACGACGAGATCGGGTACGTGCTGGCGGGGACCGGGTCGGTGACCGTCGGCGGTGTGACCCGCCCGGTCAAGCAGGGCGACGTGTGGGTGATCCCGGCGAACACGCCGCATGGCGGGCAGTTCGAGGACGCGCCCCAGGTCCTGTTCGTGTCGTCGCCGATCGACGACCCGGACAACCAGGATCGTGTCTGGATCGACTGACCCGTAAGGTAGGTGGTCGGGCCCGGTCGACGAGATTGAGGGCCACCACCACCTCGCCGTCCGGCGGTCGCCCGATGGCCGCGGCCGGCCCGGCCGTCACCGTGGACCCAACGCCGAGATCCCTCGGTCGGAGACACGGAGGCGACCACCATGTATCACCCGGAGACGATGCTCCAGCTCGCGCGAGACCGTCGCGAGCGGTTCGAACGAGATGCGGGGCAGCACCGCCACGTGAGCGCGGCTCGCGAGGCGGCACGCGCCGCCAGCCACGAGGAGCCGCGTGAGCGGTTCAGCGTCCGGCACCTGCGCTGGATCCTCATGCGCCCGGCCGGGGCCTGAGACGCCGCGCCGGGGACGACCCGGGTGTCACCGAACGTGTACACCCGGGTCGTACGATGTCCGTTCCTGTTGAGGGGTTGGAAGGAGGTCCGGGATGCACATCCAGGTCAAGGTCAACACGTCGTCGTCGACGGGTGGGTTCGCCGACGATGACGACGAGGAGAGCGTGATCACCCGCAGCGCGGGATACCGGCCAGGCGCCCTTGCGGACCTGCTCGGGATCCTGGCCGGCTCAGGGTTCAACCTCCGGGCCGCCGGGGGTCAGCGGATCGAGCTCGGCGGCGAGTTCACGTTCTGGGTCGGCGCGCGGGCGCAGGATTCCGGGCACGAGGATGCGGCCAGGGCCGCGCGCGATGTCCTCCGCGAGGCCGGGTTCGACGCCCGCGCCGTGGAGGTCTCGGCCAGACTGCTCGACGATACGCCGGGTGCGCTCCAGGCGTTCCTGGCGGACATCGCCGCCGAGGGCCTGCTCGTCGAGGATATCTCGGTCGGCACGCCGACGGCCAGCGGCAAGGTCCCGGTCCAGGTGTACACCGCGCGTCTCGGCGACAGCTCCAGCTAGTCCCCGCGATCGGGTTGGTCCGGGGCCGCGATCCCCGCACGCGCGGCGATCATCGCGGCCTCGATCCGGCTGCTCACGCCCAGCTTGTCGAGGATGTGGGTGACGTGCACGCTCGCGGTCTTCGGGCTGATGAACAGCTCCTGCGCGATCTGGCCGTTGGTCCGCCCGGCGGCCACGAGCGCCAGCACCTCGAGCTCGCGCTCCGATAGGCCCAGCCCCGCAAGCGGTGCCGCCTCGGCCGCGGGTCCCGTCGCGCCCGACGTGGCGGCTTCTGGAGCGGACGCCGCCGCCTCGGCCGACGCGACGGACAGTCGCGCCCGCCGCGCGAGACCGTCGATCGCGACCGCCAGTGGTCCCGCGGCGAGCTCCGTGGCGGCGGCGCTCGCCGCCCTGAGCGGCGGCTCGGCGTCGTCGCGTCGACCGGCGATGAGCGCGGCCTCCGCCTCGCGGAACCGGGCATACGCCGCCGCATAGGGCATCGGGACGACATCCCACGCCTCCGCGACCGACCGCCAGGTCGTCGGGTCCGTGGCGCCGGCGACGCGTGCGGCCTCGGCGCCGCACAGCAGCCGGTACGCGCGCCCGGAACCGGTGGTCGGCGGGTGGTCGCGCCAGTGGGCGTCGGCCCGTGCCCGCAGCAGATCGGCCGTCGCCACCGCGGCGGCGACGTCGTCCGGACGCCGAAGCGCGCCCGCCCGCTCGGCACGGTCGGCGGCCGCCCGCAGGCCGGTCGCGCACAGCGGGCCGACCACGATCCGGTCGTCGCTCGTCTCCAGACGCGCCGAGCCCGTCTCGACCGCCAGCGCGGCGTCCTCCGGCCGGCCCTCGTCGACGGCCGACTCCGCGGCCACGAGCCAGACGAACGCCGCCAGGTCGGCGTCGATGTCGCCCTCAGCGAGCTCCTGCGCCGGCGCGAGCCGCTCGCGCGCCTCGTCGGTCCGTCCCTGCGCCCCGAACAGGCGGGCGATCGCCGCGTCGCGGTAGATCGTGCCGAGGCTGCCCGAGTGCCGACCGACGCTCACTGTCGCGAGCTCGGCCGCCTCACCCCACCGGCCGGCCCGATACAGCGCGTCGATGGCCGCCGCATCGAAATGCGCGCCGAACCGCCGCTCGAGGCCGTACGCGCGCACCGCGGCCGCGCCCGAGGTCGCGGCGTCGACCGCGTCGGCCAGCCGGTCCGCGACGATCAGGAAGAAGGCAAGGTTGGCGCTCGCCGCGATCACGGTGTCGAGCGGCCCGGCCTCCTCGCCGATCCGCCGTGCCCGTTCGAGCTCGGCGATGCCGGCCTCGACCTCGCCGAGCGACACGAGGTCCGACCCGAGGATCATCCGGGCCCGCCCTTCGGGGCCGGGCGCGTCGGCGGCGACGGCACAGGCGATCGCCTCCTCCACGATGCGGCGCGATTCGCCGTAGCGGGCCGCGCCCATCAGCCAGCCGGCGAGGCCGACGAGCACCTGGGCGCGCTCCGCGGACGGCGGGTCGGCGGGGACGAGACGCACGGCCTCCTCGTGCTCGGCGTGCGCCTCCTCGTTCCGCTCGGCCGTCCAGTGGCTGTACCCGATCCTCGAGTGGAGGAAGCCGGCGAGTCGCGGGTCCGCCGTCGCATCGACGCGCGCGAGCGCGTCGCGCAGCCACGCGATGGCCAGGTCGGTCTCGCCCGCGTCGTCGGCGACCCACGAAGCGCGGCGGCGCAGCTCGACGGGGTCTGGCAGGTCGTCCGCGGCCGCGCGTGCCTCGACCGAGACGCGGCCCTCCAGCTCGATCGCCTGGCGGTAGTGCCGCGCGGCGGCGACGTACGCGAACACGCTCCCGGCCTCCTCGGCCGCCCGGATGGAGGCGCGGAACGCCTCGAGCGGCCGGTCGGCCGCGAGCCAGTGATGGGCGAGCTCGGCGGTCGCGCCGGCGGGACTCGGATCGGCGAGGTCCGGCCGCTGCGCGAGCACGATGGCGAACCGCTCGTGGATGGCGCGGCGTTCCGCGGGCAGGAGGTCGCGTTCCACCACCTCGCCGAGGAGCGCGTGGCGGGGTCGCAGCGGCGCCGGTCGGCTGGTCCACGACGAGCACCCTCGAGGTCGCGGCCGCCCGGATCGGCTCGCGGATGTCGGCCTCCGGGCGTTCGGCGACCTCCGCGACGAGTCGTTCGTCGATCGGCCGTCCCGCCAGCGCCACGATGCCGAGCAGACGCTGGCTCAATTCCGGGAGCGTGGCGACCTGGCCGGCCAGCGTGTCGGCCAGCGTCCGGGGCAGGGTCGAGCGATCGCCGCGCCGGTCGGCCTCGATGAGCTCCTCGACGAAGTAGGGGTTGCCGCCCGACCGCGTGTGGACCCGCTCGGCGGCGTCGTCGTCGACGGCGGTCCCGAGGATCGTCCCCATCAGGTGGGCGACGTCGGCGACCGACAGGCGCTCGAGGTCGAGCCGCGTCACGCGTGGTTCCCGCTGCATGCTCGCGAGCCAGCTCTCGATCGGGTCGCCGACCGCGAGGTCGTCCGTGCGGACGGTCAGGACGAGCAGCAGGCGCTCGCGGTCGAGGTTGTGCGCCAGGAACGTGATGAGGTCCTTGGACGCGCCGTCGACCCAGTGCAGGTCCTCGAAGACCACGACCGCGGGCGCGTCAGAACCGAGGTCGCCGAGCAGGCCGAGGACGAGCCCGAACAGCCTCGCCTGCGCGAGACCGCTCCGCGCGTCGGCGTCCGCGGGCGGCTCGTCGGCGGCGACGCCGTCCCCGGTCCCGATCGCGGGGAGCAGCCGCGCGATCTCGGCCCGGGCGGGGCCGAGCAGCGTCGCGATGCGGTCCGGCGGGACGTCCCGGAGGAACCCGCGGAGGGCCTGCGTGAGCGGCGCGTACGGCAGCCCGTCGTCGGCGAGGTCGAGGCAGCCACCCACGAGGACCGCGCTGCCGGCCGCACGCGCGCGCTCGAGGAAATCGTCGATGAGCCGGGTCTTGCCGATCCCGGCCTCGCCCGCGACGAGCAGGATCCCGGGCGATCCCGTCGCCGCGCGCGCGAGGGCGTCGTCGAGCACGCGCGACTCCGCGGCCCGCCCGACCAGCTCGCGACTCGTGATCAGGCTCGTCACCCGGCGAGTCTACGCTCGGGTCATCGCGTTTGAGGTGCCGGGGACGCGCCGAATGAGGCATCGCCCGATGGCGCCCGCGCCCCCGTCAGCGAGTCTGGAGACCGAGAGGCGGGAGGTCCGCCGAAGCGAAGGGAGGTCTCCGATGCGAGCGTTCTACCTGTTCCTCAACCGGACATCCGGTCGACGATCGACCACCCGCGGCGGCGAGCTGCCCCCGATCCGACCCGGCGCGTTCGCCCGCTGGGCCGCCATGGCCGAGCTCGATGACGAGCGTCGCCGCGTGCTGCGCGGCGCTCAGGGCGTCGGGCAAGCGGGATCGCCGAGCCGGGCGCCCGAGACGTCGAGGCCGTAGCCGAGCGGGAAGACGGCGCCGTCGCACGCCTCCTTCGCGGTCCTCGGCGCGTCCGCGGGCGTGCGCGGCCAGGTGTAGGGGGTCCGGCCCTCGATCGGCGTCACGCCGAGCAGGCCGTCGGCCACGCCTGCGCCTTCGGTCCCGGGCAGCCAGGCGGCCACGACCGCGTCGGCGGAGGGAAGGATCTCGTCGAGCATGACCGGGCGGCCGGACAGGATGACCACCACGAGACGGTCGACCAGCTTCCGCATCTTCGCCACGAGGGCGACCTCGCTCGGTGGCAGGGCGAGCGTCGCCGAGTCGCCCAGCCCTTCGGCATAGGGCGGCTCGGCCACCACCACGATGCCGGTCCGCGCGTGCGTGCCGGCCTTGAAGTCGCCGGCGGCGTCGAAGGTCAGACGGTCCCGAGAGACTTGGCGAGGGCGTCGGCGATCGTCGTCCCGGGCGTGATCGGCCCCGGGCTCCCCTGCCACTGGATCGTCCAGCCGCCCGACTGGAGGCCGATGTCGTCGGCGCCGGGGCCGGCCAGCAACACCGTGCCCTTCTTCGGGTCGATCGGCAGGATGCCGCGTCTGGTCTTGAGGAGCACGAGCGACTCGGCAACGGCGGTGCGGGCGAGGTCGCGATCGGCTGCCGAGCCGACATCGGCGGCATGCCCGGCCGGGCGGCATCGGGTGCTCGAACAACCCGAGCTCGAACTTGACGCGCAGGATCCGGCGGACGGCGTCGTCGACGCGGCTCTCGAGGATGTCGCCGTTGGTAAGCCCGTTCCGGACGGCGGTCTGGAAGCGCATCCCGTCGTACGGCACCATCACCATGTCGATGCCCGCGGTGATGGCCTGGGCGACCGCCTTGTCGTAGTCGGGCGAGACCTGGTCGACGCCGCCCCAGTCGGACACGACGAACCCGGTGAACCCAACTCATCCTTGAGGACCTCGGTGAGCAGGTGGAAATCCCCGTGCACCTTGCCGGCGCTGGTGCTCGAGAAGGACGCCATGACCACCCGCACGCCGGCTTCGACCGCCGCCTCGTAGGACGTCAGGTGGAGCGCGCGGAACGTCGCCTCGTCGAGATCGGTGATCCCCTGGTCGATGCTGTAGCCGGGCGTCGTCGATGAGCCCCAGGCCGTCCCGCCATCGCCCACGAAGTGCTTGGCGGTGGCGGCCGCCGAAATCGGTGGCGGTGAGGTCGGCGCCCTGGAGCCCGCGGATGAACGCGCTGCCGAGATCGCTCACGAGGAGCGGATCCTCGCCGTAGCCCTCGTAGGTCCGCCCCCAGCGAACGTCCTGCGGCACGGCCACGACCGGCCCGAAGTCCCAGCGGATCCCGGTCGCGGCCATCTCGACGGCGGTGGCCCGGCCGATCCGCTCGACGAGGCCGGTGTCATTCGCCGCGCCGAGCCCGATCTCGTGCGGGAAGATCGTGGCCCCGACGACGTTGTTGTGGCCGTGGACGGCGTCGACGCCGTAGAGCATCGGGATGCCGAGGCGGGTCGCGAGGGCGGCCTTCTGGTAGGCGTCGACCATCCGGTACCAGCTGTCCGGGTCGTTCGGGATCGGTGCCCCGCCGCCGCCGCTCAGCACCGAGCCGAGCATGAGGGCGGTCACGCCCCCGGGGTCGATGGACCCCTTCTCGAGCTGGGTCATCTGGCCGATCTTCTCGTCCTGGGTCATCGCGGCGAGGAGGGCCTCGACGCGGCCCTCGACCGGCTGGGTGGGGTCGTGCCAGTCGATGGTGGGGGTGGCGGACGGCTCGACGGCGGACAGCTCGCTGGGGTTCGGGGACGGCTGCGGCACGCCGCAGGCGGTCGCGATGAGTGCGACGGCCACGGAGAGGTGGAGCCAACGGACGCGCCGGGTCATGCCCCGCAGTATGGGATGACGCGGGGTGACCGGGTTCGGATCTTTCCTATCGGTCGCGATGGCGTGCCAGCGCGGCCCGGACGCGCCCGGCTCCCGTTCGCGGATCCTCGTGTTCCCAGAGCCGGATGACCGTCCAGCCCGCGGTCCGGAGCAGCGTGTCGGTCTCGGCGTCGCGGTCGCGGTTGCGCCCGATCTTGGCCGCCCAGTACTCGATGTTGGTCCGCGGCATCACGAAGTGGTCAGGGCAGCCGTGCCAGAAGCAGCCGTCGACGAAGACCGCGATGCGTGAGCTCCGAAAGACGAGGTCGGCGGTCCGGCGCACCCCGGGCACGGGCCGTGCCCCGACCCGAAACCGGAGCCCCAGGGCGTGGACCGCGGACCGGACGGCGACCTCGGGGCGCGTATCGCGGCTCCGATTTCCCTGCATCGACCGTCGGGTCGCGTCCGAGGACGCCCATGATCCGCTCGGCGCGCGGGCGACGGAGCTCCCTTGCGCGTTCGCCAAGGCCCACCTCCGATGGAGGTTTCGGACCTCCTACGGGATGAACCCTCGATGGGCCACGAACCGTTGCGTCCGCGTCGAGAACGGCGAGCACAAGGGGGAGGTGGAGCGGGAGACGAGGTTCGAACTCGCGACATGCAGCTTGGAAGGCTGCCGCTCTGCCAACTGAGCTACTCCCGCCCGCGGCGCGAAGTCTATCAGGGCTCTCCTCGACGACCCGGCGCACCGCTCAGGAAGGTCTATCGGCGTTCCTCGCCGACTTGTAGAAAGAGGACCGGAGCAGTCGTCGATCGACCGCTGCCGGTACGACATCGAGCGCTTCGAGAAGTGGCTCATCGACAACGGGCACCCGGCGATCCTGGCCTCGCTCAAGCTGATGAATCTCTTCAAGTCCGGCACGGGCGCTTGGTGCTTCACCTGTGGAGTCGCGCGGTGGTGATCTCGAAATGGTCATCGAGTCAGAACGAGAGACCCCTTGCGCTGGCGACACCGCCGCCCGCACTCTCGTGTCATGACCACGAACGTCCCGGCCGACCTCGACGACGGACGGACGACGAGATATGGGATGCACGAAGTTCGCGTCTGGCCCGAGGCGCCGGCCTGCAGAACAAGGGCTCGTCGTGGCCGTCAACCCTGGGTCAGTTCCCAATGCGTTCGTATCGCGCGAGGACGTCGCGAGGATCGCCGAGTCGCACCCATGAGCGCTCCGGGCCGCCCGCGCGCTTCGGCTCAATGCGGATGCCGAGATCGGTGTGGGCAGCCCGACGGCTACGCGGCGTGCGGCACGCGGTGGGATCACTGTGCCTTGGGGCGAACGAACATGCTCAGGGCCGAGCAGACCACTCGGCGACAAGGTCGTACCAGTGTTCACGCTCGGCTGGGGCGAGATCGACGACGATTTCCAGGCTAGGAACGAATGACAGACCTAGCCGACGCTCTGCCACGTCCAATCTGGCGGCAGCGGCTCCTCCGCGACCACCGAGTCGGGCGGTCCGAGCCGTCGCCGTGACCCAAAGTGCGGCCCGTAGCCATGACTGGCCAGGCTGTCACGGGGGGTGTCGGCGTCTTCGATCACGACAAGCTGGCCGACCCAAGGCCCATCGAGCGGCACGAACTCGTCCCAATCCATGTAGATGTCCGAGCATGGGTCGCCGAAGCCATTCGGGCCTGCGTACTGAAGGCGGGTACCAGGAGCCAGCGTCACCTCGCGCTCCTGCCCCATGTAATCGAGGAACGCCCGCGTGGGTTCGGTGACGAGGAACGTGCGATTGGTCATCGGACAACTCTCGCCGAAGTCCAAGGCTCAATCAAGGGTACGGATGGCGGCGATGCCGCCGAGGGCCGCTCCGCGACGGCCGACGGCCGCAGCTTCCCAGTCCGATCGATCCAGCTCTACCCTTCACCCACCCGGCATGACCTGGCATTGAGCTTAGGAAGCTGCCGCTCTCCCAACTTCACACGGGCGGAGCGTCGCGCTCCAGGAGAAGCAAGTCTGCGGCCCAAGAGCTATGCCGGGCCGGGACTCATCTCGCCCGCACGGCCTACTCGCCCGGCGACGAAGTCTTGCCACGTCGTTCGGCCCACGCTGCCGTCGGGGGTCAGGTTGGCGCCCGCCCGGACCGCTGCGGCTGCCCCGCCGATCGTCGGGACCGACGCCATCAGTCGGCGCTGGTGGGTGGCCTGCAGATAAATGCGGATCAGCTCGCCCATGCCGAGCACCTGCGGCCCGCCGATCTCGGGGACCAGGCCGGCGGGTTCGGCGAGGGCCGATCCGGCGAGCCGCGCCGCGACCTCGCGGGCATCGATCGGCTGGAACCGGAAGCCGCGCGGAACCGGGATCACGGGCAGCTTCGCCATCCCGCGTGCGACGGCCAGGAACGACTGCTGGAACTGGGTCGAACGAAGTGTGGTCCAGGGAATGCCCGAGCTGGTCACGACCTGCTCGGCGGCCAGCTTCGATCCGAAGTAGCCGAACATCGCCCGGTCGACCCGGCTCCGGACCGGGATCCGGTCGGCGCCGACGACGGAGATGTAGACAAGATGCCGGGACCCGCTCCGCGATGCTGCGCGAACCAGGTTCCGCGTCGTGTCGTCGTCGCCGACGCGGTTGCCGGCGCAATGCACGATGACCTCGATCCCGTCGACCGCGGCTTCGACCCCAGCGCCCGTGGCCAGGTCGCCGGTGACGAACTCGACCCCGCCGTTCGAGCCTGCGTCCCCGTGGCGGCTGAGCACGCGGACGTCTCGTCCCGCCTCCCGGAGACGGGCAACGACGAGCCGGCCCAGGGTGCCCGTGCCCCCGGTGACCAGGATCGGCTTGTCCATGGGTACTCTCCTTCGGTCACACCATCCCGTCTGGGCGGGTCAATGAGGTGACACCCCCGAACGAAGGAACGTGACCGAGTGGACGAACAGGGGTTGCTCGCAGAGCGATTCGAGGCCCACCGCCGCCGGCTGCGTGGGCTCGCCTACCGGATGCTCGGCTCGCCCACGGAAGCTGAGGACGCCGTCCAGGAAGCCTGGATCCGGATCAGCCGGACTGACGAGAGGGAGATCGACAACCTGGGTGCGTGGCTGACGACGGTCGTCGCACGGGTCTGCCTCAACATGCTCCGCGCGCGCAAGGCGCGGCACGAAGAGTACCCACCCGGCCGTGTACCCGAGCCGATCATCGATCGCCCCGACGGGATGGATCCCGAGCACGAGGCCCTCCTCGGCGACTCGGTCGGGCTGGCGCTCCTCGTGCTGCTCGAGACGCTCGCGCCTGCCGAGCGAGTGGCGTTCGTGCTGCACGACGTGTTCGCCGTGCCGTTCGAGGAGATCGCGCCGATCGTCGGCCGTACCCCGACCGCCACCAGGCAGCTGGCAAGCCGGGCCCGGCGCCGCGTCCGCGGGGTCGCCCCGCCTCCTGATCGGGACCTCCGCGCCCAGCGAGCGGTCGTCGATACGTTCATCGCCGCCGTCCGCACCGGCGACTTCGAAGGCGTGCTCGCGGTCCTCGACCCGGACGTCGTCCTGCGAGCCGACGGCGGCGCACGCTGGCTGGGAGCCACTCGGGAGATCCGCGGCGCCGAGATGGTGGCGCGATCGGCTCTCACGATCACGCGACGTCTGACCGGCTTCGATGTCCAGCACGCGCTCGTCAACGGCTTGGCCGGCATCGTCTCCCGCGACGAGGACGGTGAGCCGTTCTCGGTGATGGGCTTCATGGTCCACGCCGGCAGGATCCTCGAGATCGATGTGCTGGCCGACCCCGAACGCCTGCGTCGGCTCGACCTGACACGCCTCGGTCCGGCTGCGTCGTGACGGAAACGGATCCGGGTCGACGACCCGCCCACCCAGCGCTCCTATCTCCGACGGGACATCAGGAACGGCTGGAGTCCCTCCAATCGACGGACCACGTCGACTGATGGGGTGGGCTCACCCGGCAAGACCTGGCATTGAGCTTGGAAGCTGAGGCTCTGCCCGTAGAGGCACTCCCGCCCGAGATACGCCGCCCAGAAGTCGCCGGTACCGTCAGTCGACCGCGCCTATCTGTGGTGCGACCCGCCTCCGCCTCTCCGCTCCGTATCATCGATGCGCCAGGATCCGGGATGGAAACGCTACGGCGGAGGACGCCCTTGTAGGACTTCGGGCTGAGTGGCACTGTGCCTAAGTCGTGGCCGAGCCGCAGGATGAGGCACTTAGGTGCGCGGGCTCGCGTCCTCACGGCTCAGGACGGAGTGCCGTATAGCGACAACGTGTGACGGGGCACTACCTCGTGAGCCAGAAGCGAGGTCGTGATCTTATGCATACGACTCTGAGGTTTGTCGGCGTCCTCGGCGGAGCCCTCGCCCTCGTCTGTGGCATCGTGGCGCTCGTCGTGGGCGGTGCCGATACGGTCTTCGTTGGTGCCGTGATGACCGTCATGGCCGGCGTGATCGCGATCGCCGGCACCGCCCTCGCGGGCGCCAGGCCGGGTCTCGCCGCCCTGCTGATGATCGTGGCCGTCCTGCTCGCTGGTTCCGTGGCCCCGGGGGTCATCCCTGCGCTCGCCGACACCGCGGTCATCTTCATGGCCTATCTGGCCGGCCTCGGCCTTCTCCTCCTCGGCGCGATCGTCGCATTCAGAGAGCGCAAGGCCGTGCCGACCGCAGCGTTGACGGGGCTCCACCCCTAATCGAGCGGACGGCATGAACAAGCTGCGGGGCGCGATCGCCGTCCTTGCCTCTGCCGCCAGCGTGAGCGGATCGGTCTATGCGATCCTCGTCCGTCCGCGGATCAGCCGCTGGGGCGCGACCGAGGCGGAGGCCCGTATGGTCCTGCCGGGTGACCAGTTCGAGAGCCAACCGGGCCGTCGGGCCGTCTCCACCCGCGCGATCACGATCGACGCGCCGCCCGAGGTGGTCTGGCCGTGGCTCGTCCAGATGGGCTCTGGTCGAGCCGGCTTCTACACGCATGAGTGGGTCGAGCGCCTGCTGTTCATTACCTACGCCGACGGTCACTCGGCAGTCCGCATCCACCCCGAATGGCAGGACCTCCACGTCGGGGACAAGGTCCCCTACTCGCGGTTCAACACGGTCGACGTCATAGCGCTCGATCGCCCCAGCTGCCTGATCGCGGGCGAGTGGCTGGTCCTGGAACCGCTCGATGCGGGCGCGAGGACTCGTCTTATTGCGCGGACCCGTGGCGGCTGGCTCGAACCGTTCGCCCGCAGGGTGCCGGTGCTCTGGCCGTTGCTGTGGCCGGTCGCGGCCCTCATCGAACGCGGACCCGGCGAGCTGCTGCACCACTACATGGAGACGGGCATGCTGAAAGGGATCAAGGCACGCGCGGAGGCGAGCCATCCGCGTCCACAGGTCTTCGAGGTGACCGACGCATGACCGTGACGCGCGCAACGGTCGACCCGCACCCTCCGGCGAGCAGCTGGGCGACGCTCGGCGGTCGAGCGCGGGCCTGGCGCGTCGTGCACGCGGCGTGGTCGGTGGCGCAGCTCGGGTGCCTCGGCTACATCTGGGGCTCGGCCGTGACGGGGCGGCGGAGTCCGCGCCTCTGGGCGAGTGTCGCCTTCCTCTGCGTCGAGGGAGGGGCGCTCGTGGTCGGTGGCGGTGATTGTCCGGTCGGGCCGCTCCAGGCCGAGTGGGGCGATCCCGTTCCGTTCTTCGAACTCATCCTGCCACCCCGCGCCGCGAAGGCGGCGGTGCCCCTGCTCGCCGCCGTAAGCCTCATTGGGATCGCTGCCCTCGTCTTGAGACGGCC